>NZ_JBPUGF010000003.1:0-1147500 GCF_051547705.1 Bradyrhizobium sp. BR 1432 | reverse complement strand
TCGAGGGCACAGGCATTGGCGATCGCGGCCATCTCGATCGCCGATTTGGTGCCGTCCAGGAAGGAGTTGAACATCTGCGGATTCATGCCGGCCGACTGCGCTTCGCTCGCGGTGAGGCCGTAATGCTGCCAGACGCCATCAGGCGTCACGTCGTGATAGGCCGGCAGATATTTTGTGCCCTTGCCGGCAGCGACGACGTGGAATCCTGTCGCGCGCGCCCAATCCACCATCTCCGCCGTCAGCGCCGGCTGATCGCCATAGGCGAGCGAATAGACCACGCCCGCTTTTCGCGCTTCCTCCGCGAGCAGGGGGCCCGCCAGCACGTCGGCCTCGACATTGACCATCACGATATGCTTGCCGGCCGCAATCGCAGCGCGCGCATGCTTGATGCCGACGGCGGGATTGCCGGTCGCTTCCACCACCACGTCCATCGCGCCGCCGGCGATGGCGCGCACACCGTCATCGGTGAAGGTGGTCGCGGCGATGCGGTCTTGATCCCAGCCGACGGTGCGGCAGGCCTCGCGTGCCCGGTCGCGGTCGATGTCGACGATGACAGGCACCTCCAGCCCCGGCGTGTGCGGCACCTGCGACAAAAACATCGAGCCGAATTTCCCGGCGCCGATCAGCGCGACGCGAACGGGCTTGCCGGCGGAAGCGCGAGCTTGCAGGAGGCGGAAGAGGTTCATGGGGGATTCCGATAGTTCAGCATTGCTGATGCGGCTTGCGCTCGGTCCACCTCTCCCCGAAGGGGAGAGGTCGGTTTGCGCAGCAAACCGGGTGAGGGGCCGCAGCTCCGACGAGAGGGCCTAACCCCTCACCCGGCGCTCCGCGCCGACCTCTCCCAATGGGAGAGGTGAAGCACGTCCGTGGCGACGAACTTACTCCGCCGCTTGGCGCGGCGCACGGGCGAGCCGCAGCAGCGCGTCGTCGTCCACCGGCTTGATCGGCGCGAAATCACGATGCGCAATGTACTCGGGCCGCGTCGGCGTGCGGATGTAGTTCGAGACCGCGTTTAGTGTCAGATACACGATCTTGCGCGGATAGGGCGTGATGTTGCCGCTCGAACCGTGCACGAGATTGCCGTGGAACATCAGCATGCCGCCGGGCTTGCCCGTGGGCGCCACGATGCCGCCCTGCTTGACGAGGCGCGTCACGGTGTCCTCATCCAGCGTCCATAGCGGATAGGACGTGGTGGCGAGGTCATGCGAGGCTTCGAGATCGCCGGCGTTCTGGCTGCGCGGCACCAGCATCAGCGGGCCGTTGATCGGCATGACTTCGTCGAGGAAGATCGCGATGTTCATCGCGCGCGGCTCCGGCATGCCGTCGTCGCGCTTCCAGGTGCCGTAATCCTGGTGCCATTGCCAGACGTCGCCGGTGAAGGCCGATTTCGCGTTGATCTTGAACTGGTGCATGTAGACCGGCTCGCCGAACACCTGCTCGACCGGCTCGATCATGCGCGGATGTGCGCCCAGGATGCCGAACGCCTTGTTGTAGAGATGCGCGGCAAAGGCGGTGCGCGGCGCTCCGCTCTTCTCGCGCCAGACTTCGGGCCGGTTGGCGTCATAGATGCCGACCGCCTCGCGCGCGAGCAGATCGACCTCCTCCTGACTGAACAATTCGGGCAGGAACAGCCAGCCCTCGCGGTGGAAGAACTCCAATTGCTCCTGAGACAGTTTCATGGGCCGTCCTCCTTGATTTTGTTTATTTGTTTTCTCTCTCGTCGTGCCCGGGCTTGTCCCGGGCATCCACGTTCTTCGGCGTCGAGCAAAGGCATGGATGGCCGGGTCAAGCCCGGCCATGACGGCGCAGGTGCAAATGACTACGCCGCCGCCTCCTCAGTCGCCCTCAATCTTTCCTCGGTCATCCGTCCCGCCGTCTGCGCATGCGCCAGCGCCGCGCGTTCGGCGGCGTTCGCATCGCCCGCGAGAATGTGTTTGGCGATATCGGCATGCTCCGCCCAGGCACTGCCGCGATAGTCGAGCTCCGACAGCACCGTCGCCATCGAGCGGCGCATGTGCGGCCATTGCGGCGCCATCGTCTCCTCGATCACGGGATTGCCGGCGAGCTGATAGATCGCGCGGTGAAAATCGACGTCGAGCACGATGAGCTCGGCGAGCGTCGTGTTGCGGTCGATGCGGCGTCCGGCGGCAAGCGCTGCCTCCAGCCGCGCGCGTCCCGCCGCGTCAGTGCCTGCACGCTCGGCGGCAAGCCGGGCGGCCAGCGCATCGATGGCGCCGCGCACCTCGTAGAGCTGGCGGATGCGTGAGGGGTCGAGCTGGGTCACCTCAAAGCCGCGCTTGCCGCTCTCGGCGACAAGGCCCTGCCGGTGCAACAGATGCAGTGCGTGCGACACCGGCTGGCGCGAGACGCCGAGCTTGTCGGCGAGCTCGTTCTGCCGGATGCGCTGGCCGGGTTGAAGGGTGCGGTCGGAGATCGCCTCCAGGATCCGCGCATAGACCTGGTCGATCAGGTTCGGGAGCGGGTCGAGAGGAATCACGCCGGCAGCTCCGAAAGGCGCAAGATGGAATACGGAATTCCGTATTCGAAGCTACGCTGCGGGATCAACGGCGTCAAGCGGTACCGGAGGATGGCCCGGTCCCTCATTTCGGACCAGCTAAGCTATTGATATTGCTAGCGCCGTCTACTGTGCATGGGGTTGTTTTTCGAGAAAATGATGGCCCAGCCGATGCCATCGGGGATGGTGAGGCAGAAGATGGCCGACTTCACCGAAGCTCGCCTGAAGGCGCTCGGCGCCACCACCGAGCGGCGCAAGACACCGTCGGCCTGTTACTACCTAGCGCTCGAGCACCTCCACATCGAGCGTCGCAATTCGCTCGGCATCGGCCGTAGCATCGATCCCAGCGATCCGGCCGTCCCTGAAGCTGACGCGCAGCGCGATGCGCAGCTGCCCGCCGAGAACGACGGCGACGCCCATTTCGCCATCGACCAGCGCGGCCCGCGCGGCCTGGGCGCGGCCCTTGAAGGTTTGCGCGACCGCGTCCGCGCCGCGGATCTCGGGCAGTGAGCCGAGCCGCACCGCGGCCTGGTCGGCGCGGAATACGACGTCGGGATCGAGCACCGCCAGCAGGCCCTCGAAATCGCCCTCGCGCGAAGCTTTGAGGAAGGCATCGACGATTCCGCGCTGGCGCGACAGATCCGTCTCCGGCACCGGCGCGCCTTGCACACGGCGTCGCGCGCGGCTCGCCAGCTGCCGCGAGGCGTCGACGGAGCGGCCGACGATTGGCGCGATCTCCTCGAAGGGAACGGCGAACATGTCGTGCAGCACGAAGGCAAGCCGTTCCGCCGGCTGCAATGTCTCCAGCACGACCAGCAGCGCCGCACCGACAGAATCGGCCATCTCCGCCTCGCGCTCCCGCGTCTCGTCGACCGGCTCGGGCACGTGCGGACCCATCGGCTCTTCCTTGCGCGACTTCCGTGCGCGCAGCATGTCGAGGCAGATCCGCGCCACCACGGTGGTCAGCCAGCCGCGCAGGTTCGCGACGTCGGACATATCGTAGCGGCTGACCCGCAGCCAGGCCTCCTGCACGGCATCCTCGACCTCAGCGCGGGAGCCCAGCATCCGGTAGGCGACCGCGCGCAGATGGTCCCGGCTGGCCTCGAACTGGCGGGTGAGAAGATTTTCTTCAGTCATCGGTCACATTCCCTCATCGCGATCCGTCATGCCCATGACGAAGCCAATCCGGTCGATGTGACCGGAACCTTCGAAATTCTCGAACGGAGACGCAAGATGATGCACGCTCGTATGAACCATCCGGTCATGGTCCTGCCGGAGGCCATGAATGTCCTTCAGTCCCTCGGCAATTTGACCAAACAGGGTCTGCCGGAAAAGCTCCTGGAACTGGTGCACCTGCGCGCCAGCCAGATCAATGGCTGCAGCGTCTGCGTCGACATGCATCCGAAGGTCGCTCGCAAGCTTGGCGAGACCGAGGAACGCCTGTTCGCCGTGTCCGCCTGGCGCGAGGCGCCCTATTTCACCGAAGCCGAACGCGCCGCGCTGGCGCTGACCGAGGCGGTCACGCGTCTTGCCGATCGCGAGGATCCCGTGCCGGATGCGATCTGGAACGCGGCCGCCAAGCATTTTGACGAGCGCGAGCTCGCCACGCTGATCCTCTCGATCGCAACGATCAATGTCTGGAACCGGCTGAACGCGACGATCAAGATGCCGGTCGGCGTTTGGAAGGTGTGAGCACGTGTGAGGGAGGCACTGACCGTGCACTCCCTCGCCCCGCGCGCGGGGAGAGGCAAAGAGAGCGCCTACTCCGCCAAGAACCTGTTCACTGCTTCAGCAAACTCCAGCGGCGCCTGTTCGAACATCCAGTGGCCGGCGTTCGGGATCACCGCCGTCTTGGCGCCTGCGATGTGCTCGGCCAGCACGCGCCACATCACCGACAGGCTTCCCGTGCTCGCGCCGCCACCAATCAGCAGCGTCGGCGTCTTGATCGCCCGCGCATCCGCCAGTGTGTAGGGTTTGCGCTGCTCGTTGATCTGGCCGAGGAAGGTCAGTGCGTTGTCGCGCAGTTGCTGCTTGGCCGCCGCCGGCACACGCCGCCACGAGCCGTCGCCTTCGATGCCTTCGTAAAAATTCTGCAGCGCGCCCTCGATGTCGCCGGCGCGGATCATCTCGACCGAGCGCGCGGTGCGCGCGGCCAGCGGCGGATGCGCGGGCGTGCCGGCGGGGACCGGCAGGCTGGCATCGAGATCGCCGCCCGGTTCGGCCAGCACCAGTTTTCGCAACAGATCCGGCCGGGCCTGCGCCACGCGGAAGGCGATGTGGCCGCCGCGCGAATGTCCCATCAGATCGACCGGTCCGGGCTGGACCTGCTCGATGCAGGCGATCGTATCAGCGACATGCTGGGCCATCTTGTAGTCGTCGCCGACGGCATCCCAATGCTCGGGAAAGAAGTGCCGCAGGCTGACCGAGATCACCCGATGCGCCTTCGACAGCGGGCCGAGCACCGAATACCAGGTGCGGAAATCGCCCAACGTGCCGTGCACACAGACCAGGGGCGGGCCGTCTCCGACTTCGAGATAGGCCATGTCGTAACCGTTGACGCGAAATGTCTGCATGGGTCAGCTCGCCAGAAAATCCAGCACCACTTCGGAGTATTTTTGCGGTGCCTGCTCGAACATCGGGTGCGTCGCGTTCGGGATGACCGCCGTCTTTGAATAAGGCACATGCGCCGCGAGCGCGTGCAGCACCTTCGGCAGCACGCCCTTGGTCCGCGCGCCCAGGATGAACAGCGTCGGCATTTTGATGGACTCCGCGTCCGCCTTCGAGAACGGCGGGCGATTGTCGCGGACCTGGCCGATCAGTGTCATGGCGTTGTCGCGCAGATTTTGCTTCACCATCGCCGGCAGTCGCGGCCAGGTGCCGGGGCCCTCCAGCGTGTCGACGAAGACGGCGAGGCCGCCGTCGACGTCGCCAGCTGCGATCTTCTCTGCGGAAGCCGTAAAGCGCGCCAGCAGCGGCGAGGGGCCGCCGACATAATCGGGATCGAGGCTTGCATCGAGCTCGCCGCCGGGCTCGGCGAGGATCAGCCGCCGGAGCAGGTCGGGGCGCGCTTGCGCCGCGCGGAAGCAGATGTGCCCGCCGCGGGAATGGCCCATCAGGTCGACCGGGCCGAGGTCGAGCTTCTCGATGAAGGCGATGACGTCGTCGACATGCTGGGCAATCGAATAGGTGTCACCGAGGCCGTCCCATTGCGCTGGGAAGAAATGCCTCAAGCTGACAGCGATCACCCGGTGCCGCTGCGTCAGCGGTCCGAGCACGCAACCCCAGATGCGGAAGTCCGAGAGCGAGCCGTGCACGCAGACCAGCGGCAGGCCGCCTTTGTCCTCGCCCACGTCGAGATAGGGCATGTCGTATCCGTTGACGTGGAGGCTTTGCATTCTGGGCTCGCGCGAAGGAACAGGAACTCCTGTGCAAGATTCCCGGAAACCGGGTGGATCGCAACTATTTCCAAGCCTAGATTTCGCAGGAGATCAAAGAGGGGGCCTGCGACGAGGAAGCAAGCCAGGAACCAAGCCATGACCGACCAGCATTTTGCCCTGTTCGACACCAGGATCGGCCTCTGCGCCATCGCCTGGGGCCCGCGTGGCATCAACGGCACGCAATTGCCGATGGGCGGCGAGCAGAAGATCCGCACCCGTATCCATCAGCGCCATGCGGAGGCGACCGAAGCCGAGCCCACCGCCGAGGTGCAACAGGCGATCGACCGTATCGTTAAACTGCTCGCGGGCGAGCTGGATGATCTCACCGACATCCCGCTCGACCTCGACGGTGTGCCCGAGTTCAACCGCGGCGTCTACGACATCGCCCGCACCATCCCGCCGGGCAAGACCATGACCTATGGCGACATCGCCAAGCGGCTCGGCGGCGTCGAGCTGTCGCGCGACGTCGGCCAGGCGCTCGGTCGCAACCCGTGCCCGATCGTCGTGCCCTGCCATCGCGTGCTGGCGGCCGGCAACAAGCCCGGCGGCTTCTCGGCGAATGGCGGCGTGGTGACGAAGCTGAAGATGCTCGAGATCGAAGGCGCGCTGGTGAACCACACGCCGAGCCTGTTTGATTGAGGACCCTCCCCTGGAGGGGAAGGGTCGATCGCGCGCAGCGGGAGCGGGGTGGGGTGATCTCTCAACTCGGGCAGTGTTCCATGCGGAGAGATCACCCCACCCCGTCGCTTCGCGCCGACCCTCCCCCTCCAGGGGAGGGTACGAGAGAGCGCCTTAAATCTTCGCCGCCGTCTTCGGCCAATACCGATCGCGTAAGTGCCGTTTCACCAGCTTGCCCGTGGGCGTGCGTGGCAGCTCGGCCTCGAAATCGATCGAGCGCGGACATTTGATGGCGGAGAGGCGGCCCTTGCAATAGGCGATCAACTCGGCCTCGAGCGCCTTGCCGGCACGGCTCATGTCGTGCGGTTGCACCACCGCCTTCACCTCTTCGCCCATCTCCTCATTCGGCACGCCGAACACGGCGACATCGGCGACCTCGGGGTGGGTGATCAGCACGTCCTCGGTCTCCTGCGGATAGATGTTCACCCCGCCTGAGATGATCATGTAGGACTTGCGGTCGGTGAGATAGAGGAAGCCGTCCTTGTCGAGATAACCGACATCGCCGAGCGTCGACCAGCCCTTTGCGTTGTAGGCCTTCTTCGTCTTTTCGGGATCGTTGTGATAGGTGAAGGCCGGCGCGTCAGCGAAATAGACGGTGCCGATCTCGCCCACCGGCTGCTCCTCGTCGTTCTCGTCCAAGATCTTGACCTTGCCGACCACGGCGCGGCCGACGCTGCCGCGGTGCGCCAGCCAATCTTTCGAGCTGCAGACGGTGACGCCGTTGCCTTCCGAGCCGGCATAATACTCGATCAGGATCGGTCCCCACCATTCGATCATCTTGGCTTTGACGTCGACGGGGCAGGGGGCGGCGGCGTGGATCGCGCCCTTCAGCGTGGAGACATTGTATTTGGCTCGCACCTCGTCCGGCAGCTTCAGCATCCGCACGAACATGGTCGGCACCAGCTGCGACTGCGTGATCTTGTATGTCTCGACGAGCTTCAAAAATTCCTCGGCATCAAAATGCTCCATGATGATGGAGGTGCCGCCGAGCACGACCGCCATCATGTTGAAGCGCAATGGGGCCGCGTGATAGAGCGGCGCCGGAGAAAGGTAGATTGTGTCGGCGTTCATGCCGCACATGTTGGCGCAGAGCACGCGCAGGAATGCGTTCGGCTCGTCGATCGGCTTGCCCTCGAACGCCTTCTTGACGCCTTTCGGACGGCCCGTGGTGCCGGACGAATACAGCATATCGTAGCCGGCGACCTCGTCCGCGATCGGCGTCGTCGGCTGCGCGCCTGCTTCCTTGTCGTAGGGGCGGAAGCTCGGTAGCGGCTCGTCCATCATGTAGAAGATCGGCTCGCCTGGCGTGCCCTTGATCAAGCCCTTGATCTGGTCGGCGCATTTCGGCGTGGTGATCACAACCTTGGCGCCGCAGTCCTTGACGATGTAGTCGATCTCGTCTTGCTTCAGATAGCGGCTGATCGCGGTGTAATAGAGCCCGCTGCGTTGTGCGGCCCAGCAGATCTCCATGAAGGCGAGCCGGTTCTCCATCAACAGCGCGATGTGGTCGCCGGCCTTGAGGCCAAGCGAGCGGAAGAGATGCGCGCCCTGGTTCGAGAGCTCGTCGAGCTCGCGATAGGTGATCGCCTTGCCGGTGCCGGCCATCTGATAGGCGATCTTGTCGGGCGTGGTCTTGGCGTAGACGGACGGATGGGTCATGGCGAAGGTCTCGCAACAAAGAAGGTGTCATCCCGGCGAAAGCCGGGATCCATAACCACAGGGCGTGGTTGTTGAAACGAGATGGAGCTCCGGCGTAGCATAACCACGGCGTCCTGTGGTTATGGGTCCCGGATCGGCGCGCGCTAGAGGCGCGCTTGTCCGGGACGACACCATCTATGTGGATGAGGCTTACAGCCGCTCCACGATCGTCACGTTGGCCATGCCGCCGCCCTCGCACATGGTCTGGAGGCCGTAGCGCTTGCCGCGCTGATGCAGAGCGTGGACCAGCGTGGTCATCAGCTTGGTGCCGGAGCCGCCGAGGGGGTGGCCGAGCGCGATCGCGCCGCCGTTGACGTTGAGACGCTCCGGATCGGCGCCGGTGGTCTTGAGCCAGGCGGTCGGCACCGAGGCAAAGGCCTCGTTGACCTCGAACAGATCGATGTCGCCGATCTTCATGCCGGCCTTCTCCAGCGCGCGCTTGGTCGCGTGCAGCGGAGCGTCGAGCATGATGACGGGATCGCCCCCGGTCATGGTCATATGATGGATGCGCGCGAGCGGCTTGACCCCGAGCTGCTTCAGGCCGCGCTCGTTGACCACCATGACGCCGGAGGCGCCGTCGCAGATCTGGCTGGCGCTCGCCGCGGTGAGCTTGCCGTTCTCGGCGATCAGCTTGACGCCCCTGATGCCTTCGATCGTTGCGTCGAAGCGAATGCCTTCGTCGATGTGGTGAGTGTCCTTGCTGCCGTCGGCACGGGTGATCTCGAGCGGCACGATCTCCTTCTTGAAGTGACCCGCTTGCGTCGCCGCGATCGCGCGCTGATGGCTGTTGTAGGAGTACTCGTCGAGCTCATCCTTGGAGAGGCCGTACTTCTCGGCCATCATCTCCGCGCCGGTGAACTGGCTGAACATGATGTTCGGATATTTCTTCTCGATGCCCGGGCTCTTGTAATTGCCAAAACCGTTCTTGGCCGGGAGCTGTGACGACAGGCCCATCGGCACCCGCGTCATCGATTCCACGCCGGCGGCGATCACCACGTCCATCGCGCCGGACATCACAGCTTGCGCGGCGAAGTGCAGCGCCTGCTGCGAGGAGCCGCACTGGCGGTCGATCGAGGTGCCCGGCACGCTCTCCGGCAGTTTTGACGCCATCACCGCGTTGCGTGCGATGTTGTTGGACTGCTCGCCGACCTGCATCACGCAGCCCATGATCACGTCCTCGACCTCTGCGGGATCGACCTTGGTACGGTCGACCAACTCGTCCAGCACCTTGGCGGCGAGATCGGCCGGATGCCAGCCGGCGAGGCGGCCCCCCTTGCGCCCGCCCGCGGTGCGCGCAGCGGCGACGATGTAAGCCTCGGCCATTCGGTTTCTCCCTGAATTCTTGATTGGGTTGGTTGTCGGGGACGGATTTAAGGGGCGCGAGATCATTTAGTCAATCGATCAATTAACTCTTGTGATAGGGCGCTGCTTGGGCTTATCTGCGCGCCTCACGAGGCATGTTCAGGGATCTCTGTGGCTACCAGCGTACCGACCAAGCTCCCCAGCGGGAAGAATTCCACGGCAGAGAAATTGCTCGTGGCCGCAAGCGAGCTGATGATCGAACGCTCCTCGATCGAGATCTCGCTCTCCGACATCGCCCAGAAGTCCGGCGCCAATGCCGCGCTGGTCAAATACCATTTCGGTAACAAGGACGGCCTGCTGTTGGCGCTGCTGGAGCGCAACGCCGCGACCGAACTGTCCAATCTCGAATATCTGCTGGCGCAGCCGATCACGCCGACCGCGAAGCTGAAGCTGCATATCGGCGGTATCATCCGGGCCTATTACCGGTTCCCGTACATGAACCGGCTGATCCACTATCTCCTGCACGAGACCAAGCCGGAATGCGCAGATGAGGTGTCGAAATTCTTCGTCGCGCCGCTGCTCGACTTTCATCGCCGTCTGCTCGCCGACGGCGTTAGCCGCGGCGAGTTCCGCGCCACCGATCCGGTGCTGTTCTACACCAGCCTGATCGGCGCCTGCGATCACCTGTTCTTCGGCCGGCACGCGATGTCTCGCGCGACCGGCGTCGGCCCGGTCACCGACGAAGTCTGCCGGCAATACATCAAGCACATGGAAACGCTGATTTGCGGCGGCATCCTCACGCAAGCCGAGGAAACTGCCGCGGCCGGATGATCCGGCTGAACCTTCAAGTCCAGAGAAGAAACGCCCAAGGAAAGGTACAAGCGATGCAGTTGAAAGACGTAGCCGTTCTCATCACCGGCGGCGGTTCGGGCCTGGGTGCCGCGACCGCCCGCGCCATGGCCGCCAAGGGCGCCAAGATCGGCGTGATCGACCAGAGCAAGGAAAACGCCGAGAAGGTCGCCGCCGAGGTGAAGGGCATCGCGCTGCATGCCGACGTCACCAGCGAGGAGCAGATCAAGTCGGCGATCGCCAAGGCGGAAGCCGCGCATGGCGTCGCGCGCGTGCTGATGAACTGCGCTGGCATCGGCGGCTCGCAGCGGATCGTCGGTCGCGACGGCGTCTACCCGCTGGAGAAGTTCGCGCGCATCATCAACGTCAATTTGATCGGCACGTTCAACTGCCTGCGGCTGTTCGCCGAGCGGCTCGTCACGATCGAGCCGGTCGGTGAGGAGCGCGGCGTCATCATCAACACCGCGTCGGTCGCCGCTTACGAAGGTCAGATCGGCCAGATCGCCTATTCGGCGTCGAAGGGCGGTGTCGTCGGCCTGACGCTGCCGGCCGCGCGCGATCTGGCTAGCCAAAAGATCCGCGTCAATACCATCGCGCCCGGTCTGTTCTTCACGCCGCTGCTGATGGGCTTGAACGAAGAGGCCCGCAAGAGCCTCGGCGCCCAGGTGCCGCATCCCTCGCGTCTCGGCGATGCCAACGAATACGGCATGCTCGCGGTGCACATCGTCGAGAACCCGATGCTCAACGGCGAGACCATCCGCCTCGACGGTGCCATCCGCATGGCGCCAAGGTAAGACGCTTTCTTCCTTCTCCCTCTTGTCCGCCGAAGCCTTCAGGCGAAGGCGGATGTGGGAGAAGGTGCCGCGCTTTGGAGCGCAATTGCGCTCCGAGCGCGCCAGATGAGGGGTCTCATCCGCGGAGACAGACCCCTCACCCAACCGAATTCCTGGCTAGCGACGTACATGCCCTCTCCCACAAGGGGAGAGGGCTCAGCAATCGGCACCGCCAAGGACGGTAAGCAGGAGCGCCCCATGTCTCAACCGCTGCTGATCGAGCATGACGACGGCGTCGACCGGGTCACGCTCAATCGCCCCGAGCACCTCAACGCGCTCGATCCCGCGCTGATCGATGCTCTCAACGTCTATTTCCAAAGCCTGCAGCGCAACCGCGACACGCGCGTCGTCGTGCTGAAAGGCGCAGGCCGGAATTTTTGCGCGGGCCTCGATCTCAAGGCCGCGATGGCGCGCCGCGCCGGTCAGCAGGAGCCGCCCGGTGTGACCGAGTCGCTCGAACTCGCAGCGGCGCATCGCCGACATCGTGATGCTGATGCGGCGTTGCCCGCAGCCGATCCTGGCACTGGTGCAGGGCGCCGCGGCCGGTGGCGGCTTTGCGCTGGCGCTGGCGTCCGACATCCGCATCGCGACGAAATCGGCGCGGATGAATTGCGCCTTCATCAAGCTTGGTCTTGGCGGCTGCGACATCGGCACCAGCTATTTCCTGCCGCGCCTGGTCGGCGTGTCCGTGGCATCCGAGCTGATCCTCACCGGGCGCTTCATCGGCGCCGAGCGCGCGCTGGCGGTCGGGCTCGTCTCGGAGGTCGTTGATGAGGACAAGCTCGACGACGCGGCCGCGCCTTATGTCGACGCGATGATGACGGCCTCGCCCGTGGGGCTGCGGCTGTCCAAGGAATGTCTCAACATGAGCGTCGATGCCGGGTCGCTGGAAGCAGCGATTGCGATGGAGGACCGCAACCAGGTCCTGTGCAGTCGTTCCGAGGAATTTTCGGAAGGCATCAGGGCCTTCCTTGAGAAGCGAAAGCCTGTCTATATCAAGCGCTGAACGAGAATGATCCGCAAAGGACAATAATTCCGGGAGACGCAAAATGAGTGGAAGCGCGGCGGCAGTGATGACGAAGCCTGCCTTTCGCAAGGTCGAGTGGCTCGCGCGCGACATCGACGTCGAGCGCCGCGGCGACGGCACGCTGGTGCTGAAGTCGCGCATTCCGCTGCAAGCTTACGAGAAGCACATTCCGGCTTCGCTGGCGAAGTGGGCGAAAGAAGCGCCGGAGCGCATCTGGCTCGCGCAGCGCGGCGGGCCCAACCGCGAATGGCGCAAGGTGTCCTATGGCGAGGCCAAGCGCACCGTGGATGCGCTGACGCAAGCGCTGCTGAACCTCGATCTCGAGGGACGGCCCGTCACGATCCTCTCGGGCAATTCGATCGAGCATGCCCTTATGACACAGGCGGCGATGCAGGCGCGCGTCCCGGCGGCTCCCGTGTCGCCGGCCTACTCGCTGATGAGCCATGATCACGTCAAGCTGAAATATCTGTTCGACCTGATCAAGCCGGCCGTCGTGATGGTGCAGGACGGCCCGACCTTCGAGAAGGCGCTGAAGGCGATCGATCTCACCGGCGTCACTGTCGTTCACGTCGCACGCTCCTGCGAGGGCATCAAGAGCGTCAGCTTTGCCGAGCTTGCGGCGACGCCGGTCACGAGGGATGTCGAGGCGTCGATCGCGAAGATCACGCCGCAGACCATCGGCAAGCTGCTGTTCACCTCCGGCTCGACCGGCATGCCCAAAGCCGTCATCAACACCCAGGAGATGATGTGCGCCAATGCGGCGATGATGATGCAGGTGCGGCCACGTACGCCGGGCGGCCCGCTGCCGACCGTGCTCGACTGGATGCCCTGGAATCACACCATGGGCGGCAATGCGGCATTCCACCCCGTGCTGGTCGACGGCGGTACGCTCCATATCGATGACGGCCGGCCGATGCCGGGCCAGTTCGAGGAGACGTTGCGCAATTTGCATGAGATCTCGCCGACCTATTACGCCAACGTGCCGGCCGGCTATGCCGCGCTGGCGGCGGCGATGGAGAAGGACGACGCGCTGTGTCGCTCCTTCTTCAAGATCTCTCGATCATGGCCTATGGCGGCGCGCGGCTGCCGGACGATCTCTACGATCGCATGCAGGCGCTAGCGGTGAAGACGACCGGTGAGCGCATCGTGTTCTACACCGGCTGGGGCTCGACCGAGACCGCGCCGACCTCGACCGGCACCTATTGGGACACCGAGCGAGTCGGCCTGATCGGCCTGCCGTTCCCCGGAGTCGAATTGAAGATGGTGCCGTGCGGCTCGAAATACGAGCTGCGCCTGCGCGGCGTCAATGTCACGCCTGGCTATTTCGGCCAGCCGGAGCTGACGAAGAAGATGTTCGACGAGGAAGGCTTCTACTGCATCGGCGATGCCGGCATTTTCGTCGACGATGCCGATCCGGTGCAGGGCATCATCTTTGCCGGGCGCGTGGTGGAAGACTTCAAGCTCACGACGGGCACGTTCGTGCATGTCGGCTCGCTCCGTACCGATGCGATCGCGGCGACGACGCCCGTCGTGCATGACGCGCTGGTCGCGGGACAGGATCGCGCCTTCATCGGCCTGCTTGCCTGGCCAAACCTGCATGCCTGCCGCCAGCTCGTCGGCAATCCTGACCTGAGCTTTGCGGATGCGGTGAAGCACCCTGAGGTCATCGCCTGCTTCAGGCGCGGGCTGGAGACGCACAACCGGGAGTGCGAAGGCGCCAGCAGCCGCATCATCGCGCGCGCCATGTTGATGGTCGAGCCGCCTTCGATCGACGGCAACGAGCTCACCGACAAGGGCTACATCAACCAGCGCGCCGGCTTGGAGCGCCGCGCAGCGCTGGTGGAGCGGCTTTATGCGGACAAGCCGGATCAGGATGTGATCGTGCTGCGATGAGTGCACAACTCTCCCACCTCGTCATTCCGGGGCGCGCAGCGCGAACTTTGATACGCAATTGCGCATCAAAGAATCCATCGGGCCGCTTTGACGCGGTGGAATCGGATTCCGGGCTCGCAGCTTCGTTGCGCCCCGGAATGACGGCATCAATGAATGACAACGAATAAAAAGGTAGCCCGCCATGAACTTCGACTTTTCGGACGACCAGAAGCAGCTTCGCGATCAGGCGCGCAAATTCCTCAACGAGAAGTGCTCGCCCAAGGCGGTGCGCATCGTGCTCGACGGCAAGGCGCCCTATGACAAGGCGCTTTGGAAGGGTCTCGCCGAAATGGGATTTCTCGGCGTCGCGATCCCGGAAGAATTCGGCGGTGCGGGTGCCGGCCATCTCGAGCTCTGCGTGATCGCGGAGGAGATGGGGCGGGCCAATGCGCCGGTGCCGTTCTCTTCGACCGTGTATCTTGCCGCCGAAGCGCTGCTGATCGCCGGCAGCGACGCGCAAAAGAAGAAGTGGCTGCCCGCGATTGCTTCGGGCGAAGCGATCGGCACGCTGGCGCTGTTCGAGGGCAAGGGCAATCCGTCACCGAAGAATATCAAGCTGGCTGCTGCGAATGGCATGCTCAACGGCGTCAAGAAGCCGGTGGCCGATGGCGCCATCGCCGACTTCGCGGTGGTTGCCGCGCGCACGGGATCGAGTGGGCGTGAGAATGATATCTCGCTGTTCCTGGTCGATCTCAAAGGCGCGGGTGTTGAGGTGAAAAGTCTCACCAATCTCGATCCGACCCGCGGGCAGGCCGAGATCACCTTCAAAGACTGCAAGGCCGAGCCGCTGGGTGCTGCCGGCGACGGCTGGAGCATCCTCAGCCAGGTGCTCGACCGCGCCGCGGTGCTCTGCGCCTTCGAGCAGGTCGGCGGCGCCGACCGCGCCCTGGAGATGGGCCGCGACTATGCGCTCGACCGCATCGCCTTCGGCCGTCAGATCGGTTCGTTCCAGGCCATCAAGCACATGCTCGCCGACATGTATGTCTCGGCGACGCTGGCACGCTCCAACAGCTATTACGGTGCCTGGGCGCTCTCGACCAACGCAGCTGAATTGCCGGAGGCGGCGGCCGCCGCGCGCATCAGCGCGACGCAGGCGTTCCAGCACTGTGCCAAAAACAACATCCAGGTTCACGGCGGCATGGGTTTTACCTGGGAGTTCGACTGCCACATGTACTACCGCCGCGCCAATGCCATGGCGCTCGGGCTTGGCAGCCTCACCTATTGGGAAGACCAGTTGATCGACCGCATGCGGAAGAAGAACGCGGCGTAAGCGAGGGGCAACGTTATGAACTTCGACGACACCCCGCAGGAAGCCGAATTCCGCGCAACCGCCCGCGCCTGGATCGGTGCCAACGCACCCAAGCAATACGAGGACGAGCTGCGCAAATCCTCCCTCGGCCGCACGCAGCTCAAGAACGCGAACATTCTCGAGGTCGCAAAGGCCTGGCAGAAGAAGAAGGCCGATGCCGGCTGGGCCTGCCTGCACTGGCCCAAGGAATATGGCGGCCGCGGCGCCTCGCCGATCGAGCGGGTGATCTGGCAGCAGGAGGAGGGCCCGTTCGGAAAGCTCTCCCACATGTTCATCATCGGCCACGGCATGTGCGGGCCGACCATGATGGCGTTCGCGCGCGAGGAGCATAAGCGGAACTATCTGCCGCCGCTCGCCTCCGGCGAGAAGGTGTGGTGCCAGCTGTTTTCCGAGCCGGCCGGCGGCTCGGACGTCGCGGGCCTGCGCACGCGGGCCGAGAAGGACGGTGACGACTGGATCATCAACGGCCAGAAGATCTGGACCTCGGGCGCGCATTATTCGGACTACGGCATCCTCTTGACCCGCACAGATCCGACCGTGCCCAAGCACAAGGGCCTCACCATGTTCTTTTTGGACATGAAGAGCCCGGGCGTCGAGGTCAGGCCGATCAAGCAGGCCAGCGGCGCCTCCGATTTCAACGAGGTCTATTTCACCAATGTGCGCATCCCCGACCACCAGCGCCTCGGCGAGGTCGGTGACGGCTGGAACGTCTCGCTGACCACGCTGATGAACGAGCGCATGTCGATCGGCGCCGGCGTCTCGACCGGTTTTCCGGAGCTGTTCGAGTATTGCTCCAGCCTGATGCTCGACGATGGACCTGCGATCGAGGATCGCGCGGTGCGCGCGAAGCTCGCGAACTGGGCGGTGAAGGCGAGCGGCCTGCGCTATACCAGCATGCGCGCGATCTCGGCGCTGTCGAAGGGCGAGCGGCCTGGTCCGGAGAATTCCATCGGCAAGCTGGTGGCGGGCTCCATGATCCAGGACGTCGCGACCTATGCGCTGGATCTGCAAGGCGCGGCTGGCGTCGTCAGCGGCCCCGAAGACGCCGAAGTGGCTGGCCGCTTCCAGGCGATGCTGCTGCGCGCACCGGGTACGCGCGTCGAAGGCGGCACCGACGAGATCATGCGCAACATCATCGCCGAGCGGGTGCTGGGCCTGCCGGGCGATATCCGTGTCGACAAGGACGTGCCGTTCAACAAGATCCCGACGAAGGGAAGAGGTTAGAGGTCCGCCATGAATTTCGACGACACCCCGCAAGAAGCCGCATTCCGCGAGACCGCGCGCAAATGGATCGAGGCTAACGCGCCGAAGGAGCTGCATGCCGAGTTGTCAAAATCCTCGCTCGGCCGCATCCGGCTTGCCAAGCAGGACATCGTCGATGTCGGCAAGGCCTGGCAGAAGAAGAAGTTCGAAGCGGGCTGGGCCTGCCTGCACTGGCCGAAGGAATATGGCGGCCGCGGCGCGACGCCGATCGAGCGCGTGATCTGGCAGCAGGAGGAGGGCGTCTACGGCAAGCTGACGCAGCCTTTCCAGATCGGCGAGGGCATGTGCGGCCCGACCGTGATGGCTTTCGGCAGCGAGGATGCCAAGCGCCGGTATCTGCCGAAGCTCGCCTCGGGCGAGGAGATCTGGTGCCAGCTGTTCTCCGAACCGTCGGCCGGCTCCGACGTCGCGGGTCTGCGCACCCGCGCGGAGAAGAAAGGCGACAACTGGATCGTCAACGGCCAGAAGATCTGGACCTCGGGTGCGCATTACTCGGACTACGGCCTCTTGATTGCACGCACCGATCCTGATGTCCCCAAGCACAAGGGCCTCACCATGTTCTTCCTGGACATGAAGAGCCCGGGTGTCGAGGTGCGTCCGATCAAGCAGGCCAACGGCATGCAGGAGTTCAACGAGGTCTATTTCACCGACGTCGTGATCCCCGACAGCCAGCGCCTCGGCGCCGTCGGCGAGGGCTGGAGCGTGTCGCTGACCACGCTGATGAACGAGCGCATGTCGATCGGCGCGCGGCTCGCAACCGGCGTGCCAGAAATGTTGGAGTTCTGCTCCAATCTGATGCTGGAGGATGGGCTTGCGATCGATGATCCGGCGGTGCGCTCGAAGCTTGCGAGCTGGGCGGTGAAGTCGAGCGGGCTGAAATACACCAGCTACCGCGCGATCTCGGCGCTGTCGAAGGGCGAGCGGCCGGGCCGGAGAATTCGATCGGCAAGCTGGTGTCGGGCATGATGCTCCAGGACATCGCCACTTATGCGATGGACCTGCAGGGCGCAGCCGGCGTTCTCACCGGCAGCGACGAGGAGACGGTGCAGGGCCAGTTCCAGCAGATGCTGCTGTCCTCGCCTTCGATGCGCATCGCCGGCGGCACTGACGAGATATTGCGCAACATCATCGCCGAGCGGGTGCTGGGTCTGCCGGGCGACATCCGCGTCGACAAGGACGTGCCGTACAACAAGATCCCGACCAAGGGACGTTGATCTCACCTCTCGCTGTATCTTGTAGGGTGGGCAAAGCGAAGCGTGCCCACCATATGCAGATGCTCCGGGGTAAGTCTGTCGGTGGGCACGGCGCTATGCGCCTTTGCCCACCCTACGAAGAGCGCGAGCCAAACATGGATGCAAAAGTGAGCCAGACCCAGGACCGCATCGGCGTGCTCGAAGAGCTCCTCAACGAGCGCTACTCCGTCCGCGCCTTTCTCCCGAAGGAAGTTGACCGCGCCACCATCGAGCATGTGCTGACCACCGCGCAGCGCACCGCGTCCTGGTGCAACAGCCAGCCCTGGCAGGTCATCATCGCCAGCGGCGCGGCCAAGGAGCGCTTTCGCCAGGCGATCTACAAGGAAGCCTCGGGTGGTCTCGGCGACGACTACGATTTCACCCCGCCGCGCGAATATGTCGGGGTCTATCTCGAACGCCGGCGCGAGAGCGGCTTTCAGCTCTACAACACGCTCGGCATCGCCCGCGGTGACAAGGCGGCCTATGCCGGGCAGGCGCTGGAGAACTACAATTTCTTCGGCGCGCCGCATGTCGCGATCATTCACACCAACGAGCCGCTCGGCATCTATGGTGCGATCGATTGCGGCGCCTATGTCTCCAATTTCATGCTGGCCGCACAGGCGCTCGGGCTCGGCACCATTCCGCAGGCGGCGCTCGCGCGCCATTCCGGCCTGATCCGCCGCCACTTCAACCTGTCCGACGATCGCCGCGTCGTCTGCGGCATCTCGTTCGGCTATGCCGACCACGCGCACAAGGTCAACAGCTACCGCACCTCGCGGGCCAATGTCGCGGACACCGTGACCTTCGTGGACGAGTGATCGGCGCTGCAAGCTTGGCGCCCTCAGGTTCTCGCACGCACGCAAAGGCGGCCGCGGAAGCAGCCGCCTTCATGCCGTCTCGATCCCGATGATGCCTGCCGTCAGCCGCCGCTGCCGCCGATCACGGCCCGTACGGTCTCGTCGGGCCCAAAGTCCTCGGCGCCCTCGACATAGAGCAGCGCGGCGAGTTTCGAGCGGGCGCGGTTGACGCGGCTCTTGATCGTGCCGACCGCGCAGCCGCAGATCGAGGCCGCGTCCTCGTAGGAGAAGCCGGAGGCGCCGACCAGGATCAGCGCTTCACGCTGGTCCTGTGGAAGCTTGTCGAGCGCCGTACGAAACTCCTCGAATTCGAGATGCGCGTTTTGCGACGGCTGGGTCTTCAGTGTCTTGGCGTAGTTGCCTTCGGCGTCCTCGACCTCCCGCCGCCGCTTGCGATAGTCGGAGCGGAACAGGTTGCGCAGGATCGTGAAGAGCCACGCCGGCAGGTTGGAGCCAGGCTGGAACGAGTTGATGTTGGCCAGCGCGCGGAGCAGCGTCTCCTGCACCAAATCGTCGGCGCGGTCCGCATTGCCGCTGAGCGAGATGGCGAACGCGCGTAAGCTCGGCACGGCCGCCAGGATGTCATTACGCAGGGAGTCCGTGAGAGGCATTAATCCCTCCCATTGTTGTTGTCGTTGGATCCACCCTCATTTTCCACTTGGTGGGCCGCTCCCGGTGCATCAAGCTTCTTGATCAGTTCAGCGAACCGATCCGGAACCCCTTGCCGCACCACGTCGTCGTACATGGCGCGCAGCTGATGGCCAATCCGGGATTGGATCTCCGGAGTGAGCCCTCCCTTGCCGGGGGTCGTGCTTTTGCTGGCTTGAGACTTGAGATCTTTCATGACCTGTTCCACGTTTCCCCGAGTTAAGTGACTGTAAAATCGAGAATTTTTCTCAACCGGGAGCCGTTCCCTGGATAGGCACAATGCGAGTTGCGAGAAAAAGTTCCGCCCAATACGGAACTTTTCTCAGGCTGAGGCGTAATCAGCGCAGCAGGGGAACCCGGGCCCCCCGCGTAACGCTGACCTCAGGGTAACCTCAAGTCTGGCCCGACGATGAATGGAGTGGGGATGTCCCGTTCACAGCTTGTTGCTGAACACTTGCCGTTGTTGCGCCGGTACGCACGCGCCCTGACGGGCAGCCAGGCCTCCGGTGACGCCTATGTCGCAGCCATGTTGGAAGCCATGCTTGGCGATCCGTCAGTGCTCGACGAGAGCCATGGGCCGCGCGCCGGCCTGTTCCGGCTCTTCACCCAGATCTGGAATTCCGTCTCCGTCAACGACGATGCCGAGGTGACGACCTTGCCGATGCCGCCGGAGAGGCGGTTGTCGAACATCACGCCTCTGCCGCGGCAGGCCTTCCTGCTGCTGTCGCTCGAGGGCTTTTCGGAAGAGGAAGTCGCCTTCATCCTCGGCACCGACGTGGGTGAGACGCGGCGGCTCGCGGACGCTGCCGGACGCGAGATGGCGGCCGAGATCGCCACCGACGTGCTGATCATCGAGGACGAGACCTTCATTGCCATGGACCTCGAGAGCCTGGTGAAGAATCTCGGCCACAACGTCGTCGGCGTCGCGCGCACCCATGCCGATGCGGTGGCGCTGGCCAAGAACAGGCGGCCCGGCCTGATCCTCGCCGACATCCAGCTCGCCGACGGCTCGTCGGGCCTGGACGCCGTCAACGAGCTGCTTCGCACCTTCGAGGTGCCGGTGGTGTTCATCACCGCGTATCCCGAGCGCTTCCTCACCGGCGAGCGCCCCGAGCCGGCATTCCTGATCTCAAAACCGTTCCAGCCCGCGATGGTGTCGGCGGTCGCGAGCCAGGCGCTGTTCTTCCAGCGCAACTCGCGCAACCGCACGCCCAAGGCGCCGGCGGCGTAAGGAAGGCGCTGGCGGCGTAGGAAGCTGACTTCGACAAGAAAACGGCAACGGCGCGCCGCAAGGCGCGTCGTTTTCGTATGTGGCGGAGAGTTGTTTTGCTCTGCCTCAGCAGCCGCGGCAGATGCTGCGAAGCATGGAATTTAGCTTGCTGTCGTCTGGCCCAGGGGATTTCGCATTCAGCTTGGCCTGGTCCTCGATCCAGGATTGGAGCAATTTTTCTCGTTCCGGCGACGGCGCTAGGCTTGGCTGCGTCCCATCAAAAGTCATGAGGACGGTTACTCTCTGCAGGTCGTCCTTCGCCTCAGTGGGCGGTTTCGGGAATGGAATGGATCGCTCGACCATGGCGAGCGCCGCGGCATCTAGCGGCGCAAAACCTGTGCTTTCCACCAAAGCGTTTGAGATCAATTTGCCCGAACGATCGACCACGAATGTGACGCCGGCATCGCCTTTCTGACCCATCGCCCCCGGCGGAAACGCCCTATGGCGCCAGACATGTTCTGTGACCGTCTTGCGCCACGCAGCCATGGGATCGGACTCCATGGCGGCCGGACCCGGCCTGCTCAGCACGACCCCGAACGGCGGTACCTGGAATTGACGACCCTCGAAGACGATCGGCACCGTGAACGAGAACGAGCTCTCTGTCAGCTCCGAAGGCGGCGCCGGAAACGGTTGAGCGCGGGCGATGATCGCCAGCGCAGCATCGTCGAGTGGCCGCGAGCCGGCGCTCTCAGCCAGCGTCCGTGAGATCAACCTGCCGGACCGATCGATGATGATTGCGACTTTGGCTTTTCCGGTTTGTCCCCATGCTTCAGCCGGAAAAAACCTGTTGCTGGCAATGTGCGCCGTCAGCCTCGTCTTCCAGGCATTGACGCTATCGCTCTGCGGTTCAGCCTGCGCATGCGCGGAGAAGGCCCCCAGCAATCCGAGGAGGGCGGCCAGCAAGGGGAATTTCATCTGCATCGATGCGGATACTAATCGCGGTCTGGTTGATTGCAAGGCTCGCTGCTCGTATCGCGTTCGCGCAGGTGTGGGTAATTCGACGGGCTGGGAAGCCCGGAGCTGCTTGACGGCGGCTAAATTGCCTCGTTGATATTTCGAGCCGATGACATTTATCGCCGCTCCAATCCGCCAGGAGATTTCGCATGTTGGACCCGCAGCTGCTCGATCGCCTCGCCATCCGCGACCTCGTCGAGAACTGGGCGGTGTGGCGCGACGCCGGGGACTGGGAGCGCTTTGCGACGGTCTGGCATGAAGAAGGCTGGATGTCCGCCACCTGGTTTCAGGGGCCGGCGCGGGATTTCATGCGCGTCAGCCAGGAGGGCTTCGCAAAGGGGGTGCGCATCCTGCATTTCCTTGGCGGCACCAGCATCGACATCGCGGGCGTGCGGGCCATCGCACAGACCAAGATGACGATCTCGCAGCGGGCTTTGGCGCACGACGTGCTCTGCGACGTCGTCTGTACCGGCCGCTTCTACGATTTCCTGGAGAAGCGGCAGGGCCGGTGGGGCATCGTTCGCCGCCAGCCGATCTACGAGAAGGACCGGATCGACCCGGTCGATCCCGCCGCGCCGCTTCAGCTCGACCAGAAAGCGCTCGCCGCGCTCCCCGAGGGCTATCGCCATCTCGCCTACATGCAGGAGCTGATCGGCTACGAGGTGAAGCGCGACATGCCGGGCCTCATCGGACCCGAGGTCGAGAAGCTCTATGGCGAGGGGCTGGACTGGCTGGCGGGGACGGCGAAGACGAAGACGAAGTGAGCCCCAGATAAAAGTAAGGCGCGACTGGCATCACCGCGTCCATGGTCGAATTTCGCACTCGTCGTCCATCGTTCGTTGATGGCTTCTAACATGCTGTAAGTCCTGCTATAATCGTCTCGATAGAGATCCGCTGCCGTTCACGGACGTTCGCCGCAATCCGCTGCAATCCGTGCTCAATGGTGGGGCGGATGGTGGGGCGGCTATGGCCAGACGACAGTTGCACAGGCTCTCTGCGCGGGAAGCGGAGACCATCAATGAGCCCGGGCGGCACAGTGACGGAGGGGGGCTTTACCTCGCGGTTGAGACGGGTGCGCACGCGCGGCGGCAGTGGATTTTCCTGTATCGAGTGCGCGGCACCGATAAGCGCAGAGAGATGGGACTCGGCTCCGCCAAGAGCAAAGGCAGGGACGGCATCTCGCTCGCTGAAGCCCGTCTCAAGGCCGCCGACGCCCGCAAGAAACTGGCCGAAGGCAAGGACCCGGCGGCGGAGCGGCGCGCCGAAGTACTGGCAACTACTACGTTTGGAGAATTCGCGGACGCCTTCCTCGTATCGATCAAGGCTGGCTTCAAAGGCAAGAACACGCTCGCCGACTGGACACGGGACCTGAAGGTGCGATGCAAGCCCATTCGGGGCATGGAGCTCGCGAGCATCACGGTGAACGATGTCTTGGGGATCTTGTCTCCGATATGGATGACGATTAATCGCACGGCGCGCGAAACGAGAAGCCGGATTGAGCGCGTGCTCGACGCTGCTGAGGCGAGGGGCTTTCGGTCCGGGAAGAACCCCGCCATGTGGAAAACCTTGAAGCCGCTTTTGCCGAAGTCAAAGCGGTCGAAGCGCCACCACAGGGCTGCGCCCTACAAGGACGTCCCGAGCATCGTCCAGGCGCTGCAAGCCAACCACGAAGCCGCGGACACGGCCGTGAACCTCGCCGCTGAATATATTATCTTGACCGCGGTGCGGACCAGCGAAGCCCGACTGATGCGCGTGCGTGAGGTGGACTTCGCAGAAAGGCTCTGGACGATCCCAGCCGAACGGATGAAGACAGAAGACCATCCAGAAGGCAAAGCTTTCGAAGTGCCACTCTGCGATCGCGCTGTCGCGATTTTGAAAGCTGTCATTCCGGAGGACGCTGCCCGCGAGGCCTACGTATTTGCCGGGCAATGGTCAAAAGACCATACGAAGCCGCTCGGTATGAATGCTGTGCTCCATGCCCTCAAAGCCGTCTATCCGGCGATGACGACCCACGGGTGTCGGTCTAGCTTCCGCGATTGGGCGGGCGATGAAACCCGCTTCGAGCGTGAAATTGCGGAGATGGCATTAGCCCACAAGGTGGGAGATGAAACGGAGCAAGCCTATCGGCGGGGCAATGCGTTGAAGAAGCGACGGCAGCTTATGGAGGCTTGGGGCCGATACCTCGCAAGTGGTTCTAACGTGATCCGACTTCCTCGTCGGGAGACAGTATAGATCGCCGAATTTTGCGTGCCGAGTCACTAGCTTTGCTCTTTGGCTGCAGCGTCGCGCTCTTAATTTAGCTTGCGCACGAACCGCCGTAGAAAACGTCGGATGACTGATCTGGATTGATGGAACGTCGGGTAAGCTCAGGGAATTGGCGCACAATCCCCGGTATTCAGATCTAGAGGTTAGGCTACCAGCAGCTCAAGCATCTCAGGCCTATAATCTTTTGCTGACGCAAGGCGATGAGCGGCCCCGGATCGTGCCGAAAAAATGCATTTACTCGTAGTAACAGCAGGAATAGTGCACTCGATTCAAATAGTAATCTATGCGTTGGCCGGCAAGCGGCGACTGCAGCGAGTGCTGCTCTCACTCTGTGATGTAATCGAGAGCGTTGCATGACCAATCACGACCTTGTCTCGGGAAGTCTCCTGGCTCTGACTGCGGCTGGCATAGCGCTGCTTTGCTCTAGCCTGCTCGCCTTTGCCTTGATCTAAGCCAACATACTGACTGCCTTTCGCCCTGCAGGAAATGGTTGGCACTCGGCCATGCAGCAGAGCCTCAAGGACGCGGGCAGATCATCTGGAACTGCAAGAAATGTTCGATGGTCCTCGTGAGTCGGTGCAATGAAGAGATACTATTTTGATATCCGCGACGGCAGCCAATTCATCCGTGACGATGAAGGTGTAGAGCTGCCGGACATCGAGTCTGCACGGCAGGAAGCGACCGCTGCGCTTTCGGAGATAACCCGCGAATGGGCCAGCAGCAGGCCACAGCATCGAATGGCAGTTGAAGTTCGCGATGATTGTGGCACCAATCTTGGTGACAAGCTTTAGCTTCGTGATCGAACAGCGCGCGACGCGATAGCCCTCGGTTGGAATCGAAATGCAATTTCGGACGCCGATTGACATTCGAATTCGCGGATCGAAAAGCGCGCTCGTGCAGCCAGAGCCCTACGCAGAGGTCAGCTGGTTGGGCGGCTGAAGTTGGCAGTGCGGCGAGCTTGACACCGCCTGAGCATTCGCCGAGATATTGGCCATGGTTGAGAAGGACATTCATACTGTCGCCCCGTTGGCCGATCCCCAAGGCGGGGTGCCGGGATGTCGCTCACGCAAACTGAACACGCGGATCGTCAACCCTGCCCTCGCCCCTCGCGGACAAGGTCTTTCGGCTTGGAAGTGGGCCTCGTCCTCCCTTCGTGGAGGCGATGAACATGGCACAAAACATCTACGATAATCCTGATTTCTTCGCTGGCTACGCCCAATTGCCCCGACAGGTGCTCGGGCTGGACGGCGCACCGGAATGGCCGGCGATCCGGGCCATGCTGCCCGAATTGCCCGGCAAACACGTTGCCGATCTGGGCTGTGGCTTCGGCTGGGCTTCGCGCTGGATGAGAATCCAGGGGGCCGCCTCGGTGCTCGGACTCGATCTCTCGCAGAACATGATCGCGCGCGCCAAGGCCGATTCCTCGGACCCGGCAATTGAATACAAGATCGCAGACCTCGAGACTCTGGAACTGCCCGCGGCGGCTTTCGACTTCGTCTACAGCTCCCTGACATTTCATTATATTCGAGATTTCGGGCGCTTGGCGCGCATGATCAAAAACGCGCTGGTTCTCGGAGGAGATCTGGTCTTCACGATCGAGCATCCGATCTTCATGGCGGCAGCACATCCGCATTGGATTGCCGATGAAGACGGTCGCATGACCTGGCCGGTCAATGGCTATTCGGTCGAGGGCGAACGCCGGACGGATTGGTTCGCCAAGGGCGTGGTGAAGTACCACCGGACACTCGGCACGACGCTCAACACGTTGATCGGTGTGGGCTTCGAGTTGCGCCGGGTCGAGGAATTCGCCCCGGTGCCCGAACAGATCGAGCAGTTGCCCGAACTGGCCGAAGAGCTGGAGCGGCCAATGATGCTTCTGGTCTCGGCGCGAAATGCAGAGGCGCGTTAATAGTCGCGCCTCGCATGCCACATAATTCGGGCGGCTCGCGATTGACTACCACCTCAAGGTCGATGGCCGCTATGGACGAGCAGCAGTCACCAACACGAACGCCGCACATGCTAGCGGCACCTGCTTGCCCCCGCGCTCTGGCTTCAAAAAAGCTGAATAGTAATGCTAATACGCGGTTCGTCACGCAATTTGGACGCAAGCTTAGACTGTCCTTTCTCAGATCTGGGGGGCCTTTTGATGCCTATTCCAGGGTCGTTCCGGCAGGGCTTGCGGGCTGTCAAGCACCGAACTTGATCTTTCGCTGCTCGCCGTCATCCTGGTCGTCGGAGCGGTGCAGATCGCAAACTACGCCTGGAATGCCGGTTTGCCCAACTTGGCGAACGGTGCGTTCAAGGAGAACTCCACCTGGGTGTACGGGATTACGACACTCATGGGCGTGATCTGGATCGTCACAGCGCCGTTCGTGGGCGCCTTCGCAGACAAGATCCGGCCCTCGCGCGCATTCACGCTGCTGCGCCTGCTGCTCGTCGCGTGCTTCTTTCTCACGTTGGTCTATTCCGAGAAGAGCATTTCCACGTTCTTCTTCGTGATGGTGTTCGGAGGTGCGATCGTCGGCTTCAACATGGCTCTCTACAACTTTATCGCAACCACCCTGATGCCGCGCGCGGTGCGTACGACGGGTATCGCTGTCGGGTATGCGCTCGGGGTATCACTGTTTGGCGGGACGTCGCCCTATCTGCTGGTGTGGTTGCAGCATGCGCAGATGGCCTGGATGTTTCCCGTGTATGGATCCGTGATCGCGGTGCTGAGCGTGGTCGTTTATCACCTCGCGAAGAAGCGCGGCCACGTCTACATCGGCGACTGACGTTAAGACCCTGTCGCTACACAATCGGGCGTCGCTTGGCCCGAGAGGCCTTCTTGGGAGAAAACATGTCCAGAAGCGACTTCTTATCCGCGCGTGAGCGCACGCTGGCGCGCATTGCACAAACGAGGGATGCTTCCACAGCTGGCCTACCGCATTGGGCCCGTACTGAGGATGGAAAATGGACGTTCACCTCCGATGGCGATTGGACCGGCGGGGCATTCGTTGGCGTACTCTGGCTCGCCCATCTGGCGGACCCGCAGCGCTTCCCGATATCTGACGCGCATGCCGCGCTGGCCCGGATGCTGCCTCGTGCCGAGCGCCGGACGGCATTCAAGGGCTTTGGCTTCTACCACGGTGCGGCGCTTGGAAGTATCCTCTTCGGGGATGAAACGGCACGTGATGCTGCGCTCACGGCAGCTAGGTCTCTGGAGCAGATGTTCGACCCAAGACTGGGCTTGATCCCGTTAGGCCAGGAGGCTGAGGAGGCCAGCGCCGTGGGGATAGCCGAAAGCAGCATCGACTCCCTGCAGGCCACGGGTCTGCTTTACTGGGCGGCGGACCAGCTGGGTGACTCGCACATGGAGGACGTCGCCAACGCCCACATGCGAAGGGTCTTGGAGATCCATGTGCGACCCGATCGTTCGGTGATCCAATCGTCTACGCTCGACCCGCAGACGGGAAAAGTGCTGAGAACGCATACGCATAAAGGATACAGCGATGTTAGTACCTGGGGACGAGCGCAGGGTTGGGCGGTGCTCTATACTGCTCATGCGGCCATGGTTCGTCCGCAGAAGCCTTTGTGGCGCGAATATGCCATGCGCGTGCTGGACTGGTGGATCGCCCACGTTCCAGCGGACCTCGTTGCGTACTGGGACTTTGATGACCCGGCAATTCCGAATACAAGCAGGGATACCGCGGCCACTGCCATCGCTGCCGCAGCATCCTTGCGACTTGCGTCTGCACTCGGCCCCATTGATGGCGCCAAGTACCGGGACTTCGCAGAACGTACCGTGAGTCAGCTGATCTCGGGATACTTGACGCCCATCGGCACCGGCGACCAGCGCCCGCGTGGAATGCTCACCGGGGGGTGCTTCACCCGAAAAGCCGAGGCGCGCGATATCGACACAGCGCCGGACGCCGAACTGATATTCGGTAGTTACTTCTTGTTTGAGTTGCTTGTGATCCTCACCGGCCTCGTGGCTGCAGGTCGGATCTAGACAAAAGCCGCGGGGGTGACCCGGGTGCGGAGGCTCCAACGCGCCGACAGCGAGCTTATCGAGACCTCCCGTAGTCGTGATTTGGAAACGGGAGTGATCGAGAAAAGAGCAGTCATCGAGGTGTGACGAACCGAGCCGTGGGAGATGCCGCGAATCAGAAGGGAGTTGACCAACAATACAGAATGGTCGAAGGCGACCGCCTTCTTATGGCGCGGAACATCAGCTATTCTGGAAAATCTGGCCAAAAATCACGATCAGAGGCCAAAACGCACGATGATGATGCTGAGCGTCTAGGTTGGGCTGCATGAGTCCGGAAGCTTTGTCCAGCTGACGAAGGCCGCACGAACCTGACCGATGACGTTCTCAAGATCATGTGCGAGGCGAACTAAGGAAAGACCGCCCCGTGCAGGAAGTCCCTCGGACATGAACGTCCAACAGGAACATTGCTATCGGGTGGAACGTTGAACTTCGACTTGCGGAGAACGCCTCTACCTGGGTAGTCCAAAGGGGAACGGCCGCCCCAGGGTGGCAGCGACAGTGGCCAACATTTTAGTTAGTCGAGACCAATTCAATATCACGCCTGAAGGCATTACACACAAGCCAACGGGCGCCGCGTTTATTCCTGACATCGGCAATCCTCTCTCCGGGAGCTTTCACCTAGGCCAACTCGAAAGCGAGCCTCGAGCCGGCGACCGACACGATCCGGAGACCGTGAAGAGGATGATGCAAGAGCTGTGGGCTGAATATGTCGAGGCGAATCCGACCTCGTTCGGTACGTCATCCTAAGCACATGGGCCGAATCCAGGTTCTCCAGCCGCTGCGGTTATCGCCTCGAATTGGCCGCCAACACGCCCGAATCGCAGACTTCTCTTGGTCGTGTAAAAATGAGGTGGCTCCGTAGCTCCGATGTCGCGCGATCTCTCAGGCCCAAGCCATTGGCTGCAACGCGCAGCCCAGACGCGTGCCAAAGCAGAACGCAGCAGAGACGCGGCTACCCGAGCCCGGCTGACCAAGATGGCTGAGGAATACGATCACCTTGCCGAGCAGGCCGAGCGGCAACTGGAAGATCAATCGGAACCGAGACCAATCAGGACCTGAGTTGACTGCGCGCCAACCGCACGATCCGCTGAGCAATACGCTTTCCTTGTGTACATGCTGTCGCCACTACCCCGGCACAGCGACTGGAGGTATTGCTTCGCTCACGTCGCCCCAGTCGTGTCAGCCTTCCCTGATATGGCCGTCAGGTCGGCCTGTGCATCGTCCTTTTCGAGGCTTGCTCAGCGTTCACTCGCGTTACGGCCTGCACACGCGCGCTGTCACCGTATATCGTGACAGCTATCCGAAGGCTTCAGCCACTTCGTCACCTCCATAGCTGCTCCGGTTGCTTCCGGCTGGAGCGTTTTCGCCGGGTGGGACTTGCACCCACTGGAAAGCGCCGCCTTCTGCGCGGCGGCGATCAGGGTGAGACTCCGCATTGCGTCAGCGTAGAAGCTCCCGAATGATAGGCCGTTGCCTCATGTAAGTTGCTCCCCGACCAAACGGGCGGGCGGGGGCGACGATGAGGCGGCTGAGCATGGCGACTAGGAAGGAACTGACGGCAGCTGTGGGCGAACGCTACCGATCGGGCGATCGCGTGGAGAAGGCGCGGATATTGGATGAGTTCGTCAATATCACTGGATATCATCGCAAGCATGCGATGCGGCTGCTGCGGGGCCATGATGGGTCGCGAACAGGGCGTCGGGCCCGGCGCCGGATTTACGGTGAAGCCGAACGCAATGTGCTCGCACTCCTCTGGGAAGCGTCGGACCGGGTTTGCGGCAAGCGGTTGAAAGCCTTGATGCCGATGCTGATCGAGGCGATGGAGCGGCACAGCCATCTTGACCTTGCTCCCGAGATCCGCGGCAAGCTGCTTTCGATGAGCGCGGCGACGATCGACCGGGTGTTGGGCCGGATTCGGGAAGGGCTTGGTCGCCAGCGCCGGCGACCGGCCGCGCACGCCCTGCGACGCAGCATTCCGATCCGGACTTCAGCAGATTGGAATGATCCGGCACCGGGATTCGTGGAGGCGGACCTTGTCGCCCACAGCGGCCCATCGGCGCGCGGCAGTTTCGTGCAGACCCTGGTCCTCACTGACGTCGCGACGGGCTGGACGGAATGCGCGCCGCTGATCGTGCGCGAGCAGACGCTGCTGAGCACCGTGCTGACGGAATTGCGTAAGCAATTGCCCTTCGCGCTTCTTGGCTTGGACACGGACAATGACACCGTTTTCATGAACGAGACGCTCAAGACGTACTGCGACACGGCCAATATCGTTTTCACGCGCTGCCGGCCGTACCGCAAAAACGATCAGGCGTTCGTCGAGCAAAAGAACGGCGCTGTCGTGCGCAGGATGGTCGGCTACCGGCGGTTCGAGGGTTTGGAGGCGGCGACGCTGCTGGCGCAGCTCTACCGCTCAGCGCGCCTGTTCGTGAACTTCTTCCAACCGTCGTTCAAGCTGATCGCCAAGCAGCGCGACGGCGCCCGTGTGCACAAGACCTACAGCGCGCCTGCGACGCCGCATCAACGGCTAGCCGCCGACGCGCGCACGTCCGATGAAGTTCGCGCCCGTTTACAAGAGACTTTCGTCAGCCTCGACCCCGTCGCCTTGTTGCGCGATATCCGAGTGACGCAGGAGCGGTTGGCGACGCTTACCGACGCCGAGCCTGTCGCGAATCCCGGCGCGATCGCGCAGCCGATCGACCTTTTCCTGGCGAGCTTGAGAACCGCCTGGAAGGAGGGCGGCGCCCGGCCGACAGATCGGCCGATCGTCAAAGCAAAAAGAGGCCGTCGCCGTCCCGACCCGCTCATTCGAGTGACGCCGGATTTGCGCAAATGGTTTGAAGCCGAGCCGTGGCGGACCAGCAGCGAACTCCTGGCGCGATTGCAGGCAGAATACCCTGGAGTCTATCCCCAAAAACTTCTGCGCACGCTACAGCGTCGCCTAAAGACCTGGCGCAGCGAACAGGCCAACGCCCTGCTGTTCGGCCCCTCCCAAGTGCCGCCGCTCGCCCTCGACGTCGTAGCGCCTCAATAACGCCGGGCTCGCGCAGGAAAAGCCGGGCGCTGCGAACCGCGACCATCTTCGCATCCGGTGCGTCCGAGTGCCTGATCCGTGCTCGGCGTCAAGGCCAAGCCCGCTACGCGGGTCGCTTCGCGAGCCTTGACCCCTGCGCGCGGATCAGGCCGCGGACGACCATGAGCTTTGCTGGCACGCCCGGCCTTGAGGCCGGCCTCTGTCAGCAAAGCTCATGGCGAACTGCCACCACAATGGGGTTACTCCAGCACATCTTAGGCCCACTTCGGCAATCATTGAGACGCCTGGCCGCCTCCGCTTCAAGCCGGGAGCAAAAAAGATGAGGCAGCGGACGAGCCAGAGGGAGCACTTTTACGTGCGGCAATACGCGCTCTCATCCTGATTGTCGCGCTATAGCCTTCTGCGCGGCGCACACCAATAGCTCACATCCCGCCTGTGCGGAATGACGAAAGAGGCCACCGATTGAGATGGCCTCTTTTTATGCTTCGGCGCTTCGTTTTTACTTCTTGCGCGGATCGTCGTCTGGATCGATGAACTCGATGCCACCCGGCCCGGTGAACACAATTTGGACCATCGTTTCTTCGTTTGTCGTCCAAACATAATGGGGGTGCTTTGCCGGCAGTGCGAAGACGGAGCCCGGCTTCAATATCTCGCCTTTCGTGGGATCAAACTTTTCCCCCATGGCGTTCCCAAAGCTGCCACTCATCACGGTGACGACCTCGGCATAAGGATGGGTGTGTGGCGGCACTTTAAAGTTCGGCGGCAATTTCACCCGCTGAACGATCGTCTCGGCCTTTGTTGGGTTACCGATCAGGATGGCGGTTTGCGCGCCCCTGAAAACCGGATGTTCTACCCACGTTAGCCCATCGGGCTTGACCACCTGCATCGCATCTTGAGCTGCCGCAGAACTTGCCAACGCGATCAAAGTGGCAGCGACAAAGGATTTGTTCATCCTACCTCCTCCCTAATGTTGTCGCGGAGCTTGAAGGCCCCATAGCATACAGCGAACTCTCGGACACTGAGGGCGGTTAAACTCATTTTCGGATCGGCTTGAGTTGTTATTGCGAACCAAGTTCGAATTGGGTCGCGTGGGGGCGTCGCGGATAACACCCGGCAAGATGACGTCAGGGCGGCGAGAGAGAAGCAGCAAGGGACCAACAACCGACATTCCGAAATTATGCTTCAAGCTTTAGTGTAGTCACTGGACAGGAGGCGCACCGTCAAATCCTGTAATCTTCCGCATAGTCTGTCGACGTGCTTCAGCGGACATCCTGGCGAGTCGATCGGCGAACGCCTCGCTGTTCTCCGTCACGAACCAATGAACTTTTCTGCCCGAGAGCGCCTCTTTTACGGTCGCTGCAACTTGATCCGCCTCAACGCTCACGCCGAGGATACTCATGGACTTAGCCTTGTGGGTGGCTTGCAAGATCATAGGCGTGCGAACGTAGCTCACCATCACGTCGCAAACCCAGATGCCTTCCGTCTCCAACTCAATATTGAGTGCTTCTGTGAGGCCCCGCACAGCGAACTTGCTAGCCGAGTAGACCGCCTGCTCGGCAATACCGTACATCGCGGCCATCGAACTCATCGTCACAACCTTCGACTTATTGCTCTTTTTTAGAAACGGAAGCGCTGCTGCGGTACCATTCAGAACTCCCTTGATGTTGACGTCGCAGATCGCATACATCTATCGATCGGCGTTTGCTCAAACATGCGCATGTCGAGAATACCCGCGCAGTTAAAGAGCGCGTCGAGTTTGCCGCCACTGCTTTCAGCAAAGTCTTCAATGGCGGCCTTGATTTCCGGAAACTGCGTAACACTAGCTTTGTAAATGTTGGCCTTCGAGCCGAATGTTTCGGTCATCCGGTCTGGGTTAAGATCGCAGAGGCCGACTTTCCAGCCCTCAACAATGAGGAGACTTGCCGTGGCCAGCCCAATCCCCGAGCTGGCGCCAGTAATGAAGATCGATCGATCTGACATCGTCTTTCTCCTGATGCATTGGCGTGACCTTTCCATCTGGCTCGTCATGTCTCCTTGGGGTCAGAAGCGGCGGTTGACGCCAGTGCGGCTGAGCGTCTCCTAACCTCGCATAGCCGAGATCTCAACGGCTTAAGTGCTGTTCGGCTTCGGGCCCTTCCGGACGCCCGCATTGCAACAGGGCGCCAGCGCCGTCACGGCATCCGCTATTCCCGGCGTATCAGCATAGGTAACCATGTGACCGGCATCCTCGACCAGATGTAGCAGGGAGCGGGGCAACGCCTCGTGCAGGCGGCGCGACTGGTTGGCCTCGATCACCCGGTCGCCCTGTCCATGCAGGATCCTAACGGGACACCGGATGTCCCGATACTGAAGCTGCAACTGTGCGGCAGCTGGAATAAGGAACGCGCTCTCCTCGGCGGCCGCCCTCAACTGCTTGGGCCGGAGAGCCAACGAGATCGGAAATTCGTTCTTGAATTTCGGCGGAATGGCACGCGGCGCGAACAGCGTACGCATCAGCTTCGGTGTAATGGCCCACGATATGATCGGTGAGATAGTGTAGCGCATCAAATCCCCGAGCAGCGGCAGTGCCGGACCTGACATGAGCCAAAAGTCGATCCGAGAGGTTGGAAAATAGTAGCCGGACACAAGCACGAGCCCACTCACGGTATAACCGCTTCGCAGTGCCAGCGCGATTGCCACCAGCGTTCCCCAAGAGTGGGCGAGCACCACGGGGTTGCGCACTCCAAGCTGATCAAGAGCCTTCGCGAACAAGGAAGCTTGCGTTGTGGCCGTCCAGATGCGCGCGCGCGGACGGTCGCTGTAGCCAAATCCTGGCCGGTCGAAGCAAACGACGCGATAGTTGTGGGCCAGGCGGTTGACCAAACCGCTTAGGACGAGATCCTGAATCATGGGTGCCGTTCCCGTGAAATAGGACCACGCAAGGCGCGGCGGCATCGCCCCGTTCGATATAGTGAAGGCGCACGCCGTCGCACTCGGTAAAGACGCCGATCGGCGGATTCTTTCGCTCCGCTGCGACCTGAAACGCAATGTTGCCGAGGATCAGAACGACAAGTCCGGCCAAAACGATCAACAGCACGGCTTCAGTTGTGGACATGTTGTCAACCTCGCGATAGCGGGTATCTCGCATCGGCGGCTCCGAGCCCGCTAAGGGCCGATGGCCGATGCTGATTCCCCTCCCTCGTTGTGAGCCGCGCTCCCCAGCCGAAAGGAAGCAACCGTGATCGGCGCGTGCGTGCTCCGCGTTTGCGTCCATCCTTTTGCCGCAGCGGGTACGGCTTACAGTTATCGTCCCGGGAGAGTCGGGAGCTCTCGTCGCGGCTTGATGCGTCGGAACGGATATGCCGCCAATTCTTTCGAATGCTGCCCGAACATATCGACCCGTCTACTTGTAAACTCCGTAATGACGCCGAAAAATTCAGCTGGTGACCTGATCGTCGCAAGTCCCAGGCCGAATTCAAAAGCAAATTGCACGTTGGCCCAGGCTATTTCGAGAAGCTTCGCTTGATACGCCTGCATGTTTGCCGTCGCTGAAGCAAAGCCTTTCGTTGGATCGCTATCCGTCATTCTCTGACTGAGGTCATCTGGTAAGGCATCCACCCGAGCCTCAATAATAGGAACCTCGTGTTTAGGATCATCATGAAGCTTAAGAGGCGGTTTAATCGAGACTGCCGCAACAGAGCGAAGAAAATCCTCTTTCGGGCTTTTAATAATGGCCGGCTTGTTCCGTTGGGCCCGCGCGGCCGTTTTCGGATTGCGGGCGCGCTTTGGCGCCGTTGCCGGTTTTCGTTTGCTCATCTGACGCTCCAAGAAAATGCGGGTGCGACCACAACTCATTTCTGAACGGACAACAGGCTTTGTGATGTGGCGTTCCAAACCCACGCATTGTCGGAGGCCCGCATGAACAGAGATCAATCGCACGTTCTGGGAGTGAACGTTTGATTTTAGGTAGCAACTCAACAAACAAACACCTAGCTGGCGATCTTTCAGACCTATGCTCAATGGCGTCAGTCTGAGAACAATCAGCCCTCCACTCGTTGTGCTCTCCCGCTTTAAGTTGCGGCGACTACGCAAGCGTTCATGCCTTGATTTTAGCGAGACTTCCTTGAAGCGAACCTTCGGAAGACGGCATCTGAAGAGGCGTTGGCGTGATGCGGGCGGCGGGTCGCCGACCGTTCTCATCACGGACGTCGAGCTGCCCGAAGGCATCGACGGATCGCAGATCGCCGAACGTTGCCGGGAGGATCATCGCAAACTCCGGGTGATTACGTCGCGCTCCGCCCGGTGCCCGGAAAGCCTGATGTTGCAGAAGCCCTCTTGTCCGGAGGACATCGTCAGTGCCGTTAGGCGGGTGGCTTCGGATCGGGCCTAGGCGGTCGCCTCGATCAATCGAGCTTCGTGGATGGGCGCTCAAAGGTATTAGATCTCTCCAAAAATCTGCGGCTCCTTTCGAGTTGAAAGCCTGAAAGGTGACTTCATCCCGCACGCAGCGCGCGCCGCGCTGGGGGATAGAGGGCGGCTTCGGCGACGCCAAGCTGATCCCGAAGCTCGGCGACGGGCCGCGGGGACAACCTGAGCGCCCTGTGAAGCCAGACTAGTCACCGAGCGAATGCTCAAGGAAGAAGCGCAGCATTTCCCTCGTCGCATCCGGCCCTTGCGGATCAGTGTAGGACCCGGCGGGGCTGCCGCCTGACCAGGCGTGTCCGGCGCCATCGATGTTCCAGTGTTCGAAGACCGCCCGACCGGCCCCGTCGATCAGGATGGTGCGAGTATAGGCATGGCCGTGGGGTACGCGTCCGCGAAGTACCTTCGTTGTCGGCCTCATCGCCCCGGCGGACTGCTCGATAATCTGATCGCCATTCTTTGGATGCACCGTAGTGTCGCGATCGCCATGGAAAACGATGGTCGGCACAGAAGTTTTGCCATCCGCAATTGCCTTGGAGCCGCCTCCCTGCCGCATGGCGACGAACGCGGAGGGAAGATCGCTCGCGGCCCCGCACGCGAGGCCTGAATGAATACCAACGGCCGCGTACAGGTCGCTATATGTTGCGCCCATGATGGCGGCCGCGGCCCCGCCGGCCGACAGACCCGCGACGTATACGCGCTTCGGATCGATCGCATGGCCGCGCATGATCTCGCGGGTAATGCCGGCGATCATGGAGGGCTCGCCCCCGCCGCGGCGCTGGTCGCCGGTGCGAAACCAGTTCCAGCACTTCGAATGGTTGGCCCCGCTCGGCTGCTCAGGATAGACCACGAAGCAATTCTGCTCTTCCGCCAGGAAGTTCATCCGGGTGCCGGCCGCGAAATCGTCCGGCGACTGGGTGCAGCCATGAAGCATGACGATCAGGGGAAGCCGTTGTCCCTGACAGCGGCTTGGGATGAACAGCTTGTAGGTCCGGGTTCCCGCGGCGTTACTGAAGGTACCGGCGATAAACCGTGTGCCCTCGGGCACGATGTCCGATGGGGACAGAGGAGCGCGCGTGATCGAACTTCGCAGGCGGAGCCCCGAAAAATCCGGCATGCCGTCGAGCGGTAAGGAGCGTCTGCGTCCCTGAGCAGAGCGGGCCGGCGAGATCTGCGAAGCTTCCCGCTCCTCGACGACGTCGGCCGTGGCGTCGATGGTAAGCGGATCGAGGCGCGGGAGCCGAGCCTGAGCGGCGCTGCGAGGCTCCGGTCTTGGAGCGCTAGCGCCCTGGAGCATGCGCTGCAGGAGCGCGGTGGCCTCGACCAGTTGGCCGGCACGCGTGAGACGGGTTGCCTCGCGGACTATGTCTTGATTCAGCATCGTTCACCTCGTTCTGTCGGCGAGAGCGGTCTTGACCGCGGGAGTGGCGTGAAGGGCCCCCAGCACCGAGATCGACGCGATTGTGGCGCGAGCCAACTCGGGAGTGACGTCCTGGGCGATGGTGGCTAAGCCCAAAACATTGATCTGCAGCATCTCGCCGGCGCGCCGCGCCGCTTCGAGATCTTCGCGAGTGTAGTTGCGCAGCCCGAGGTCCAGGTTCTTCCGGGCCGTGGATTGTCTGACGACCTCTGCGTGGCGCTCGAGCTGGTTCCGGATGGCTGTCCGGATGAAATCGGTCCGGTTCGAATAGAACCCTTCCTGCACCATGAGATCGACATGACCGAGGTCGACGTAGCCAAGGTTGATTGTGATCTTCTCGGTGTCGGGGGCCTTGGGTCGTAGCTCGTGCACATTAACGGCCATAGCTAACATCCATTTTTACCATCCCCCTGGATGGTTAGTGGATGTTATTTGGATGCTCCCCGGCGTCTTTCAAGGGATGGAGCGGATAGACCCGCGCCCACGGAGCTCCGACATCGCGCATGCGGGGAAGGTCAACGACCTCTGCCGCGACCGAAACACGCTCGGGAAAGGGACGCCCGCCGGTGAATTTGGCTGTAGCCCAACCTGCCTACGGCCGGAGAATGGGCGCCTCACCCGTTCCGACGAAGGGCTATGGCTTCATCCAGCCGGACGACGGCGGCCCCAACATCAGTGCGGTCAAGAAGGCTGGCTTTACCGCGCTCGCTGACGGCGTGCTGCATCAGCCACGAGTTGAGAGCGGGGCGCCTGGGTAAAATGTCCGCGGAAAATCTGCGCGTCAGCTGACAATCGACGCGTGGATATCCCTTGATAATATCGAGGTTTGGCATGTCCCGCGAATGAACGTGGCCCCCAAACCCCAAACAAAAGCAAGCCGCTAGGGCGGAACAACACTGTGGCCTCGAAATTAAACTTCCATGGGAGCTGTAAAGGACATCCGCAAGCAGGCTGAGGTGGCCGAAAAGGGAGCCGCACGCACTGCTGACGCCTTTGTGGCAAATCAGATGAAGACCTTGGCCGAGGCATTCCGGGCCCAGGCCGATACCATGAAAAAGAACAAAAAGAAGAAGAAATGAGTTTCACCGTCAGAGGCATGTGCAAGCACGGCGAGCTGGCGCACCGGAGGAAGACCGCCGAAGCGGCCCTTACGAAGGCCAGGGAGCTTGCCAAGATCGGCTGCTACGACGTCCACATCATTACGCCGGAAGGCCGGGACTACGCCTCGTCCGAGTTCGGAGACCTTCCACGATCGCGCGTCGCATGGCGGCTTATTCAGAAAACCAACACCCACCCGTGAGCTGGGACAATTTCGGGACGATCTGGCCGTCACCAGCCCTCGCCCTTAAATCGGCAATTGCTGCCGTTCCGATCGTATTCGTGGTTGGGCTGGACTGAAGATAGCAAGACGCTTGCTGTTGGTGTTCTGCTGTGCCGCCGCAGCGAGCGGCCATGCCACCGCGCCACACATGACACTGAGAAAAGCTCGCCGCCTCATTTCCGCACCGGCGTAAAGAAAGATGATCCTCTGACGCACGTTTAGCACCCCGGAGAGCGGCCCGGATGCTTAATTGCGGGACCAAATGCCAGCTATGGGTCATTCGCGTCGATTTGGCCGCGTCACCACCACGTCCGGTCTGGCCTCGGCTGCTGATGTGCCGGGCGCCATCGCGATCTTCGCCTTCGGGCCACAAGCTGAAGGCTCATTCAATAACCTGATCTGCCCGGATCAGCATGGCCTCAGGTACGTCCAAGCCTAGGGCTCTTGCAGTGCGAAGATTGATCTTGAAGTGAAATTCACTCGGTTGTTCGACGGGTATATCCGCGGGCGATGCACCCTTGAATATCTTGTCCACATAGGCGGCGGCTTTGACGAACAAGTCCAAGACGTCCGGCCCATAGCTCATCAATCCGCCGAGCTGAACGTAGACGTCGACCTGATATCTTGCGGGCAATCGAAACTGTTGTGCCAACTGCGGCACGAGAGGACGGGGCGGGTCGGCAAGGACATACACAGCTTCGAAACCGGCTGACTTCATGGCACTGAACGCGGCTGGAAGGTCGTCTGGCGTTGCGGCGCCGAGCTTCTCTTCAGCAATGCCAATAGTCTTCGCGCCCTCCTTCGCAACTTCAAACAACGGCGGGTGGGTGGGATTGTCAGAGGTGAGAATTGCAATCTTCTTTGCATTCGGAAGCACAAGATGCAGGAACTCCAGCGTCTTGGCCGTCAAGTCCCCATACATATTGGCCAGCCCGGTATTGTGCGAGCGACAACAAGTGAGATTCGAATTGGTTGCTTCTGGGGAAGATGTGCTGACCGAGCTTGACTAGATGAGGCATTTGGAACGATTGCCAGAATGTCCCGTTTACTTGCCTTGCGCCGCCCGAGGCAGAGGCGGGGCTAATCTTCCGGACAGCAAGGGACTCGATTATGGACCGCGAACATGTGAAGGGCGCTGCTGACAAGGTAAAAGGCGCCATCAAACAAGGTGCCGGCAAGCTTGCTGGCGACAAGGACATGGAAACCGAAGGCAAGATCGATAAGGCCAAGGGATCGGCCCACAACGCTGCGGGAAATGTGAAGGATGCAGCGCGCGACGCCGCCGACGCTCTCAAGAAATAGGTAGAAGAAGCGAAAATCAAAAACTAGCCGCCCTTTCGGGCGGATTTTTTTTGCCAATGGGACTGCCTAGGTCGGAACCGGGAGATCTCCGGGTCGGCCACCTCCTCCTCGGAGGACATGGCCCGCAGCGGGAACCGTCTTAAAGCGGTGCCGCCAACCGTGGCTTGGATCAACGTTCTTATCCTTCACCGCCTCGCGGACGAATTCGTTGACCTTGTTACGCGCCGTCTTCACCGCATTGCGCACGCCTAACTCGCCGGCCTTTGGATCAATGAAAAGATAGCCGCCTTTCGACTTCTCAAAGAACGCCACGAAGCCTTCCTGGATGACTTGTCGATGGAGCACGACATCACGGGCTTCATCCGTCTTCACCGGCCCCGCCTCGGGTGTCACGTGAAGCACCCAGAGCTTGCCTTCGCGCCGGAGGTCCTCTTTGCGAATCTGGATCATCTCGCCAACGTGGCCACCCGTGAAAGCGCACAGCCAAGGCACCCACCGTTTAGCCGCTGCGAGCTTCGGAGCTTCCCGTCCGGGCACGAACTCGCGGGCGTGCTTCAGGATATTGCGCGTGGTTTGGCGCGGTTCTTGCCGCCGAATGACAGCGCGAATGTCAGGCTTGAGACGAATGTCCCAAACTTGACGCGCGTACCCAATACGAGGCGCTCAAGATCCTCGATTTCAAGCGGCACGCTGCTTGCTTCAATCGTATCACCGTCACCGACGCCGGTTTCACGGCGCTCGGCTGAAAGGAGAGGGTGCAGCGGAGTGTTTGATGAGATCTAGAGTTCGTTCTTGCAGAACCACAAGGATTGCGCCTTTCGCTAGCTGCGCAGCCAATCGGCGGGCTTTCGGCCGGCATGGGCCCGCGGCAAACAAGGTCTTTGTGGCCAATTGCGTCTGCACGAAGTTAGTCCCGTAATCACCGCCAACGCTGGGTCCTGAAACGCAGTCGAGGCGACAGCGTTTGCCCGTTCCTCATTGTGCGAGCGCCACAATGATATAGCGCGAGGTTGGGACCAGGCAGGACTGCTTCTTGAAGCAATACGGCAGCTCGGCGCGTAAGCGGAAGTCGCCGCAAGGTGAGCGACCAACGATCTAAACGACGAGCTGTCTTCGGCCTCAGCCCTTTCTCGATATCCCGGAAGCCGCACACCAGCCGGCTGCGCTGAACGATCCGTCGCCTGTTCAACCGTGCTCGAGGTGCGCACACGAGATGGCTCTTGCAGAGGAAGAGGTTGATGGAAAGTCGTTACATGCCACGTATCGGAATGGTTGCGTTGGCCAGTCAGCAGTACCTGGCGATCGCGTTCATCTATTCGACCATTCCGGTGATCCTCCGGGGCAACGGCGCCAGCCTGGAACTCGTCGGCTTGTATAGCACGGCATTCGTTGCCTTCACCGTCAACTTTCTTTGGGCCCCCGTCGTGGATCGATGGAGCCTCAACAGTCTCGGGCTGAGACGTTCATGGATACTGGTGACTTAAGTCGCCAGTACCACTGTGTTGGTAGCGATGGCATTTCTGAACCCGGAGACCGACTTCGTGCCGGTTTTTCTTGTATCTCTCGCGCTTGCGACCATTGCCGCCACACAACGGATCGCAACCTTGGGCTACATGGCGGACGCCCTCGATTTCCAGCGAGCGGCCGCTCGGGGCCGCGCTGCTGGGTTGGGGCCGAGTCATCGGACACGTGATCGGCGGCGCTGTCTGCCTCCAATTGATTGAGATTGTCGGTTGGCGTCCGGCTTTGCTGGGGTTGGCGCTGATGCTCGCCGTTTTCGTTGGATGGGTGTTTGCCATTCCTGAACCGCTCCTTTGCAAGGACCGGTTGCGCACGCCGCGGCACCTGTCTGTCTTCGCGATCCTACGCAATAAGCGCCTGTGGGCGACCTCAGCATTGATCGCGCCCGGCGTTATCGGAATCGCTGTGGCCTTCGCAACGGTGCAGTTGCGGCTCGTGGATATCGGCTTTGCCGCGGCAGATATCGGCTGGATCGGTGCGCTCTCGAACGTATTCACGTATACGATCATTGCCCCGCTGACTAGCGCGATCCTCACGCGAATGGCGCCGCACCGAGGCTTGTTATGGGGCTGCGCTGTCCTGGCCATCGGTTTTGGAGGGCTATCGATTATCGATCGCTATTTGGGCGTAAGCATGAGCGCTGTCGCGAGCGTTGGGATGGTGTTCGCGGCGCTCGCCGTCCAGCATGTTGCATTCACGAGCTGGTTTCTCGGACTCGCCAGGCCGGGCAAAGCGGGAACAGATGTAACGTTCCTGACTTCGGCAATGGCGGCATTCGCGTTGGTGGGCTTCGCAGCGAGCGGGTTTGTCGCGGCGAGATTTGGCTACGGGGTTGCGCTTATAATGCCCGGCGTCGGCTATGCTCTATCCGCCTTGCTCGCTGCGGCATTGCTTCGCCAATCTGACTCCGCAGCGCCTGGCGAGGACGGATGATAGGGCACGCAGGGCCGCGCATCCCAAGCTCAGCGACTGTGCTATCGACTGCGGCGCTATTCGCAAGTCCTGTTAGCGATTATTGCGTTGGTGATCCGCTGTGCCTCCAAAGAGCGCGAAAGAGCGGCGCCGGACTGAACTTCGGCGGGGCGACGAGCGATTTGATGCCGTTGATGTAGTCGCGGAATATCGAGGGCACGACGATACGGCATTGTCCGGCACCGACAAGTTCCAAGCAACCGTCGGCGTTCCGGAAGTCGTTGTTTGCCAGAAGCGCGTAACGATGTCGGGTAGACACAGATGAGCGTACCGGAGCGCCGCGAGGCTGTTCGGCTTGCAATATCGACCCCTAAGCCGGGGATCGGCGTCCAAAATTGCCCCTAACGTTGGGCTGTTGCGTCCTGCTTTGAAATGAAGCAGGTGGTCTGGGGTGCTGGTCGTGGAGACGATTGCGCGGATACGGCGCGAGCACATCAAGGGCAAGACGATCAAGGAGATCGCCTGTGACCTGAACGTGTCGCGGAACACGGTCCGGAAGATGCTGAGGTCGGGAGAGACCGCCTTCGAGTACGAGCGGCAGGTCCAGCCGCGGCTGGAAGAGCCGATCATCTTTAAGGACAATGTCGGCGACTGCACCGCGGGCACGCATACCGCACGGTTCGGCGAGATCGAGCAGCGCGATGCAGCGCTCACTGCTAAGGGACGCAGGCTGTACGACGAACTGCTTGCATCCGTGCGTCGCGAAGTTCAGTTTGGCGCGAGCGGCGCGCACACAGGCGAGTATGGAGTGGAGCTGTTGAAGCAGTTCGAAGCGTTTCCGGATGAAAGCACCGAGCTGCGTGCCCAGGGGCTGGCGTTCTTCCGCTATTCCGCAACGGACGCGGGCATTGGGCGGCGCAGGAATCCGGCATCGACGCTGTCGGTGGATGAACTGGTCGCGAAGGGTCATCTTCGCTTCGATCCGATCGTGTATGAGGACTTCTTCCAGTCCAAACTCGGCGGCGACCCGCAGAAGAACTATGCCGAGGATTCGAACCGAACTGCATTCGGCGCTGGGAGCGACCGTTCATGACGAACTGCACTCTATGCGCAGGCCGAGCGACCCTCGCTCGATCGGGCGCTAAACGAGCTCGGCGTGGCCGAATTGCGACTCCGGTCGACGGCGTGAGGAGGAATAAGGATTGACGAAACCACCACTTCAGTTCGATCAAAGGAGCGTCGCGCGCGCATGAAGAGCACAGCTGCGACAATTCAATCAACGCCGAGCTTGGGAAAACCGCCATGTCCGCCACATCCGCCGCGCACCCACAGTCCCGCAACGCTGATCTTGCCAAGGAAGCCGACACGCTTCTTTCGACACTCGGCGTCGACAGGAGCAGCTACACGGAAGGCTCGCTCGTGGTCCGCTCGCCGGTCACCGGCAAGATCATCGCAGGGGTCAAGGAAACCAGCGTCGTCGTTGCAAATGCGGTTATCGAACGCGCCGACTCGGCCTTTCGCGCCTGGCGGCTGGTGCCGGCGCCGAAGCGCGGCGAGCTCGTGCGGCTGCTCGGCGAGGAGTTGCGTGCCAACAAGACGGCACTCGGCCGTCTGGTGTCGATCGAGGTCGGTAAGATCACATCCGAAGGCCTCGGCGAGGTTCAGGAGATGATCGACATCTGCGATTTCGCCGTCGGGCTGTCGCGCCAACTCTACGGCTTGACGATCGCGACCGAGCGCGGCGACCACCGCATGATGGAAAGCTGGCATCCGCTCGGCGTCACCGGCATCATCTCCGCGTTCAATTTCCCGGTGGCCGTATGGGCATGGAATGCGGCACTGGCGCTGGTCTGCGGCAACAGCATCGTCTGGAAGCCGTCGGAGAAGACGCCGCTGACCGCGCTTGCGACCCATGCGCTGTTCGAGCGCGCGCTGACGCGCTTCGGGCAGGACGGCGGCAGCGCGCCGGAAGGACTCTCTGCGGTGCTGTTCGGCGGCCTGGATATCGGCGAAGCGCTGGTCGATCATGCGAAGGTCCCGCTCGTGTCGGCCACCGGCTCGACGGGGATGGGTCGTGCGGTCGGTCCGCGCCTTGCCAAGCGCTTCGCGCGCGCGATTCTCGAGCTTGGCGGCAACAATGCGGCGATCGTCGCGCCCACCGCCGATCTCGACCTGACGCTGCGCGGTGTCGCCTTTGCGGCGATGGGAACGGCCGGCCAACGCTGCACGACGCTGCGCCGCCTGTTCGTCCATGAAAGCGTCTATGACAGCTTCGTGCCGCGACTGAAGCGCGCCTATGCCTCCGTGACGGTCGGTAATCCCCTCGACGGTGGCACACTGGTCGGCCCGCTGATCGATAGCGCGGCCTATCGCGCAATGCAGGGCGCGCTGGAGGCCGCGAAGGGCGCGGGCGGGCAGGTTCACGGCGGCGAGCGGGTTGCGATCGCGGGCGCCGACGAGGCCCACTATGTCCGTCCGGCGCTGGTCGAGATGCCGGCGCAGACCGGGCCGGTCGAGCACGAGACCTTCGCGCCGATCCTCTATGTGATCAAGTACAGCGATTTCGATGCGGTGCTCGATTTGCACAACGCGGTTCCGCAGGGGCTGTCGTCCTCGATCTTCACCAACGACCTGCGCGAAGCCGAAGCCTTCCTGTCGGCACGCGGCTCCGATTGCGGCATCGCCAACGTCAATATCGGCCCGTCCGGCGCGGAAATTGGCGGCGCATTCGGCGGCGAAAAGGAAACCGGCGGCGGGCGTGAATCCGGCTCCGATGCGTGGAAGGCGTATATGCGCCGCGCCACCAACACCATCAATTACGGCCGGACCTTGCCGCTGGCGCAGGGCGTCAAGTTCGACGTGGTGTGAGAAAGGTTCAGGCGTGAACGCTCCCGTTGCAACGGCGTCGTCGTTCCGGCCGTCGTGCCGCCTGTCGGCGATCGGCGTCTCGGAGATCCTGAAGATCACCGGGCTTGCGACGGAGCTGAAGCGCGAGGGGCGGGACGTCATCGTGCTCGGCACCGGCGAGCCCGACTTCGACACGCCAGATCCACATCAAGGACGCCGCAGCACGCGCGATGCAGGCGGGCGCGACGAAGTATACGGTGCTCGACGGCATGCCGGAACTGAAGGCGTCGATCCGGGCCAAGTTCAAGCGCGACAATGGCCCCGACTTCGCATCCGAGGAGATAGCGGTTGCGGCTGGGGCGAAGCAGGTTTTGTTCCACGCCATGATGACTACGCTCGAGCCCGGCGACGAGGTCATCATCCCGACGCCCTACTGGGTGACCGACGCCGATATTGTGCTGATTGCGGGCGGCAAGCCGGTGCTGGTCCCGTGCCAGGAGGCCAACGGCTTTCGCCTCGTCGCGGACGATCTAGTGCGCGCGATCACGTTGCGGACCCGGTGGGTGATGCTCAACTGGCCGTCGAATCCGACCGGCGCGGCTTATGCCGACGCCGATGACCGGCCGATCCTGGACGTGCTGGTCGCGCACCCGCAGGTCTGGCTGATGGTCGACGATATCTACGAGCACATCGTCTACGACGACTTCCGTTTCGCGACACCGGCCGCGATCGAGCCGGGCTTGCGCGATCGCATCTTCACCGTCAACGCGGTCTCCAAGGTCTATGCGATGACGGGCTGGCGCATCGGCTATGCGGGCGGGCCGCGCGCGCTGATCCGCGCCATGACCGTGGTCCAGAGCCAGTCGACGTCATGTCCGTCCTCGATCAGCCAGGCCGCCGCCCTCGCGGCGCTCGACGGATCGATGGCTATCGTCAGAGAGCGCTGCCGCTCGTTGCAGGCACGGCGGGACCTCGTCGTGGCCGCCTTGAACGGCATCGACAGCCGCGTTCCCGAGGGCGCGTTCTACACCTTTGCGGGTTGCGAAGGCTTGATCGGCCGCGCCACGCCGGACGGCCGGCGTATCGCGAGCGATGCCGATTTCGCCGAATATCTTCTGCGCCGCGTCGGCGTCGCCGTGGTGCCGGGCTCGGCATTCGGACTTGTGCCGTACTTCCGGCTTTTCTACGCCACCTCGGCCGCCGAACTTTCGGAGGCCTGTCGGGGCATCGCGAAGGCGGTTTGCCTGATGGGACCGATGGAGCTTGCTTGATGCAGGGCGATCCGACATCGCACGGACTGTGGAAGCTGACGGCGCCGCCTGCGCCGCAGACTGTGCCGCTCGCAGGCGAGGTCGACGTCGATGTCGTCGTCATCGGCGGCGGATATACCGGATTGTCGTCGGCGCTGCATCTCGCCGAGGCCGGCGTGCGCGTGGCCGTGCTGGAAGCTTCCGAAATCGGCTTCGGAGGTTCGGGACGCAGTGTCGGGTTGGTCAATGCCGGCATGTGGGTCATGCCTGATACCCTCACGGCGACGCTCGGTCAGACCTTTGGCGAACGGCTGATCGATCTGCTCGGCCGCGGGCCGCAGCAGGTGTTCGACCTGATCGAGAAGTACGGCATTGCCTGCGAGCCGGAGCGCACGGGCACGCTGCATTGCGCGGTCGGACGCAACGGCCTGGACGAGATCAGGGCGCGGGCCGAGCAGTGGCAGCGGCGCGGTGCGCCGGTCGAGGTGCTCGACGCCGAAGAGACGCGGCACAAGATCGGCGGCGGCGACTACACCGGCGCTTTGCTGGACAAGCGCGCCGGCACGATTCAGCCGCTCGCCTATGTTCGCGGCCTGGCGCGCGTCGCGCTCGCGGCAGGCGTGAAGAGACCGAGAGCGCGGTGCTCTCCGCCAGCGACAGCGGCTCGCGCTGGAAGGTTGACACGGCATCGGGATCGGTGCGCGCGGATTGGGTGATCATTGCTACCGACGCCTATGCGCGGGGACAGTGGTCGCAGGCCGCTGTCCGACAATCCGCGCGCGTCGATCCTGCCCGAGCGGCAGGGCGCCTGGGACACCAAGCAGGTGCTTAATTCATTTCGCTTCGACCGCGCAGGCCGGCTGGTGTACGGCAGCGTCGGTGCGCTCGCGGGAAGCGGTGCGGCGATCCACCGGGCCTGGGCGATCCGCTCGCTGCGCAAGCTGTTTCCACAGCTCGCCGACATCGCGTTCGAGGCCGGCTGGTTCGGCAGATCGGCATGACCTCGGACAATCTGCCGCGCTTTCACAAGCTCGACCGCAATGTCATTGCCTTCAGCGGATATAACGGCCGCGGCATTGCGCCAGGCACGGTGTTCGGCGGTGTGCTCGCATCCTACGTGCTCGGTCAGGTCGCGGAAAAAGATCTTCCGCTTCCGGTCGCCCCGCTCGAGGAGCCGCGCTTTCGGGCCGCGCGGGAATCGCTCTATCGCACCGGATCGCAGCTCGTTCATCTGACCGAAGCGCGGCGCTGATCCGCAGAAGGAAGAGCTGGAGGGGGTTGCGCTCGAATCCGAGACGCACGATCGAGACGACGAGTTCGTGGACAAGGTCTAATCGACCCCGGATATCTGATTCAGCCCTACTGCCTGCGTCCGGACGGCAAGGTCGGGCACGACGCCTTCGCGGTGATCCGCGAGGGCATCCGCGAGATGAACAAGGTCGCGATCGGGCGGGTGGTGCTCACCAACCGCGACCACATCGTCGCGCTGGAGCCAATGGACAGGGGCTGGTCGGCACACTGCAGCGGTACCCTTATGAGGTGGGCAACGGCAGGAATATTTCGACGAGATCAATACGTGAAGGTGACCAAGAACATGCTGGATTTTGCCAGGCATATTATGAACCAGAAGGCAGGCACCTTCGAGCCAGAGAAATTTGAGGATCACTAGGAAAGCGCGCAGGTCAAACTCATTAATCAGAAGCGTGCCGGCAAGGTCATCCCCAAGGGGACCGAAAGGCGGGAACGTGGTCGATCTGATGGAGGCGCTCCGGCGGAGTGGGTCAGGAAGCCGCGCCGGCGAAGACTAACTAAGCCGGCCAAGAAGCCGAAGAAGCGGGCGACCGGCCAGAAGGAGATGCTCATGCCGATCGCGCAAGAAGCCGACGAACTTGCTGCGGGTAATCGAAAACGGAGCGGTCGATCTGGTACCTTCGTTGGACGATCGCCAGTTGGCGGACCTACCAGTTGGATCGCGATTGTGCCATTGCGGAGGTGAAACCGATAGGTACACGTGGTTCAATGGAGGGCGGGTAGCGAGGTGGATAGCTCGCGCAAGTAGATAAAACTTCTAAGTTTCAACGGCTCGGTCTTATTTTCAGTGAAACTGTTGAACCTATTGATATTGAATGATAAATATCGTTTCAACGGTTGCGTTATACTTCAGACCGAAGTGTTGAAACCATGTACTTCCAAGAGCTTAACAACGACCAGCGGCGTGAGGTGGTCAACAGTCAGCAGCGTTTCCAGGCCTTTAGGGACGCAAAGGAGGCCTACGCTGCTCATCGGGGTTCCCTCACCTGGGTGGTGTCCAAAGGCCGCGAATACCTCGTCCGGAGCTACTACGACAAAGCGGGCCTAAGGAGGCAAGCCTCGCTCGGCGCGCGTTCCCCCGAAACTGAAAAGATGAAGGCGGACTTCGAGGCTAAACGCGCTGCGGCGGAAGACCGGCTGAAGAACTTGCGCGATACGATGGAGCGACAAGCCGCGGTCAATCGTGCGCTCGGCTTGGGTCGCGTACCGTTGATTGGGGCCCGGATCATGCGCGCTCTCGACGGCTTCGGGATGTTAGGTTCTGGCATTCGGATTCTCGGGACGAACGCGATCTACGGTTATGAGGCCTCTTCCGGCGTCAGACTTGATCCGGGCTTAGCCACGACGGAAGACATCGATCTGCTGTACGACGCGCGCGGCGGGCTTACGTTCGTCGCGGACGACGACGTCTCTGAGTCATCGCTCCTGAAGGTACTCAAGCGAGTGGACACCAGCTTCGAACGCGCCAAGCAGACGTTCCGTGCTGTAAACCGGGACGGCTATCTCGTCGATTTGATCAAGCCAGTGCAGTACCCACCTTGGAAGAAAACTCCAGACAAGATCGGCTCGGACCCGGAAGATTTGACCGCCGTGCAAATCGAAGGAACTCGATTGGCTGCAGAATGCTCCCGCATTCGAGGCGGTCGCGATCGACGAAAAGGGTGAACCTGTGCGCATCGTGGCTCCAGATCCGAGGGTTTGGGCCGCCCACAAAGTTTGGTTGTCCCGTCGTACGGACAGGGAGCCGTTCAAACGCCAGAGAGACGCAGCGCAGGCTGAAGCTGTGGGCGCTTAGGTGGCCAACTATCTTACTCACCTGCCGTTCGACGCAGAGCAATTGAAAATGCTTCCGAAAGAGGTGGTGGACAGCGCGGCGCCTCTTTTCGCTAAGAAAGATAGCACTGCGGGAGCCTAGCAGTCAGGCTCGGCAAAAAAAAAGGCTCCGGGATATCCGGCGCGATCATCAGCGGCACCATGATGATGATTAGCATGCTGCTGCTCATCGCGCGTATGACCCACCGTACAATGCCTCCCGCTGAATACCGTTCGATTGCATCCGCTTACAGGGCGCAAGCGAGGCAGGCCGGGATTTCAGAAAAAAGAGCATCCCTTCTAGCGAACATAAGCCGGACCTTCAGTGGCCTGGCGCGCCAGCTTGAAATGCTTGATGCCGACGTGGCGGCGGAGCGAAGGACGCTGCGATAGGCGGTCCGCGCGGCGCCTACGCGGTGGGACCTCCGACGTTAAGCAATTGCGAAACGGCGGTCACAAGTTGCGCCGGAGCAAAAGGTTTCTTGAGCAGAATGCTGTTGGGTACGCCTTCCGACGCCCAATCGTCGGCGGCAGCGCCCGTCATGTAGATGATGGGAAATGCAGCGTCGATTTGACGAACCAAACGAGCGACTTCCCAGCCCTGCATCGGACCTTTTAGATTGATGTCGGTCACGAGCGCGGAGTACTTGACAACGCCGCTCTCGATCATCGCCACGGCCTCCCGACCTGACGCAACCGTTGTCAAGTCGAAGCCCGCCTCCTTCAGGGCGTCATGAATGATTTCCTGCAATAGCTCCTCGTCTTCGATGACGAGAACTATGGGGACTTCTGTCAATTTCCCCTCCGCACGGCCAACTCCGCTGTAGCCTGGGCAGGCAACGCAGCAAGGCGGGAAATGTTCAAACGTGAACAAATGGGTCGGAACAATCGGCAACGCGCCGCTTTTAGGCTTCGGAGTTGTGGCCAACCCGTTGTAGCGGAGTGCCGTGATGAGCGGGAGCAACAAGCTGACTGGTTGCCGTGTTCTTATCGTCGAGGACGAGTATTTTCTGGCGAATGATCTGGAAGAAGCGCTCAAATCCCGCGGCGCGACTATCATAGGGCCCTTTGGTGACTTTGACGCAGCGTACCGACGAGCGGCGCGCGATCATTTCGACGTAGCCATTATCGACGTCAATCTCCACGACAAGACAGCTTACCCCATCGCTGACGAACTGGTTCGGCAGCGCATACCCTTTGTCTTCTATACTGGGTATGGGAGCGACATCATCCCGGAGCGCTTCGCCGACGTGAAACGGTTTCAGAAGCCCTTCGACCCGTTAGAACTCGTAGAGGATATCGGGCGGCTGTGTCCGCGAGGAAGTGACTAGGACGAAATACGGCTGGCGCCGTCCTTTAGCCCGACACCCACGGACTGGTGTAAGTCCCTCTGGCTCCGGGTCCTTTGGGGCGCGCAGAAAAGCGGGGTACGCGCGACCGAGCCCTTTGAGGATGCAATCGCGCAAATCGGATTTTATTTACCCGCGGTAAGGGCGCTCGATACCCGGTCGGGGGCGCTGCTACTCCGACCGTGCAGTTACAAGTTTCCAGATGGAACACCGTTCGGTACGACCATTGGCTGGATTTGCCATTGTGAATATCTTTGTGCCGTCGGCATGCACTGCAGCGATCTGTTCTCCCGAGACGAGGCCCTTGCGCCGAAGGTTCGTCAGGGCGCGCTTGGTAGCGACGTGCTGCGCGTCATCGATCCAGCGGTTGCCGTTCTTGTCTGGCCTAACCTGATAGACTTCTGCCGCAATGGTGAAGGTTGTCGCCTTCTTGCCCGTGCTCTCGCAGTCCTCGATCACGCGCAAGCACTCACGCTGCACCCAGCCCAAGCCGCGCGACATCGGACGCCTCTCAAATTCTTAAGTGTTACCGAACAGTGCTTACGCTCGTTTGGGTAACACTTATTTTTGGCGCAAGCGTGTCAGGCGGTGCTCACTTGCTCCGCGCCTTGAGGTCCCACAACCGATAGGCTTCCCCCATGTATGGGTCCAGTTCTGTCGGCGGCGGCACGAGCTTGGCGCCCTCCTTGCGGAAGTGATCGATGCCGCGCCCGGCCTTGCGACCCGCGATGGTGTGCTTGTCGTTAGCCCAATCCGGTATCTCCGGCGCGTAGCCTTCCAGCAGAGAGCGAAGCCCGATAGAGGAAGCGAAGTGATCGCCAATGCGGCTCTTCGGCGCGCGGCACATCAGCGCGTTGCCGACGGCAAGCCGTGAGCCGCCTAGCTTCTCCGGATCGTACCATAGCATTGCCTGCTCGCACGCTGCCTTGACGAAGGGGACGATGTGCGGGCTGGCCGCCGTGTCGATGTCCTCATGAGAGATGATCTGGAGCCGCTTGCAGACCATGCTGTGAAACGCTTTGGACGTGTGCATCAGCTCGACGGCGAACTCCATCGCCTCGCGTTCCATGGCTTGATCATCCAGATGTACTGAAGGCCTTCAACATTGTTGTAACAGACTTGCTTGACGAATCCGATAGAGGCGCAACGTTGATCGCCGCCGATATCATATCCAACCATCTGGATGAAACGTTCGAGCGGCTTGCGCCGCCATTTCTGAAGAAAAAAGTGAAACAGATGATCTCCTATCCCGGAGTGGCCAGTACGCTCTCGGGTAAAGCCGACATTGCCGCGCTAAATGGCTGGCTAGACGAGAATCCCTACAAAGCAATCGGACATCTTCGACGGATATGAAATGATGCGGCCCATTCCAACAAAAACTTTTCGCTAAAAGATCAGTCGGATCGTCTCACCGAGATGCTGAGATTGGGCGACAGTATCGCGAACGAAATTCTTGTTCTTAAGGCGAGACCTCGGTCGCTGGGTTGAGGCAGGTAGGCCAGAGGGCGCTGCGCGAGGCGCCGGTCATTCACTGACCGGAGCTTTCTTCGCAGGCGACCATCGGCTGTGGCGCTATCCGCAACGGCAAAAGGACGCCGTCCGAGTGGGATATCCGGAGTGCCCACCGCCCGGGATCTGGCTCGTCACGCAGTCGTTCTCCTTGCGGAGAGGGCTGGCGGGATCGGATCCGACGCACCAATTCCACCGAAGGATACAGGCTCAAACATCGGGGAGGGCGATGTCGACCGTCGCGAAGTTGCTTGCGCAGAAAGAGCAGCTCTTGGAGCGGCTCGAGAGCGCCCCTGGGCCGAACGAACGCGAGGAAATCGAACGGCTGCTCGCGAAGATCGAGACCGCGCTGAGCCTGCTCGAACCGGGAAGCGCCGCCGGTCCCACTGAGGAGTGAGCCGCCACGCCGCGGTCACAGCGCGGCGCTGTGACCGCACGGGAATAGGCCGGCCAATCGCAATTCCTAGCGCAAAAAATCGTGCCGACCTCTTGAAACTTTTTCGCGGCTTCCAAATTTTTTTGTCGCCGCAGACGCGGTCAGGGTGCCTTAGGGGCCCTGCAAGGCGGGCGCCGGGTTAGGTGTCCGGTGCCGGCTCGTACCCATCTTGCTCCAAGGAGGATTTGGCTATGAGGTATGATTGGACTCCCCTGTGGAGGTCGACCATCGGTTTCGACCGCCTTTTCGACGTTCTCGACGAGGTCCAGCGGACCGCCGAAGAGACCTATCCCCCCTACAACATCGAACGTCTCGACGAGAACCGCTTCCAGATCTCGGTGGCGCTCGCCGGCTTCTCGCCGGACGAAGTCGCGCTCACGGTCGAGCAGAACGTGCTGACCCTAGAGGGCCACAAGGCCGAGAAGGAGGAGAAGACCTTCCTGCATCGCGGCATCTCGGCGCGCAACTTCAAGCGCCAGTTCACGCTGGCCGATCATGTCGAGGTCAAGGGTGCCAGGTTCGAGAACGGCCTGCTCATCATCGACCTGCAGCGGGAGATCCCCGAGGCAATGAAGCCGCGCCGCATCGACATCAACGGCGCGACCTCGGGCAACGTCAAGCAGATCGAATCCAAGGCGGCCTGATCGGCCTGCGACGCCCACGATCCACCCGCCGCGCGGACCCGCGCGGCGGGCACCGGCGACTCGTCCAAGTCAGGAGGCGAACATGCGGCCGACGACCGCGATCCACGACAACGTATTCGATTTCGACTACCTGCTTCATCCCCGTACCAAATTCGAATGCCCCCGGGATGTCAGTCTCCCACCCGGGCCTCAGTCTCGGAGAGAAGCGCGCCATACTGGCCTCATGGGCCTCGGACGCATCGGCGATCGCATCTTGCCCGTCGCTGCGGGCTCCCGAAGAGCTGAAGGCGCCCGTCACCATCGACGAAATTCTCGAGGCGCTTTGCGAGCTCGATGGCGGCCCGCGCCATCCGCCTGGCGGCAAACCGATGCGCCTTCGATTGGCGGAGCGGTGCGCGACGGCATGAAGGGGGGCGCCATGGAGAAACCGCAACTGCATCGCGGAATCGGCGAGCCTTCCGAACAAACTGCTGCGCGAGGACTCAAGGCCGAGGGAAACGCTTGTGCCCGCATCGCGAGCGGCAGTAGGCTGCCGCGGCAGGGAAATCCAATGGCGATGGTCCATCCGATCCGGAAGGCATGCCCGGCGTGCGGGCGGCCGATGAAGCTTGGGCCCGATGACCCGAGCAGGAGCGGCAAGCGTTATGTCTGCCCATACTGCGACGGAGATCCCTTGCACGATCCCGCCGCCCAGAAGTGGATCGATAGTCCGCTGAAGCCGCCGAGCCAGTCCTAGTGCGGGCCATTCAGACCGCGCATGCACCCGATCTCCGCACAAGCCCAGTCGGGCTTCACAGGGCGCTCAGGTCGTCCGGAACCTCGCCGAATTTCCGGATCACCTTGGCTTCGCTGAAGTCGCCGCTCGACGGGTCACCGCTCCGCGAAAACGCGATGGCGCCGACGTGGCCGGGCTTGCGCGAGAGCGCCTCGGCGCGCATCACCGCGGAGTTGGCGCTGAAACATTCCGTCGCCTCGCCTGCTGCGAGACCATCGTCCGCGAGGACAAACGGCAGCGCGACGTAGTAGGTCACCTCGGACATCCTATGCCTCCGTTCAGTTGCCTGTCGCCTGCATGTTGCTGTAGCCGGCGAAGGTCATCTCGTTGAGGATCGCGGCCAGAACCGTGGGCAGGGGCGCGTCTTCCATTCCGGAGCCAAAGATGGCTTGGTCGGCGGCCTCATCCAGATCGAGGGTCTTAGGACGACGGGCATCGAGAGCCACTGGCGCCAGTCAACGAATTCTATCGCGAGCAGATCGTCACATCCCTTGAGCACACCGGAGACGTCGAGGTGGTTGCGCCTGGAGTCGTGCCGCACCAGATCGACCCGGCCGGCGTATTCCGTCGGAAGTGGCTTCAGGCTGACGATCTCGTCCCAGGCCTCGATTTGCCCCTGCCGGTTCGCGACCTGCCGAGGGCTTTCCGCCTGTGGCGGAGATGCCCGCGAAGCGGTGAAGGCGCTGCTGGTGGCGAACGATTTCCTCGAAGCGCAGCTCGACGAGCTCCGATCGAAGGTCTCGGCCGGCTACGCGCGCGGCCGGGTTCGCAGCGCGCGCAATCGCAAGGAGTGACCGATAGCTATCGGTCGCGAAGAGGTGACGACATGACCGTTGGAGACCTGTTCGAGTCTCTCGACCGCGACACCGTCATTCGCGAGCTTGAGCAGCAGGGGGCGCAGCGGTGTCAGGCTTTGCGGACATATGGTCATGTTCCCTATTTGTTCACGATGAGTTAAGCTAGGACGGCACCGCGGCCGAGGATTCCGCCGGCGCGGCGTGCGCGATCGCGGAGAATCCGCCCGGAGTGCGGCGGCCATGTCGGAACTAGGCCGCCTCGTTCGTCTTGAGTCCGAGTCCTGCCCCGGAGTTTTGCGTATGGCCCCGCGTGCCAATTGGAAGGGTTTTCTGCGTCTCTCGCTCGTCACCTGCCCCGTCGCGCTCTATCCGGCCACGTCCGAGAGCGAGAAGATCTCCTTCAACCAGCTCAACCGGCAGACCGGCCACCGCATCAAGTACCTGAAGGTCGACGCCGACACCGGCGACGAGGTGCCCAACGAGGACATCATCAAGGGATACCAGCTCGAGAAGGACCAGTTCATCGAGGTCACGAAAGAGGAGCTCGAGGAGATCGCGCTGGAATCCACGCGCACCATCGAGATCGATGAGTTCGTCGACAAGGCCGACATTGACGCGCGCTACCTCATCAGGCCCTACTACCTCCGGCCGGACGGCAAAGTCGGCCACGACGCCTTCGCCGTGATCCGGGAGACCATCCGCGAGATGGACAAGGTCGCGATCGGGCGCGTGGTGCTCACAAACCGCGAGCACATCATCGCGCTCGAGCCGATGGACAAGGGCCTGGTCGGCACGCTGCTGCGCTATCCGTACGAAGTGCGGAGCGAGCAGGAATACTTCGACGAGATCCAGGAGGTGAAGGTCACCAAGGACATGTTGGACTTGGCCAAGCACATCGTGAACCAAAAGTCGGGTCGCTTCGAGCCGGAGAAGTTCGAGGACCACTACGAAACCGCGCTGATCGACCTCATCAACCAGAAGCGCGCAGGCAAGCCGATCACGCCGAAGGAGCGGCCAGCGACTGGCAATGTCGTCGACCTGATGGAGGCGCTGCGCCGGAGCGTCGGCGGCGCCTCGGCCGGGAGCGAGGCTCCGAAGAAGCCGGCCAAGAAGGGGAGGAAGGCCGCCGCTGGGCAGAAGGAAATGCTGATGCCGATCGCCGGCAAGAAGCCGGCGAAGGAGGCGGCGGCGAAGAAGCCTGCGGCCAGGCCACAGCGCAAGTCCGCCTAACAGGAGGAAAGTCGCATGGATATGAAGGAAGCCTCTGCGATGACGGAAGCCTCCGGGCTTGTGAACGACCAGGATGGCGCGGAGTTGGCTGCCGGTGCGAAGCCGGGCTCCACGGCGGGAACGGGGAAGTCTCGCCCGACCTGGTCGCGTTCATCGGATGCCGCGATGCGCTGGGCCGAGCAGCTCCGCGAGGTCACCGTCAAAGCCCCGTTGCAGTCGTTGTTCGTCGCGCTCTTGTTGGGCGTCTGGGTCGCGCGCCGGCGCTAGGCCGAGCCTCAGCACTCCGGGCAGGTGTCGCCGATCGAATTCAACACGTTGCGGACCTCGGTTTCAGCTTCATCGGGTGGGATGCCAGTCGGCGCGTCGCAGCAGGCTAGATCGATAGCCAGCTCACGTGCACGCGGATCGGCCCGGTCCTGCATCCAGCCGTGCTCCTCGCACTCCCGGATGGCGCCAGCCTCGTTCAGCACAGAGATGGCCCAGCCGCGCAACGTGCGGATAGGTGGCCGCTTTTCCTTCGTCATCAGCATCGCGAACAGGTCTCCTGCAAGCCCGAATCCTTCCGGGCCGCCATCCGTTCCGGCGGTTAGCACGGGGCAGGGATTCCGAAATGCCGTGTCTGTCTTTTCCACGTGTTTCGTCCATCTGCAAATCCGGTCGGCGCACCGCAACAGAGCGTCGACGCGGATCGCCAGGTTGACGCTTAGCGGAACATGTATCCGGCCGGCACGATACAGTAGCCGCGCTGAAGCGAGAGGCGTTCGCCCACTCCGCCTACGTGTATGGATCCGACGACAATCCTCTGCTGGGATCGCGCGGTGCTCAAATCGCCGCAAGGGCTTCGCTTGGCATGCGCTTGGCTCGCCTCGCGGACGAGATCGACCAAGCCGTCTGGCTCGACGGCATCAAGATCATCGAAGAAGAGTTGCTCACCGTGTACACGGCGAGCCGGACGATCCTAGGAGGGCAGCGGGCCGGCGGAGTCGAGGCAATCGTATCCCCCCGAATCCACTCCAGCCTCTTGCACAACCAGGCGCAGGCGTTGGCGCTGCGGCGGTGGCGAAGAACGCCGCCTTGTAATGTCACATGTCGTGTGGCATATTGGAACCATGGCATTCAAGCTGCAGCCTGAGTTGAGAGAAGTCGTTCTCGGCGCGGAGACCAAGGTCTTCGAGCCGATGACGAAGGCTGCCGTATTCCTCAGCTTCCACCATCAGCACGCTGCTGAAGTGGCGCGGCTCGTCTCGGCGCTCACCGAAGACGAGAACCTCAAGCAGAAGCGCTTCTGGTCGACCCTTAGTCATCGCGACATCAAGCCGGCGTCGCTGCTGCTGACCGAACAGGCGAAAGTCCGCGAGAACGGCCGCGCTGCGGGCGCGCCGTTCTGGCAGGATCGCGCGCGCATCGACGAAGCATACATATCGCGAAAGCAGATCGAGGCCATCCGCGACGAGGTCGCTGATCTCTGGAAGAGCCTCTTGCCGGGCCCGGTCATCGTCGACGGAAATCACGATGTCCAAGATTACACTTTCCCGGATCCGGATCCGGAGTTTCTCTTCCATCTGTGTCATGAGATTGCGCATGTGCACCTGTCCGAGACGGATGTCCGGCGCATCGAGTCGGTGGTCAAGCAGGCCATCCAAAAGCGCGTCCGCCGCATTCAAAGGTTCGTCTTCAGGCGGACCCGCGCCTACCTGCGCGGCAACGACGCGGAGCGCGTCGCGATTCATCGCTACCGAGTAAGGACCGGAATTTCTCCTCCCGGCATCGAGCCGAACTGGACGACGTGTTCGTCCAATCCAGCATCGATTCCAATTCTTGAGGAGAAGTACCATGAACACGTTCGCCGACGAGCGAACCGAAGACGTTTTCCATGGCCGGCACCGGACGGATGTGCCCGAAAGCGTCGCGCGTCGAGCCGCCAGGCAGATCGACATCCTGCTCGCAGCCGCGCGGTTGGAGGACTGTCGCATCGCGGGCCGGGGACGTATCGCGAAGCGCCGCAACACCGCGCCGCCCACCTTCTGCTGCAACACAGAGGGCCAATGGTGGATCACCTTCCAATGGCAGCTTGAAAAGGCTGTCAACATCGCGCTCGAAGACACGGGCTAAGACGATCGAGGCCAATATGACGGAACGACGACCGACCAGTCCGGGTGAGGTGCTCCGCGAGGAGTTCCTCACCCCTTGCGTGATCACTCAGGACGAACTTGCCGAGGCGATGGGCGTATCGCGCTTTCGCGTCAACGAGATCGTCAACGGCAAACGGGCGATCACCGCGGAGACCGCGATCCTGTTGAGCAAGGCGCTCGGCACGTCGGCCAAACTATGGATGAACCTGCAGACGGCGGTCGATCTGTTCGACGCCGAGAAGAAGCTCGCGGGCGCGGCCGATGCCGTTCGCTGTCTTCTCCCGGCTACGGAAATGCCCGCCTAAGCAAGCGGTGCCGGATCCTCCTTCTCGCAGGTCGCCACGATTTTCAAGGCGCCGTCCGGCAGCGGCCGCTGCAGCCGCTTGGCCTCGTCCCACGGCGCGCGCAGCCAGACGTCGTATTCGTCCGCGGTCGTTAGGATGACCGGCATCGCCTTCGGATGCACGCGCTTCACTTCCTCGTTCGGCTCCGTCGTCAGGAATGCGTAGATGTCGGCGGTGACTTCGCCTTCCTTGGCCTTCCGCACACTGGTCCAATTCGTCCAGAGGCCCGCAAAGGCGAGCAGGGGTCGGCTTTCGTCGGGAGCGAACCAGACCGGCACCTTCTTGCCGTCCACGGTGTCGTACTCGCTGAACGAGGTGAACGGCACAAGGCAGCGATGCTCCGTACCGAGCCATCGTTTCCAGTGTGCGCTTGAGACGTTGCGGATGTTGGTCATTCCGGAATCTAGCTCCATCCGGAGGAGCCCCTTGAAGTCGACCTCCTTGCCCTTGGCCTGCAGTTTGTCGGCTCGCTTCTTCGTCGCGTCCATCAGCGCGCGCTGTGACGAGGGCATGCCCCAGCGTGCCATGACGATCTCTCGTACCTCGGCGTCATTACGCACGATCGGTGCAGGATAGTCGGGGAAAATGCCGGGCATCGACGGCAGGTTGCCGACCTTGCTGTTGAGCGCATTGAACAGGCGCCGGATCGCGTCAACGTTCTTGGTCATGCTGTAAAGATTGCACATGAACCTGCAGCCCTATTCCGAATCTTCGCTACGCGCGTTCTGATCGTCACGCGTTGCGACGGATCGGGAAGCTATGCTTCGCGCGGCTCTCGCCGCTTCGCTATCGATTCTGAGTGCGAACAATTCCGGCTTCGCTTGCAGTTCGTTGAACAGCGTATGAGCGATCGCCTGGTAGACTTCGTGCAACAGTTCGTTGGTTTCGAAGAGCAGTTTCCCGATCAGAGTGATGCCTTCGTCGAAGACGGTCTGGATCAGATATATCGGTGGTTCGCCGTCCCCCGTCGATACGTCGAAAGGCTCCGTCGTCATGCGCATCATCTCCTCGTCGGAATGGGCCATGATCGTATTGCGCATCTCTACCAGTCGCGCATGCAGTGCCCGCTTTTCGTCGGAAAGCCTCAAGCCCACCATCTTCATGGAGAGTGGCATCGTCCCGCCCCGCGACTGGGTAAACGGCCTGGTGTAGGCGACGACGAGAGTGGTCTCGAAACAGCGAAAGCGCCGGAGATCGACCTTGGAATAGCTCGCATCCTCGTCGCACTCGTGAAGGAACGCGCACGCACTCAGGGCCTGCTGCAGGTCATTCAGCGAGTACAGGATGCGACGCCTGCGCGCGTCCGCGTGCAAGGTTGCCTTATCCTGATGTGGTGCGGACATGATGGTGGACCTGCCTTGTTGCATGGCCTCACGGCGGCGAAAGATCGTATCGACATCGAACTGCCAATTGTAACAGCGTAGTCGATGGGCGGCGCCCGGCATTAGCACATTTGCTGCACCGGAGCCGGCCGGCCAAGTCGTGAACAAATGTCGTCGACGGGTCGGAGAGGGCTGCGAGGTCGACGTCCCGGCGGGTCTTGCAGCGAGAGCATTCGATTTCGAGCCAAGGGTAGCCGCCGTTTATTGCCTGGTCGATCGATGGCGACGGATCGATGGGCGTGCCATCCGCCCACATCCGCTCGTTCCAGCTTTCTGCGGACAACTTGTCCGCCTGGCGGATCAGCTTCTCGCCTTCGACCCAGAGCTCCGCTGACCGCTGCGCCAGCACGGTCGTCATCGCCCGTGCCCTATGCACCTCCTTTTGGAGCGCCTTGCGGTCGCCTCCCGACAGCGACGTGGGATGATGCTTCGGCGCCATTCGCTGACACCTATTCGTAGCTTGGCCAGCAGCCGTCCTCTACGTGGCGCCCGGTCCGCTGCTGGCAGGTGTCATCGAGCAATCGCTGACCGACGTCTTTCCAGAGAGACTCGGGACCGTAAAGCCTTACCGCATCGATCTTTTGGATCTCGACCGTCCTGCCGCAGCGGTGACAGGCGACCCGCAGCAAGTGCCGCTGGATGTCGGCCAGCTTCTGCTTCCATACCGGATCGCCGGTAGGCCGGGCGTCGGCGGAAGCGTCGTCCAGGACGGCGTTCCAGTATTCGGGCGGCATCGCGTCGGCGGGACCAACCGGATCCGATGGCGGCGCATTTCTGCCGACGGCAGCCTCAGCAGCCATCTTATCCATCATTTTGGGGCTCGGCATGCGCCAACTGGCGGGACGATCGGTCATGTCCAAAATAGAACATAACAAGAACATGGATGTCCAGCTTGTGGTAGGCCGGTGATGGAAAAAGGAGGCACCAAAGCGCGAAGCGGACCGCGATCGGCCGCCTAGACACGTGATGGAGCGGGCCGGAGATCTCCTGAATCGAGGAAATCACGGAGAAAACCCTGAAACTGCTCCGTTTATTCTTGCGGTTGCGCGAGCGTGACGGTTCAATCCATCGGCTGAAGGACCGCTAGATGAAGCTGTTTGGCTATCTTCCGGAGACGCTTTTCAAGCCCTTGTCGGGGCCGAAGAAGCACGTCTACGCCCGGCTCCTGATGCGCCTCTACGAGAGGGTCTATTCGGCCCGGATCCTGGAAACGCCGCTCAGGGAAGAGGTCGTCAAGCAGATCGAGATCGGGCTTTCGGACTTCGGCATCGGATCGATGGGCGATCTCACCGAAGGCGATTCGGAGGAGGACCAGACGACGAGCCAGGCCCACTATCTGGCCTACTACCGGCTGCGCGACACCGGGTGGCTCACGGAAGAAACCGAGAAGTGGCGCACCTACGTCGACATGAACCCGGACGCGTTCATGGTGCTGGGCGCGATCACCGACTTCGGCAACAGCCGCGTGCGCGTCGCCGGCGCCGTGGTGGACGTCAAGAACAACCTGGAGGCTGCGTTCCGGGAGCCGGAGACCATGGCCCAAGGTCTCGCCAACGCGCACGACACGGCCGCGCGGTTCGCCCGCAGCATGCGCCGCATCCTGGCCGGCATGCGCGAGATCGAGGACCGCATCCTGGGCAATCCGAACGCGGCGGCCATCCTTCGCACGTTCTTCCAGGACTTCGTCGACGGACTGCTGATCGCCGACTACAAGCAGCTCAAGACGTCCAACAATCCCTACCGTCACCGTCGCACGATCGCCTCCCTGGCGGGCGACATGCTCGCGGACGCCGGGCTCGTCGGCAAGATCTCGCGCGCCTACATCGAGCAGGGTGTCATGGCCGCGGGCGCCACGATCGTCACGGCCGAGGAGCGCGTCATCGCCGAGCTCGGGAAGATCAAGAGCGTCTTTGAGGACGTCGGTCCCTTCATGGACAAGATCGAGGATTTCCGCGATCGCCTCGAACGCCGCATCCGTACCACCGTCCACTACATGGACATCATGGGAGAAGGATCCGCGGAACGAATCGTCCGGCTGATCGAGCAACTCTCGAAGATCGGTAGCGACGAGGTGGAGATTCGTCTGAAGTCGCCGGATGTCGGTCTGCCGATCACGTCGCTCGCGCTGTACACCCCGCCGCCGCCGAAGGCTCCGCCCGAGCGGACGCGCTTCAAGGTGCCAAAGCAGGATCCCTATCTGCGCGCCTATGTCCAAGCTACGACCGAGTTCGATCGGATGGTGCGCGTGTCCGACCAGAAGCTGCTCGAGTTCGCTCGTCGGCAGATGCAAGGCCGCGATGCCGTGTCGTCCGGAGAGATCGAGATCGAGAGCATTCCGGATCTCTTCGCCTACCGCGCGCTGCCGAACCTGGCGGCGGTCGGCCGCTCGGTTAAGCTGGGAGAATTCACGATCATGCTCGAGGAGGGGCGTACCGCCAACGACTGGATCGACGTGACCGCCTTCCGGATCGAGAGAACGAGGACCACGGCCGATGCTGCGTGATCTCTCCAAAATCATCGATGACGCGGACTCCGAAGGCCAGGACGGGGACCAATTGCAGAAGGAGCTGCGTCAGGCCGCCCAGGCGCTCTGGCGGGCCCAGTTCATCTACGAGAACGACTGGGGCATGAAGACCTCCTACGAGGTGCTCCGCCGCTACATGGGCTATTTCGAGAACCTGTTCGACGCGCTCGGATACCGGGTCGTGGGAAGGCCGAACGACGGCTACGTCGGCCTGGTGGCGAACGAACTGCCTCCGCGCCAGAACATGAAGCTCGACGAGAGCCTGCTGCTGCTGGTGCTGCGGCTGCACTACGAGGAGGCGTTTACGCGGTTCGAAGCCAGGGAATTCGGCGAGGTAGAGGTCGAGAGCGAGCAGATACTGCAGATCTACGAGGATCGCACTCATCGGGAGCGGCCCAACTTCGGGCGGGTGAAGGAAATCCTGGCTGGCTTCCGGCAGCGCGGGCTCGTCAGGATCGAGGATCGGGACGACAGGAACTTCACCCTGTTCCTGCGACCTGCGTTGCCGATCGTCGTCTCCAAGGACACGCTCGGCTCTCTGGACGAGTTCGTGTCGCGCTCCACCGCGGCGACCGCAAAGTCCGACGCCGCGAGCGAGGTGCAGGCGTGATCGAACTCCGTCGCATCATCCTTGTCGATTGGTACCTGTTCCGTGTGCAGCAGGTCGATATGCGCGGCATGACCGCCATCATCGGGCCGAACGGCGCGGGAAAATCGGCGATCATCGACGCCGTGCAGACGGTGCTCTCCGGCGCAAGCATGGCCAGCATCCGGTTCAATCCGAGTGCCCAGAGCAACGTCAGGAGCAAGCGGACGCTACGCGACTATTGCCTCGGCGTGGTCTCGCTCGACGAGAAGGGCGAGCGGTCGGAGCCGACGCGCCAGCATGCCTACACTTACGTCATCCTGGTTTTCGAGGACCTGGCCGACGGCTCGGCCGTGAGCCTAGGCGTGGCCTTTTCGGCCTCGGCGTCGAGAAGCGATGAGTCCTGCGAGGCGCGCTTCATCGCCAAGGGCGCGCTGACCAAGGACGATATCCTCGCTTCGGTTGGTGACGACGAGGTCGAGACGCTGCAGTGGCATGCCGTGCGCAACGCGTTGCGAGCCCGGAATATCGAGGTTGACGATGCGTTCTCGAGCGCGACCGACTTCGTGGCGGAAGCGCTCAGGGTCTTGTCGCCGGCGGGCTTCCCGCTCGATCCGAGGCGATTCCAGAGGGCGTTCCGTAATGCCCTGCTGCTGAAGCCGGTGGACAATCCCACCGAGTTCGTCCGGAACTACGTTCTCGACGTCCAGCCGATCCAGGTCGACAGGCTCCGGCGAGGTATCGAGCACTGGCGTTCGCTGACCCGCCGCATCGAGGAGTTGAAGGCCCAGAGCGCGAGCCTCGCCGGGATCCTCCGGATTGTGGCTCGCGCCGTCGAAAACGAGCGGGTCATCACGGTTACCAATTGGCAGATCGCCCGCCTGGAGTGGGAGAAGTTCCGGCGGGACGCGCGACGCCAGGAAGAGAATATCGCGCAACTCAAGAGCGCCGCTGCCAAAGCGGAAGTGGAAGCCGTCGCCGCGTCGACCCGGCACTCGACGCTCGAGACGGAGCTCAAGGCCGTCGAGTTGTCGATCAATACCAGTGACGGCGAGCAGCTCGCCCAGATGTATGAATCTGACAAGAACTTCACCGTGGGCCAGCGCGGAAATGCCATGGCGCCGGTCAAGGAGATCGATGGGCTCATCGCTTCGATCAAAAAGGCCGTCGACCGCAATCTGCTTGTGCGCCGGGATGATCTGCTGCATGCGCTGCTGAGCGCGGTCGTCATCGCTCGGGGAAGGGCACCGCTTTCCGAGTGGGACAAGACGCTTCCCGAGGACTGGAAGAACAGCGCTTCCCATCTCGATGCAGCTCTTGCTGCCGTCGACCAGGAGCGACTTGCGGCCGTCCGCAAGACGTTTTCCGACGTCCATTTCAATGCCCGCATGGCGACCAAAGAGCTTCAGGATCGTATCGATCAGATCGACAGCAACTTGAAGCGCATGGACCAGGGGCTGAGCCCGATCGAGCGGGGCACTCGGGATCTGATCGATCAGCTTCGCTCGCACGGCATCGAGGCCGAGCCGCTATGCGATCTGGTCGAGATTCGCGACGACAAATGGCGGATGGCGGCCGAGGCCGTCTTGGGTCGCTCCCGTGAGGCGTTGATCGTCGAGCCGGGTCGCGCGGTCCGCGCGCTGGAAATCTACAGGGAAGGCGGGGAATATTCGTTCCAACACGCCGAGGTCATCAACACGACCAAGACCGATTACACCCGGCCGGCCGAGAAGGGTTCACTGGCGCAGATCATCAGCACGGAAAACCGGCATGCCCGGGCATTCCTCAACTATCGGCTGGGCCGGCTGATGATGGTGGAGACCATGGATAGGATGGTCGCCGCCGAGAATGCCATTACGCCCGACCGGATGATGCAGGGCGGTCGGACCGTCCGGCGGCTTTCCAAGCCGGAGTACCTGAAGCTCGGACGCGCCACGCAGGCTCAGATGCGCCAGCAACTTGAGAACGAGCGGAAAGATCTCGCGCTACGGCTCGCCGAGCAGGCGCGTGAGGTCGTGCGGTTGGAAGAGGACGCCAGTCTCTTCAGCGACATGTTTGCTCAATTTCAGAAGGTGCAAGCCGCAGGACTGAGCTGCCTGGCGTGCGGCGCCGCCCTGGTCGAATTCGATCGCAAGATTTCGGACGTTGAGAAGAACATCGAGGACGCCAGGCGCAATCGCGATCCGAAGCTTATTTCGGAGCGGGATCGGCTGCGATCTGAAGCGGCGGTGGCTGTCAGGGTCAAGAATTCGACGCAAGAGACCTTCAAGGGTGCGCAAACAGCGCGCGACCGCGCCGAGGGCGCATACGAAATCTACGTGCGAGAGAACCGCGACGTCTTGTCATCGGGTCGGCGCGGCCGCGCGCGCCAGGTACGCGAAGGTTTTTCGCAGTCGACGGCCATACGGGATTACCGGGTGCAGGTCGGTGCCATCGCCACCGAATCCATTCAGAACGTCATCTCTGGATTCGTCGCGGATCGGGATCGTCGTGCGACCGAGCGGCGCTCCAGCCTCATGCGCGAAATGACCGGCGCGATGAACAAGCATGGCCAGGAATTCCATGTCGTGCCGCCCTTCACTGCCGAAGAAGCGACGCCGGCGGCCGTCGAGCAGTGGGCCGCCGCCGAAAAGCAACGTCTCGATACTCACGAACTGGTCCAGTACGAGGAGCAATGCCGGAATGCCGCGACCGAGATGACCTCGGCGTTCCGAGACGACCTTCTGCACCGCCTGGACGACGCGTTCACGGGCATCAAGTCCACCTTGAACGAGCTCAACCGGCACCTAAAAGATCGTCAGTTCCACGGGCGGGACTACTACTCGTTCAAGGCGCTGGAGGCCCCGACCCATGTCGACATGATCGAGCTCGTCGAGGAGTTCAGGAAGCCGGAATTCAATCTGCCACTCTTTGAGGACCGCAGCGGGGACGCGACCTCTCCCATGATGCGGGCGGTCCGTCAGATCGAGGAGATCCTGTCGAATCCGGAGGCGCGGACCGAAGACATCGAGGACCCGCGCAAGTATTTCAATTTCGAGCTCTACATCCAGGACGCCGAGGGCAAGATCCGTTCGTCGCTGACGAGCCGCGCGGGCACGGGGTCCGGAGGCGAAGGACAACTGCCGTTCTACATCGCCATCGGCGCCTCGCTTGCGGCCACGTACCAGAACCGCAGGACCGGCGAGAGCGGACTGTCGCTCGCAATTTTCGACGAGGCTTTCAACCGGTTGGACACCAGGGCCATCGGTCAGTGCTCGGAGTTCATGCGCGATCTCGGGCTCCAGGTCATGCTGGCTAGCCCCGACGAAAAGCGGCACGTGTTCATGGAAGTGGTCGATGCCGTGGTGAACGTGAACCGGCTCGGCAACCAGGTGATGATCGACACCGAGTTCCTGACGGAGAAGGCCCGCGACGCGATCGTTGCGATCGATCCGTACCGCAAGGGCTTCGACGTGTTCAAATCCGAGCTGATCGCCGCCGAGAAGGCTAAGGCCGTCCCGCAAGACGAGGCCGCGGAATGACCGACGTTCGTGCAACGGATGTCGGCGTCGAATTCCTCGAGCGGCTGCTGGACCGGAGCGAGCGCAACCCAGATCGCTCACGGCCGGCTTCCGCGGCGCCAGAGTACGACAGACTCTCAACTGCGCAGCGGGTGAGCCGGTTTCACGATCTGATGGCCGCTGCGGAGAGGTTCGGCGCCGTCGAGGTGCAGTGGGGCAAGAGGGATCGGGGTCACCTGATCGAGCGGGTCCGTGTCCTGGACCCCGAACTGCTCGCCAGGCATCTCGGTCGCCCGACCGCGCCGGCGGTCGCGCAACGCGTCAGGGACAAATTGCTTCCGGTTGCAGCGACCGGAGAACCTTGGGTTGCTGCGCTGTTGCATGAGATGGCGGCTGAGGTGGGCGCGCGGCGAGGCCTCCTATCGCCTGACGGCTGTTCAGACCGATGCCGCGAAAGAGTTCTTCACGCTGCTTGCGTCCATCTCGCGGCAAGAGGCCCGCGGACTGGACGCGCGAACCTTCTCCAAAAAGGCGACGAACGACACAAAGGCTTTCGATCGGCACGCTTCGCGAATCGCCGCCGTTCTCAGCGTCCGGATCGGACAGCCCCGCGCACCGGCGGATGTGGTCTGGGCGCACATCGGGCTGGAGCGCTTCAGTCATCCCGTTCACCTGAAAGGGCCTGTTGCCGTGGAAGGGGCCAGTGGCCGCCTGGTCGATGGCCGTGTCAGGCCGTTCGCCTCCGTTCATCCGGAGATGCTCTCGCAAATGTTGGTCCTGGAACGGCCGACCGCAGTGCTCACGATCGAGAACTATGCAAGCTTCAATCGTCAGGTTCGCGAGATAGAGGATGGCAGCCTGGTCGTGTACACCGGCGGCTTTCCAGCAGCGGGAGTCATCGAGCTTCTATCCAAGGTCCTGCGGATCATATCGATCGACGTACCGTTCCTTCATTGGGGCGATGTGGACGCCGGTGGTGTGCGCATTTTCAGGTATCTGGAAGAAAACTTGCCTCGAGGGCCGCGTCCGCATCTGATGACCAAGGAGCTGGCCGAGAAATCGGGCCAGCCGGCGGATGCGGATCCGGGGTTGGCTTCGATCGCAAGGTCCGAGAGCGCCGTCCGCGATCTGGCCGAATGGTTGGCATTCGGTTCAGACGCGCGCCATCTGGAGCAGGAGGCGCTGGATCCGGTGCGGCCATCGGCGGGGATCAACGCCTCATGAACCGTTCATATGTGTCTTCGAGGGGCTTCCCTTCGTTCCAGGACTGGCGTCGATCCCGATGGATGCCCTTCCATCCATCCGGCAGATGCTGATCGGCGGCCGCTTCCGGTTCGTCGAGATGCGAGGGTCGCGCTTCCGCTACCGCCAGACCTTGCGCAATAGCTTCAAGCTGAAGATGAAGCTCGATCCAGATGATCTCCGGCGTAGAGTTGCCGGGCTGAGCCGACGGTCTGTCCGCGCCTCCGGACGAGGCGCTGACGCTGCGGCGGCCGCTGCCCGATAGGGTGCCGCGGATCGCCAAAGGAAGACCCGTCGTCGGCGGCTTAGCGAAAAATCGCCACACCGAAACCATATGGCCAAGTATTTGCCATCACCTATCACATCGGCCGCTGTTGCGTCAGACTTACATTGGCGGCGCTCCGAACGACGCTCTAGAGCATGTTGTTTTTTGCCGGAATCGGGATTCCCTGCGGGGAGGATTTCTGATTCAAGCTCCATGCTGGAAAGCGGAGGCCAGCATGGATGACGCGACCGCTTTCGGAAGACATTCGCGAACGCGCTCTTGCGCGAGCTGACGCGGGCGAGACCGTTCGTTCGATCGCAGAAGCGCTTCAGATCAGCCCTTCCTGTGTGACGAAGTGGAAGAATCTGCGGCGGGAGACCGGAGGCGTTTCTCCCGGCAAGATCGGCGGTCACAAGAAGCCGGTTCTGTCCGGCACCAATGCCGACTGGCTGCGCAAACGCATTCACTCCGGCCCATTCACTTTGCGGAAGCTGACGGAGGAACTGGCTGCGCGCGGGATCAAGACAGACGTGCGGGCGGTGTGGACGTTCGTTCACGCCGAAGGGCTGAGCTTCAAAAAAAACGGTCCTGCCGGCCGAACAAGATCGTCCCGATATCGCCCGTAAACGGACGCGCTGGAAGACCCATCAGGGCAGGATCGACGCTTCGCGCCTGGTCTTTATCGACGAGACCTGGATCAAAACCAACATGGCGCCGCTGCGAGGCTGGGGGCCGAGCGGGCAACGTCTCCAGGCGTCTGCGCCTTTCGGCCATTGGAAGACCATGACCTTCATCGCGGCGCTGCGCCACGATCGGATCAGCGCGCCATGGGTCATCGACGGCCCAATCAATGGCGAGCTCTTCACCCTTTATATCGAACAGGTACTGGCGCCGACCCTCGCAAAAGGTGAACTCGTCATCCTCGATAATCTCGGCAGTCACAAGGGCAAGGCGGCGCGCAACGCCATCCGCGCCACAGGAGCACATCTGCTCTTCCTGCCGCCCTACAGCCCCGACCTCAACCCGATCGAGCAGGTCTTCGCCAAGCTCAAACACCTGATGCGAGCCGCCCAGACACGTGATGTCGAAGCGACTTGGCGCAAGGTCGGCGAACTCCTCGACCTCTTCTCCAAGGAGGAGTGCGCCAACTATCTCAAAAATTCAGGGTATGTTTCCGTATAAAAACATCACGCTCTAACCAGATTGAAGAAACCGCAGACAAACTCCGCGTGATCTTCAGTGCCATGAGCAAGCAGAGAGGCGTCCCGGCGTCTCTAATACTCATGCCGTCGCATCAGACCTGGGCGAAGGAGGACGGACTTACCAGAACGCCATTCTCGCGGTTCGCTTAGCCCTTCTCGATCTCGATATGAATGAACTACAGAGCGGTGCTTAGCCGTGCTGGATATGCCGGCAGATAAGGCGCAAGACTCAGACCCCGTCATCTGTGGTTACAAATCGCGATGCCTATGATGGAGTCCGCGTCGGGCGCGCCGGGAAGGTGGCTGGTATGTTCGAGGATAAGCCGGCCAATCGCCCGCTTCACATGCACAAAGAGCGCGTGCATCTGGTCGTGGTTGAAGGTTAGCGGCTTTCCCGGTTGAGACAGGTCGGCCATGACCTTGAGCTTTGCATGTTCGGACGCGGTGACGTTCCCGGCGTTGTGAATGATCGCCTTACGAAGCGTGCGAAGATCGCCCATTTCATCGATCTTGATCGTATTCGGCTCGACGCCGCGAATGCGCGCGATGCGAGGCCGCGTCTCTTCATCCCACGTCGCAAAGATGAACACCACAATCGCCCACCACACTTGTTGCTCGTTGAAACCCGCTTCCGAATTGACGTTGATGAATTCATCCGCTCGAATGATGCGATGATGAAGAACATCGGGACTACTAGGATCTTCCACACTTGCCCAGGTGACGACGGGTTGCCCATCGACAATACGGCGGCTGATTGGCCGTTGCACCCGGGGCATCTGCCGCTCGACGCGCACCTTGTTCCCTTGAAACCCCGATAAGCAATCGCAATAAAACGCCCGCCTGTCGGTTCACGAAATCGATGAACTCGCGCAACACGTCTAATTCGGCGTTCATCTTCTCGTGATCCATCTCACCATTCTAACAGCAACATGCGATTCCTGCGACGCATAGCGAGCATTGGGGGGGCATCCGCCTGCGCTTCGCTCCGGCGGAAACGGGCTCTATTCGCTTCGCTCACCGAGCCGCCTAAGGCGTCTCGGCCCTTCGGGTAACGATCGCCGTGCCCCGCGCTATCGCGCGCATTTCTTTTGGGAGGGGACATCCCTGGCGAGGTGCAAGAAGACAAGTCCGCGCGGCATCCCCACGTCTTCCCATGCTTTTTGATTTTGTTTTTTTGAATGGGGCCCCTCGTGCGGAGCCTCCGCGCCGATGCTTGCATTGCCACCCCGAAGAGGGCTGTCCATTGCTTTTCAAGCGCGGACTTGCGCCCAGCGCCGAAAACAACGACCAAGAAAGGAAGCCCTCAGATGAAATTGTTACTCGATCACCAGCGCACCGAATTGCTCGCAAATAGCAAGGCCAATATCACCCTTTCCGAAAGCGGCCTCAACGAGCAGGACTTCAATCCCGTGGTCAGGCCTGTTTCTAAATTCGTCGGGCTCGCCTGGAAACTGCATTTCCTGCGACGTCTATTGACCGCGCCGGCGGGCCGAGCATGAAGTTGCCCGATGTCTTGGTTCCGAACAGCGTGAACATTGCAACACAATCAACCCCGCCGATGACTGAGCGTGCCCGGCCCAAAATGCAGGCTTGCGGTTCGATACGGGGCAGACCTTCGACAGCGAGGAGGCTTGCGGATCGAACGGCAGAGTACGTCTTGCGGAATATCTGCGCCAACGTGGGCTACCCGACGGGCGACCGCAAATATAGCTTGCTCTCTGCACTAGCGCATGGCGCGAAAGCATTCTTGACCCGCGAGGTGGGCCCGCTTGCCGACTATAGGCGCGCTGTTTTAGACACCTTCCAGCCGCTCGCACGGCCACCTTCGCCGGGCTCCATCCCCGCTTGATAGAGAATAGCTTCACCCAAGGACCACGCCTTACCAGCCCGTTCGAAGAACCCCTCAAAGCTTTCCTCGGTCTCAGGTCTAACGGTTCTCACATGCACGCTTATATTTTTAACGTCTACGAGCGTATCCCAAGGTTCGAAATCAGGATCATCGAGCCGCACGCGGAGTTTGGCCAACCCAGCGAACACTCGTTGATATAAGGCTCGCCGACTCCAGTTGAGGATCGAAGCCATGCCGTACTTTGTTTCGATATCTGTTGCTCGTGAGATTTGTTCAATTCCATAGCGGACGGCTTGCTCCTCCGCTTTTAGATCCGGTAGGCCATGCTGAGGGTCAGCGGCTCCAATCTTCTCGTGGGCGACCTCCAGCAGGCGCCAAAGAGCGGCGAGCACCTCCGCGATCTCTATCATTTCGGTTTGCAGGAGCCCTTCCACCTCCACACGATCGGCGGACGCACGCCGCTCGTCCGCAGTGATTTGCATCTGCACCGCACTCCATGCGAGCCAGCCGGCAAAGATCGCGGCGTCGGCAGCCAATAGGCCGCCAGCCAGATTTTCGTAGTTGCCTATGGCACAGCCGAGCACCTTAATGAACACGAGGCCGCAGGAATGCGGTCCCCATGTGAGGGCACTAGCCATGAGTAAGCTAGAGACAATTACCAGGCCTGCCCCGAGCAGAAGTCCGCGTAACCAGCGTGCTCGGCTCATTGTTTTGCTTCCTGCGAACAGCCGGCGGGAACTGGTGCGAGTGTCCACGACGGCGGACATGGCTCGGCTGCCAACGGGGATAAAATTCGCCGAGCGACGGTAAAGGTCTTGATGCTGTCTTCTTGATCGGCAAATCGGATTCGAACCGCAAACTGCAATTCTATGCCAGGTGTGAATGAATCTTCTTTTCCATCAGTCACTCCCGACACGCGGACTTTCACCGTGCCGACGCTCTTGGGCGAGATTGTCCCCATGGTGGATAAATCCAGTGCCGACTTTAATCGGTCGATGCTCTGACTAGCGGAGGACAAATACAGATTCCCGATCTCAATCGAATGCACAGCCGTGATATCCAGTGGAGTTATGTTGATTTCTCCTCGGTTGAGGATCGAAACTGTCATTGTTGCGCTTGACGGTCGGACGTAACTGTATGTCTACCGCTGGCGTTCTCTCCATTAACTCACGCTTGTCTTTTGCGACACTCAGATCATAGGATAGCTTTGAAATCACAAAGCTCGCGCCGGAAATACCTAAGGCGATCAAAGAAATGATCGTCGCGGTTTGCGGGAATTTCCATTTCATCTTTGAGCGCCCAACAAGGTGGCCGCGTTCTTTAGGTGTGGCGAGGCCGCGAGTCGCTCCACTCTAGCTGGAGGCAACCAGGCTGAGAATAACGCCATAAAAGGTCTGCACTGTCGGAATCAACAGGAGGAAGAAGCCGATCGCATAGCAACCAGCGGTGAACAGCCTCAAGGCGGGCTTGCTATTATCGTGGGCCATGAAGGAAAGCGCCAAGATGTCGCTGCGCGTACCGCCGTCGAACGCAACGTCAGCTAACTCGTCGACAAATATCGACCGAATCCGGTTAGGAAAAGCCATGGCATAAGCCAACTTTGAAGTGTCTGGGTGTCCGCTGCGATCCTCGTAGACCTCCGCATCCAACTCGCTCTCCGGGTTGGCGCGGCACCAAGGCCCGTAGATTTCGAGAACAACGGTGTGAAAAAGCATCTGAAAATCAGTTGGAGCTCCGGCCCTGCGAAACCAAATCGGCGACGTGAACAGGAACTGATGTTCAGCCCCATTAAACCAGTCCCAGTAACACGCTTCGTAAGCAATTTGACGTAGGGCGATTTTAAACCTCGGCCTACTTGCGAACGGTGCTTCGGTGGACTGATAAGCGGTGAGGGACGAGTGATCCTTGACCGTCGTAGGGCAGAAGAGTCCAAAAAGGGCAGATCCGAATCCAAGAAAGCTGAGACCGAAATAAACGTAGTACAGGCGAGACAGAGTCAGCGCGTGAGCGGCATCACGAGCCTGCTCGCCTCCATCGCGATCTAGATGGAGCCAGAGGCGAACCAACGCCGGAGAGAGAGAAAGTGCGTCTACGACGGTTTGATTGAAGAGGATGATCGATCCTAGAAACGGTACGATTACCGTGAGAGCAAGTAGTCGCGATTGGCCAATGCGGCGAACCGCCGACCAAGGGACTTTCGCAACGGGATGATTTTCCAGCGTCCGGAATATTGCGCTGTTCCACCTTGAGCGGATAGCGCCGGCGACGGCGGAGAGCCTAGCAGTGAAGGCTGTGACGTTCATGGGGCGAGGGGCGGATCATCAATCTCAACGGAGAACGTGGTCTTCGAAAGGCGAGCTCGGCGCACGGAGATGCGGTCGTAGGTGGTCCCGCGTAGTAGATCCATAAGGCGCGACCGACCTTCGTCCGAGAAGCGAGGTCCGAGGATAATCGACACGAGAGAGCACGGCTTAAATCTCACTGATGAGGTTTCTTTCTTTTCGTATACGAGCCTAACCTCAGCTTCATAAGACCAATCGGTCGACTTTGTGGAGAAGAGCGTCTTTTCACTCTCCGCTCTGCGGAGAAAGTGTTTCTCGCTTCGCTTTGACGACAGTGCCAGTGCAAGGCTGAGCGGATAAGTGGGTCGATATTGGGAATAACTAACGTAGCCTAAATTTAGCCTTTGGTGCCATTCAAAGCCGCTCGGGAGGAAGTGGAGGCAAGTACCTTGATAACTGTTTGAGTAGTGAGCCCAGAGCAGCGCAGAGTCAGAACGCTCAGAGAATGATACGATGCGATAGCGCGACGAGATATCGATCAAATACTCGCCGGCTTGCTGCACGTACCGTTGGCGATCGGCGAATATCTCACCCACGGTCCGTCCAGTTCCCTGCAGCCGCTCTAACAGGGCATTGTGGCCAACGGCTTCGGCTATGACGTCGGGGTTCAGATCATCGAAAACACATGGCAGCACTTCAAAGGGGTCGTTCAAGTTTGCAGCAACAGAACCGGTGAGCTCTGAGGAATGCAGGGTCCGCGAGAGATGCTCCCAGGATGCTTCCGATGCTAGGCTGATGTACTTGAAGAGAGGCTGGTACTCACTAGGCCGACGGATGTTGATGCTGGTTTGCAGACGAGAAATCTGGTCGTCGGCCCAATTCTCAAAAGCGAAATCTGACATGCGGTCAAGTCTCAGGCGCCCGCTGGGCCCTGTGCCACATCAATTACGTGGCGGTCGGGTCCGACAGTGATCACGATGGTGTAAGTCTTAGGACCGCCGCCTTGGTCCGTGGGCGGTGCGAGGTGGAGCTGCCCGCCGTACCATTCACCTGGCATCAAGGTGTTGTCCTTGATGGCCGCTTGCTCCAATGCCGCCATGTTGCGTTGTCCTGTCTCGACAGTGGCGGCGATCATCGCCTCGTTTTGCGCAGCGGCGTTGTTCTGAGCGATCACAGCCGCAGTGGGGCTGTAGAATGTCCCGGTGCGTCCGCTGGGGGTGGTGTAGCTGCCATGCCCAGCGCGCGAGGCGCTATATGCGTTGGCGCCCGCGGCCAACCCAGTGAGAACGGCGGCGGCGACTTGCCGATTGCGCTCCTCTTGGACCAACATCTCGTAGGTCACGACCTTCATTTCAAAGTCAGAGCCGGAAGCGTGCTGGACAGCCTCGACTTGTCCAACGCGGAAGTCGACCGGCTGCTTGCTTAGATTGTTGATGCCGACGACGAAGACCGGCCGGCCATTCGCTTGCAATTGCCTTGCCGCGGGTCGCACTAGGACGAGAGAACTCTTTTGCCGAGAGACCAAGGCGGGTTGCCCGTCTCGCATTAGCGCCTGCTGCTGAGGATTGGACGCTCGGAGAGAAACAGTCTCGCCAGTCGACATACAGCCGCCTAGCACGGCGCAAAGCGCCGCAATACTTAGAGTACGCATGAGGGATCCCCCGACCCGAAAAACGGCATCCAAGCGCAACTGCCGCGCGAGAGCAATAGGGTGGGCACGTAAAAGCCGGCGACCTGGGAAAATTACGGGTGCCAGGGGTTCGGTGCGGCTGTAGGCCAGCACCGCGCGCGCCGCCATAATGGCGCGGTTGGTGGAGCTACACTATGGTTCTCAGAAACGCGCCCAAAACGGCGGCTACTCCGTAGAAGATGCCATAGCTAACCCAAAACCAAAGAAAGTAGCCGATACCGGCGAGCGTCTTTTTAAACCAACCCCACTCGGCCCAGATTGTCTTGTCTTTCAGGAAACAGCTCCACATCGGCGCTCGCCGATTTGGTACCTTCCTTTATTATCTCTTGGAAATCGATGTGTTCTCGATCGCGAAAGCGATCCAGCAGCTTCTCAAAGATGAAACGGTCGGCGAGCACATTGAACCAAGTCTGATTGTAAACCAAACTACCGTTGATGTTGACCACCTGGCAGAGGTGCCAACTGACAATGTCAAGCAGGAAAACGACCACTAGAAGCAAAGTGCGCGTGTGATCATCCCTTTCTGCAAAAGCAGCAACGGCAAGAACGAAGAATACGGATGTCCTAAACAGACCGGTAGCAGCGGCTTTATGAACTGAGACTGGGGTCACGCTTCAATCTCTCTACTACTTCGACTTCGCTGCCGGTGAGATTAGTGCCTTCAGGCGGTCCCTTGCTGGCTTTGAGTATCCGTTCTCAAGGTCCACTTTGGCCGTGGACCAATGGCACGTCTCTGCGACTCGATCTCGGGCTGCCGAAGGTCGGCCAAGGCGAATGTGCCGTCACTTTGACGTCTCCGGAATCCGCTTGCTCGTAAAAACAGCTTGCCGTTGTCTGGCAGCAGCCGCATGAAATTTCGCTGCTGGAGAAATGAACAAAGCACGACCATTCGTGCCAGCTTGGACAAATATGGTTTCTGCGGGATTGCTGTCTATGCGCACCAGCAGCTCGACTCGCTTGGACGCTCCTATGAACATCCCGTCCGGGATGAACACGGCTTGCTTAGCTATCGCGCAAGCCATCGACGGTGACACGACGTCGTCAATTGAATTGATGGCCCGCTGCTTCAACAGTCTATCGTCAAAGACCTCGTTCACGTCGTCGCACTCGGACTCGTCGAAGAGTTCCAGCTCCATATCAGCGGGATCGAAACGACCAAACAGCCACAGTCGCGCGGTTTCTTTTTTCGCCTTCGCCAGTAGCCGTTTGGCCGCCGTCCGGGGCATATGGCGCAGATCATCGTTATCGCAGCGAATGATCCAATCCTCCGGCAGCGAATAGGGTGCGCCGAGGTGCTCGAGAGTGTTAGCCAGTGCTTGAACTGCCTGCGTGTTTTCGTCCACTTCCAGGCTCCATCAGGTGAGGAGTCGAGTTCTCTATTGGGGTACTCGCGCTAACTTCGCCAGGGTGGGCGACCGCGTGTACTGAAGAGCTCGGGCAAGAGCGAGAAGTCCGGCCTTCGCCGGACTTCGTTTCTTGGTGCTCACTTCGGATTGTGGTCCGCGTACACGATCAGGCGCCAGCGGATCGAGCCCTGCGCCGTCGTGTGCGTATGATGGCTTTGCGGGGGCAGGATATGACCTGATGCAATGCCGATCTCGCGGTGACAGCCCATGCACCGGTAGATTCCTGCATAAGGAGCCCCCGAGCCCGGTCCGTGGTCCTGATCGAACGCTTCGTGCGTAGATTGTGACAGATAAGTTCCGTACTTGTAGCTAGCCATTCGACTTTCTCTCAACTGAAGAAAGCCGGACTTGACCCGTCGGGTTTGACCGAATGTAATGTTGGTGCTGTCAACATCAGCAATTGGCCCGCAGTCCGGCTGGATTGCGCGGGCAATTCGGGGCCGCCAGTCGCAAGCTGGCGGTCCTCCCCGAATCGTCAACTGCAAGTTGACCATGCCTTGCTGCGGGCAAGGGTTAATCGTCGGGCTTATCCCGGCTATTCACAGGCACATCCTGTGGAGAACTCAGGAATCCAGCTCTCCGCGGCGGGCCCTCAGCGTGTGCGGTCATGAAGAAGCGACGGCAGCATCATGTCTGGCAGCATTACCTGAAATCGTGGACGCTTCACTTTATCAGCATGCAAATCATGTGCACGAAGGGCAAGGAAAAGACGATCGGCTGCGTCAAGCGCCACAATCGAAAAGAACTGACGCGGATATGGGACATCATGAGCCCGTGTTCGGGTTCAACATCGGCATGAGCCTCTTTCGTGAGCGGAAGCAACGAAGGCTGATCCTGATCGACAACAATACCGACGTGCCCTTTATCACCGGGGATCAACCCATCATAAGCATGCGCGGCGATGGCATACGGCCTCCGACCGAACTTTGCTTTTACTATCCCGTTTCTACCCGTTCGGCCCTTCTGCTGCCGCAAGCCAACGAGTAGCCCGCCTTTTCGTCCGCGAGCCTGACCGCAGCGCAGGTTGGAGAGTTGAATCAGGAGATGCGGCCAGCCTGTCACTGCCAACTCTTTGGGCAGACCAGGGAGTCGTTGCTTCTGGCGAAGAACTAACTTGATTATAGAGGCTGTTAAACACCGCGGCCCTTTGAACCGATCGGCTCCCGCTCTCAGCGATGTTCTTCACGATTCGAGGGAGGTGTCCATTGTGCTTTCCAATATGGACGGCGGCGACTTTAGGCCCGAGGATCTGCCAGGGTTTTCGTTCCGGCTTGTCAGGTTCCTGAAATCGCTTGTAGGCCTCGTAGGCCAGATGTCCGCCGTCTGCAATGGCATCTGCTCAAGCTCGCCGCCAAATAGCAGTCTCATCGGCGCCTTGTTCGGGTTCGCGTTCTTGCTGATGAATTCGAATGACGCTTTGGCCTCTTTCTCATAGTGTTCTTTTCGTGCACAATTTTTGATGATCTCTTTCTTGTTCGGCCTCAGGAGTTCGAGCAAGGACTGCACCAGCCAGTGAAAACAGCTGGTGTATGGATTGCCGAGAGCCTTCAGCAGTTCTTCTTTGCCCACGCGGGAAAAACTGCGGAAAGCTCGGATTGAAGGAGCGGGCATGATCCGCTCTGCGGCACCTCGGATGATCTCGGCACAGGCCTCCGGCATAGCAAGCTGGGCCGTACCGAATGCCACAGTTTTCTAAAATGCCGGTGACGCCGTTACGAGCCAATCGAAAATCGGCGGCGTATTGCCGGACGCGACAGCTTGATCCGGGCACGCGTGCTGAAACTCGTCGTCTATCTCATCGAGTAACGATAGTGACCTAGCGAACGTGCAGACGGCGCGGATCAAAGCGTCGGCGTGCGCGTGTGGTTCAAGAATCTCGGTACACGGAGCAGTCACCTTTGCCGCCATCTTTCGGGGCGGTCATAGATTAAGCGAGCGGGGTCCTAGATCAGGGATACCAACCTCCGCTGGGCGTCACCGTTGCCGTCGATGTACCCCTGCGTGATCTGGATCGAGCCATGTCCAGCAAGGAACTGAACATCGCGCAAGGATCCACCCGCCTTATGCACGAGTCGAGCCGCCCGAGTGATAAATGTCCTCCGACCTGAATGTGAGGAGCAGCCATCAAGATTGAGCGCGCGATATGCGCGGCTAAACCAGATGACGATGCTGCGCGCTTTCATCTTGCTTCCCCGCTCCGAAAGCACGACAGGCCGTGAAGGCTTGGATGTCCCTTGAAGCTCGGAGAGCGCCTCTCGAAGATCGGCATGGAGAGGGATTATTCGGCCATGACCGTTCTTTGCAGCGCAGTCCCTCAACTCCAAAGCTGTGCCAATAGCACCATTCGCATCAAGAACCATGTCCCACGTGAGGTTTGCAATCTCAGCGGCTCGCAGGCCAGCCTTCACAGAGAGCAAGACGTAACGCGGTCGCGAAGCGGGTAGCGAGTCGTTTCGGCAAACGGTAGGAGGCTGTCGATATGGTCAGCAGCTAAGATTTTCGCCTGCTTGCCCGGCATTGCACCAATCGAGTTTACATCGTGATGATTCTAGCTTTTGCTGCCGACAATGCAACAATGAATTGAAAAGCACGAGGCGTGAAAGCTATGGCAGTAAGGGTACATTTGGCGGACCGGACGCCCGAGAAGGAGAAACCCAGGTGTCGCTTCCCATTTGCTTGAGGGGAAAAGACGTATGAGAAGGGCATTCTTTAGCCTTGCCGCTTGTTATTTCTTGATTACGACCGTACAGGCGCAAACGTTTGAGCACACCGCCGCTTTTATCGTCCCAGCTGCAGATGTTGATCTATCCAGAATGAAATTGAATCCAGATGGATCAGTTTCAACGCCACAATGTCTGGTTTGATCCTGAGCCCTTCGCAAACTTGGACGTCAATTTCTAGCGAAGAAGGGTGTGTGGTGCAGGGATTTGGGCCTAATTTGCAAACAAACCAGCAAATCGCTGTGCAAGTTCATTTCAACCACATTGTCGGTTGGAATTCTGGAGAGGGCGACGCGCAACGAAGCGTAGTTTTGGCAGTAGGTGAAGAACCTGTGTTTTGCATGCAACATCTGCCAAACGGCAGCTCTGCTCCAACGGTGATGATTCAGACCAACTGCGCTAACAAGTTCGATATCGCAGGCAGTAATTTAAACATGGATAGAGTTGGCAACGCGATTGATTATTTGTTCTCCAAGTATTGCCATCAAGCCGCGCGCAAGAATGCTTTTTGAGGTTAGCTTGGCGCTCCTTCGCTGCCGGGCCCGATCAGCTAGTTATTCACTGTGAACACAATATTGAAAGGGTAGCGAGTTAGAGCGAGTGCGGGTGAGGGGGACGCTCCATAGCCAAACGATCTGCTCTAAAGCTTGAGTTTGTGCCTCGATCCTTGTGGGGCCGTAATCTTCGCTCGTCGGAACACGGGCTCGGTCCACAACGTTGGAAGACTCTTCGCCGCCGCCTATTGAAGGAAGCTGGCGGCAAGTGCTCCATTTGTGGATCCAGTGATAGGCTGCATGGTCATGAAGTGTGGAAGTATGACGAGATGAAAAGCGCGGCACAGTGATACTGGTTCAGGTCGAAATCATTTGCTGGTCCTGCCATGCCATTGCTCATTGGGGAAATACGGTTCGCCTGATTCTCGGTGGAACGATAAGCCACAAGACACACATGGCCCTCCGAAGACACTTCCGCCGGGTTAACCGGTGTCAGCAGATCGATTTTGACCGTCGCGCCAAACGCGCCCTAGCCATTTATCAGCAACGTTCAGAGATGGAATGGGACATCAATTGGGGACCGTATCAGGATGCGGTGTCTGAGGGGAAGGGCGCAAGAACCCTTTGGAGAGAACGCCGGTCCACTTCTGAGCAACCGCATATGCCCAACGATTCTGATCCTGGACCAGGGCATCATTCACCTACCCGTTGCCCATCGTGCAACGCCGCAGTCTCCTTAGACCTGATCGATGAAGATACCGAGGACATGAGCGAAGGCCAGGCTTCGGATTACCTAGCCGGAATGTTCGGCTCATCCGTCTGTCGCGAGTGCGGGCATGTCGTTGATTGGGAAGTCTAGATGTTCGTCCTTCTTCGGGCTTGTCGGCGGAGTTAGCCACCTGCGCGACCGCCAGTCGGGTATATCCCTCTCGACAACCTAGCGTTTTGGCGTCAATTTCGGCGAAAGAACTCCGTCTTGCCTGAAGGAAATGCAATGAGACCGCTTCTCGTGGTAGCCGCGCTGATTTCGAGTTTGGTCCCTGCTCAGGCCGACGATGCGCCCAGCCGGATCGACAGCATCAGCAAATCAGCGCGGGACATGATACCCGCGATGCCTTCGTTGCCGCCCGTCTCGATGCCATCGATGCCGGATTTATCGCTGCCGGATTTTTCAGACACGACCGGCAAGCTCATGACTGAGTTTAATACCTTCACTCAGCAAGTCAGCAATGCACTACCGATCCTCGAACAAATGGGTTACGAAGTCACGACTTTCAAAGTGTCGTGGGGCCTTCCGCCGAAGGCTAGGTTGCGGTTGAAGTCGAACGGCAACGCGGACATCCAGAAAGTAAACGCCATCGCCGCAAAGGCCACGAGCAGCGGCGTGCTGATCACTGCTCTCATTACGAGCGCCGCCGCGGCCAAGCGCATCCAAAGCACCATGAAGTTCGGCACAGCGTACCTCGATGTAGACTTCGCCGTGCCACCTCGGGTCAATATGAAGTTCGTAAGCCTAAAGCCGAACGAGAAAGAGGAATTGCCGCGCGATACCGATGATCTGGAGATCAGTTGCAAATAGAACTACTTACATCGCAGCTATGCCTGTTGGGAGGGGGCCGTGTTGGACAATGTAACTGACGGCATTAAGAAGTGGCTGATTGGTGTCTTCGTCTCGGCCATAAAGCACACGTCCAGGCCGGAAGATCGAGTGGTTGCGATACGATGGCTAAGCCAGTCGCGGGACGTGGTCGGGAGCGACATCCGCGCCATCGACAAATTCAAGCAACTGAACGCGCTCATCAACTCGCGCACGGCTATCATGGCAGTTGCGAACAGCGTCTCAGAGTCCGTCTCAAACTACCGCAAATCGAACCTGCCTTGGTCCATGAAGATAGCGTTGCCTGCAACCCTCGCTGCTATTCCGTTGGTTGGTGGTCATGCGGCCGGGATCGCGGCGTTTGGCGGCGCTCTCGGCGTCCCGGTGCTTCTACTGATTTTTCTCGGGACCGCGGGCATCACCTCAATCATTGAAGCTGTCGTGACAAGCCCAGAGGCCCGAACTCACGTTGCGGAAATTATCGACGTGATTATTTCAGATGAACGTTTGCGTCGCACCAGTGCCGAAATGAAAGCTGCGATGAAAGAGCAGCTGATGGATCCCACCTGTTTTGCGATGCCGAAGGAGGAGATGGCGCTACGACAGCACTTGCTCGACATGGATCCGTTCAATTTTGAAAGACACATCATGAGCTTTTTTCAAAGGGCGGGACTCGAAGCGTGGGCCACACGAAAATCGAACGATTTTGGCGTGGACGGTTTTGCCGTCCACCCTCATGGATTGATTATCGTGCAATGCAAGCGAAACTCGACGGAAAACAAAGTGAGCCGTCCAACCGTCCAACATTTCAAGGGCGTCGCTGAAGAACAAAGCGCTCACCGTGGTTTCATCATTACGACATCCAGTTTCACCGATGACGCCATCCACTCAGCCGCTCTGACAGACAGGATCGTGACTTATTGCGATGGATGATCTGGTGCGCTGGCACTTAGAGCCGCCGTCGTTCGATTTCGATCCGCCCGTTGGGGACATTTCAGCTTAGTCGAGACCGGCACCAATTGATATTGGACGGACGACAGGCATCTGCCGCGAGCCGACACAGCGAGGACAAAATTGGAGCGCCGTACCGAAAAGCATCCTTACAATGGTCTTGAGGCGATACCGGACAACGCCTCGACGATTATCGTTGGTACAGCACCGCCGCCGCGTTTTTCCCGGCCCGATATGAGCCTACTCGCGGGTGATACCTGCTTCTACTACGGACCGAAGAATAGCAGGATGTGGCGACTTCTCAGCAGCGTCACTGGCACTTCCTTGCTGGAAGAATCCGACAACACGCAAAGACGAGCGAACTGGCACAATTTCCTTATCGTCAACGACCTATGGATGTACGACGTATTGCAGGAATACAAACGAAAGAGCGGGAAAGAAGCGAGCACGCCGACATAGAAGAATTCGATCTCACAGACTTTCGGCTGGTGTTCGCGGCGAAGCCGCGCATAAACAAAATCGCTTTTACCAGCCAGCAAGCAGCAGATTGGACTTTTCAAAAATTGTCCGATTCTGCGACACAGCTAGGCGCTCGATACAGAGCCGCAATATCCCGCCGGAACGAAATCTGCAAGCGTTTGGGATCTGACGAGGAGCGGATCGCGCAAAAATCTAGGGGACCGATCTTGTCCGAGTATATCGAGGGCCGGGAAATAGCGTTTTATATTTTGCCAACACCGACCAGAATGTCTGGAGGCATGAAAGGGCTGAATGAAAAGGCGAAGGAGAAAATCTATGCGGAAATGGCGATGCGTGCTCCGGCTAGGTGAGGCCCGTTGCAATGCAAGCGCCATGCGTTGGCCCCTGGCACGAATTGACCTTCCAGGCACGTTTTGTTTGACAATTGAGGAATTGAGATGACGATTCCGGAGGCCCTGATTGAAGCCGCCACTGAGTACGTCGTAGCGCATAGGGATAGTGTATCTTCCTTTGATTGGGGTGTCCGCAGCAGCGCGTGGCGTAGCCTCGGCACTGGTTTCCCACACCAGAAATATGCCAATGACCTCGCTCAGCAGAACATCGAACTGAAATGGCATCTTGCCAAGCATTGGGCTTCGGCTCCCCTTGATGAGAGGATCAGAATTGCAACTTGGATCGTCAGCGATTGGGGCGGCATCAGGCGCAATTCTGAGATGACAATTCTGGCTTACGTGAATCAAGCAGATGCAGAACGGCCAGCGACACCGTTCACCGGCATTTCCAGCTACAGCAAGGTTTTGGCAATCAAGGACCCCGACAGGTACGCGATATTTGATGCGCGGGTCGCTGCCAGCATCAACGCCATCCAATTATTGGGCGTTAGTCGCAACAAGCTGAATCCGTCAAACTCGCTCGCATTCGCGATCCCTGCCGGTCGCAATAGTGCGGTGACCGAATTTCGCAACAACGTCGGATCACTCGCCTCACTAGCACGACTAGGATTCGCGCTCGTTGAGCCCGATACTACTTACGGCACGTATTTGAGGCTGCTCAGCGAGGTCAAACGCAAGGTCGGCGGTCTTTCCCTTCTCCAGATTGAGATGGTTCTTTTTGCCAGAGCGCCCTCTCTCTGCGATGAGGCACAGCGCGTGACGTTAGAAGGCTCAACGGTCTTGAAGCAGGGCCAGCATCCTGAGATGGTCTACCTAACGGCCGATGTCGGCCGCACTCCGTTTGAGGCATCACAACGCTGGTCCGAAAAAGACCGCCCGTCGGCCAAGCCAATTCTTCCCCCTGCCTTGACGACCAAGAAATTGGCTCCTTGATCGCGCCGCGCGGCACGTTCTCTTCGTCGTGCCGCGCGATGCACCAGTGGTTACCGTCGGTGGCCCAGTCCTATTCCTAGGTGCAACGCTTTCTGGCGAAGGGCTCCGACCGAACGCTTAGTCAGCTTTGATATTTTGACGACTGGCGTTCGCGCCTTTGAGTGATCCTTGAGTTCTTTCAGATCGGCCTTCGTCCATTCGCGGCGCTTGCCCGTCATCTTAGCTGCCTTAGCTTTCTTCAAGTCAATCGCTCCTTTTTATGAAGAAGGCCGGTTGTTACCACGAAAACGCGCAGCGGAAAGAACAGGGACCAACAATGATCGAAATGATGAGGTCTCAACGCGCGAGAATCCTACCTCACAGCCTGCAACCTTCGCCGCCTGAGCCGACGAAATGGTATCCAAACTGAGCCCGTTTCCCAGGTTTGCCCAGGTCCCGGTGACTGTAATAGTGAAAATTTATCGAGTTGGCCTGTCGAGAGTTACGTGCGCCGCTAGACCGATGACCGCCGCCTCACGAGCGATCAGTCCAAGACGAGATCGGGGGTGATTGTTCAAGCCAAGCCAGTTGGGTATGTTTTGCCCCTGTGAGGCGAAATGCTCGACGTGAACGACTGTTACACGCCCGTCGGTGTATGCCACTTCGGGCAGTCGCTGCATAGCTCTGCCTCGCACCGAGCCCCAACATAACCACTAGCTTCGTCTTCGATGGCAAGTCACCCAGGAATCTCTGGGCACATGCGTTAGAAATTGTCTTTCCAAATTCGTGATCCATAAACTCATCGATCATGCCGCCACTGCCCCCTCCTTACGATGATAGTCAAAGCGCTCGACTGTGCATCGGACCAACGATCCCCAGCCAAAACGACCGCGGGTGATTCGCTAGTTTCTTGAGCCGGTCCAGTTCCGTCGCGGGGAATAAGCGAACATGAGGCAGGATCTTACCAATCTGCTTCCGTCCCTTGCGAAACGGAATTTCATTGTGAGGAAACTTGCTCAGTGCGCGAGCCTGACTCGGACCTTTGGAAAATCCCAGCACCAGTATTTCTGGAGCAGGAGTCCCCCAGGACAAGGGGTTCGCAGTGATACGACAACTTCCGTCAATGCTCACCGTCCGACTTTCGTCGAACTTAATCGGCTCAGCGTGCAAATCGAACAACCGATCCGCCGTGAGCAGGTAGGGAGCACGGCAAGGAAGTCTCCATGGGAGGAAATGAACAGAGCACTAGCAGAACAATACGAGTCGATGTAGACGGGAAGAGCAAATGGCAAAAGTCGTATAGTGGCCTCGGAGATGTTTGAGCTTTGAACAAGTCCTCCAGGAACGTGCGGCACACGGCGATCTCGCTTATTATTTCTGCGACCGTCTTCTTATGCTCGCTATCTCGCGCCGCTGCTCAAACGTGCGATGAGATTGCTGGTTGGTCGAGCCTAGTTACCCTTGCCGACGGCGTGCAAGCGCGCCGGATTTCCTTTGGAGTCGGAAGATCGGATAAGAAAAGGATTCGATGCGTTATCGGCCTCTTCTAAAACAGCGTCTCCAACGTGGAAGCGAGCGCGCGCCGAAGGTAGGCAACACGGTATGCGGTTGTTCAACGCGGGCGTACTTGCCGACTCTCCGGCGTTCGCCTGCGCGAAGGGCGATGAGATAGCGAACGATTGGCTTCCCAACGCCGTTAGGATCGTGTGCCGGTAGAAGGTCAAGAATGAAGACTAGCTCTGCTGCTCGGAGAATACTGGCGCTAATAGCGGCTCTGACCGTTTTACCCTCAAGAAATAGCGACGCCACGGAGGCGCGTTTTGGCGCATGGTCCGTTAGATACTCTTCGAGCTTCGATAAACAGCCTTTAGCTGGAGCTACGGCGCATTCGCCCGATGGATCCGAACTGTTCGTAGGTTGTCCCTTCTCGCATGGTCGGCTCTCAGCCTTCTTAGGTTTACCTGAAAGGGATCGGACACTGACTGATCGGGGCGTCTCCAAGCTCGCATTTCGAATGGATGACGATCTTATTCACGTCGATGGTTTCAGCAGCAGCAATGGTGCGCAATACTACGAAGTAACATTTCTGCCACCAGAAGTCCTGGCAAAGCTGCTTTCCCTCACAAAGACCAGCTTCGGCGTGACGCTTCAAGATAGTCAGATGAAGACCCTGTCCAGCATTAACTTCGACGTGAGGGGTGCTGTTAATGCCATAGCCGAGGTTCGTGCCGTTTGTGGAATCGGCGCGTCCCCTCCTCAAAAATGACTAGCCGACACTGTGCTCTTCAGCGCGAGCGAGCTTGCCCCGCAAGACGAGTTGAGCCGCAATCGCCACAGAGAGTCGTTCAAATTACTACAACTTGGATGGAGTGGCCGATGCATCACTTGGGACCTTACATTGCTTTCATTGCGCAAGCTCTCTCAGCGATATTGGCATTCACTGCATCATACTATTGGTTACGTTCCGCTGAGGGAGTTGCGCCCCCGATGACATGGGAAGGGATCTCCGATTTGAAGCCTTGGCTCGATCAAGCCGCTTCGCGAAATCGATGGGCCGCGATATGGGCGGCAGCATCCGCATGTACGCAAGGCGTCGCCATTCTTGCTTCGTTGTATTAGGTGGGCGGGAACGTGAATGGACAGGCTGAATGCTGCACACTCATTTAGTACCCGGCTGGGCGCGCCACCTGTCAGGCTCGTTCCGAAAGTGCGTGTGCACCTCCTTGCGAGGGAGCCCGCCTACCGAATGCCTGAGCAGTTTGACAACTTCATGGCGTGTGAGGTGCCGTATGCCATCTCAAGCTGCGCAACAAGTTTAAGCGTCCGGACATGCTGAGCTTGCGGAAGGGCCTAGTCTGCGCGAACGCGACACACGGCGCAACGCGAGGGATAAGGGGCAGGAAGCGGCAATGTCGTTCGTGTGCTGGCTGTAGATGATGAAGTTCCGATCTGCAGCTTCATCGAGGCCGCCCCATGGCTGCGCGAGCGGCCGCTACGGCCATCCAGTCCCGCAGCCGCCCTCTGTCCTCTCTCGAAAAGGACGCGCGCCGCTTGAGATCGTCCAAGGTCTCTCCGGGATGGCATCGCGCGTAATCCTCGCGGATCAGGAACTCGAGATAGGTCGGGTCCCCTTCGCTGCCGGGATCGAGATGCTGGGGCCAGTCGGTCCTCATCGTTTTCCTCTGGCGCACGTGGCGGAGGGCGCCTCGATGCAGCACACAGCGGGAAGAGCAATCGTTGGTTCGGACGCAGATACGGCCTGGGCCCAACTCGACGGCCTCGAGGCCTAGCAGCAGGCGCCGGACGGGAACCTCCGCAAGTTCAAGCCGTTCGCAGCCATGGGCTCGCCTCGAAGGAGCCATGGCGATGATCGAAACCGATACGCTTTTGGAGAAATGTCCCCGCTGCGGCGCCTGGCCCATGGCCGCGAACCTGCACCGGACGTCGTCTGCACAGCCGGACATCCGCTTCAGATGTCCGAAGTGCCACGGTGACGAGGCCGGCCGGCTGCGTCGCCCGTTCGCGCAGCGGGATCTGGAAGCGGCCTGATGAAGATCCGGGCCCATACCGAAAGTCACATCGTCGAGCTAGACGACGGCTCGCGATGGCAGTTGTTTCCGGGCGATCTGGATCTCACGCTCGCGTGGAAGCCCGAGACCGATCTGACGGTCGCTACGGCGGACGACGACGTGGCCTCGCACGCGCTGGTCGGCGGCGGCGTCGAAGTCCGCGTCATACCAGCCGGCGAAAGCTGGCCAGTCCGCGAGGTCAAGGACGCGCTGAAGCAAGGTTGAATCGCCCGACCCCCGAACGTTATTCCCTGATCGCGGGGGAACGTTCTTTGCCTTGGAAGTTGATCGAGCCGGAAGAGCGCTGGGCGGGCGGTCGAATTCCGGCCGGCGAACCTGCGCGCCGAGAGAGATTTTGCGTCGCAGCGTCTGAATCGATTGCCGTCCCACCGGAATTGATGTGAGATCAATGAAGTCCTCGGTCGGGACGGATTTCAGAACAACACATTTTTCGGGGAGGAATTACGATGCTGCGAGCCGGCTTCTCATGTCTTTTCCTGTTAACCTCGTCGCTGGCTCCGATCGCGGCCGAAGGCGACCCCAAGCAGAAGGCCGAAGCGGTTGCGTCCGAGTATGCGGCCAGCTTCAACAAGCAGGACGGCGCCGGCATCGCTGCGCTGTTCGCGACGGGCGGAATTCATGTGAATCCGGCGGGCCCGCGTTCCGACATCGCGGAGTTCTATCAGGGCGCCTTCAAGGCCGGTTTCGACCACGAGGAGATTACTGTCGACCAAGCTTGGCCGCTGGGCTCTGACATGGCCCTCGCGATCGGCGGCTATCGGCTGTCCGGCAAGAATCAGAGCGGCGCGCCGATCGAAACCGGCGGCATCTGGACCGCGACCTACGTGACCGAGGGCGGCAAGCTCAAGATCCGATTGCTGTCGGCCATGCCTAAGCCGCCGCCTCAGAAGTAGAGGGGCGCAGCATGTTCGACGCGGCCACTACCGCGCTTTTGCGTGCGATCCTCGACGAGGTCTGCCGGAACGTTTCGACCGGTGAGACCGGAACGCGCACGCACGTCGCCACGAAGATCCTGGAAGCTGCCACGAGGGGTGAGGTTTCGCCCGAGGGCTTGCGGCAGGTTGGTCGTGACGCGCTCTCTCGTGCGCCGACGATGTGGCGCTGATCGGAGCGGGGACGGCGTGAATTTCCAGGTGACGGTGCTGAAGATCCTGGTGAGTTACCCGGACGGCTTCGCCCTGATGGAGAATCTCAAGCGCGACATGGCGATCCTGGCGACCAGTGGCCGGGATTGGGCGGACCGCACCAGGCGGTTGGGCGCGCGGGTGCCGGATCTCGACCTCTTCTCGCAAGGTCTCGTCGAGCGCGAAAGCGGCGGCTGGAAAATCACCGACAAGGGGCGGGCCGTGCTTGAACTCATGGAGGCACGTCCCGACCCTGGCAAGCCGTTCGCGCTGGATCCAGAGGAAGAGGTCGCTGCGCTCCGCTGCGGCAGCCGACCGAGCGGGCCAAAAGGAGGCGCGAGCGGCGCCGCGCGGCCCGCGAACGTGCGCGGGCGGCCGCATCTTTTTGACCCCTCGGGAGGCCTCTCGCCGAAGCCAACGCCTGCAGCGGCACCCCGCGGGCGCCTGCCAAAGCATCCTGACTCATCCTCTCTTCGTCTACAGGCGGGAAAAACCGGAAACTTTCCGGAATGCCTCGAGTTGGCAGCGACTGGATACGGTCGCAGGAGAGTGAGCATGGTCGACGAAGCCGTCTTGAGGAACGCCGCGGAGACTGCCTGGACAGTGTACCGGGCGCGGCACCCCGATGTCGGCGCTCACGACAGCCTGCGCTGCCTGCTGGAGCGCCATCTGCACAGGAGACGGGAAGAGCGCGAGAGCGACACCGAAGAGCTCGCCAGCTTCGGTATCGCCTACCTGGACGGGCTTCCCCGTGACGAATGTTGACGAGCATGAAAATGCTTGTCGCGCGCGTAGCTCGTGGAAGCACAAGGCCCAGTTGGACGCTGCTTGCGATCTCGTTTCTCATCTCCGCGGTCGTCGTGATCGGCCTGCGGGTCGCCCTCGGTGCTTGATCGATGCGGATCGCCCAGCTTTCCCCCTTTGGCCGAGAGCGTTCCTCCAAGGCTCTACGGTGGTACCGAGCGGGTGATCGCCTGGCTGGTCGACGAACTGGTCCAGCTCGGACACGACGTCACCCTGTTCGCAAGCGGGGATTCCAAAACGAAAGGAAAGCTCCATGCAGTGTGGCCGCGCGCGCTGCGCCTGGGGCGGAGGGGCGTCGATCCGAACGCCGCCTGCGCACTGCTGATCGAGTCCATCGCCGCGCGTGCGCGCGACTTCGACGTGATCCACTCCCATGTCGACTGGTTGCCGCTGCCGGTCCTGGGCCGGACCGGCGTGCCGTTTCTGACGACCATGCACGGCCGGCTCGACCTTCCGGGCCTATCCGACGTGATCGGCGCTTTTGCGGAAGCTCCGTTCATCTCCATCTCCGACAACCAGCGCCGTCCGCTTCCGGACGCGAACTGGCTCGCGACGATTCCGCACGGACTGCCCAAGGACCTGTTTCGGCCGTCCTTCGAAAGTGGATCGTACCTGGCTTTTCTCGGACGGCTCTCGGCGGAGAAGGGACCGGAAGATGCCGTACGCATCGCACGCGCCGTCCGGATGCCGCTGCGGATCGCGGCCAAGATACCACGGGCGGAGACGGTCTACTTCAAGAAGAAGCTCGAACCGGAGATCGACGGCGAGGAGATCAGGCTCGTTGGCGAAGTGGACGAAGTCCGCAAGCAGCCGTTCCTCGCCGATGCTGCCGTGCTGCTCTTTCCGGTCGATTGGCCGGAGCCGTTCGGCCTCGTCATGATCGAGGCGATGGCGTGCGGGACGCCCGTGATCGCCTACCGCTCCGGATCGGTGCCCGAAGTCGTGGATGACGGCGTCACCGGCTTCATCGTGGACAGCGAGGAGCAGGCGATCGAAGCGATCAAGGAAGTCGTCCGGTTGGATAGGAAAAAGGTCCGCGCCCGTTTCGAGGAGCGTTTCGTCGCGAGCCGGATGGCGAGGGAGTACGAAAGCCGATATCGCGAGCTGGTCGCTCGTGGACAGCTTCAAGCGTGACGTCAGTAGAAGGCGCGAAGGACTCGAGAATGGAGCGCTCCGTTCTGTCGCCGCCGGAACGCCTGTGAACTCCAATCGTCGTCGCTGATCAGGAGGCCGGCATGAAAATGATCCTTTCCGCGATAGCAGCTTCTGTCCTTCTGGCGACGCTGGCTATCGCGGACGAAGCACCTCCTTCTTCGCAGCAGAAGATCCAGCAGGTCCGCGACTTTGCGAGAGAAACGGCAGACTGTTCGAAGCAGGTCTGGCCACATTTCTCCGATGCTTGCCTCCGCTCCGAAAGGGCGTTTCCGGGGTCGTGACCACGGAACGTCGATAGCAAACCGATTTGGTTGAGTCGAAGCCTCAATGAGCATCGTTCGACATCGGGAACAAGTGGCAACTCGGCGCGTTGGGGCGGGCATCTGAACGGTGCGGCTCACCTTTGAGGAGATGATCGATGAAAAGCTTTCTTGCCGTCGCTTTGCTTGGCACTGCCGTGATCGGCGGCGCTGCGTTCGCGCAATCCACTCAGCCGGCCGATCGCGCCGCGCCGACTGCCACCGCCCTGCCGGCGGATGCCAAAATGGCGCTCAAGGGCAATTGGCGCGCCTCGAAGCTCATGGGCCTGAACGTCTACAACGAGGCCAACGAGAAGCTCGGCGACATCAACGAACTGCTGGTCGACAAGAGCGGCAAGATCAACGCGGTGGTGATCGGTATCGGCGGTTTCCTCGGCATGGGCGAACACGACATCGCCGTATCGATGGACAAGCTGAAGTTCGTCGAAGAGCCGGTGCGGACGAGTTCGACCAGCACCTCGACCACCACTTCGCGCGATACGACCACCGGCGCGGCTTCGACGAACACGACGAGCCGAAGCGCGAACGATTGGGTCCCGGATCACGCCGTCATGAGCGGCAATAAGGAGCAATTGAAGGCGCTCCCGCAGTTCAAGTATTCGGATTACAACTGACAGGACGAAGCGTTAGAGATCGAAGGGCCTCCGTCAGGAGGCCCTTCTTGTTTGCGCGGCCGGCGGATAGGCTCAAAACAAAACGGCCCGCCCGGAGCCGGACGAGCCGTTCGTGCGAGCGTCTAATCGCTCAGTGCATGTGAACTATCCAATAGCCGACGCCGCCAACAACGAGCACGGCAGGAACGGCCCATAAAATCAGTGCAGGCATCTTCTCCTCCAATTGCTGTCAGAACGCCGCCAAGCCGGCCTGGCCTGCGCCAACCGTTTACTGTTCGGTGCAGACCTTGGTGGTCTTCACGGCGGACTCGGCTTCTGTTTTGGTCTTGTAGACGCCGTCGCCCACGACCGTCGTGGTGGTCGTCGTCGGCTTGGTGTCGACGACGGTGCACTTCTTGGTGGTCGCATCGCGGACGATGTAGAACTCGGCGGCGCTGGCGGCCTGGGTACCGAGCGCGAAGGCGGCGAGAGCGCCGCACACGATCAGCTTCTTCATGATGTTCTCCTCATACGACTTCGAAAGTAGTCACTGCCAACGAGGAGGCATGACCGAAGTTCCGGTGTTCCCGCCCCGGCCGGTGCGTCTCATTTCGCTACACAGCAATCGTACCGGAAGAAATGCTGGAATTTGCGTTGCCAACAATTCCCGGAAAGGAACTGCGCGGTGCATCCGGGGTTTGATCGACGTCCGCATTTAGGAGGTTTCAGATGAACAAGCGTTTATTCTTGGCCACGACTGCAGCAGTTGCGATCGCGACTTCGGCTTTCGCGCAGTCTGCTCCGAACACGTCGAACACCAATCCGTCGGCTGCGCAGCGTCACCAGGATTCCAACCAGACCACCACGGCTCCTTCGACTTCGGCACCGTCCAGCCCGTCTTCGGGCTCCGCGCAGAACGTCAATCCGTCGACGAACTCGGCCCAGACGCAGTCTCCATCGTCGGCGGGGCAGACCGCTGCGGGCCAGTCGTCCAATTCCGGTGCTGGCGCCAACACGCAGGCGCCATCCTCGAACAACTCGACCAACCAGGCGCAGACCACTCAACCCTCCACCCAGACCACCACGCCTTCCAACCAGGCGCAGACCAATTCTCCTTCGAACACGAATACCCAGACGCAGAGCGCCAATCCTCCCGCCTCTGGCATCAACCAGGCGCAGTCGCCGACGGGTAGCGGTTCGACCAACACGGCCCAGCAGCCGAACAATCAGCAGAACACGGCCGATCGTTCGTCGAACACCAACGTGAACGCGTCGGTGAACATCAACGATCAGCAGCGGACCCGTATCAGCTCTTCGATCTCGCACCTGAACGTGCAGCCGCTCACCAACGTGAACTTCTCGCTTTCGGTGGGCACGGTCGTGCCGCGGGACGTCCGCCTGCAGCCGCTGCCGGCCGAGGTCGTCGAGATCGTGCCGCAGTACCGCGGCTACGACTTCGTTTTGGTCAAGGACGAGATCGTCATCGTGGAGCCGTCGAGCTACAAGATCGTAGCGACCCTGCCGTACTCGGGTCGTTCCACGGCCGCCGCGCCGGCGCGCACGGAACAGCGTAAGGCGACGTTCAGCGATCGCGATCGGGAAGTCATTCGGAAGCATGCCAAGGCGCGCCCGGTCGAGCGCGAGCGTCGCACCACCGGCAGCACGGTCCGCACCGAGATCCGCACCGGCGAGCGCCTGCCGGAAGGCGTGGAGATCGAAGCGTTCCCGGAAGAGGTCTATCGGGATGCTCCGACCCTTCGCGAGTACCGGTACATCAACCGGGACAGCCGCACCTACATCGTCGAACCCCATGAACGTCGCATCATCGAAGAGATCGACTGACCTCGCCAAGGAAGGAGAACACCCAATGAAGACCATCGCGCTAGGAGCTTTCGCGGCGGCCCTGATGGCGTCGTCTGCGGGTGCTACCCCTCTTGCACCCGCGGCCATCGCGTCGACGGAGATCGGGGGCATCGAGCAAGTCCGACTCGTCTGCAACGAGTATGGCCGCTGCTACCGGACCCGCGGTCCCCGCTATGTCCAACGCTACTACGGTGGAGACGACGGCTATGTGGTCCGCCGCAGCTACGGCTACTATGGCGGCCCGGGCTACTACGATCGCGGCTATGGCTACTATGGCGGTGGCCCGAGCATCGGCTTCAGCTTCGGCACCGGCCGTTGGTAAACTGTACGGCCGATGGGCCGCCCTCCAGGGCGGCCCATTTCCAGATGGCATCTTCGGCTTGCCCCGAGATGGTTGCATCCTCAACGGCCCGTCGGTCGCTCGGCGATCACATCTTGCGCGAGCCAGCGGGACCTCGTCCTCGACGCGGCGCTGCCATAGCATAGTCTGCGGAAGCTAAAATTCGCTGCTAATTCGCAATGCTCCCTCAGTGGACTGGTGCTACGCTGTGTCCAGCGGGGGAGACTAACAATTGGCCATCTACCGAATACTTCAAAACTCGCCTCTGGGGCCTGAAGAGATCACGCGGCTTTCGACAGCTTACGAACAAGCCCTGCGAACGATTGGCGTACAGGATCGCAACGACCCCCTCACCGAACTGATTGCCAAGAAGATCATCGAGATCGGTCAGACCGGCCCGCTCTCGGTAGCGTTCCGCGATCTGCCACCCATCGACCTGTCCGGGCAGTCTGACGTCAGTGACCAGCACGTCCGCGACGTGGCGCTGGCACCAGGCCAGCGCTTCCTCCCCGGTGCTCACGTGGATCACGTGATAGCCTGCTTCGCGCAGCGCTTCGGCGACGAATTCGCGGATTAGAGGGTCGTCCTCGACGAGAAGTACACTCACTGGTGGCTCACTTGTTACGGACGTCGAACGGCCAAAATGCGTGGCCGTTCCTGACGGGTAGCCGGCCGACGTGGAAGCCTGTTCTGCCTGGCCTTATGACCGGCTGAGGAAGTCCCCTTGAGTTCGGGACTCGCGGAGGCCTCAGGGTTTCGGGGCTGGTTGCGGCGTTGGCGAAGCTTGCGACGCGGAGGGCTGCGGTGCAGGGGCGGTCGCGGGCTGCTGCGGAGCCCTCTGTCATGCGGGACACATGTATCCATGTTGCTCAACAGCCGTTTGGCTCGGAGGTCACGTGCCTTATACTCGCGTCGCCGGTCGATGTTGGCTGCGGCTCAGGCGCACCATAGCGCAGGGACCGCTTGCGCTATCGAAAGAGGGAGCAATGGGCAATCGCACATCGGAGCGAAGGACACCGACCGCAGCCACGAAAAGGATCGACGTTATCCCTCAGGCCGGCTTGTGCAGATGGCGATGCTGAGGGAAATACCATCGCATGACTTCTCGCAGGTTGTCGGAATCTCCGCGCGCCCAGTTGCGCATGATTTCACAGCCGAAGGAGATCGCCGTGATGGGTCTTGCCCCGGCCTGAATCATTCGGTCGAACGCGCGTTCGTGCGCGACCGAAGAGATGCCGCCCACCGCGTCGGCGACCGGATAGACCTCGTAGCCTTCGGCCAGCATGTCGAGGGTCGGAAAGGCCAGGCAGACCTCGGTCCAAAGCGCGCCGATGACCACCTTGCGCCGCCCGGTGTCCTGGACCGCCTTGCGGAAGTCATCGTCTTGCCATGCATTGACGCCCGTACGGTCGATCTCTTCCACTCCCGGCAAAGCCGCGCGGATCTCCGGAATCGTGCCCTCGTTCACGCCCATGTCAACCGCGACCGTCGAGAGCACCACGGGGATGCCGTAGGCTTGTGCGAGTTTGCATAGCGCAACCGCATTGAGGGTGATCTCCTCACGGGAGGATGAAATCACGCTGGAATACTGCTCAGGCTGGTAGTCGATCAGGACCAGAACGCAGTTTTGCGGGGTCAGAAGGTGATCGGCCTTCGGATCGCGGACGGGTTCGGGCTGGGTCTTTGCCACGTTGTTTCTCTTTCGAATTGAAGTGAAGCGGTCGTCATTGATGATCTAAGTCTATATCAGAAAGATCTGCTGATGCGCGAGCTTCACCACTGTGCCGACGAGCCGGGCGTCAGCCAGATCATGATGGAGCAGGGACCTGAGAGGCTGGGTCATCACAGCGCGCTGAGATCGTCGGCGCGTCGCCGAATTTGCGGATGATCTTGGAATCGCCGAAATCGCCGCTGGACGGATCCCCGGTTCGCGAGAACGCGACGGCCCCGGCGTGGCCGGGCTTACGCGACAGCGCTTCGGCGCGCATGACGGCGACGTTGGCGCTCAGGCACTCGACCGCCTCGCCGGCCGTGACCCCGTCGTCGGCCAGAACGAACGGCAGCGCCACGTAGTAGGTGACGTCCATCTTAGTCACTCCTTGCGGCCGCGCTGCGCGACATGCCGACCGCCTTCGACATCGCCGCGCGCAGCTCGTCGGCCTCGGCCTCGAGAAAATCGACGGCGACGAGCAGCGCCGTGACCGCCTCCTGAGGGTCTACGTCCCAGGCCGCGATGGCCTGGTCGGCGGCTGCCTCCAGGTCCTCGGGGGCGGATGCGGATGGCGCGGGCTCGGCGGACATCCGATTATGTTCCCGTTTCGTTCGAGTCAAGGGCCTCATGGCGCAATTCGCCGGCGCCGGCAGCACCTTCGGCATAAACTGCGGGGATAGGCCGATGCGTGTCGGAACGAGGCGGCCTCGTTCGTCTTGAATCCGAGCCGCCCTCGTTTTCGGAGTACCGCGTACATGGCCCCGCGTGCCAATTGGAAGGGGTTTCTGCGTCTCTCGCTCGTCACCTGTCCCGTGGCCGTCTATCCGGCGACGTCGGAGAGCGAGAAGATCTCCTTCAACCAGCTCAACCGGCAGACCGGCCACCGCATCAAGTACCTGAAGGTCGATGCGGACACCGGCGACGAGGTACCCGCCGAGGACATCGTCAAGGGTTACCAGCTCGAGAAGGACCAGTTTATCGAGGTCACCAAGGAGGAGCTGGAGGAGATCGCGCTCGAGTCCACGCGCACCATCGAGATCGATGAGTTCGTCGATCGATCCGACATCGATCCACGCTACCTGATCCGCCCCTACTACATCAGGCCCGACGGCAAGGTCGGGCACGACGCCTTCGCGGTGATCCGCGAGACGATCCGCGAGATGAACAAGGTCGCGATCGGGCGCGTGGTGCTGACCAACCGCGAGCACATCATCGGCCTGGAGCCGATGGACAAGGGCCTCGTGGGCACGCTGCTGCGTTACCCCTACGAGTTGCGCAGCGAGCAGGAATATTTCGACGAGATCCAGAACGTGAAGGTCACCAAGGACATGCTCGATCTGGCGAAGCACATCGTAAACCAGAAGGCGGGCCGGTTCGACCCGGACAAGTTCGAGGATCACTACGAGACCGCGTTGATCGATCTCATCAACCAGAAGCGCGCCGGCAAGCCCATCACGCCGAAGGAGCGGCCCGCCGCGGGCAACGTCGTCGACCTGATGGAGGCGCTGCGTCGGAGCGTGGGCGGCCCTGCGGCCGAGACCGCGGCACCGAAAAAACCGGCCAAGAAGGCGAGGAAGGCGGCGGCCGGGCAAAAAGAGATGCTGATGCCGATCCAAGGCAAGAAGTCTGCTAAGGAGGCGGCGACGAAGAAGCCCGCAGCCAGGCCGCATCGGAAATCTGCCTGACGGAGTAGGAGAGCCGCATGGATATGAAAGAAGCCGCGGCGATGACGGAAGCCTCCGGGCTGGTCGACGAGCAGGGCGACATCCAGCGAACGTCCGATGCGCGCCAGCGACCGCTCCAGTCGCACTCGCAGGATGCCGCGATCCGGTGGGCCGATCGGCTGCGCAATGTGACGGTGAAGGCCCCGTTGCAGTCGCTGTTCGTCGCGTTCCTGCTGGGAATCTGGGTCGCGCGCCCGCGCTAGGAGACCAGGAGAGCCTGCACGCTTCATGGCCAGGAAGCTCAGGACCTTTCAGACCTCGCTGGGCTTCTACGACCTCGCGATCGCGGCGCCTTCGATGAAGGCGGCGCTGGAGGTGTGGGGCGCCGGCAGCAATCTCTTCCAACAGGGCGTAGCCACGGAAACGGACGCGTGGTCGCCGAGACGATGTCAAAGCCGGGCGTGGTGCTCAAGCGGCCGGCGGGATCGAGCGGGCGCTTCGCCGAGCAGTCCGATCTGCCGTCCGACCTGGGATCCGGCGATCACGGGGCTCGGCGCGACAGGCGTCGCGCGAAGTCGGCGAAGCGACCCGCTCCCAAGGCCGTTTCCAAGATCAGCGAACGGGACGCCCGGAAGGCCGCCGCAGATTTCGAGAAGGAGCAGAAGTGGCGCGAAGCCGAGCGCCGCCGCGAGGAGGCCGCCCAAGAAAGGGATCGCGAACGGCGTGAGAAGGCGACGGCGAAAGCGCAGACCGCGCTGGACAAAGCCGAGCGTGAGCACGCGGAAACCGCCGCGGCCATCCAGGCCGAGGTCGAGGCTCTCGAGAAGCGTTCGCGGGCCGAGGACGCTAGGTGGGAAAAGGAAAGAGAACGACTGCAAGCCGCTCTCCGCCGCGCGCGGGAGTAGGTCGGCAAGTTCGCATTAACTATGGCGATTCCGTCCGCAAAAAATTTGCGCCGGGGTCTTGAAACTTTTCCCGGCCTTCTAAATTTTTTTGGCGTCGCCGCTGCGGCGATCGGGACGCCTTCGGGGTCCCGCGACTTGAGACGGGCGCCCGGACGGTGTCCGGAGCCTGCTCGTACCCATCTTGCTCTTAGGAGGACTTGGATATGAGGTATGATTGGACTCCCCTCTGGAGGTCGACCATCGGATTCGACCGCCTTTTCGACGCTCTTGACGAGGTCCAGCGGACCGCCGAAGAGACCTATCCCCCCTACAACATCGAACGTCTCGACGAGAACCGCTTCCAGATCACGGTGGCGCTCGCCGGCTTCACGCTTGACGAGGTTTCGCTGACCAGCGAACAGAACGTTCTGACCCTCGAGGGCCGCAAGGCGGACAAGGAGGGCAAGACCTTCCTGCACCGGGGCATCTCGACCCGCAGCTTCAAGCGCCAGTTCACGCTCGCCGATTACGTCGAGGTCAAGGGTGCCCGCTTCGAGAATGGCCTGCTCTTCATCGACCTGCAGCGGGAGATTCCCGAGGCGATGAAGCCGCGTCGCATCGCGATCAATGGTGCCGGCCCGAGCAACGTGACCCAGATCGAAGCCAAGGCTGCCTAATACGGGACCACGTGTCCTCATCACCAGGCCGCGCGGGATCGTTCCGCGCGGCCATCGTCACCTCGTCTTAGAATGGAGGCAGTCATGCGGCCGACGACCGCTCTGCACGACAACGTCATCGATATCAACGCTCTCCTGCACCCCGGCACCGCTTTCGAGCATCCCCGGGACGTCGTGTCCCATCCGGGTCTAAGCCTCTCCGAAAAGCGCGCCATCTTGGCCTCGTGGGCGTCCGATGCGTCCGCGATCGCGTCGTGCCCTTCGTTGCGTGCCCTGGAAGGCCTCAAGGCGCCTGTCACGATCGACGAAATCCTGGAGCCGCTTTGCGCGTTGGATGAAGGCCCCCGGGATCCGCCGGGCGGCAAGCCGATGCGCCTGCGGCCGGTCGAACGTGCTGTGGCTTAGGAGAGAAACGTTGCAGATCACATCGAGAGACGGCGCCGAAGCTTCGGATCGCGATCTCGCGCGCAAGCTGCTGCAGCAGGTCGACGAGTGGAGGACGATGCGCTCGCCGGCGCGCACCCGCACGTCCAGTGGCGTGCAGGTCGAGAGGCGGTTCAGGCGGCGGGCGGTTGCTGCTCATTTGGCGGCTCCGCAGTCGTCGGCAGCAATATAGCCTGCCAATCGATTTCTGCGACTTCGTCCGGCGGAATGGAGGCTTCGAAGCTTCGCAAGCCGGCATGTTCCGGGCAAACCTCGACCGCGAACGCAATCAATTCTCGGATGCGGGCGTTGTCGCCGGCTATCCGGTTCTGTTCTGCCAATCGCAAAGTGAAGGCCGCCTCGAGAACCCGGTCGAGCTGCAGCGTTTCTGCGTGATGGCGCTGGCGGAAGTATCGTGCGTGAAGCTCTTCCATTTGGGACAGGGTCCAATCAGGGTTTTCGGCCGTTGCCAACTGCGCTGCCAGGCTCACGAAGGAGGGCTCCTTGGAGTCCGCCTCGTACGTTTCGATGAGCATCGGGTATTGCTTGGTGCGCATTTCCTCTGGGAGCGTAGAAGATGTAATAGAGCGCGAGCAGCGGAGGCGTTGCCCCGGTTTGGCAAGGCCGGGCACGAGCGTCTCGGCTTTCTCCAGTATCGGCCGGATGTCATTCAGTCGTGCGGTGGGCTCCAGAAGCCAGCCTACGATCTACTGCGCGCACCCCGAAAGATATCGCGGTGCGGATTTTGCGTCGAGACCTTGAGGGTCGCTGAGCCGGACTTCCGCGGCCCATTCCATTAGTGTGATGGCGCAGAACTGATCTCGGTGGTTCGCCAAGGCTGCGATCGTTAGTAAGCCCGCGCATTTATCGAGCTCAGCACTAGGAAGCCGATTGAAGAGCGCATCTAACTTGGCGTCTGCATGCACCATGAACGAAACATCGCAACGCTTATAGCCATCCTGATATTAACTATGAGCAGCCTCTGGTCACAATGTCGTTTCCTGCGCATTCTCATGTATCGAGTCGTCGCAGCTCCTTTACTCCTCGCCCTAGCCGTTTGCGCAAAAGTGTTCGCAGCGTGACACCATCCGAATAGCCCACTTGGCTGGCAATCACTTCCACGCTTTGCGCGCTGGTTCGTAACAAGTGCACTGCGTGCTCGACGCGTAGATCCTGATAATAGGAGAGCGGAGATTTTCCGAGCACGCTCTCAATTCGTCTTTGCAAGGTCCGCTTGCTTGTGTGCATAGCTTCAGCTGCGGCTTCGAGCGAAAACCTTTCGTGCAAGCGCTCCCTCGCCCAGCGCTCAAAGCGCTGGACTAGCGGGTCGGCCTGGGCAAGATGTACGGGTATCATGTAAGGCGCCTGCGATGGTCGCACATCCACAAGGAGATAGCGGGCAGTCATGTCAGCCAAAGCAGGACTGGCGCTACGCACGAGCCAAAGGGCTACCTCCAGATGTCCCATTGCAGCTCCAGCTGTGACGAAGTTGCCGGAGGACACTAGCATCCGTTGCTCATCCAAATGCACATTGGGGTAGCGTTGCCGAAACAGCGGGCCGAGCCACCACGCGGTGGTCGCCTCATGACCGTTCAGCAACCCGGATTCAGCGAGCAGAAAGCCCCCAATGCAAGCTGAAGCGATGCGCGCACCTCCATCATGCCAATAGCGCAATTGATGGGCGGCGTCAGAGATCTCCCCCGCGCGAGCGCCTGGACTAGCGGCTCGGGCATTTTTGTCCCCAAAGCTGGAACCACCACCCAGTCCGGCCGATCCACACTCGATACCCTCTCTGCCGGTACAAGCAGCCCCAGAGAGGTGCGGATGTTTCTTCTCGTTCCGACGACGCGAACGTCGAATCTGGACGAGAGCATGTTCTGAGCCATGGCCAATTCGTTGGCAGTGGCAAGTGTGTCCAACACCGCGGCGAGGCCTGTGTCGAATACACCATCGACGGCGAGCACTGCTATTCTCATGGCGCAAATGATACCAAAATAGTCATTTATGCCAATAGGCCATGAATGAAGCTGGTCTATGAATGCCGGATCAGATTTCGATCAAACGTAAGGAGACTATCACCGTGATTGAGCTCGCGCTGTTTGCCCGTCTTGAAGCTAGACTCGGCAAGGAAGACGAAGTTGCGCAATTCCTCCGGTCTGCGCTCGCCATGGCGCGGGAGGAGAATTGCACGCCGATTTGGTTCGCATTGCGCCTGTCGGAGACAACTTTCGGTATCTTCGACGCTTTTCATGACGAGCAAGGACGGCAGGGACACCTCAGTGGTCCGATTGCTGAAGCCCTGAAAGCGAATGCATCCGATTTGTTCTCCGTTCCGCCCAAGATCGAACTGATCGAGGTGCTGGGAATGAAGAACGAGTGGTCGGAAAACTGACTCTCGCCGCGATCACTGACGATTTTCCCAGCTCCTTCGAAGAGAATATACCATGAGCCTGAAAGCGTTCACCTGTCTTTTGCCACTTGTCACGGTCATTGTCGGCGCTATCCCTCTTGCATCAGGGCCGACTGCTGCCCAATCGCCGGAGAAGTTTACACTCTCTAGCGTCGACATCGCGCCAGGCAGCAAGATTGATAACAAATTTGTCTTGAACGGTTTTGGCTGCAAAGGAGGGAACGTATCGCCTGCGCTGCAGTGGAGAAATGCGCCAGCTGGAACGAAGTCATTCGTTCTTCAAGTGTACGATCCGGATGCCCCAACGGGAAGTGGTTTCTGGCACTGGACGGTTTACAATATCCCATCCTCCGTGACCCAGCTCGCTCAAGGTGTGGGCAATACTCCCGCGAATTTGCCAGCAGGCGCCTATGGTGGCGTCAACGATTTCCACGACACCGGCGCTATTGGCGTCAATGGCAATTATGGCGGTCCATGCCCGCCGGTGGGCGACAAGCCACACCATTATGTTTTCACGCTATATGCGTTGGCAGTCGAAGACATCGATGCTGCCGCCGGCATTCTGAAGACCGGTACCGCAGGCCTACATGGTTTCGCGTTGAACAAGGGCTTGGGCGATAAGATGCTTGGCAAGGCCTCGTTCACCGCTCTCTATGGTCAATGATCGAACGCTCTACGCCATTCAGCGTCTCGTTCCCTCGGGTGGGCGCCGTCGAGTCCGAAAGCGCTTAGGCGCACGAAGGTCTCGTCGGTCCCACCTCGGAAATCAAGGCGGAAAACCTGCGCAATATGTGCGCCGGCCGACATTTATCAGCGGCTGCCCAACTGATCATTCCAGTAGTGCTAAATCATGAGAGATGTTGAGTTCGGAGCAAGAGTGGAGAATCGCGCTGACCGTCATCAACGCGGAATTCAGCTCTATTGCGTCTTTTCCTTTCTCGTCGATGCGTCCGGACGCAGAGCCGTGGCCGGCATCTCGAGGCCCTGCAGGCTGCTGCAGCCTATTCTGGTTTTCGAACTCAAGTGTGAAGCCGGACCGGGTGACTTCGATAATAAGACACGGCGGTTCGGTGCCCCTGGGTCGGCGTTGATGCCGCCACGCTATGGCGACCCAGCGAAATGATATTGGCGCAGAGCAGCGATGGTCGTCTAACCTATCAGAGGAGATATCAGAAATATGTTCTGGGATGGTGCGAGAGGAACTCCCTCGGGCTTAAGCACCGCGTCGGCGGCAGAAAGCGAGCAATGATTCACCACGGAGGCAAGATACTCTAGCGTCTGGAGGGATAAAATGCGCAAGCTGGCTCGTGTGTACTTGAAGAAAAACGTCAGTCTGCCTCCGCTAGCGAACAAACAAGCCAACGAGATGCTGACAGATCTGCGCCTGACTCGATTAAAATTCAAAAAGACGCAAAGCATTGCCCGCGTTGGTTATTGGGAGAGCGACCTTAAAACAGGATTGATCACCCTATCAGACGAAGCCTATCGCATCCTTGGGCTAGTGTCGCGTCAAGGTGCAATTACGCTCGACGAGGCGACTGAGCGATTACACCTCGAAGATCGGACAATCTGGCGCTCGGTGGCAGCCGAGGTATTGGACTGCGGCTCCCCCTGTAATCTAGATTGTCGCGTAGTTCGTCCAGACGGAGAGATCCGCTTTGTCCACTGCCAAGGCGATCTGATAAGGGGGGCCTCAGGTCGGCCCGTCAGCGCGTTCGGGGTGGTGCAAGATATCACCGATCGCAAGCGGGCCGAACGCTTCACGCAACTAGTCTTTGAGCGCTCCCATGATGGAATTTGCATCATGGGGCAGGACTACCGGTACCAACGCGTTAATCCGGCTTACGAAAATATGTTGGGATTGTCCGCCAAGGACCTCGTGGGAACGCACTTGGCTGATGTCGTTGGATCTGCATTCTTTGAGCAAAAGCTCAAACCCCAGTACGACCGTTGCTTCGAGGGAGAGGAAGTCGGATTGACGGATTGGTTCACATACCATCAGGGTCGTCGGTACGTTTCGGTGACTTATTCGCCCTTGCGACCCAGGTCGGACCGAGTTGAAGCGATCCTTATGATGACTCGCGACCTCACAGATCATGTACTAGCGTCCGAAGCATCGCGCGCGGCACAAGCAGAACTCGCTCACTCCAACCGCGTCGCGACCATGGGGCAGTTGACGGCCTCGATTGCCCATGAGGTCAATCAGCCAATCGCGGCGGCCGTAATGAACGCCCAAGCCGCCATACGCTGGCTCGATGCAGAGTCGCCTCGTCTTCAGAAGGTCCGTGATTCCCTAGATATGATCGTCGACAATGGAATACGAGCCGCAGAGATTATTGGCCGAATTCGTGGTCTGGCAAAGAATGTTCCACCTCGGAAGGACACCATCGACATCAACAACGCAATCGTTGATGTCATCGCGTTAGTCCGAGGTGAGGTATTAAGGCGTGGCCTTTCCTTGCAAGCGGATCTCTCGGCGGGTTTACCGCCCGTCGAAGGTGATCGCGTTCAGCTGCAACAAGTTGTTCTTAATCTAGTAATGAACGCTGTGGATGCCATGAGTGGCTACGCCGAGGGCACGGGGGAGCTCAGAATTAGCACCTCTCGGGAGGAGTCAAACCGCGTGCTTGTGTCTGTGCAGGATACGGGACCGGGGCTGCCAACGAACGCAATGGACCGCCTTTTTGAAGCATTTTACACCACTAAGCCTGAAGGGATGGGAATGGGGTTGACCATCTGCCGTTCGATCATCGAGGCGCATGGAGGGCGGTTGTGGGCCACGCCGAATGGATCGCGCGGAGCTATATTTCAGTTCAACATGCCGATGAGACGCGATGAACAAGATCATGCCAGTTGAATAGGCGCGGTCAAGACGGTCCGCCGTCGAATCGTCGTCACCAAGCGCAAAGGTTAGCAGAGGTCATAATTATACCGGCGGTCAAGTACGGTGACCCTCCAGTGGGTAACAAGCCGCTTGGCTACGTTTTTACGCCTCGTGCGTTGGCGGTGACCAATATCGACGCAGCCCGCGTTCTCAAGTCTGGGACGGCAGCTCTCCACAGCTTCGCACTGAATAGGGGTCTGACGACAACGTGCTCGGCAAGCCATCGTTCACAGAACTTCCACGCCCGTTAATCGACGGCCCATCGGTTTTATCGAGAGCTGACCCGGGATGCCGCGGTTCGACGTTAGCTCAAGTCACCGGTTTCCCGTCTTTTCGGACTTGCCGTCCAGGAATTGGCTTTGAAGTGCAAGCTTTCACTACCGGCTTTCCCTCAATGGACCGCAGAACTTCCATCTGCCCCGCAATTATGATGATCCGGCTTTTCTGCTCCAGCACAATCTGAGCAACGCGCTCATTCAATTTTACTCACTGCACAATCCCCTTATTCAGCGTCGGCACAAGCGGTGCTACTACGTCCCTACGATCAGCGATTTGAACTGCGCGTGAAGGTCCAATGGCCAAGGACGCTGCGCGGAGTCCACCCACCGGCGCCCGAAATCTCATTTCGGTCTCCGCATGTCTTCGTTTCGTTGGATGATGCACAACGGCGAAGATATCGCTCTGGATATAATCGATCGGCGCATCGGCTGCTGGAATCCATTCTCGTCCGCGAGAGCCTCGTGGAATAGACGCGTAAGCGGCGGATAGCTTGATCGCAACTCCTGCGCCAGTCCGCCGGACTTCTTCCGATCGACAACTTATTATGGTTATCGACGTCCCCCTGACCATTCATATTGACAATCTGCCCTTGGTGCGAACGACCCGGACTTTTTGATCATGCTCTCTCGAAAGGGGAGCTTAAGGGCGGATCTCCAACGAAAGTGCCTTCGTCGGCCGATGCCGCGCCGCTATCGATGCTTCGCAAAATGATATTGGCTCTAAGAAGCCCTTCTCGTCTAAATGTTATCTAAGCATGTTGGTGCAGGACTGGTGGCGCGAGATAATGGTGCGTGCGGGCCTGCGGCGACTAAAGCATACGTTTTCAGGGAGGCGCTCGTGATAGCAGCTCTGGTGCTATTTCCTGTGTTGGCAGGAACGGCCTCCGCCGAGATGGCTGCCGCATTCAAGAAAAGCGCGCCGGAATTTTCGGGCGTACCGGGCCTAATCAGCAAGTACTACCTGTTTGACAGCAGTGGCCGCGGCGGTGCGTTTTATCTTTGGTCGTCGCGCGACCAGGCAAATGCATTCTTCGACGAGCAATGGCGTCAATCTCTCACGCGGCGATATGGCGCTCCGCCTAGTCTCTCGATTTTTGAAGTACCGGTGACAGTAACGAACGGCGACGCGGGCGTGTATTCATAAGGTCGGCGTCGGTATCATGTGGTTGAGCAGAGATTGTTCCGATCGGAGCCTCGCCGTTGATGGGCCAGTGCGGAAGGTATCGAGCCGTGTTGCTGTCGAAAGGGCGTATCGCCTGTGAATGTTTCGAGCTGAGAAATGAGGCTTTCTGAATTGCTGTTCCTGCAATCGGAGTCGCAATGTTGATCGCTACAATAGTAGTGCTGATTGGAAGATGAAGTTCGGTGCTTCGGAGCTGGTGGCGCAGTTCTGATCTGTGGCCCGGGAATATGAGTGCCACGGCCCAGAGGCACCGGAATCGGCGGCCGCACAACGTCATGCGCGAGAGCGGGTATGCAGGGAGATGTAGCGTGAAGAGCCAATTGAACCGCAAAGGCATTCTAGAAGCCGCTGAGAAACTCTCCAACTGGGGTCGCTGGGGCAGCGATGACCAGATCGGAACGCTTAACAACATATCGCCAGACGATATCGTGAACGCGGGACGGCTCATCCGCAGAGGAAAGGTGTTTTCCCTAGGATTGTCGCTTAAGGAGCCAATTCAATCCGGTTTATTCGGCGGACGATGGAATCCGATTCACACCATGCTAGCTACCGGAACCGACGCTACGGCTGGCCATCAGGACGAGCCGTATCCCTATCTTCGATATGCGGATGACGCGATCAACATGCCTTGCCAAGCTTCTACGCAGTGGGACGCGCTCTGCCACATCTTCTTGGACGACAAGATGTACAACGGCTACAGCGCTGGCCTGGTAGACGCCAAGGGTGCAAAGAAGCTCGGCATAGAGCACACGCGCGACAAGATGGTCGGACGCGGTGTTCTCTTGGATATTGCTCGCTGGAAGGAGCTGGACTGCCTGGCGGACGGATATGCGATTACCAACGATGATCTCGACAAATGCGCTGCCGCTCAGGGCGTCCAAGTACGAAAGGGCGATTTCGTGTTGGTGCGCACCGGGCATCAGGAGCGATGCCTGGCCAGCCACGACTGGAGCGGCTATGCGGGCGGCAATGCGCCCGGCATGGGGTTCGAAACATGCTATTGGCTGCGCGACAAGGATGTCGCTGCAGTCTGCAGCGACACTTGGGGCTGCGAAGTCCGGCCGAATGAGACGAACGAGGCCAACCAGCCCTGGCATTGGGTGGTGATTCCGGCGATCGGCATTACAATGGGCGAGATCTTCTACCTAAAGGAGCTCGCTGAAGATTGTGCAAGCGATCGGGTTTACGAGTTCTTCTTCTGTGCGCCGCCCCTGCATTTGCCCGGTGGCGCGGGTTCGCCGATCAATCCCCAGGCAATCAAGTAGAGGATATGCCGGCGCCCACGTGCAGGTTCACCGCACGATGGCCACCGGAGCAAAAGGGTTATAGATCACAATGGCAAAGCTCTTGAAAAAAGGTCGGGATGCCGATGCGCGCGCCGAGGACGATGCTCGTGTCAGGCAAACCGTCGAGACGATCTTAAATGATATCTCGCGCAGAGGCGATGTCGCCGTACGCGAGCTGTCCGAAAAGTTCGATGGCTGGGTCCGCGACGATTACCGGCTGACTGATAATGAAATTGAAGACTGCGTTTCCCAGCTCTCAAATCGCGATCTCGACGACATTCGTTTCGCTCAGGAGCAGGTGCGCAACTTCGCACAACATCAACGAAAAACGATTCGCGATCTCGAAGTCGAAACGCTGCCGGGGATCTGGCTGGGTCACAAGAACATCCCTGTCAATTCCGTTGGTTGTTACGTGCCCGGCGGCAAATATCCGCTGCTTGCGTCCGCCCATATGTCGATTATCACCGCCCGTGTTGCAGGAGTCGATCGGATAGTTACCTGCGCTCCTCCATTCCAAGGTAAGCCTTCACCTGCGATCGTCGCTGCACAACATCTTGCGGGTGCCGATGAAATCTACGCCCTTGGCGGTGTCCAAGCGGTAGGTGCGATCGCTCTCGGAACGGAAGCAATCAAAGCCGTCGACATGCTCGTCGGCCCTGGAAACGCCTTTGTGGCCGAGGCAAAGCGACAGCTCTTCGGTCGGGTCGGAATCGACTTGTTCGCGGGTCCTACCGAAACCTTGGTCATCGCGGACGAAGCCGTCGACGGCGAGATGTGCGCTACAGATTTGCTTGGTCAGGCGGAGCACGGACTCAATTCTCCAGCCATTCTTCTGACGACCTCCGAAAAGCTGGCCAACGAGACAATGAGCGAGATCGAGCGGTTGCTCAGTATTCTTCCAACTGCCGAGATCGCGGGCCGCGCCTGGCACGACTACGGCGAAGTCATCGTCTGTGAAGATGATGAAGAAATGCTCCGCGAAGCCGATCGCATCGCCTCGGAGCACGTGCAGGTGATGACTGTCGATCCCAGCTACTTTTTCAAGAATATGACGAACTACGGTGCGCTATTTATCGGGCCGCGTACCAACGTCGCGTATGGCGATAAGGTCATTGGTACCAATCACACGCTTCCGACAATGAAGGCTGCGCGTTACACGGGCGGATTATGGGTCGGCAAGTTTCTTAAAACCTGCACGTATCAGCGGGTTGAATCGGATCAGGCATCCGCAATGATCGGCGAGTATTGCTCGCGACTTTGCATGCTTGAGGGGTTCGTTGGACATGCCGAGCAGGCCAACGTCCGCGTTCGTCGCTATGGCGGCCGAAACATTCCCTACGCGACAGCCGCAGAATGATTACGCCACTCCTACCAGTTACGCCATCGTTACGTCTCGATAACAAGAGGGCCTTGGTTACGGGCGCTAGTCGGGGAATTGGATTGGCTGCGGCCGCGGCGCTTGCTGCAGCTGGCGCTCACGTCACGCTCATGGCCCGCACCGCCAGCGAACTGGAGGATGCGGTAAATGCTATCCGGCGTGCAGGTGGCTCCGCAGACGCGCTCACGGTCGATGTAACCGATATCGACCAGTTTAACAGCGCAATCGAGTCGCAGCCGATTTGCGATGTCCTCGTCAACAATGCCGGGATAAATCGTCCCAAGCCGATGGTTGAGCTCACAGAGAAGGACTATGATGCGGTGATGGGATTGAACGTCAAGTCGACGTTCTTTGTAGCCCAGGCGTTCGTCAAAAGGCTCATTTCTGATAATCGAGCTGGTTCGATCATCAACGTGTCGTCTCAGATGGGGCACGTCGGGGCTGCCAATCGGACGCTCTACTGCGCGTCGAAATGGTCGATCGAGGGAATGACGAAGGCGATGGCCGTCGAATTCGGTTCGCGACGTATTCGGGTTAACACCATCTGTCCGACCTTTATCGAAACCCCAATGACACGAGGCTTCCTAAGCGATGTCGAATTCAGAAGGCAGGTTCTGGATAAGATCAAGCTAAGGCGTTTGGGCCGGCTGGATGATGTGATGGGCGGCTTTGTGTATCTCGCGAGCGATGCATCGAGCCTTATGACTGGATCGTCGCTGATGCTGGATGGCGGTTGGACCGCCGACTAGGGATAGAAGGCGCCAGCCAGCGAGGAACGGAGAACCAACATGGCGATCATACTATCAGGGCAATACACGCTGCCGATGAAACGCGAGGACGTTTATGCCGCGCTTAATGATCCTCAGATACTTCGCAAATGCATTCCGGGTTGCGAGGACTTAGAGCAGCGAGACGACGGAATTTTCGCCGCTATCGTGCGACTTGAGCTCGGTCCACTGAAGACCCGCTTCCGCGGAAAGGTGAAGCTGGAGGATCAGGATCCGCCGAATGGTTATCGAATCAGCGGCGAAGGTGACGGAGGTATTGCCGGATTTGCGAGAGGTGGAGCCTTCGTGAAGCTGGCTTCAAATGAGGATGGAGGGACGCTGCTTTCTTACGAGGCCGATGCAAACGTGAACGGCAAGATCGCGCAATTAGGTCAACGGCTCATCGCCAGTACGAGCAAGAAGATTGCAGACCGATTTTTCGAGAACCTGCAGGCAAGTCTTCGGGAAGACAATCGGGCTTAATCGGAAACAATTGGAAAGGTATGTCCATGGCCAAAGTAACGGAAGTGTCCTTTTACAGCGAAGGTCTTAAGCTTAGCGGCCTTCTCTATGAACCCCATGATCTTAAACCAGGTGAGAAGCGCCCGACGGTTGTTTGCTGCCATGGCTACACGGGGATGAAGGATGTCTACCTGCTTCCCGTTCCCGAACGCCTTGCAAAGCATGGATATGTGGCTCTTACGTTCGATCACCGCGGCTTTGGCAAGAGCGAAGGCGTTGTTGCTCGGCTAATGCCGACAGAACAAGTCGAAGATATTCGCAATGCAATAACCTTCATGACGACCGTACCTTCCGTTGATACGGACCAAATCGCGCTATACGGCACGTCCTTCGGCGGTGGTAACGTGGTAGTGGCTGCTGCCACCGATGATCGTGTCTGCTGTGTAGTCTCGGTTGTGCCGGTCGCCAATGGCCTACGTTGGATGAAGAGCCTCAGAAAGCATTGGGAATGGCTGAAATTCCAGAAGGTTCTTGCAGAGGATCGGATCGAGCGCGTGCTTACCGGCAAGTCGCGCCGCGTTGACGTTACTGAACTCATGCCGGGAGATCCCCATTCCCGCCAAGTCATCCAGGAGAAGGTCAAAGCCGCCGAGAAATACACGGAAGGGTATCCGCTTGAGAACGCTGAAGCGACGATGCGTCACATTCCGGAAGATTACGTTCACGCAATTTCACCAAGGCCAATTCTCTTCATCCACACTGAGCGGGATGGATTGGTTCCCATCGACGAATGTTACGCAATGTTCGCCAGGGCCAACGAGCCGAAGAAGCTCGTCACGATCCCCGACGCGGATCACTACGACGTCTATGAATTCGTCAACCCGCCCGTGTTCGAGATCGTCATGCGTGAGACCGTCGCGTGGTACGATGCTCACCTAAGCCGCACGGGAGCAAAAGCTGTGGCGGCCAAGGTTGCCTAGCGAAAGGAGGGCTTCATGGCGTTGCCCAAGTTTGACTACATCGCTGCGAAGTCGATCGACGAAGCCTGTTCAGCCCTCGCATCGAATCCCGACGGTGGGAAGCTGATCGCCGGCGGCGTGTCGCTTCTGCGTGTCATGAAGTTCCGCATCATGTCGCCGGACGTTCTGGTCGACGTCAAGTCGATTCCGGGCTTGCGCTATATCGCTTGCGACCATGATGTGTTGCGCATCGGCGCAACCGCTACATCGAGCGATGTCTTGAAGTCACCGGATGTGGCGAGCGAGTGTCCCTTGCTCTCTCACGCAATCGCTCGGATCGCTACCGCAGCGGTGCGCAACTGGGCGACGGTTGTCGGCAATATTTGTGTCGGGCACACAGCAAGCGATCCATCCGCTGCCTTGCTCGCGCTTGACGCCGAATTGGTCATCGCAAGTCCGTCGGGCGAACGCGTCCTTCCAATCGCCGAATTCTTCACCGGACATATGTCTACCGCTTTGGAAGAGGCTGAGCTTGTACGTGAAATCAGAGTCCCGCGACGAAAGGAGCCGACCGGGATGTCCTATCTCGCGCATGCTGGACGCGCGGCCATGGAGACCCCGCTGATTGCCGTCGGCGTTGCGCTTACCGGCAGTGAGAGCAAGTGCACAGGTGCAAGCATCGCTCTGGCTGGAGCGGCGGAAACGCCGGTTCGTCTGAGCCGCGCTGAGCAGGCTCTGGTCGACTGCAGGCTGGATGAACGGGCGATACAGAACGCGGCTTCGATTGCCGCGGAAGATTGTGCTCCTGACAGCGATGTCTATGCCTCGGCGGAATATCGTCGCCGGCTTGTCGGCGTCTACGTGCGCGACGCGCTTCGTGCCGCGGCAAATCGCGTTGGCGGGGCTAAGTGAACGAGATGACAATGCGCAAAACGGTAAATCTCGAAGTCAATGGCAAGAAGCAGGCGCTTGAGATTGAGGCGAACACGCTTCTCCTCGATCTGTTGAGAATGGAAGTCGGCTTGACCGGCACGAAGGAGGGGTGCGGGGAGGGGATTTGCGGCTCCTGCACAGTGATGGTCGGCAATGAACTCGTCCGATCATGTCTCACCCTGGCGATGCAGGTTGACGGCAAGTCCGTGACAACGATTGAAGGGCTGGCAGACGGGACGACGCTGCACCCCTTGCAGCGAAAATTTTTGGAGTACGGCGCCGTTCAGTGTGGCTTCTGCTCGCCCGGACTCATCATCACGGCCAAAGCGCTGCTAGAGAGCAATCCGGATCCGTCGGAGGCGGAGGTAAGAGACGCAATCCGAGGAAATTTTTGTCGCTGCACCGGCTACGTGAAGATCATTGAAGCCATTCTTGCGGCTGCGGCAGAACTGCGGAGTGGAGCCAATGCATAAGGAAGAATCCGAGTTCAACGTTCTTGGCAAAAATGTTATCCGCGAGGAGGGCTACGGCAAAGTAACCGGACTCGGTAAGTATGCGATTGATCTCGAAATGCCGCGCATGCTTTGGGCAAAGATCAAACGAAGCACGCGCCCCCATGCCAAGATAATCAATGTCGACATCAGTCGTGCGCAGAGCCTGCCCGGCGTTCATGCAGTGATAGTTGACAAGGACTGTCCGCAGACCCTCTTTGGATTCGGGTGTTACGACGAGCCGTTGCTCGCCAGAGGCAAAGTCCGCTACATCGGCGAGCCAGTAGCGGCAGTCGCTGCCGAAAGCGAAGCCATAGCAGAGCAGGCGTGTGACCTCATCGAAGTCGATTACGAGGAGTTGCCTGCAGTCTTCGACGTTCATGAAGCGTTCAAGGCAGATCCTCCTGTCGTCGTTCATGAAGATCAGGCCAAGTATCGTCGCGTTCCCATCGGTCCGGTGCAGTACAATCCCAAGCATCCGAACGCATTTGGCTATTATCGAATTCGTACAGGAGATGTCGAGAAGGGATTTGGTGAAGCGGACGTCGTTGTCGAGAAAACTTATAGCAATGCGATGATGGCGCATGCGCCCATGGAGAGGCACAATTCCATCTCTCGGTGGGACGCCGATGGAAACGTTACAGTCTGGTCGTCGTCCCAAGCCGCATATCCGTTGCTCAATCAGATCAGTGAGGCGCTCGATGTTCCGCATTCGCGCATTCGTGTGATTATTCCAAAGTACGTCGGCGGCGGATTCGGTGGCAAGATCGAGATGAAAGCTGAAGGCCTTTGTGCAGTACTTTCTCGTGCGGCAGGGCATCGCCCGATCAAGGTCGTCTATACACGTGAGGAGTCTTTATGCTGGGCGGGTGTTCAGCATCCGTTCGAGATGAAGATCAAATCGGGTGTGCGAAGGGACGGAACGATTACGTCATGCGAGATGTTCGTTCTCGTCAATGGCGGGGCTTACGCGCAACACGGCTTCCTGGTTACGCGGCAGGCTAGTTACGGGCCGCTTGGGTCCTATCGTTTTCCGAACTTCAAGCTCGACAACTACGTTGTTTATACCAATCAGCCACCAGGCGTTGCATACCGCGGATTTGGCAACACGCAGATTCATTTTGCGCTCGAGTCCCACATTGATGAACTCGCGCGAGAAATTGGCATGGATCCGTACGAAATTCGCAGGAGAAATGTTCTTCGCGAGGGCGAGATTAACGCGGCGGGCGAGGTCCAGCATTCAGTTGCTGGAGCGGAGTTGCTCGACGAAATTAAGAAAGGTCTCGAGCGTCATGGTCCGCTGGAGCGAGTAGACGGTCCGTGGCGCCGAGGGCGGGGAATTGCTTTCGCGAACAAGGACAGTGTTGCGCCCTCCGCTTCCTCGGCAATCGTCAAGGTGCACAACGACGAGACGGTCGAGATCCGCCATAGCGCTGGTAATATCGGCCAAGGCAGCTCGACAACGCTCATTCAGATTGCAGCTGAATTTTTCAAGGTGAATCCGGAGCGAGTGAAAACCGCTGAGGTCGATACATGGGTCACGCCGTATGACCAATTGACAGGCTCAAGCCGCATCACCTTTGCCGCGGGCAATGCCGTCTTGATGGCTTGCGAGGACGTCAAAGGCCAGATCTTGAAGATGGCCGCGGAAGTAATGCAGGCAGATCCCGAAGAACTCGATCTCGCCGGAATGAGAGTCTTCGTGAAGGCGAACCCCGATCGGTTCATGGCGGTCCGCGACCTCTTCAGAACTGTGTTCTTTACGGGCTCGTTCCTGCCAAGCGGTGGCGAATTGCTGGGAAAGGCAACGTTCACCGTTCCGTCGAGCAAGATCGATCCGGATACGGGGCATGCTGCCGACGACGGGATTAGGAAGATTTTCTCGTTTTGCACGAGAGCTGCGCAGGCAGTTGAGGTTGCAGTGAACATCGAGACCGGCCAGGTCAGGCTTGAGAAGATCGCCATCGCAAACGACGTGGGTCGCGCGATCAATCCGATGTCCTGCGAAGGACAGATGCACGCGGCGCTTTCGATGGGTTTGGGGCAGGCGCTTTCCGAAGAGTTCCAGCTCAGCGAAGGCAGCATCCGAAACGCGGACTTCTCTTCCTATCGCTTTCTCACAGCGAAGGATGTTCCGTCCAACGATCACGTCTCCACGCACATTGTGGAGATTCCTCAGTTCGACGGCCCGTACCAAGCAAAGGGATTTTCCGAGGCGACCGTATCGCCGACGGCGCCGGCAATCGCGAACGCGATTTTCGATGCTGTTGGCGTCCGTGTACGGCATATGCCCATGACGCCCGAGCGTGTCTTAGAGGCGCTCGAACAGGCTGAGATCTGATCAGAGCCAGTAGCGTGCAAGAAGGTTTCCAAAGGGTAGGAAGGAGCAGCTATGTGGAATCATACGAAGCGAGACGTCTTGCGCGGTATCGTCCTCGGCCTGGGGCTGGTCTTGCCACAGACAGGTTGGACGCAGGAGCCGCCGATCAAGATTGGCACGAGCATGGCTCTTTCCGGCCCGCTTGCCGGTGGAGGACGGCAATCCCAACTCGCTCTTCAGATGTGGGCGGAAGACGTAAATGCCCGGGGCGGCATGCTGGGGCGCAAGGTTGAGCTGGTCACGTACGACGATCAGGCCAGTCCAGCCCAGACACCGGGAATATTTTCCAAACTGGTCGATCTGGATAAAGTCAATCTCTTGATTGCTCCCTACGGCACTGTCCCGGCAGCCGCCGTAATGCCCCTTGCGAAGGAGCGCCGGCTGCTGCTGGTCGGCCAAATCGGCTATCAGATCAATTCCAAGGCGAAGCACGACATGTGGTTCAACAACTCGCCTTGGAGCGACGCCGAGAGCTGGGTGGGTGGCTATTTCCGGCTCGGACAATCCGTCGGCGTGAAGAGGGTTGCGTTTCTGGCTTCAGATCAGGAGTTCGCGCAGAACATCCTGGCGGGGGCAAAGAAGCTGGCGCAGAACGCCGGTTTCGAGACGGTCTACGAACAAACCTATCCGCCGACAACGGTGGACTTCTCTTCGATGGTGCGCTCGATCCGAGCAGCGTCTCCAGACATGGTTTTCGTCGCTTCCTATCCAGCCGACTCGACGGGGATCATCCGCGCGGTCAACGAGATTGGTATCGGCTCGTCCGTGAAACTGTTCGGCGGTGGCATGGTAGGCCTGCAATATGCGTCGGTCATGCAGGCGCTCGGCTCACAGCTAAACGGAGTGGTCAACTACCACACTTATGTGCCGGAGAAGACGATGGCATTCCCGGGCATCCACGAGTTCCTCGATCGCTTCGCCAAGCGCGCCGTGGCGGCGAATGTGGAAACGCTTGGTTACTACGTCGCGCCATTTTCCTATGCGTCCGGTCAAATCCTCGAGCAGGCAGTGAATGCAACAAAGAGTCTCAAGGATGATGTCTTAGCCGACTACCTGCGCAAAAACGAGGTCAATACGATTGTGGGGCCGATCCGGTGGGGCGCCGACGGAGAATGGGCTGAGCCCCGAGTGGTGATGATCCAGTTCAAGGACATCAAGGATGGCAATGTCGAACAGTTCCGCCAAGAGGGCAAGCAGGTGATCGTGGAGCCCGAGCGCTTCCGAACCGGCGACTTGACCGCTCCGCTGAGCAAGGCTCGTGCTCGATAGCCTCGGAGCTGCGGCGAGAGGAAGCGCCGCAGCTCCGACCGTCTGTTCGAGCAGGGAGGAGAACGATGCATTCTATTGAGCTGTTATTGGAAGCGCTGGTCTTCGGTGCGCTTGTCGGCTGCTTTTATGCAGCCGTCAGCATCGGCTTGTCTATAGCCTTCGGCTTGTTGGACGTTCCTCATATCGCACATGCCGCGTTCCTCGTGCTCGCCGCGTATATGACTTATCTCCTCGGCACCTATGGGTTTGATCCGCTGGTGGCTGCCCTTCTTATTCTTGTGCCGTTTTTCTTTCTTGGAGCGATCGTCTATCGATTCTACTACGAGGTCTTCGAGAAGCGCGGCGCGGAGACGGGGGTGCGAGGTATCGCCTTCTTTTTCGGCGTGGCCTTCATGGTGCAGGTCTTCCTGTCAATGACATTCGGTCTGGACCAGCGCAACGTCAGCGCTCCTTACATCGGCAGCAGTCTCGGTATCGGTGAAATGCGAATTCCGTGGCGCCTGATCGTAGCCCTTTGCGTTGCGGTCGGTCTAACGGTCGGATTGAGGCTGTATCTGCTGCGGACCTTTCAGGGACGCGCGATTCGCGCGGTGGCCCACGACGCATGGGCCCTTCGAATAATCGGGGCTGATCCGGTTCGTACCAAACAGTGGGCTTTTGGAATTGCCACTGCGGCAACTGCGATCGGGGGAGCACTACTTGCAATCATTAGTCCCATCGAACCAAGCCTAGACCGAGTCTATATCGGCAGGACGTTTTGTGTCGTGGTTCTGGCCGGCCTCGGAAGCATGAGCGGAACGTTGGCGGCCGGCATCATCCTAGGGGTCACCGAGTCAATCGTGCTCACCATGTTCGGAGCGTCCTGGGCGCCCGCGGTGGCGCTCGGTTTGCTGCTTCTCGTGCTCGGCATACGGCCACAGGGATTGTTCGGGCGATGAAAATTAATTCGGTCCCCTCTTGGGCTGCAGCGATCTTGCTTCCCGCGTGCGCCTACTTCCTGCCGGCGTGGGGCCTCAACGAGTACTACCTCTATGTAGGCTACGTTGTCCTTCAGTACATTGTTCTTGCGACGGCGTGGAACATTTTGGGTGGCTACGCTGGTTACGTAAATTTTGGTACCGGAGCGTTCTTTGGTGTAGGTGCCTACGCGGCGCTGCTGCTCTTCATGAAGTTCAACGCGCCGCTTCCAGTGCAGGTTGCCGGTGCAGCTGCCATCGGCGCACTTTTGGGACTGGGAGCCGGACTTCTAACGTTACGCTTGAAAGGCATCTTCTTTTCGATCGCGACGGTTGCTGCGGCGATCATCATCGAGACATTCGTTTTGAATTGGCGCTATGTCGGTGGAGCAAGTGGTATGCAGATCATTCGTCCGGCGGTTCCGTTTGGATTCGAGACCTACACCCGGATGCTGCTGGTCGTGATGACGATCCTGGCCGTTCTGTCGATCATTGTTGCGCGCTTCGTTGAAAAATCTTGGCTTGGGCGCGGCCTGCGAGCGGTGCGTGACGCAGAAATGGCGGCGGAATGTTCTGGAGTTCCAACTTTGAAGCTGAAGCTTGTCGCCTGCGCAATATCAGGAGCTCTGATGGCTGCGGCGGGAGCGCCTCTTCCGCTGTATTCAAGCTTCGTCGAGCCGCACTCGGTCTTCAGCCTGAACTATTCAGTGATGGCCTTGGCTATGGCAGTTGTCGGTGGGATGTCGAGTTGGCTGGGGCCTGTGCTTGGGGCCATCTTGATTGCTACCAGCCAGCAATTCGCAGCTTCGGCGAGTTCCTGAACTTCATCTGTTCATTGTCGGAGCGCTTCTGGTGTGTTTCGTGATCGCCGCCCCGGACGGGCTTGTGGGCCTGTTGCAGCGAGCCCGTAGATTGGCTGCGTGGGCGAAGGGGATACAAAACGTCAAGCCAAGGTGGAGAACCTGATGGCATCTCTGTTGCAGGTCGAGGATGTCACGAAGCGCTTCTTTGGCTTTACGGCCCTGTCCAATGTGAGTCTAGATGTGGCCGTCGGGGAACGTATCGGGCTGATCGGTCCAAACGGGTCTGGCAAGACAACCCTGATCAACTGCATCTCGGGCGTTCTGAAGATCGACACCGGGGCTATTTTGTTCCAGGGCGAGAATATTTCCGCGTTGGCTTCGCATCGCCGAGCGAAGGCAGGCATGGCCCGGACGTTTCAGATACCGATGCCTTTTCGATCGATGTCCGTCGTCGACAATTTGATGGTTCCGCTCGAATATATCGTTCACGGCCTGATAGATATGGCGAACGTAGAATCCGTCTACAGCGAGGCGCACGAGTCGCTCCGTCGCGTTCGTCTGGCGGACAGAATGAATGCGCGAGCGGGAGACCTGTCACAGGTCGAATTGCGCAAGTTGGAGCTTGCGCGAGCGATTTCGGCGAGACCGAAACTACTTGTTTGCGACGAAGCGATGGCGGGATTGGCGGCTAAGGAAGTTAGCGAAATCCTCGATATTCTGTTGGAGCTGAATTCGACAGGCATCACCATCATCATGGTCGAACACATCATGCAGGCGGTGATGCGATTCTCGCAACGCATCGTATGCCTAAGTGCTGGCCGGATCATATGCGACGGCTTGCCGGAGGAGACGATGTCGAATCCGGAAGTACGGAGGGCCTATCTTGGCAATTAGAATTTCAGTCCGTGATTTGCACGCCGGCTATGGCGCGGTGCAGGTTCTTCACGGAATGTCGATCGAGGTCCGTGAAGGCGAAACGGTGGCGCTTCTGGGCACCAACGGTAATGGGAAGAGCACGCTGATGAAGTGCCTCATCGGCGACGTTCGTCCCGCGCGTGGGAAGCTCACACTTGAGATCGACGGTCGGGTTCTGGACTTGTCGCAGTTGAGCACCGAACAGATTGTCGATCAGGGGATCAGCATCGTGCCGGAGGGCCGCCGCCTGTTTCCCCAACTGACTGTCGAGGAAAATCTCCTCTTAGGCGCCTACCGGAAGGCCGCACGAGGAAAAATCGAGACGAATATGGAATACTGCTACGATGCCTTTCCCATTCTGAAGGAAAGACGCCGTCAGCTGTCGGGCTCGATGTCCGGCGGCCAACAGCAGATGCTCGCGTTGGCTCGCGCTTTAATGTCGTCGCCTCGGATACTTCTGGTGGATGAGCCTTCCGTCGGGCTCGCGCCGATAATGGTCACTCAGGCGATCACCAAAATCGGCGAGTTGAAGCAGCGGCTGGGTCTGACCGTGCTCATGGCTGAACAGAACTTTCAGGAAGCTATGCGCATAGCCGATCGCGGATACGTTCTGGTACACGGCGCTGTCGCCTTTGCAGCCGACGACGCGGCGGAGCTAAGGAACAGCGAACTAATCAAACAACTCTATCTCGGTGCGTGACGGAGCGGCGAAGTAACCGGCGCGGTGTTCGCACCGGTCCAATTCCCGCTCTCGACTTTTCGCTGGATCATGTCGAATAGCAAATCGCGGAACAATCTGCCAGGAGTGGTGAGTTCTCCATGCGAAGGATGGATGAAGGCCCAGTCGACGTAGAGATCCTTGATCGGACTCGCGGAGATCCTGCCTTCACTCAGCGCGGAACAAATCGCGCAATACGGCAGGATGCTGTAGGCCATTCCTTGCGCCACTAATCCCGATATCATGCTGGTGGAATTACTGTCTGCAAGAATGCGCATCGGGATTCCGTCGCGCGCAAACGCGTTTTCGATCGCGATACGAAAGTTGTTCATTCTGTTTGTCAGGATCAGGGGCCGGCTCTCGGCTTCACGCAGGCTTACTAGTGTGTCTAGTGCAAGCTTTGCCGAGGGCGGACCGACCAGAAACAAGGCTTCCCGGAGCAAAGGCTCAACGTCAACACCGGGTGTATCATCCAATACCACTATCGCGCAGTCGAGCTTGCTCTCCTGGATATTTCCTATCAGATCGATGCTGATTCCCTCGCGAATATGCAAATGAACGTCGGCATAGCGACGGCAGTACTCGTCGATGAGTTCGATGCTCAGGAACTGTCCAAGGGCGGGGGGAGCCCGACGGTCAGATGGCCGCGCGGTACGGATTGGTCTACGACCTCATCGCGGAGCTTATCAAACTGATTTACGAGTGCTGTCGCCTTCTCTCGTAGTGCTCGCCCCGTCTCGGTCAACGCGAGGCCCTTGCCTGAGCGCGAGAAGAGAGCTTCGCCCAAGTCTTCTTCGAGCATGCGGATCTGCCGGGACAGCGCGGGCTGCGCAATGTTGAGGACTTCGGACGCGCGCGTGAAGCTGCGAAGCTCGGCAATTTTGAGGAAGTATCGTATCTGTCTAAGGTTCATTTCTCACTCACCTGGAAGGCTTTCTCCCCTTGCAATCGGGCCTTGGTTCAGGTTCGCCCTTCGCCGCAGGATAAGGGATGGACGGCCGGTAAGTGCAAAAAAATTGAGCAGCTGATCTAGATGCGGCTAGACGATAATTTTTACTGTAAAATCAGTGCGATAGCGGCAAGTTGGCGCAAGGGAAATGAGCCAAGTAACCTGTGCCCACAGTCGTCCGAGATGAAATGACGGTCGGGACGCAGCCGAGTGGGCGAATTCACTTAGATCGTGGCCGATAGTTGACCTGCCAAAAATCTTGCTGACGCCTTCGATCATACACTTTCGGCATGGCGACGGATGAAATTGATATTGGGTGGAGCAAGAAGCGCGATCTGGCATGACGAAGCCCCGTTGCACACCAGTCTGCCGAGCCGAAGCACGCGATGGAGTTTAACAATGCGCACGTTTCTCGCGATGGTGATCGCACTCTCTATCGTTCATCCTGCTTTCGCCGACAGCAGCAAGCTAGTGGGCACGTGGAAGCTGAAACGCTGGGTGCTGCACGAGACGATACAAAGGAACAAAAGGCCTCGCCCTTCGGTGAGCGGCCCGCAGGCTATGTTCTTTTCACCTCGTCGTACCGTCTCTTTGTCCTGATTACTGCTGAGGATCGCAGGGCGCCCGAAGGGCCCGATGGGCAGAGTGCCGCGTTCCGCACCATGTATGCGTACTCTGGAAAATATCGCCTGGAAGATGGCCGTTTCATCACGACGGTGGATAACGGCGAGTGATTATGAGAATCCAATTCCATCGCGGGTAGCCGGTAGAGATAAGAACGGCAGTAATGATTCACTGGATCGGGCAACGGAGTCGCTCAATAAGCACATCAAAACGCAGCAAGCCGCTGCCGACTCTGTGGGTACGACTGCAGACAATATCGAGCATCTTAGAGCCATGGCTCACTAGAGGCGGCTGCGGAGCGCGAGGGGATTGCAACCACGGATCAGCGGCGGGCCGGATGCGAGAAGTTAGCCCAAAGTGCCGGTGATGCAGCTTTGGCGTTGGAGAAAGCGAAAGTTGCGAACCAAATCAACTTCTCTAATCAGACGGCGTTCTTGACGCCGCAAGACGTTCAGATTGCTACAGCGCTAAAGAACATCGACCCGGACGTCACAACCGCTCTTAACAGTGCGGAAGCTGCGCAAATGCGGATGAACAACGCTCTGAGGGAGTTTAGCAACGAAGCCAGACAGGACATTACCGAATTCGCGACAGACCTAACGCACGCTATGCAGGCGGGCAACTCGTTTTGGTCTTCGTTCCAGCAGGCGGGTGTGAACGCACTGAACAAGATTGCCGACAAGCTGATGTCTATGGCTGTGGATTCCTTGTGGAGCAAGGCATTCGTCGGCACGACAGGAAGCGGATTTCTCGGACTGCTCGGGTTAGGTAGTTCGTCCCCGACATGGTCTAGCGGACTTGGCGCCGGTACTGGCGGTCTTTCGTTCCCAATGTTTGCAGACGGCCCGGACAACGCTCCGGGCGGCTGGTCAATCGTTGGCGAGAAAGGGCCGCAGCTTCGATACATCGAAAAGGGTTCGAAGATTTACCCTAACGGTGTCGTTCCTGACACGGCGTTAGCGCGCCCGTGAACGTCACCATTGATGCGCGTGGTGCTGACGCTGCGGGGTTGGCGAGGGTTCAGCAACAGATTGCAGACCTGAAGGCGTCGCGAACAATTGTAAAGACGGTTACTACTGCGAAGAAAATGCGAGCACTTTAATCATCTAGGGAAGGGAGGGCGGTCGTTTCGGCCGTCTTCCCGTCCAATTCACGATTCAGCGGTTGTCCACCGAACTTTTCGCTAGTTGCAGTTGCTCCGGCGATATAGGAAGATGCTTTTGCTGGGGGGTCCGATGGAAATGTCTGAAATTGCGCGCACGATGAGCAAGCGGATGCCATGGCCGGTTGCGCAACGTATTTTGAGTGTAGCTGAACTACCACGGCGACAGGGATGGGAAAAGACAATTGCCGCCTTATCCGACCAAGATATGGACTTTTCCGAAAAGCTCGACGTTGCCGCCGTATCCCTAGTGGAGCATCACCTATGCGGCGAAAAGCTGGTTCGTGTTTTTAAGGTCGGCTCTACCAAGGCAGACGCAATTCGGGCGAAGGTAAAACGTCTTGAGGTACCCGAAAGCGTTTTCGGCGACGTCTATCCGCTCTATCTTGATGAAGACGCACTAGCCGACGCGCCAAATAAGCCAACCCTCGTTGCAGTCGAGCGGGCAGAAAACGGAACTGCGGTCGTCATGGCATCCGCGCGGATTGTGACCACGCGCGAGCCATTGGATGCTAACGACCTGCGAGACGGCCTGTACGATGAATACGAAGAAGTATATGGTCTCAAGCACGTTCGTCATCAAGCAATGGACGTCGTCTGGATACCTTCAAGCGGCAACGTCATCGATATTCGTATAGACTTTCCTCAGGGCATGCACCGAGACGTTGGCGAAGCTGCCCAAGCCGCCGTGCGTTATGCGTTCTTCAAGCTGATCGACTTCGAAGATAGCTTGGGCGTTGCGGTGAACCTCTTTCCTTTGATCAATGCGATTTATCGCGCTTCGAAGGAAGGCACGGTGGTTGAGTTGGCGTTTGGAACAACGACCGCATCTACGAAACATGAGAAGATGCGAAGAAAGGCCCATTGCCTTCGCGAAGAGGCGTATCACAAGGGTGGGAAGGCCGCGTTAAGTACGCCTATTGAACCCTATAGGCTAAGCGTACATTGGCGAAGAAAGATTGGTAGAGACAAATACTCGGTACCAGAACTGAGCCTGCACAGCAGCGGTCGCGCATCGGCAGATTCGCATCCCGAGTTGATCGATGCTGTAGTTAGGAATTGCATGGGATGTGACGACTTCGACTACGTCAAATCGAGAATGGAGCACTTTCTTCCGAAGAACTAAATGGAAACAATGAGTATTATGAAAATAAAAGAGGAGCTTGCTAAAGGGTGGGGCGATGAGCCAACCATCAGTACTTGCTTTGCGATTATCGAATACATGGAGCAGCGTCCGCTAAATGAGCTGCAACTGCTAACATTTACGAGCCTCAGGCACGCTGCAAAGAAGGAAAGCGTAGATTCTGAATTGCTCAATGCGATAACGATTCTCGTCAACTCCAAGGTTGCTGCACTAAGGCCTGTTTACAGACAGGATTCCCAAATCAGTAGAAAATTGATTCAAGGCTGAAAATTGGAGATCAGCCTTGATTCGATTGATGTTGAGCGATGCGCAGTGGGAGCGGATTGCGCCGGAATTGTCTGGCAAAGCCGGTGATCCCGGCGGCACCGGGCGTAACAACCGGCTCTTTATCGAAGCAGTTCTTTGGATTGCGCGCACGGGCTCGCCGTGGCGAGATCTGCCGGAAGCGTTCGGCAAGTGGTTCACAGTGTATACGCGCTTCTGGCGCTGGGCGCAGAAGGGGGTCTGGGAGCGGGTCTTCAAAGCTCTCTGTGACGATCCCGATTTCGAATATGTCCTGATCGACGGCACACTCGTCCGGGTCCACCAACATGGCACCGGGGCAAAGGGGGACTCAAAATCAGGCCATAGGCCGCTCGCGTGGTGGCCTGACTACCAAAATCATGGCTCTGGTCGACGCACTCGGCAATCTCATTCGCTTCGTCCTGCTGCCCGGCCAGCGTCACGACAGCATTGGCGTCGAGCCTTTGATCACTGGCCTCGATTTTGAAGCGCTGATCGGCGACAAGGCCTTCGATAATAACTGGCTGCGCGCCAATCTGAACCAACGCGGCGCCGCAGCGGTCATCCCGTCCAAGGCCGACCGCGCCGGGCGCATCCCGCACGACGCCGAAATGTACAAATGGCGCCACCTGGTCGAGAACTTCTTCTGCCAGCTCAAGGCATTCCGCCGCATCGCAACTCGCTACGAAAAGACAGACGCCTGCTTTGCCGGCCTCCTCAATCTCGTCGCGGCTTTCCTCGCAAACTAGCGACTGTAAACAGGCCTTAGATGCGCATGCCATGCTGGTGGATGATGATCACACGGAACATGAGATTTCCCTTGAATATCTAAACTCTGCTCGCTCTGCAGGCGAGTTTATTCACCCGGAAACGGGGGAGCCCGTCGAAGACTTCGAGTCAAAGATATTTCCGTTCTTTGTGCCATCGGCCAATTTTAAGGCTGCCTGATGATGGAAAACGACGGGCGCATATCATTTGCCGAACTCAATGGTCTCTTCGGCAACTCTGAGCCCGACCAAATCCGGTTTCGCGCGATGTTTGCTGCCTCCCATGCCGACCGGCTTTCTGCGGTGAATCGCGCCATTGATTGGATCGTGCTTGAACACTCCAAGACCCGTCAACATCGACAAGGTAGGGGTGAGGATGCTCTTTCGATTGATATAGTAACCGACTTGAAGGCTCTTGGCTTTCAGGCAAGCCATGACACGCAGTATGGCGGACATTGCGATATCATCATCGAAGCTAGAGATGGCTTCCTCTGGATAGGGGAGGCAAAGATTCACGACTCCTACGATTGGCTTTTGAAAGGGTTCCAGCAACTTGATACGCGCTATTCCACGGGGCTGCCCGGTCAAGATGCAGGTGGGATGATTATTTACTTCTTCGGCCAGAATCTATTGGGCATGATGAAAAAGTGGTGCGAGCGGCTATCTGAAGCTAGGCCGGATGTAGAGATTTCCCAGTGCGCGGCGAATCCGCTGATCTTGAACACGCATCACGTCCACAAAGGCTCCGGTCTACCCTTTCGAGTGCGACACACCCCCATCAACTTGTATTTTAAGCCAGAAGACATCGGCTGAGGCTGCTCGGCATCGTTCGGCTTGACCAGAATTCAACACTAAACCCGACCGGACAGCGCAACGCCTTAGCGGCTTCACTAGGCCCGTTCGGCGGAAAGCAGTGCGGCTATGCCGTCGCTTCCTCGCTCCACGCGCAAGGGGTCATGAATTCAGATCATGTTAGAAATCGTAGGTCATTATCAAAGGCAGTTCGCCAAAGGCGGCCCGACCCTTCGCTTTGGCCAATGCATTTTCCCATCGTCCCCCGGTATCGATAGCAAAAACGGTACCGGCTACTTTGAACTTACCGTGCCGGATGCAATCGAAGCCTTCTGAGTCTCCTGTCTTTGGAAGCGGTTCGGCTTCAGAACCGCAGATTGGGCAAGTAATCATTGTCTATCCTCAATCGTACCAATCCCGCCTATCGCGCGGCAGGACTCGCCCGCGCGCGTAACCGGGTGAAGCAAGCTCCTCCAATCGCCGTTCCAAGAACTCATTGGCGACGATCAGAGCCTTGACTGCTTCCCGCGCATCACCGCCGCAAGCCTCTATGACCTGATCGGCCGCCGCTTCGAGGCGGTCGGGATCACTCGGCTGGTTTGGGACGGAAGCTGGCATTGGCTTTACTGTATCATCTTTGTTCTTGTTCGCAATATGTTCTTATCGGGCTTCTGCCTGCTTTAATGCCCAATGGCCTACTTTGAACTATGCAGTGGCCTAGTTTGCATGTGGCGCTCTCCGGCGTTGCGTCGGAAGCCGAATACACTTGACCATCTTCTGATTTGGGCGGTGAATGAACGCCCTCAAAAAGGGGAGGACTACATGCGTGTAGCGTTAGCCATCTTGCTTGTCATGGTATCGACGGCTGCCTTTGCTTTCGAAGTGAAGATGGGCCCAGTCAGGGGGCCCATTCAAAGTAAGGAACCAAAAGACAACGGCGGCGGCGCACAAGTTCACTGTGATGCCCCTGGCGAAGTGGTCTCTGGAATCCAACTAGGTCGCGATCCGGACGGCCAGCGCTGGGTAAATGTTTGGTGCAGAAAAATCACGGTAGAATAACGAGCGGAGAGGCCGCCTCAGTTGGCGGCCTCTTTGTCCAAGTTTGGATCGTCAAACGGAAGTTGCAGAGTATCTCCCCTTCTAGGCAATACCTGATCGACCACGTGTAGGAATCGCTGCCCTCCGTAGCCATTAGCTATCGCTAGCCGCTGAAACATCATTAAGCTGTGAAGATGCTGGGCGAGCAGTGGATCGCCAACATCTTCAGTCAACCACTGATGCAGCTTATTCGGCCTATGCCCGTTTTCCTTCCTTGGCGTCTTAGACGCAAGTCCCTCAACAGCCCCGGCGCGAGTCGCTCAAACACTAGATTATTGGTGTAATGCCCAACGACGCTGTATCTGTTCTTTGACATTCCGGGCCACGCCCACCCCTTCAGTTTCTAGATATTCTCGTAGAACTCATCCGGGAATTTCTTCACCCACGCCGCAAGCTCCTTTCGGACGATGATAGCGAGGTATTCTTGAAGCGCGTTTTGCGGACGAATTTTCTCGTAGCCAGTTGCTTCGTCGTTCAGCTGTGAGCAAGGGCCCGCGTTAGGATTTCAGCCTTCTGCGCTTTTGCCAGCTGTTTCATCGCGAATGGATTTTCAGATGAGCGTCAAGCTTCTCTTGGCAAGGATTCATCAGGATGAGCTGGCGGCGCGGGGCGCGGATGTATTGGCGCCAACGGACTATGAACAAATCGTTGAGCGGCTTGTGGAGCAGATCAACGACATCGAACTTAGTTTGTCGGCGCAAAAAGTCACCGGAAGGCCGGAGTCAGAGTAGGTGATGAAGCTTCTTTGGATGTGCTGGCGATATCGAGAAACACAGACCGTCCACGTGGGAGCGCTGAAGGGACAGAAGATCGAAACCGACAAGAGGCCGTTGCGGCACGTGGCACGGTTCATTTTGATCGGCCTTTACACAGGAACTAGGGCAGGCGCGATTGCTAGTGCATCCCCCTTCCGCGAGCCCGGAAGGTCGTTCGTCGACTTGGACAGCGGCATCTTTTATCGGCTGGCTATTGGCAAACGAGCGACGACCAAACGTCAGACACCTGCACCGTTGCCAAACCGATTGCTGGCCCATCTGCGTCGGTGGTCACGGCGGGGTATTGCTAAGAGCCACTTTGTGGAGTGGAACGGCAAGCCTGTTGCGTCGGTGAAGACGGGGTTTGCTTCGGCTGTCGATCTTGCCAAGCTGGACGTCTCCATCGGCAACGTGACGCCGCATACGCTGCGACACACCGCAGCGACGTGGTTGATGCAGCAGGGAGCGCCAATGTGGGAAGCCGCCGGTTTCCTCGGGATGAGTGAGAAGACGCTACGAGAAACCTACGGCCATCACCATCCCGACCACCTGCGCGGGGCTGCGAACGCTATCGGAACGCACTCGGCACCGAGCAAGAACGTAGGTTTGGTTGTTTCGTTGGTTGATGAAAGGACGAAGCGCGCGAAGCCGGGTCAAGCCCTTGAAAATATTGGTGGGCCCGGCAGGAACTCGAACCTGCAACCAGACCGTTATGAGCGGTCGGCTCTAACCATTGAGCTACAGGCCCACTCGGGAGTGGCTCCCAACCTGGTGGAGCGGGCCCCACCTTGCCTTCACGGGCTGTTTTATCAAATATCCGGCAACGGTCCACTGCTCACCTATCATGAAGGAATCCTTCAAGGAAAGGGCTCAAATGCCTGTTTCGAGCGCCATGACCCCAAGTCATGGTGATATTCGATACCCGATATAGTTTATGTATCGCGTCAGCAGCCAGGTATCAAGCAAGCGCTCCCCCGGCGAAAGTGACTTGGACGAGGAGAGTCATTTTAAGGCCTGAGGCTATCGGCAAACTCTATCACAAAAGACAATGATCCGGCCCACTGTGCACTCTCAACGACGCCAGAGTCTCGCGGTGCGAAATCTTTTCTGCTGCTTGGCTCTTCAGGATTTACGACGATGCTCGATGAAGATTTGGCTCGCATTCGTGCTCACCGCAACAACATACATCGGTATCGACGACTAATAGCGACAAAAATGTCAGACGTAGAACGCCAACTCATCGAGAAACGCCTTGTAGAGGAACAGGCCGCGCTCAGCTCTCTTTCTGCCGAGACCTTCCCGCTCACATTTTCACTTCCGAAAGACCCGGCCGACTTCCAGAAAGTGCAAGGTGACCAAACCTTCGATCGCGCGCGTAAATGCTGAACCAACTTTGGCGGTTTTCGAGCAAGGTCAATTGTCGTTTGAAAGACCGAGCGGGTCGGTAGATATTTGGAACGGCCGGCTCCGCGTTGTTTGCCACGCTGCTTGCTTCTTTGTGCAAGCATCATTGTCGAGTATTGGTGAAAGGGGCGGACTCGTATTCCGTTGAACGACGTCGGATCCACGTCGCTCAAGTTTGCGCATAATTAATTGGGCAATCCCGAGGGATGAAGCGACACCTAACGACGTTCCTCGCGACAAGCATTCGTCCAAATCGCGAATTGCAGGACATCATCTAGCCGCCAACTGACTCGACGAGATACGAGCGTTTCGGCCTCGTAATCAAGTTGCATCAGCTCGAGATAAAGTTGCCGATAGCGCCATCGGGATTAAAGAAGCTTGCCGGCTCTGGCTCGATAGGCACAAAGCCCAAGAGAAGTGAGGTTCTCACCTTTTGCCCATCATCGAAAGCAGGCCTTGTATATACGGCAGCTCGGGCCGGATCGTCGATAAAACTCGCGCCTAGCCCGTTGCAGCAGATACATTCCCCTAGCCGAACGTCGGATGAGCTCTTTTCGATGGGGATCATCGAGTGGCATGCAATTCGGGTTTTCTGCCCCCATCAGAATTCTGCGGGCGCCCATTTTCCGCGGCAATTTGGCGATTGATTGCTTCATCGTCCGGGTAGGTTAGTCTTCCCGGTCGGTTGCGCGGATGGCAATGTATAGAACATGTATCGACTGTGGCATCATCGCATTTCGCGGTATCAAACCAGCCCCAGTTGCGGGTTGCCCGCGAACGAGCAAGAAATAGGGCGCGATGCCAGGTCTGTGAAATCGCTCGTCCAGTTTGTCGTCACCTTCTAAGTCCGCTCCGTCAGTGAATGCCTCCTTGAGAATCGATCTTGCGCGGCGATACTGAGTTTCTGACTCGACTAACACAAGGATATCGAACCCTCCGTCGAGATTGTCGGCTGACGCATTTCGTCTGTCGCACGTGTAGTTTGTCGGTCGTGTGATGCTTTTTCGGGTAGACATGAGAGTCAAATTCAAAGATCGAGTTCGAAATAGGCTGCGCTCCCTTAATCGTGCTCCTCTCGCACATGGATAGAGTTGTTTTGTTGTAGGCAGTAGCCACAAAACCCTAAGTTCGCTCACGGGGAAGCCCTAAACATGACTTTCAAGCTACCATCCACCTGTAGACATTATTGGGCGGGCGGCCCCTCCGCGATGAGCCCAAAGCTTCGGGGCCGCCCTACATCACCGGGTGATTGGGAGGGACGGTGATGATTGCCATGACAAAGCAAGCATCATGCCGAACAAAAATCGAGCGACTGCATACGGCCAGCACAAGGTATCTTCGAGAAGGTGAGCGATGCCGTGTGAGTTTGTCATCTAGTCGACACACGTTGTGGATACTATCTCCAAACATCAGAGAAACAATTGTGAACTCGTTGATCGCTGCGCGGTGCGTGATACGAATATAGTTTCGCCTGAGGAGCATCCACGGAAGTGGCAATGACGTTTATCGTTGATCAAAACAACAAGAGTGTCGAGGAAGTGTAAGATCGCAGCTGATTCCCAACAGGAAGTAGGATGTGGTGTCGTGATCCAATCCGAATTGCCTCTTAGGGCGCTTCGGTCTTAACTGGAAGCGGCGCCGCCCCGTTCCCGTCGACACGGTAGCAAACTGATGCCACACTCGACGTCATAATCGTATCCATTCGCCCGCTTCCGCTGAAGTACTGGTTCTCGTGTAACAGTGGGCTTCCTGCATCGTAGACGTGGTCACGGGACGGCATGCGCAAATACGACGCATCAGCCCGAATATAGAGTTCATTGTGCGACACACCGGCATGGATCGTGAGCGGGCGGACCCGGCGCGATGAGTGCCATTGCTTCCATGGGTCCGCCCTACATCGCCGCGAGAGGAGCGGTGATGCTGGTCAGCACCGAGCAAGTGGCATGCCGAACGGAAGGTTGCGCTTCTAGAGGCGACTGCCCTCGACGAGTTTGAGAGGCCGAACCTTACCCGGGCAACCCGACATCAGCCGCTGGATAGGAGCGGCTGCCGCCGTGTTTTCGCCGAGCTGCTTAAGGCAATCGAAACGGCTCGAGCCAAAAGGCCGCCGAACAGCTTGGCATTGAGATCTTCTCGTTGCGCCAATGTCTCTCGAGGTGCATCAGGTATTTGCCTAAATTGAGCAAACGGCAGTGCCGCTGCCTCTTAACTTTGAGAGCTCCGCACCCGTTGTTGCTGCTGGTGTCACATCGTTGCGCGTCAGCTCCAGGCTTAGGCTGAGTAGATCAGTCTGCTGGAGCGAGCCGCGGCACACGCCATCGCACGCTATATCTTGGGGTAACTCCTTTGACGTGTCGCCGGTGCAGAGCAGTCCCGCCGTCGCCGGGAAATTGAGAGGTCATCGGGTGAAGAGATCCGTCGTCACGTATGTGCGTGCCTCCGATGCGTGAGCATCAGCGTGGCGCTCACTTGGATCAATCGCGGAAGGCATCGGAACTCTCACACAGGTTTCCCACAAGACCGGCATGGTCCTAAACGGGGCCCTCCGCGTTTCAAGGAACCGATGTGCCAATCACGGCAGACCGAACTCCTCTGAAGAGAAACAATGCCCCTCTCGCAGCGCTGGTTGATCGCTGGGCCTCCTTGCCACGCTTCGGACATCGACGTCTCGAATCCGACAAGGGCCAACGAGTGGTAGCCCAGCGGCGGCGAAAGAGAAGTTGACCAAGACATCCTGCATCGGAATGCTCTCTCGCCCTCATTTGAGAGGTGTGCCAGCGAGCAAGAGCATCGTATCCTCAGCTTCGCGGAAGATCTGTTTTTCGGTGGGGCAAAGCGGTAGTCATGATTTCAGGGACAAGACAATCGAAACCGACGTCATTGTGGCGTGACCAATTGACGAAGTATAGAGCTGACGGTCGGCTCAATGCAGAACCGCGTGCGCGCCGCGATGGATGTGGCGGACGAGCTTTTTTCGTATCTGGACCATGAAGGAGGCGATCCTAAGGCTACGGGACAAGGCTTGGGAATCTCACCCGATTGTTTTCAGTGTTCCATCCTCTGCGTCGTGGCCTCGGGCCGCACTGTGGGTCGGCGAGCCGCCGGTAACGACGAACTGGTTCATCCTCCAGGCAGATGTCCCTGGTGGAGTCTGCGGCGTACTGGGGATGCGGCTCCGACTGGCGGGTACGATGGCTCTCGGCTCAGAAGTTAATCGCCGACAAAAGCGCTCCGCGCTGGAAGGTAGAGCAACACCGAACGAACAACGCCAAGGTCTCAACCGAGATCCCGATGCCGAGCCGTGCAATGCGGATCGAGACGCCTAGTATAGCCGCGCGGCGAAAGGACGCGATTGCGGCTATGGCGATGAGTGACATCGGCTGTTCACGCCGGGCGGCATCGGCCGACAGGTCTTCATGACTAGTGGATCGAGATAGGCTGAGACCTGGGCTGCAAGCACGTCTGTTCACAAACCAAGATCATGGATCCTTGCAAAAGATCGGCGATGCGATCAATAGCCGGCCGTTTGCGAACATCGCCAAAACCTGCCCGTCGTTCCAAGCAAATAGGTGTAACTTGATATCCCCCGCATTCTCGCGTGCCGTGAGAGTGCCTGCACAACCGAATACCGAAACGACGTCTGCGTAGTGTGAGCCGAACTGTATAGCACCGAGCTCTAGCTCCGTGACGTGGCAATGCCCGGCTGGGAATGACCGAGCGTTAACAGACCTGTAATTTGCATCCAGGTCATCAGCCCGGACCGGATCGCCGAGAATCCCAGTCGACGGAGCGCTGGCATGTGCTGGTCGAGGCCAGCTCGAGACCAGGCCGGCCTGCATGAACACCCATTCCAATGCGGTGATCACCATGATCCGCGGGATCGTTTGCCGGTTGATGAGACAACCGATCATTGCGAACGGTTGAGATAGCTTCATCGAATACACTCGCTCGTAGGGTTCAGGGTATGTGTGCGCCGGAGGCGGTCGCCATTCGTGACGAACCCCTAGGCAGGAGTCACAACCACTGAGAGATAGGGCATGATGACAAGCCTAGCCCAACCGCAGTGGTCTCAAAATTCGCGTCAATCAGGCGGAAATGGTTGGGCGGACTCCATGCCGTTTAGACAGACAGCGGGGTCCGCCCCTACATCACGGCGACGGCTCCGTAATGGTATTGTGCATGAAGCAAGCGCTATGCCGAACGGAGAACGACAGAACTTGCTGGTACATCGAACTTGAATTATTCAAGAAATAGTCAGTCGTAGGCAGCATCAAGGTTGGCGTTGCGCGCATGGCCTATGTACGGAGACCGCTCCACAAATTGCGACGCCTCGGTTAGCCATTTTCGCTTCAGGTGCCGTCCTGGGCTGCCTTGCCATAATATGCCCGGTGAGCGAATTGCTTCCCAGCGGCATGTGAGCGCGAAGTCGTTTACGATCATCTCACCCCAGCTCGCACACCCAGCCTGCCGCGAGCGTTCTAAACTTTGCCGCACTGATTGCGGCGGCGGCCGGGCGATACAGCCTGCTCCCATTCTGTCTGGACAATTCGCTGGCTCTCTGTGTGGAGGCTGCGAAACTCTAACTTACGCCGAAAGGAAGGCTGTCAAGCAAGCTGCCAACCTCTGTCAAACCAAGACGGCCTCCGCACGGATTCTCTAAACCACGTAACTGTGTCCGTCTTTCAATGGAGCGATTTCTGGTCCTCGTTTATTTAAAGCACCTATTCGAAAGGGGTTGAATCGAGCGTGGCGTCAGGTTGTAAACAAGATGCGAGAACGCCGGCCACGAGATCTTAAAAATGACAAATCAGTTTCTCGCTCTGCATCTTGCGGAATCCTCTGCTGGCAACATTGTAGAACTTACGACAGGAGTTGCCCGAGCCAAGTCGCCGCTCCGGGCGGCCGCGTTCGTTTTCGCGTCGACAGTTGTCGCCGAGTCACACGCCGCGCAAGCTGGGCCTGCCAGCGAGAGTCTGAATTGGTCGTCCAGCACGAGATCAAACGGCGCCTCCGCAGTCGCCGTCAAAAAGTCGATCCCTCCGTTTTGGGACACTTGGATCGGAGCCGACATGACCGTGGCGCACGAGCCCACCACATCGTTAGATTTGCTGGCGGAGAAAGCTGCTAATGGCGGTAACGTGCCCCAATCCTCTGGCGTCGCCTGGGCTGCAGGCACCGGTCCCGGGCTCGGCTCCATTTGGGACAAAACCGTGGTGGACGCGCGCTTTGATCCGGGCGAGCAGAGTAGCAAGATCGGAGCCTCGCTCATCAAGTCGATGCCCCTGCAGAGCGATGATTTGCTGGCATTGCAGATCGAATGCGACCTGATCCAGAAGGGCCAGATGCCGCTCCTCGGCATGCTCGGGCAGGTGACGCGGAACTATGCGACCCATCACTCGGCCAAAGTGACAATCACCGGCATCGGCACGAGCCTTGTCGTTGGCCAGAGCATGTCGACCACCGACGACAAATGGCTGCGTAGGTTCGGCGCCGAGCAGACGCTGTTCAACGGCGTCACGATTTCCAGCGCCATCGGGCAGACCGCACAAGGCATGGCGAACATGAGTCTGACAGCAAACTTTAGGAAGAGCTGGTGAGGTGCCGACGAGAGCTTTTGCAGCCGCCGCTTGGCAAGCGCCACACGTTCATGTCCTCGACGAGGACGTTTCGCTGAGGGGCGCGCATAGCCTCCCGGCCGGAAGCAGACGCCACCGCAGCATTCGGCCGTTAAATGGCCGGGTTTTGGGGATGCGCAGAGGAGGCTGCGAGATTACGGTTTTCATTCGCAAGCCGTTCTGTTCCAATTCGGGCGAAGCGTCTACGCATAAAGGGACGCTTGTCCGTTTCGGGCATTGAACGGGCGGCAAGGGAATTGGGATGGACCACAAGCAATTCGTGTTTCTCGGAATTGCTGTCGTGGTAGCATACTCATGTGCGTAGCGCTCGCGCTGTGGCTGGTGGGCTGGTGAAGCAGCAACGCCGCCCGCTTGAAATGGTCGCGGACGGCGTTACTTGCGGACTCGGGAGGATGATGCAAAATCCCGGTCAAGAGCGGGTTTGCACGTGCCGTGCCAAGATTCGTGTCTCGGCCCAGACGCTGTGGAGTTGAATCAAGTCGGGAGCCAGCCCATAGCGGAAAACTCGATCACGGTTCATCCACTCACTCTCCTGCGGAAATGCTGATCATCGTATACGCATATGTTTCGCGTTGTACGCTTCCGACCAGCTCCGCGAGCGAACGAGACGAAGCCGTCGGGTTTCATGCAAACTAAACAGCTTTGCAGCAGTTCGTTCGGGAAGCGCGCCCCTAATGGCGGCAGCTAATGCGCGCGGGCGCGTTCCCCTGCAACGCGTTGTGTGGTTCGGCTTCGTGACCCCGCTTATGCGCGCATCTGTGCTCGCTTTAGCTAAACCTCAGGCCTTCGGCGAGCGTGGCACGGTCGATTTCGACATCGAAGAACAGGATCTTATTGGGCAGCCAACTGCACGCGGGACCGTTGAACTCTCGAAGCCGTTCTGCATCGACGTGTCGAGCTCGACGAAGCGCTAGTCCATGGAGCTCTTCCTCGGTGCGACAGTTGGACTCGATGATTTCTGGCCTGCGACGCCATACGACGCGTCGTGAGTTCTTGGCCCGTCCGGACTGGATGATTCCAGACATTCCTTGGTGAGGTTGTCGACAATCTGAGACGCGGAAGTACCGGCCGCTGCCGAACCGGCGTGGACGAAAGTGAAGCGACCAGCGCTTGTTGGCCCGGTCCCACCGGGATCAAAGCTCGGATTCGCACAGCTTGCGGCGCCACTTGCGGACGGCGAGTCCTTCCTCACATTGTCGGTGGACCCGGTTGATCTGGCGGACGGCGCGCCCGCGAGCGAGCCTGCTTGCGCCGAGAGTGATGAGGGCCGTGCCGCTGTACCGAAGTTCTTGTCGTCTACTTCCGCTCTATGATAAGCAAGAATTGGACCAGTGTTGAAAGGATTGCGTTATGAGTCTGACGCAGAGATTTGAGTTTCGGCAGTCGCTGGTAATAACGCCGCAGTTGATGCAGGCGATCAAGCTGCTGCAATTGTCTAATCTCGATCTCACGACCTTCGTCGAGGAAGAGCTTGAACGCAATCCGCTGCTCGAGCCCGCTGGCCACAATGAGCTCGCCACCGGTGATGTTTCTGACGAAACCAGGTTCAGGGAGCGCGAGGAACCCGGAGGCCAAGACCATGAGTCCTTAGGCGTGGCCGCCGAAACGCTTGAGCTCGGCCAGGAAGAACGGCCCAACTCTGATCTCGGCAGCCGTATCGATATCGAACACGACGTTGTTTCCGAAGAGGCTGCCGAGGAGGGCGTTCGCAATACCCAGGATGCCGCGGCGAGCGTCTACACCGAATGGGGCGGCGGCGCCTCCGGAGATGAAGACTACAATCTCGAGGCCTTCGTCGCCGCCGAGATGACGCTCGCCGACCACCTTGCCGAGCAGCTCTCGGTCGCCTTCACCGCGCCGGCGCCGCGCATGATCGGCCAGTACCTGATCGACCTCGTCGACGAGGCCGGCTACCTGCCGCCGGATCTCGGCCAGGCCGCCGAGCGTCTCGGCGCATCGCAACAGGATGTCGAGGACGTCCTTGCCGTGCTGCAAAAATTCGATCCGCCCGGCATCTGCGCGCGCAATTTGAGCGAATGCCTGGCGATCCAACTCCGTGAACTCGACCGCTACGATCCGGCCATGCAGGCGCTGGTCGAGAATCTCGATCTCCTCGCCAAGCGCGACATCGTAGCCTTGCGTAACGTTTGCGGCGTCGATGACGAAGACATCGCCGACATGATCCGCGAGATCCGCCGCCTTAATCCCAAGCCCGGCATGAGGTTTGGCCCTGCGCGCGTCCAGACCATGATGCCGGAGGTCTATGTCCGCCCGGGTCCCGACGGCGGCTGGCATGTGGAGCTCAACAGCGACACCTTGCCGCGCGTGCTCGTGAACCAGACCTATTACTCCGAGCTGTCGAAGAAGATGGGCAAAGACGTCGATAAATCCTACTTCACCGATGCGCTCCAGAACGCGACCTGGCTGGTGCGCGCGCTCGACCAGCGCGCCCGCACCATCCTGAAGGTCGCTACCGAGATCGTCCGCCAGCAGGACGGCTTCTTCACCCATGGTGTCGCGCACTTGAGACCGCTCAGTCTCAAGGCCGTCGCCGACGCCATCCAGATGCATGAATCCACGGTGTCGCGCGTCACCGCCAACAAATACATGGCGACCAATCGCGGGATGTTCGAGCTGAAATATTTCTTCACGACTTCGATCGCCTCGGCCGACGGCGGCGAGGCGCATTCCGCCGAAGCCGTCCGTCACCACATCAGACAGCTGATCGATTCGGAGGAGCTGTCCGCAATCCTGTCGGACGACGCGATCGTGGAACGGTTGCGCGCCTCCGGCATTGATATTGCCCGCCGCACGGTCGCGAAGTACCGCGAAGCCATGCGCATACCCTCCTCAGTACAACGCCGCCGCGACAAGCAGAGCGCTCTTGGCAACGTCCTCTCCACCGCCTTGTCCGATCGTTCCCGCAACACCCAGCCGGCCTGATTGCGCGCGTCTCAACGCTAGGCATCAACCAAGCGAGCCGTTGAGTTAGCTGGGAGACGGGTTATTGCGATAACACGCTCGTCTCACCGGCCAGCCAGCATTCGTAAACAATAGGGACAAACTCGCCGGACAGCTCCATGATCGGCGAGGTGTCCATGGACAACCTCATCGGGCGCGTCAGTCGCATCCTCTGGTCAATGACCCACAGGAAGCGAGCTGAAAAGCAAAACCCCGGCATCGCTGCCGGGGTTTCGCATTTCATTGAGAGCGTCGGACTTTAAAAATCCATGCCGCCCATGCCGCCGCCCGGGGGCATTGCGGGGCCGGCAGGGGCCTTCTTCGGCAGCTCGGCGACCATGGCCTCGGTGGTGATCAAGAGCGCCGCCACGGAGGAGGCGTTCTGGATCGCGGTGCGCACGACCTTGGTCGGGTCGATGATGCCCTTGGTGACGAGGTTGCCGTACTCGCCGGCCTGCGAGTCGAAGCCGTAGGCGTACTGATCCTTCTCGAGAATCTTGCCGACGATCACCGAGCCGTCTTCACCGGCGTTGATCACGATCTGGCGGGCCGGCCAGGACAGCGCCTTGCGCACGATCTCGACGCCCGTCTTCTGGTCGTCGTTCTTGGTGCGCAGGCCCTTGAGCTGCTCGGAGGCACGGAGCAGGGCGACGCCGCCGCCCGGCAGGATGCCTTCTTCCACGGCCGCGCGGGTCGCATGCATCGCGTCATCAACGCGATCCTTGCGCTCCTTCACCTCGACCTCGGTCGCGCCGCCGACGCGGATCACCGCGACGCCGCCGGCGAGCTTGGCCAAACGCTCCTGGAGCTTCTCACGGTCGTAGTCCGAGGTGGTCTCCTCGATCTGCGCCTTGATCTGGGCCACGCGCGCCTCGATGTCGGCCTTCTTGCCGGCGCCGTTGACGATCGTGGTGTTCTCCTTGTCGATCATCACCTTCTTGGCGCGACCAAGCATGTTGAGCGTGACGTTCTCGAGCTTGATGCCGAGATCTTCCGAGATCGCCTGGCCGCCGGTCAGGATCGCGATGTCCTGCAGCATGGCCTTGCGGCGATCGCCGAAGCCCGGAGCCTTGACGGCCGCGACCTTCAGGCCGCCGCGCAGGCGGTTCACGACCAGGGTCGCAAGGGCTTCGCCTTCGACGTCCTCGGCGACGATGACCAGCGGCTTGCCGGTCTGCACCACGGCCTCGAGCAGCGGCAGCAGCTCGTTCAGCGAAGAGAGCTTCTTCTCGTTGATGAGAATGTAGGCGTCGTCCATCTCAACGCGCATCTTGTCGGCATTGGTGACGAAGTAGGGCGAGATGTAGCCGCGGTCGAACTGCATGCCCTCGACGACGTCGAGCTCGGTCTCGAGCGACTTGGCTTCCTCGACGGTGATGACACCCTCGTTGCCGACCTTCTTCATGGCGTCGGCGAGGAACTTGCCGATCTCGGCGTCGCCATTGGCCGAAATCGTGGCGACCTGGGCGATCTCCTCGTTCGAGGTGACCTTCTTGGAGTTATTCTGGAGGTCCGCAACGACGGCGTCTACGGCGAGGTCGATACCGCGCTTGAGATCCATCGGGTTCATGCCAGCGGCAACGGCCTTGGCGCCTTCACGGACGATCGCAGCCGCGAGCACGGTCGCGGTGGTGGTACCGTCGCCGGCAGCATCAGCGGACTTGGAGGCCACTTCGCGTACCATCTGGGCGCCCATGTTCTCGAACTTGTCGTCGAGCTCGATCTCCTTGGCGACAGTGACGCCGTCCTTGGTGATGCGGGGCGCGCCGAACGACTTGTCGAGCACGACATTACGACCCTTCGGGCCGAGCGTGACGTTCACGGCATTGGCGAGGATGTCGACGCCGCGCAGCATGCGATCGCGGGCGTCAACGCCGAATTTCACTTCTTTAGCTGACATATTGATTTCCCTGAGTTGTCTTATCTCACCCTTGGCGAGGCGCCCGGCAGGCGCTCCTCAGGGGTGAGCAGTGCGAGCGGTTGGATTAAGCGACCTTCTTCTTGGCCGACACGTCGGTGAGCACGCCCATGACGTCGCTTTCCTTCATGATCAACAGCTCCTGGCCGTCGATCTTGACCTCGGTGCCCGACCACTTGCCGAACAGCACACGATCACCGACCTGGAGATCGATCGGGATCAGCTTGCCGCTCTCGTCGCGGCCACCTGGGCCAACGGCGATGACTTCGCCCTGGGAGGGCTTTTCCTTGGCCGTATCGGGAATGATGATGCCGCCAGCGGTCTTCTCTTCTGCGTCGATGCGCTTGACCACGACGCGGTCATGAAGCGGACGGAAGTGCATGCAGTCCTCCTAACATTTGCACGAGTTGAGATTTCAATCTTGTTAGCAATCGATGCCTGCGAGTACTAGCGCAGGCGCAGCTGAAATAGGACGGGCTTCTACGGGAGCAAGAGGTGCCAGCAAAAAATCACACTCAGAAGTCGTCTCCGCCAGAATCATTTATCGAAGCTAACTGATCCGCCCGCAGTGTGAGATTGCCGTGCTCGGCCGAGGTCTGAACGACTTCGCAGCGGATGCTCTCGGCCTGGAAGAACGCCCAGAGATTGGTACGCTCGAGAACCTTAGTGCTGCTAAAGCCACTCAGCTTGGTCTCATTGACTGCGCAGATACCGGCTCCGGCCGAAGCGAACCCTAGCGCGGATTAAGGCGCTGCGTAACAGGCGTTCGCCGGGCTTGCTTCATTGGATCGTATTCTCATCGAGTTACCGCGACTTGTCCGCAACAGCGAGGGAGCGTGAACAAGTTCGGTGATGCCCTCTCATTCTAAGCAAGCCGATCGTGAAAAATAAGAGCCTCGTTTCATCTCGCTCAATCGCTAACCTTGGTAGTTGACTGGAGCTGACGGTCAGGAGCCGGCGGCGACCTCTTCAAGGAGTGAACCAAACGCGCGGCTCGAACGCATTCAGTGGCAGGAGACCAACCAACGATCGGACCGTCGCTCAATGAAGCAATGCTTTCAGCATCGTACAGGTTCTGGCCGCCTCTGCTGGTGAAGGTAAATCGTGGGACCACGAGCAAGTCCTCACGTGCACAGCCTTGCGCTATGGCTTGTCAGTTCGCAAAGCGGCAACGGCGCTCGCCTGAGTGATCCTGGCCGCGTTATTCCGGACTCGGAAGGTGGTGCAAAATCCTGGTAAAAGCTGATCGGCACGTCCCGTGCCTCATGCCTCGGCCGAGCGGGGGAGCTGAATCAGACGACATCAGCACTCACTCAAAAATCTATCGCGCTTCATCTACTGTTCTTCTGCGGTGATGCCGATAATCGTATACGCATGCGTTTCGTGTCCCACATTGCGATTAGATCGGCCTTCGGGAGGCAGCGAGATGCGGCCGCCCCCGGTTTCACCGCACCTTCTTAAGACGGGTCACAAAGAGTGGAGTGAGGGGCGGCACCGACGACTGGATCGGATCAAACGCCGAGTCCGCCCCCGCATCACCCTGGGAGGTCGGTGATGCGAGTTTGAAGGTAGCAAACAATCCGATAATGCAGCTACTGCAACTATCTCACACCAGGATGGCCCGCATGAGGGTTGAATCGGCCGTAGCGTTAGGTTGTATGCTGTCGGGTCATCGGGTGCTCCGGCCGTGCGCAGGGAAGAAATGCCGACTGTCATGACAACGGGCGCAAGTGACGGGCAAAGAGAATTGCAGGCAAGGCGAAAGATGTGGTGCGAAGCCCATCGATCAGCAACGATGACTCGATTTTCGCCGTTCGTCCGCCCCGCTCAATGCGGTCGTCAATCTCGATAGTGCGTCAGCTGACCTCTTTTTGCACTCCTAGGTGTTCTCTGCTCGTTGCATAGATTTATCCATGTTGGCCAATCGAAATGACTGCGGCAGACTGGTCAGGCGATCGAGACCCCAAACCTTCCGAAACGCGGTTGCGTTTCGCGCCGGAGCCCTCGTCGCTGGCCTGAGCTCGTGACCGAGCTCTTAGCTTGAGTGCGGGGCGGAGCAAGGTTCAGGCGGGAGCGAATCTAGTTCTGGTTCTTGTCTGTGCGGGCAAGATCCGACTGCGCCAGCCGCTCGATCTTTGTTCGACGTCTGACAGGGCGCACAAGTGTGTGAGATTCAAAACACTCGCGTGCTATTGCACCTTCTCGAACCCTTTGCGAAGCGCGATCAGGCGCTGAGCGCTCGCGACGGACGCTGGCATGGCCCTTGCTCCTTCTCACAGTAGGCCAATCGAGGCCAGAAGGAGCTGAACATGAGCAGCACGACAGGATCTTGGGCTTACGGAGAGAAAGCGCCGATGCCAAGCCAAGAACAGACCAAGACGAAAGAAGTTCGAGGCTCTTCGAGCCGCGGCGGTCTTGGGGCTATGCCCCAGGATGCAAAAGCTGCGGCAAAAACAGCTAAGGGCCGCTGACGAAATCGGGCGCACGACTGCCCGGCTATGCAGGGCCGAAAGTGCGGTACCGCTGACCTCGCCCTGCCCCTTGACGGCAGGGCGAGGAAGCGCCGCAATGCCTTGCATTTATGGGAGCTGGCAACCGCGGTTGCTCTAGAATAAATGGGTTGTGGCAATTGACCGTCCTCTACGACAAAATGGAGTTCCCCAAAATACAGGATCAGGTAGACTTTGCTGCCTTTATGTTGGGAGTAAGCCACACCGATCTTTACCGGTACGAAACAGGCGGTCGCCAGTTCTTCGTTTTCAACTCTCCTGAATTGGTTCAGCGCTTTTTTGAAGACACAGATTGTTACGAAATAAGCGAGCACCACTACAGAAACATTGTGAATGCATATGCTCCATCGGCGTTCCCACTGTTGAAACTGAAAGCAATTTCCGCTGGTCCTATGAAACCGTACGATGCAATTCGAGCTGAGCTAAGTAAGAGCGCAGCTGGCTTTCAAGAGCGTATTGCGCCATTCGTCGGAGATCAAAGCACAGTTGAGATCTCACATGAGATCAAACGCTGGATGCTGATCCTGATGGCCAAATTGCTTTACAATTTCGATATCTCCCGCCATGCCGACGAGTTCATCGCGAGAGGAAATTTTATAGAGGAGTGGCTAGCGAATGTAGAACATGCCCATTCTTGGCCTAGAGAAATAGAATTGACAGCGCGATTCAAGAGAGCGAGAAATTTTTTCAGGACGTTGCGTTTGAAATCGCGGATATCAAGCTCTCTCGTTGCGCCGAGAAGCCCAAAATGCCGGAAGATCTGGTCGCGTACACGATCATTCGTACGCTGATAAATGCCTTCCACGCATCCGCAACCTCAATAGCCTGGACCTTGATGCTTATTGCGGGAAGCCGTGTCGAGGAGGCCCTGTTTGAAGAAGCGGCGGCAGCCGGCCCCGAGTGTGATTTTCGGAGTTTGAAATCAGCTCCCAAGCTCCGGACAGCCTTGATGGAAAGCTTGCGAACTCTATCCTCCCGCGTGGATGCAAGGCAGACACGTACGGAAGAATCACATCGTGGGCGAGATGAACATTCCTCAGGGTAGCGCAGTCATGGTTTGCGCATACTCGCCTGCATCGTAATGCAAAATATTGGAATCGTCCTGGCGAGTTTCTGCCGGAAAGGTTCGATGAACGCTCGGCCTACGACACCCGATGCTATGTGCCGTTCGGTGGAGGACCCCACATCTGTCCCGCATCTGGACTGTCAATTCCAATCTTACAAATGATGATTGCTTACATGATCCGGAGGTTTCGCTTCTCGGTGCATGGGACCGCGTGTAAGCCTCGCGGGCTAATTGGGCTGAGATTGCATCCAGGTCTTTGGCTCAAGCTGAGGCCCCGACAATGGCAATCAGCATGAGCGGTATGTGGAGCTTTGGTGCGGATTTTCATGAGCACGCCGCCGTCAGCGATCAGGCTACTTGTCACTTCAAAGGAACGGCGAAATGACTGCGCAACCTGCGAGAATCTCGCAAAGCATCCTTTGGGACTGAATGCCGTGGGGAGCGAGCCAAGGCCCTTACGCGTGTGTGCCGCCTGATCCCGACAGCGCAATGGTCAAACACTTGATTAACGCAGCCGTGGCAAAGGGTTTGGCAAGAAAGCAGATCCCGCCAGCCTTGATCGCTCGAGCGCGCACCCCATCGTCGGGGAAGGCCGTGACGAAGATGAACGGCATGCGATGACCGAGGCTTCGCATATGCATCAGCAGGTCAATTCCGCTCATCATCGACATTTGGACGTCGGTAATCACGCAGGACGTCTCGACCAATGCAGCAGCGCGCAGGAACTCCTCGGCGGAGGCAAAGGCATAGACCAAGTATCCGTACGATGCCAAAAGGTTGCTCGTTGCGGCGCGAACGGATGGATCATCGTCGATGACCGAAATGACCGAAGGCTTTGACAAACTGATCGCTCGTAATCCGGGAAACTGCTCGCAGCGGTTGCGGCCGACATTGGAAGGTGGGGGCGCGAAGCAGGATTGAAAGGTATACTTAGGTTTGTATGTTCCCCTTTGGTCGAGAAATTCCGAGAGCTTCACTCATTCTTATGAGGTCGGCCAGGGACTTTGCGCCCATTTTGCGCATGACCTGCCCGCGATAGATCTTGACGGTAATCTCTGCCAGGCCGAGCTCGCCCGCCACCTGCTTGTTCAACAGGCCGGAGGCGACCAGAGCCAGAACATTGCGCTCACGCGGGGTCAGACTTTCGAGCCGGGATCGCAGTTCAGAAACTGTTTTTTCGAGCTCGCGCCGCTTGCGGTCTCGTTCAATCGCGGCCCGCACCGCGTCGAGCAGATCCTGCTCGCGTACGGGCTTGGTCAGGAAGTCGACCGCACCGCTCTTCATAGCCTGGACCGTCATGGGAATATCGCCGTAACCTGTGATAAAGATGATCGGCGTGTGGATGTTGGCCTCAGCAAGATCGGACTGCAGATCGAGGCCGCTCGATCCTGGTAGGCGGATGTCGAGCACGAGGCAGCTCGGTACCTCGGGCGGGTTCGCCTGCAAAACCTCCGCCGCAGAGCCAAAAACCTTGACCCTAAGCCCCACTGATCCAAATAGATTTGTAAGAGCTTTGCGCATCGAAATGTCGTCGTCGACAACCAAGACGATCGGTTCATCGGTATCTGTGCGCGACTGCGGCGCTTGCGAAGGCTCGCTCATGATGCACCCTCCTGTTGCACGCGCAGGTTCATATGAAATGTCACGCCGCATCCCCTTTTAAAAGCCCACGAAGCCGTGAGAGGCCGCCAAGAACGTTTATATGCGGCCGAATTCTCCAAATTTCATTATCTATGTCAGTGTTGATCGCAAAACTGCCCATTTTGCGACTATATGGGCGATTCGTTTGCAGCAAAAGGACGACGCAGGCCGGGAATCGACCCGTTTTGTGGGCGATCGAAGCCCTCGCTGCTCTGCCCAAGCCCCAGGACCTCATTGCGCCCGCGGTTTGGAGGCGCCAATCCGTAATACCAGCCGGGACTCTAAGAGGGCGGGAAAGCGTGGCGGATATTGACTCTTTGGAAGAGATGCTGGTCGCCCGCGCGACTAGCTGGTCAAAGCTTCGAGAGCTTAACGGCCGTCCCGATCCAGCCAGCATGTTAAAGGAATGAAATGGTCGCGGGCACTTAAAAACTCCGCTTCGGTTTTACTCTCGAAGTAGATGCCCGATTCAGAGCCGAATTTGCGGCCAAAGAGGGTACTCTTACCGGAGCACAGGAGCCAAAGCAGCCTTTCTCATGCTTCAGGTCTCAGAATTTATGATGCTCTACAAAGGCCAGACGAGGTCCGCCTTCGCGCGCGTCCCGTCGGGGACCATTTTTCGCCTTAAAGATGCAGTCGGCCCCTGGGTGCGCGGCGGGGAATGCGGCGCTCCCGTGTGGGTTGCCGAGCGCCGCGCCTCTTCTCGGGCATCATTCTCTTGGCTACATGCAGCTCCACGTGTCAACCGAGCAAGGCGGCAGATTACATTTCGCTCTTTGCTGGATGCGCGCACGGAGCCGCAGAAGGTAGGGACCCGCAATCCTGCATGATCTCCTTCGTGGCTTGAGGGCGGAATGAGACTGAGTGGTGGATTTCCGCAAGGGGCTGAAGGCCTGGCGTAAGTCCCGGCCGCTTATCGCGGAGAATCGAACGACCGAAGCTGTCGATCTTCTATTCTCAACGGATCGATATTGCCTTGCAAGGTGCTAGATAGAGCGTCCGGACCCGTAGTATCGCGCTAGCACAGAGTGTGACACGGATCTTCCTCGCGAAAAACGCGACGCGATTGCGGGGGGATCACCCGAAGCAAATGAGCGATGAGGATCCATCCCAATCTCATCAGTCTTCGTGTACTGAGCTAGTCCAAGATCCGACGCATGAAGGCCAGCGCTTCAATCTCTTCGAGCATCGAGCAGCGATCTTTGAAAACCTAAGAATCCGAGCGATCGATGCCGCGAGCATTCGAGGTGCGCATGAACGATTGCCCCAAACGATTTTCTAGGTCGAGAACAAGCGTTGCGGATGCTGACTGTCACATTTGCGACCTGCTGTCAGGCCCAGAACACGTCCGGTGCAGCAGATCGCCTTGCGATTCAAGGCTCTTGGTTGGCATGAGCTTTGAATAGCAGGACTTATTGAGGACAGCCGCTCGAGGATTCCGAGTTGTGACGACGATATCAGATAGCTGTATGCGTGGACCGCAACTTCGGGATCCTCAACGTCAGCACCACCTGGCCCGACGCTCCTGCGGGATTTTGCCAGCAAGATTGAGCACGTCGCAACCGAGTTCGCTCCATGAGGATCCAGGGATCCCGGTCTCTCTGTGCGGGCCATCAACCGCATACTTACAAAGAGAGATGGAGCGCTGGTGCAGTTGACTTAGTTGCTCTCGTCAGTCGAGAGCTGCGGACAAGCACCGAGCGCATCAGTCGCGCTCACGCGAGCTGTTCATAAACTGGACTGAGCAAGATCTGACGTTGCGTGGTTCGGCAGCCGTCCGGGATCGAGGCAAGCGGATACTCCTCTCCATAAAGCAGAGATGATGGGGTCGGCGAAGTAAAACCGGACAGCGGTGTTGTATGGGCAAACGAGTAGAAAAAGCAGTTCTGGTCTTCGAGCAGAAGCGGACGACGCCGCGCGATTATCATCAGCTCGTTATCGAACTTGCCGAACTTGCAAAGCTCGCATGGCCAATGGTGCTGACGCAGCTTGGACAAGTCGTGATGATGACGACGGATCTTGCCTTGATAGGAGGGCTCGGTCTCGAAGCGCTTGCTGCGACAGCACTGGGTGTCGTGATCTACATCGTTGGCTTCATCCTCGGCGTTGGTTTGCTGGCCTCGATCGCGCCGCTGGCAGCGCAGGCGTTCGGAGCGAAAAACCTTGCCGCGGTTAGACGCACGGTGCGCATGGGGCTCTGGGCGGCGCTGTTGATATCGCTCCCGATCATTGCCTTTGCGCTCCAGGGAGAACGAACACTGCTCGCTTTCGGTCAAGCCCCTGAGGTGGCGCGCCTCGCGCAGCAATACCTGTTCGGACTAGCCTTTGGTGTGGCGCCGGCACTAGGTTTTCACGTTTTTCGCAACTTCATGGCTGCGGTCCACCGGCCGCAGCCAGTACTCTGGATTACGATTGGATCGATCCCTCTCAATGCGCTCATGGCTTATTTGCTTATTAATGGGAAGCTCGGCCTGCTGCCGCTTGGGCTTTTCGGGGCCGGCCTTGCGAGCAGCCTCGTGAACCTTACGATGTTCTTGGCCGTGTTGTGGTTCGCCACAATGCGCCCTCCCTTCCGTGACTATCAAGTGCTTGCACATGTGTGGCAATTCGATTGGCCGTTCATGAGACGATTGATCGCGATGGGAATTCCGATCTCACTCATTGTTTTGCTGGAATACGGGCTTTCTTCGGCCGCGGGGCTCCTGGCGGGCCTCGTCAGCATCAGAGCGCTTACTGCCCATCAGATCGCCCTTCAGGTCGCCTTGATCCTATTCGTGGTTCCAATAGGCATCAGCACGGCGGCGGCGGTGCGCGTCGGTCACGCGGTAGGCCGCCGGGACGGTCCGGGGGTCAAAAGAGCAGGGATGATTGCTATACTGCTTGGCATTATGGCTGCTGCGATACTAACTATCGCGGTTGTCGCCGTGCGCTTTGAAATCGCCGGCCTGTTTGTCGACGATACGACTGAGGGTGCCGGCGCGACGACAGACTTGGCGGCCAATCTCCTTTTGGTCGGCGCGAGCTTCTTTGTCAGTGATGCCGCTCAGCACATTGCGGCGGGCAGCTTGCGTGGACTGAAGGACACCCGCATCCCGCTCCTTTTCGCGTGCGTAGCCAATTGGCTCGGTTTTACCCTTAGCTACGTGCTTGGTTTGAAGATCGGACTTGGTGCGATTGGTATTTGGATTGGCTTGTCAATTGGGACGACCATCTACGCGTGTTTTCTCGTGACGCGTTTCCTGCTGCTGGCGAGCAGGTTTGCTGTGCGAAGGTGTCCGGCAACCTCGTAAGTTAGGAAATATTGGTCAGGCAGAGACCCCAGGACTACCAACGCGTTTTGGCTTAAGCCCTTACCCAAACGCGCCCTCCGGTCAGAAAGATTGTTTTGCTTTCTGACAATCTCGTCCATTGGGCTAGTGTCGTTCACACGGAACGGCCCTTGTCAAACCGACATTCGATATATCAATCGGACAGTGGCACATCGAAGCACCGAGGCAACCCTCCGCCCAGTTTGGCCGGTCGGCCGGCAGGTCTTGGCAACCGAGCACGCGCGCCGTCGCCTCCCGGTCGGCGACTTTGATCCCTCGCAGTCAATGACGCGCCAACTGCTTTGATCCGGATCCGGTCACTGCTGCAGGCGCGCGTTCGTTTCTCTTGGGACGTCCGGCGTCGCCAAGGCGGCGGAGTTATGCGGACTCCTACGGTTAGCTTTGGTGCGCCCGCCGCGCATCGAGCGCCTTCGTTTATAGGACGCCGAAGTCATTCTTGAGCTGCCTTGCAGATAGACCAACCACGTGCGCCGGCTGTGGGGCTGACGTCGCAGCCGATCAGATCTGCGACTTCTTCAGCAGGGGTTCCGAGAGTGAAAGGGCAGTCCCTCCGAGGTGACGGGTTCATAGCCGCGAGAGAGTCTCGCCGGCGCCCGTCCTCGGAGAATCGCGATGTCCAAACGCCATCCTCGCATCGGCACCGGCCAGAACCGGCCAGGCCTTTATGACGAAATTACCGATAAGATCATTGCCGAGCTCGAGGCCGGCCGTGTGCCATGGGTGCAGCCCTGGGGAACGGTGGCGGCAAAGGCGCCGCTTGCCATGCCAAACAACGCCGCGACCAAACGGCATTACAGCGGCATCAACGTCCTGATCCTTTGGGGTGCAGTTATCGAGCGTGGCTTCGCTGGTCAGAGCTGGCTGACCTTCCGCCAGGCGCTATCGCTCGGCGGTCATGTGCGCAAGGGCGAGCGTGGTACGACAGTGCTCTATGCGGACCGCTTTGTACCGAACGATGAAAAGCGCCGAGCTGCAGAAGCCGGTGAAGAAGCGCTGGCGATTCCCTTCCTGAAGCGCTTTACAGTGTTCAATGGGGATCAGTGCGACGGCTTACCTGCGGAAATCGCGGCTACTGCGCCTCCTCGGCAGCAGGGATTGGTCGAGCCAGCTGTCGAAGCCCTGATCAAGGCGACTGGCATTGACTTCCGCATTGGAGGTGACCGTGCCTTCTATGTACCGACAGAAGACTATGTACAGGTGCCGCCGCCGCAAGCTTACTTCGAGCCGATCAATTGGCATCGCACCGCGCTCCACGAGCTTGGCCACGCAAGCGGTCATTCTTCACGGCTCAACCGCGATCTCAGTGGCTCTTTTGGTACCAGGAAGTACGCCTTTGAGGAGTTGATAGCGGAGCTGTCCGCCGCATTCTCCTGTGCTTCGCTCGGCATCGTTCCGACAGTACGACACGCAGACTACATCGCCTCATGGTTAGAAGTTATGCGTGAGGACAATCGAGCGATCGTTCGCGCCGCAAGCCAGGCCAGCAAGGCAGCGCACTACATCCTAGGCTATTTGCCCGATGAGGTGATCGCCGCAACGACGGAGGGGACTGAGGCCGCGTGAACTATTTGTTTCAGACTTCGCAAACCGAGTAAGAAGGATTGGCGGTTGGAAGCAGACGTCCGTTGGGAAGAATTGAACAGCTCAATAGATCGCTCAATCGTGTCGTGCGGCATTCCCTTCAAACTGGTGCGGATTCCGACGAAGTCGCCCGGGGATTCCGAAACGATGTCGCCCACCTTTCCGATTTGATCTCGCCCCGCGAGGCGTTCTGGCCGGTGTGGGTTCTCTGGCATTGGACGAGCCGCGTGGTCAACCTGGAATCGCGGCTTGAACCCCTTCTGTTTCTGTTGCGGTTGCTGTGATGGGGTGGACGCCCCTTGACGGCATCGATATGCCAAAGTGAAGGGTCTTGAACCGTCACAAAAGAGGAGGCGTCCGTGAAAGAAGTTAGCACGATTGGGCTAGACCTGGCGAAACATGTATTTCAGGCACATGGCGCGGACGCCGGCGGCGATGTTGTTTTCCGCAAGCAGCTGCGTCGTGACAAAGTGCTAGCTTTCTTTGCCCAGCAGCCTGCGTGCCTGGTAGCGATGGAAGCCTGCGCCAGCGCCCATTGCGAGGTCACAAAGGGGTCGTCCAATGTCGCCGGACTGGTTGAGCACGCGCAAGCTTCCGGGAGCAGCGTGCCAACGGCGGCGCACCCAGCGCTCGATATCCTGGTCAAGATGCCGCGGGTGCTCGAAGCGCAAATCAAGGAGCTCGATATTGAGATCGCGCAACGAGCCCGAGAAGAGGAAGTTGCCCGACGGCTTATCCTTCCGCAAGGACAACAGCGTCGGGCTTCGTAAGGTCTGTGCGCGTTTTGTCGAGCTCTGCCGCGGGATGGGTCTTCTCACGACGGCGAGCGTCGCCATCGATGGGAGCAAGTTCAAGGCCCCGTTTTTACACGGCCAAGACCCGTTCCTGTCATCGGCCCAATCACGACGACAGCTCTGATGGCGCTAGCGCCTGAGCCTGAGAACTTCAAACGTGGCCGGGATTTCGCTGCGGGGTTGGGGTTAACGCCGCTACAACGTTCCACTGGTGGAAAACAGAAGCTCGGCCAAATATCGAAAATGGGTGAGCGAACGCTACGGCGTCTCCTCATCATGGGGGCGAGTGCGGTGGTGAAGCTGGCTCGCCGACGCGGTGCATCGCAAGGGACATGGCTGGAGCGCATGCTCGCTCGTAGGCCGCCCATGCTTGTCGCGGTCGCTTTTGCCAACAAGATGGCTCGCACCGTTTTGGCTTTGATGGTCAACGGTGGGGTCTACATAGCTCCGGTCGCGGCGGCTTAATCGCTTAGTCCGCCCGGCCAGAGGTCGTCGAGGAGGTACCGTGCAACAAGCCGGCATCGGCTGAGGCTCTCGGGTACAAAGCCCCGATTGAAATGTTTAACATCACGAATCGTGCGGTGTGGACCGCAAATCGAGCACATATCCAACACTGCGATGGATATCTGACCAGCGAGCCGTAGCAGTCGATAGTGACGCGAGTCATGGCATCTGCTACTTGGGCGCAACCGAAGCTCGCGCCCTCAGGGCGCTTGAGGCAGCGGGCTCCTCCTGAACCGAGCCAGATTGCCCAGCGCTTGGCCGGTCACCGGCGCAGAGATAGTCGTGCAGCTCGTTCACACAAGCATCCGCGCTCTTGAGTTCCCGCCGGTCCTGTGGGGCAATCATGAGATCGGCAAGCTCATACACCGGATTGCGCTGCTTCATCAGGTTTGTAATCATCTCGTCCCGGTCTGCGGTTTGTATTTTTGGACGGTTGGTGTCGTGTCGGAGGTTGCGCCTGATCACGTCCTCGTTGGTATTGAGCCAGATCGAGACCGCTTTCTCGCCGATACGATGCCGGATTTCTTCGGTCATGAACGCTCCACCACCGGTTGCGAGCACCAGCGGCCCCCGATCGAGCAACCGGCTGATCTCCTTCACCTCGAGATTCCTGAAGTGCGCCTCGCCGTCCTCTGCGAAAATCCTGGTTATAGACTTGCCAGCCTTCGCCTCGATCTCTTTATCGGAGTCGACGAACGTCAGCCCCAGCTGCTTTGCAAGTGCAGGTCCCACACCGGATTTCCCGGCCCCCATCATGCCAACGAGCACGATCGGTCGGTTGCCGAGGGCGCCAACAATCTCTGTTGCGCTTGCGGACCGCGGCGCACGTGTCGGCCGGGCCACGTTCAACACACGAGCAGGGCTAGCGCCAACTCTACTGCCGGCTTCGGCTTCCCAATGGGGGATCTCTATGGCCCCCTCGGGAATGTCAACCTTGTTGCACGCCCGTCGCACGCGCTCCAGGAGTTGCTCGACTATAGACTTATCCAGGGGCTCTTCGCTCCCTTGCTGCAGCCGTTTGAGCTTCTGCAGCTCCTTGTACGTCCCATGATTGTCGAGCTTGGCCTTGTAGCTGTCTGCCGTGTGAAACTCCAGCTCAAAACGGTAACCGCCCTGCGTGGCGAGCACAGTCTTGATGCCAGCGAAGGTCCGGGATCGCGTCCTGAACCAGTTGGTCGTGCTGACCTCGCTATAGCCGCTCTCGTCGAACGCTGAGAATGGCCTTCTTGAAGGCACGTGTAAAATCCCTATCAGAGAATTCGAAGACGTGGCGTACAGCGTTGTTGAACAGCTGGGCGCCGGCCTCAGAGCTAGCCTGCATTCCGGTGAGCTCGTCTGTCAGCGAGTTTTCCGATCTCAGACGCTTAGCCAAATGGGGCATCTTCACCTCGATGCCGGATGCCCTAAGGGCTTCGGCAACCGAGATTGCCGTCCGGGTGATGTCCTTCTCTTCGGCTTGAGCGCGGGAAACCTCCATCCGGGCGCGCTGTGCCGCCTCCTCGCGAGTCAATGTGATTGTCGTGGCGACATCCTCAGCAGCAAGCGTTGGAGCCGAGGGTTCGCGCAGGATGCCCAGCTCGGCAGCAAGCTTGATCGAGGCTTGCATGACCGAAGCCGCTAGTGTCGGATTGTCCTTAAGATCCTCCAAGCTCGCATCGACATCGAACCGACCTTGGTTGAGGGTAGCCGCTAAGCTCTTGGTGTAAGGAACCGACTTCAACCCCGGCGTCTGTTGCAGCAGGCGCTGGAGCTGCTTGCTCTTGATCAAAAAGGAGTAAGCGCCAGTGTCGGATTTATAGGCGTCAGTTCCGACCTTGATGCCGATGCTCAGCAGATTTTTTGCACTTTGCACGACCTCGTGCGGAATGTAACCATCCGGTCGCGGGTCGATGCGCGCAGGGTAACGATCGACCAGGAGCTGGACGCGGTCCCGTGGGTGAGCCGTTGCCGGATAGGTCTCGGCTAGCTGCGGAAACAGCTCGCAAAGCGCTTGGCTCATTGCGAGCTGTCTCTCACTCGCAGTGGCGGCTGTTTCGGGCAGGAGTAGTTCGGGCGGCACTTGCTCGTCCAGACTTGCCGCCCACGCCTCGAGTTCGGTGAGGAGCAACTCGGCCGTCTCGAGCGCGACCGGATGGTGTGCCAGCTCGATGTCGTGCCGCGCCTTCTCGAGCTTGTCCCGGACGTCGTGAGCACTAACCTGTTCCTGCTCCAACAGGCCGCGGATATCTCGCTTGAGCTCTCGGTCAATGCCTTCGTACGTGCCGAATATGGCACGTTCGGCAAACCACTGCCGGGCTTCATGTGATTGAGCCAGAAAGCCTCGCTGCAGGCCGGTATAGGTTTCTAGAACGTTCCGCGTGGCGGCGAGAATCTGGCTGGCGCGACCGAAATTGTAGCGATCCTTCTCAATCGCCGGGGTATGCGATTTTGGCGGCTTGAGGGAGCGACTTCCACGAGCTTGCTCCTCTTGGTCGAATTGCCTAACGTGCTCGTAAAGCTGCGGCCGGTCGCCGATAATGATGAGAGTATCTCCGTCGAAGTCACCGTCCAGCTTCTCCTGTTCATTAGGCGGCACGGCAACTATCGAGCCTGGGGCAAACACCTCGGTTGCCTGAAGGATGCCGACGCAGTCGACCGGCGTGTCTCCCGTTGCGCGGTCCTTGCTCTTGGTCCAGCTCGAATGGCACTTGACGTCCTCGGCGGACATCACCAGCCCACGGTCGGCGAAGTCGGCCGGCCACATTTCGTCGGGCACCACGATCAGAAGCCCTTTGGCAAAGAAAGTCGGATCGTCGGCTGCCAACTCCTCCCCCGACTTCTGGGCGACATTGAAGCTGTATTGTATGGTCACGCACTGATCGAGAAACGCCGCAGTCGGGTCCCCATCAGCGGCCGACCTGACCCGGTCGGGAGCGAACGGGCGCAGGTTGGGCTTGTCGTAAGGCGATCGCCCGATCAGCACGCCACCAGCGCTCAATGTTTCGCTCTTGAGCCTCGGCACATGCAGACAGCCATCAGCAGATGGGATAGCGACGGCGCCCGGACCATTGATGTTTGCCGCTGTTACGGTGCGAAACAGCTCCTCCGACGTCAGCTCTTGCTTTACCCGACTCTCAAGCCAGCTCATCGCCTTCTGCCGGGCCTCATCCGCTACTTGCTCGCTGCGCGGATAATGTTGCAAGGCCGACGCTGGTAAGGATGCTCTCCTTCCCTCACCAAAGGCAAGCAGCCGGTCAGGACCTTCCTCCTCGCCCGCCCGGCGAACAGCTGGCATAAGCTTAGCCAGCGAGGCCCGGATGAAGCCGCAGCCGTCATGCGGTCGCAATGCAATAGGTCCGTCCGGCCCCCTCAGCCGGAAGGGATGCTCCTCGTTGGCAGGACGGTCCGGCAGCAGCGCCAGCTTGAAGGCGCCTTCCAGCGCGCAGTCGTGGGGTGATAGACCTTTGATCGCCGGAGGCGCCGCAAAACCCCTGCGCTGAGTGTAATAGTAGGCCTCTTTGAAAGGGGCCCAAGCGCGCGACAGCTGCTCGAATGCAGTGCCCGGTGCGGTTTCGGCATAGGGAATTGCCAGCAGCTTTCCCCCGGAAACCTTTGCTTGCTCGCCTGGAGCACGGGCCGCAATCTGAGACACGGTCATTCGCGGCGGCTTTAACTTGCTGCCGCCGAACAGGTCCATCCGGTATGGGACACCGTTCACATTTACCGTACGCGCCAGCATGAAGGCGCTCGGGGCTGCGGGCAGTTGTACCGCGACGACGGGCAGGACCCCCGAGGTCATGCGATGGAAAATCGAATACCGCGTCTCCGGCTCCGTGGCCAACGGCCGCCCATTTATGTCCACGACCGGCAACTGCATCAGTCCCGCCTCACCCTGCGGAGACCTCGGGGCGTGGTCCATGGCTCGCAATACGTGATGCACGTCGAACACCGACGCAGGATGTTGCGCCTGGATCGCCGCCGCATCCTGCTCCATGAATAGGTCCAGCGCATCCACTGGACTGTCCGCCTCGATCTGCGCAATCAGATTCCAGCTCATGCTGGACAGATCGCCTTGAATCAGGTCGCGAGCGCCAGTTAGGACCTCTCTCGTGCCAAGCTGTAGCTCTTTCTGCCTGGTCCGTAAATTTGCCCGGTTGCCCTCGACATAGGGGGGCCTGAACAATCTCTCCAGCGCCGCACGAGCCTTGAGCGTCTGATAGATCGATAGAGCGGGGCGGCGGCTCGCAAGCGGCCCACGGCTCCGCTCGGCATCGCTCGCGTTCAGATGCGCCTTGATCTTTTGCTCGAGCAACGGCTGAAGATCGTTGAGCACATTGAGGGCCTGCCTGCGGTGCCAGCGCAGCGGCTTCTGTGGGCTGCGCGCGAGCGGCAGCAGAGCAGCAGACAGATTGCCCATGGTTTCGAGGTTGTTCTCGGCGGAAAAACCAGGGGCGGGACGTAGTTCAGAGAGCCGATTCAAGCCTGTCGGCGCGAGCAAACCGAGATCATCGAATAGCCCAGCCTTACCCAGCGCCTTGAAAATGGTCGTGATGCTCAGAACGTCAGCCTTCAACAGGCGATCATTATCATAGTGCAGATAGTGGGCGAGCTTGTGCAACCGATCCTTCGGCAGAGCGGCATCCGTAATCTCCCCACTCTCCTCTGCCCTCATGATCGTTCGCGACAGAGCGTTGGCGAGCATACTCAGCTCAGGCGTGGTGAACACACCGAATCGTTGTGCTCCAGCCCCCAATTCGCGCGCGATATCCATGGTGGACTGCCAGCAGATCGCCTCCTCAGGCCACTTGCTGAATCCGTTCACCAGGTTCGCCACTGCCTGCGGAAGGAAACTAGAGAGCTGATGCTGACGGGCTTCCTCGGCGATTGCTATCGTGGCTTTGCGACAATCCTCACCCTCCGGCCATTTGCTGAAGCCGTTTACCAGGTGCGCCAAGCCCTGCTCAGTAAGATGGGAGAGCCGGACGCCGCGGCGAAGGACCTCGCCCGCGATCGCAAACGTGGCGTCGCGACAGTCCGGCGCATCCGGCCATTTGCTGAAGCCGTTCACCAGGTTTGCCAATGCCTGCGGGGTAAAATCGGAGAGTTCGGCGCGGCGAAGGACCTCATGCGCAATCGCACACGTGGCGTCGCGACAGTCCGGAGCGTCCGGCCACTTGCTGAGCCCGTTTACCAGGTTTGCCAGTGCCTGTGGAGTAAAATGAGAGAGCCGGGCGCCGCGGCGAAGGACCTCACGCGCGATCGCAAACGTGGCCTCGCGACAGTCCGGCGCATCCGGCAATTTGCTGAAGCCGTTCACCAGATTCGCCAGGTGCTGGTGGCTAAAATGCCGGGCGCCGCGGCGAAGGACCTCACCCGCGATCGCAAACGTGGCCTCTCGACAGTCCGGCGCATCCGGCCATTTGCTGAAACCGTTCACGAGGTTCGCAAAGTCCTGACGATTGAAACCAGAGAGTCCGAACTCACCGCGCGCGGTGCGGCGAAGAACCTCATGCGCGATCGCCAACGTGGCCTCGCGACAGTCCAGCGCGTCCGGCCACTTGCTGAAGCCGTTCACGAGGTTCGCCAGCTCCTGCGGAGTAAAATGAGAGAGCCGGGCGCCGCGGACTTCATGCGCGATCGCCAACGTGGCCTCGCGACAGTCCGGCGCGTCCGGCCACTTGCTGAAGCCGTTCACCAGGTTGCCAAGCTCCTGCGGAGTAAAATGAGAGAGCCGGGCGCCGCGGACCTCATGCGCGATCGCCAACGTGGCCTCGCGACAGTCTGGCGCGTCCGGCCACTTGCTGAAGCCGTTCACCAGGTTCCCCAGCTCCTGTGGAGTAAAATGAGAGAGCCGGGCGCCGCGGCGAAGGACCTCACGCGCGATCGCCAACGTGGCCTCGCGACAGTCCGGCGCATCCACCCACTTGCTGAGCCCGTTCACCAGGTTAGCCAGTTCCTGGTGGGTGAATTCAGAGAGTCGGACATGACGGTCGCGGCGAAGGACCTCACCCGCGATCGCAAAAGTGGCGTCGCGCGAGTTCCGCCTCGTCCGGCCACTTGCTAAAGCCGTTCACCAGGTTGGCCACTTGCTGGTGAGTGAGCTCAGAGAGCCGGGCATAGCGGTCGCGGCGAAGGACCTCACCCGCGATCGCAAGCGTAGCGTCACGACAATCCCGCGCGTCCGGCCATTTGCTGAAGCCGTTCACAAGCATCGCCAAGTGCTGGTTCTCAAAATGCCGGGCGCCGCGGCGAAGGACCTCACCCGCGATCGCAAACGTCGCGTCGCGCGAGTTCCGCCCGTCCGACCACTTGGTGAAACCGTTCACCAGATTCGCCAGTTCCTGCGGGTTAAAATGGAAGAGCTCGGCGCGGCGAAGGACCTCGCGCGCGATCGCAAACGTGGCATCGCGACACTCCGGCGCGTCCCGCCACTTGCTGAAGCCGTTCACCAGGTTAGCCAGATTCTGGTGATTGAATTCCGAGAGCCGAGCATGGCGGTCGCGGCGAAGGACATCATTCGCGATCGCCAAGGTGGCCTCGCGCGAGTCCGCCTCTTCCGGCCACTTGCTGAAGCCGTTCACCAGATTCGCCAGCGTCTGCGGGGCAAAATCGGACAGCCCGAACTCACGGCGCGCGGCGCGGCGAAGAACCTCAGACGCGATCGCAAACGTGCCGTCGCGACAGTCGGGCGCGTCCGGCCATTTGCTGAACCCGTTCACAAGCATGGCCAAGTGTTTCTGATTAAAATCAGAGAGCTCGCAGCTACGGCCGGCACCACGGACCACGCGGGCAACAGCTTCCGTGCCCTCACGAGTTTCCGCCTCCTGCGTCCACTTGCTGAAACCGTTCACCAGCAGCGACAGATTTTGACTATTCGCCGAGCGAAGTACCTTGGCGTCATCGCGACAAAATTCAGCGATTCTGATGGTTCCATTGCGGCATGTGCTCGACTGCTGATGCCGACCGAATGATGTCGCGAACAGCGCAAGAGCATCGGGCTTAAGTTCGCGCATTGACGCACTAGGGAGCTGCGACACGCGAGCTGCCACCGCCTTGCAAGCTTCGACGCCTTCCTGACCGCCGGCCTGGCGACTTACAGCGTTGCATGCCGTGGCGTAGCCCCAGGATCTCCCGCGGCGGATATCGTCCTCGAAGTGGGTGACAAATTGGCTTCTGAACTGGGCGGCAGCCTTTTGCATGAAGGCCGCATGGCCCCTCTCGCCCGCCTGCTGTAGCCGCTTGTCGTGCTCCACCACTGCACGTGAGAATTCAACAATGCCGCGAGCGAAATAAATCGCGTCCAGCGCGGCGTTGGATTCGGTGTTCTGAGATCGCATTCCGCGTGCCCTGCGGGGCGACAACATCCACGCGCCGCCTTTTTGGCTCGGGATCCAGGTCGGATACAGGTTGCCTGTGCGAGGAAGAGGCACCTTGTCGTGAACTCCTGGACTGATCGGGACGGCGGCTCTCGACATCGGAACGCGACGAACTCTCTTCCCAATTTGGCGCGCCGCGATGCGCCAAATACCGCAAACCGGGCTCATCGACATGCGTATTCACGCAAGGACCGGCTGACGTGCGGCGTCGGGCATCGCTGGCCGAAGGTGGTCTTTGCGCGGAGCCCGCCGCGAACTCTGGATTGTCAGAGCGCAAGCCCTGCAGGACAGAACCGAACGTCGAGTCATCGTTTCCAGCGCCGCGATCTGATTCAGCGCTGGACCAGTGCGTGTCTGATCCGCCGGCTGCGTTCGCTCTCCAGTCAGCTCTCGTCAAGATCAATCTCCCATGCGAGCAAGAATGCGCCGGTTACCACGCTGGCACAGAGGGCCCCGCGGGAGGCTCAACGGCTTTGTTTCGACACCCCAGAGCGGAGCCCCTTCGCTGCGTCGACAAGCCGTCAAGCGCCACAATCCTGACGTGCGAGCCATTTTTGTACATTGTGCATTCTAGTGCCGAACATATCCGACATATCCGCTGCAACTGACGTAAAGCTGACTAGCGCACAGCCCCACTCGGGTTGATCGGGGTAGTTGCATTGCATTACCAACCTCGATCGCAGCGGTCGGACCGAACGTACACTGATCGCCCTGAGCGCGCGTGTACGCCCCGAAACCCCTCCGGCCCGTTCGGGCGTCATCACATCTGAAAACATCGACATAGTTCAAAAGCTCGGCTTGGCGGCAAGGCGGCGTTGTTGATCCCGCCAGAACGGGACGGCTCCCACGCTTTGATCGAATCCGCCGACGCCGCCCCTAAATCACCAACCAGCGCGCGCTCAATCAAGACCTTCTTCGGTTGTTTGAAGGCCCCGTTCGCTCGACCATGGTCCTTGCGGGATGCCGAAGAGCTTGCAGCTTTCGAAGCGGCCGTCAGCGACACGTGGGCGTAGGAAGAACTTCCGGCCGGCACTCTGGATTTCAAGCCCGCCAGCTATCGCGTCACTAGCAGGTCCCGCTTGGGCGCAACTCGGATCGGCCCAAATTGAGCTAGTGCTCCAGAGGGCGAAAGCTCGAACTAGAAAATCACCTTACCCTCGGGCGCGCTTCTGTCCGAAAGCAAACTCGCCTATGTCTGAAATCCGTCCGGCTTTTTCACGAAAGTCGGCATCAAATGAATTCGTTTCGTTGTGTCTCCTCTCTGCCCCAACAGGAATGCGCTCTCGCGGTCTGTTGGCGCCGGCGTTCAGCAGGCGGTGACACTAGCAATCATGCCCGCGCCGGGGTTGCGGGCTGATGCTGCGTTCGTTCGAGTAAGTCTCGCGTGTAGAGCTCAAACTTGGCTTAGGTTTAGGCGGAAGTTCGCTTGGCGGCCTGATGTTGAATCCTCCTCCTTGCTTGTCGTTACACTTGCATGTGCCAAGCTCGAGTGCTCAGTTCCAGCATTCCCTATGGCAACCGCTTCACATCGGCTGCTTTTTGCTGTCCTAACCGCAATTCGCGATTAGCCGATAGCAGACCGTGGAAGGACATGGGAGCGAGAGAAGAAACGTTTTACAGTGTGATCAGGCGTCAGGGCATCACACGTCGCAGCTTTCACAAATTCTGCAGCCTCACCGATCCGCAGGCCAAGGCGTTGATTAGCTGGTGTGCCACACCTGATCCCGGACACGCCATTCTGCGCGCCATCAGTCAGCCCGCTCTTGTGGTCAGCGGCAGTCAAGACACCATGCTGCCTGCGAATAATGCCTACGCGATGTTCAAGGAGCTCAGCGACGCTCAGTTCGTCCTTTATCTCGATTCAGGTCACGGCGCCCTGTTTCAGCACTAGGAGATGTTCGTCAGCCACGTCCGGACCTTCCTGGAAGCGCAGCCCGCGACTACATGATCCCGGCGCGTTACGACGCCATCGGACGCACTCGGACCAAGGAGAGTTGTTACAGAGGACAAAATGACAATCGCTAAAGTCGAGGTCTAACCATGCAGCCTCACGAGCTCAAAGCCATTCGACGCTGTTGTGGCCGGCTTTCAAGGCCGCGGTCGGGCAGCCGGACATTGTCGAATTTTTCAAGGAGACCAGGGCGACAAATTCCTTCCAGGATTTGCAACGCGTTGTGCAACGTGGCCTCGTCCGAACGGACCTTATGCTCTTCGGGCAATTCGACCTGGGCGACATTCTACGTCGCGAATCCGGATCCAAGACGCCCAAGATCATCCGGTTTGTAGTCGGCAATCCACTCATCATGGAAGAAATGGTCAACCGCCACGGGCGATCAGAATCAAGCAAAAGACATCCTCAACAATCGAGGATTGCACGATCCGATCTGGAGTTTGCCTCAAGACTTCCTGGTGGATGGGTTATTCTCGTCTGGGACGCAACTGATCCGGGTCTCCTGGTTAGTTCCACACACATACTGGTTGTCTCCGCGGGGTAAAAGACCAGCGGAAACCCAATCTGATTTCTCGTCAGCTTCTCGAAAGCTACGTCTCTTAGCCAGAATCTTTCGATCTGGATCCGGCCTAGCTGTTCGGATCTGACCAGAGGAGAATGGGATGGATCGGTTGAACCATGACCACCCATTTGAGGCGCCGGATTTCGTCCGGACAGACCGCGATGAGGTGCGCCGCCAAGCGAACCAAATGGGGTTTGAGCAGCAGCTGAACGACTTGCACCTGCGCGAGCTCCCGGCCCGCAGTCCACGCCGCCCCGACGACCCTTGTGCAGTGTCGAACATAGATGCGGAGCGCTTAAACCTCGTCGAGGAGCGCGCCTCGCAGCTGCCCTCAAGTCCGCCCGCCGAGTTCTGAACAGGGCCGCAATCAGCAGCATGGGGTTTTTGCGGCGGCGAATCGCCGTGGACTGTTGCCAGATGGCACTTTCAATGTCACGGGCTATCGGCACGGCATGGATTCAGCTGTCCACTTGCCGACGCATAGTCTCGATCAGGAGGAGTGTTCGTGGGAGCAAGCAGATGATGAGTGGCCAACGACTCCTGGCCTGTCTTGGGAGGATAATCCCGGGGCATTGAGCCTCGATCGAGAGCCTCGAGGGGGCGATAGCAATACTTCAGAAGAAGGGCACTGGCTCACGCCGGCCCCCGCGCGGTGGGGCGAAGTTTTGAGTGATCGGCAGGCTTCCCCTGCCGGCAATCCGACGAACGTTGAACATCCCGTCCTCCGGCAATCGCAGCTTGACCAGCTCCTGAACAGTTGGGCTGGCGAGGAGGAGCAAACAGAGGGTGAGGACCGGCACGAGGCGGTAAGACGAATTAAAGCTTGGGCCGGCGAGTTCTATGCGCGGCTGAAGCTATCAGACCTGCGCCTGACGACCTTGCCCCCCGCCCTTCCGCCAGATCTCGGGGCCCTCGACGTCAGCGGCAACGCGTTGACGTACCTGCCCGACACGCTCCCGGCCGAACTCCGGACGCTCGACGTAGACAACAATCGCCTGACCAGCCTGCCCGACACCCTGCCGCCAGCACTTCAATATCTCACCATCGGCCGCAACCAGCTGACCAGCCTGCCCGCAACACTCCCGGAGCGCCTCCAGACCCTCGCCGTCGGCTTCAATCACCTGACCAGCCTACCAGATACCTTGCCGGCCGGGCTGCGGGATTTGGATGTTCGCGGCAACCGACTGACCAGCCTGCCCGACACTCTTCCGGCGCGACTTCAGATACTTTACGTTGGCGGCAACCAGCTGACCGGCCTGCCCGCAACACTTCCGGAGGGCCTTCAGACCCTCGCGGTCGGCGCCAATCACCTGACCAGCCTACCAGAAACCCTGCCCGCCGACCTCCAGGAGCTCCATGTTAGCGGTAACCGGCTGACAAGCCTGCCTGAGACTCTTCCGGCTCGCCTTCAGATACTTGCCGTCAGCCGCAACCAACTGACTAGTCTGCCTGACACCCTCCCGCCCGAACTCGAAGGGCTCGAAGCCGACGGCAACCGGCTGATTAGCCTGCCTGAGAGCCTCCCCACCGAGCTGCGGTTGCTCTCCGTCCGCGAAAATCGGCTGACTGATCTGCCTGAAACGCTCCCGCCTGAACTTCAGAGACTTAACGCCCACGGCAACAGGCTGACCAGCTTGCCCGAGAGCCTCCCGGCAGAGCTCCAGGTACTCGAAGCATCCGACAACCGGCTGGCCAGCCTGCCGGAGTCCCTGCTAACCCAGCTGGGTTCCGGATGTATTGCTTATCTGGAGATTAATCCGCTGCCCGAGAGGGTGCGGATGAATCTTGCTACGGCCCTGAATACTCCAGGCTATGTCGGTCCTCAGGTCTTCTTTTCGATGGACGAGGGAATGGCGGAAACTCACGCGCGGCCGCTGCCTGAAGTGGTAGCGGACTGGCTCGACGAGGTACCCGAGTCATTGGCCGACTGGCAGAATTTCACCAATGAGGAGGGTGCCCCGGAATACGCGCGCTTCCTCGACAGGCTGCGAAACACCGTGAATTATGGCAATCCCCAGTTCCGGCAGGCGGTGGTCGAGGATCTGCGGCAGGCGGCGAGCAGGCCGCAATTGCGCCAGCAGTACTTTCAGTTGGCCTTTGGGGCGAGCGAGCGCTGCGAGGATCGCATCACTTTAACCTGGAACGCCATGCAGACCGCACGTCTGAACGCTGACGTCGAGGACGGCGCCTATGACAATCGGCTCGGTGATCTCGTCGAACAGGGCCGCGTTTTGTTCCGCTTGGACGCGCTCGAGCAGATCGCCCGCGAGAAGGTCAGCTCTTTGCGCTTTGTGGATGAGATCGAGGTCTATCTCGCCTATCAGGTCAAGCTGCGCGAGCGGTTGGAGCTGCGGCACATCGCCCCGGACATGCGCTTCTTCGGCGTCTCCTGGGTCACGGAGTATGACCTCAGCACGGCCGAGAGGCGGGTGCGCGACGGCGAGACGAGGGGATTCGCTGATTATCTGGCAACGCGATGGCACCCCTGGGAGACGGTGTTGCGCCGGATCGCTCCCCAGGCTCATGAGCAGATGCAGGATCGACTCGTGGACGCGATGGCCGAGCAATTCGACAACCGCCTCCAGCAGCGGCTCGTCGATCATGACCTGATCGGCAACAGCGATGCCGAGCGGCAACTCGGAGCCCAAATACGCGATGAGATCGCCCGCGAGATCAAGGGCCCCCTGACGCGTCAGATTCTCGAGGACCACGGGGTTGAGCTGTGAAGCGGCTATCCAGTTGCAAAGGCCTCCGCACGGACCGATTTTGACGGCTCCATGAAGGCTCCCAGGGTGTCATAGCCGCCATGCGTCGAGGAAACGCCGAGTTCGAGTGAGAAGGCTGGCACTGCTTCCTTGAACGTCGCTTGCGAGCCAAATTGGCAGACGTCAGTAGATCATACGTCAGTGTTCTGCACCGCCGCGACCCCGCGAAGCCGGAGTTGGCCAGCAAATCGTTCACGCCAGGCGTGTAGATCCGCCTTGCGGGGTTAAGGCGCTTGCCGTCATGTCCGAATGACAGCACCGTCAAGTGCACGTGCGGATGCCTCAGTCAAGATGCTGGACGAAGACGCAGTCGTGATTATCGCTGTAAAAAACCAGCCCCGGGCAAAACAGATAGCGATGCAAACCGGATCTTCGGTGCGAAAAGCTACGACACTTCGCCGATGGACAGCAATATCATTTGTTCTGCTCCTACCGAGATAGGCAAGTTTGGCGCGGAGCCTCCCGGTCAGAATTGAAGGTATAGGCGACGGTGTTCAAAACTGCTTGCCACCCGCCAGGACACCTAATCCCGATCCTGGCCCTCTCTGAAATGCCGGCAGGCTTGAAGCGGCTGCTCGATCAGGACCCGGTCAACAGATCAGAAACTCTTATGGGAGCAGCAACGGTCATGCTCGCTGTGTGAGGGGCCGCGTCGCACGCGAACTGGATCACGAACATTTTCCGCGGGACCATAGGAGCACGAGACCGACAGCCAGAACTTAGCTTTTCGTACTAACGCGTCGCGCTTCAGACAACGTGTCAGGATTGAACCATGCGAAATCATCGTTGCGATCAAAACGGCCAAATTTTCTTTAATCTCGTCGTTCTGGCGGGGCGACCCGAGTCATCTCATGGCTGGTATGGCGCTTGCTTAACAAGAGACGGAGCCACGTCTTCACGTGCTGGCGATCAAATACATTCGCCTGTGATGGACCCAAGAACATCGGTTCCTCAAGAGGGGCTGAAAACATGTCCGGTATTGCTGCTGCGTTTCTATGCTCTTCAAGCAATTCACGGATGACGGTTTATCATCAGCTCAAGCACATGGTCCCGAAACTTGCCCTTCGTGGGCAGGGAGGAATCGGTGTCGCAACGTTTATGCACAAAGACGGTGTTCGATGCGCGAGCGCCCTTCAGTCATCGGGCGATTCGGTGTTCATTGAGGAACCCGAAGACGATTTGAATTTTAGACCACATGTTGCCATCGCGCATATTCATAGCCGAAGTCGCGGCATCAGCGGCGACCTTCAGCCAATTCACAAAAATGCGGGCACCAGCCGCCATTTGTCAATCTCTATGGATGGAGCATTGGCCAACGGCCATGAACTCAGGGCAGAATTGTTGGCCCAGGGCCACAGGTTAAGCGGCAACACAGATGCTGAGCTCTTGCTCAAGTGGATTGAATGCTCTTGTGAGAAGGAGTTTTGGCGGCCCGGTCTTCCCGTCAACTACGAAAAAGTCTTTCGCGACATTGATAATCGGTTTGATGGCGGTATTAGCGCCCTTGTTCTAGACGGAGAAGGGAATCTAATTGCGTACCGTAATCGATGTGGTTTGCGACCCTTGGAAGGAATGCAAACAGATGATGGTTTTGTGCTCTTTGCCTCGGAAAATTGTGCCTTTGCCGGCCTAGACGGTAGGAATCAGCAAATCTTGCCAGGCCACATCAAGTATGTAGACGGGAAAACAGGGCGTTTGGTTGAACGTTCCGTGAGCAATCGCCGATACAGGGCCAAACTTTGCGCCTACGAAACTCTCTACTTAGGACATCCGAACACATCGATCGAAGGCCAATCACTTTTCAAGACGCGTTACAACATCGGGTTTGCCCTTGGTGGCCTTGTTGCGACGCGGCTGCAAGCAGAACCAGGCTCCGCACCCACTATCGTTTCCTCCATGCCGCGAACTGGGGGTCCGTACGCCGACGGTCTGTTTGCATCTCTCGCCGACCACGGCGTGTTCGCCCAACGTGAGGAAGTCGTCGCAACGCAATCTCTTCAGCGAACTCTCATTGGTACATTCAGCGAGCGAAGGTCACGTATTGCTCAAAAGTACCGCGCCTCGGGCGATAGACTTGCGAATAGCACGATAATAATAGTCGATGAGGCCCTCATTCGCGGCGACACAAGTCAGGCTGTCACGAGTATGCTGCTGGCGGCGGGTGCCAAAGCCGTACATTGGGCGTTCGGTTCACCCCCTATAGTGGCTCCGAACTACTACGGCATGGGTATCGAAACACTAGATGAGTTGGTATTCTGGCGGATATGGAAAGAATTGTCGCCCGAACAGCGCAAGAAAGGACTTCGCTTTCATAGAATGGAGCCCGAAGTTCTCAAGACCATCGAAAGTAGTATTGCGGCATCTATCAGCGCAGCCTCGATAACGTATATGCCGTTTCGGCTCCTAAGATCGATGCTGCCTCGGATGCAAAGCGGATTCGATTTGTCACCCTTTACGTTTGAGATGCCAACCCCTGCTGGCCAAAAGCGAGCCGAGAGGAGCTTGCGCGAATTATTGGCTGATGTTCGGTGCTCCGAATCAATGCCCGCCTGTGACCAGACGATGAAAGCCGTTCTCAGTCTTTGATAGTGGCCTCGACGCTGCGTGGCACGCGGCGCCCGAGGCGGTCAGGACCGACGGCCGCTAGTTGAATCGGCGAGAGCCACAGACGCCGCTTTGCGGCAACCCGCGTTCTTCGCATAAATTACGTCGGATTGTCGCACCCGCACTTCCAGGCCCACAAAGCGAGATCGGCTCTGTTCATAACAGCGCGGGCGTGCGTCTGTGAAGGCGGGGTCATCCCGCAACTCTAGGTCGGAGGATTCCTGTTTCATGCAACGCATTTCTCGCGATCTGCCGCATTGTTGCCTCAGCTGGTTTTGGATAGGATCTTAACTGTATTGGCTTGACACATAGACGCCGATCGCCCGCACTTCATCATATCAGACGTTCGACTTCCTTAGAGGGCGGACACATCTGAAGCTCGCACTTTGCTTGTGCCCTGCATGCCGGTTGATCCCCCAACGTTGCGAGCCGACAAGTTTCGCGGCCCATTGCAGCGAGTATACCGGCAGGCGTGCGCGTTTCTCTTAGGCCTAGCAAGCTACGTCATATTCCGAACGTGGCACAGCGATTGCTGGGATGTGAAAGAGTTGCCGGGTGCAAGCTGGTCGTAGCTGCGGGTCCCAAGATAGCAGCTGCAGTGGAGAGCGAGCCCATGTTTTCCGACTTTGAAAACCAGTCCATACTCCAGGAGATCGATAGGCTTAGTCTTCCGCACTCTCGGATCAAGCACTATGCCCCGGCTAGCTATGCGCAAGCCGGAGAAGACGTCATTCTGGAAGGAATTTTTGCTGCGAGACTCTGCAAGAGTCAAAGATCTTGGGACAGTGTTTTCTACGTCGAGATTGGCGCCAATCACCCCATCTCTACCTCGAGTACCTATCTTATGTACCAAAGAGGCGCGCGAGGTGTTCTGGTTGAACCCAATCCTGAATTGGGGGCACTGATCCGAACGGCGCGACCGAGAGACACCCTCATTTCGTCCGTGGTCTTGCCCGCTCCGCAGGCGTTTGCCACGCTCTTCATCGGAAACGCCCATGAGCTTTCCTCTGTAAATGAGGCACATGTTAAAAGTTTCGGCGACTTCGACGGCTTAGGAGGTGTACGAGACCGCATCGAGGTGAGCGCTATCGGCATAAACGAGCTAGTGCGACCTTATGCCGACGACGTCGACTTCTTGTCGATCGATTGCGAAGGACTGGATCACGATCTGCTCAAAGCCATTGACTACGAACGCATCAGACCCGCTGTCATTCAGTGCGAGCCAAGCGAGCATTTTCTAAAAGGCAACAGGGCACGGATCATCAATCTGATGGAATGCAGATCATACCGACTTGCTGCAATGACCGACATCAACGTAATCTTCGAGCGATTGCAGTGACGTAGCCGTATCGCCAAACCCCAACTCCTCACGGATAGCGTCGCCGTAACATCCAGCTTGCCGAGCATTATGCACGGATAACTGGTAGTGATTGCTGTATTTGCTGAGCAGGATCGCGATGACTGTCCGCCGCCGAAGAGGGGCGCTTTCGACAGATGCGCATCCATTGCGATGATACTCTTGTTAACGCGGTCGGTTGACCGGGTCTGTTCCCATCTGGCCCACTCGGAGCGGTCATGAATCTTAGAGTGGTCGACACTCTGGCAATATCGTTGGGCGTCCCTCGGCGGCGCCGCCAAGACGCAATTTCTGACTTTGGTCAAGATGCTTGTATCTGTGCCTGGAGGAACGCTGATTTTGCTTCTTCGCAGCTCGCGTATGCGGTCTATGCGAGGTGCAGCAATGAGTTCAGAGCCACTCCCTTGATGTTGCTCGTCTACTGGAGTTTCGAGGTCGTGCCGCGTTTGGGCGCTCAGTTCCCGCCCTTATTGATGGGAGCAACTTCGATGATGGTCTCTGCATACGTTTCGGAGACGTTCCGCGCAGGCGTGAACTCGATACGACAAGACCAAAGCGACGCCGGCCTCGCGTTAGGAATGACCTAAAATCATACTTCGCGGGCGCTGCGACGCGTGTTGCCGGCATGGAGCGATACGTGGTTATCTCTATTCAAGGACACATCTCTGGTGTCCGTCATCGCGATGGAGGAGCGTTCCTATCTTTTCTCCAGGCGAGGGCGCAGAGCTTTCGTATCATCGAGCCCCCGTGGCGGTAATCTATTCCTTCTTGGGTATTCGCAGTCAAAACCTCGTCGACTGGAAATCAGCAGAAAAGTACGAAGTAGGAGAATGACATAAATGGATTAGCGGCGAAATGTGACCGGCAATCCGCCAATGGTAGCTGCAGCACCATCATAGAACGTACGGAGACTTCGCTGCCAAAACGGAGTATGTGCAGAGGCAAATGCCGGAGAGGTCGTTGGTATGATCGGTCCCTCCGGCCCAGGAAGATGACGCTGCAGAGATGCCCCAACGGGAGGTTGCCTTAGAAGGAGCCATCCTAAAGAAAGCGGAACAGCTCACTGGTCTAAGTAAGGGTTTCTGCGTCGAAGATGTAATCAGGCTCAAGCCACGAGCCGGAGGTTAGGGTGCGGTCCGCAAGTTTAAAGTACGTCGAGGGGGCATGTCGTCTTTTATGGGTCTCCACTTGCGTGCGAGGAACGCGACGTGCGCTTAGTCGCAGGCGAATGGGAAGGTTTCAGAATTGTGAGTTGTTCCCCCATATGACTGCGTCGCAGCATATTGGCTGCGGACCTATCATTGTACTCGGAACTCGGATCGCAAGGTCCGACCTATCAGCCCACCTGTCTGCCATTCATACGCTGGCGTCAGGTTGCGGACAGCTAAGCTGTCTACAGGCGAGTAAGGTCAAATTGACCTGAACACAATGTAACGTATGATCCATAGGAGTGCGCTCGTCATGTACGGTCGAATTAACAATTGGTCCGGGAATGAAAGCTATTGGGGAGATGCTGAGCATTCGGATACCGAAAGCCAAGACTTCGCGGATGCGTTCTCTAGAATGCGATTGCAGGATTCCGCTGGCAGCTCATCTTCGCATCCGAATTATTCCCTCGTTTCAAGGCCTCCCGTGGTCGAGATCGATCAAGCTACATTCAGGAGAGAAGCGAGGAACTTTCACGGCGACGCAATCAACCGAATCGCCAATAATCCTCAGGAGTACTCTGAGTTTGTATCCGAAAGAGCTAGGCGCACAGCAGACGTTGCCGAGAAGTACGCCGTCAGAAGAGATTCCGACGAGGCCCGATACTACAGCTACCAATTAGGAAATACGAGCGTCGGCCTCCAAAGGACGGAACGCGGATTCAGCATGACTGACTTCGAAAGCGATAGGTGGCGAGACCAGTTCCCTGGAAGAAGTGAAGTCACCTCAGTTGTCGATTTTCAGGTGGCTCATCCGCTTGTCACGAATGCTGGCGATATTCTGCTCGAGCATCAACTTCGGCAAGACGGCGAACGACCGTTGGTGAACTGGCGTCCTGCTAATCCAGAAGCGAAAGCCCGCGCACAAGCGATGGGATTCGTTGAAGTGGATGAGGACGACATGGTGCTCGATCCCACCCAGTCCGGAAAGTGGGAGCTAAACAGCGATGGTGAATGGCAGCGTGCAACTAGTTCTCGGCGCTATCTCTCCAAAGCGGACAGTGATACTGAAGCTGCAGCAGATTCCGACGAGGACGGTGGCTTTATGTAACGCGGATCTGCAAGCGTTCATGTTGCGGCAGGCGGTGGAGCAACGTAAGTCGACATCGTCGGCTTACGTTGAGTCTTGGGCGGAGCGAAACCGACCGCTTCGATCGGATGAGATGCCGGGTAACAACCGCACCGTGGGGCTTGTGAGAGTTGCGCGGCGATGAATAGCTCAACAAAAGCCCCGGCTTCGAGCCGGGGCTTTCCATTTGCATCCTGGAGAGGAGGAATCATTCGCGGATTAACGCCATGGGGGCCACACGTCATCGTGGCCGTTTCCAGCCAGTCGAGGTGTGCGTCAATGTTCACCATCAGAACGGTCCGAAGTGATTTCTCCGTTTGAGGAGCAAATCTGATGGCTATAAGTGTCTTCGGCCGTTTCGATCGAAGACGCCAAATCTGGAGAGATGTCGAGCCACCTCGTGCCGGGCATACCATCAAGTCGTTCGTCGGCGGCGGAGGCGTATTAAGGTGGAAGGCGACCAGATATCGGCTGCACTATCGGGGGGCTTGCCAATTGCGATAAAGTTGATCTTGCCGCTGAGGCTTTGGATCCGTTTGGCTAAGTCACCTGCGGCCTCCCGGCCGGGTTGCTTGAGTAAGGCGTTGAGCAGGCACCCCTCCTTCCAAAGATCGCCCGAGTGCAATGTTCTAGATTGCAATCGATAAACTCATCCTTGATCTATTCTCATACCAACGCTTCGGCCGGTGCGACAAGCAATGCAAATTCCTTGCGTCGTGCGCAATGTTTCTTCGGCGTTGCTGTAGAGAAAAACCAGCAAATGCGCTGTCCATCGCATCCACCAGGTCGCTGGAAGACAGACATGAGTGTCAGAACCAGCACGCGCAATCCCAAGCCTCAGGGATAAGAGAGCATCTGCACATTGACTCGCGACAAACTCGTTAGCCGAAAACGGACCCAAGCGGATGCAGGCTGAGCCGTGCTCAACCTGCCAAACCCTGCAGTAAATGTATCGTTAGCGAACAACGGCGCTAGCGAGATTGCGCCCCCTGATAGGGCGGCTGAAACGGCTGTAGGCTCGCGCTTCCTGTTTTGGCCTTCTCATCAAGTGCGAGCGACAGCTTTAAGTTGTTGCGCAGCATCGGATTATCGGGGGTCGTTGCGAGAGCTTGCCGATATAGCGCTTGTGCTTCACGGTGACGCCCCTCGCTATCAAGCACAACTGCCTTCGCATTCAAGGCGCGCAGGTCTGCAGGGGCTGCAAGTAAGACCTTGTCAAGGACCTCAAGCGCGTCATCCGGGCGCTTGCGCTCCAGCAGGGCACGCGCCAGAGGAATCGCCGCATTGACGTTGCCCGGTTGTTGCTTCAACGTTTCGCGCAAAGTTTCCTCGTCACCATCCGCACGGAGAGCGTACGCAATGCGCTCGCGCATAGCAGGATCGATCTCCTTGTCGCCTCGTCGTTCTGGAGCGGTCTCTTGCTGCGATAAAGGACTGGGCTTAGGCGAGCTCGCGCAGCCTCCGAGTAGCAGAATGGCAAGCGAAGCGAGGATGGCTGAGTGCAACTTCGGATCAAGTGAGAAGAACCGGCGCCAGACATTCATTTTACATAAATTCAACTACTATCTCACGACCACTGCTGTGCCTTGTTAGCTGGTTGCGACGATCGGGTCACGACGCTCTCCTGGGGAAGTCTTATGTTTTGAAGCCTCTAGCTTGACGGATCCAATCGGCTGAACCGTAAAATCCGGAGCGAGATCCTGATACGAAAGAACAGGCAGGTCGATCCCGTTGCGGGTGAGAAAACCCCGGACGAAACGCCGGATATCCATCGAACCCAGAATGACGGGTTGGCTCTGACCGCGTGCGATGCTCGAATGGATCTTGCGGAACTGCGAAAGCAGCATCTCGCTCTCGCGATCCTCCAAAACGAGATAAGGACCCACAGCGGTGTCGCGCACCGCACCGCGCACGATATCCTCGGTTTGACGCTCTACGATAAAGGCTGCCACAACACGGTGAGCGTTGGCATAGCGATGACAGATCTGCCGCTTCAGACCGGAGCGAACATACTCGGTAAGCAAGACGACGTTTTGTTCGCGCTCACTCCATTCGGCCAGCACCTCCAGAACTAAGCGAGTGTTGCGAATGGGGATGCCCTCGTCCAGTAAGCGGCGCAGGACATCGGCGATCCGGGGAACCGGCATCGTCCGCAGCACCTCCTTCACCAGATCGGCATATTCCTGCTCCATTCGGCCCAGCAATTGTCGGGTCTCCTGAATGCCCACCAGGCGCTGTGCATAGCGCGTCAATGTCGACTGGATGCGCAAGGCGACGACTTCGCTCGGAGGGTGATGCCCTATTCCAGCTGCTTTGAGGGCCGACGCATGACCTTGTTCGATCCAAATCCGATCTGTCTCTACGTCTTGCCGAAAGGGGATACCGCTCAATTCAATGTTCGCTACGTCGTCGTTGAGCATGAGTTGCGTCGGGTCCACAAAATCCTGCCCGACGGGCACTCCCTCAACGTCTACCCTGAATTGCGATTCAGGTAAGTGCTGGTCGACCTTGGTTGGCATGCGCGGAATTGTGATACCAAGATCAGATGAGACCAGTGCCGAAACTCGCCCGATTGACTGCTCGAGTTCGTCTTTGTCGATTGCAACTGCAAGGTTTGGTGCGAGGAACAGCGCGATTGGAAGGGCCTCTGCAGGCAAGGTTTGCTTCTGACCCTGCGATGGAGCTGGAGACGCACCGGTGCTACTGACCTCCGTCTTGGCGGCGGTCTTGCCGCGCTGCACGCCAACATTGACAAAGCTCGCCGCGCCGAAGAGTACGGCCAGCATGATGAACGGAGGCAAAGGGAAACCGGGAACGAGCCCCATCACAATCAGGACGCCGGCGGCCAACCGCAGCGCTTGCGTGCTGGCCGTCAGTTGGCTGACGATATCGGCACCCAGATTGAGCCGCGAAGGACCATTGACACGAGTGACAATGGTTGCTGCCGTAATTGACAGCAGTAGGGCCGGAATCTGCGAAATTAGCGCATCACCTATGGTCAGAATCGTATATTGATGCAGCGCCTCCTCCAGGGGCATGCCTTTGGAGAGCAACCCGATTGTGATGCCGCCCAGCATGTTAATGCAGATAACTATGAGCCCGGCGATGGCGTCGCCCTTCACGAATTTCATAGCGCCGTCCATGGCGCCGTGAAGTTGGCTTTCTTGCTCCAGCGCCGCTCGCCGACGGCGAGATTCGTTCTGATCGATGTGCCCGTTGCGCAGTTCCGCGTCGATTGCCATCTGCTTGCCCGGCAGCGCGTCGAGCGTGAAACGCGCCGACACTTCTGCGACCCGTTCTGCGCCCTTGGCGAGAACCATGAATTGCACCATGGTCACAATGAGGAATATGACGATGCCAACAGCGATATTGCCGGATATAACGAAATCGCCGAATGTATGTATGATGCTGCCGGCATCCCCCTCAGCAAGAATCAACCGCGTCGTTGCGACGGTAAGAGCCAGACGAAAGACGGTGGAGATCAGGATGACGCCCGGCAAGGACGAAAAGTCAAGCGGCGTCTTGAGATACAGGGCCACCATCAGCAGCAGTATGGCAAAACCGAGGTTGAATCCGATCAGCATGTTGATCACTACAATCGGGATCGGCATGATCATCATTCCGATCGCCAGAAGAAGCATCAACGCGACCATCAAATCTGGGTTAGCTGGTGCGCGCACGATGAGACTACGTAGGATATTGGCCATGAGGAGCCTATTATTGTTTGGATGGAGCTGCGCTGCTCCGCAATGAAACATAGCTCTTGAAGATTGCGCGTGCCTCGGCCATGCGGCCGGCCTGACGCAGCGCGTGACTGCGCAAAACCATCAAAGGCAGGCGCGAAGACGGGGCGTCGTCAAGTTTGTCTAGCCGATCTAACGCCGCCAGTGCTTCGTCACCGTGGCCCTCCGAGATCAGAGCGTAGACCAGAATGCGGAGCAGCTCGACATCGTGAGAATGTTCATGAGCGACGATTTGCAACAGAGCCAGGCTCTGTGCGCTCTGACCGCAGGCAAGATGCACATAGGAAAGCGCGCAGAGCAAATCACGCTCCCTCCTTGAGATGTGCAAAACATCACCGGCACTTGATGAGTGTGCCGGCGGAGCAGGTGTGAGGTGTTGCTCTCCGTCAGGCTCGGCCATTGCTAGCCTTTGATCAAGCTGTTGTGATTCTGCCGGAACAGAATTAACCGTCGCAGCTCCAACTGCAAAATCGCGAGGTCTTCACGAGACACCGAACTCTCAGCCGACAGCGTATCAGCCAAACGTTCGAGAAGAATGCCCTGTTTCTCTGGGCGCAGAACATCCGAATGACATAGGCGCGGCGTGACAAAGGAGAGCAGGTTGTCCGCGAGACTGGGACCATTAAGCCAAGCAAGTTCTGAGCCTGGCTTGATCTCACCGATCTGGCCGCGCGCCTCGTTGGCATTGACGCGCGAAACGGGATCAATCGAGTTAAGGTCCAGTGCGGTCTCGATCGCGGAGACAACAGGCAGATCTTGCGGGGGCGCATCCTGGAAAATCGCGAAGCTCTTGCCACCATTTGCATGAGTTCTCTCGAGTTCGGGTTCCTTGGCTCTAGCAGTCGCGGGGGTAATAGCAGGTGGGTGGTCGTCGACATTGAGCCCCTGAAAAGAGGCGCCAGGCTCTAGCGAATGCTCAGGCAACCTAGTCATGAGTCTTTCCTTCTTAGCCGCGGGCTGAAACTAATAGGGGAGGGCAACAAGCCGGCCGTTCCGGCTCAGCAGCACACGTCGTTCGTCAATCCCATTGACGGTCCATCCGTTATTCAACAGCGCGCCCACGAAATACTTTTGGCCAGCGATGACCAGATATGGCTCACTTCCCCGCCAAACGGCCTCGACAGAAATCGAGGACGGCGTCTTCTCCTCCTTGATGGCTACTGCATTGACGAGAACATATGCGCCCTTTCGATCGCGATCGAACCATTCCTGAACTTCCCGCCATTTTGGGAGAGAGGCGCGCGTTACGGTACCGTCAGCAGCGACAACACCCGGCTCAGATCTGACTTTGATATCAAAAAGGCCCGCTCTATCAACTTCCTCTTGCAGCCGTGCGGCAGCTGCATCGGCGGTCAGAGCATCAGGAGCGTTGGGCGCCAGCTTAGGTGCAACGTCGACGTTACGGGGCAAGTCGGCGTTCACGGCAACAGCGCTGTCCGTCTGGACGAAACCAGTTGAGACGGCGCCGACCGCGACGGAGCTGATCAGGACAGAGGCGACTACGGCGGTCGATCCGAGCCAGCGGCCGATGGAGCCAGCTTGTTTAGAATCCTCGATGGAACAACGGATGGACATCTCGCCCGCATGTATGACGGCGGGAAGAGGAACAATAACGCGCTCGTTCGGGAGAATTGTCTCTTGTCCCTCGATCCTGACTTCCCGAGCAAGAGGTTCGATTTCAATCGAATTGCGATGTGGGGTGATACGAAGGTGATGACGTTCGAGCCCTTGTTCGATGAAGACCAAGTCAGCATCCAGGTCGCTACCAATCAGGCTCGATCCAAAGCCCAATTTGCCGGTTAGCCCGGAGTAAAGCCCCGACAGCACCTCGAAATGCAGGGAGTGTGGTTCATTCACGGTCGACGGTCTCCTGAACAGCGAGGGAGCCGTACGGCTCGTTGCGAGCTTTGCAGCTTACGCAGGCCAGGAAAGGTGGGACGACGACGTCGTCCCACCTCCTCCGTTACTGCACCCGCTCGTCGGCTACTTTCTTGATGGTCGTGAGCTCCGTTGAAACGACGCGAAGTTGCACATCCCTCTCAGTAGCCTTGGTGGTTTCGGCAGTCAGAGCGGCGATTTGGGCGTGCCAAGCGGCGTCTCCGGCAACTTCAGCAGCTCCAGTACCAACTGCAGCAGTAGCAGTGCCAGCCGCCCCCCCTGCAGCCGAGGTAGTGGTCGCACCAACTTTAGAAGGCATATTTGTTCTCCTGTTTGTTCGGGTGTTGCCGCTCCTGGCGGCTCCTATTTCCCGACGCCGCAACATCCGGCGTCAGGAATCCTCCTCGCTAATGGCCTCATGGAAACGAGCCATTGCATTACTTGCCATTTGGAAAGCCGCGGCTCCGAGAGCGGCGTTGAATGCTTGGCGCAACGCGGCCTCTTGCGAGCTACTGTCCGGAGTTGACGTGCCATTTACAGGGCTGCTTGTACCAGGCGATTGACCATGATTGTCATGGTCGTCGGGTGTGCGCGAGCCTTTCTTGTCACCACGAGCAGCATGGAGGTCGGGATCGACGCGCGCAGTGGCGCTTGAACTCGGAATGCGCATTGGCAAAGGCTTCTCCTATGTCAACTTGATCATGCCGTCGTGGCTTTCCTCACTGTGCGAGCATTAGCTTTCGACAAGCTGACGGATCTCAGAAATTCAACTGGTTTTGGCGGATTAACGAATTCAACGTGATTGGTGCATGGCCACGTGTGGAGATCAGATAGTGGGCACCAAGAAAGACGATCATGTTATGAAGCCGGGGCGATCTCGTTGATCATCAAGCTTTGAGGCCGAGATGCTATAACGTCCCGCTCACCGTCGCCGGCGGCATTTCCATCTGGTAAGGCATTTTCTCCTGCCAAGCGCAGGCGTGATGTGCCTAGATCGGATCAAACACGACCTGGGATGTTAAGCGTGCTGAGACGATTAGAGTGCGAAGGCAAATCCTTCAATCCGGCTAAGGCCTCAGCGTCATCGAGCACTTTCTCGCCGCGCGGGCAAAGGGGTACGCCTCGTGCGGTCGCCCTTGGCCTCATCCGTTCTGCCCTATGTCCGCATCTCAGTGCGGCGTGTGCCTTCTCGTCGACATCATCTGGTTCTGTCCCGGTGTTAAGAAAGTCGACAAGTTTAGCGTCGGCTGTTGGAGCCGGATGGCCGCCTATCGAACTTTTGCGACGACGTACCGCATTTGCGGCTGCTCCCGAGGCGGCGGTCGAATACAGCCAAACATAAAGTGGGCCTTGGTGAAAACCAGCGAAGCAAAGTCGTCGGATGTGGGTAAGGAGCTCGAACATGCTGGCAAAGCTTGCGAGCCCCTACCGGTTAGCAGTGGAGACCCAACCGCACGGGGGCTGCGCAAGCTCGCCTAGCTACTCAGTTGTGATCTGAGAGCCCAAGTCACTCTGACTAGCTGTAAACGCCTGCAGCTTGCATGTCCGCGGACTCAATCCTCTCCTTTAGGGAGTTCAAATAGTCCTCCGCGTAAGACTGTGCCATCGAGACCGGAAGGTTGACGCCGGCCGTCGCGGCTTCTTGAATTGCCTGCTTCGTCAAGCCTTCGCGCATGGCTAGTTTGACCTCCGGGCCGCCGATACAACCCACCGCCTGTGCCGCAAGACTGAGTCCCGCTTCTTCCAGCGCCTGCTTTATGTTGCCGCCTGTGATGGCTGTGTGCAGAAGATTTGCTGCTTGCGCCTCGCTCTCGAGTACCATTGACGCGAGATCGGTCAATTCGCCCAAACCTGGAATGAAGCCGAGTACACCAACTGCCGTCGCAGCCCAGTCAAGCACCTTGGAGCCCACCTTGAGCACGTCATCAAGGGCGTGCATGAAGGCGCCTCCGTTTTTCTTGGGTGACTTGATGTCGGGCTGGTCCGCCACGCCCGTCATCATGTCCTTGACGGCAGCCTGATCGGCAGCCGTCTGAACGGCGTGCGGCTTCAATTGGTGAGCGGTGCGGTTCGCATCGGACATGTTGCTGAAGAAATGGGTGAAGTCGTTATTGCTGATGTTGCCGGAATCGACCGTGTGGCCGCCGCCGAAGTCGAAGAACTTGTGGTGGGTCTTGTAGCCTGTGATCGAGTTGTTCAGCAATCCGAACAAGAGAGGATCCGACAGCAGCTGGGAGGCCGCCTTTCGCACGTCGGGGGCGAGACTCTTGTCATCGACCATACTCGCGAGCTTCTCCCGGGTCAGGTCACCCTTCCCGAAAAAAGCCCCTTGGTTCTTGTTGATTGTACCTAGCGTATCCAACTCGGCATGCGTGAGGCTCATCGATGATGAAGCCACCTGCAAGAAGTCCTCTTTGTGGACCTTATCTACCGAGCCGCCATACAACTGTTTCCATTCCTCCGGATGATTGAGGAAGTATTGAGCGGCTGCGAGAACCTGAGGTGGGCATTTGCCGGTTTTAGCCTCGCCATCAACGATCTGTCTGAAATCCGCGAGACTCAGGTTCTTGGGCAAGTTATCAGAATAGCGATAGAGCTCACGCAATGCGTCTGTCTGGGTCATAACGCATGGCTGGCCATTTCCGGTGCCGTCCGACGGAACGTAGTTATGCTCGTAGCTCCGCGCCTGCTGCTCCTGGAATGCAGCCACTTGTGAGTGATGATCGGAGAAACCAGAGAGATCACCTGCCTTGATTTTCCCGCCGCAGCGGCCATCGCCTTGTGAGCCTATCGCATAGAAGAGCTCCGGATCCTGCTGCAATGCTTCGATCGCCGCCTTCAGATCCGGCGGTGTGGAGGGATCCTTCGCCAAATCTCCGAGCGACTTCCAATCGAGGGGGCATTTATCTTTATGACGGTTCAGCACCGACACAATCTGCAACTCGGCGTCAGTCAGAGTGCCACTGTTCCATGTGATCCGTGAGCTGGGTACTGGCGCCGCTGCAATCGCAGTGGAGCCCGCAGCAGAGGTTGACTGCGGGAGCTGGCCATACGCATCTGCATCCAATGCAGCCCTAACGTCGGGTGGCACGATATTCCCCGTCAGCTGTATGAGCTCCTCCGTCAGGTTTTTGGTCGACTGCGAGGTCGAATCCTGTGGTGCGGAATGATCGCCGGTCGTGTCTTTTAAGGCGTAGCTCGCAAGCACCGCCTCGAAACTTGACAGCTCCTGCGCCGGTGTCAGCCCGGGGGCAAGCCCGGACAAAGCCATGTTCGAGTTGGCGGCGAGGGATAGGTTGTTGACTGACATTATACATCCTGTGCTGTGAGATTGCGCCACAGTCCTGTCACACCGTGCAGCCCGAGTTCGCGACGAACACCAAGGGTTGATGGGCAGATCCAACAACTCCTGGCGGCTGCTCCCGGCGACTGAGTGGGCGTCCAGTGCTCAGGTCCGTGCGATCAATAGGCTCATTGCCTACTAGATATTCACCCCCTTATAGTAGCGGGAGTTAGCTTTCGAGAAGCTGACGGCGCTCAGCGGAATGCGCGAACGGACATGAATGCGGTGTTGCGCAACGCTGCAACGCATTTACAATATCCGTATCAGCCCAAAATTGTCTGCCATTCCGTCGCGTCCTGACGCGGCAGATGGCAAAATTGGGAACTCGGGCCTGCGAATCCGCGGAAGATCGGCGCGGGTTCGTGCAACAAGTCTAAATGATACTGCCGCGTCGCCTGGCGATGGCGAGTGGCCTACCGCTCCGTTACGAGAGGGGTAGCGTCTGCCCCATCGCGCCATGAAGCATAATGGGATCAGACACCGTTTGCCGGCAAATGTACTCAAACAGCTGAGATCGTCGATTGTTGAGCGGAGCTAAAGCCGTAGCCACCGCAAAATGATGCTGCCAAGCCTTCCAGTTGAAGGCATCATCGTCTAGGTCTCGGGCTCTCATGCCGACAGCATCAGCTTTCGAAATGCTCACAAAGAATGCCGCGGCCGCATTGAGTTCCTTTGTAAGCGACGCTTGCTGTCCAATTCATCTCTGGCTTGGGCCAGGCGCGTGAGCCACGTTGTCTTGATGCGTCGCCTCGGGCGAAACAGGTCCCTCCGGTCGTCCATCACGAATGACCGCACTTGAAGAGCCCCGAAACAACATCAAGACCGACTCGGGCGGCGGCTTTGCGGCCGTCGTAAGGTTTCGTCGCGCCTCCGCCTCCGCCACTAGGCCTTTGAGCGTTTGGTCGACAAGCGCGATAAAGCGAGGCGGGCCAGAAGCGAGGACCAGTCCATCTTCCGGTGCAGCTCTTACGACGAAGCGTTCATCGGAAATTTTTAGTGCATCGAGTGCCGCCTTGAATGCATCGAAAGTGATCGGCTTTAAGACAAGCAGACGACTTTCCGCCTCGTGCGCGTCAGATACGTACAGCACCAGCCCGTTGTAGTACCACTGAAGATTATAAAGATTGGTCACGCGTTCGAGGAAATCTCGCGGCGCGAGATCCGGCATGCGCCCGCGAATCCGTCCCTTTACCTGGGTGCTGACATTGACTCGAATATTTAAGTTGTTGCCGAACTCCTGCAGTGCGGCCGCGAGATCCTGATCCAGAACCGTATAAGTATAAGGCGTGGATGGCAGCTCTAGGGGGCGCCGAGCGCCCTAACCACACTCAAGCAGATGAAAACACCAACAATTAGAATGTTCTTCAACGTGTGCAGCCTCGTAGTTTGGTTGAGTATTCCTGGCGGTCATGCGCTGGAATTCTTAAGTTGGAAGACGAAATTCGTCACAAATCTTGGAAGCCAATCGTGATTTTTGGATGACGTAGCTCGTGATCCGCGTCAGGTTTTGGTCAGCTCGCTTCGCTAGGGTTCTGAGCCGTTCACGGCAACGACAGCTAATAGACGCGAGAGCAATGATTTCTTCCGTGATGTTTGGTGCGATGCCGATCTCTGCCAGCCTCGGCGAGTGTCTGACCGAGGGGTGTTCATCGGCGCTGGGCAACTTTCATGAGCATCTTGCAAAGGCGGCCTCGAAGCAGGGTGCCGCCTCTTTGGTGGCCGACAGTGCGTCGGCGCCACCTGTACCGGAGGTTCAGCGCGCAGTCACGCAGACCGGTCCGCCGGGCGATCGCATCCTTCAGAATCTTTCTGTGGCGCACCTAGGCAAACCATATCCGTCGACCGCACTTCCTTCGATCGGCGAGCCGGGACCTTCGAAGAGCGTCCAGCTTGGGCCTGCCGCGCAGCCTATCTCGCGCTTGGACGGAGTTGATGTCCATGCTGTCGGAAAATCAGAAGGTGCGGACAATTTCGAGTCGACGTTGCAGAATCTGCGGGATGTTTACAACGGCGTTATTCAGGTTTCGCTCATCTCCAAGAGTACTGGCGCCGTCGGTTCATCTCTGAATAAGCTGCTATCAGCGGGCTGAGCGGCGGTTGATGGTACTTTTCGCGCAAAGAAAGATCGGCCGCGGCGCGCCTGCTGGAAGGCAGCTTCATGCCTTTCTGCTGTTGCCGCTTGTGCTGTTGCTAGCTGGCTGCAAGGCCGATCTCTATACGAAAGTTCAGGAGCGTGAAGCCAACGAGATGCTTGCCCTTCTCCTTAGTAAGGGTGTCGATGCAGTCCGAGTTGTCGCTAAGGATGGTACCAGCACGATTCAGGTCGAAGAAAAGCAATTGGCCATTTCGATAGAACTGCTGAATGACCAGGGCTTGCCGCGCCAGGTGTTCAAGAATCTTGGGGAGGTGTTCAAGGGATCGGGCCTGGTTGCGTCCCCGGTTGAGGAGCGCGCTCGTTACGTTTATGCCCTAAGCGAAGAATTGTCGCGCACAATCAATGATATCGATGGGGTTCTCTCCGCCCGGGTTCATGTTGTCTTGCCGAAGAATGACCTTTTGCGACAGGATGCGATCCCGTCCTCGGCGTCAGTCTTCATTCGACATGGCTCCAATGCGAACCTCTCAGCCTTGTTACCCCAAATCAAGATGCTCGTCGCCAACAGCATTGAAGGACTATCATACGACAAGGTGACCGTCGTTTTCGTGCCGGTTGAGCGGGCGCAGCATGAGATGTCCTCGGCACCAGCAGCTGCTTCGATCCACCCGACCAAGTTCACGTCAGCCACCTTTCTTGCGGTCGTGGTCGGAGGTGCCGGCGCCGCATTCGGCATTTTATCTTACGTGCTGCTGAGCACACGTGCGCGCCAGCTCGGTCAGTTCTGGCGGAAAGTGGCGAATATTGGCACAGCGGCGGGTATGCCCGCCGTCCAAGCCGCCGGCAAAAAGCTGAACTCCGATGCGAGATAGGCGGAATGCAATGTCCGCAACGATGACATCCACCGAACCAAATCATTCGCTCAACCAACATTCCGATCGGGCGCGCGAGCTTACTGCTTTAATCCATCCAAGCCGTTTTGCTGAACGGCTTGATGCGTCGCTGGCGGCTTCTACAGTGCTGCAACTGCAGAAAACTTCCAGACTGCAGGAAAGACTAGCCGAACTGCTGCTAGGCAGTGAACTGGTCTCGAGGGGAAGTAGCTGGGGAAGGGGCGCTTTGCTTGGGCATGATCCGCATCGTGCGGCACTGCTCGCCGGCAGTATCTGGCATGCCCGCTCGGTGCTGAAGCTGGTGTCAAAGCATGATCTTGCTCTACTGATCGGCGATATCGGTGCGGAAGCACATACTTTCGCTATCCGACATATATCCAGCGCCGTCGAAACCCAATCGATTGTCGATCCGGAGCAACTTTCGCAGCGGATTAAACATGACGGGTATGCCTGCCTTGGCGCTTGGCTCAAGCAAGCCTCAGAACTCGACCGTACGCGCGTGCTTCTCTGCTTGCCTGTCGGGACCGCCGCAGAGAGCCCAACCGCCGAACACTACAAAGCCGCGGGCCAATTGATGTCTTTGGTAATGACCCATTTCGCCACGGAGACACGGCCCGCATGACCGCGGATGAGCCAGCATTGCCAGAACGCCCGCAGATACGTCCGGTGGGTCCACTCATACCAGCCTCGGAACTTGGGATCTGGTACGATGCGGTACAGACGCGCGCGCTAGCAGAGCGGTATCTACAGCAGGTTCGCAACTGGGCAAGGAAGGCTTATCAGCGCGAGCAGGCGCGCGGCCACTCCGAAGGCCTGAAGGCAGGCTCGGACGAAATGGCGCGGCTGGTTGCCCGAGCTGCTTCTGAGCTGGCGCGACGAAAAGCCGCGCTGGAACAGGAGCTGCCACAACTCGTCGTTGAGATCTTGAATGACTTGGTCGGCTCCTTCGATCCGGGCGAGATGTTAGTGAGGACGGTTCGTCACGCTATCAAGCAAAGATATGGCGGCGCGGAATTGTGCCTTCATGTGTCTCCTGTGAACGTCGATGCCATGACATGCCAGTTCGCATCATTCGATGGAACGCATGGGCGTCCGAAGGTCAGAATTGATCCGGACCCGGCTCTAACGCCGGACCAATGCGTTTTGTGGAGTGAACTTGGTAATGTCGATCTAGGACTTGCCGCGCAGCTCCGCACATTGCGTCTCGCCCTTGCTCCGCCTTCTCAGAAGGGCGAACCATGACTTCCCAAAGGCCAAGCTATGACGATGCGGTTGATGAAGGCGCTGTGCACGCGGCATTATCATCTCTGAAATCTACGGCAAAGCATATCGATACGCGTGCTGTGCGCGGACGGATCACCCGAGCCGTCGGCACCTTGGTCCATGCCGTGCTGCCCGGGGCCCGTGTTGGGGAGCTGTGCCTATTGCAGGATCACAATACGGGATGGTCACTTGAGGCGGAGGTGATCGGTCTGCTGCCGGATGGGGTATTGCTCACGCCAATCGGCGACATGGTAGGCATGTCTAGCCGCGCGGAAGTGGTTCCGACCGGGCGAATGCAGGAAGTTGCAGTCGGGGCCGATTTGCTGGGCCGCGTCATCGATAGCTTCGGCCGTCCGCTCGACGGGAAGGGGCCAATAAAGACGGCCCACACTCACCCCCTCCGCGGCAGGGCACCCAACCCAATGAGGCGGCGCGGTATCGAACGGCCTTTTCCGCTCGGCGTCCGCGTGCTCGACGGACTTCTGACCTGTGGCGAAGGTCAACGGATCGGAATCTATGGAGACGCTGGTTGCGGCAAGTCGACGCTGATGTCGCAGATTGTTAAAGGCGCGGACGCTGACGTGACTGTCGTTGCGCTTATAGGAGAGCGCGGACGTGAGGTGCGTGAATTCATCGAGCGCCATATTGGCGATGCCATCGATCGTACGATCGCTGTCGTTGAGACCTCCGACCGGTCGGCAATGGAGCGCGCGCAATGTGCTCATACGGCGACGGCACTCGCCGAGTACTTTCGTGATCAGGGACTGCGGGTCGTTCTCATGATGGATTCGTTGACGCGCTTCAGCCGCGCGATGCGTGAAATCGGCCTAGCCGCGGGAGAACCTCCGACGCGGCGCGGCTTTCCTCCCTCCGTCTTTGCGCTGCTGCCGGGTCTGTTGGAACGTGCCGGTATGGGCGAGCAGGGCTCGATCACAGCCTTCTATACAGTGCTTGTCGAAGGTGACGGCACAGGCGATCCAATCGCCGAAGAGTCGCGCGGTATTCTCGATGGTCACATCATTCTTTCACGCGCGCTCGCATCGCGAGAGCATTTTCCGGCCATCGACGTGTTGTCGAGCCGAAGTCGCGTGATGGATGCGGTTGTCTCTGTGTCACATCGAAAGGCCGCCTCTTTCTTTCGAGATCTTCTTTCGCGCTATGATGAGGCCGAATTTTTGATCAAGGTCGGTGAGTACAAGCCAGGGGGCGATCCGCTGACTGACCGAGCAATCGCGTCGATCGAGGAGTTGCGGAATTTCTTGCGCCAGGGGCAGGATGAACCGTCTAGTTTTGAGGAGGCCGTCACGTGGATGTCGCGTCTGACCGCCTGAATCCCATCCAAGCGTCGAAATTGCGGCTGGTGAAGGACATGAGGGAGCGAAGTGCGCTTCGTCAATTATCAAATATGCAAGCCAAACGCCAAATTGCGGTTGAAGCGATGGAGAAAGCTTCCAAGAATGTTGCCAGTGCCGAGAAACGCCGCGCAAGCCTCGAAGCTGAACTTTATCTAAAACTCGCATCGTCTAATACGATGTGCGTCACCGAACTCGACCGTCGGTGTCATCTCGTCATTGGACGACTCACAGCTGAGATCGCATCTGCACGCGAAGCGCTTGAGCAAGCGCGCATCGCTCAAGAGCAGGCCCAGGCGGCGGTTGTTGAGGCGCAGGTCGTGTGGGCCAAGCGTTCGGCGGCGAGCCAGAAATGGCAGCAGATTGAGTGCGATGTTCAGCGCACGACCAACGCTTGTTCGGAGTTTGCAGCTGAAATCGAAACGGACGATGAGGTCTTGCTCCGGTGTCAGAGTGGCTCGCGGAGCCAGGCAGTTGGCGTTTCGACTTAATGGCTGCTTCTCTTATGTCGGCGCGAACTTCCGATCCCGTGAACATGAGCGCGGAAAATGCGATCGGTGAACCAGCACGATTCGTGCCACCGCTAAGATTGTCGCATAGCGCGGTCTCGTGCCTCAATGAGATGGCCCCTCGGCGAACGATTCTGAAGAGCCGCCTTGGCGATACGCCGGTCTCGATATGTATTAACCGGCTTGTGTGGCAGGCGCATCCATCGACTGCGCCGATGCTTGACTGGATATTTCGCGTCGGAGCCGAAATGGCCGTCTTGTCGGTGCCGCGCCCGCTGGCGGAGGCATTGATTTCGACAGTGCAGCATGGCCTCACTTTACCTTCGGACCCAACCCGCTCGCTCGTCCTCGAACTTGCGCTTGAACCATGGCTCACTCGACTTGAGGATCTGCTAGCGCGGGATTTGCAAATTATCCGCATCGACGAAGCAACTACGCAAGGCCCTTATCTGGAACTCGACATCGTCTACGGGGCGCTCGCGGGCAAGGCGCGGCTGTTCCTATTCTCGTCTCTTGACGGTCCGGTTCTGGCTGCGTTCTGTAAGTTAGGCGAGTTGCTTCGCCAATTGCCCCGAGAAATGCGCAAGCTTTCCCGGAGTTGCCCATCATGGTTGCCAGCGAGATTGGCTCGCTGCGCGTGTCCGTCGGGCTTGTTCGCCAAGCACAAACTGGCGATGCGCTGTTGCCTGACGTCATTCCCTTTGCGAGCGGTCAGGTCATCCTGACTGCGGACAAATTGTGGGCGCCGGCGGAGATTGCTGGCGACAGACTGATCTTGCGGGGGCCCTTCCGCCTGCAACCCCACCCTCTAAAGAGTGCATATATGACGACACGACCCCAAACCCAGCCATCGACCTTGCCCTCGGAAACCGACATCGACAGTATTGAGATTACGCTCGTGTTCGAATGCGGCCGCTGGCCTATCCCGCTGGGTACGTTGAGAAGCGTCAACGAAGGGCATGTCTTCGAACTTGGCCGTCCCGTTGACCGTCCTGTTGACATTGTTGCCAATGGTCGATTGATCGGCCACGGCGACATCGTGCGTGTCGGGGAGGAATTGGCTATCAGGCTACGTGGTGGGTTGGCGGTCAATGACTGACATTCAGCCAGGCATCCTTGCGCTTCTCGCAGTGACGGTCGGCCTCGGTCTGCTGGCTTTCGCAGTCGTCACGACCACGGCATTCATAAAAGTTTCCGTCGTTCTCTTCCTCGTGCGTAACGCGCTCGGGACCCAATCCATACCCCCGAACATCGTTCTGTATGGCGCTGCATTGATCCTTACAGTCTTCATTGGTGCTCCAGTGCTGGAGCAGATCTACAACCGCGTTACCGCCCCGCAACTTCACTACCAAACGCTCGATGACTGGGCGGCAGCCGCTAAGGAGGGAAGCGAGCCGCTCCGCGCTCACCTGAAAAAGTTCACCAATGAGGAGCAGCGCACGTTCTTCCTGTCATCTACAGAACATGTTTGGTCAGAGGAGATGCGGGGAAACGCGACAGCGGATGATTTTGCGATCCTTGTACCGTCCTTTCTGATCTCGGAATTGAAGCGTGCCTTTGAAATCGGCTTCCTTCTCTATCTTCCATTCATCACGATTGATCTGATTGTAACGACGATTCTGATGGCCATGGGCATGTCAATGGTATCGCCCACAATGATATCTGTTCCTTTTAAGCTCTTTCTGTTCGTCACGATCGACGGATGGTCGCGTCTCATGCACGGGTTGGTGTTAAGTTACGCCACGCCCGGAGGTTAATATGGACGAGGCCAGCATCCTCACGCATTTGACCCGATCGCTCGTCCTCTTCATGATCTGGGTTCTGCCACCGCTCCTAGCAGCTCTCGTGGCCGGATTGGTTGTTGGCATCATACAGGCGGCAACGCAGCTCCAGGATCAAACCTTGCCCCTAACCGTGAAGCTCCTCGTCGTCGTCGCCGTGCTCGTTCTGTTTTCTCCGGTGCTGAGCGCGCCGCTTATCGAACAAGCCCAGCATATCTTCACTGAGTTCCCCTCTCTCACATCGAGGTATTAGTGCGGAACCGAAGGCCGAGTTTGTGAGGACAAAACCGGCCATCGGCATCACCGGTGAATTACCAAAGCTAGTTGGCCAGTTTATCGAGCGAGCATGAGAGTATCGAGATCGTCGGCCTACCGTGCAGGACAGCAGTTCGGTCGGTGCTCTCGTTGAGCGCTCATAGAACGAACGCCGCCGATTATCTGCGGCTTGCTGGCGCCAAACGTTAAGGCACGGCGAGCGGAGCCGGTTAGATCAGCTGAAGCGAACAACGGGCACCGCGAATGCATGCTTTGTCACCCACCGAGGCGCAAGCTCTAATCCAGACTGCTGTCGAGTTCGTCGTTGCAGCGGGCCTTAGTGCTGCGCGGGCCTTAGGCATTATGTTGGTGCTTCCCGTATTCACGCGGCCGCAGATTAGCGGGATGATCCGCGCAAGCTTGACGATCGTGATCGGACTGCCATGCCTTGCGCATGTCAAGGCCGGTCTGCAGACCCTAGATCCGGCCACCCGTCTGGCCGCGGTCGCGTTCCTCGGTCTCAAAGAGATATTCATCGGCCTACTGTTCGGGATGTTACTAAGTATACCGCTATGGAGCATCCAGGCAGTTGGCGACATCATTGACACGCAGCGGAGTGTTTCAAGCCAGTTGGACGATCCTGCGACACGCAGCCAGGCCTCCGCCACGGGTCTCTTTCTCGGAACTGCTGCGGTTACGATTTTCGTTGTGTCTGGAGGTCTACAGACGATGGTTCGGTGCCTCTATGGCAGCTATCTGATCTGGCCCGTGTACCGGCTACTACCTCCCCTAACAATGCAAGGGGCAATGGAATTTGTAGCGCTTCTCGATCATATCATGCACACGGCCCTGCTAGTTTCCGGACCCGTGCTGGCTCTGCTCCTCTTGATTGAGGTATCTCTCATGTTGCTCGGGCGGTTTGCGCCGCAAATTAAGCTGAACGACCTCTCTCCTACCATCAAGAACGCCGCCTTTGGCATCATCATGGTGAGTTACACCGTCTTCCTCATTGAATACATGGGAACGGAGATTATCCAGTCCTACGGAGTGCTGGAGTGGCTCGGGAAGTTCTTAAAATGAACGACTCGAGCGAAGAGAAGAAGCTTCCGCCAACTCCTAAGAAGCTACGGCAGGCGCGTAAGAAGGGACAGATCCCGCGCAGCGCCGATTTTGTGAGCGCGCTCAGCATTTGCGCCGCTTTCGGCTGCCTATGTTTCCGAGCGGGCGCGATCGAGGACGCATGGCGTGAAGGGGTGCGGCTCGTCGACAAGCTGCAGGGGCAGCCCTTCAACAGTGCGGTCCAGCAGGCACTGGTCGGATTGATCGAACTTTCGTTGACTAGCGTTGCCCCAATCATTGGAGCGGCCGTGGCTGCAGCCATTCTAGCCAGTGTCTTGGCTGCTGGTGGGCTGACGTTCTCCGTGGAGCCGCTGAAACCAAGCCTTGAGAAATTGGATCCCATCAAAGGGCTGAAACGGATTGTCTCTCAGAAGTCGCTTGTCGAGCTTGGTAAGTCGTTGATCAAAGTGTTCGTTCTCGGCATAACGCTGTTTTTCACCTCAGTCGCAAGTTGGAAGGCGCTGGTGTACCTGCCTGTCTGCGGTTTGGGTTGTTTTAGCTTTGTATTCAAAGAGCTCAAATTTTTAATGGAGATTGCTGCTGGGGCATTTCTGATCGGCGGCTTGACCGATCTGCTAATTCAGCGCTGGTTATTCTTGCGTGACATGCGCATGACGGAGAGTGAAGCGAAGCGCGAGTTTAAAGGAACAGGAAGGCAATCCACATGTAAAGGGCGAACACCGTCGGCTTCGTCGGGAATTGGCGAGTGAGCCGCCGCTCGGAGTCGAATCGGGCCACATTGATACTGACGGGCCCCGCGATGTTGGTTGGACTGCGCTACGTTCGTGGGCAGACCGGAGTCCCGGTTTTGGTGTGCCGCGGCGAGGACGAACTTGCTTCACAGTTGCTTGATCAGGCGAGGGCTCTGCATCTGAGCATTATGCAGGAACCCGCTTTGGCGCGTCAGCTGATCCGAAAGGGAATAATGGGGAAGGCCGTTCCGATGGACTGTTTCGAGGGGGTTGCAAAGGCAGTCTTTGCCGCTGGCCTGGTCTAGCTTGGCGCGGCAAAGCGATGCATTCGGGCGTTTTCAGTCAAAGACGCCCAGTCGCAACTTGATCTGTAAGTGACGTCGTCGGGAAAGGCGGAAGCAGATCGTGGCTTCTGCAGATGTTGGCCGCCAGAGTATCGCCAATGCTCTTGCTGCTCAGCCCTCAAGAGTGCTCATTGGGCTTCTGACGCAACGCTATTATGAGTGTCACCTTCCAAGTTGCTCTTGTTGCCTGCGGCGAGACCTCCCCGTGCGGTAAGGGGAAGCACCGCACGGTCACCACTGGTTGGCAAGATAGCTCTGTTCTCGAGCAAGTCGCCGGGATCGTTGACCGTGACTGCGAGGTTATTGCGGATCGAACAGCCGAGCGTTGGATTGAAAGAATTGTCGTCTACTGAAGGGCCGATGATTGAAAGGGATGGACAGAGCGGAGGACGTGCTTCGTAAATGATCGCCTCGATTTTGACACCGAAATGGCTGGGCAGATCTACGGGGGAAGCGGACAGGCGAATATTATAGGCGGGAACGCCCATCGCGCGGGCCTCATGAGCCACCTGTGTAATGAGCCGGGGGAGCCACTGACGTCCAGATGGAGTGCATCCCGCCGACCGCGGCTGGCATTCGCAATGAAATTACGCAGACCATACCTCTCGGCGCGACGAAGGCTCTGTAGTCGCAAGATACTGGTCTTCTGCTCCACTTGGATCGCTTGATCAGTCGGCCCAGAATAGATCGCAGCATTATGTGTGCATCCGCCTACGGTTGCCGCCACAGCGATCAAGTGGCCCAGGTTTCGCAAGGTCATTAGCGGTCCTCATTCGATAACAAAGCCGGCTCCGCCGGTCGCGTCTGGTTCGGTGCGGGGAGCGTCGCGGCTTCGCGGGGAACTCGCCAACGTATTCGTCAAAATGCGCCCCCCGTCTGATGGCGGCCGGAGGCGGTCAGTCGGCGCGCTTATCTTGGCGGCAGACGATGCTGGCCGCACGATGTAAGGGGTAACGACGATGACAAGCTCCGTCTCCTGCTTCTGAAATGAGGAGGACCGAAACAGCGCACCAAGGATCGGGACATCGCCTAACCCAGGAAAAGTGCTGATGTCGGTGTTGAAATTGCGCCTGATGAGCCCGCCGATTGCAAAGCTTTGACCGCTGGCAAGCTCGACGACAGTACTGGCACGTCGCGTGGAGAGGCCGGGCAGAGACATTCCATTGATATTGACTTCACCTTCTTTCGATAACTCACTGACTTCAGGCTTGACGTGGATATTGATCTGATTGTTGCTGAGAACGGTCGGAACGAACTCCAGGCTGATTCCGAATTGACGGAATTGAACTGAGACTTGACGATTGTCCTGCATGACCGGAATTGGGAATTCGCCGCCTGCCAAGAAGCTTGCTGATTCGCCGGACATCGCGGTAAGATTTGGTTCCGCTAGTACCGACGCGAGGTGCTCGTTGGCGAGTGCGTCAAGAACAGCGCTGATGTTCATGCTGCCAACGCCGACTCCGATACTTGCCGTTCCGCCACCCCGACTCGCACCGGAACCGCCAGGTTTGCCACTGCTAAATCCGAAAGAGATCGCGCCGTTTTGACCCGATGCAGAGAGGTTGATGCCAAGCTCCTTCATGGCGCTGCGCGAGACCTCGGCCACGCGCACGCTCAGATTCACCTGTAATGAGCCGGCCACCTGGACCTTGTTGACGACCAGCGCGCCCGCACCGAGAAACTGCTCGGTGATCTTCTTGGCGCGCTCAACGACGTCGGCACTGGGCGCTGTCCCGCTAAGAATAGCGCCGCGTGGCGTATAGGTGACTTGGATCGGATAGTCCCCGAGCTCGGCCTTCAGTGCGGCACGCAAATCCTCCACAGGCTGGGTAACAACAACACGAAACTCGGCTAACGCCTCTCCCTTGTCGTTCAAAGCGAACAGACTGGTCCGTCCCGACTTTTTTCCAAAGACGAAGATGGTCGTGTTCGACGGCGCCTGGTAGTCGGCTATCGTTGGGTCGGCAACAAATATGCTGGCCGCCGCCGCCGGAAGATGAACGGTCTTGCCCTGAGAGGAGGAAAGATTCAAGGTTCCGCTAAGGCTGTCAGCCGTCGCGCGCGGCGTCCCCTGATCAGTGTCCCGCTTTATCTGAGCTGCGCAAGTGGGGGGCAGCACGAGAGGGAGCGTGCAGACGGCATACAGAAGGCAGGGAAGAATGGCAGCCGTGACGGCGCTCGGCCATCGACTGCTGCGGGGATCAGGAGCGAACTTCAAGGGAGATTCGTTTTCAAGTTTGATCGGCAAGGCAGCGGATCGTTCTTCAGTTCAAGCGCGTAGCCGACGCCGCGCGCGGTTTTGATCCGTAGCGTCGCACCCGACTTGCTCAAATGTGTGCGCAATCGATAGATCCCCACTTCTAAGGCATTGGTCGAGACTTCGTCGTCAAACGTATAGAGGCCTTCCTCCAGCGACGCTCGCGGCACGGTGCGGCCTGCTCGGCTGAGCAGATGTTCAAGAATGCAGACTTCGCGGCGCGCAATTCTTAAGGGCCGACCGCCAACTGAGACTTGCCGGCCGATAGGATCGAAATGTAGGTTGCCGAAGGTAACGACGGGTGCCGTCATTTGCGTCGATCGTCGCAAAATGGCTCGCATGCGAGCAATGAGCTCATCGAGAGACACCGGCTTAGGCAGGAAATCGTCGGCACCACCATTGAATATCGCAATCCGGGTGCCGAGATCGTTGAGGTTGCTCATCATCATGGCGGGCATCGAACATCCTTCGCGTCTCAACTGTTTCAGCCAGTCCAGGCCATTTCCATCCGGCAGAACCAATTCGAGCAAGAGAATGTGATAGCTGGCGCAACCTAGCGCGGTCTCCGCTTCGTCAAGAGTGTGGATTACATCGACGGCAAAGCCGCCAACCAACAGCGTTTCCTTGGCGGCTCGCACAAAGGCCGCATCGCGATCTACCAGGAGAATTCGCATTTCATCGCCTATCGAAAGACTGCGCTAAAACCTGAGCGAATTACGATCGACAACGAACTCCGGTGAACCCACCACGTGCTCGAGCAGGTCGAGTTGGTGAGGAGGTGACTGAAGAGAGAATCGAATCGCACGAGTTCCTGATTGCTCCTTCTAAAGAACGGGCCATGACTTATGGGGCTTCAGGTAAGATCAGCAAAATCTATTTTATTTATGGTAGGTATCCAACTCGCGAATAGATTGTAGCGCGATGCATGGAGTGAGGCGCGCCGGGTGGAAGATTACCGAACGAATCCTGGCTTCGGCGCAAATTGATGACGTCAAGCAATTGCTATTCCCGTCCATCACAGGCAATCGTAAATGGAAGTAGCAACGCTCTCATGCCTTGGTGTGACGCGGCGAAAGAGCATAGCCTCGAGCATCGAGCGTCGCTGCTGATGCGGTGGTTGGGTGCCGCGGCTCGATTGTGCGTTCCGAGGTCTGCGGCTATGGTGTGCCGTCAAGCCGAAGCGGCATCGGAGGTGCTTCAGGTTGGTGGCGGCGGACGAACCGTTGTCGCTCTGTCACTCGTCCGGACCGCAACTGCACTGCACGCGAGAGAATGGATTATGCATTCTAGGCGGCACAACGCTGTTCCAGCTGCTTAAAACGATCGAGCATGTATCGCGCCTTGCCATCTTCAGTGCCAATCAGTGAGAAGCTTAGCTGCGGAAATCGTGGTCACATCTTTCTCGGCCGCAGGGAATGGTCAGCCAGCTGTCGAAGCCCTGATCAACGCGATCGGCATTGGCGGTGATGGTGCTTTCCATGTATCGAAATGTGCAGGTGCCGCCGCCGCAAGCCTACTTCGAGCCGAGCACAGCGCTGCATGAGCTCGGCCATAAAGACGCAGTGGCGGTGCGACCAGGGTATGCCAGCCAAAGTTTGGCTCTGGAGACTGCAGCTAATCGCTAGCGCTTCGCCATCTGACGATGGGTTTGCCGCTCAGGTCTTGCCATCCTCTTGCGCAAACGGAAGCGGAATTGGTCGGGCTGTGGAGCGGGAAGCACGCGAAGGGTTACGCGCTCTGAGTTCATATTGATCGGCAAGCTTCAAGAGACGTTGCTTGGTAAACGGATCAGCCCTTTCTGCAATGTCACGGACTTGCGAAGCCCGAGCTCGATAGAAATCCTCGTCCATGAAACACCAAATCCGTGTTGCCTCTAAATTCTCAAGATATCTCGTCTAATTCGGCAGGCCGTCTCTCTGATGCCCCGCTAGAACCAGTTTTCTAGTCGTTTAGGCCGTGCCCCGCGAAACGATACCCCAGCAATTCATCGGAGTGCATGCCTCTTCCCCTATTCACGTCGAGGGCTGCGAGCCTGAACGTTGTATGTTGATCCCAAATTTCCCGTTTGTCCCCTCGCTCGCCCGCTGCGCTTCTTCATTTGAGGTGACTGCGATGGTCCGAAGGACGCAGGCTTCTGCCAATCTCCTGCACAGGGCTGCCGCGCGGTTTGCGCCTGTTGATGAGCCTGGCCGCTGCCGCAAATCATCGTACAGATCCTCGGCGGCCTTAGCACATCGCAATCGCGTCGGTCGACGAGGAGGCGGCCACAGTGGCACGGCGTGTGCGATGGGGCCAGATTGCTCTTTCTTCTTGATCGAGACCGACCGGGGGACCGATCAGTTCGCCTTTTGCCGTCCCTGCCGACGAGCTCATCCAACTCGGAGGTTTTCGGCAGAAAGCTTCCCGGAACGACCGGCCTTCGGCTCGTAACTAATTCGGGCGCCTTCCGCCAGGCCGGTATGGCCGGCTTTTTCAACGGCACTAACGTGCACGAAGATGTCTGGGCCACCATCGTCTGGTTTGATAAAGCCGTAACCTTTGGTCGCGTTGAACCATTTCACAGTACCCATTGCCACTGCAGTATCTCCAATTGAGGCAACTCAATTTAGCCGAGGCCGGAGGCCGGCATCAAGGGCGACGAAGCAAGAAGGCTGTTCATTCCCATAACAAGCCAATCCACAGTAAGCGCGTGCATGCGGCGCGACCGTTAGATGAATCTCAATGGCCGCCACTTTGTGTCAATCGACCGACGGTCGAGTACGCAAACGAACACGGCGATGTCGTGCTCGTAACACGATCCGTGTGAGCCTTGTCAGCCTCGAGCGCACATTCGCTGGAATTGCAATATTCTTGCCAGAAGCAGCAGGATTAGTGCATGAATACTGGTGGACCGCGAATGCCTTCGAGAATCTTCAGTCCGATTGTGAGCTCCTCCCAGCCAGCTTTCTTGGTGACGACCGCTGTCGGCTATGTGCCGTTGCCTGACGCCGTAGGATCCTCTATCTCAGCAAGGCCCAGCGCCAAGCGAGACACCGCATCTCAGCTCTATATTGTTGCGTTAGCGCCCTCTTTCTTCGTTGGTCTTATCGCGTTTGATCACTGGGACTTCGCGGGGCGGCAGCGGCGCTGATTGGCGCCACAAGCCTGACGTGAGGCGATGTACTTATTATAGGCTCTGCAGAATTACGTTGCGGACTCGCCACGCGGCAACGCTATAGTTTGGCTGCAGTGGCGCCACCTTTGCAGGGATGTTGGGTACAATCATTGAGTAAGATCCTCATCGGACACACAAGATTGCACATGCAAACTGCATTCGGCCTAGCTCAGGAGTGCCCCATGTTCTTGCTCACCACTAACCACAGAGCGCCTCGCTCCAACTCGCTTCTGACCCAGCGATTACAAGCAGCTCAAATCTGAGCGTCAACTCGGGTGAGTTGACGTACAGTAAGGGCAAACAGATTTACGGCGAGAAAGAGCCTTCTGCGTATGATGTATAAGGTTACCAAAGGTGCGGGTTCGCACCTACAAGCTGCTTTCGAGCGGTCGCCGCCAGATTTGTGCGTTTCATCTGGTGCGCGATATTCTCCAGACTTGAGAATGGTCGGAGCCGCGGTTCACAGCAGAGGCAGTCGTCGAGACTACGGTTCGCTTGATCAGGCGCACCAGGACGCGCCCGAGAACGATGCGGTCGTTCTCCACAATTTGCTCAGGATGACCGCTAAAAATCTGCAGCACGCCGAGAAACCATATGCTTGTGCTTGGACGCTGGAGAAGGTGGCGGCGGCCTTTTTGCTTGAAATGACGAGCGATCTGCCGCGTCCGGCCCATTGTCCATGCGCATGTCCCGCCGCGATATCTCCGAGTGCCTTGGCCTGACGCTCGAACTGTTTCGCGCGCCGTGTCCCAGCTGCACAGGCACGGAGTCCTCAATTTCTTCGGAACAAGTCAGCGCGAGATCGTAATCCGCGACCGTCGGCAGCTCGCGAGCGTTGGTTCACAAAGTTAATCGGTCGAGAGCCACTCCTCGTCGCAAAGGCTTCTCACCGCGCTGGCTGGAGAGGCCCGCTGATATGGAGCTGCAAAATAGTGCAGAGCCTCGGAGCGGCTCCTCCGGTGAAACCGGCTGTCGCGCAGCTGCAGAACGTCGCGCCCGGACGAGGTCTTGCGGGTAACCCCCAGAATTGGTTCTGATGCCCAACTCGGCCAGCCCGAGCTCGCAGCTATTTGCTTGTTCATTAGACCGGTCGCGGCCAGTGTCAGCGGTGCTTGCTCGCGAGGCCTTAAAGTCTCATAAGGCTTCGGCTTCGTGATCGTCTGCTCGGCCTCGATGCTATGCGATCCGTTCGAACGTTTCGCATTCCTGGGCCTGAAGCTCATGGGGCGTGAATGTTCAACTCTGGCCAGCTCAGATAGAAGCTCACTCGGTCGTGGCAGTCGGATGTCGAGAATCGATGACTAATAAGATCCGAAAGCCTGTTCTGCAGCATTCCGTGGGTCGATCCGAATGCGGCGATATCCAGACCCACCGAGTAAAAAGCTCGTCGGATCGAGGCATCGAGCCATTTGGCTTTGACAACAAACACGATCGTACTTGTCGGCCGATTGGCCTTCTTTCGCGCGGTTAGTCAAATTCCAATCACGACACGACCGGCAGGGCAAATTGAAAGGTCGCGCCCGGCTCTTGCTTGCGGACGATCGACAGGCGGCCTCCGTGAGCTTCTACGATCGAACGACATATCGACAGACCCATTCCAAGGCCAGTAGATTTGGTGGTGAAGAACGGATCTAAGATGCGGACCCTATCATCCTCAGCGATGCCGACGCCGCTATCAGTCACGGAGAGCTGCACGCGCCCCTTATTGTCTCTGGATGACTGAATCACCAGTTCACGCGTCCGGTCGTCAACTGCCTGCATGGCCTCAATTCCGTTCATCACCAGATTGATGATCACCTGTTGCAGCTGAACCCGGTCACCGAGAATCGTGGGAAGTGTTGGCGCCAGCTCAGTTCGCAAGGTCACTTGATGATTGATCAGCTCACGTGTTACCAGCGCGATAGCTTCGTTCACGACCTCATTAATGTCGAGCGCTACCATCTCGATATCACCTTTCTTCGCAAGTGTGCGGACCCTGCGGATCACCTCGCTCGCCCGCATCGCGTCATCAATGATCCACTCCACCGATCTGCGCGCGGCGGAAATATCGGGAGTTTCGCGACGTATCCAGCCGAGGCACGCATCGGCGTTGCTGATTATGGCTGCGAGCGGCTGGTTCACTTCGTGGGCGATGGAGGCTGTTCAGTTCCCCCAGCGCCGTCACGCGGGTCACATGCGCAAGATCCGCCTGTGCCTTTCGCAGCTCTTGTTCAGCCTGATCGGCGCGAATTTTCGCCGTGATATCGGTGGCGACGCCGCGGTAGCCCAGAAAATTGCCGCCTACATCAAAAAAGGGCTTGCCGCTGGTCTGGAAGTAGACCGGTGACCCGGTCCTGCTTATGGCGCGATAGATCAGATCGCGAAATGGCAGACGAGCATTTAGCGTCGCCTGATGCTGCCGCCACTTCTCGGGTTCTTCCTCAACGTCGCACGCAATCTCCCAGCGAGGCAGGCCGATGACCGCTTTTGCCAAGAGGCCCGTAGGGCCGGTGTGCTCCGACAAGGTGAGCCGGTGGTCTGGCCCGGTCTCCCATAGCCAATCGGAAGCAGTTTCCGCATAGTCGCGAAAGCGCTGCTCGCTCTCGCGTAGCGCAGCAAGGGTGTTTTCCAATCTTTCTCTGGCTGCGTGTTGCTCGGTGACATCCATATGCGTTCCGATGAGTTCGACGGTCGAGCCATCGCTTGCCAACACGGCGTGCGCAACAGCGTGTATGTGCCGTATCGCGCCGTCGGGGAGACAGATACGGAAATCGTATTCGAAGTTTCCTGCTCTTTGTTCAATAGCCTGACGTTGCACTTCCTGCTGCAGCGGCAAGTCGTCTGGATGTATACGCGACCGGATGGCCTCAAGGGTTACCGGCTCTTCCGGATCAAAGCCAAACAAACGACTGACTTCGGCGGAGCGATACGCAAAACAGCGACGGTTGCAGTCCCAGGACCAAGTGCCCGTGCGACTGAGCTGCTGCGCATCGGCCAGATAGGCCTCGCTACGTCGCAGTTGCTGTTCCGTCTGCTTTGCTGCCGTGATGTCCGTTGCCGCCCCGACAAATTCGATATCACCGGACGCGGTTCTCGTGGCACGTGCCAGCGCGTGAACGTGCTTTATTGAGCCGTCGGGCATCAGGAGTCGATATTCGTGCTCGAAATCCTCACCTCGAAGCGCTCGATCCAAAGTGTCTTGGACGGAAGCCTTGTCTTCTGGGTGAGTGCGGTCAAGGACGTGTTGCGGTGTTATTTTTATCTCTGGATCATATTGGAATATCCGAAAGTGTTCCTTGGACCAAAAGGCCTCGCCGGTGGCCACGTTCCACCCGAAGCTGCCAGTGTGGCTCAATTCCTGCGCCTGAGCCAAATGGGCTTCGCTGCGTTGCAGAGCAAGTTCTGTCCGCTTTTGTTCGGTGATATCTTCGCAAGCAATCAGGACGATGGGCTTATCGTCGGCCCACACCATGGCCTTGGCGTTTTCGCGCACCCACAACACCGAGCAGTCCTTCCTGACCTTCTGGATGTCCCACGTTCGCGATTGGCCGATATCTGTAAGACACGCCTCGATGCATTTGCGAACGACCTCACGATCGTCCTTCAGAAAGACTCGCAATATCGATAGGCCGATCAGTTCCGCAGGCGTATAGCCAAGTTGAGTTGCGCCGAAAGTATTGACGTTAAGGACCGTTCCGGCTTCATCGACCATGAAGTACATGGCCGGATTATGCTCAAAGATTGCGCGCCAAAGTTTCTCTCGGTTGCGCAGATCGGCCGCGCTCTCCCTTAGCTTGGCAGCGGCCTCACGCGCAGCTTCCCTTTCGTAGCGGATTTTTCCGATCAAGTGTGTTCCGACAATGGACGCAGTAAGGAAGGCGATAACCACCAAAAGGTCATGGGGGTCGTCGATCTGGAGACTGAACGTGGGCGGCGTGAACACGTAGACTAAAGCGCCGACGGCGACTATGGAAAGCACCAACGATGCGATGAAGCTGCCAATCAGCGAAAACAGCAAGATCACCACCAGATAGACAAACGCTGTGGCTGCGAAAGGGCTGTGAATATACAAGGAAGCTAGCGTCAGCGCCGCGAGCGTAATGCTAGCCAAAATAAACTGCGTCGACGAACGTCCCAACGTCGTGAGCTGGTTAAACATGCTTGTAGCCGTCCGGCCCTTTTGGCGGGAGTGATTAATGATCAGACAAAAATCCAGCAATTTATTCGAGCCGCCGGACAGACGCTCCTGAGCGCTTTCTACGTCGGTCGCCGATATCAGCATAGCCGAAAAAGGCGCATTACAAACCTTCGTATAGTTCTCCTAAACATTAGAAATCGAACGCTCACATAGGAAATTACCTGCGTCTCGTGCTTTTAGCTGTCCTCCTCGTTGGCAGCTGCAGTCCGGATTGGCACGTAAACCGGCAGAGGAGTGGAAACCAATCGCGGTGGCCCCGACGGATGGCGCTTCGCGCGGCATTCCATAGTCTCAGGGATCACGAGAAAGTCTGCTGTGTCGGATCCGGGAGGTGCCAGGCGAGGGCGTTTGAGCGGCTCCTCTGATGGAGAGGAAGAGGGAGGACGGGCTCGTTTGAGCCCGTCGGATCACGAGAGAGCGCCGGCGGCTCGATCCCCACCGCTCTCCCCAGGTGTTTCATATGCTCAAGCCATCCGAGTCTACGGCCGCGGCTGCCCTAACGTTCTCGCCCGCGGCAGCCTCTTCTGTTCGCCGTGTAGCCCGCCTTCTACTTCCAAGCCTTGAGCGCGGCCCATTCCTCGCCTTGATCTTGGGTAGCGCCATGGAGATTGGTTTCGGTCTCATCGCCGCGATCGGCCCAAGGGTTCGGATAACCGCCTATGATGCCTGGGAGGAGGCCGCCATCCTGTCCTTTCGCAAATATGGCTTGCTCATTCGGGCGAAGGCTGAATGGACGATTTCCTTGTCGGCGATGCTTTGGAGCATCCGGGAGCTTCTCGCGACCGACCCCCGCCACCGCGAAGATAATCCCACGCTTGAGCAGTGTTCGACACAGCGCCAGGTCGGCGGCACTTTGATCGACAATTTGGTGTTGGGAAGGCGTCGCGACGTGTGGATTAACAAGCCAGACAATTTGATCGAGAACGCGCAGCGTGAACTCGCCCTGCTGGGCATGGAGCTGCTATTCATCGCGCTTTTCTCGCGGCTCCGCCCGGGCTCGCTGATCCGCCTCGCCAAAGGCGTCCTCTTTATAACCTACGCCACGCCGTGCGCCGATCCACGAGGCGGGAAGATTTCGCGCGTCGGGAAAATTGTGAAATGTTTGGACTTTGACTTGGACGGAGTGATCGTTTTTGACGAGTCCTATGCAATACAGATTGCCTCACCCGATGTACGGTCAATGACGGCAGACGCCGCGTTTACGGTGATTGACCGGCCGAGCGTTCTTGAGTTCGCAGAAGGTCTCCAGCTCCGTCGCGCGGGGGTGATGGATGATGCCAAGCGAATTGAACGTTCCTGGTTCAACGACACGATGCCGGACGACGACCTCTTCCACGAGATCAGCTCCTATAAGCCGCGAATATCAATTGCCGCAAATGCGACCGGAGCTGGGGAGGCCTCTAAGGAGTTTGCGCGCAATCAGCTCGAGTTGGGCGCCGAACGGAAGGCCGAGTGATGGCACGCCAGCCGCTCGATCTGGCACATCATCTCGCGCGCGAAGCCGAGGCCGTGTGCCGCTACTATCTCTCCAACGGCCGGCGCCAAGGCAGCTATTGGATGGTCGGCGATGCTCGCAACACACCAGGGCGTTCCATGTTCGTGCGACTGACTGCCTCGCGCAAGGGGCCGGCCGGAAAATGGACAGACGCCGCAACGAATCGACATGGCGACCTCCTCGACATCATCCGCGAAAGCTGCGGGCTTCTCGATTTCCGCGACGTCGCAGATGAGGCGCGGCGATTTCTCAACTTGCCTCGATCGGATCCTGCCCCATCAGCCAAGGTTGCACACAACAGAGCACTGGCCGGTTCTTCCCATGCGGCGGCGCGCCTCTTCGCCATGTCGCAGCCGATCGCCGGAACTCTCGGCGAAGCCTATTTGCGCAAGCGAGGCATTGCGCCTTTGAGCGACGATGGTGAGCTGCGCTTCCACCCGCGCTGCTACTACCGGTCCGATGCGGGGACGGAGATCTGGCCGGCGTTGATTGCCCGTGTCACGGACCTCAAAGCTCGGATCACTGGCGTGCATCGCACCTGGCTCGATCCTGACGGCTTCGATCGCGTGCGTCTCGGAAAGGCGCCAATCGACACGCCTCGGCGTGCCTTGGGCAACCTTCTCGGCAACGCGGTCCGATTCGGTGCAGCCGATGATGTGCTGGCGGCGGGAGAGGGTATCGAGACGATGCTTTCGCTTCGCTGCGCAGCTCCGGCGATGCCCATGGCTGCGGCGCTTTCCGCAAACCATCTTGCCTCCATGTTGCTTCCGCTGACGCTCCGCCGGCTCTACATTGCACGCGATGCCGATAGGGCCGGCGATCTCGCTGTAGCGGGCCTAACCAAGCGAGCTATGGAGGCTGGCATCGAGGCGATTGCGTTATCACCTCGGCTTTCAGACTTCAACGAAGACCTGCAAACGTTAGGTCTCGGCGAGCTACGCTCAGCCTTGCAGCTCCAGTTTACTCCGCAGGATGTCGCCCGCTTCATGGGCCCGGCTGCAACCCAAGGTCTCCCGACTACGGTCTCTGTGAGGTCGCGCTGATGCCTGTCAGCCCTTAACGGCTGTAACCCTTACACAACAATCTACAATCGGCTCAATCGCTTGGCCAAGCGCGGCCATTGCGAGGCGCTTGATTTTGTCCGTCGACTCCCCGCGAAAGCCTGCTTACGAGAGCGCGATGTTTCATACCGTGATTCCCGAAAGGGGCAACCGCATCTGTCAGGTGCCCGATCCTCAGATGAACATGTCGAAATCTCTTGGCCAGCGTTCTGCTTTGGGCGGAAGATGTGCCAGCATCAATTGGACGAATTCGGTCGCCGCACAGGTCTTTCTGCGCTAGATGCCTCCCAATCGCTTGAGACTGGTTGAATGTAGCTGGGCTGTGATACAGCTGATGATCGGTCCGTTGGTGTCGTTCCCGCGGCTAGGGCTGCTCCCTGGCCTTCTAGAGGCGATCGGACGGCAAGCGACATGGCCCTGCAATGGCAGAAGCCGCGGCTATTTTCCGCCGGCGCGTTCCGCGCCTTTGCATCGCGAAACAAAATAGCCGTGTCTCTGCCATCCTCCGCTCCGCTTCGGCCCGACGCTTCGCTTTGGGTTCTGGTCCGTGCCGCTCGCCGTCAGATGATCGCCGCGAAGGCCGCGATGGTCGCGGCCGATCCGGCGAAGGACCTCAACCATGACGACCGACAACGACGATCCGCAATTCGAGCCCCACGGTTCATCCCCGACCGATCGGGCTTTTGCCGAACTTCAGCTCTTTGGCTTCCGTCCTTTGCACGACGAACCCGATCCACGGCCGCTGCCCGAACGAAATGCGATCACCGGCGCCATCGCCGACATCTTCGATGCGCTTGTCTCGACCTTGAATGACACGCGCCTAGAGCCGGACCTTGAGGATTTGCTTTGGTCGACCGTCAACCTCTTCCATCGTGCGACGGACCGCGTCGAACGTGAGCTCGACGGCAACGAGCAAGCGCAGCAGAGAAGCCAACGCGAGCAGAACGGCTCGGAAGTGCGATCCGTCCAGCTCGAACGGCTCATCGCGGAAGGTATCACCCTCATCGAACGCCGCAACGCCTTAGAGTTCTTTCGTGACCAGGCTGCCGAGAATTTCGAAGTTCATACCGGCTCGCCCTGGCGGGCGCGCTCTGGTTCAGTCGTCAGCCATCGTACCCTCACTGCCGCCATGATCGACAGCCGCGACTTTCTGGCTGCAAAGCGCAGGGCCGAAACCGAGCTAATGCTCCCTCCCGGGCCGAAGATCGCGCTCACCGGAGGACTCGATTTCAACGACATCAAACTCGTCTGGGATGGCCTCGACAAAGTGCATGCAAAACACCCTGATATGGTTCTGCTGCACGGCGGCTCGCCGAAAGGAGCCGAATTGATCGCTGCAAAATGGGCCGGCAATCGCAAGGTTCCACAGATCGCCTTCAGGCCGGACTGGACGAAACATGCGAAGGCTGCACCATTCAAGCGCAACGATGCGATGCTGGAGATCATGCCAATCGGAGTCCTGCACTTCCCAGGCACAGGCATCCAGGACAACCTCGTCGATAAGGCCAAGAAGCTCGGCATCCCGGTCTGGAAGTTTGTCAAAGACGACGCCTGAGCGCCCTCCTACTGACGCTGAAAGCTACGCCGCAGCGCGCGAGCTAGTCGCCTCCATAAACCGGTCGCTGAGGCCGGCTTTCTGTTGTCACGTAGCGCTTATGTCCGGGCCGACTTGGTTGTTCACGAGAGTTGTCGAAACGCATTCAGGTTGCTGGCTATTGGGAAGCTAACCCGCGCGACTTCGCCTTAGCACTTCATGTTAACCTCAGATTAGCCGTCGCAAATAGCTCGCCGTTACGCTGGCCAGAAGGTCCGCGCCCATGAGAGGCGCTGCACCCCTCCGAAGCGGAGGGCTGTGCGCTTTACCTGCGCTCGTGCAGTAATTGCTGCTGCGATCGAATCAGCAAATCACTTCCTGCCATAGCGATGAGTGATTAATCCCATTCCTTCACGACTTGGAGCGGGTGAGGTCGGCTTCGACCAGCAGTGCTCGCAGAGAGAGTTCCCCACCCACGTCGTGAGCCCCGCTAGAATCAGGGAACGTCTTGCATGACACCTTGCGCGATCCAGTAAAGGACGCACTCGCAAGACGGCCCTGCGACGCTCTGGCCACAGCATTTTGCGTAACTGGTGCCTAGCGTCGGCACGCCTCTGGGTAACGGTTGCAAATATACGGACCAACAGGATCCGGAGCAAAATCTACACATCCATACGGGTCACCGCCGCAAGGACTTGATGGTTCGGCTGCGAGCGCTTCGGCATCGCGATGTTGCGCAGCCTGTCTTGCGACGTAGACGAAAAAGGGCACCGCCGCCGCGAGGGCGAGGACGATCGCAGATATAAGCCAAAGTTTTTTCATTCCGACCTTAACTTCCTTAGGTTGAACCCGTCGCGCTCGGCCAAATAGCGACAACGCGAAGTTTAACTCGAGCGCAAATTGAGTTTCGTTTATCAGCTGTTCTCCACAGTGGCCTTCGCGATGGTGAGGCTCTTCGCGTCTCTGCACTGTGACGAGCAGCGGCATTTGACGCCGAACGAGCAAGTCGAGCTGCACGCCACATTCTCATCTGCCGTGGTCAGCTAATCTCTCTGAGATCGTGCCGGTCGCGATCTTTTGCGGCGCTTCTTTGCTGACAGAACCCCGGCGGCCGATACCGAAATGGCAGCTCGGCCGCTCGCAGGCGCTTCTTGCGCTTACCAGACGAACTTCGCGCCCTCTGGCAGCTCGCAGACAAATTCACCCTGGTTCACGGCTTCGGCCGCCCCAACGGCCAGCTTTGAGGCCCTTACCTTGAGCTTGCCTTCGCGGCTGAGACTGTGGCGGATGTATTCGGTAATTGGGTGTCCTGAGCTGTCTAAGGTTTGATGCGCATTGGCGAAGCTGATGCCATTCTGCGCGCTCACCCTGAAGGCGCTGATAATCAGGCCGCCTTGCACGGCCGGTCCGGGCTGGCCGCCATCAACGGTCGTACAGCGATTTAGATCTAGTATGAGCTTGACTTCCTTGCCGGCCTGCAAGGCACTTAGCACCTCCACGTATTTCGCCGAGGGCTCGTCGGCTTTCGCAGTCGTGCTCACGCTTGCAGCCAAAAGCAAGGGCAACAGATTCGTCAGACGTTTGACATTGAACCGCATATGCTCTTCTCCAATACAAGGCTCGCAGACGTAAGCAGTAACCTGCCCGTATCGTGTTCGGAGACACTTTGGCGGATTCCAGACGTCAGGCGAACGTCGCCTTTGCGACAAACAACATGTGCGACAACCGCACGCAAGTGCTTGCGAACGCAAACCTAACGTCACAACCTCGTATGTAAGCTTTACGAGCTGGCATGCGATTTGCGTTATCGTCCGCACGATCTATTCCGGCGAAAGACGAACGGCAGAACGGGCACTAAACGCGACGAAATCGGTGATCCTCTATGTCCACGCAAGCGGCTTATCAGTTTGCACTGAGGAGTAGCCGCTGCATCCCGCGCGCGTCTTTCGACGCGAGAAGCTTTCTGATCCGTAAGCCTACGTAACGATACGGAGGTCGGCCGTCGTACTATCTTGATCTTTGGATTGCATCCTCTTCACATGACGCCATATAGACCAATCTACGATTCACAGCTCTGGCGAGGTCGTGCACAAGCAACGCGGACAAAAGCGGATGCGCTCCCACCTGGCAGACCTAGAGACAGACTCCTGAAGGTGGCCGATGAATACGAGAAGTTGGCCCAACACGCAGAACAGCACCGTGCGCACAGAAACGATCAAGATTCAAATTCGTGTGACGATTTCTGATTGTTCTCCTCCTCTGACCAACTTGAGCAGCCACTGGTCGAAAACAGGGCGGATGATTCGCGCGATCTCGATTTATTCGTCTAGGTGTGGGGCGGCATCTCTGCGGCTCGCGACGCAGTGCATCGCTGCATGATACGCACTTTCAAATCGACAACGTACGCGTCCATTTGGGCAAATTGCTCGGAGTGCACACACTTTTGTCGATAATTCATGTCAGAGGAGAGCTGCTATGAGGAGAGACGACCAGAATTGATCGAAGCCGAAGAAAGTGTAGTCGAGCACGTGCTCGCATCGTTAACAATTAGCGCGCTTCAGAATCGGGCGGCTCCCACCCACGAACAGGTGATGCATCACCTGAACGTTGCGTGTGAACGAGTGGGCCTCACGTGGACGCGCGCATCTACGATCCGGATCTTGGAGCGCATCTCACGTGAGATCAATCAGGCTGAGTTGGTATTGGAGTTCATCGGCCGAGGCGAGGCGCAACCACACTGAGTTCGCAAATGAAGCCTTATGCTTCTAGTAATCAGATCTGAGTGAGGGAGAAATCGGGAAGCTGGCTTGAGTTCGCGGTCTGACAGGCCAAGCTCGCAGCTGATCTCTACCATCCTAAGTCATTGTGGCTTGACCGGTATTCAGGGTGGCTGGCCAAGGGAGTAGTCGCGCGCTTTGCGTTCCTGCCTGCAGGAGCGCCGCACAACGCGAATGCGACTAGATGCTGGCAGAGTTCGGCTCGCAATCATTGCCGGCGAGCAAGTGCCTGGCTATCTCGATCGGTAATTGCATCTTTGGCTCACCATGGTGTGTGAGCTTATTCCTGGATGGCCGGACATCCGTTTGGACTCCACCTCGTTGCCTGCGCTTGACGGAGGCAGACCACCACTTTGCGAGCAGCAGAGCATGGCAAATTTGAAACGAGCGTCCAACTCAGCAAACCTCCGGAAGGCTATTCCGGCCCGGGAGTTCGGCAAAAATTGCTCGCAAGCGTCGTCTTGGCCGAATCCAAATCAAAATCGTTTTGGTGCGGCCAAATCTCTCTCTCTCTCTCTCTCTCTCTCTCTCTCTCTCTCTGCGCCGGAAAATCGGGCCAGGAAGTGTGCATCTCGATTTCATCATCTTTTGGTTCTATACAATAAGTTGCGCTGTGGTGGTGGTGGAAGGCGCAGTTGCGACTCCTTTTAAAGCGGGGCCACCGCCGTGCTTGCCCTTGGACTTGCCCTTAATTTCGTTGGGCTCGGTCTGCTATTCTGGCTGACCGTTGCTCTCGCAGTATACGCCCTCCCATTTTTTGCCGCCATCAATGCCGCTGCAATGGCATTGGCTCGCGGCGGCGGCATTACTGGTGCGCTCACTGCCGCCATCGTCAGTTCCGCCTTGACGCTTGCCATTATTCAATTCGCCCATTCTATGACACGGCTGGTCATGCTGCGCGGCTTGATTGGCGCGGTCTTTGCCATTCCGGCGGGAATGGCTGGTTACCATGTGACTCTCTCGTTGTCAGAGATCAGCGTGTCGTCGCCGTTCTGGCGTGAGGCGTTCGCAAGCGTCGGCGCGATCTGCATCGCCAGCAAAGCTTGGATGCAGATCGCTGTTCTTACCGGGCCGGTTGGCGAGCCAACCAGGACGACCGATTCGGCCTCAATGGCTCTGACGGATGAGGGAGGTGAGGAATAGCCTCTGGCCGCTATGTCTGGGATTACTTCCCTTTCCCTGGTGCCCAGGCTCACATGGCTAATTTGCCGGAATACAGCGGCCTTTGTTGCGCTGGTCTAGTGCTGTGTCGGCCTCATTCGGCCCAGTCGGGGGCAACGGGAAAGGCTCGGTCGGGCTTCTATTCAGCGATAATGTCGCCGTTCCCCGCAGGCGCTTTCTTTCTCTACCTCGAAGCCGATCGCCTTCTTGTTTTGCAGAACGAGCTCTGCCACATCTTCTTCCGCTTAAGTCTGTGTTCAGCGCTCGGACGCACCTCGCCTCGTTGGCTTGATCTGGCCGAAGACCGGCTGCGCCTCGATCGTCTGAGCCGCAACGCCGCCGGTTGAGACTTTCTTCCCCTGGGCTACGCCCATTCCTCGCGAGACAAGAAAGTCTCCCCGCCGGCGTCCTCCGCTTCGCTCCGGCCCGCGAAAGAGCGGGTGCGTTGCCGATCGTCTTCGGCCGTCAGATCGCCATCGAGGCCGCGGTGGTCGCGGGCTCGAAACAACTCAAGGAGAAGTGACATGGCTAGCATCGGAACTTTCAAAAAGGTCGGCAACGATTTCCAGGGTGAGATCGTCACGCTGAGCCTGCAGGCCAGAGGCGTCCGCATCGTCGCCGAGGCCAACCGCTCAAACGAGAACGCTCCCAGCCACCGCGTCTATGTAGGCCGGGCAGAAATCGGAGCGGCCTGGTCCAAGCGCTCCGAGGAAGGCCGCGACTACCTCTCGCTCAAGCTCGATGATCCCTCGTTCAACGCGCCGATCTATGCGAACCTGTTCGACGATGAAGCCGGCGAAGGCTACAACCTGCTCTGGTCCCGGCCGCGCAAGACCGGCGAGTAAGCCTCGCACCGCCAACGCCCCGCCCGATCTCATCGGGCGGGGCGCCTTCTTCCAGCCGAGGCTAAAAGTGAGACAAAGGCACTTATATCCAGAGGATAGACGATGTTGCCATCTTTTCGTGATGAACACGAGTTTGCTCGAAGCCGACGCCCACACGCCGAATCCGGTTTCTTCTGCGAGGATCGGTGTAAGCGGGCTCTGGGCGATATAATGTGGAGCAGGCCACTCTCGGCCAGCGGGCCGGGACATCATCAGATCTTTTCATAACAAGACGGTGCACTGGGATAAGATGCGGTCGCCAGGCGCGTGGGGTACTAAGGTGGATTGTGCGTGTGGCTGCGCCTATAGGCCGACGCCGCGAAGAGGGCATCGCGCCTCCGCTTTGGGCCAATCTGCGCGATGCTGTATTTGGCACTCGCATGAATACCTTGAGGAGGAAGATAATCTCAGCAGGCCGTCATCCTGGAGAACTATCAATTCTGATGGGGTGCAAAGCCGTCACGTTGACGCATGGTGTTGTGACGTTCCTCAAAACCAGGGCATGCATTCGATTGACGCGTCGCCAGCCAGAGCCAGATAGACAAAGGCTGAACGAACGTTGCAGCATGTTTGTTGTAGCGCGCGATGGCCGGCCTATGCTTTATCAGATCGAAGCCCGTTCGACCCGGTTCTTGGGCACAGTAGATGTAGGGACCGAGGCGAATCGGATCATTTCGACTGCTTTTCGGCGCCTTGCAGCTTTCTTGATGGCAGGCTCTCTGACATACCCGCGAATGCATCAGTATGGAGGGCATGCCGCATCCGCCATTGCGGACACTTTGAAGCGACGATTACAATGCTCACAATCTTCTTTGCTATCATTTCCCTTCTTTACGCAACAGTTGGCCAAGCAGGGGGTACAGCGTTTCTCGCCCTGATGGCGTTTTCGTCATTTCCATCAACTCAGATGCGCCCGACGGCATTGTTGCTCAACATCGTTGCTGCGACGTATTCAACGTGGGTCTTTAATCGCGGTGGCTATGTTGATTGGAAGAAGCTGACACCGCTTGTAATCGCCTCGGTGCCAACTGCCTTAATCGGAGGTCTTACAGTCCTACCCCAACAAATTTATGATGTTATCACCGGTGCCGTCCTTCTAATAGCCGCTGCCGTTTTGTTGCTCGGGCGAGCGAAGGAAGACTTCCAGACCCCGTCGCGCCGTCATGGTGCGCGATTGCAATAGGCGCTGGCGTCGGCTTCGTTTCAGGCGTCACTGGCGTCGGCGGTGGCGTTTTTCTCGCGCCTATCCTGGTCGCATTGCGATGGGCGTCACCCAAACAGGCCGCAGCCTTATCCGCTCCCTTCATTTGGGTGAATTCCGCAATTGGGCTAGTCGGCGCAATTCACGTCGGACAATTGCCTTCACCGCAGACCTGGCTATACGCCCTAGGCGCTTTTGTCGGGGCAATGATCGGAACCACAGTTGGTCTTCGCTGGCTCTCCGACAAGACAACGCGCTACGTGCTTGCCGTTGTACTCGGTGCCGCTGGCATCCAGCTTATGGCCTTTCAACAAAATCAAATTGTTTAGGCCCAGATATATCGCCGCCTTGCGCAGCCGTGTTTTGTGGCTTGAAAGAGCTTAATACTCAAGTGTTCCGTAGGCTTGGATATCGCCACTTACAAGACAGTCAGGTCAAAGGATGGTGGAGACGCCGTTGTCGATGTGCCGGCAGTAAACTGGATCAACGGCACAAAAACGGGCAGCAAAGCGATGGCGTGCAAGCTCGAAGCGGACTAGAGGCAAAGCCGAAGGAGCGGCTGATGCTAAGAACTCTCCAGGAACAACTACGCCAAGTTGAGTGCGATATCGAACTGTACACAGAATTTGATAAGGCTGAGAAAGCTCGGTTCAATCGCAAGTCTTACTTGTGGACCGCAGAAGATCGCATCGAGTGGCAGGGGATACAATCCGACAATGCTCAAAGGCTTCGCGAATTGTTCGAAGAGCGCGACGCTCTGCGCAGGCAGCTGAGCTCGTAAAGGCTTGCTGTCGCAGGTTCCTTCAACTGAAGGCGGGCGAATTGGCGGCCGGGGAGCGAACAGTGTCCGCGCGGTGGGAGGAAAATTCCAGCTTGAACACTTTAAAGATCATGGTGCTCAAGTTACGTAGGCTTGGATCTCGAATCCACAAGATAGCCATCAAAACGTAGCTCGCGAGGGACAATCACCTGCATTGATCCGCGGCGTCTCATCCGATGTCGCGTCTTCACGAAGCCGTGGGGAGATGCGGCGGATGGCTCGCCGGAGCGAAGTGGCAACAAAGCCCTGTTACCGGGGAGACGCTTGGCGAGGCTTGCTGACGATGGTGCGGAGATCGGGCCGAAAGCCCAGCGCGACAATCAACTTCGCCATCACAAACATCGGTCCGACCAGCAGATGGGTAGGATTGTCGACCATCGCCGGCCGCCGCCGCTCGAACACGAAATGACCAATGATCAGGGACAAAACGCCGATCACGGTCAGGACAGCTGTAAGCGACCACATTCCGACGGTCGTCAGATGGTTGAGGATCATGGTCGTGACTGCAAGCAATGCAATCACGATGCCTAGGATCATTACGCCAAGTTCGAGATCGAGCACGAGCCAAAAGATCAGCACCGGCACGAGCGCGATAAACGCCATGTTGATTTGGATCCCCAATACCGTGATGAACCACAGATCGAGAGGAAGACTAGTAGCCAGAAACAAGGACAGGATGCCAACGACGTGCATCGCGCAATTCCAGGGAGCGCGATGATATTCCACGTAATCCGCGAGCAGCCGCCGGAAGTAAGAGCTTAAGAGGCGCTCGCCTCGCCTGTGTTTGCGACGACGGCACAATTTATTATCTAGCAAACCCAATGCTCGCCCCCTGGGAAACATACTGTTGCTTAAGCGCGGTATAGCCTCACGTCAAATCTCCCAAAAACATGATAGTTAGCAGATTCGCGTAACCTGCTTGTCAATGGGCTTTCGAATTTGCCGGCCGCCGGCGTGGCGGCCGTCCCGATGATGCCGCGACGCGTGTGAAGCGCCAGATTTTTCCGGAAGTGTTCGCCAAGGGCGTCAGGGGATCGACAGTCACTCTTGAGCAACTTCATTCACCGACGAACGGTCGCTGAGCCACGCCCTTTTAGGGCCCGCAAATACACCTATCGGCGGGCCGTCGTTACCTTGCTCGAAGGACGGGGCTTCCCAAACATCGACGGCTTGATGGGCGGTCGATACACGCGCGCTGTCCGCGCCTTCTTCGATCGCGAGCAGGGCATTCCCGGTGCGGCTCCAGTTTCTGGCGCCGGATCAGCGGGTGGAATTAGGGGCATGGCAGAGTAGGAAACGCGGGCGGTGATGGTGAAAGGGATGCGCCGGATCAGCCGGATTTGGTCCGTGCACTAATCTCTGTGACCTTTGCCAACGTTCTTTCAAATTCCGATCGGAGATGCTGCTCGTGCGCGAGGTCATCAGGCTCCGTCAGAAAAGCTATCTTGACGAGAAAGCGGTTCAACAGCGAGGCGATTTGAAGATTGTTCGAGTGTTGCGAACGCAACGCCGTCAGCTGTTGACGCACCTCAATGAGGTCCAGAATTTCTCGGTCTGACTGCCTCTTCAGTTGAAGCTCTCGCGAGTGGCCTGCAATTAAGCGAAGCCGCCGCTCCGAATATGATGGCGCGACGGCTTCGCCACTGGGGGATCCGGACGAAGGGCAATGTCCGGCACGCAAAAGGTAGCGCTCTGGCGCGCGTCCGCAATCAAAGCTTCGCATTAAGCTTGATGTCGCGGTGGCGGGTTAATTCTGGAACCTGAAGGGAAGAGCGTGCACTGAGAGCTTTGGCCGAAGCCATTCGGGATTCGGACACAGGCACGAGCTTGCGGACCCCCACGGCTCACGGAGGTGGATACGGGCTGAGCAGATGGCCGCTAGCACTCCGACCATAAGACCGAGAGTTACTCGGCCTGTTCGATAGCCGCGGGCATCTTTGCGACAGACATCAACGATCGAGCCACCTGGTTGAGCAACTGGTCCGCGTTCTCCTCCTCGGCCAGGGACTTTGACAACAAGGCAACGACGGCGCTGTGGCGAAGCTGCTGAGCGAGATTGCGCGCAGTGGTGTAGCCGGCGATCTCATAGTGCTCCACCCGCTGTGCGGCACCGATCAGCGCGAGGTCGGCAGCCGCGTCTTCTTTCTCCTCGCCTTCGGCGATGATCTCCTGGCCTTCTTCGACCAGACCCATCATGCCTTTGCACGGCTTGGCTCGGGCAGACTTGCCAAGGAGCTCAAAGCATTCATTGATGCGCTCGATCTGGCTCTCGGTCTCGGCGAGATGCTGCTCAAAGAGCTCCCGCAACTGGTCGAACCGTGCCGCTTCCGCCATCTTGGGAAGCGCTTTCGTCAGTTGCTTCTCCGCGTGCAGAATATCGCGGAGCTCATCAAGCAGCAGATCGCCGAGACCATTTTCATCCACCGGCGAGGAGCTTTCCGTGACAATGGCGGTCGCCGGACTCGGCTCTCCGGCCTGGATGGCGGGCGATTCCGTGAAAACCCAGTCGCCACCCTCGTTCCAAGGGCCGCGGGTATCGATTTCGCCATGTTCGCCCGTGCCGGTGGAGTCATTGAAGAATTGATTGACAAGGCCGGGTGTTGGCGCGATCCGGCCAATGGTGAAGGCTGGCTTCTCCATGCTCTCGAGCGCGAGCGCGAAGGCCTTTATGTGCGTGATTTCCCGCGTCATCAAGAACTGGAGCGCATCCCTGGTGCCTGCGTCGTCGGAGAAGTTGATCAACCGCTCATAGACGATCTTGGCCCGCGCTTCGGCGGCGATGTTGCTGCGCAGGTCGACGTCGAGCTCGCCGGTGATCTTCAGGTAGTCGGCGGTCCAGGCGTTGCCTTGGGAATTGAATAGGTTCACCCCGCCGCCTCCGGCGATCGCAATCAGAGGGTCGGCCTCCGCCGCCTGACGGTCGAACTTCGAAGGCTTGAGGTGCATGCGGGCAAGGGTGCCGACGACCTCCAAATGGCTCAGCTCTTCTGTCCCGATGTCCATCAGAAGGTCCTTGCGATCCGGATCTTCGCAGTTGAGGCCTTGTATCGAATATTGCATTGCCGCCGCGAGCTCGCCATTCGCCCCGCCGAATTGTTCGAGAAGCATGTTGCCGAAGCGGGGGTCCGGCTCATCGACGCGGACGGTGAACATGAGCTTCTTGACATGGTGATACATGAAAGGCCTCGGGTGTCGGGAGGAAGATCACTCCCGAACGGCAGGCGTTCTGGATTGTTCCTAGAGCGCCGAAAGATTCGGCGCGACCGAACAAGGAGATTGTGATACGGCGCGGTTAAACCGCGCACCCTGCTTAGGAATAGGAACATTGATCTTCGCGTCCTGTTCTTGCCGGCTGAGTTCGACGATTGGATTCAAACTAGGCACGATGGAGAGACAGATGACACAGACGGGGCGCGCCACATCTTTGTGGTTGGCTTGAGCATGCGATGGAGATCCAGGCTCGTGAAATGATGGAGAGGCAGTCCTAACGGCTGGACGAATACCCGGAGGTGAAGGCAAGGTCGCGGCTCACCTTCAGGAGACCAACGAACAGTCGAAGCGGCTGGAGCAGTGTCTCGAGGCTTGCGGAGAGAGCACTTCCACGCTCAAGGACACCGCCCAGTCCGCTCGCTGCCAATGCCGTGGCGATGGCGCACTCCATGGCTGGCGACGAGGTATTGAAGAACACATTCGCCAATAACGCGTTCGAGCACTTCTAGATCGCCGCGTACAAGTCGCTGCTAACGCTGTGCCCGGCGGGCGGCATGGACTCAGCCCGGGCGCCCCTAGAGACTTCGCTGAAGGAAGAAGAGCGCATGGCGGCCTGGATCGATGCCAACCTCGCGAAGGTGACAGTGGAGTATGTAGCCCACGAACGAGCCGCGTGAGGCAGCGAGCAGACCAAGGCGCCGAAGGTGGCTACCGGCTCCGCACCAGCGAGGCCGTCTCGTTGAGCTCTCCGGCGAATGAAATCGCGATACGCAGCACGAGCTGCGCGGAGAATGCGATAGATCTGCAGGACTTCCAGCGCCAGCAGGTCGGATGCCCCATGCGCTCCAATTGATCGATGATTCCCACTCGGCGGGCAATATGCTTGTCGGCTCAGAGCGACTTGCCGCTCCGCTGCACCAAGTGCCGCCGGATGAGCCGCAGGTCCATAACGGAGAGCCTAATCCCGATAGACGGGTAAGCCAATCAATGTACGGGCTACGGATGGGCGATCCGCTTGCATAGGGTTCGGATCAGCCGCTCCGAGCACCGCAGACTGAGCCGATCAGGTCCCGTCGCTGTTCAATCCCCTAGTCCGTCACTTGCGGTCGGCGGCTCCGCCGCTGCTCGCAGGTTTGTCTTGAGAGTGTTTGATCCTCTCAAGCTGATCCTGATCGAATTCTTCTGCGGCCGCGATCTTGTTGCGGGCGCCCTCCACGGCGAGAATCGAGCTCGCTCAACTTGACCTGCAGGGCGAGCGTGTCCCTGTTTTGGGAATGCTGGATCAGGAAAACCATCAGAAAGGTAATGATGGTCGTGCCCGTATTAATGACGAGCTGCCAAGTATCGCTGTAGCCGAAGATCGGTCCGGTAACGGCCCAGAGCACAATAGCCGCGGATGCGAGAATGAACGCGACAGGTTTCCCGGCAAGACGGCCGCATTCACAAGCGAACCAATGAAACCACTCGCGGCTCTTATTCTCCTGACGAGCTTGTAGTGTCTGCAAGTGTGTCCGTGCTGAACCGGTCATGCGATCCTCCGTATCTTGCGGCGGCTGTTGGTTGCGGCAGAAAGCCGTCTTGAGTTGGGACCGGCTATTCCGCGGTCCCTACTTGCCTGCCCCGTTTGAAAGCGCGAAGGCATGATGGCATCACCGCGAAGCTTGTGCGGTCAACGAGCGACAGCTCCTCAGTCGGATATGCTTCCGATATTTTCCAAGCCGTTTCGAGGCGCTCGCCGTAACAGGCTCCATAACGTTCTGCGACCCCTGCCGCCGGGCCCTGGGCAGTTGCGAGGTCTGAGTCAGCACTTGATCCGTGAGAGTACACCATCGATGCTGAGCAGTATGGACTTGGCGAGGTTGTCGCGGTCGCGTTTGTACGCGGCGGCGAACCATACCGAGCTGTCGGCGAACGTGCGCACGTCTTACTCGTCGACCGGATACTCCCAGATCTTGCCGTTCTGTGCGTTCCGCTCAAGCCATTACCTCCGCTTCGCGTGGAATGGATTGTCCATCGTAAAGGCATCCGGCCTGATGCCGCTCTCGATGCGTGTCCAGCTGACGGGCGCGGCCACTGGAAAGCCATCTCGCGCCCGCGGTGAGTAGGCACCGATGGCGGTGGTGCCGCGTCCGTTCCGCAAGTAATCGAGGAAGATCCGGCCGCTGCGCTTGGACTGTGCTGAGAGGATGTAGCGGGCGGGGTTGCGCGTTGCGAAGTCCGAGACGAGCCCTCGCGCGATGCGGTGCGCCTGGTCGTGCAGCATGGGCTGATCCAGCGGGGCCATCAAATGGATGCCCTTGCCTCCGGTCGCCTTCGGCCAGGTGTCGAATCCTTCACGCTCCATCAGCGCGCGGAGCTGAAGAGCGGTGTCGGCGATCGTCTCCCACTCCACGTCATCTCCTGGATCGAGATCGATCACGATGCGGTCGGCGTGCTCGAAGTCATCCACGGTGGAATTCCACGGGTGCAGCTCGACGGCGCCAATCTCGACAAGACCGAGCAAGCCGTCGAGACTGTCGAACCACAGGCGTGTGCCTTGGCCGCCTTCGCGCTTTCGGAGTCGGAGCTGGTGCACAGCGTGCGGGATGTCCTTCGGCAGTGGCCCCTTGTGGTAAAAGGTGGTGCCGTGCACGTGGCGGACGAGCTTGAGCGGACGATTGCCGAGGTGGGGAAGCGCCTTCCTCCACACGCGCTTCCAGTACTTCGCGAGTTCTTCCTTCGAGGGGACGACTGCGTCGGGCAGCAGTTGGAGGATGTTTTCCTTGGGGATTCCAAGCTTCGGCCGTCCGGCGGCCGAGGGGACCAGCCGTGGCGCCTTGACGTTCCTGACGTTGAGGTCGTCGCGAAGTCCCTTGAACACGGCCTCGCGTAGCAGGCCGTCGTCCGTCAACGCGCCATATTCGACCTCAGCGTTTACCTTCGGTTCGACCCAGGTGGCTTTCGGCTTTTTGATCCGGACGTCCAGCGGCGACGTCCGCCGGATCAGCGGATCCAGCCGCTCGCGTAGCTCACGCGCGGTGGCCTCCGTGTATCCGGTGCGGACCTTGCCAGCATAGCGCAGCTTGCCGTGTTCACGGCGACCCACGTAGAGCGAAGCGACCTTGCGGGGGTGAGCCCCAAGCTTCTCCACGAACGCCACGATTGGAAAGGTTTCGCTCTTCTTGCATTTGAGCTTGATCCAGGTCTCCTGCCGGCCCGAACGGTAGGGCTGACCAAGCCGCTTGGCGATGACCCCTTCCAGGCCCAGCTTGCACCCGTTCTGAAAGATTTGGTCGCCGTCGGCTTCCAGGCTTTCGACATAGAGGAAGGTCTCAGGTGCGTGCTTGAGCAGGCCTTGCAGCAAACGCTTGCGATCCTCATACGCAACGGGACGCAGATCGTAGCCATCGAGGTAGAGCAGATCGAATGCGTGGTAGCGCACACGCTCGCTGCGCTTCTTGCCGAGCTCGCGCCGGAGCTGCTGAAAGTCCGGCAATCCACCGCTGCCGTAAACCACAGCCTCGCCGTCGATGATCGCGCTGTTTGCTTTCAACTGGTGCGCGGCGTTGGCAATTGACGAGAACTGCTCGGTCCAATCGTAACCCGTGCGGGAGTAGACTTTGACTTCGCCGTCGTGGAGGTGCAGCTGCGCGCGGTAGCCGTCGGCCTTGATCTCATAGACCCAACCTTCGTCGCGCGGTGGTTTCTCGCGCAACGTGGGATCACATGGTTCGATGTAACCTGGAATAGCAGCTTTGCGCGCTCCCGCGACGCGCGATACTCCCGAACGAGGCTGACGCAACGCTACGGCACACATGCGGATTCAACGCGTCCTGGCCGATTCGTTCCCTCTTGGCGTCGGCTCTGGTGAATGCGATCGAGTTCGCCTCGGCTGATCGGGTATTAGGTTGAGGCGCTACACGCCGCTTGCGAGAGTCGCCGCGCATTCGGCGGCCGGCGTCCGAAGCCTCAAGGGACTCGTCGCGGCCCTCGCGTTTGGTGCTATGATTGGACCCGCCAACGGCACTGCAGCATTTGGATTTTGGAGGTTCTCAGTGATGCGTAAAGACGAAGCGGAACTTCAAAGCAAGCCTCTCGTCAGGGAGCCGGCTCTGGAACGTGCCGAGCTCTTGGCCAATCTGCTGGCCTCCATAGTTGAATCGAGCGACGACGCGATCGTTAGCAAGAATTTAGATGGCATTATTACAAGCTGGAACAAGGCGGCTGAACGCATCTTCGGCTACTCAGCCTCGGAGGCGATCGGTCAGCCCATTACACTTGTGATCCCGCAGGATCGGCAAAGCGAAGAGCGTGAGATTTTAACCCGCATCCGCCGAGGTGACCGCATCGACCATTTTGAGACTGTTCGGCGACGTAGGGATGGTAGCTCAATCATCGTCTCGCTGACCGTTTCTCCTGTCAAAGATGCCGTCGGCAACATCGTTGGCGCTTCAAAGATTGCTCGAGATATTACCGAGCAGAAACGAGCTCAGGAGCAGATTAGCGTTTTGGCTCGCGAGGCGGAGCACCGAAGCAAGAATATCCTCTCGAACGTACAGGCGATCATTAATCTTTCTCAGTCTGATACCTCCGAAAGCCTCAAGGAAGTGATCAGCGGCCGCATCCAAGCGATGGCAAATGTTCACTCCCTGTTTGTTGAAACGCGTTGGATAGGAGCCGAAATCTCAGCGATCGCCAAGCAGGAGCTGGCCCCTTATCTCGATGAATGCCACGACACGCAGGTTCGGATGGAGGGTCTGCAAATAGTATTAGAACCCACCATTGCGCAGGCGATTGCTGTGGTCTTACACGAGCTAGCGACCAATGCCTCCAAGTATGGAGCGCTATCTGACGCTAACGGCCAGATTAGGTTGACGTGGTCGCGCAGTGAGGATGGGCAACTAGCGCTCCGCTGGACCGAATTGAGCGGTCCGAAGGTAAATGCGCCCGAACGCATGGGATTTGGTAGTCGCCTCATCGAAGGAACGATCGGCCAACTAGGTGGCAAAACGCGGTTTGACTGGCGCGCGGAAGGGCTCATTTGTGAAATCGCCGTTCCGACGTGAAATGAACTGCGCTTTCGCGGCTCTCAGCCGCGGCAAGGCCCTTTGCAAACGTCAAGCCCTGGAGATGTTTCGTCTGCTTGCGATGAGAGAGCGGATAAGGTGCAGCTGGCAGTTGATCATCTTGGGAACACGTTGATTATTGGAATCCAGGCTTGAGGGGTGAACAAGCTTTCAATCTAATGCTGCAAGCTGCGCGGCAGTACCTAGCCGTTCGATTCGAGAGCCCAGAGCCACTCCGCCCACGCTGCCGCGAGATCGCAGATTTCGACATTCAATCGAGCAATGATTAGAAGCGATCGTCCGGCAGGCCTTATCAGGCGGATACACTGTCCCGCGCCGATGAGGCAGCGCGATGGAAAGTCTCACGGGCGTCTTTGAGAAGTTAGGAACGAGCTCTCGGCTTCCACATTCTTTCTGAGGTGCAATCGGGAGCCTCAGCATGGCAACGCAAATCGTGATGGATCACAGCGGCGACAGCCGGCACTTCTTCGACAACTCCAGTGCAGATGCCTTGGCAGAAGCCGAGAAGCTTTTTCGGAGATTTACAGGCAAAGGGTATATCGCGGCGGTGCGGAACGGGCCGGGCGAGGTAACCAGGATCACCACTTTCGATCCGACCGCCGAAGAGACGTTGTTCTTCCCGCGGCTCGTCGGCGGGTGATATCAAGTGAGGAGAAAGATTGGTCGCGTCGGCCGGTGGCCGCTTCGAAGCCTGGCTGTTGGTAGGCTCTATCAAGCAGCTAAGGACGAGAAAACGATTCAGGCTCGTGCGCTGCGACTGCTGCGTTCTTGGCTTTCGCCCCAGCAAAGGGTCGAGTTCGATGCGAAGGGCTACTTCGACGTCGTAGGATGCGATACCGGGAAGCGATACCGCATCCGGCGGGGGACGTTCGGTAACGTCAACGAGATCGACGAATACGGGCGGCTCGGAACCGGGTGGTGTTTCGTCCCGCTGGGCGGCTTGGTCGAGGGCGACGTCATGCTCGCCCAGAAAATAGCTCTCGAAACGGACGAAGAACGCGCCTTGAACATCGCCAACAGCTTCCCGGGGCCTGTCCAGTGGCGCCTACCCGTTAGTCGTTCCTCGGAGGGAGGAAGTTCGCGCGTACGCCTTTATCCCAGCTAGAGCCCGCTTGAGGAGCTCGCAATCAAGAGACCCGCCCTAATCCACCGCCCATATGACCCGACGCAGCGAGACCGATTCACTCCGGTGGGTCATTCCCTTTCGGCTCTTGTAACAACTTCGGCGGACGGCCCCGCGGCTCGCGATCGCGCGGGGCGGGGCGTTCGGACGGGTCGCGGCCGAGCTTGGATTGCAGCTCGACGAGGTCGGTGAAGACGTCGGCCTGGCGGCGCAGCTCGTCGGCGATCATCGGTGGCTGGCTGGCGATGGTGGAGACCACGGTGACCCGCACGCCGCGGCGCTGGACGGCCTCGACCAGGGAGCGGAAGTCGCCGTCACCCGAGAACAGCACCATCTGGTCGATATGCTCGGCGAGCTCCATGGCGTCGACCGTAAGCTCGACGTCCATGTTGCCCTTGACCTTGCGGCGGCCGGAGGCGTCGATGAATTCCTTGGTCGCCTTGGTGACGACGGTGTAGCCGTTGTAGTCCAGCCAGTTGATCAGCGGGCGAATCGAGGAGTATTCCTGATCCTCGATGATCGCGGTGTAGTAGAACGCCCGAAGCAGCGTTCCGCGGCTCTGAAACTCCTTCAGCAGGCGCTTGTAATCGATGTCGAAGCCCAGAGTTTTCGCCGTCGCGTAGAGATTGGCCCCGTCGATGAAGAGCGCGATCTTGTTGGTAGGAGAGGGCATTTGCCGTTTACAGAAGCTAAGTGATGAATTGAAGATGCCAGGATTTGCGCGCTCAGCGGGAAGAAGCGATCGCGCTTCATACAGATAATCAACGGAGGTTTTGAGCGCCAGATGGGACAGCTCGAGGCGCTCAAGCCTGCTTCGGAACTCGTGCTGTAGACGAAAGTTGTTCTGTCAAATTTGTCATTTTTGCTGTCCATTCCAGAAGCTTTTTGAGGCTAGTCGCGTCATGACGTCTGGCGATTTTGCTCTCTTCGAATTCTCCATCAGCAGGCGCGGCCGCACTTGGCGGTGGTCTGTCTCAGATCAATGCGGGAATCTTCTGTTGGCGGGAAATGAGCGCAGCCGGCCTGGGGCGCAATACATGGCTGCCCGCGCCATTTTCCAGTTTTTGTTGACAGCCCCTTATCGCAATCGACCGGGTTTAAGGCAGCGCCGTCGGCACCCTCGCATCCACACGAATGCCAGGATGCATTTCGATCCAAGGTAATAGGCCGAAGAGGAGATCACAGCCTTCGCGGTCGCCCAATCCCCGAGAGCTTCCAGGCCGTCCCGTCGAGATGCATGCTGACGCTATTTGCGTCCTGTCCCGGCAACGTTTTCTTCTCAAACTGAGTGCCCAGTCGGTCTCAACTGTGCAACGGCCATGCCACAGGTGTGCGACACGTGCCCGCCGGTTCACGCTGGCGGGCCTCTGTGCTAGCAAATTTGGCGTGCCCCGCCGATCGTGCGGAACGTCGTGGCACCGGCCGCAGGCGCTGTTCCAGATCGGCGCCTGCGGCTTTCGTTGGCACCTTCTTCAAGCGGGCAGATTATTCGGCAATGAGCGACGCCGCCGCGAGATACTTCCGCCAAGCGAAGGACTGCCTCGATGAGGCAGAGAAGGCCACAAGCCCGGCCGATAAGGAGGCTTGGCTAAAGCTGGGGGAACAGTGGCTGGCGATGGCGGAGAAAGCTCAAAGATCGCGTCCCAGTCCCCGAAGTGAATATCCCATGGTGACGCGAGTCTAGATCGGCTCTAAGCTAGTTCCGGCTTCGGAACGGCTGTTTTGGAAGAAGATCATGAGCGTATATCGAGCTAACATAATTGGTGCCGATGGACACATCGAGCTGCGGATTGACCTCGATGTGCATGACGAGGCAGCCGCGAGGGAAAGAGCCAAGCAGCTTGTTGACGGGCACGCTGTAGAGCTCTGGGAAGGCGCGACCAAAATCGAGACGTTCGAGCCCGAGTAGGCCCGCCCAGTTGGGCGGCCTGTCTGGTTCACCCTGGCAGGCCCCATTGTTCTCGTTTCACGAAATGTTCTTGCGCATCGTCCAAGTACCGTTCGTGTTTAAGCCCCGGTGTCCTAAGTTGAATTTGGAAAGTGTTCAAATTTCCCGAAGGAACGAATGTTCTCTTTGACACTTAAGGGGCTGGTAGCCGAACGGCGGTGCAGCCGTTGCTGAGGCTATGGGCCAGGCCTCCTGGGCACACCGGGTCCGCCTTGCTCAAGGCCGCCTCAGCTGGGCGCCGTTCTCTTGATCTGGCTCAAGCGATGCCCCCTCTGCGACAGTCCATCAGGCCATGCCTGACCCCGAAAAACGGACCGAGTGCAAGGAAGACAAGTCGTCGCCCCTGGACGAGGCGCGTCGGGTTATTGAAGAGTACGCTGCCAACCTGCGCGAGATCATCAGACGGCTACGCCAGAAGATGAACTAAGGCCGTTTTAGCTTTTCACGTTGGCGGGCCGCAAGCGCGAAACCGGTGCTCTCCGGAAGAGTACTGACAATGTCCGGAAACGAACATAACGGCGCTTCGACCGTGAGTAAGCTCGGAGCTGCTTGATCCTCCCCAAGGTCCAAGCACCCCAACGGCCCCGGCCTCCCACTCCACCCCATGGCCGGGGCCGTCATCGTCAGAGCTCGCGTGTCATCGCGGGATGGCCTCGGCTGTTCACCGTGATCCCGTGCTTCTGCCGACCGCCGCGGTACGGCCGATCGCGATGATTGGAGACCAAACCCTCAAGTCCCATGGGGCAGGCCGCCCGAAATAGGTCAGACCCCATCTCGCCTCGTTCGAAAGGGGCCACGCCGATCCCGTCCGGCCGCCGCGCCAATAGCTGCTCCAAGTTTGCTTTGAGCATGTGGAGGGCGAGGGACCGCAAATCATCGCCGCCTATGACGAGGATATCGAAGGCGTGGAGTTGCACCTCGTGGTCGGGTTGCCGGCTGTGGAGCGCGTTGAAGCCGCTGATGCCGCCCACCCCAAGGATCACGGCCCCGTCGTCGATCACAAAGCACTTCTGCCGGTTCTTCCGGGCGGCCTCAGCAATTCAGGGGTAGCGCTTCGTCCAGTCGGTACCGTTGCGAGAGAGCAAGCGCACGCGCTCGTTCTCCCGGATGACCAGCATCCGATAGCCGTCGTGCTTGCTTCGCAGCAGTGGCCGCAGAGCTCGTACGCCATACGCATGAAACGCAGATAGGCACCACTTACGAATCCTAGCCGATAGGGCAAGTTCCTAATCGGAACAGTGCTGAAGCGAACAGAGGAATACGGTGACCTGGGAATAGGCTCGTTCTCGCTTGGCCCTTGCTAGCGTAAGGACCAGGCAACCTCCAGCGGCCCCGGCCTACGACATTCCTCTCTACCTGGGCCGGGGCCGTCCAACTGCCATCATGGTCCCATCGCTGCCGGCGCGCAGGATGGCGCCGCGCTGGTCACACGCCACAGATGAACCGCGGCTCGAGTTACGACAATATCGTCCGACCACTCGTCAACGACCATGGCCGAAAGCTTCACCCTGTGGCCACAGCGATAGTCCTGACAGAAGGCGATCAAGTCGCGCACGCCGCTCGAACGCAACTCGCCGAGCGTTCCCTCGCGCTCGCCGAGCTTCATTCCTGCTGACACAAGGGGGGCAAGATCCTTTCTTAGCTGATCGAGCTGCTTCTCAATGCTGCTTGCCTATGGTGCCAGTCCACCACCATGGTCGCTCCTCTGACCATCACAATCAAAGGGCGACGACCAAAGGGCGCGTAAGCACCCTCGGTTGGCCAATTGCCAAACCACCGCCTCGATCACCAGGACGAGAATGCAGATCGTCGTGCGGCGGCCGATGCGGTTCATCGTTTCTTGCGGGAGCGCAAGGGATGAGCCTGGAAGGTAGGCAATATTATTTTTTCAGAATAAGCCCCATTGCGCGCGCCATTCGCCTCACGGATCCGGTGTGCCGACCTAGCGCCGCCGCTATCTCCGACACGACCTGACGACGCGCTAGCCAGGCAAGTCGCTTCCGCTCTGCCTCAGTCCATTCCTTCGGTTTCGACGATCTCATTTCGAAATGATCGAATGAGCTCAACGCGATCGATATTGGAAAATTTACGGGTGGAGGTGCGAAACCGCCCGGGGGTGTCTTAACGCGCCTCAAGCCGGCCAACGTTAGTGCAATACGCGAGCGAGCTCGGCGAGCCGGACCTTCTCAGTGTTATTATCCTAGTTTCTCCTACTGTTCTTATGTTTGGTCTGGCACCGTTCGTACTTGGTCCAAATTTCCCATTGAATGCCCAGGGACCTAGTTGCCGAAAAAGCTGCAATGTGCCGCTCTCGGTGAAGATCGAGTCGGTCAGCTTCGTAGAAGCGAAGCCAACGCCGGAAATGTAGATAACCTTCCACCTTCAACCGGCGTCTCGTTGCCGGCCCGGTCTGGTCACTCCAAGCTAAGGCTGCTACGCGAGTCGAGGGCTTCATGGAACGGGAGTGGCTTCAGAGCATGTCTGTAGACGAGCTGTGGCGACTCCACACAATGGTCAATGACGTTCTCGCGGGGAGGATCATTGCCAAAAAGGAAGAGCTGGAACGACGGCTTGGGCTACTTAGCCGAGGCGGCAGCACTCCCGCAACTAGGTTTGACCCTAAGGCATGATCCCGCCCTCAGTTGGTCATCTGTTGACGTAGCTCAAGAATACTATTCCGGTCGTGCATAGAACTCAGATGACGGGCGGCATGCCCACGACTGCGCAAATTCCGCAGTCGATCGGCATTTGAGCTTCCCGCTATCAGCGCGGCCGCGATCGCGCCCGCCGATGAACCCCTCACCCAGACGATCGACAGCGCGAGACCGGTCAAGGCTTCGAACACTCCACCATGATGGGCACCAAGGCCCAGACCGCCGGAGAAGACAACGGCCGTAAGGCATCGCTCCGGGTTCATGATGCGGCTCGGCTTAGTGGCGTGATTCAGTTAGGACAGCCACAGCTTCGAAAAGCAGCCTAGCGGTATCCTCTATAACGGCGTGCATAATAACGCGGATTGACCCCGCAATAGGCGTTCGTTCCAGATGCGCTCGCCATGCACTGAGCATAACTCGCAAATTGACAATTGCCGGGATAGCCCCAAATACGGCCCTGAAGGCAATAACGATCCTGTGCGACGGCGTCCGTCGAAGCGCCGAAGCTCGCCAAGACCGCAGCGGCGGCGGCAGCCATGAGTAAACGATGTTTCATGCGAATCTCCAATTTCGACATTGAACGCCGGCTTTGAAGCGGCGTTCCAAATGCTCCTCAGTCCGCATATGGAGTTGCCTGGGAAGAGGCATCTGCTTGCCGAGGTCTCGGCGATTCTGGGGGCTCGACATCGTGTCCGGGCGAGATGGATCGCTGATCAGCCGTGTCGAGACCGGTCTATCTAGCCAGACAGAGGTGTGTCTGCGATATCCAAAAGTGCGCCAAGACCCTGCCGCAGGCGTCGCGTCGCGATGTTATCGTTGGCAAGCCCAAACACCAACAGGGATCGCCCCGTCACCGCGTAGGCGTGCCCGAACTCGAACTCGACCATCCGCGCGTCCGGCTGGTTGGTGTCGATCAGGCCCAACCAACTAAAGCCATCTGCCACGGCCGGCAAGGTGAAGGTCACGACGTCATGGTGCGCGTTGTAAACCAGCAGCATGGTCGCATCAGAGCCGCGGCGCTTGATTCCGGTCTCCTGCGCGCGTCCATCGAGCAGCATCCCGAAGCACTTGGTATTGCCGTCCTGCCATTGCTCCGTAGTCATCTCCTCGCCGGATGGTGATAGCCAGGTCACGTCCTTGACGTCGAGCTCCTCATTGTGCGAGCCAACCAGGAAGCGACTGCGGTACAGAATGGGGAATGCTTTGCGTGTCGCGATCAGCTTTCGCGCAGATTCGCGCAGGTTGCGGCCGTTCGCGGTGATGCGCATCCAATCGAGCCAGGTCGTCTCGTTGTCCTGGGCGTATGCGTTGTTGTTGCCCTTCTGGGTGTGCCCGAACTCGTCGCCGGCCAGCAGCATGGGTGTGCCATGGGAGAGCAGCATCGTCGCAAGCAGATTCCGTTTCTGGCGCTCGCGCAAGGCCGTGATCTCGGGATCATCGGTCGGACCCTCGACGCCGCAATTCCAAGAATGGTTGTTGCTGTGACCGTCGCGATTGTCCTCGCCATTCGCCTCGTTGTGCTTGTCGTTGTACGAGACGAGATCATTCAGATTGAAGCCATCATGCGCAGTGACGAAGTTGACGCTGGCCCACGGCCGGCGTCCGCGCTTGTTGAAAAGATCACCCGACCCCGAAATGCGTTTGGCAAAGTCGGCGATCGTGCCGGGATCGCCCTTCCAGAAGGCGCGCACGGTGTCCCTGAACTTGTCGTTCCACTCCGCCCATCCCGGCGGAAACTGGCCGACCTGATAGCCGCCCGGGCCGATGTCCCAGGGCTCGGCGATCAGCTTCACGCTGGAGAGCACGGGATCCTGGCGGCAGGCATCGAGAAAGCCGCCGCCTTCGTCGAAGCCGTAAGGCTCCCGCGCCAGGATGGTTGCGAGGTCGAAACGAAAGCCGTCGACCCGCATCTCGGTGGCCCAATAGCGCAAGGAGTCGGCGACCAGCTGGAGCACGCGCTGATGCGAGAGGTTCACGGTGTTACCGGTGCCGGTATCGTTGATGTAGTAGCGCCTTTCGTCCGGCAGCAGGCGGTAATAGCTGGCGTTGTCGATGCCCTTGAATGATAGAGTTGGGCCGAGTTCGTTTCCTTCCGCGGTGTGATTGTAGACGACGTCGAGAATGATCTCGATGCCATGGGCATGGAACTGGTTGACCATGGCCTTGAACTCGTTCGCAAGCGGCGTCTTCAGGTAACGCGGCTCCGGTGCAAAGAAGGCGATGGAATTGTAGCCCCAGTAGTTACGCCGGCCTTTCTCGACCAGATAGCTGTCATCGACGAAAGCATGGATCGGCAATAGCTCCGCGCTGGTAATGCCGAGCGACCGCAGATAAGTGGGAACCTCCGAATGCGCGAGGCCCGACAACGTGCCCCGGTCCGCTTCCGGAACGAGCGGATGCAACTGGGTAAACCCCTTGACGTGTATTTCGTAGATGATCGTCCGCTCCCACGGCACTTCCGGTTTGCGCGCCGCGCCCCAGGTGAAGGCCGGGTCGATGACCCGGCACTTCTGCATCAAAGGCGCACTGTCGCGGTCGTCGTAGGAGAGGTCCTTCTCGGCATGATCGAGCTGGTAACCGAACAGCTCTGGCCCCCAGTGCAGATGCCCGACCAGCTGTTTGGCATAGGGATCAAGCAAGAGCTTGTTGGGATTGAACCGGTGTCCCGCGTCGGGTTCGTACGGGCCATGGACGCGGTAGCCATAGACCGTGCCCGGACGGGCAGATGGCAGATAGCCGTGCCAGACTTCGTCGGTATATTCGGGGAGTTCGATCCGCTCCAGCTCGGTCTCGCCCGTGTCGTCGAACAGGCAGAGCTCAACTTTGGTGGCATGGGCCGAAAACAGTGCGAAGTGACGCCTAACCCATCCCAAGTGGCGCCTAGCGGAAACGGCTTGCCCTCGGTGATCCGGGAGCGGCGCAGGCTTGAAGCCGCCCGTGTCAGGGCGTGGTCTGAATGTATTGGTTCATCCATCTTCGCCCCCGAACTAGCCCGTCAAAATGTCGGCGCGGTCGCCTCGACCTCGGTCGTTACCGGCTCGTTGGCGGCCGCCGAGGCGATCACCGAGGCGGAAGGCACCTTGGCCGGCTTGGCCAGCGCGGATGCTCTTTGCAGCGCGGCCTCTTTGCTGATAGCTGAAATCGAGTTGCCGATCCGCCCGACGATGCTGGTCAGCTCCGCGTCGGATAGTCTGAGACGCTTTTTGACGAGGCGCACCTGGGTGCGGTCGGTCAGGTCGAGCTTGTTACGGATCGGCTGCGGTTTCGGGCGGCGCATGGCGACAGGTCCTGTTTAGGACTGTAACAGCCGCGCGTCTAATTCCGTTCCTCCTCGTGCTGCAAATGGCCGGCTCCGCACCCAGGAGGAACGAACGTGCACAGCTCTGCTTTGTCGTCCAGCCGAGATGCGGGGCGAAAGGGACGGGGGCAAAGACTGGGAACGGCCAAACAAAGTCGGTGCCACGGTCCGCAGATCGTCGATCATGGGTCTCGTTCAACATGTGGGCGCCCACGATCATGCTGATTCCTCGTCAGCTTCTCGAAAGCTAAACCTATTAGCGAGAACGTGTTTATCCAGATCCGGCGTCAACTGCTTAGATCTGCCAGGAGAATGGGATGGATCCGTTCAACAAGCTCAACCCCTTCGAGGCGTCGGGCGTCGAGCGGACGCATGACGACGCGCTGCAAACGCAGCAGGCGGACCAAGCGGGCTTTCAGCAGCACCTGAACGAGTTTCATCCGCACGAGCGCCAACCTCCCAGTTCAAATCGCCTCGGCCAGCCCTATCTTGTGTCGAACAGAGATGCAGAGCAGTTGAGCATGCCGCACGAGGATCGCGTCGGGCAGAGCACCTCGCGGTCGCCCTCGGATCCGGCCTCTGAACAAGGGGGCAATCAGAATGTGCTTTTTGCGGCCGCGGATCACCATGGCCAGTTGCCGGCCGGCAGTTTCAGCCTGACAGATTGCTGGCACGTGATGGATGCAGTTGCCGATTGGCCGACGCATAGTGTCGATCAGGAGGAGCATTCGTGGGCTGAGGCCGATGATGTGGTGGCGGAGTGGCCAACGTCCGGCGTGATTCCTTGGGAGCAAAATCTCGCGGCATCGAACCCCGGCCGACACTCCCGGCCGGGCGACGGCAATACTTCAAGAGGAGGCCCCTGGCTCGCCCCGGCCGCGGCGCAAGGAGCCTTGCACGGCACAGGCCCCTCCACCTCCGGCTCTGCCAGCAATCTGACGGACCTTGAAGACCCCGTCCTCAGCGAAGCGCGGCTTGACGAAATCCTAGACACCTTTGCTGGCGAGCCAGGGCAGACGGAAAACGAGGACCGGCACGAGGCTGTAAGACGAATAAGAGCCTGGGCAGAAGCCGGCGACGTCTATGCACGGCTGGACCTGCCATACCTAGGCTTAACAACATTGCCTGCCGCCTTTCCGCCCGGACTCCAGTCGCTCGACGTGAGCAACAACGAGTTGGTGCACCTGCCCGACACGCTCCCCGCCGGCCTCCGGTGGCTCGGCGCCAGCGACAACCGATTGACCAGCCTGCCCGACACGTTCCCGGCGGGCCTCCAGTCACTCGAAATCGGCAGCAACCAGCTGACTAGACTGCCCGAAACTCTTCCGGAAAACCTTGCGACGCTCGCCGCTGGCAGCTGCCGGCTGACGAGCCTGCCGGATACACTGCCGGCCGGGCTCCAGGACCTCGATGTCCGCGGCAACCTGCTGACCAGCCTGCCCAACGCACTCCCGACCGGACTTCAGACACTTGCCGTCGGCGGCAACCGGCTAACTCAGCCTACCCGAGACCCTGCCGCCCGACCTCCAGGAGCTCGAAGCCGACGGCAACCGGCTGACCAGCCTACCGAACGCCCTCCCTGCCGAACTCCCGTTGCTCTTCGCCCGCGACAACGACCTGACCAGCCTGCCCGACACCCTCCCGCCTGAGCTTCAGAGACTCCACGTCGGCGGCAACAGGCTGACGAGCTTGCCTGAGACCCTCCCGGCCGAGCTCCAGGTGCTCGAGGCACGAGGTAACCGGTTGACCAGCCTGCCGGAGACGCTGCTAACCCAGCTGGGTTTTGGGTGCATGGTTTATGTAGAGGATAATCCGCTGTCCGAGCGGGTGCGGACGAATCTTGCGGGAGCCCTGAATGTCCCAGGCTATAGCGGTCCGCGGGTCTTCTTCTCGATGAATGAGGGAACGGCGGGCGGTTCAGCGCGACCCCTGAGCGAGGTGGTCGCGGACTGGATGGAGGGCGAGCCGGAGGTGATAGCGGCCTGGCAAAACTTCGCCGACGAGGCGGGTGCGTCGGAATATGCGCTTTTCCTCGACAGGCTGCGGAGCACCGTGAATTATGGCAATCCCGACTTTCGAAAAGCAGTAGCCGAGGATCTGCGGCAAGCAGCGATCAGGCCGCACTTGCGCCAGCAGTATTTCCAGCTCGCGTTTGGGGCGAGCGAGACCTGCCAAGATCGCATCACCCTAACCTGGAACGGCATGCAGACAGTACGCCTGAACGCTGATGTCGAGGAAGGGGCCTATGACAATCGTCTCGGCGAGCTCGTCCACCAGGCGCGGGTCCTGTTCCGCCTGGGCGCACTCGAGCCGATCGCTCGTGAGAGGGTCGGCTCGCTCCAATTCGTCGACGAGATCGAGGTCTATCTCGCCTATCAAGTCAAGCTGCGCGAGCGGCTGGACCTGCAGCTCATCGCTCCGGACATGCGGTTCTTTGATGTCTCTTACGTCACCGAGCACGACCTCACCGCGGCCCAGACGAAGGTGCGCAATGAGGAGGCGGCGGGATTCGCCGACTATCTGGCAACTCGCTGGCGACCTTGGGAGACGGTGGTGGGCCGGATTGCCCCCGAAGCCTATGCACAGATGCAGGACCGGCTGATCGCGGCGATGGGTGAGGAGTTCGAGAGCCGCCTCGAGCAACGGCTGGCCGCTCATGACCTGACTGGAAACAGCGATGCCGAGTTGCAGTTCGGAGCAAAGATCCGTGACGAGATCGCCTGCGAGATTAAAGGCGCGCTGATGCGCCAAGTGCTCAGGGACCACGGGGTTGAACTGTGAAGCAGCATTGATTGCGAGAGTCGTGAATCATCATCGCGCTTTGGGACATTGTTCGCGCATGATCTTTCCGCAAAACCGCTTCACACATTTCCGGATCATGCTTTAACGGCGGCTCGATCGCACCGAGCAGCTGATGATCTTCGACCAACAGCTCGCGCACCAGATTGCAAAACTGCAGTCCGATCACGCGTTGGAAACATCAAACCCTATTCTTTGATCAGGCTGCGGCGCTGGTTCTCGTATCTCGACGAATGGCCACGAGCCGGGATCTTGCGACAAGTATCGCGCGGATCCTTCGACTTTGCTCGCATTGACCTTGACCTCCAAGCCGACACGGACCAGCTCGGCGAGCCCTCGTGCCTTCTGATCGCTTTTGTTCATGCGTACCGACAAAACCGCGTGCGCATGTCGCGCGTCCCAAACCACCGGAAGATCGACCCGGCGAAGTTCATGCCACCGCCTCCTCTCGTCGGGCGACTAGAAACTGGCTTCCTGGTAACGAACGTCGGAGCTGGCGGAACTAGTAGATAACGAGGAGGTTGGTGCGAAATCCAGCCGGAGAAGGAGACACTCGCATGCCGAGGGCCCGGAGATTCAAACTCCGGCATTGATGCTGCCGCGGCTGCGCCCGGAAGGCGCGAGAGCGGTCTTGTACGGCAGACCGCCGGCAATTTGGGCCATAAGTTGCCGCAGCCACCGGTGGGCGGCAGAATGATGGGTCCGGGACGTCCAGGTCATGCCGACTTGAAACGGTTCGGGGAAAGGACACGACGTTGCTACGATGGATTTGGCGATGTTCGAAGCGATTCGGCTTGGCACCGTCGAGACCAGGTCCGTGCCGGGGAGAATGTGGGTTAGATCGGAGATGCTCGGCACCGTGACCACCTGGTTGAGCGACAGGCCGCGTTCATCGAGCCCTCTTAGGTAGCCTGAGCGCCAGGTGCCTCCATAGTTGACGACGGCGTGGCTCGCTTTGACATAGTCATCGACGCCAACCTCCGGCCGGCGAGCAGGTGGCTCTTGTGCATAACGCACACATAGTGGTCATCCAGCAGATGACGATGATAGAAACTCTCCCCCTGCACCTCATAGGGGCCAATAAGAAGATCGGCTTCGCCCCGTTTGAGATACGCGATTCCTTTCGCGCGCGCCGTCTTGATTTCCAGCAGCAGGCGCGGCGCCCGGCGCCTGATCTCAGCGATCGTGCGCGGCAGAATGATCGACCGTTCGTAATAGTTGCAGGCGATCGTGATCTGCCCGGACGCGCTTGCGGGGTCGAAATCCGTCGGCTGCATGAGGCTCTCAAAGCGCTCAAGCAGGCGGCTGGCACACTCAACGATCTCAACACAGCGAGGCGTTGGCGCGATCCCGCCATGCTGACGCACGAACAGCTTGTCGTGGAACGCCGCGCGCAGCCGGTCCATCGTATAGCTAATCGTCGATTGGTTCGTACCGAGCACTTCGGCGGCCTTCGAAAACGAGCCCAATTCCGACACCAGGCGCAAAGTACGGATCGCAGCAAAATCAATCGCGAGTGGATCCCAATCCTTTGCCATCTCCTTAAGTCCCTCCTCGCGGAAACCAAACCACCCTATCGAAAGAGTAGATAACGGTTACCAACTCTGCCCGATTGTCCGATCACTATTGTCAGCGCAATCTGCTCGAATATGGGAGTTAAAGCGGCAAGCCCGCGACGATCGCCTCAGCCATGGAGAGCCCATGAACGCACCCAAACCTTTTCCGCTCAATGCCTGGTACGCGGCTGCATGGTCCCATGAGATCGCCCGCGAGCTTTCCGCCCGCACAATTTGCGGCAAGAACGTCGTGCTTTACCGCCGCATTGATGGCCTCGTCGCGGCGCTGGAGGATGCCTGTCGGCACCGGCTTTTGCCGCTGTCACTCGGACATCTCAAGGGCGACGACGTGATGTGTGGCTATCACGGGCTGGTGTTCAATTCGGCCGGCCGCTGCTCCTACATGCCCGCGCAGAAGACGATCAATCCGTCGGCCTGCGTGCGTGCCTATCCCGTGGCTGAGCGGCATCGTCTGGTCTGGCTGTGGCCCGGCGATCCAGCGCTGGCGGACCCCGCCAAAATTCCAGATTTTCATTGGAACGACGGCACAGAATGGGTCGGCGACGGCGGCACGTTCTATCAGCTGAAATGCGATTATCGCCTCGTGGTTGACAACCTGATGGACCTTACGCACGAGACCTATGTGCACGCGGGCAGCATTGGCGACGAGGCGATCACTGCCGCGCCCTTCGATGTGACCCACACCGATAACACGGCGACGATGACGCGCTGGATGATCGACATCGAGCCGCCCCCATTCTGGGGCCGCCAACTTGCACGGCGGGGCCGCGTCGATCGCTGGCAAATCGTGACGTTCCAGGCGCCATCGGTGGTCGTCGGAGACGTCGGCGTGGCGCTGACCAATACCGGCGCGCCGCAAGGCGACCGCTCGCACGGCGTCAGCGGTGCGTTCTTGGCGGCGATCTCACCGGAAACTGAGACGACCTGCCACTATTTCTGGAACTTTGTCCGAAATTATCGCAGAGATGATGCGCAGCTAACGAAAGAGCTCCAGCTCGCCCATGTTAATGGCGGGGCAGGGGTCTACGATCAGGATCACCGGGTGTTGGAGGCGCAGCAGGCTGCCATCGACAAGAATCCGCGTTCTCCCTTTTACGATCTCAACATCGATGCGGGCGCGCTCTGGGCACGGCGGCTGATCGACCGAATGATGGCTGACGAGCAGGCCGCCGTGGTCGCTAAGGTTGCGGCCGAGTGAGTGAGAAAGTCATGGCCAAGCCGACAGAACCGATTAGCGCACGCCTTCGCGCCACGCGCGATCTCACTCCTGACGTCCGTCTCTTCGAGATCGAGCCGGAGTGTCCATTGAACAAGGTAACTCCTGGCAGTCACATCGACGTTCTCGTGCCGACCGACACGCAGCCGAAGCTTCGTAGCTATTCATTGGTGGGGCCTTGTGCGGACGGGCTCTATCGCATCGCCGTCAAGCGGCTTGCATCGAGCCGGGGCGGGTCTATCGGCATGTGGCGCCTCAAAGCGGGCGAACGGCTCACGATTTTCGAGCCAACAAACAGCTTCGAACTGAGCTACGACCGGCCGGACTACCTGCTGCTGGCCGGCGGCATCGGCATCACGCCGATTTACACGATGGCGCTGGCACTGAAGCAAGCCGGTGCGAATTTTCGCCTGCTCTATGCCGCACGCAGCCGTCGCGACCTCGCGCTCGCGGACGAGCTTGCCACTTACATCGGCGAACGACTTCAGCTTTTCGTCGGTGAAGAGGGACAGCGGATCGACCTCGGCGGCGAGATCGCCCAACTCGACGCGCGTGGCGAGCTCTATGTGTGTGGCCCGTTCGGCATGTTAGAGGCGGCCAAGCAGCTTTGGAGCCAAGCGGGCAGACCGGCGGAGCATCTCCGGTACGAGACCTTCGGCAATGCTGGCGCCTTCGCGGACGTCCCCTTCAAGATCATGGTTCCCCGATTGGGCCTGGAAATTGACGTGCCTGCCCATCGCTCGATGCTGGAGGCGCTTGAAGATGCCGGCGTTAACATGATTTTCGGTTGCCGTCGCGGAGAATGCGGTCTTTGCGTGCTGCCGATCCTGGAGGCGTCGGCTGAGGTCGATCACCGCGATGTGTTCTTCAGCACCGAAGAGCGGGCGACAAACAGCAAGCTCTGCACCTGCGTATCGCGCCTTGCGCGCGGTTATGTAACCATCGACACGCCTGATCGAACGCGGATCGGACATCACGGCTGCGACGCCAGCGCGTTGTAGGCGTGTCACTCCGCAAGACTACCGCTTAGGACTAGCTGCAACAAAGCCTGCCTGATCTACTCACGCGGGTTGATCGTCCGCAGTGGCGAAAGGGTACGCCCGACACTCAGTTTGTCTTCTTCCAATCGCTGCGGCCAGACCGGACAGTCGCGCGCGAGCTGTCGCCGGCCAGTGCAACCAGCGCCGAGCCGTGATCGGCCGATTCCGGCAATCGTCATCGGCCGCTTGGCTTCAGCAAGCTGGTCTTGTAGCTGGTCGGGGGAAACTGACCACGCGTTCGGCGAAGAGCGAAAGTACTTCGTCTCGGAAGCTTTCAGGCTACGGGCTGCCGTAGGCCCACGACCCTGAGTACGGCCCGCTGGCTCCAGATTTCCTGGGTCTGACCAATGATGTCTCCACTCGGTACTCTTCCGCTAAAGGCCCTAGATCCCAAGTCGAGCGGCCTGCGTTGACAGTTGGTCCGCCTCGGCAAGCCGATAGCGTGGGATGTCACTATGCACTGTGGCCAACAAGGACTTACAGAATGCAGGCGTGAGCTTGCCGCGGTGAACCACGACGTTTTCGCGACCCGTCGCCGCCCGGGCGTTCTGCCACTGTTGATTATAGCCGCGTTGTTCATTGGACTTGACGTGGCAAGCGGCGAAGTCGGCGTCATCCAGCGTCGTCAACTGCCGCACATGTACCGGCCGCTTCGTATGGATGTGAACCCACATAGGGCTCGGCATTGCACCATTGCGCAGCGCCTTGGGTTGCAGCTTGACCTCAAACAACACCCCTGGCTCGCCCTTTAACGCGCGCGGTAGATCTGCAGGCGCCAACTCCTCGGCCGCGCGCAACTGTTCAAGGTACTTCTGCGACGGAAAGCCGTAGGTCTTCATGCATTCAATCCTAGTCGACGCCTTTCGCTCATCCAAAGCCTTGGCGAGCCCCTGCGCCTCGGCCCGCATCATCTTGAGTCGGACTAGTTTGTCGTGCACCTCGGGCACTTGCGTTGCCGTGAGTAGGACGCGTCGACGAGGCTCCTCCAACGAGGCCACACAAGCCTGCATTTCGGCGGCCTGGGTCTGCAGGCGCTCGATCACGGTATCCACAACGTGGTCGGCGTCCTCGGGTTTCATTTGGCGGGCTTGCGAGACGGCCCTTTGCTGACCAGCCAGATCAAACTGCAGAAGTGCGTCCAAGCGCTCGAGGAAGCGCGTCAGCGCCTCCATTGATGGCGGGGCCTGCCAGATCGCCAAGTGTCCCGTCGCCGAGGATGACGCCCTCGCATGCGCCTCCTCCGCGCTCACGAGCTTCTTCGTACCTAAATCCGAGAGCACGACAACCTTGGCTGCTGGCGCCGTGGCTTTGTCGGTTGTAGCGACCTGCGGCTGCGTCCGGTCGCGTGCCGAACTCCCGGCGACAGCGCTCGGTGTACGTTTGCCTTTACCCTTCCTGCGCGCTGACGTGCCTTCGGCCGCTACAGCCTCTCTCGTAGTGTCGGCCGGTTTCGCAGCCCCAGCCTCGACCGCCGGCGAAATGATGGCCGACGTTTTGGGCTGTAGATCCAGCAGTCGCATAACGTCGTGTGCAGTGACCCACGCGCCTTCCACGATCTGATGCAACAGTTTCAATGGCAGGTCGACACCTGTCCTGGGATCGCTTAGCTTTGAAACGAGGTTGTGCACGCCCAACGCAAATTCAGAAAGCCGCTCCATAACTCCTTCCAGGACCGCGCAGTGCGCTGCGTCGAGTGTGCGTCCTTGGCTCTGTAGAACTGCGTCCTTTGTCGATACGAATGCCGGAAAAACGTCCGCGATGAAGGTTCCGAGCAGGCGCGCCCGTCCGTTCTCGGCTATGAGGATTTCCCTCGTGGCTGGGTCGAACGTGCTCTCGTGAGGCTCAATCATGATTTGTGCGAGAGCGACCTGCGATTGCAGATGCATGCACTTCGTGTGCAGTGCCCAACCGCTGTGCAGCCGCAGTGCGGCCTCATCGGCCTGCCGCATTTCGGCCGTTGCATTGGGTAAGTTAGCAGTAGCGGCGCAGACGCCTTGCAGCCGTTCCGAACGCAACGCCTTCTTTCCCCACCACTCCATGCAGTCCGCATAGCGGTTTGCTACGCTGGAAACCGCTCGGTTCAGTTGGTCAGAGGGAGTGTTGGATAGCATCCGTTCGAGCACGACGGTGGCACTTATCCTGCTCTCCTCCAAGGCGTAGATGGTCGGGGCGGCCAGTGCGTTACATTGCTCCGCCGCATGGAGCACCTCGTCGCGGAGACCGCGAGCCTGATCGTCAGACAAAATCCTGCGCGCCTCATGCTGGGGCAGGCTGGCGTAGTACTCCAGAACTTTTGAGCCTACGTGGATGAGCTGGTCGATCAGCTCTTGTGCCTCTGACGAGCTCCGCGCTTGCATGGCCGCCTTACGGCAAGCGTCAAGTTCCGCAAGCAGGCTTTCCATTTGTCGCTTTGTTGCCTTGATCTTGTCACCCGTCGATGAAATGGGGACTGCCATATCCGAAGTTCGCGGCTGGCTGCCGACCGGCGCCGGTCTATCTTGAGGCCCAGAGCGCATCCGCTGCACCGCGGAATCGAACAATTGGCTGTCTTCCGCATGGGCGAGACTTGATTCCGACCGCGAACTGCTCGATTCGTCGGCTCGAGTGGCCCCAACGTGCGATTTGCCAGGCCGCTCAATGCCCGTCATACTCGACCTCCGATCCACGCGAGAATGCGAAGCCTATTTAGATAGACCGCCTGGCTGACGATCAGCTGACGAAGGCATTCTCACGCATGCATCGACAAAACAGAATCACCATGGCTCCCACTCCATAGAATACGCCTTGGTTTTGAGTATTCCGGTCTGCGGACACGCGTCCTGCTTCGCAAGCATGCGGTGAGTTTGCGCAACACTCCCGGCCTGAACGAACAAAGGCTGGTGGATCCCAAGGAGGGGGTATCGAACGCGCGCACGGTGGTGCCGATGGTGGATCAAACTCCGGCTGGATACGCAGAGCATTCGATCGACCTTGGCTCGAGCGCAGTTGAAAGCGCTGATCTATCCGCAGGCGAGTTCACGAGAATATTCGCATCATGCGCGTGGAGCGTGGGCAACTCGCCAAGCTGCGCGAGCAGATCAAAGACCCTGGTACTTCAGCGCCGCCTTTTTCACGGCAGCTGTCGGATGCGACCCGATTTGGTAAGATCAGGCGCTGATCGCAGCCTCTACCTCGAAACCGATCGTCTTGTTTTGCAAAACGAGCTCTGCCATTTTTTTCTTCCGCTTAAGTCTGTGTTCAGCGCTCGGACGCACCTCGCCTCGTTGGCTTGATCTGGCCGAAGACCGGCTGCGCCTCGATCGTCTGAGCCGCAACGCCGCCGGTTGAGACTTTCTTCCCCTGGGCTACGCCCATTCCTCGCGAGCCAAGAAAGTCTCCCCGGCGGTGTCCTCCGCTTGACGCTCCGGCCCGCGAAAGAGCGGGTGCGTCGCCGATCGTCTTCGGTGATCGCCATCGAGGCCGCGGTGGTCGCGGGGCTCGAAACAACTCAAGGAGAAGTGACATGGCTAGCATCGGTACTTTCAAAAAGGTCGGCAACGATTTCCAGGGTGAGATCGTCACGCTGAGCCTGCAGGCCAAGGGCGTGCGCATCGTCGCCGAGGCCAACCGCTCAAACGAGAACGCTCCCAGCCACCGCGTCTATGTGGGCCGGGCAGAAATCGGGGCGGCCTGGTCCAAGCGCTCCGAGGAAGGCCGCGACTACCTCTCGCTCAAGCTCGATGATCCCTCGTTCAACGCGCCGATCTATGCGAACCTGTTCGACGATGAAGCCGGCGACGGCTACACCCTGCTCTGGTCCCGGCCGCGCAAGACCGGCGAGTAAGCCTCGCGCCGCCAACGCCCCGCCCGATCTCATCGGGCGGGGCACCTTTTCGTGCGGACAGGCGAAGAGTGACAGGGAGAAACCGTTTCAAAGGATAGCGACACCGACATTGCTATCTTTTGTGTGTCAACGCCAGTCGGGACTGCCCCTGATCTCAACTGACGTGACGCTCAGCCTGCTGCAGGCGGCGACAGGCCGTGACTGCGCTCCCTCTGAGAACAAAACCTGCGGGCCGGCAGCGCCTCGCCATTCAAAGGGAGAGCGCTTTCATTCGACCGACATCGAAATCATCTTCCCTCGTGGCCCAAACGCCGCCAAAATTTGCATCAAGCTTAATATCGGCCGCATCGGTCCGGCCCAAAGCCGAACGTCGCAGCAACAAAATGTCTCAAGTGCTTCGAAACTCTCGAAACTTATCGCCTCGGCCTCCAATGGGCACAGCGAAGCGCGTCCATCGCTGCAGTTTCTGTCGACGTGTTGCAGTTAAGTCGCTTTGTCGTCCTGGGCTAGCACGCTCCCGCTCAAATTGGGACATCGCGAACAGTTGCCAAGGTTGATGCGCTTGCCACACGACCTGCAAGGATGACAATTGATCTACTTCCAACAATAATCTCAAACCGGAGGAAACACGTATGCAAAGCCGAGCCCAGATCGACGAACTTCTGCGCCAGAAGAGCGAGACCAAGGAAATTCCCGGCGTCGTCGCCATCGCCGCCAGCGGTAAAGAAGTGCTGTATCAGGGTGCGTTCGGCAAGCGCGACCTGTCCAAGCCCGATGCGATGACCGCGGACAGCGTGTTCTGGATCGCCTCGATGACGAAGGCGGTGACATCAGCCGGCGCGATGCAGCTCGTCGAAGAGGGCAAGCTGTCGCTGGATGCGCCGATCGGTGAAGTGCTGCCCGATCTCGCCACCCCGCAGGTGCTCGAAGGCTTCGATGCCAAGGGCGAGCCGAAGCTGCGGCCTGCGAAGGGGCCGATCACGCTGCGCCACCTCATGACCCACACTGCGGGCTTCTGCTACAACATGTGGAACGGCGATCTCGCGGTGTATCTGGAGAAGACGGGGATCCCCGCCATCACCACCTGCCAGAATGCGGCGCTGAAGACGCCAATCATGACCGATCCCGGCATGCGCTGGGAATACGGCACCAACATCGATTTCGTCGGCAAGGCGGTGGAGGCCGTCAGCGGCAAGCGGCTCGATGCGTATTTGCGCGACAATATGTTCGCGCCGCTCGGCATGAGCGACACCGCTTTCAAGATCACCGATAGCATGCACAAGCGTCTGGTCGGCATGCATGCGCGCGGCGAGGACGGCCAGCTCGCATCGATCCCGTTCGAGCTCGAGCAGGAGCCGGAATTCCACATGGGCGGCGGTGGCCTCTACTCGACCGCGGGCGACTACATCAAGTTCACCCAGATGATTCTCAACAAGGGCCGCGGCAACGGCAACCAAGTGCTGAAGGCGGAGACGGTTGCGACGATGGGACAGAACCACATCGGCGATCTCGCCATGGGCAAGATGACGACGGCGGCGCCGATGTACACCAACGACGTCGATCTCTATCCGGAGCAGGTGAAGAAGTGGGGGCTGAGCTTCCTCATCAACACCGCCAAGACCGCGGAAGGGCGCAGCGCGGGCAGTCTCGCCTGGGCGGGCCTCGCCAACACCTATTACTGGATCGACCCGTCGCGCGACGTCACCGGCGTGATCCTGATGCAGCTGTTGCCGTTCGCCGACGCGAAGTGTCTGGAGACGTTCGCGGGCTTCGAGCGCGGGATTTATGCCGGGCTCGATGCTGGTGGGAGCGGGCAGAAGGCGGCTTAACCCCGGAGAATCATGCGCGGCTTGTCGCGCGTGCTCACAGCAGGATGTGCCTCGTGCTTCGAAGGCCTGCCCTTCGGGGGCACGAGGCGAGAGTGAGGCGCGCTCTGGTGAACCTTCATCTGGTCTCTCCTTGGAACACGGAAGCGCCGCAACCTCAGCTCCTTGATTCAGAACAGATGGACAACCTCCTGAGACACCACAGCTAGGTCGTATCAGCCGGTGCCTTTTGGTCGAAAGCTTTAACAGCGCGTCGTCGTACTCTTTTAGTCCGACGTGATCGAACTGATCTTGCCTTCCGCCAACGTGAGGATCGGCACGCGCGTGAAGGCGCATTGCTTGACAAAGCCACGTTCGGCCTGATCGCCTGGGGTAAGGTCAGGGGGCGGCCGGTGTCGGAGCGTGCAGACCGTCTCTCTGTCGGCGCGTGTTTAGTCCCGGCCTCGCTCAACAAACGCCTCGCCCGATCTACTCGGATGAGGCGTTCTTGGCAGAAGACAGCAAGACCCGCACGACAGCGATCTCCGTTATTCCGATCGGCAACCGGCCAGACGACCAGAAACACCACAACACGCTTGGGCGAATCGGCCGAATCGCATCGTGCCCCACAGGGGCCGACCCGGAGATGACAGCTATTCCGCGATGTGAGCGGGGAGGCGGCGGACCATGGTTCGGCCCCGATCGCCCGCGCAGTACCGGAAGGTTTGAGGGCTCGAAAATTTCACATGCTTTCTGGAGCCCGAGGGACTCCCCTGGCGCTTTATGACCGCTTTGACACGTGGCCTCGATGATCGTCCCACCGATCTCATTGCCCATGGGGACTGAATGACATTGGCAAAGCCAAGCTGTCATTCGGCCTGCAATATTGACCCCCTAAGCCGGGGGATCGGCGTCCAAAATTGGCTCTGACGCAATTTTGGTGCAGCTCCGATTATTCGGCGCCGATCAATCTGGCTTGAAGCAGATCGATTTTCCCGCGACCGTACATTTGACGTCTGACTAGCTTGAGGCGCGTGATCTGACCTTCAGTCTGTCCGTTGGACCAAGGCAAAGTGATCGCTGCTCGAACCGCCGCTTCATCTTTCGCGACGCCGCTGGCGAACGAGGCGACGGGACTGGCGCGGGCGCGCTCAATCCATGGGATGAGACCCGCCTCGGTCTTGCGCCGGATCATCATGTGGAATTCGGCGATGATCTCGCGTGCCTCGACCAGGGTTGGTACGCCAGCTTCGATCGCCGCGACCGTGACGGTCTCCGCTTTCGTGAGCAGGTCCCGCCCGATTGTCATGAGGCGCGCGATTGTTCTGGCCGACGGAATCCGCTGGAGGTTTTTTGCGTCGGCCTTTTCAGCCCGTCGTCTGCGGGTCGCCCACTCGCTGACGACGCGGAGCGAGCCGCGGAAGCCACGCGCCGTTGAGCGGCGCCAAAGCTCAGCCCCGTTGCGACAGCCGGACGCCCACTGATCATCGAGCCATGGCAAATGCGGATCCAACGAACTTTGTCGGGCTCGGAATACATCGGTGCGTTCACCGCGGATCACCTGCCGTACCAGCTTCCTGCTATGGCCAGTCTGGCGCACGATCTGCTTGATGGGTATGCCGCTCTTCGACAGAGCCAGGATGGCTTCATTGGTCTCCTCGCGGCGCAGATAGCCCTCATACTGGAGGCGCTCGGCGGCTGTTAGCAGCGTGGGATCGATCTTGGTTGCACCGATGACGGTGCGTATCTGGCGCATCGATTTGCGGACGGCGTCAAGGAAGGCCCGACTGGCGTTCTCCATTAAATGCCAGCGGTCGGCGACCTGCACCGCGTGCGGCAGGGCCTTTGCTGCCGCTTCGCCATATCCGCCGCCACGATCGCGGGCGACGACCGAGATCGAGGGATGAGCAGCCAGCCAGGCGTGGGCGGTCGCGGGCTCACGATCGGGCAGCAAGGTGACCACGGCGCATCTCCAGGTTGCAGATGATGCTGGCGTATCGGTGATTGCGCCGCCAGGCCCAGTCATCAATGCCGATGACCTTGGGAGGATCGGCCGGCGAACGGCTGCGGCGTCGGACCACGCGCAGAAGCGTGTCCTTGCTCACTGGCAGCATCAGCCGTTTTGCGAAGCCCGCCGCCGGTCGACCGCCAAGCGCCAGACCGAGGTGATGGACGATAAAGTCCAGCCTCGCCGTGCGTCGCGCCGATGGAGCCAATATCCCGTCGGCGAAACGCTCAGTGAAGATCTGGCGTCCGCACAGGACGGCCTCGCAGCGGAAGCGGCGGGCGATCACCTGGAGCTCTACGACCCGCCCGGACAGCGGCAGATCGGTCACGCGGCGCCGATACCGGCTATGGATACGCCGCGAAACTGTCCACACGATGGACACAAGCCGACACTTCCGGATGGCCGGACAGTGATGACGGCCTTATCACCCTCGTAGCACGCACTCTCTACAACAAACCCACGCGGCACCAGACTGGAGCGTTGGAGTGCTCGCTGCATGGCGCTGATTCTCCCCAATCAAAGCGCCAGACATCTCCCGAACTGCATCAAAAGTGAGTCAGGGCCAAAATTGGACGCCGATGAGGGGTCAAATTTGCAAGCCGATTGACAGCCAAGCGGTCATAGTGTCCGGGAAGAAAGTGCGGCTCGCCCGCAACCGGCCAATGCGTGGGCGCGAGCAAAATCTGCCGCAATTGGTTGTGACGGACAAGAGCCGCGGGGATTAGCGTCCGGCCGCTATGTCCGCAATTGCTTTTCTTTCCGGGCTGCCCAGGCTCTCATCGATAAAGCTCTAAAAAAAAACGGTGGTCTTCCTTGCGCTAGATCACGCTGTGCCGGCCTCATTCGGCCCACTCGAGGGAGAATGGGAGAGGCTCGGCGGCGGGTTTTGCCGAGCGACGATGCCGCCGTTTCCCGCATGCTCTTTCTTTCTCTACCTCGAAACCGACCGCCTTCTTGTTTTGCAAAACGAGCTCCGCCATTTTTCTTCCGCTTAAGTCTGTGTTCAGCGCTCGGACGCACCTCGCCTCGTTGGCTTGATCTGGCCGAAGACCGGCTGCGCCTCGATCGTCTGAGCCGCAACGCCGCCGGTTGAGACTTTCTTCCCCTGGGCTACGCCCATTCCTCGCGAGCCAAGAAAGTCTCCCCGGCGGTGTCCTCCGCTTGACGCTCCGGCCCGCGAAAGAGCGGGTGCGTCGCCGATCGTCTTCCGCCCTCAGATCGCCATCGAGGCCGCGGTGGTCGCGGGCTCGAAACAACTCAAGGAGAAGTGACATGGCTAGCATCGGTACCTTCAAAAAGATCGGCAACGATTTCCAGGGTGAGATCGTCACGCTGAGTTCTGCAGGCCAAGGGCGTCCGCATCGTCGCCGAGACCAACCGCTCAAACGAGAACGCTCCCAGCCACCGCGTCTATGTGGGCCGGGCAGAAATCGGGGCGGCCTGGTCCAAGCGCTCCGAGGAAGGTCGCGACTACCTCTCGCTCAAGCTCGATGATCCTTCGTTCAACGCGCCGATCTATGCGAACCTGTTCGACGATGAAGCCGGCGAAGGCTACACGCTGCTCTGGTCCCGGCCGCGCAAGACCGGCGAATAAGCCTCGTGCCGCCAACGCCCCGCCCGATCTCATCGGGCGGGGCTCTCTTTGAGGCCGGGCGAACCCAAAGCGAACAGCGCGTCATTTCTTCTTGTAATGTGGACGCGCCGGCTTGCGACCTTTGCGCAATGTTTTATGAGGGGTCGCTCCTTTGGGTGGTTGGACGAAGAACTCAGATAGATGAACACCAAGCGTTTTAGCGAGCCTGTCGAGAAAATCGATTGTTGGGGTCGCTGCTTGTCGCTCAAGCCCGCCCATATATGAGCGGTCAATCCCCGCATCGTGAGCCAATTGCTCCTGCGGAATACCGAGATTCACGCGAATCCGGCGCACATTCCAGGCCACAAGCGCACGAGCTTTCATGCGCTAAAGCAGCCATTTGGCAGGCCATCAAACCACTGGCTATAGCCATCCTATTGCACTAAGTTCGTCAAATGCAGATGGCGAACTCGGCGCGTGGGCTGACATGAAAAAGCTGGCGTTAGATCCAGATCTCGCGGACGTCGTGCCGAATGAGTCGGTGCTGACGAGCTATGACGAGCAGCATCTCGTGACGTATTGGCGTCTCCTCGATGCTGAGGCCGATGGAGCCGACTGGAAAGAAGTTGCGCGGATCGTGTTGCATCTTGATCCCGATTGCGAGCCCGTCCGCGCTCGCAATGCATATGACGGCCATTTGGCTCGTGCAAAATGGATGGCTCACCATGGCTACGGCCACTTGCTTCGCATTTGCGCCCCCAAGTAGTAAAATCTTTCGTATAGATCGCGCTCGAGGCAAGGAATTTCTCTCGCTGATGGGCGTGATCGCGTACGTGCATCACGTAATGCACAATTCGTGGCTCCGGGCCCACCTTGGCCGGTTGCGACCAAGAATTCGGGGACGCCCGTCGAAGTTGCGCGTGCTCAGTACGCCGCGCGAGCGGCCAAGCGCCTGATCTTCAGATCCCTTTTTCGCCGGGCGTGCTAATGCGCCCGGACGATGGTGGAATCGACGATCATATATTCCAAGTCCGGATCATCGGACATCGCCTCGAAGATCCGCCACCAAACACGCTTGATGCTCAATCGGCTGAAGCGCCGGAATACGCTGTTCCATTCCCCGACGGCCTCCGGAAGATCCGCTAGGCAGAGCCCGTGCGCACGACCCAAAGCGCACCTTCCACCAACATCCGGTTATCCCGCCCGGTCGAGCCCTTCTGGTCCGACCGGCCTATGATCAGCGGCGCCATTCACTCCCAGGCCGCGTCGCTCAGTACCAAGCGATCCATCCCACCCAACGCTGCCTCCCAAAAAGAAGACTTGAATCTGATTTGCTCTCAAATGGGTACCCTTAAAGTCCAGGCCGCCTAGAGCTTGCACGTCATCACCTGCATCATAGGCTGCACGAACTCGGTGCGCGCCACCATCATGCAGCAGTTCACTCCCTTCACGTTGAACGCGAGCATTGGGAAAGAGAGAACTGGATGAACAAGATCCTGATGTTCCGTTTCCGGTTGCCTCCGCGTCGCTAGCGGTGCTCCAAAGGTTGCTCTCGGACTTGGGCAACACCCGCCAATCAGCTTGCCGTCAGCTTGACTGAGTATCGTTCGCAACGCGGGAGCGACACAACCTTAGCAAAGGCGAAATCGACATGCTCAATCAAATCAGCCACTCATCAACACTCGCTGGCCAAACTGATGAGCTAAGCGAGTCGGCAAACAGTGACAGGTTTGATAAAGCTCTTGCGGGTCTGCCTGAAAGAATGGGGTGCTGCACCAGCAAGGCAGATGCCTCGGATCCAGCCAACCCCGGCACATCCTCTCCACCTAGGATGAGCATCTCGCTGTCCCGACAAAGGACGGCCGAATTGCAGGACGCGAACAGAGCTAACATCTGCGTTGGGCTCACTGCAGGATGGCTCAGCAATCTCCCGAACAGCCCGAGATCCCGAATGGCTGCGCTGGCACCCGGCTCGGATGGGCACCACGCAGCGGCTGCGTGCCAGCGGAACTATGAGGGGCTTATGCGATCTTCGCGAAACGAGGAGATAGGAAGGTCTGAGGCGGGTTTTCGTGCAAGGGCCACCGTGTTGAGGGACGCTGGCTTGCATCCGTCCGAAACAGGGAACACATACACATTTGGCAATGCAACGAGCTTCTCGGAATTGGCGCGCAAAATCACCGCCGATGGGAGAAAGTATTCGCTCAGCTTGTGTTTCGAGCGGGGTGGACGACGCGAAAGACACTTGGTTGCGACATCAGCGTCGGGCGGAATGGTTACGCTGTTCGATCCGAACTATGGAGAATTTGCTGTCCGACCACAGGAGATCGGTGAGTTGTTCGAAAACCTCGCCAATCGTTACAGGAATCCCAATGGATTGCAATTGTTGAGCATCACCACGCAAAGGGTACGGACTGAGTAAGGACTGCAGTAGGCCACGAATGGACGCCCAGGCCACCGGGGCCTCCGATCTGTTTCACAGAGTATCCTCCGGTGCTGCGATCGCGGCAGCATGGTCGGTTTGTTACCCGCTCAAGCTCAAGAGCCTCCCTTGGGATTTGATGGTCTTGCGGCCGAACATGCATTTGAGGTCACGTACCCGTTCGAGCCGCCGGACCTCGGATCGGCGCGACCACATCATCCTCCTCCCGCACTGCTTCCTTGTTCGCTTCTCTCATCAGCCGTCTCCATCGGAAGACTATGCTCGAGAGGCTTCATGGCGACGGGCAGCGTTTCGTGGACGACCAAAGCTTCAGTTCCGTCGTAAACCGACGCTGGCGGCAACGTCGGTGATGACTTCCACCTTCGAAAACCTCGCTGACATAGACGTATGCCACAGATGGCGTGGACTCTAAGGAGTTTCTTTTAGGCGCAAATTTGATTCAAGGCTTCTTTTTGGGAGGCGACGTTGGGTGTGATAGAGAGGCAATAAGCGTGTTTGCCGGCGGATCTTCGAGGCGATGTCCGGTGATCCAGACTTGGAATATTTGATCGTCGATTCCACCATCGTCCGGGCGCATCAGTACGCCGGCCGCTCGCGCGGCCACGAAGATACATATGGCCGCTCGCGGACTGCGATGTCCCGTATGGTTCACGCTCACCGCAGGCCAGAAGGGCGATGCACCGCAAGCCGCCGCATTGATCGAGGGACTGCCCGCCGTCGTCGTCATCGCAGCCTATGATGCCGATCTTTGCGCCAGGACATCGCGGCCTAGCGAGTGCTCGCCGTCATCCCCGACAGCCCGTCACGCGGCTCAAATATCCGCTCGACAAGCATCTCTATGTCCTGCGTCGCACTCGTGGAGTGCTGCTTCTCCAAACCCGCTTCGAAAAACCGCCCGGCATTATCGCGCACTTTCGCTGCCACTCGACTTGTGGATGCAATAAGTGTCCATACTAGCTCCGCCAATGCCCGGTCCTATCTAATAGGGACGGGCACTCTTGACGCCGGCAGCAAGCCTCACCGAGATGGGGATCCATCCGGATCGACCGCATTCCTATGAATTTCGCTTCCCTGTCTTGGGACGCTGTTTGCAAAATTCTTCATCAGGCAAGACAAGGTCGACGTGGCTGACGCCCAGGACGTCTGCGAGCTCGAACAGCGTCACCACAGTCGGATTGCGCCGACCAGTCTCCAACCCGCTGATGTATTGCTGAGTAAAGCCGGATGCCTCGGCGAATTTCTCCTGCGTGAAGCCTTTCCGCTTCCGCAGCTTTACGAAATTCCGGCCCACCAACTTGCGCATGTCCATCCGCGCAAGTTGCGTCTTTACATACTCTGAGGTTTATCTCCTATAATGTGTATTCCGGGTGGGACGGAACCAGGAATAGGCCTAAAGTGTGGCTTGCAACGAGCAAGCCCCCAGCCTTGAGTCGCCACGCGCACGTTTGTTCTCATTCTTTGCGGGATTCTTATGCAAACACCGCTTGCTCCCGATGTCGCAGACCTGGCGCCCACAGATGCGGCGTTGACGCCGTATGACGAGCAGCATCTGGTGACGTATTGGCGACTCCTCGATGCCGAGGCCGATGGCGCCGACTGGAAAGAAGTTTCCAGGATCGTGCTGCATCTTGATGCCGACCGCGAACCCGACCGCGCTCGCAATGCATTCGACAGCCATTTGGCGCGGGCGAAATGGATGGCTGAGCGCGGCTACCGTCACTTGCTCCGCACCGACGGCCCCAAATAGCAAAATTATATCGTCCGGGCTGCGCCACTTAGAAAAGATCTCTCTCATTGATAGGGTGATCGCCTGCGTGCATCACCGTGATGCACAATTAGGGACTTCCGCGACAACCCAAGGCTTAATAGACACTGCGCCGCAATTTCTTTGGCGGGAGATCACAGCAGTGTCTAAATTCGACTGGCGCTCACCGGAGTCGTATCAGAGCGTTACAGCCGGCGAGATGTCGGATTTCGCTTGGGAAAGCCTCCGTCGCAATCCCGAATATCAAGCTGACTACCGCGACACGTTCGCGAAACACGGGCAAGCGACGCCTGAATTCCGGAGGAGATGGGGCCTCTGCTTTCGCTCATGACCCGCAGAGGTCTTTTCAGGAGCAAACCATCTTCTGGGCGCCGGAGGCCATGCCAGCTGTGCTACCCGTCGTTCAAAGCGATGCCGGTTCGGGCAGCGTTGCCGTTGGGCTTGCCCTTGCCGATCTTCCTTCGCACAGCATCCGACAGGCAGCTGATGGTTGGCATGCGGTATTGCGAATTCACGGAACCCAACATCACCTGTGGCTGAAACAGGCCCAGCGTTTAGGTGCGGCTTATGCGATCGAACTGCCGATACTCGATCCGGACTTCGAGATTCGCGCGCACGCCTCAATTCGATTGTGGCGTGCGATCAATGGTCGCTCGCCAAGACGTCCGATTGATCAACTATCGGCACACCGACGCAAGCGATTGGCCCTGACTCTGCGTGCCCTCGATGGGCGCATGGATGGGATTTCCTATCGTGCCATCGCCGAGGTGCTGTTTGGCCCAAGACGCATCTCTGAGCAGGCCTGGAAAACCCACGAGCTGCGTAGCCGAGTTATTCGCCTGGTTCGGTCGGGTTTCGCGCTGATGCGAGGTGGCTATCGCGCATTGCTCCGTCCTTCATCTCGTAAGGAATAGAGAGGGGACGATGATGTTCGTCGGCCCTTGAAAGCACTCGGTCGCGCCGTTGTGACGGAACTACGACGTAACCTTTGGGAAGTGCTGCAGAGACGTTGGCTACCTGTCGCCCTCCCTGCACGCTCACCTCAGCTTTATGCTGGGGTTCAGTAAGACAAGCCGGTCGCATCCTTTCGGATGCTGGATGGCGTTCCGGCAGCTGCTCCCTGAATTTGGCGAGTTCGAGTGTGGCACGACGGCTTATGGATGTCGTGCGCGCCCGGAGATCCCCGAATTCTGACGAGAGCAAGTTAACGATTGTTCTGATCTGTGCCGGATACCTCGGCCACCTGTGTCTCAAATGCCGCATGTAGTTCTCCACTTCCATGTCGCTGCGCATGACAGCCGAAGCTGCGGGTTAAGCAGTCTCTGAAATGAAGAGGTATGCCCAAGCCGCACGAGCTTGCCTCACAGCATCACCACTCAGCCAACCCGTACGAATGGCCTCCGGGCAGTACCTCTGATGCGGCTTCGAAGCCGTGAGCGCCTCGTCAGCTGCGCTGCGATTGAACTTGCGACCCGCAAATTCTCCTCCCTCTTGGATTCGGCTAAACGTTGCGCTCGAAGAGATATCGAGGAGCCTAAAAGCTAACGAGGAGTTCTCTCCAGTTTGCCGGCCCAAACTGTTTCGCTCGGCGCCGCCAGCTGCGATGTCAAATACCGCGTCGTCCTGCAAGCGTTTTATTCGGGCTTGCAACGGGTTTAGCACGCCTCTCGACCTCCGAACCGCGCACGGATTGTCGCTTTGTGCAACCTGATTCGCATTGATGTGCGGCGACCGATCGGCCTGTCTCTTGCAAGGAACCGAACAGGGGGTGCCGAAAATCATCCCTGCATCTTCGGCATCCCCCTAAGCGCTTCTACTCCGCCATGATGCTCGTCGGCGCGCGATCAATCTCGCCCGTCCTCCAGACGAGCACGGAGCCTCTCAAATGCCCGATCCGACTGCCGGCTTGCCGCCGCGATATTTGCGCACCCCTGAAGCGGCGCGCTTTCTCGGCCTCTCCGGCCGAACTCTGGAAAAGCATCGCACCTATGGCACTGGACCGACCTATCGCAAGCTCGGCGGTCGTGTTGTTTATGCGCTCGAAGACCTAAAAGCGTGGGCAGACCGCGGAGCCAAGAAATCAACCAGCGATCCAGGCGTAGGGACGGTTTTGCCCGCAAAGCGCCACACACCTATTCCGTATGCGGGCAAGGAACGGCGCTGACCATGTCGGATGCCAAATCATCTGCCAATGGGCGACGTCGTTCGGAGCGCGGTCAACTCGATCTGTGTCGCTCATTGCGCGGCAATCCCGCACCACGCGTTGCGCGAGATTTGATGGTGCATCCGTTCTTCTCGCTGGCAAGGTCGAAACGGGTCGTGCCGATCGACTTCCGCGCTGGGACACTCACGATTCGTGTGGACGCTGTGCCGGACCGGGGCACGGCGGCGATTTGGGATGCAGAGGTTTTGATCTGGGCCGCTCCGCAGATCGTCGCGGCCCGCGACGCCGGCCTGAAAACGTCCAGATTGATGGCGGCCACTCCATGTGAAATCCTGACCTTTGTAAGCCGCGGCACCAGCGTGCGCGACTCTGAGCGACCCAAGGCTCAACTCGTCCGGCTGCAACCAACAACGGTCCTGAGCTCAATTCGACTGCCGACCGAGCGCCGACGGCATCGCTTCCGCTGGATCAACGAATGGCGCGAGACAGCCGATCCGCACGACGTGGAATCCTTCGGATTCCTGCTAACGGATCAGATGTTTTGGGTTTGCGATCAGCAGGACAACCGTCGCAAGGCTTGCGCAGCGGCGCCTTACGGCGTTTCACGACAAGCGCTCAGCCGCTGCCGATCTCAGTGCTGCCCCTTTTCGAGGACAAGCGCCGTTTGGGCGGTCCAGAGATGTCTTTGAGCAAAGGAGCCGCCAGATGAGTGAACTCACAACTGTTGAAATCTTGTGGCTTAAAGGGCGAATCGAGAATCGAATTCGATTCGGCCGGCCGGTGTCGGAAAAGATCATCGACCGCCACCGCCGCGTTCTTTCTTTTGCGACCGGCAGCATCTTCGCGTTCGTGCGCTGGACGTCCAACGATTTTGGGAGCGTTCTGTCCCGCATCGACATTTTACGCGCCGCATCGTCACGGCAACGGTATTCAACGATCCCTTGGGTTATTCCCGGCGGGGAGAGCCTGCTGCGATTATCAGGATGGACAAAAGTTGAGCGCGCATTGCAATTGATCGATGCGGTGGAGGCGCTCGGTATCGATCCTGCCGATGCTGCACCGGATTACTGGCATCATGTTCACAACCGTCTCTCTGTCAGCGAAACCCCGCGAACCTACACTCAGGCGCGCCATCAGGCTTGGCTGCGACGTCGAAAGCGAGGGCTCTGATGGGACGGTCAATGATTATTTTGGCGATCTGCGGATCGGTAGCTCTCGCGTTTTCGTCCGACAGAGAGGCGGCGCCATCGTACATCTGGAACGCTTCAGAGAGCGTCCCGATCGGTCTCTATCGTCTCCAGCCAGCGCCACGATTGACGGTTACCGAGCTTGTGGCAGTTCGGCCGCCCGAGCCACTTGCGAGCTTCCTCGACCTGAATGGCTATCTGCCAACCGGTGTTCCCATGCTCAAGCGCGTCCTGGCGTTGCCTGGACAAACCGTTTGCAGAAATGGCCTCGCCATCTCAGTCGATAACATTGAGATGGGACTGGCGCAGGAGCGCGACACACGTGGCCGGCCGCTGCCGGCTTGGCGCGGATGCCGCATCATAGCGCCAGATGAAGTGTTTCTCATGAACTGGCAGTCAGCTGACTCGTTCGATGGGCGTTACTTTGGACCCATCCCAGCATCCGCCATCATCGGGCAAGCCCTGCCGGTGTGGACAGAGGGAGACTGATCTTGCTCGGTCCAATTCGTGGAGATGCAGTTTCGCTAGTCGATGGGTCACAGCACTCCTGCTCCGTTCCGGCCAGATTTCTGCAGACAATCGCGCGGGGTGCCTGGCGGCGATCGCCTCACATTCTGCGGCCGGACCGGCCTCCCACGACCTGCTCGAGCGCAAGCGCCTACGCTTTGATCCGTGCAATGACAGTCCGCCTGTTGGGCGCTGTTCTGGTGCTTCAATCCCCGGCACATGCTTTGGCGCAGACGGAAATAACGGCGCTCGGCGTGCTGTCGCCGAGCTCTCCGCTTACAGATTTGTATGCTGCTTTCTTGACTGAAGCATCTCGACGATTTGCCATCCCGGAGCACTGGATTCGTGCCGTTCTGCAAGTCGAGAGCGGCGGAAATGTGCGCGCCGTTTCATCTCGAGGCGCGTTAGGCCTGATGCAAATCATGCCCCGGACTTGGGTGGAGCTAAGTACTCGCTACAATCTCGGTGTCGACCCCTTTGAGCCCCACGACAACATTCTCGCAGGTACGGCCTACATTCGCGAGATGCTGGACCGGTTTGGATCAGAAGGATTTCTCGCAGCTTACAACGCCGGTCCAACGCGCTACGAGGCCTATCTGGCCACGGGACGGCCACTCCCTGACGAAACCAAAATCTACGTTGCTAGGCTCGTACGGTTGATTGGCATCAATCAGCACAAGCATGCGACTTTGGCCATTTCGCAAGCTGTTCCGTGGCGGCAGGCAGCACTATTCTTTGACCGCTCCGATAGCTGGCCGGCTATGTCGAGATCAACATCCGTTCTGCATCCAATGAACAATCCGAAAGATCTCCCGAACATGGGCAGGCTCGCGCGCGTACCAGGCGCGACCGAGCTTTTTATGCAGCGATCGACCGAAACGGGGTCCCGATGATCGCAATCGCATTTCGTCGTGTGTCGTCGAAGTTTGTCGCGAGTTGGAGAGTGTTGGGGAACTTGCAGGGACCAGCCGACCGCGGATGGCAAGGGAAAAGGCCGGCCGTCGGTCCGGCGCTTGTGGTTGGTTGGATTGGGAAATTAGCCATCTGCGCACCTGCTCCTGCCATCACTTCTGCAAATTACCTCAACAAAATCATCCTCGACCGCGCCATCCCTCAGCGACGCGCGGCTTTTTTGCGCCATGACAATGCGCGACGATGACCTGCGCGTCCGACCTGGGCGCATTGACCACGGCAATCGTGGTGCGAGGCGGCCGCAGACGTTCGTCGGACAGGTCATGCGTGCTGCTAAGAGGGCCGGGCACGTTGGCAACACCTTTCGGTCAGGTTCGGACCGCAGCCGTTCCCGCTTTGGCCGCGGCCGGCGTGCGGCAATCTCGATCCGCTTGCGTTCGAACGGCAGGCGCGTGGTCACGAAGGCGCGCGTGGTGCGCCATCGGGGGACACGATTCCGCTCTGCGCCACTGGCCAAGCACGTCGCCTATCTTAAACGTGGGGGCGTTACACGCGATGGCCAGGATGCTTCGATGTTCGACGCAAGCTCTGATGCCGCCGACGATCGGGGTTTCGCCGAGCGCTGCGAGGGCGACCGTCACCATTTCCGGTTCATTATCTCGCCTGAGGACGCCGCAGCGCTTGGTGACCTGAAGGCATTTACTCGCGAGCTTCTGCGCGACGTCGAAAAAGATCTCGCGACCAAGCTCGATTGGATTGCAGTCGATCACTGGAACACGGACAACCCGCATGTCCATCTCCTGATTCGCGGCCGCGCCGACGACGGACAGGATCTTGTGATCAGCCGCGAGTACATCAGCCGCGGTTTGCGGGATCGCGCCGCCGAGCGCATCACCCTTGAGTTAGGCCCTCGGAGCGAACAGGAGGTTCGCACCAGCCTTGAACGGGAGGTCGAGGCTGAGCGCTGGACCAGCCTTGACCGAGCGCTGCGCGAGATCTGCGATGACTGCGCCGGTGTGGCCGACCTCAGGCTTGGGCGCAAGGGTGAGGATCCTGAACTGCGTCCCCTGCTGCTGGGCAGGGCGGTCAAGCTCGAACGCCTCGGCCTCGCCGAATCCACAGGTCCCGCCTGCTGGACCTTAAAACCGGGGCTGGAGCAGACCCTTCGTCAGCTCGGCATGCGCGGCGACATCATCAAAACCATGCATCGAGCGATGAGTGCCGAGGGGCGGGAGCCGGACATCGCCACCTTTGCCCTCCACGGAGAAGAACCCACAGATCCGGTCCTTGGCCGCCTGGTTCAACGTGGTCTGGACGATGAGTTGAAGGGGACCGCTTATGCGATCGTCGCAGGCGTCGATGGCCGAACCCATCATCTGCGGTTCGGCGACCTCGAATTTACCGGCGATGCGCCAGCCGGTGCTATCGTCGAGCTGCGCGCCTACACGGATGCGACCGGAAAACCTCGCATGTCACTAGCCGGTCGCTCGGACCTGTCGATCGAGGAGCAGGTGAGCGCGAGGGGTGCCACCTGGCTCGACCGCCAGCTTCTCGCCAAAAATCCGCCGCTCAGCGGAGGCGGCTTTGGCGCTGAGGTGCGGTCCGCAATGGATGCACGGCTCGATCACCTCGCCGGCCAAGGCCTTGTGCACCGGTACGGACAGCGCATCGTGTTTGCACGCGACTTGCTCGCGACTTTGCAGCAGCGTGATCTGCAAGCCGCGACTGCCAAGCTTTCCGGAGAGTCGGGACTTACCTATCAACCCTCAACTGAGGGCGATCATGTGACCGGCATCTACCGCCAGCGCGTGACGCTTGCCTCCGGGCGTTTCGCCATGATCGACGATGGGCTCGGCTTTGAGTTGGTGCCGTGGCGGCCGGCTCTCGAACAACATCTCGGAAAGCAGGTATCTGGCATCATGATGCCTGGCGGTAGAGTAGAATGGCAGCTGGGCCGCAAGAAAGGATTGGGGCTATAGCTGATGGCAGCGTGCCCGATCGCGTCGGCCGACGGCAAGCATTGCTCGGCGCCAAGCCTGGAAACGGAGCGGCGAGGTCGCGATAGTCATGTCCGGCAGTCCTTGCCGCCACAACAGCAGGGAAAAATTGCATCCGAGGACAAGGAATAGCTGGCGGATTCCCCGGAGCTTCAAGTCCAAGATCATCCTGTACTTACGCTACAGCCACCATTTCTACGCTCGCTCAAATCTAGCCTTGTGGTCAAGGCTGGCAGGGTCGATGAACATTTGTCATGTCTTCGACGAAGGTCCTTTGGGGCCAAATCACCCTTGTCCTTGCCATCGTGCTCATGACCACCTGGGCGGCGACGGAGTGGGTTGCCTGGAAGCTCGGTTTCCAGCCGCAGCTCGGGCAGCCGTGGTTTGAGCTCGGGCATGGGAAGCCCGTGTACCTGCCTCCCGCGTTTTTCTGGTGGTGGTATGCCTACGATGCCTATGCGCCAGTGATATTCACTGAGGGAGCCTGCATCGCAGCTTCGGGTGGCATCATTTCGATTGTAGTTGCTTTTGCCATGTCGGTCTGGCGAGCCCAAGAGGCGAAGACGGCCGCAACCTACGGCTCTGCACGTTGGGCGCTGGCTTCCGAACTTCGATCAGCGCAGCTTACCGGGCCGGATGGCGTCATCCTCGGGCGGTTTGATCACAGCTATCTCAGGCACAATGGGCCTGAGCACGTACTCTGCTTTGCGCCTACGCGATCGGGCAAGGGTGTCGGCCTCGTCGTTCCCACCCTTCTGACCTGGCCGGGTAGTTGCATCGTCCACGACATCAAGGGCGAGAACTGGAGTCTGACGTCCGGTTTTCGCTCTGCGTATGGACGCGTCCTGCTATTCGACCCGACGAACCGAAACTCTGCGGCTTACAATCCACTGCTCGAGGTCCGTCGGGGAGAATGGGAGGTTCGGGATGTCCAGAACATCGCGGACGTCCTGGTGGACCCTGAAGGTGCACTCGAACGACGCAGTCACTGGGAAAAGACAAGCCACTCGCTCCTGGTTGGCGGCATCCTGCACGTGCTTTACGCCGAGCCGGACAAGACATTGGCGGGCGTCGCCAACTTTCTTTCGGACCCCAAGCGTCCCATCGAGGCGACGCTGCGCGCGATGATGACAACGCCGCACCTCGGCGACGCCGGTCCGCATCCCGTCATTGCGTCCGCAGCGCGCGAGCTTCTGAACAAGAGCGAAAATGAGCGCTCCGGCGTGCTTTCGACCGCGATGTCTTTCCTCGGGCTGTACCGCGATCCGGTCGTGGCGCGGGTCACGCGCTGCAGCGATTGGCGTATTCGCGATTTCGTGGAGGCAAAGCGACCGACAACGCTCTATCTGGTCGTGCCGCCCTCGGATATCAGCCGGACCAAGCCGCTTGTGCGGTTGATCCTCAACCAGATCGGACGGCGGCTCACAGAAGATCTCCACGCCGCGGCACGCCAGCATCGTGTGCTGCTGATGCTTGACGAGTTCCCTGCTTTGGGCCGGCTCGACTTCTTCGAATCGGCGCTAGCATTCATGGCGGGTTATGGCCTGAAGAGTTTCTTAATCGCCCAATCCCTGAATCAGGCTCGAAAAGGCCTACGGCCCCAATAATTCCATTCTCGATAATTGTCATGTCCGCGTCGCATTCGCGACGAACGACGAAAGAACCGCAAGACGGGTCTCAGAAGCGCTCGGAATGTCGACCGAACTGCGCGCCATGAAAAACTATGCTGGTCACAGGTTAAGCCCTTGGCTGGGGCACCTGATGGTGTCCAGGCAAGAAACGGCGCGACCCCTGTTGACCCCCGGCGAAGTCATGCAGTTGCCGTCGGACGATGAACTCGTGTTGGTCTCGGGCTGCCCGCCGATCCGAGCCAAGAAGGCGCGCTATTACGAAGATCCACGACTGCGTGAACGGGTACTCCCTCCAGCTCGGCCCGGTAACAGTGAAGATGGCATGAAGTCGCCTCCCGACGATTGGAGCAGGCTGCCTTCGCCTGTCGCCTCAGGGGCCAATCAGAAGCGTCCCACAGACCACACGACGTCCAGCAGTGATCCCGCTAATGGCGGCATTCGGCGCGAACCGGAGCTCGACCAGCACGAGGAGGTGGAGATGGACCGCAGCACGGAAAGGGCAGAGTTCGAGTTTGCCGATGAGGAGGGTGACGATGAGGTCCAGCGCGCCGGCGTTCTTCGTAAGCAGGCGTCGGGCCTTGCGCGTCAGGCGGCAATGGATCCGGGCGACGGTCTCGATCTCTGAGTTGAGGACATGCGTACAAAGCATACTTTTCGTCTGCCGCCGGATCTCGCTGTTCAGCTTGCTGACTATGCCAGCCGCAAGCGAGTGGCTCAGGCTCTCGTTGTAGAGACGGCGTTATCGACGTTCTTGTCGCCAGACAGTTCTGAGCGAATGGAGGCAGCGCTCAGCCGCCGTTTGGACCGACTGACCCGCCAAATCGAGCGGCTTGAACGCCACGTCACGATTTCGAACGAAGCGCTAGCCCTGTTCGTTCGCTTTTGGCTGACGGCGACTCCGCCTTTGCCTGACACGGCGCAACCAGCAGCCCAGGCCAAAGGACGCGAGCGCTACGATTCATTCGTCGAAGCATTAGGCCGACGCTTGGCAAAGGGACAGAGTTTTGCCAAGGAGGTTAGCTCGGACGTACAGCCAAGCGATGAAGGGCCGGAGAAGTCCGGTCCCGCGTAAGTTCGCGGGGCATTTTTAGTCTGCACCAATCCCGTGCTCGAAGGACGTCTGGTGCTGGTGTCAGCAACATCAAACTTTCACTGCAGCTAAGCACTTGCCGTGCGTCTCGGCCGCCCTGTCGCCGAAAACGACCGCGGTCAGCATGAGTAGCACCCACGCGGCGAGACATCGAAGGAGCTTGAATTGGCCGTCGCGTCAAGTTGTACAGATTTACGAAGGCATGTCCGCGAAAGCATCGGCAAATGAAGCAACCGCTTCGCATTATTGTACTATGTTCTGCTTTCGCTTTGCTCGGGCTGACTCGAGTTGCGCCTGCGGACTCAGTCCGGCGCTACGAATGCACCATAGACGGAACCGATCGAGAGCCGGTAGGTGATCGGAATGGGCACGTTATTGTCAGCCTTCAATACACCTGCCGCGTCAAAGATGGGTTGTTGAGGGACGCGGGAATCACGGCCATATCGGTCAGCGAGTGGGACAGTGAGAAAGGGACGTACTTGGCTTCCCTCGACGTTCATCGCGCGCTTGAAGGATATGCGGTTGGTCAGCTCTTGGAGGGGACGGCTCCTCGGTCATGGAAGGCAACAGGGCTGCCGGCATCGCAGCTTCTGGTAAGACCGTGTTTAAGTTCGCATCCGGCTCTCTCGCGGCTCTGTCAGGAAAGACGGTGAAATTCACGACCAAGCCCATCGGGTCTCGCAGATTTGAGATGGAGTTCACAGCTTGGCCGGACGCTGCTCAAAGAAAGTGACTCGCGTCATGGGCCCAGTCCTATGGTGGATCGGGACCGGCCAGTCCCGCCGGATCCAACGTTCTTCTTTAGAGTATTCCGTAGTTCGACGCGCCGAGCTTGGGGCGTTATACTCATTCGCGGCTGTCGATTCCTGGTATCACAGATGCAAGCTGTGGGTGCGGCGCAGGGGCGATAGCCAGATCCATAGCACGGAGGCGACGGCCAGCGCGCTGCTGGCCAGTAGCGCAGTGCGCAGTCCAGGTCCGGCCCCGACTGCGCCGCCAAGTAGGGCGCCCAGCGGCGCAAGCCCCCACACCAGGCTCCGAATGCTCGCGTTGACGCGGCCCAGCGCCCGAGGCGGCGCCAGCGCGTATCGAACGGAGACTTGGTGCACGTTGTAGATCTCTTGACCAAACGACAGTATGAACTGGGACAGCGCCACGCAAATGACTGCCGCCGACCGCGGCTGTGTGAACAGCGCTGCCAGAGTCATGCCCGCGGCGCTGAGCGCCAAGGTAACCATCAATACCGGCCCGACGCCGATCACGCGGCCGGCCCATGCTGCGGTGACCGCGCCCCCAATACCACCCAGCGCGCCGATGCTGAGAACCAAGCCCGTCGTCCAACCGTCCAAACCAAGATGTTGGGTCAGGTAAAGCACAAAAACCGCAGAGTAAGCGTTGTAGCAGAAGATGAAGCTGCCGGTCGCCAACGTAACCGCCCGCAGCATCGGGTTGCCAAACACGGCCGTCAGTCCTTCCGCGATCTGACCAATTACCGAGCTCGATCTAGCTGGCGTCGGCTCGGCCGCGCGGGCCGGCACCAGCGGCAGCAAGAGAGTGGCCAGCACGAAGGAGGCCGAGTCGGCGAGAATCGCGGTTGGCGCGGAGAACGCGCTGACCAGCCAACCTGCCAGGAACGGACCGATGGTCACGACGCAAGATCTGCTGAGCTGCCAGGAACTCTGCGCTCTGACGAGTCGAGCCCGATCCACGACGGTTGGCACGCACGCCAGATACGCGACCTCGGCGATCACCGCAGCCGTCCCGACAAGCGTGGTTGCCATATAAAGTTGGACCATTCCAAGTTGGCCAAGGCTGGCGAGCAGCGGAATCGTTGCGAGCGTTAGGGCCATCACTAAATTGGCAGTCAACAGGATGCATCGGTGTGGGAGGCGGTCCACGATCACCCCGGCAATCAGGCCAATTACGAGGTACGGCGCCCGACCGCAGGCGAGCAGCAACCCGGTCTGTCCCGGACCCGCTCCCAGCAGAGTGATCGCCGTCAGCGGTAGCGCCAGCACCGTCACTTCGGATCCCAATTCCGACACCGTACGCCCGACGAGCAGCCATAGGTAGCCGCGCGGCAATCCGCGAGGCGGGGTGGAGATATGGGTGGGATTCATGCGTCGATGGCCGAGCTCGAGGCCGACAGATAGCCCAACCGGGCCAATTCGCCGCCCGCGATCCGCTCGAATTCCGCGACTTCCGTGAGCGTCAGATCCTGCCTGAAGCGGCCAAGGCGGCCAGCGTGCAGCGGTTTGCCCGCGGACTCGGCTGCCGGGTGGCCGTGCGGGCTTTCGAACAGTGCGTGCTCATGTTCGGCGTGGCGCAGCACGGCTTCGTCCCAGGGTAGTTGCAGGTGATCCAAAATCTGCATCAGGCTGGGACGGGGGTGAGTTACTAGATCCTCATAGCGCACCTCAAGATAACGCTCCGGTGGCGCGAGGAGATGCGGCAGAGATACGACTTCAAGCCAGCCTTGCGCAGCGTCTGCCACGGTCTGGTAACCCCAGTCGGGCACCGTTTTCAAATGCGAGGCGGCAAGGTCGCGGCCATCCCTTACAATGTGTACAAAATGCGCATGCGGCCACAGCTGGGCAAAGATGCCGATTTGGGTGATCTTGCGTTGCAGCTTCAGTCCCCATCGCCTTGCCCCGGTTTGTGCCCTTCGGAACTCGCCGATCTCATTAATCAGCCTGCATCTGTCGGCGAATGAAACGATGTCACTCTCTGACTCCGCCATCACCTTGGTGACGAGCTTGCGCACATCATCCAAGGTCAGGCCGAACCGCTGGCACTGCACGACGAAGTGCGCGCCATCATACCAGAACGGGTCAATCAAGCTTTTGGTCTTGCCCGTAACCCGGGGATCCCTGGCTTCGAGGAGATCGGTCGCTTCCAGAATGTGCGAGCCGAGGTTCAACGGTTCCAGGAAGTCGATCTCCGGCCCCACCACCAGATCGGCATGAGAGTCCAGTACGACGCTCAGCAATGTGGTACCGGATCGGTTTTCGCCGCCGAGCAGAACCGGCGAGGTAGAGAACGCGTCGGCCTCGGACATGGGAGTGTCTCCTGTTCGATTGCTGGTGTTCATGGGTGGCTCGGCGCGGTGAACCAACGCCGAACGGAATCCGGCGTGGCGAGGAAATGGTCACTTGCGAACCGCACCGCAGCTGCGATTGGATCCGGATCGTAGCCAATGGTCTCTGCCCGCCTCTCGACCGCCAGCAAGGCGTGACCGGCGGCTTCAATCGCGGCCCGCACGTCGGCATCGGACAAGGCCGCGGACGGCATGAACCGGCCGCCGTACTGCATGAGGAAGCCGCGCGACCACATCTCCTGAAAGAAAGCGTGACCAAGGTCTGGGTTGGCAAACACGACATCGAACATGGTTGGCCATGCGAATGCGCGCGCTTGAACCCCCTGGCTGGCGAAGATCTGGTTGAGGCCGTTGATGAGTTGCTCGCCAACCTGGCGCATCCGAGCGAGCGAGGCGCCATCGCGCAGCGCATCCAGCGTGCTCAGCGCGGCCGCGAAAGGCGTGATCTCGCGTTGATAGGTGTTGCCCAGGTAGGTCTTTTCGGCTGCGTTGAGCACGTCTGCGCGGCCAGCCACTGCCGACAGCGCCATGCCATTGGCAAGCCCCTTGCTGAGTGTGATCAGGTCGGGCGCAAGCCCGATCGCGGTATGATAGCCGCCGAGGCCATAGCGGAACCCCGTCATCACTTCGTCGAGGATGAGCAGGGCACCGTAGCGGTGCACCATATTCTGCAATTCCCGGTGATATTCGGGTGGGAAGAAGTTGACTTCGGGTGTGACGATCACCGCAGCGACGCGTTGCGCGCGGGCAAACTTGTCGAGCAATCTCAAATCATATTGGAAGTCGACACTGTCCCGGTCCCGATCAGCTAGCCCCATCGGGGGACGGTCCTGCAAGTGCCAGTCGTGCCAACCGTGATATCCGCTGGTCAGCACAAGGTTCACACCCGTGTGCGCGCGAGCGAGGCGGACTGCGGCGGTCGTGGCGCAGGAGCCGGTGCGGAAAAATATCGAGCGTTGCGCGAGCGGGAATATCTTGGCGAGCCGCTCCGCCAACTCGACCCGGTGCTCCGACAAGGGCCCGGGCAGGATCCCGCCGGTGCGGCGCATTTCCGAGGCCACGTGATCGACGACCGGTTCGTATCCGGCTCCAAGCGGCGCAGCCCCGCTGCAGGAGGTGAGATCGACGTATCGTCTTCCCTCGACATCCCAGACATGCGCACCGGAGGCACGGCTCATCACGACCGGAAAACGCCGATTGAGGTCCCACTTTTCCGACGCAGTAACCCGCAAAGCGCGGCGCAATGCGGATCTGTGCGTATCCCTCGCGACCACCGTGGCATTAGGGGGGCTGGTGAACATCAACAATTCTCCGGTCACAGCCTGCTCAGGCAAGCTGCGTAATGATTCTCCGAGCGATCCGTAGCGCGTTTGCCTGAATGGTGAAGGTCGGGTTGACGCCGCTGGGGTAGGGGAAAAATCCGCCGTCCGCGACATAGAGATTGTCGATGTCGTGCACGCGACCCCAGCGGTCAACCACCGATTCCTTCGGATCAATCCCTGCTCGACAGCCGCCATGCAGATGACCACTACCTAATTGATAGTTGGAATCCTCGTACTTGATCTTTTTTACGCCTGCCTCGGCAAGCAAGTCCGAGGCGCGACGGGACAAATAGTCCAATCGGCTCTTGTCCAGTGGATGGGTCTTGTATTCGAGAATGATCTTCGGCAGACCCAATCGATCGCGACTGTTCGCCAATCGAACGGCGTTGCTCCGCATGGGCTGATCGGCCGCCAGGAAATGCACTCTTAACTTAAGCTTCCCGCCGCTGACCTCGCGCTCTGCCGGGCTGGCTTCGTACAGAAGTCCGCCTAAGCCGGATGGCGCGTCCGCGTCGAGGTAGTGATCGGTCATCGCAACGGTGGAGAACGGACCGCCGGGCGGATGCGACGGCAAGCGATCCATCATAATGGTGCCAGACACGTAGCCGCTGATTTTGAAGCAGATGCCGCTGCCGACCATGCCGGTGGAGTTGCCGATACCGCGAGGTGCGGCGGGCTGCGCGGATCTTAGCAGCAAGCCGGCAGACTGGATCGCGTTGCCAGCGAGCACTACGCAGCGGGCGCGGACCCGAGCGCGTTGTTGGATGACAGTGTCCAGCCACTCCACTGAGGCGACGCGGCTGACGCTGCCAAGCTCGATATGCACAGCCTTGCTGCCTGAGGCAACCGTTAGGGCGCCGCACGGCAGTGACACATCCGTGAATGGCGAGCGCGCATCGGCGCGCGCGCCGCTTGGACAGAGGTGTTCGTTGCACGGGCCACACCGGTCACAGGCCGCTTGACCGCGATAGGGGACCGAGTTGATCGCGAGCGGTGTCGGGAACGGCAACCGGCCCAGGCGTCGTCCCGCAGTGGCGATCAGACTGCCCTGCAGGCTATATTTGTGCGGCGGCAGCAGGGCGGGATCGCTGGGCGGCTCGAGTGGATCAGCGCCGGCCAATCGGGCAACCCCCATCCGCCGCTCAAGCTCTTCGTAATAGGGGCGCAGTTCGCCGTAACCGAAAGGCCAGACCGGGTCGAGCGCGTCCGCGGCAACATGCGCTCGTGCATCGAAGTCGACGGCGCGACAGCGGAATGCGATCCCGGCGTACAGCGTCATGCCGCCGCCCAGTGCCGATACAGTCCAGGGACGGCCTCGCGGGATCAATGTCCCGGACGGAGAGCGCACCAGGGCGTTACCAAAACCACGTTGGACACTCTTCAATGAAGCGCCGGCAGGAAGCGCCTGGCCTGCTTCGAGGACGAGCACCTGGAATCCATTTCGGGCGATCTCGTGGGCAACTATCGAGCCACTGGCACCACTGCCGACTACGCACACATCAACGGCGTTGGACGTCATTGTCCCACCTGCGACAAAAACATCAACCATCCATCATGGCGATGTCCATCATTTGGGTAGGTCGAGACGGCTGTGAGAACAGCCACCGCCAGCGTGAACGTTCGTCCTGGTCAGACGTCGCAACCTACCTTGAGACTCGTACAATATGACGTTCCGTACGATTCAAGCCCTTTGCGCGCGATCGCATTGATATGTTCAAGAACGTCTGAAGTGGCGAACGGATCGAATATTGAGAGACCAGTATCTCGGAAGCACTTGGCGTCTGGTTTGCTGATGAAGCACCGGCAGCCGCAGCGTTTAGACCCCCCATTTCATTCTTATCTCGAATGGGAAGCCCAAAAACAGTGGTGCAGGGGTTCAACACAACTCAAAAGGATCATGACTGCAAGGCGCGTACCATGAGGCCAAGTGGCCGGGTTACTTTCGGAGCCCTCCTTGCGGCTCGTGCAATAAATGAGGTTCGGCCTCAGTGAGAGGCGTCTACTCGCAACGGGCATGACCGTTGGCGCTACACATTGCGATGCCGTATGTAGACGGTACTGCAGTGTGACGTTGCTAGCTTCGTATGATTTTGGCAGGCGACTTCCGGAGGATTGCCCGAAGATCAGCTGCATGCCCGGAATAACTCCTGCGGGATGGTTGGAGGTCTAAAAGCAAAGTACGCAGGCTCTGTCGTAGCCTCGACAAGTTTGGCGAGAGCAGGTTCAGGTCGATCCCTTCGGCACTGGGCTCCGATTAGAGCCGATCTAACTCCGCGTGAGTGTAGGCGGCTATCCTGCCGCAAACCGCCCGTTCAGATAGGGAGACGACGTCCGAGACTGAAAGCTTCAGTGCAAATAGCTCGGCGTAGAATGTTTGCTCAGCGTGGTGTACGTCCGCGAGTATGCCAAAAGATGCGCGTTGGGTTACTCTGCAGAAAGACGCGAGTTCTTGCAGATATTGATGTTCGTAATTCAGTGATCGATTGTCTGATGAATTTGCGACACGGTGGGTGATATGCGCCGAGCCGGGCAAGGAACTGCGGACCAGCTCAGCAGGATACAGCCAATATTCCGTGCCTAGCTTCGCGCAGGTTCGCCCAAATACCTACACGTCAGCATTTAGCTGCTTTCGATCCGGCAGATTCACACATCCGGCAAAGCAAAAAACCCTCTTTTCCGGCCATGCGAGCGGAAATTTCACCAAAAGCTGGTCCTTCGAAGAGATCTTTATACTCGTCGCGGAGAAGATTGCCTAAGACGTGGCGTCGCTCAAAATCCATGCAGCAAAGAGTAACGTCGCCGTTTGGGAGAAGAAGATTGCGATGGTATCGTTCGTCAGCACATGTCACGGCGCCTGCGATTGAATGCCCTGCTTCAACGATGTCAGGATGGACTTCTGCGCTGTGGGGGCGTGAGCGAACCAGCGCCTTCTCGGGGATTATCTCGACGAGATCAGGATGAACGTCGCCCACGACCATGAATAGCATCGAGGAAATGTCGGCCTCGACAAGTTGACGCACCAAATCGACATACTCGCCTCTGACGAGGCGGCTGTTCATGTAGCTGCCGTCATCGAAGACATGGACTAAGAAGACCCGGAAATGTAGGGCTTGCAGCCGTCGCAGATCCCGCCCGTTCATTCCTACAAGCGTTGTCGAGACCCGGATGCCGTGGCCTGATGCGTAGGCATGCTCAACCATATCGGTGCAAGCTGGATTGAGCCACGGTTCCGAGTAGCCCGCAAAGCTGATGTCGACAATGGTTGGTACGCGCGCCAAACATTTCTTGAAATCGTCGAGACGAAGATGCTTTGCACCAGATACAGCTCGTTGCCGAAGGGCAAACTTGTCCTGCGGACAATAAGAACATCCGACGACACAGCCCGTGGTCGTAGTTACTTCCAGGACCCTGCCGTCGGGGATCGCAGAATGGGGATCCTCTATCTTCGTCGAATTGTTCACTTTCACGGCCCTCTCGGTGTCCAAAATAGGAGATCTCGATGGAGGCCGCGCGATTTGCGCCCCTCATGCGGGTCACTGATACATCATCTCAAAATAATGGGGCATAAGCGCGACGCGCTGAAGCTCAAGCGCTGTAGATCATTCACGCGCATGGCTCACCTCCCGCTGCCTTGATTGAAAGTGAAGCAGGGCGCTTTGGTGCCGAGAAAGGAGTCCCGCTCATCTCGATGTTTGTGGTTCCTCTTTCGAGAAGGAACGCATGGTTGGTGTTGAGTGAGTATCTGATCGTTGCAACAACATCTGTCCTGCGTCGCGGCGACTATCCATCAGTCAATGGGGCCACGAGAAATGTTACCGGCATTGCGGAACGTAGGGTCGAGCCTATGAGGGCAACATACGATATTACCATACGTGCGAATCAAAGCTCTCTCGATGCCAGCGGAATGGAAGCGCGCTTTGAGTTTGACTGTTTAGCCGGCGCGTGAAGCGATTAATTCTACGCCTGCTGTCCACGAAAGGTGCTCCTTTCGCGCCGAGGTCAACTACTAGGCTTGGCAATTGATTGAGGTGACGGGCACGTGGCATTTCATGTGCGTCCCCCGTGTCTTCGGGATCTAACATCAATATGGCCGCGCCGAATCCGATGGGCCCTGCTGCCTTCTCACCTGCAATCATGAAATTGCGATCGTTTCATTCCCTGGGACACGATACTGGGCTCTCTTTTTGGTCGCCGACAGCTTACATGCACGCAAACGTTCTCGAGCAAACGGGCAGGTTACCGTGCCGGGCCTGCTCTCCGGCTACTGTTCGAAGGAGAGGTCTTTCTCGAGCAGGATTGGCATTGTGAGCGAATTCTTCGGGCTTGTAACACAAGAGGCGGGTCGTTCTCGTTGGCATGAGAGGAAGCTTCGTTGGAAACCTAGGGTCCCTTGTTTCGGCGGCTTCGACGGTTTGCGCCGAGCACTTCGCTTAGATGAGGAATGCGGGGCGAATTGCGCTGCTCGATCGCGCCTTTGTGATGCGGGGTCAATTCAGATGGCGCCGACTCGCCCGCTGGGCATCTTCGGATTGCGGCATGACCGATCTGGTTGACAAACGTCCTATCGCGATCCGCGCGGTGATTCCGTTCGTTTTCCGTCACTGGCTGCTCCAGCCCTACCGCGCCGCTCTTGTGCTGGTTGGCTTCCTGGGTGCAACGGCGGCCGACCTGTTCATGCCGTTATACTCGGGCCATCTCGTCGACGCATTGACGTCAGGCCCTTACAACAACGCCGCGCGACATGCGGCGCTGGCCGCCTTCGGCGGTATCGTCGCACTTGGCCTGGTTTCGATGATCCTGCGCCTCATAGGTCTGCAAGCAATCGTTCCGTTCACGCTCAAGACGATGTCGGACGTGGCGCGCGAGGCCTTCATGCGAGTCCAGCGGTTCTCAACCGATTGGCACACCAACTCTTTCGCCGGATCGAGCGTTCGGAAGATCACGCGCGGCATGTGGGCCCTCGATCTGCTCAACACTACCATCCTGATATCCCTGTTGCCGTCCCTGACGGTCCTGGTCGGTTCGATGATCCTGCTCGGGCTGCATTGGAGTGTACTGGGCGGCGTGATCGCGATTGGTGCGGAAATCTATGTCGCCGTGACATTGATGTTCGCGGTCCGCTATATTGCGCCCGCCGCTCGAGTCTCCAACGCGTGGGATACCAAGATCGGCGGCACGCTAGCCGATGCGCTGACTTGCAATGCGGTGGTAAAATCATTCGGCGCGGAAGAGCGCGAGGATGCGCGGCTCGCCCGCACCATCAAGCGCTGGCGGGTGCGGTTTCTGCGAACCTGGCAGCGCTACAACTGCGCCGCCATGGCTCAGCTCTCCATCCTGTTGTGCCTGCGGACGTCAGTGATCGGCGGCTCGCTGCTGCTGTGGATGGCGGGGCTCGCCTCGCCGGGCGACGTCGCCTATGTGCTGACCAGCTACTACGTTATCCACGCGTATCTGCGCGAGGTCGGCCTGTACATTAACAACCTCCAGCGCTCGGTCAACGACATGGAGGAGCTCGTCGCGCTCCACGACGAGCCGATCGGGGTCGTGGACGTGCCGGATGCCAAGCCGATCGCGATTGAAGGCGGCGAGATCGTATTCGACGACGTCACTTTTCAGTATGGTCTTGATTGCGTCCCGCTCTATGACAAGCTATCGGTTGATATAAGCGCCGGTGAGCGGGTCGGACTGGTCGGTCACTCCGGCTCCGGCAAGACGACCTTCATCAAGCTGGTGCAGCGTCTCTATGATGTCTCGGGCGGCCGCATTCTGATCGACGGTCAGGACATTGCTCTAGCCACACAGCAATCGCTCCGCAGCCAGATAGCCGTCGTGCAGCAGGAGCCGATCCTGTTCCACCGCTCCCTCGCTGAGAACATTGCCTATGGTCGGCCCGGAGCCGGTATGGGAGCGATCGAGCGGGCGGCGCGGCTCGCCAATGCACACGAGTTCATCTTACGCCTGCGCAAGGGTTACGGCACGCTGGTAGGTGAGCGCGGTGTCAAGCTCTCAGGCGGCGAGCGGCAGCGCATCGCGCTGGCGCGCGCCTTTCTAGCTGACGCTCCGGTGCTGATCCTGGACGAGGCAACCTCAAGCCTCGACTCCGAATCGGAAGCCCTCATCCAAGAAGCGATGGAGCGGCTGATGAAGGGCCGCACCTCGATCGTGATCGCACATCGCCTGTCGACAGTGCGCGGCCTCGACCGCATCCTGGTGTTTGACCGCGGCATCATCGCCGAGCAGGGCACGCATGCTGCCCTGACGAGGCGACCCGGCGGGATCTATAGGCGGCTGCTCGAGAGCCAAGCCACCGAGTTCGACCGGATCTCTGCGGCAGGCTAGGGAGTAGGGATGGCACTGCGGCCTCGATCGTTGAGCCGGGGCGCAGGCTTAAGATTCAGCTTAATGGAGAGGCACAGGAAGTCGAGGTTCAACATAGCTGAAGTTCAAACAGAATCGGCGCGGAACGGGGGGATGCAAATCTCGAGTTGGCCAGTAGCAGTTCACAACTTTGCGATGTGTCGCCGAGCCGAGCGAGGCGTGCTGAAGGTTTTGATCCAGAGATCGACTTCAGGAGAAGGTGATTTCGTGTGTGAGGCGATGGCTGGTGTGCGACACAAAGCGGTGGCCGGATTCAAGCGGCAACAAGCGGCCGGCTGGCCGCAAGCGAGCGGCTTCGGGACTGTTATTAAGCGAGCATCTGGGGCGCCGCGGCGAGTTGCGCTTGCGCCGCTGAAATCCGATAGAGCTAGCGCCAGCACGAGTGGAAATCTTTTAAATTACGTATTCTGCGCCGAATTTCAGCGTCAATATGCGAACCATTGCATCAATCAACGTCGAGAAGTGGCTACTGTGCAGCGGCAAACGGACATGCGTTAGTTTCGAGGCGCGCGCTTATGGGCTTTGGGCATGCAGACGGCGATGTGCCGTCTGATCGAAGAAAGCCGCAGCTGTAACCAGCCTGTGTCGGTTGGGTAAGACTGAATTCGTTCGTCGTATTTTTCCTCCCGCGACGAACACCACTGGCCGCCCCGTTTGGGGCGGCCTTTTTCCGTGCGCCAGACATCGCGCGATTTGACCGGAGCGGTGTCAGGTCGATGACTTGAGGTGAGTTCTTTACAGGCCCTCGTAATTGGCACCATTAATACGTGGATAGCGCCGTATCCACCGCGAGGACCTCACTCGCACGCGCTTGGCTTGCGAACGGAAATGCACGGTCAAGCCTTAACTACTACGGCTATCAACGCATCCAACAAGAAAATCAGGTACAGGCGCATAAAGTCTGCGTCCGAGAGTCGGACATCGCTTTCGGCTAGGCCCACTGGCCCGCTCTCGCCGCGGCAAGAATTGCCATTACTGGGAAACTCATATTCTGAATAAGTGAGAGGCCGCCTCTAAGGCGGCCTCCTTAAGAAATTTCGCACTCGAGAGCTTTTGACGGTTTTCACCAAACGTTAGGTCCATCGTCCGATGGCACGAAGGTGCAAGAGTCTTACCCTGAGAGGTCTGTGGTCCTGCCCCCAGCATTCGGAGCAAAGGGAGGTCGTCACGTCCGGTTGGACGGGCAGAAGTTGTGGTTGCCGCGTCGCGTCATCATTCTTCCAACGAGCCGCCGAACCTCTTCGTCGGGTTCTGGTCCACGGCGAGTTCCTGTTTGCCCGATATCGATATGGCGTAGCCGTGGTCGTGTCCCAAGGAGTGGTGTAGCTGATTAGCAAAGCCGCTCGCGACGCGCGCCCCACATAGCGCCGTAGCGAGCGAGCGGCTTTGGGGGTGGCCACCGATGATTCGTCGGTAAGGTTTGGGTTGCGACACCAACCTGATTCGAGGAACCACCGATGACCGACGACATGATGAACCTGCGTGCGCTCGTGGAGAAGACCCCAGATGCCGATCTGTTGCGCGAGATGATCGGCTTTGCCGCCCACCGGCTGATGGAGCTGGAGGTCGAGGGCCTGACTGGGGCCGCTTACGGCGAGAAGAGCTCGGAGCGTCAGATCCAGCGCAATGGCTACCGCGATCGGAGCTGGGAGACCCGTGCCGGCACGGTCGAGCTGCGCATCCCCAAGCTGCGCAAAGGTTCCTACTTCCCGGGCTTCCTCGAGCCGCGGCGGATGGCCGAGAAGGCGCTCACGGCCGTGGTGCAGGAAGCCTACGTGCAGGGCGTCTCGACCCGCTCGGTGGACGATCTGGTGCAGGCGATGGGCATGAGCGGCATCTCCAAGAGCCAGGTGTCGCGGCTGTGCGGCGAGATCGACGACAAGGTGAAGGCCTTCCTCAATCGCCCGATCGAGGGCGACTGGCCCTATCTGTGGATCGACGCCACCTACGTGAAGGTCCGCCAGAATGGGCGCATCGTCTCGGTCGCGGTGATCATCGCGGTCGGGGTCAACGGCGACGGCCGACGCGAGGTGCTCGGCATGGATGTCGGCCCGTCCGAGGCGGAGACGTTCTGGACCGCGTTCCTGCGCAAGCTGGCCCGCCGTGGCCTGCGCGGTGTCAAGCTCGTCGTCTCCGATGCCCATGAGGGGATCAAAGCCACGGTCGGCAAGATTCTCAACGCCACCTGGCAACGCTGCCGCGTCCACTTCATGCGCAACGCGCTGGCGCATGCCGGCAAGAGCGGGCGGCGGGTGGTCTCCGCCTTCATTGCCACCGCCTTTGCCCAGGACGACGCTGAAGCGGCACGGGCGCAGTGGCGGCGCATCGCTGATCAGCTACGCCCCAAACTGCCGAAGCTCGCGGCGTTCCTCGATGAGGCCGAGACCGACGTGCTCGCCTACATGAGCTTCCCGGCCGCGCACCGCGCCAAGCTGCACTCGACCAATCCGCTCGAACGGGTCAACGGCGAGATCAAGCGGCGAACCGAAGTGGTCGGTATCTTCCCCAATGAGGATGCCATCACCCGTCTGGTCGGTGCCATCCTGCTTGAACAGAACGACGAGTGGGCGGTCCAGCGCGGCCGCTACATGACACTGGAAACGATCGCGCCGTTGGGCGATGATCCCGCCGTCAGCTTCCCGGCAATCGCCAGCTGACCGATCCGGCCCAGGCCGGCGAATGCGGTGACCCACCGCCAGTTACACCACGCCCAGGGACACGATCGTAGCCGTCGGCGCGAAGGCACGCGAGCGCTGCGATGCACTACTTTAGTGGTCGTCAAGCGCAGGAGCGGAGTCTTCTGAAGGACGTAGCCTGCACGGAAAGGCGGGCGAACGGCCCGCAACTCCGAGCCCACGAACCCGCCGTTCCTTTCTTTCGCTACGCCAAACTACGCTTTTTAGTTTCGCGCGATTGATAGCGGCCAGCCCTCCTACCCTTTGTGTCGTCCAATCATCGGTGGGGCAATCACTGTCATTTCTAACCGATTTCATGCCGCGCTCAGTCATGGGTGCGATGGACCTTTTCTGGTATCCGAGGAGAGCCGAGTAATGGACTTCGATACAGCGGGCGACGAAACGAATGGGCCGAAGTTGAAAAAGGCCGATGCTGCCGAGCGCATAGGGCAGCAAAATAGTGCAGCAACAAGAAAGATCACCGTCCTGCTTTCCGAGAAGATTGCCAGCCGTCTCGAAGTGGCCACTGGCCTCGGCAAGAGCATGGTGGTGGAGGCCGCTCTTGAACGCTTCCTTGATCCGGCGCCGCCCATCGAGGGTCTCATTCATGAGGCGCTCGATCGGATAAATCGGCAACTTGAACGTCTGGACACCGACGTCCGCACGATCGCCGAGACGGTTGCGCTGCACGCCCGTTATCACCTCACCGTCACACCTCATTTGCAGCAATCACAGCAGCTTGAAGCGTGTGCACGCGGCCAGGAACGATTCAAGGCCCTGGCCGAACAGGTTGACCGGCGCGTGCGCTCGAACCGGCCCTTACTGCGAGAGACGATCGACCAAATCAGTGCCCCGAATGCTTGCCGTCAGGCGGCCGACAATATTTCGCAAGTTTCTGCGGATGCTGCCCAGAAAGGCGCTGCGGACATCATTCTAGACGCAACCGCCCACATGAGCGCTGCCGCCAAGGAGGGCGGCAGCACCAGCAACTTTCAAAATCTGCCAAACGCGTTCTGCTAAACCGGCCGGTGACGGCCGGATCCGCACGCAAGAAGCGGAGAAACGCCCATCCTCTCTCAATCCTTGCCCATCCCCCGGTGAGCGCCGACTTCCGACTTGGCGCTTGATTGGCTGTGTTTTCCTACCCTTCGTCGCCGGCTACTATCTCTCCTATCTGTTCCGGACCATCAACACGCTGATCTCGGGACAACTCTCAGCTGACCTGGATCTCGATGCTGCCAATCTTGGCCTGCTGACGTCGGTTTACTTCCTGGTGTTCGCAGGCGCCCAGATTCCAATTGGAACACTGCTAGATCGATTTGGCCCGCGGCGGATCCAGAGCGCGCTCCTCCTGGTTGCCGGAGGCGGGGCGGCTCTGTTTGGAGCGGCTCGCGACTTCACGGAGCTTCTAGCTGCGCGTGCGATGATTGGCGTCGGTGTTTCGGCTGCAGCAATGGCTGGGTTGAAAGCTATTGTCACCTGGTTTCCAAGGGAACGCGTTACCTTGGTCAATGGCTACATGATGATGCTCGGTGCACTGGGTGCGGTGACTGCAACCGCTCCAACTGAGTGGCTATTGGAATATACGGGCTGGCGTGGGCTGTTTGGATTTTTGGCCCTTGCGACCTTCGCTTCGGCTCTCCTGATCTTTTGGGCGGTTCCTGATATCGCGCGACCCCATGTGACCCAGCTGGCCGCCCTAAAACTAAGTGCGATCTACACAGATCGACGCTTCTGGCGAATAGCACCGCTGTCGGCAAGCTGTATTGGGTCAGCATGGTCATTGCAGGCCTTGTGGGCAGCACCTTGGCTGATGAACGTCGAAGGGCTCAATCGCAAATCTTCGACCACGCAGCTCTTCATCATGGCCATAGGAATTAGCGCCGGGGCGTTGCTACTTGGTACATTGGCCGATCGGCTGCGGCGACGTGGGATAGGGTCGGAAGTGTTGTTTGCTGCAGTAACAGTGTTGTTTGTAGGGGCCGAGCTTGCATTGATCCTGCGCCTGCCGTTGCCATCGCTACTGCCATGGCTTGTCATATCGATTGTCGGTGCCGCGACGGTCCTCAGCTATGCGATCGTAACGGAATATTTCCCAAGTGAGCTCACCGGCAGAGCAAATGCCGGCTTGAATGTGCTTCACTTCGGCTGGTGTTTCATCGTCCAATACGGGACCGGACTCATCCTCGACCAATGGGCCGTTCACGACGGCCACTATCCGATTATTGCCTACCAGGTCGCGTTCGCATCCGCCGTTGGTGTGCAAATGCTGGCACTAGGCTGGTTTACGATCCCATGGTTTCGTCTCCTCGGGAGACTAGTTGCCAAGTTCGTCCTCCGCGATACCGAAGCAAATACAGACCACGTTGAGATATCCGTGACGTCAGCAGAAGCTGCCGTACTCGAGCCTGAAGACGAGGAATGGTGATGCGACCCGCGTGGATAATTCCGCTCCCTCGCCTAATCCGCCATAGCATCAACACAGCGCGCCCCTGCTTTCCGGTTCGATCTTTCTTTTCCTACGCCAACCTACGACCACCGCGCGTCGCTCGTTGCGCCAATGAAGGACCTGCTTTTCTAATCATACCCATCTGAGGCCACTTGGGGTGCCTCAGCACTTGGGGCATCGATGATAATCCAACCCTATCAGCCGGAGGTGATCTCGCGCGGAGCACGCATGCTGCGCACTGCGCTTGGCCCCGCGATTACGTCCTTTCTGGAAGATCCCTCCATCGTCGAAGTGATGCTTAACCCGGACGGTCGGCTGTGGATCGATCGGCTGTCGAGTGGCCTGGCCGAGACCGGCAAAGGCCTGTCCGCTCCCGACGGAGAACGGATCATTCGGCTGGTCGCTCACCACGTCGGCGCCGAGGTTCATGCGGGTGCGCCACGTGTCTCGGCCGAGCTACCGGAGACCGGGGAGCGATTTGAAGGTCTGCTGCCGCCCGTCGTTGCCGCCCCCGCATTCGCGATCCGCAAGCCAGCCGTGGCTGTATTCTCTCTCAATGACTATGTCGTCGCCGGGACCATGACCATGGAGCAGGCCGGCGCTCTTCGAACCGCCGTCGCCGCTCGCCGCAACATCCTGGTGGCAGGCGGTACCTCCACCGGGAAAACCACCCTGACAAACGCGCTTCTTGCGGAGGTCGCCAAGACGGCAGACCGCGTGGTTCTCATTGAAGATACAAGAGAGCTTCAATGCAAAGCACCAAATCTGGTTGCGTTGCGCACCCGGGATGGCGTCGTCTCTCTATCAGATCTAGTCCGCGCCTCGCTGCGCCTGCGGCCCGATCGTATTCCGATCGGCGAGGTACGCGGAGCCGAAGCTCTCGACCTCCTGAAGGCCTGGGGGACAGGCCATCCCGGCGGGATCGGAACCATACATGCCGGGACTGCGCTCGGGGCACTGCGCCGGCTTGAGCAGCTCATCCAGGAAGCTGTGGTCACTGTCCCGCGGGCGCTTATTGCCGAAACGATCAATGTGATCGCCGTTCTTGTTGGCCGCGGCGCCGAGCGCCGCCTCGGCGAGCTTGCTCGCGTTTCAGGGCTCGGACCGTCCGGAGACTACAGCCTTTTACCAATAGGAGATCAACCATGAGCCTTAGATCGCCTCGCAACAAGCCTCTCATCGCCATCGCGGCATTAACCCTCGCGCTCACGAGCGCGCTTCCCGCCTGGGCCGCTGGCTCGAACATGCCCTGGGAGCAGCCACTCAACCAAATCCTGCAATCGGTTGAGGGGCCTGTCGCCAAGATCCTTGCCGTCATTATCATCATCGTGACCGGGCTGTCGCTGGCATTTGGAGATACCTCGGGCGGATTTCGGCGGTTGGTGCAGATCGTGTTCGGTCTATCGATCGCCTTTGCCGCCTCTAGCTTCTTTCTCTCGTTCTTCTCCTTTGGCGGCGGGGTGGTGATCTGATGGATGAGGTCCCAGGTTTTCTCGCACCGGTCCATCGCGCCTTAACTGAACCGATCCTGATGGGCGGTGCGCCGCGTTCAGTTGCTATCCTCAACGGCACTTTGGCGGCCGCACTTGGGTTGGGCTTGCCAACTCTGGATCGCAGGTCTGCTGCTCTGGTTCATCGGCCATATGGCCGCCGTCTGGGCCGCCAAGCGCGATCCAGAGTTCGTCGAAGTCGTGCGTCGCCACGTCCGCATTCCCGGTCACCTCAACACGTGAATTGTCCCATGATGAATCTCGCTGAATACCAGCACTCAAACACGCGTCTTGCCGATTTTCTGCCCTGGGCGGCGCTCGTCGATGAGGGGGTGGTCCTTAATAAGGATGGCTCGTTTCAGCGGACGGCGAGATTCCGCGGACCAGATCTCGATAGTGCAGTGCCGGCCGAACTAGTCGCGGTTGCAGGGAGGTTGAACAATGCGCTGCGGCGTCTCGGATCCGGCTGGGCGGTGTTTGTGGAGGCGCAGCGCCATGCCGCAGGCGCCTATCCCCCGACCACTTTTCCAGACGTCGCTTCCGCCCTGGTCGATGCCGAGCGAAAGGCCCAATTTGAAGAGGAGGGCGCTCACTACGAGTCGAGCTACTATCTGACCTTCCTCTATCTGCCGCAAGCTGAGACCGCCGCGGTCGCAGAACAGCTGCTGTATGAGGGCGGCCAAGGGACGGTTGGCGAAGATTCGCGGGAAATCCTGAGCGGCTTTCTCGATCGCACCAACCGCGTTCTCCAGCTCGTTGAAGGGTTTATGCCGGAATGCGGCTGGCTCGATGACGAGGCCACCCTAACCTACCTGCATTCCACCATCTCGACCAAACGACATCGGGTCCGAGTGCCCGAGATTCCCATGTATCTCGATGCCTTGCTCGCCGATCAACCGCTAACCGGCGGGCTCGAGCCGATGCTCGGTCAAGCCCACATCCGCATTCTGACGGTGGTCGGATTTCCAAGCGCTACGACGCCTGGGATTCTGGACGATCTGAATCGCTTGGCATTCTCATATCGCTGGTCGACCCGGGCCATCATGCTCGACAAGGCCGACGCAACAAGGCTCCTCACAAAAATCCGGCGTCAGTGGTTTGCCAAGCGCAAGTCGATCGGGGCGATCCTGAAAGAGGTGATGACCAACGAGGCGTCAGCTCTGCTTGACACCGATGCGAACAATAAGGCCATCGATGCCGATGCGGCCCTTCAGGAATTGGGCTCGGATCAGAGCGGTGAAGCCTTTGTCACCGCGACCGTCACCATCTGGGACACCAATCCGCGCACCGCCGACGAAAAGCTGCGTCAGGTCGAAAAGGTGATCCAGGGCCGCGATTTCACCTGCATGATGGAAACGGTCAATGCAATCGAATCCTGGCTCGGCAGCTTGCCTGGACACGTCTATGCCAACGTCCGCCAGCCGCCGATTTCGACCCTTAATCTGGCTCATATGGTCCCGCTATCGGCCGTATGGGCAGGGGAGGTGAGGGACCATCACTTCAAGGCGCCGCCTCTGTTCTTTGGCAAGACGGAGGGATCAACGCCATTCCGGTTCTCCCTGCATGTTGGCGATGTCGGGCACACTCTTATTATAGGGCCGACCGGGGCCGGCAAATCCGTTCTCCTGGCGCTCATGGCATTGCAGTTCCGCCGCTACCCCGGGGCACAGATCTATGCCTTCGACTTTGGCGCCTCGATCCGCACTGCGGCCATCGCAATGGGCGGCGACTGGCATGATCTTGGTGGCGCCGGCGCCGGAAAATCGTCCGAATTTGCGGCGCTGCAGCCGCTCGCAAAGATCGACGAAGTCTCCGAACGTGGTTGGGCGGCCGACTGGATTGCGTCGATTCTGTCGCGCGAGCGGGTCGAGGTCACGCCCGAGGTCAGAGAGCACATTTGGTCCGCCCTCACGTCCCTCGCTTCGGCGCCCGCTCTTGAGCGCACCCTCACGGGTTTATCAGTGCTTCTTCAGTCCAATATGGTGAAGCGGGCGCTGCAGCCCTATTGTCTGGGCGGTCCATACGATCGTCTGCTGGATGCGGAAAGCGAGCAGCTCGGCGGAGCCTCCGTCCAGGTGTTTGAGACCGATGGGCTGATCGGGACCGCTGCCGCCCCCGCCGTCCTTTCCTATCTGTTCCATCGGATTGAGGACCGCTTTGACGGCCGACCGACCCTTCTCGTCATTGATGAGGGTTGGCTCGCCCTCGATGACGGCCATTTTGCCGGTCAACTCCGCGAATGGCTGAAGACGCTTCGCAAGAAGAACGCCTCGGTTATCTTTGCGACCCAATCGCTTGCGGACATTGACGGCTCGCCTATTGCGCCGGCCATCATCGAAAGCTGTCCGACCCGAATCCTCCTGCCTAACGACCGCGCGGTTGAGCCGCAAATCACGGCAATTTATCGCCGCTTTGGCCTCAACGACCGGCAGATCGAGATTCTCGCTCGCGCAACACCGAAGCGTGACTACTACTGTCAGTCCCGTCGGGGCAATCGCCTATTCGAGCTTGGCCTCGGCGAGGTCGCGCTCGCTTTTACAGCTACCTCTGCGAAGGCGGACCAGGCCTTGATTGATCAAGTCCTAGCCGAGCACGGCCGGGAGAATTTCGTGACAGGTTGGCTCAAGGCGCGCGAACTCGCCTGGGCCTGCGACCTTATTCCGCAACTTGCAAGGGCAGGGAGCCTCTGATGCGACGTCTAACTCAGCTCTTAGCGGCGGGCTTGATTGCTGCTGGCTTTCTCCAAGCGCCAGGAGTGGCCACCGCACAGTGGATCGTGTTCGATCCCAACAACTACGCGCAAAATATGCTGACTGCTGCCCGTGAATTGCAGCAGATCAATAACCAGATCACATCGCTGCAAAACCAGGCGCTCATGTTGATCAACCAGGCTAAAAATCTGGCGAGCCTGCCGTATTCTTCATTGCAGCAGCTTGAGCAGTCGATCCAGCGTACCCAGCAGTTGCTCGGCCAGGCGCAGCGCATCGCTTACGATGTGCAGCAGATCGACCGCGCGTTCTCATCCACCTACGCACCGGCTTCTTCGAACCAGCCGGCCCAGGTGCTGATCGCAAATGCGCAAACACGCTGGCAGAACGCTGTTGCCGGCCTACAGGACGCAATGCGCATGCAGGCAACAGTCGTCGGTAATCTCGACACCAATCGTGCCCAGATGTCCACCCTCGTCAGTGCAAGCCAGAGCGCCAGTGGTGCGCTGCAGGCGAGCCAAGCCGGCAATCAGCTGCTTGCGCTTCAAAATCAGCAGCTCGCGGATCTCACTGCGGCAATTGCCGCGCAGGGGCGTTCTCAGACCTTGGAGCAGGCAGGGCGAGCGGCCGCCCAGGATCAGGGCAGGGAGCAGCTCAGGCGCTTCCTGGCCCAAGGACAAGGCTACCAATCCACAACAGTGCAGATGTTCCACTAATGTCAACGAACAGACTTGAACGAATTCCGATCGTATTGGCGGCGATGCTTGCTGTCCTGGTTGTTGTGGCTTGCACGATCCAGCTGCGCGGCGATCAAGATCAGGCTCCGTCCGAAGCGTCGGTCGCGCAAGGGTCCTCTGAGGCGATCGCCTCAAAGCTCGAACGATGCCGCACGGTCCAATACGAGCAGAAAGATGCTCTGCTCGCGTGCCGAAAGCTCTGGGACGCGAAGCGTCGTGAGTTCTTCGGATCTGGCGCCGGATCCTCAAGGGCTCGCATTAGCGAAACTAATCCAGACGCATCATCGCCTGTGCGCGGCAAGGATGAGAGCCGTTTGCCGTCCGGATATCCCTCCATTCGCAACAATGAGGAGTGACCGATGGGCGGCACCGGTGTCATCGACCAATTCCTGGAGACCTTTACCCGTTACATCGACTCCGGATTCGGGCTGGTTGGAGGCGAAGTCGGATACGTCGCGAGCACGTTAGCTGCGATCGACATTACGCTCGCCGGCCTGTTCTGGTCCTGGGGCGCTGATGAGGAGATCATCGCCCGACTTGTCAAAAAAACCATGTTTGTCGGTGTCTTCGCGTACCTCATCGGCAATTGGAATAGCCTGGCCCGGATCATGTTCGAGAGCTTCGCTAGCCTCGGACTGAAAGCATCCGGCACCGGCCTTTCCTCGGCGGACTTTTTAAGGCCAGGAAAGATCGCTCAGGTCGGTCTGGACGCCGGGCGGCCGATTCTTAAATCGATCTCGGGGCTGATGGGCTATGTCAGCTTCTTCGAAAACTTCGTTCAAATCACGGTCCTGCTGTTCGCCTGGATCGTGGTGCTGCTCGCCTTCTTCATCCTGGCGATCCAGCTGTTCGTCACCCTGATCGAGTTCAAGCTGACAACACTCGCCGGCTTTGTGCTGATCCCATTTGGGCTGTTTGGAAAAACGGCCTTTGCCGCTGAGCGGGTGCTCGGCAACGTGATCTCTTCCGGAGTCAAGGTCCTCGTGCTCGCAGTCATCTTGGGCATCGGATCGACCCTGTTTGCACAGTTCACCGCCGGCTTTGGAGGTAACCAGCCAACGGTTGAGGACGCGATGGCGCTGGTCCTCGCCGCATTGTCGCTGCTGGGCCTCGGAATCTTCGGACCCGGTATCGCCAACGGCATCGTTTCCGGCGGACCGCAGCTTGGTGCGGGCGCAGCCGCCGGCACGGGTCTTGCGGCAGGAGGATTGGTTGCTGCTGGAGCCGGTCTTGCCGCAGGTGGAGTGGGACTAGCCAGCGGCGCAATCGGAACTGCGGCAAGGGCCAGCTCGGCAATCGCGAGCGCAACCTCTAGCGCATTCCGCGCAGGCAGCCTCGCCGGTGTCGCCGAAGCAGGAGCCTCTGCCGCGGCAAGTCCTTTGCGCTCGCTCGCGGCTCGTCTTGGCGGAGGCGCCCCGGCTCGTGATGTGAGTACGTCAGATGCACCAGCTGCGACGTCTCAGGATGTCCCTGCCTGGGCACGCCGTGCAACGCGCGCACAAGCGATCCACCATGGCGCGACAGCCGCGACAAATGCCCTTCGTGCCGGCGATCACGCAAGCGGTGGCGCATCGGTCGATCTCAAGGAGCAGGAATAACGATGCCGGCGAAGGCCTCTTTTATCCTTTCCGGGCCGGCGACAAGGCGGCACGTTCGTTTTAGGGAGATCACTGCATGTTCAAACGATCGGCTGTTCACTATGGCCGCACGCCCGAACCCGTCACGCCCTACCAGAGGGCAGCCCAGGTGTGGGACAATCGTATTGGCTCAGCGCGCGTGCAGGCCAGGAATTGGCGCTTGATGGCGTTTGGATGTCTGTTCTTGTGCGCGGGATTTGCGAGTGCCCTCGTCTGGCAATCGGCGCAGGGAACGGTGACCCCCTGGGTCGTCGAAGTTGATCATCTGGGCGAGGCAAGAACCATAGCTCCAGCAAATGCCCGCTACGAGGCGAGCGATGCGCAGATCGCCTTCCACCTCGCGCGCTTTATCGAGCATGTGCGTGGCCTTCCATTGGACGCCATCGTGCTGCGCCAGGATTGGCTGCGCGCGTATGACTTCACCACCGACCGTGGTGCTGGCGCTCTGAATGACTATGCCCGCAACAACGATCCCTTCGCCAAGGTCGGAAAAACGCAAGTCGCCGTCGAGGTCTCGAGCGTCATTCGGGCCTCCGTGGATAGCTTTCGCTTAACGTGGACCGAGCGGCATTACGAGAACGGACAGTTAGCGGCGACCGAGCGGTGGAGCGCCATCCTCACGATCGTCATTGAACCGCCCCGCGATATCGAGCGGCTGCGCAAGAACCCGCTCGGCATTTACGTCAACGCGATCAACTGGTCAAAGGAGTTCGGATCGTGACGCTTCAAGTTATCGTGCCGAGCCTCCAGAAAATCCGACGAAGCGCGGTGTCCGCACTCCTGATCAGTGTTTGTATGCTTGGTGGCTGCTCCACCTTCAAGCCGCCGCAGATCAGCTATGATGAGGAGATCCCGCCATCTCCCGATCTGCCGGCATTGGCCGATGAGCGTCCAAAACCACTTCACGTGCCGCCTGCCTGGACGCCGGCGCGCGGCGGCAAGAAGGCCGAAGCCAAGGAGCCGGTCGAGCGGATCGAGACGGCCAATGACGCTGCGCGGATCGAACCTCGTAAGGCGGGCTATTTCAATGCGGTGCAGGTGTTTCCTTATAGCCCCGGCGCGCTTTACCAGATCTACGCCGCACCAGGACAGATCACCGATATCGCGCTCGAGCCGGGGGAGCAGCTGATCGGCTCAGGTCCCATTGCCGCCGGCGACACCGTGCGGTGGGTGGTGGGCGATACCGAGAGCGGCAGCAGTGATGCCCGCCGCGTCCACATTCTGGTCAAGCCAACGCGCCCTGCGATTACGACCAATCTCGTCGTCAACACCGACCGCCGCACCTATCTGATTGAACTCCGGTCCCGAGAAAAGCCCTACATGCCTTCGGTTGCCTGGTTTTATCCCAAACCTCGGACCGCTCCTAGTCAATTGGTTGCTGCCACGCCGTACATTCCGAATCCGGCGGAGCGCCGCTATCGTTATACGATTTCAGGAAACAGCCCGCCCTGGCGCCCGGCCAAGGCCTATGACGACGGACGCAAGGTCTACATCGAATTCTCAGCAGGCATCACTCAGGGTGAGATGCCGCCGTTGTTTGTCATTGGACCGGACGGCAACGCCGAGATCGTGAACTACCGCGTCTACGGCAATGTCGTCATCGTCGATCGACTGTTTGCGGCCGCAGAATTGCGGCTCGGCGGTGAAGGCCAGCAGAAAGTCCGTATCGTAAGAAACGACGGGAGGTCGCTGTGAGTAATTCCAGCGGAGATTCCGAAAGTCGCGAGCCGGCCCGAGCAGATGCACCCACGGACATTGCCCAGTCCTTGCGCCTGCGAGCCGAACGGCCGCGAGTGATGCGCCTCTCCCGAAAGGCCCTGCTGGCTGGCGCCGGTTTGGCTCTGGCCGTTGTCTCCGTAGCCGTGCTGTGGGCGCTGCAAAGACCTGAAAAGCGTAACCCGACGACTGAGGAGCTCTATTCGACCGATCACCACACCATTGCGGATCAACTTTCGACGCTGCCGAAGGATTACGCTGGAATACCCCATGACGTGCCACGGCTCGGAGCACCGTTGCCCGGCGATTTGGGGCGGCCGATCCTTGCAGCCCAAGCCCAAACGCAATCCGGCTCGCTCGTAGCCGACGCTGAACAGCAGCGCGTGAATCAGGAAACTGAGGCAGCGCGGACCAGCAAGGTGTTCGCCTCGACCAACGTTCGTCCATTGGCGGCAACACCCCCCTCCGGTGAGACCTCTAGCAACTCGACGACGTCTTCCGATGAAGCCTTTGCTCAGAATGGGCAGGATCGCAAGCTTGCGTTCGTCAACGCGGTCGTAGATCGGCGTACAACAAGTTCCGATCGTCTGGTCAAGCCCGTATCGCCCTTCGTGGTCCAGGCAGGAACTGTCATTCCGGCTGCTCTCATTACGGGGATCAGGTCTGATCTACCCGGCCAGATCACGGCTCAAGTGACCGAAACCGTCTACGACACCCCGACCGGCAGAGCTCGGCTGATCCCCCAAGGCGCCCGACTCATCGGGATCTATGATAGCCAGGTCGCGTTCGGACAGTCGCGTGTGCTCCTCGTCTGGACGCGTCTGATCATGCCCAATGGACGTTCCATCGTGCTCGAACGCCAACCTGGCGCAGATGTAGGTGGTTACGCCGGTCTCGAAGATCAGGTCGACAACCACTGGAAGGAGCTATTGGGAGCCGCGGCCTTATCGACGTTGCTCGCCGTGGGGACTGAGGTCAACTCCGGGGTAGATGCCAATAGCTCCAACAGTGACATCATTCAGGCGTTGCGACGCGGTGCAGGAGATTCCCTTAATCAGGCCGGACAACAGGTGGTTCGGCGTAACCTGAACATTCAGCCGACACTGACCATCCGGCCGGGATTTCCGGTGAGGGTCATAGTCAACCGCGACCTCGTGCTCGAACCATACAGAGGATGAAATGACGAAGTTGAGAATTGGAACACTGCCAGACGACAAGCCCGTTCGGATCGCCATCGACCTGCCTGCTGCTGTGCATCGCGATCTGATTTCGTACGCGGAAATCCTCTCCCGTGAAACTGGCCAGAAAATCAGCGACCCGAATAAACTGATAGCGCCAATGGTGGCGCGCTTCATGGCGACAGACCGGGCCTTTGCCAGAGCGCGAAAGCGGCGTCACGCCAAAGATGACGTAGGGTAGCGTTCGGCGAGCAATTTGAGGAACTTGGCCAGAGCTGGATTTTCGTTGTCACCGCGCCAAACCGCGGAAAAGCCGACGCGGCTTGGTCCCATGCTGTTGCGCAATTCCCGATATACCAAGCCAGAGGAATTGGTACCCGTGTCGGATTCCAGCACGAGCGTAATGCCGAGGCCCATACTAACGAGATTCTGGATTTCTCCGCGGCTGACATCACGATGCTCGATCCGCAGGCCCTCCGTTGAGGTGAGAAGGTTTGCATTTAGCAATGCTTCGAGATCGCGCCCCGAATCGTATTGGCTCATCAAAACGATTTGGTTACTCAAATCGACCCATGAGATGCCATCCTGCGGAGCCAGGGGATGATCGTGAGGAAGAGCAGCAAAGACCCGCTCGCTCCAGAGGGGAGTGCTTCTGCTGCTGATATTGAATGAATCTCCTGCTGCAACATAGAGGTCAATCATGCCATTGCGGAGCGCGGTTGCTAATCGGGCTCTAGACCGTTCGACAATTCCAAGCTCTACCTGCGGACATCGCGAACAGTATTCGACCAGCGTCGCACGTAGATGACCAGCGGTAAGAGATGTGCCGAATCCGATAACAAACCGGCCGCGTTCCCCACGGTCAGTAGGTTTTGCTCTCGCGACGAGCGTATCCATCTGTTCAAGAATTGAGCGCGCTGTTCGCAGAAACTCAAGTCCTGCTGCTGTGGCCGTAACGCCAGCACGCGATCGCTCGAAGATGACTATTCCGATTGAATGTTCCAGTAGATGAATTGAGCGACTAAGCGTTGATTGCGTGATGCAAAAAGTATCGGCAGCTCGGCGAAAGCTCCCATATTCCGCGGCGGCAATTGCTAGCTGAAGTTGACCGAGGTCCAAATTGAGACGTCGAATTCCGGCACTCAGATCGACGAAGCTTCTGTGTCGCACCATTGTAGCACCGTGGAATTCAAACGCCGACCAAATGGCGTTCCTGAGAAAATGAAGAGGAATCACCGGCCGGCGAGATGTGGCCAGGAGAACGAAAGGCTTTACTAGCGCTTGATTCATCCTGTTGTCTTGGCGAGCGTGTGCGCCAGGCGGGTGAACATCGTCTTGTTTGCGATTGTGGCTTGCTGCCGATCATATGGACCCGGATTGTTTCGTCTTTCCTGGATGCCACGCGCAGTTCAGATATTTCTGGGAGCGCAAATCTGACACGCGCAGCCACGATGAATCCGCTCTCGATCAAGTTGGACGTGAGAGATGTAAAGATGACTCGGCGAACTCAATCCGGCCGGGGAGGTGGGGGTAATCAGGCAGCGTTCAGCAAGACTGGTGTCCAGAGAATTAGTCCCTCGAGACCACCAGCAGCACGTACCTTCTGAAGAGCTTCCGTCGAGATTTCCAAGTGTCCTGCCACAGCGAGAGTGTTTCCGATGTTGCAGGGAGCGGCGATACGGCAGAGTGGCCAGCCCGCGCGTTTCAGTATTCTCTCCATCCGAACATCGGTAACCGTGACGATGTGGCTCAGTCGTCTGGACAGTCCGATTCGATCATACCTGCGAAAAGCTCGTAAGTCGCTTTGGCGAGTCCATGCTCGCCCTTCGGAGCATTGGGAGAAGCATCAATTGCGAACCGGCTGCTCTCCCAGACCAGCGGATCTGCTGGAGCAGGAAGCCCCCCAAGAACCATGGGAAACCTATCGCGCACCATCGTAGGGCCCATGGTCGGCAAAAGCCGAACCGAGCCTTCCACATGTCCCTCAAGCGACGTACGGACTAGGTAGGCCGGATGCAGAGCGTCGAAATAATCGATTTCCATATCGCCGCAGGCTTGAACGCTCCACTCCAACCGCTGCTTAAAAACGCGATAGCGCAACTTATACATCGACGCTAACGTGTAGGAAAACGCGCTGTACGATGACTCCGTAATAAGTTGAATCATGGTCCCTCCCACAGGAGGTGAGATTCTGAAGGAGGGGCATGCGAACATCATCCCCTACAACTATGCGGGATCGGAGTCTTAATCTTGCCCATCTGCTTTGGCAGCGGCCAATCGCACTGCCGCCTGAACGACTGTCCGAACCCCCAGCTTGTCTCTCGCACTATTTAAATAATAAGCCGCGGTATTGCGCGATATGCCGAGAATCTGTCCTATTTCCCAAGCGGTTTTGCCCTGCGAGGCCCATTTCAAGCATTCGAGCTCCCGAGGAGATAGGAGGATGCCGTCGATCGTCACATGCGAAAGCTTGCGGCGCAGATGCGAATGGAAGCACCTCGCCATCAGCTGAAGGACACGCGCATGCAGATCAATGCACTTTTCAAATTGCGGGCGTCTTTGGTCAGCGGCAAAGGTCAGAGCAGCAACTGAGCCGTCTTCATCGTGAATTGGGACGGTAAAGCCGAGGCGGATCCCGAATTCAGCGGCTTCGCCGAAAAATCTCTGTTGCGCAAGGGAAATCGATCTCGCGGATAAGTCCAAGCCCCATCGGAAGGGTTCAGTGCTCTCCAACGCCTGCGTCACAATCGGATCCAGACGTTCGTAGTGACTGCGGACGTAATGGGCGACCCAGTTGTTCGGATACGTTGATATTATGAACGGCTCTTTGCCAGTCCGCTGCGGCATCGCAAGATATGCAAAGCAAGTCAGATCAAGCGCGGTCGCGGTGATCGCCATCGCCTCTGCAAAGGCATCCGCATGTTCAGCGCTCAACAGAAGATCCATGAATTGTTGAAAGATACGGTGCATGATCGTATCCGATGATCAGGATTCACGAGCTCACAGGATAACCGGCACCGGACTGCTTAGTCGAAGGAAATCCCCCGAGGTGAGCGTGAGAGCACGTTGGGTTGAGGCCGAACAGCTTAATATATCTCCGTTCCTCCTTTTCGGCGGCTGGCGCGCATTCGCAATGCTGTGTCATTCGATTAAATAGCAAGTTGGCTCGTCCGCGCTTGGCTTGGACATCTTATCTCGACGTTGCCTCACCGAAAGCGGTTTGGAATCCTGCGCTATAGCCGGACATATCGCGGAATTGCTGCGCAAGTCTCGCGTCTGCGTCACAGGTTTGCACCGCTCTTCCGATAGAAAGCTCGCTCATGCAAATGAAGGCCGTTGTTCCCAAGAAAGGCTGCGCTTGGAGCCGCTGGCGAATATCTCGTCGCCGAGCCACCGCGTAATGGTTGAGGCCAATGCTGGCTCCGGCATTGGAGCTAAGGATGACAGCGATTGCCAGCCTGGCGCAACGATCCGGCCGCGATCTCGCGCTCGAACATATGGAGAATGAAATGGTAAGACTTAGGATTGGAACGCTTCCAGATCGGCTTGGGTATTACTGGCCATGCATAGTTCATCCTTTCGCGTCGGCGCACAGACGAACTGTACTGGTTGTCCCACCTCATTTGATAGTTGGCCCATCCGGGCATTAGTGCTGAGCTCGGCTCGGGATAGTCGATCTCGTTTGCGCCCTATGGCGGCCAAATCGCTAACCTCGGCGCCATTGGTGGGTTTGCACCGCGCTTCCGATTAGTAGGATGGTAAAGAGATTGCAATGAGGCTCGATCGTTCGCACCATGAAGATGCATGGTGCCGCCTGGCCTTGCGCCAGCAACCGTCGGCGAGATGCTTCTCGGGCAAGGCCCCTTCGGTCGAGACCAATGCCGGCGCGGACGTTGGCGCTACCGATGACTGGTGCAAAACGATCCGGACTGCTTCTGAGGTGTTTGCATCGAGCAGGAGGATTGAAAGGGCTCAGGAATTCGAGGCTTCGGGTGGTCATCTTAGCTGAGAGAGAATCAGATTCACCTATCTGGCACCAGAGGGCGTCTCATGAAGGCTTGGTACACCGAAGTGATGGAGAACTTGAGGTCTTGCTGGTTTGCGCCAAAGATAAAGACGAGCACCAACCTTCGAAGCAGCCATGCGAGCCGCGGGTGACTGGCTACAAATGCCCAGTGGGGCCACGTTGGGAGCCGTGCCCTCGTGCCCCGAAACGGCAGCTCGCGAAAGCAAATTCGAGCCCTAGCCGGCAGGTCTTATCAGGTACGCTCTCCTCGATCTCAATTGGAAACGCCGAGCCGGATGCCTGCACACTCGCGACGGAGTGCTTTTAGTGACACGTTCGTGCTTAAACTCCACGAACATCACGGCAAATTTTACAGGGCATTTAGGCCTCAGCATTCGGCTCAACAAGGCTAGCGCAGAGTGCAGTTCAAAGATCCATATGCGGTGGCGGTAATCGTCTCAACTTTGCGACGAGTTCATGGCGACAACATTGCACGTGCGTTACTCACACAGGGCATGAGCTTGGCGGCACTCATCGATGCGACATTTTCATTGCGAATAAGCAATAGCGAAGCTGTCCGAATGATCGCGGCAGCCCTTGAGTTGGGCGATTTCATCTTCACGCCAGACATAGGGCCGATTTGGCACGTGCGATACGTTTATGAAAACCAACGTGCATCGATGCGCGTTGTCGATATGGAGATGTCGACGCCACACGGGATCTTCGCGAGCACTGAGATTTCGTTGCGATTGACCGTATGATGCGAAGTCAAGTCATGTCGTCTTTTGTAAATCTATTTCAAATTCGTCTCGGATCGGCATCCAAAGTCCTAAGTGCAGATCCGCCGATTCAAGGATTATTGCAGGTCAGGCTGTTGAAATATACGCGAGCAGGAGCGATGCGGAGCCAAGGAACCGTCATATCGCTCGCTCATTCGAGTTCTGAATCGCGGTCGTGTGGGATGCGTCGCTGGCCGATGCTTTCGTTGGGCTCAGACAGGTGTTTGGGATCCTCGCGGGGCGCATCCTGCCCCGTCGTTTTATTGGTGTTGCCCCGCCGGGACCTCTCCCGGCCAGGAGCAGCCAGCGCACGGGAGGCGTGGATCACTTCGCCGGCTTGGCATCGCCTTCACGGCGCAACAGAACTGACTGCACGGTCGCGGCAAAACGCACGGCGCCCTGGATCTCAGCCGAGCCGACGCCGGTTTCCTGCACCGTCTCTCATGGGCATCCATGCAAGCCCCGCAGCGGCTGATGGTGGAGACCGCCAGTGACCAAGCTCGAAATCGGCCCTTTCCACGCCGGGGTTGCCGATCACGTTCATGCGCAGCCGCGCGGACCTCGGCTTGTATTCCGGATTGGAGGCGAGATGAACGAACCGGTAATCAACGTTGTCATTACCATCACGCAAGCCGTCGGTTTCCCGGTCGCGGCTGCCGTCGGCGTCATCACAACGGCCGCAGCCGATTCCATCGCAGCGGTCACACCGGATTTCGGGTCGCGATTGCGGTCGCCTGCAACAGTCCATATTTGCTCTGCGGCGACAGAATTTCATCCAATACCATCCGACGCCAAGTTAAGGTTGATGTCCGTGGCCGGAGTCCGCTCTTTCAACTGTTCAAGTGACATGATGCCTCATGCAACCTTCAGCGTTTCGCCGCCAATCTCGCGGTTGCAGGGGCAGAGCTCGTGGGTCTGCAGGGCATCCAAAACGCGCAGCGTGTCCTTCGGGCTGCGGCCGACATTGAGATTGGTTGCATAGACGTGCTGGATGATGTTGTCGGGGTCCACAATGAAAGTGTAGCGATAGGCGACGCCTTCGGGCGTGCGCACTCCAAGGCCATCGATCAGTGCCCCTTTGGTATCGGCGAACTGCCAAATAGGTAGATGGTGCAGGTCCTTGTGCTCGCGCCGCCAGGCCAGTTTACAGAACTCGTTGTCGGTCGAGCCACCGAGTACGACTGCATCACGATCGGCGAAATCCTCGGAGAGACGAGCGAACTCGGAGATCTCAGTCGGACAAACGAAGGTGAAATCCTTAGGATAGAAGAAGATGACTTTCCATTTCCCAGGGAAGCTCTTCTCAGTCAGCGTCTCGAACGCGCTCTGCCCCTTCTCCTCTTGCGCGTGAAAACCGGGCTTCACGCCGGTGATTTCAAATGATGGTAATTTGCTTCCAATTCCAAGCATATTGTCCTCACAACCTAGCTGCGCGCGGAAAGCGACCATTCCGGCCTCAGTGAAGCAAGCCACATGCCATTCGTTCGCAAGACGTTTGATGTCGTGAACGCAACAATCAGATGCTCGTCATGCAGGTATCTGAACGCCATCGTTCCAGTTGAACGGTCCTCACTGCCTTTCGTTCGATATTCGTGCCGTTTTGATGCGTCAGGCTGCGCGCGTTGGACGATCAGGCCAAACCGCCTGTTCGGCTCAATTGCGATGCCGAAGCGAACTTGAATCGACAAGATCAAGATCCGCGCACGCAGTCTTGAGCGGGGCAGAAAAATGGCGAGGCCAGGCTGGGCTGGCGAAGATTGACCTCGTCGCGCATTCTGTTGGAATAATGCGCTGGAGTGTCAGAATTTGCTCAATTTGTGCGCCGTTTGCCTTGGTTCGCCAGTTTGCGCCGCCGTTCGAATTGTAAAACCTTGTCCAAGCAAGGAGAGGCAAATGCGAGTCGGTGTTCCCAAGGAAATCAAAACGCACGAATACCGGGTAGGACTTACGCCTGGAGCCGTCCGTGAGTATGTGGCCGCCGGGCACAGCGTAGCGGTTGAGACCAATGCTGGCGCTGGCATTGGCGCGACAGACGACAATTACCGGAATGCCGGCGCAACGATTCTGGACTCGGCTCGCGAGGTGTTTGCATCGAGCGATATGATCGTGAAGGTCAAGGAGCCCCAGCCTTCCGAATGGACTCAGTTGCGAGAGAACCAGATCCTCTTCACTTATTTGCATCTTGCGCCAGACCCGGAACAGGCCAAAGGCCTCATCAAGTCTGGGTGCATCGCAATCGCCTACGAAACCGTCACTGATGCGCATGGGGGGCTCCCGCTGCTTGCGCCGATGAGCGAGGTCGCGGGAAGGCTTGCGATTGAAGCGGCCGGAGCCGCCCTAAAGCGGTATGCGGGCGGACGGGGGCTGTTGATAGGCGGCGTGCCGGGTGTTCAGCCGGCGCGTATCGTGGTGATCGGAGGCGGCGTCGTTGGTACGCATGCGGCGCGAATGGCAGCGGGTTTGGGCGCCGAGGTCACGATCTTCGATCGTTCGATACCCCGGCTTCGCGAGTTGGATGAACTATTCGTGGGGCGCGTTCGTACCAGGTTCTCGACGGCAGAGGCGGTTGAGGAGGAGGTGTTTGCGGCAGATGTTGTGATTGGCGCGGTGCTCGTTCCCGGCGCCAGCGCGCCGAAACTGGTCAGCCGCGGCATGTTACGCATGATGCGCAAGGGCTCTGTAATGGTGGATATAGCGATTGATCAGGGGGATGCTTCGAGACATCGCGTCCAACGACGCACGCTGATCCAACTTACGAGGTAGACGGCGTCATTCATTACTGCGTCGCCAATATGCCCGGAGCTGTCCCGCTAACCTCAAGCCAAGCACTCAATAACGCTACGCTGCCATTTGGCTTGGCTCTCGCCAACAAGGGATTTGCGGCCGTACTCGAAGATCCCCATCTGCGCGCAGGTCTCAATGTCTTTCGGGGGCGGCTAACCCATAGAGCTGTCGCCGAGAGCCTCGGCCTGCCATTCTCACCAATCGAACAGGCTGCGGCTTGATCACCAGAGGTCCTCGAGGGGACGTTCCTCGCAAACTTGGGCCACTCCTTCGGAGTGGTCCTTTTTTGCGCATCGTACAAGCGACTCGATACGATTAGAGTTGCTTTGGAACGAGGACTCGCCTCGCAGATGAAGAGCATCGCCGCGGTCGCCTCCTAATCTTGGACGGACCTTCCACGCCGTCGACGTCAATGGTTATCTGCTCGAAATCCTCGAAGATCGCTACGGCCGTAGCCAACACTCGTCACCAGCCTGCTTGCAGATGCCGAATGGCGTGAGCTCATAGATCACCCAACTTGACTTGATGCCGTGCTTGATCGCCTGCTTCTTAGGCTCGAACTGAACGGTGACTCTATGCGTCTCCTGCCCGTTCGTCTTCGGCCTTAATTATGTGATCGACCGATAAAGACCGACAGCTGCATCCCACGAAGCTGACCGGCCGCTACGGCACTAGTGAGGGTGCGCGTCCGGCCAGCTTCGCTCCGTCGAGCGATCACGACCAAACATCAAATCTGATCCCTTCGGCAGCGGCTTGACCACAGCTTAGACGATAGTGCCAATTACCTTTACGATCGGGCGCGTGATCAGATCAGAACGCTGCGCGGCATCAGATCGGAATAACTGTGCGCGATCATTGGAACGCGATGAAGGCGAGAGCCGGGCAGGTCTGTCCCGGCGGCCAAGCCTCTGGATCGGTCAACAGCGCCGCGCTTTCTCCGCCGAAGCTGCAGCCGCTCCTCAGCGTTATGCCCATAGGTCTCGTGCTCGATCTCGAACAGCTGATCAGTCCGACGAACCGCTTAGTGCAGTGGGCGAGATCGCTGTCGCCGAACGTCCGCGGCGCGTTCTAGGCGATATCGTTGAACGCTCTTCGGCCGTGTGCCCATCTTGCGTCCGGACAAGTCCTGGAAAGAAGGAAGAATGCGATCTGAAATCGTGACCCATCGCGCGACGTCCAGAATATCGGCCGATTGTGCTGGAATGATGATCATGCAACCTAAGTGAAGAAGTTTGAGCGCCATTCCCATCGCCGTTCACATTGGCAATTGCTAATATTTATGTCGTGAAATTCGCCGTGCAGTGCAGTCATTGCACCGCTCCATTGCGGCCTTCTATGCTCAACCCCGAAACCGCCGCCTGTCTCCGTCGAATTCTGGATGAAGTGTGCAAGGATCTGTCGCGGCACAGACCGACATCCGAGCGCACGTCGCTTCCAAAATTCTAGAAGCCGCCTCTCGCGCGTGCCTGCCGAATTCAAGGGGCGCGAATTCTATTCGCATACCCCCTTCACGACGCTCATGCGCACGACCGTCTCGGAGAACGAGCGCATAGGCAGGCCACAGCAGAGCGCCTTTCGCAAGCAAAGGCGCCCGCCCTCGTTTTGTGGCCGGCCAAGGGGGTGTCTGACTATGACCGGGACGGCGGCATCTTTCGAAATCCTGATGCCGATAGAGCCTGGTTCGACGCTGTCAGGCAAAATCTACCGCCCTCGATCATCGTCCGCGAGCTGGATTGTCACATCAACGATCCGGAATTTGCAGACGCGGCCGCATCGTGGATCAGTCGACGACTGACAACTGCACACCGGGATTCAGCAGCTTGAGAAGAGCGACCGTCACGGGTGTCTTGGTCGAGGAGAGGATCAGACCGAGGGCGAAGTTGTGCCAGGCGAGCAGGAAGATCAGCAACGGGGCGCCGATCAGTCCGGGCTTCAGAAGCGGTAGCACGATGTGCAACACGACCCGAATTGGTTTGGCGCCATCCATGGCCGCGGCCTCCTCGATGTCTTTCGGAATGTCTTCGATATAAGAGCGGCTCATCCAAACCATCATCGGCAATGTGGCAACCTGGTAGACCCAGATCATCCCAATGTAGGTGTCATACAATCCAATCGTCTGAAAGACGCTGAAGAGCGGGATGACGACCAAGAGGACGGGGGCAAAGCGGAAGCCCAAAATGAACAAGAAAATGATGTCGAACTGATTGAGGGACTCGATCAGCCGAAACACAGCGGCGATTAGAATATATGGCGCAATCAGCGGAAACTCTATGTGCAGGAAGGTTGCCCAGCCCTTGGCACCATGGACACGCGCGGCCTCCCTCACCTCTTAAGCGACTTACCGGCCTGCTTTTCCTTCACTAAACATTGTGTAGATCGCCGCTCTCATCATCATCGCCTGCACGGCAGCGTCACCTACATTTACGGTAATGCTGGCAAGGACTCTGTCGTGGCAAGGGCGCTTCTGCACCGCACTTATCCAGCGATCTGTGGACGCCGCGCTTCCTCCGGGCGGACCAACCGCCAATCCAGGCCCTCAAACCCCGACACTTCGGAGCTCGTGGCTGCTGGCTGGACGCCGCCGCTGAGCTTTCATGCGAAGGGGAGAGATGGCGAGACTGATATTTGGGGCGTCATTCACCTTCCCATTAATTTCGATCAGACCAAGCGATATCCGGTCGTAGAGAGAATATATGCTGGCCCTCACGGTTCTTTCGTTCCGAAGTCCATTCTCAGCCTCGGCCGAGCCGCTCGCGCAACTTGGATTCGTCGTTGTACAGACCGATGGCATGGGGACGAACAATCGCTCCCGAGCGTTCCACGACGTCGCCTGGAAAAATCTGAAGGACGGTGGCCTTCCCGATCGAATCCTGTGGCACAAGGCCGCAAGCGCAAACTATCCATGGTACGATATTTCAAACCTCGGCATTTTTGGTGCGTCCGCCGGTGGTCAGAATGCGGTGAGCGCACTCCTCTTCCATTCTGACGAGCTCCGAAATGTCGGCGCTTTCGACCTGCATGAGCTCCGAGTTGTCACTGGTTCGGTATAAGACCAAGCTCGGCGGAAGGTCAATTCGTGAACACAGGTCTAGAAGTGGTAGCAGCCACCGGAGAAGTCCGCTCGCTGATCGATGAGTGCAGCAAGACCTTCGTCGACTATCAGCCGCTAAACATGGACCAGGAGTGCACTGGCAAAATCTTTCACCCAAGGGGGCCGGCAAGGTTCGTCTTGCGGCGTCGCCTGCGGACTGTCACCTCTTCATGTCGAACGGAAGGGCGCTAAGACGGCTTCACCCGCCCGCAAATTGGAGCTAGTTTTCGAACCTGCCGTGCAGGAGGCGGGCCGGTATGCACACGCGGGCGGACCAGATAAAGGACGGCGGGATCAGAAAGTTCTTCCGGAACTCCCGCTCCTTTGTGCTTGGGGCGGGAATCGGATCGGGGATGACTGCGAGAGCCGCCGAACGAGCGGGGGCAGATTTTCTGCTTGCACTTAACGCTGGCCGGTTTCGTGCGATGGGGGGCTCGTCACCGGCCTCAATTCTTCCAATCCGCAACACCAACGAATTCGTGGCCAGTTTCGCCACGACCGAAATCCTGCCCAGCACAAAATTGCCTGTGATTTTTGGCGCCTGCACGTTTGATCCGCAACTCGATATTGACGGCTTTCTCGAGCGCATCACCAGATGGGGCTTTTCAGGTGTCACAAATTTCCCGTCAGTCATCCACATCGATGACTATCGAAGGTCGCTTCTTGAAAAGTGCGGGCTCGGCTACGAGCGGGAAATCAAACTCCTAGTGAAGGCGGCAAGCCTCGGCCTTATGACCATCGCCTATGCCCGCACCCAGTCTGACGGATGCTTGAAGCGGGAGCCGAGGCCATCTGCATCAACTTCAATCTCAACTGGGGCGCTGAAAGTGCGGCGGACCCAACGATCAGCTTGACGGAACTCGCTGCTCGCACGAGCGCTGTTGCGCGTGTGGTTCAATCGATTGACAAGAATGCGATCTGCCTGCTTGGCGGCGGACCTATTAAGAAGCCGGATGAATTGCTGGATATTTGCCGCGAAACAGGCGTCCAGGGATTCATCGGCGGCTCCTCGCTCGATCGCGTCCCACTGGAAATGTCGGTCCTTGAAGTCACGTCGGGCTTCAAGACTATTCACTTGCTTCGTGAGAAAGTCGACCTCCTCGAGCGCCAACTCCAATTGAGCGGGGTCAGGCACGGTGTCATCGCGCAGTCCTCAATCATGAAGCGCGTGCTCGAAACCGCAAGGCGTTTGGCGAGCAGTCCCAATCCTGTGCTGGTTTGGGGCGAGGCGGGGTCAGGGAAGCGACGAATAGCCCACCTCGTTCACGCCTTCAGCGATCGGAAGCAGATGAAGCCAGCCTTGTTCCATTGTCGCCCGGGACCGGCAATCGATACGGTCGGCGCGCTGTTCGGAGCCGAGCGCAGCGAGAACAGGAAACGTCAATTGTCGGTTCTTGAAACGGCGAGTGATACCGCAGTCTTGCTGACACATATCGATCAGCTGTCGCGAGACGGACAGGAGCGTCTTGCCGATTACCTCGAAACCGGCAGTTTCACTCCGTTCAATGGCGTAACCCTTGTAAAGTCAAACGCCCGGATAGTGGCGACTGCAACAGTGGCTCGTGGAGCCGGCTTGGAAAGTGTTCTATGCCTGCGCCTGCTTGCCTTCTTTGTTGGGCTCGACATAGAGTTGCCCGCTTTGGCCAACCGCCTCGAAGACCTTCCACAGCTCATTCAGCATTTCACTGTCGAGGCCAAGGGAGATTCGAACGCGTCAACGCTTGCAATAGAAAAATCTGCGTTCTTGGCGCTAGCGAGCTATCATTGGCCCGGAAACTTGAGAGAATTGCGCCAGATCGTCAACCAACTTGTCGCCCTGAAAGATGCTCATATAGTCGCGGAGGTACTCAAGCCGTTGTTGAGCGCTGGAGTATACCCCAAGCCCACATCGGCATTCTCCGAGCGCGAATGGATCATCGAAGGCCTGAAAAGAAACAGGCTGCATCGCGGAAAGACTGCTCGTTCTCTGGGGCTTTCGAGAAAGAAACAAGATCAAGAAACTACGGATCCTGGAGTAGCCTACTCTCACTTTTTGCGCACAAGTTCCTTCGAAGCCGTCGCACCCAACAGCGAGAACTTCGGGATCGATTCCTGTTCTACACAGCTGACCAAGTCCATCTCGTCCCGAATCCTCATCGCGAGATCCTCTTCCCGCAAATACACGATACCATCCAGATGCGAACCAAGTCGCCTCTCTGCTGCCATGACTTCAGATTCCCTGGCCGCAGTAAACAACGTCTTGAATTTCAGGCTTGCGAACCATTCCATGCGCCGAAGTTCGATCTCCAGCCCAGGATTTACCGGCATGCCAGTCGTAGGTCGCTCAATGATGGATGCAGGTGGGAAATTTACGACTCCGGCTATTCCTGCGCCTTTCAATAACTCGGAAAAATCCTCCCAGCAGGCGAAGGGGTCGATCATGACCATTGCCGCATAAACGTGAACGGATGGTTTGTCGTGCAAGGTCTGCAAGTTTCGCAAAAGGCAGTCGTTCCAGTCGATCACGGGCAAGGTTGCCATTACAAGCAAGGAGCCTTCTGGAAGGCTCCGCAAGGAAGGCGCGTAGATTTCCAGGGACGCGCCATTGAGTGCTGCCGATAAATCGGTGGCAAGCCTGCAGACGACTTTGGCCTTCACTGCTCTATCCGATCTTACCCATCTCGGACTCTTGTCTGTTCTTATACGACATTTTCAGCCTAGTGTAGACTACCCGTTGTTAAAAAGGTCCGAGCGAGAAGGAAAGTCGTGTCGACGCTATGCGTGTCGAGCAACTCGGGCTCTGCATGCGCTCCAGCGCCGACCCTCATTCATCCGCCAGCTTTACACCGCAAAAAGTCACAGCGTCGGCGCCATCACGCGCCTGCTCAATGAAGGTCAGATTCCGATAGCCAGAGAAACAGGCCGCGGGGCGGCTCGATGCTGCGCAGTCCTGCGTATAAAGGAGGGGCCGACTTTGGAAAGACGCGGATCGCGCCGCGCATGCGTGTGACGAGGCCGTTGCGATTGCGCGGCGGCGTCCTCGCAACAGCGCCAATCATGAACCTTCCTCGCACGAAGTGGATCGAATCCATGTGCCGACCATCATCAGCGAAGAGACTTTCGTATTGGCGAATGAGCCTTTGGAAGCCAACAAGAAGCATACCCCGCGACGCACGATCGCGCCGAGCGCCCTGCAAGGATCGTTGAGCCGCGCCAAATGCGGCTATGAGCGATATCGCGTCCACCAGGTCGAGCGCTCGAACCATCCATTACCACCGCTGCTTGGGCTCGGATGGCAGGCGCGCGCTCGGCGGGCCAGTCTGCAACAATCAGCCCGATGCGTCCGATTCTGCTGGACGCGGTGGTATGGAAAGAGATCGCGCGTTTACCGGAAGACCGACATCTAATCGAAGACGAACTTGAGCGCCGGCTCAAGGCGGCGCGCAACGCCGATCCCACACACACCGGGAAGAAACGTTTCACCGCGATCTTGCGGGCTCCCGGAAAGCTCGAGCGTCTGCTCACGGCCTCGCGGGAGAGCCTTCTCTCACTTGAAGAGCTGCGCACTCGCATGCCCGATTTGCGCAGCCGCGAACAGGCTTGCTTGTTGGAGTGCAAGAGATCAAAGTCCGATCGAAGGAGCAGGAAGGTTGTCTGCGTCTCGCCGTCAGGAGCTTCCTCGATCGCCTGCGCTCATCCGTCGGTGTAATCGAACGCCAACGCGTGCTGCACCTTCCGGTGAGAAGTCCTCCTCGGCGACGACAAGTATCGTCATCCGCCACTCCATCCGCCCACGGGTGGAAAGGCGCCCGGCGCCACCGATAATTCCGTAACCGCTCCTCCACCGCAAAGTTATCCTTCTGCGTTCAGCGGCGCGCCCCGCGCCAGGAAAGGGCAAGCCGTTTCTCGAGGACGTGCGGGCCTGGTTACTGCGTGAGCGTGAAACCCTCTCGCACTCCTCCGAGATCCTGAAGCCTATGAATTGCATGCTCAGGCGCTGACGCCGTCGCCCGCTTCCTGGAAGATGGCAGAATCGACTTGACCAAATTGCGTTGAGTGCGCATTGAGAGGCATCGCCTTGGGGCGCAACTGGACCTTTGCTGGCAGCCAGCGTGGTGCCAACCGTGCCGCCATCATGCTGGCGATGATTACCTAGCTTCAACGTCGATCCCAGGCCTTGGCTCGCCGACGTACTCGCCCGTATCGTCGATCGTCTCGCTTCGCGTCTGCACGAACTGCTGCCCTGAAAATGCAAGCTCCTACGCCAAGACGACAAGCCCGCCGATCAGCAGGCCGCCTGACCTTTGCGCAACGCCATCATAGAGCTCACCATACTCGTGCGCATGCGCCAATCAGGCCGTCTTCGTCGTATACGTGCCATCGTCCGAAGGGTCTGGTCGCATCGCACCAAGCGGTGGCCGAAAGCAGCCTGGAAGGAATATCCGACGAGGCGGCTGCGTACCCTTCAAGCTGGTAGGGCTGGTCTGACTGATCTCTTCGCTTCAGGCCACGCGAGAGCCCATTCATGAAAGCTGTAGGAATGCCCAGCATTGAATCGGTTGCCTCAGCGCAGTAATGCAAGCCATATAACGGAACAGATGGACAGCATTCCTACCTTGCGTCTCGATAAGTCAAAGAGTCTACGGGTGAGACAAATGAGGTAGCGTCAGTTCGGCTTTTCCCTGGAAAACCGCGGCATTTAACCTGGCGGCAGCAGCCAGCCAGGACGGGCACCGAAACGGAACTTTCCTCTGCTAGGCGCACTGCGCACTCAATATCCTTTGCGGCATTCGCAATCGAGATCGCCAGCGCATCAGGTTTCTCGCCCAACAAAAAGGCCACGAAAGCTTGGAATATTCCGCTATTGGTGGAACCACGACTGACCAAAGAGCGGAGCGTCACAAGATCGATGTCAAGACTATTCGCAAATTGACAGACCTCCGCGGCTACCGCCGCTATGCCCATTGTCATGCTGTTATAAACAAGCTTGAGCTTGTGACCTTGTCCAACATCTCCGACATGAAAAACACTCTCACAAAATGCGGCAAGAATGCCTTCAGCCACCGGAAAAAGCGTATCACTCGATCCAACGATCGCGTTTAGAAGGCCGAACTCTGCTTGTTCGGGGCTCCGCGTTACTGGGGCATCTATAAAGCTTAGGCCACACTTGTGAGCCTGCTCGGCCAGTGCGATTGTCGAAGCGGGATAAGAGGTCGTGCAGTCTATTATTAAGCCTCCTCGGGGCATATGAGCAAAAAGCCCGTCTTCCCCAAGGCACACCGTCTCAACCTCGCGGCTCGACGGCAAGGACAACACGACAGCACTTACATACTGCGCCAACTCAGCGATCGAGGAATGTTCACGCGCACCCGCGTCAGTCAAGCGATCTGCACCGGCACAATTCTTGTTGGCTTTGATATGCAGCTCGACTTGGCTACGTAATAGGCTGATACCCATTCCGGTTCCCATGCGGCCGACTCCGACAACCCCTATTCTCCGCTTCGGCGTTTTAGGGCCGACGTTGGGTGATGGTTCCTCGCCAATCATGATCTATAGATCCCGAAAAAATCCGTGACTTTCTAAGTCGGGAAAGAACTCGTGATGGTGCTAATCCTGTAGTCTGGATACGCAGCCCGCAAGCGGGCATCCGACAGAGTGATGCGGCTTTCAAAGGCTAGCACATCCTTGATGTAGTCGTTGCTTCCGAGTCTTATCAATTGGGACCGAATAGGGGTGACTGTATGGTTGCTCACGATGATGGGCAAAGCAGCTTCCCGGTGCGCTGGCTCCACATTCTGCGCGACCTCGCCAGATCGGTGCCTTATCCGCATGAGGTTCGGTCGGTATCGTGAAACACCGCACTCCCATTAGAGACTGCGATAACGAACCGCGGAACATCGCAGTGTTCCCGAAGCGTCTTCATCGATCATTGCATGAACCAAAGTGGGCTAGAATGGCATTGGTCGTTTGGAGCAGCGCGTACATCGTTGCGCAGCATTCCATTCCAATCAAAGACGAGAACGGGTTTCATAATCCGACCTCTCGCGCCGCGATTGATTCCAAACAGGGCGCGCTGCCGACCAATGCACGCAAGTTCCTGTCCGCGCGTTGCTGTCCCGCACGGGTCGGCATCTTGAATGTAAAGGGTGACAAATCGAAGCCTTCTAGCCTGTGGGCAAGCGATGATACAAGGAGCGGGAGGGGCAGATACGATACGGTGGCTGCGTTGATGCACGCCGCGATACTATTCTCGATGATTCTTAGCACTTGCGGCTCCATTTGGTGAAAGCGAAGGCTTTGCGCGCGCTGTTCGGGCGGCAATCGTTTCCATATCTGCCAGAATCCTAGCTCATCCAGTGTGTCAATACCCATGCCGTAGTAGTTCGGAGCCACGATAGGCGGCGAACCGATCGCCCAATGTAACGCTCGTGGCTCCAGCGGCAAGGAGCAAACTCGTAACAGCTTGACTGGTATCGCCACGAATTAGAGCCTCGTCGACCATCATTATAGTGCTTCCACCAATGTCAGGCTCCGACACTCGGTACTTTTGAGAAATGCGAGACTTTCGTCCGTCAAGTGTGCCGATGAGGGTTCGTTCAACAAATTGCGTTGCGACTACTTCGCGACGCTCAGCGAAAATGCCGTGCTCAGCGAGCGATGCAAACAGCCCGTCCGCGTACGGGCCCCCCGTATGAGGCATAGAGGAAACAATTGTAGGCGCTGAGCGTGATTCCGCTTGCAGTCGCTGCGACACAGGTCCGCCCAAGGCGACCCCGATGTTGTAGCGGGTTTCGAAATGTGATTGGCCGTCGATCGACGTGTGTGGACTTCCCAAATAGAGAGTTTCGTATGCGCAGAGTTTGGCCCTATATCGCCCCTTGCTCACGGAATGATCATTGCTGCACCCGGTTTGCCCGTCTACATACTTTATGTGGCCGGGCAAGAGTTGCTGCGTCTTACCTTGCAAAGCAGCAAACGCGCAATTTTCAGAAGCAAAGAGAAAGAACCCGTCATTTGTTCGCATGGTTTCCAATGGTCGCAAACCGCTTCGATTGCGGTATGCGACAAGATTTCCTTCTCCGTTCAGGAGAAGCGCGCTAATAGCGCCATCAATACGCTCATCAAGTTCGCGAAAGACGGCTTCGTAACTGGCGGGTAGACCGCGGCGCCAATACTCTCGTTCGCAGGAGCGTTCAATCCACTTGAGTAGGAGCTCAGCATCGTTGTTGGGACCTAACCGTTGCCCCTGGGTAAGCAATTCTCCCCTGAGTTCGCGGGCATTGACCAAAGCTCCATCCAGAGAAATTGCTAAATGGTGGCTGGTGCCCTCATTGTTGTGAATTGGCTGAAGGTCGTCGTCACGATCGCTGCTTCCGCGCGATCGGCTACGGATTTGGGCGATTGCAACATGAGGACGAAAACTGCGATCCTGTTCAATGGGCTCAATGCGTACAGAATCGCGCGATGACGGAAGCGCTCTCCCATATCGAATACCCCGCTTATGCATGAAAGCGGCAACTCCGACCCCCGCCTGTCCACGAAGTGCCAGTTTCGGAATCATGTGCTTGAGTTGATCGTAAACGGTCGCTGTTGAAGTGCTTGACGAGTATAGAAACGCAGCAGCAACGCCGGACATTCACGTTCCTCTTTATTGAATAGCCGATGTCCCAGCCCGCATTACAGGCCAATGCATTTGGGCTCCACCGCGTGAGATGCGGGGCCGCCTCTCGTTAAGCAATCGCCGTACCAGTCTCTGCGTGACTTGGCGGGCGCTGCCGGAGCGATGGAAGTCGAAAACTCAACCATTTGGTCCTGCCAGGATGAGTTTTTATCGTCCGAGTCCCGACACACTTGTCCAAAATGCGACGAGTTAGTGCGAGGAGCATCGAGCCAAAACCGGTGCTAGTTGACGTTCAAGGAATTTACGGAGAGCGTTGCACTTCGAGCTTACTTGCGGCAGTTCCCTGACGTGATCGAATCCAGCGCGGCCGTGATCGCTCAACGCGTGGTCAACGCTTGCCGGAATGAGCTGCCAACATTAGCGATTTGTCAGATATAGTGTCCTGAATGATCAGTGGGTGACCGGTGGGTGATCGGCGCGGATCGTAGGTCAGATGCAAGGAGCTCGGCATACAAGGCCAACTACAATCTAGCTATCGTCAATGGTCATGTCGAAGCACCGTCGCGGGCCGCGTAGCTCTCGCCCCTTCAAAGCCAGGGGGATGTGAGATCAACTGAATTGCACGCCTCGTTGATGACGAAAGGAGCTTCGGCAGGGCGAGCGATGGCAGGACTCGTTTCGCGCGCCAGGGACGCGAGGAGATGTCCTGCCGAACGGCGGTCGGTTCCGAGGATCAATTCATTTGTTGTTCGGCCCAATCACTCGCCGGGGTTTACGACGTCTTGCATCGGCTCCGGTTGCTCGGTCCACTTCTCTTATCGCATAGACCTCAGTTGAGAGTACTCGCAACGGGGCACGGCCCGTGTTGAGAAACAGGTTTGTTGGTTTGTATGAACTCGTCAGCGTCAGCGGCTAGAGCTAAGTTGTAAACCGCAAGGGCGAGGAGGACACGCGGTCTGGATCACTCCACGAACTCGACAACCTTGTAGGAGGCCACTCATGCTGTCGCGCCCGAGGTGGCTCCTTTCTATTTAGATCGCGCATTGCCGGCGGTGGCGACTTAGCCACGACGGCTGCTGCTGTCGGAGATCAGTTCATGGGTCTGGCGGCCGACGAAATCGTCGAGCCGCTCTCGTCGGCGCGCAAAGAGACGATGGCTGCAATCAATGCTGGGACAACCGCTATGTCGATCCCCTTGGCTCATGCCGCTTCGTAGGGCCGTCGCCGAAAAGCTCTCGGCTCAACCAGCCGTGAGTTGGGGCCCGGAAGAGATCGTATTCACTACGGGTTCAAAGAATGCATTGCTCTCCGTGGCCGTGACCGTCCTAGAGCGCGGCGACCAGGTTATCATTATTCGCCCTTGGCAGCCGACATTCCTGGCCCAGGTCCTTGGCGCCGGCGCAACACAGTGTTCGTCGATGCGCACCGCCCGAGATACATTCCTGATATCAGCGCAATCCGAGTTGCCGTCACGCTACGGACCAAAGCCATAATCATCAATGCGCCTAACACTCCGACGGGCGCAGTTTATAATTGAGCGATACTTCAAAACATCGGCGAGCTCGCTATCGAATTCCGTATTGGATCATTTCAGACGAGTGCTACTCGGGATTGTTATTGACTGGTGTACTGCACCCCGATTCCATCGTCACGATGCACCCCGGCGTCCGTTCACCGACAATCGTGGTCAACGCATGCTCAAAGGAGCTGGCGATAGGCGAATGTCGCTTGGGCTATTTCGCAGCGGCGAGATCACATCGGTGCTGGCCAAGCCCGGTTCCCGGCAAAGGCTCGCGCAACAACTTGAACTAGCCTCGTCAGGCGATGCCATAGTGCGCCGCGAGCGACAGCTCGCTTACGGAGTTTTTGTCCATAGCACGCCATCGCACCACACGTGCTCAACGCGTCCCCACTCGCAGGCAGCTGCGACATGCGGGAAGAACCCACGTCCATTGTGGTTGGCACTCGTATTGCAAAGCAGCGGAATGCCCGTGAGGTTTTCGTATTCGACGAGAAGCTCGGCGACTTTGTGCTGAGAGGTTCTGCAAATTGTCTGCAATCGCGCAGATCCATCGAGATGTACAACAGCGGGGATTTTGTCCCGCCATTCTGCTCGCGTCTCGTGATCGAAGAGCATGTAGGGGTCCGGCGTTCCGGGAATGAAGATATCGGGCGCGCGATCCTCAAGGCATATCGGCGCCACCGGTCGGAAGTGTTCGCGAAGTTTGATGTCGTTCAGATGATTCTTCATTCGGGGTGAGGTCGCGGCCGCGAGAATGCTTCTGCTACCCAATGCCCGAGGTCCAAGTTCGGCGCGGGCGGCAAGAAAAATGACGGGCTTGTTACGGGCGAGGATGGTCGCCAGTTCATGCATACTACACGGTGAGGCCTCCCATTCGGGTGGCACATCACTACGTTGTAGGGTTGGACCACTATATACCGACCATTCCAACGGCCCAAAGCCGTTGTCTGCCACCATTGCGCAGCAAGCGGCTCCGATTGCCGAGCCACTGTCATTCGGAAACGGGGGCACCCAGACGGCATCGAACAGGCCTGTCGCACGTAGCGCGCTGTTCCATTTGATATTGAGGCCGCAGCCGCCGGCTATGCACAAATTGCGCGCCGTAAAGCGCGAATGCCGCTGCAAAGCAATCGCCATTTCGCGGACGAGCAGACGCTCGAGAAAACAGTGAAAGGATGCGAGCACATCTTGGGGGGCCGTGGCCTTCAATTGTTGCGCGCTAGCATCGAAGAAGTCATGCACAGTAGCCAGTGCGGACTCCATGCTCTTGATGTCGGTACGAAAGCTGGCAAGCGTCGTGTCAGCCGCAAAGCGCTCCTGGTAGAGGCCTTGAAAGATCTTGATGATGTTTTCATTAACAGACCCGAGCGCGATATAGGCCATCAGCTTGCCGGCAATACCCAGGTTGAGCTTGCCGGCACCGCCCGGGTCCACTTTGCCGGGATCACCCAGGTCCCAGTTGGGGCGCTTGGTCTGCTTATACGGTCCAAAGTGAAGGCCCGCGACGGCATAGACGTGTCCAATCATCGGGAATAGACATTCGATGAACTCGGCGCTCCTACGTTCTACATGATAGAGACGTGGAAAGGTGCCGCCGTCCCACACGAGGCAAAAGGCGGGCTGTCCAGCTTTGGCAAAGGGGCTGGTGCAGTATGCGGATGCCACATGACTTGTGACGTGCGGAAAGCTTCTATAAGGGAAATCTCTGCCGTCGAGCCTCAGGCCAACGGCGTCGCGCGAGGTGAGAAGGCCCTCTGCATGGCGTTCAACATACGGCCCCCCTTTTAGAGTGACGGGTACTGTTCCGCTGAGGACCTGGAATTGCGACTCCACTTTCCCCGCCCAGCCGTCGATGACGAACTGATCAACGTCCTGTGGATCCAGTCCGTGTTCCGCCAGGGCATCGACGATCGCATCAAGATTGTCGATCGTTTGATATCGCGGATTATTGCTCCGCTTCTCCTGCTCGATGCAAAAAATAAGCCGGCCGTCCTCGACAAGGGCCACCGCCCCGTCATGCGACAGCTTGATACCGCAGATGCGCATAGTGCCTCCATGTTTAGCGCGGCGATTTGCCTGAGTTGAAGATCAGGCCGGACTCCGAGAGCGTGCAAGCAAGCCCTCGTCATAGCCGATTGATCTCCTGGCACGCACTGTTCGTGTTCGACCTCGGTCAACGTTTCATTCCGCTCTCGATAACCGTTTGGGTATCGGCAGCGAGACTCCACCACGGAGATCCGATTCATAGATGCCGCGCGTAGCGCAGTGCACGATTTGGGCCAACACGAATTGGAGCAAGCCATCAGCAGACAGCCGCAGCATGTCGCGCATTGCGGATTAATCTCGCTCTTTGCGTTTGCGCCCTCGTCTTCGTCGAAAGGAGCGAAGCCCTGCAATTCCGGGTCATGCGACGGCGCCCGACCGCTCCACAGGCCAGTCGCGACGGGTGGAATGGGTGGTTTCGATCAATAGGAATGTCTTCTCGGATTCGTTCGGTGTGCGCAAGTGCAAGTGGAGGGATTGCCGCATGCGGTTCCTGAACGACTGGGGGTACGCTATCTTTATTTGTTCGTCGCCGGCGGCCCACTCACCGAGACCTTGCGTTACCTGTCGCGGTCGGCGAACTCATCGCACTGCTCGGACCTTGAAGTCGGGAAAGAGCCAGGTCTTACAAGGAAAGGCTGTTGATCAGACAGGTGTGACCATTGTCAATCAAGTGGGAGAGCTGCCCCGCAGCATTTAACCCCACAACTTTGCGGTCGAAAAGGCTTCGAGCCGTCACATCGCGCAACAGCAACAAGAACGCCCTAGGGTACTCAAGCCAGCAAAGCAATCACCTGTCGCCGTTTTCAACGCATTCACATTTCGCAGATCCAGGTTCTGGAGTTCTCGTCTGGGCGAGCCAATACAGCCAACCAGATCGCCGCTTGATCGACGGAAGGTTCAGTTGACTTGCTATTGCTTTTCAAATCCGACCATTTTCATGGTCCAGCGGCTGACGCCCCCCTTATCGTTGCGATGGATGAACATCTTCCTGATCGTGGTCTCAAGGTTTCTGCGTTCGATCGCTGACAGGAACGGAATGTCAATCTGACGCGTCTGAGTGAACTTTTCCACTAGCGTCTCAGTTGAATCGCAGGGCGGCAGCCGTACGGCAATCCCGTGCGTCGTGTGCAGATCCTCAATGAAATAGAAACCACCAGGCTCGACGATGGGAAACAGCTTCGCTAGAGCAAGCTGCTGGTGATAAGCTGCGTGTGAAGCATCATCGATAACGATCCTTACTGGAGGGAGCGAATTCGCAAGGCGTTCCAAGGCTGCCGCATCGCCCATGTCAAGGCGCTCGAAACGGAAGCGGTCCATTCTGAAGGCGCTGAAATCAGCAACGTCGCAGCCGACGATCTCGGCTTTGGGAAAAAATTCCAACCACATCCTGATAGACGGAATATCGTCAACCTTGCGACCGACCATTATATTCGGATCGAGAGAGCCGTTCCCGTGCTGTAATCCAATCTCGACCATCGTGAAGGCTTCGTGGCGGAACTCCTCGAACAAAAAAGAGTAGAAGCTGGTGTAGCCGTGGGCGTCACCAACCTCATCCCCCTTATCGGTTCCGAGGGTATTTGCTCGTTTCGTCAAATTTGGAAGGCTCATTGCAACACTCACAAGGATCATTACGCCGGGATGGCTTCGTCGCTTCAAAGAGCGTGCCAAACGGGCCGCACTGATTCCGATGGCTAATTTCCATTTGGCGCGTGTCGCAGTAGGGACGAACCGTCGCAACTCCGACAATGCGTCGTAGATGCACCTTCTCGATTCTTTTGCACGTCGCCATTTGATGAAGGCGGCGCGGCGCTATTTTAAGATCTTGCCGCCTCTGGCAGCATGATGAGCTGCACCATCATCTCCATCTCTGCGCCACGCGCAAATTCGCCGGAGACTCGCAGGTTCGACATTGGGTGCTTGGCAGTCTATCCGGCCATCCGCACCCTCGTTTCGACTTCCGCAGCGCGGCGGAACGGGTGGTTGCGCCATCACTGATCTCAGGAAGACGGGTCTGGTGCGGACGAACCGCCACGGCGCAGTTTCCTTCGCCGGCTTACTACGGTCCCGCGAACTCAGGACGTATGGAGTCCCACAAAGTCACGAGCGATACGCGATCTCGGTCACGTTCAATACAGGTCCGACAGCAGTTGAGCGCGTTCACGCTCAAGCACGGCCATACCTATCCTCGCCTGGGTCAAGACTACTCTTGAGACTGTTTCTTGGACTGCTATCGCAGACGTCCGCCGCCCATCCAAGCCTAATGCGGCTTCTCAACATGGCGTAACCCAGGCCGCTCGTCCTCCAGGCCAGGTGGCGAAATAGCTTGCGGGCACCTTCGTCGGAAGGACCATAGGCGAAGTAATGCCGCATGTCAACAAATAGAGATGCACCATTCATTAAGTTGCTATATCTCAAGAACCAGTGCAGGGTGAATTGCCATGCAGTGGCGGGCTGCTTCGGCGGCCAATACCGCCCCACGAGGGACCTAAGATGAAGAATACAAACTGGGATGAAGCGATCAGCCGCATGAAGAGTTCGCATCCATGCGACAGCGCAGCAGGTGGGCGATGGCTTCCCGCATTGGGCTGATCCAAATACCGGAATCTGGAAAACGACGGCTCACGGAGATTGGACCGGTGGTTACTGGCTTGGAATGTTGTGGCTCGCATCCCGAGATGAAGGGGGCGAGGGCTACAAGCATCTGGCAGAGGCGGTCTGTAAGCGTCTCGTATCGCGCGTGAATGCCGACACAGCGTTCAAGGCTGCGACGTTCTACTACGGTGCAGGCCTCGGGGCGCTCCTCGCAGCAAGCAAGTCAGCGCGAGAGTTGGGTCTCGCGGCGGCAAAAGACATCGAGCAACGGTTCAACCCCAAGCTCGGCCTGGTCCCGCTCGGAGAAAATGCCGAAGAAGGATCGCACGTGGGAGCAACAGCAAGCAGCATCGACAGCTTGGTCGTAGCTCTGCTGCTCTTTTGGGCTGCAAGGGAGTTGAACGACCGCCAAATGCGGACCATCGCCGCTAAACATACAGCCCGGGTTCTCTCAATCCATCAACGAGAAGATGGTGCCTTCGTCCAATCCTCTTCGCTCGATGTGCAGAGTGGCCAAGTGCTTCAACGCTACACGCACAAGGGTTACAGCGGAAGCAGCGTTTGGGCGAGGGCGCAGGCGTGGGGTGTGCTGGGTGCGACCATCAGTTGCCTCTTAGGAGGCGTCGACGAGCGCTTCCTGACCGCCGCAGTCAAGGGGGCGGATTGGTGGATTGATCGCGTGCCAGCCGATCGCGTGTCATACTGGGACTTCGACGATCCTGCCGCCCCTAATACTGAACGAGACACAGCCGCGAGCGCGTTTATGGCTTCCACTCTGTTGAAGCTGAGTTCGATCGCGCCCTCTGACAGCAAGCGTCAAAAATACAAAGATGCTGCGGAAAAAACGGCCGCCGCCCTCGTCGACGGCTATCTCACTCCGGTGGAAGATAGTGACAAGAGGCCCGTCGGCATGTTGGTCGAAGGTTGCTTTAATAAACGGGAAGATTCCAGACCCGAGGATTACGTGAGCAACGCCGAGCTGATTTTCGGTAGCTACTATTTGTTCGAGGCGCTGCTGATGCTCAGTGGCCGATTGCAGCCCTCCGACGTGTAAGGAACCTGAGATGCGACTAATTCAATTTTCGACTTCGGAAGGTCGCCGGCAGGTGGGCGCCATTCTCAAAGAAGGCGCCCCGCCGGTTATCGTCAAAGATGCGACGAGCGTCCGCGCCCTTGCGCTGGAAGCCGCGCGCTCGGATGCATCCTTGGAACAGCTCATTTCGGCGCGCGGGGTCGAGGGACAAGTCGACTATGACGCGATCGTCGCCGAGAAGAGGTTGCTTCTGCCGCTCGATCATGCAGAGCCGTCCCGCTGCACCATCTCTGTGACGGGCCTAACGCATCTCGGAAGCGCCGAATCTCGAGATGCCATGCACGCTAAATTGGCCGCAGGTGATCTTTCCGACTCGATGCGGATGTTCAAGCTCGGTCTTGAAGGTGGCAAGCCGAACCGTGCAAGCATCGGGGTCCAGCCCGAATGGGCCTACAAAGGGGATGGCTCGTGGGCGGTGCCTCCCGAATATCCGTTGAGTTTGCCGGAGTGGGCCGAAGATGGTGGCGATGAGGCGGAGGTCGTTGGCCTCTACGTCATCGGCGACCAAGGGGAGGTCCTGCGTGTGGGCTTCAGCCTGGGCAACGAGTACTCGGATCACGTGATGGAGCAGCAGAACTACCTCTATCTCGCCCATTCAAAATTGCGCCAATGCTCCTACGGTCCCGAAATTTTGCTCGGCGAACTTCCGCGTGACGTAGTCGGCACCGTCCGAGTGTTGAGGGCCGGCTCAACGATCTGGTCTGATAAATTCATTTCCGGCGAAGACAACATGTCCCATACCATCCGCAACCTTGAACATCACCATTTCAAGTATCGCGGTTTCCGTCGGCCAGGTGATGTTCATATTCATTTCTTCGGCGCGAGCGTCTTGAGCTTCGCCGCAGGCATCAGGCCGCGGAGCGGTGACGTCTTCGAGGTGGAATTCGAAGGCGTTTGGCCGGCCGTTGCGCAACCCACTTATCGCGGACGAAAAGATGGAGCTCCTTTCGGTCAAGGTGTTGTAGCTTCAAAATCGAGACCCGAAGAGCCTAAATAACGATTGCGTTCTGCATGGAGCAGGTGACCATTCGCGAGGCCGGGCGGTCACCGACTTCTTCATCCTCGAGCGTCCACCGACCTCCGGATACACCTCGGACTATTGAAAATCAGCCGTTTTTCACCCAAATTCGCGATTGCGAGCTGCGCCTCGGGAGTTGAAGGTCAAGGTCCACTGAGATAAGAGTTGAGATGCAAAAATGGTATCCCGAACTGCGCCCCGGCAAGGCACCCGCCTTTCTCCGTTTAGTTGAATCTATTGAGAAGGACATTTCGTCCGGCACGCTTGCCATCGGGACTAAGCTCCCGACTCAGCGTGACTTGGCCGAGCGCATCGGCCTCAGCGTCGGTACTGTAATCAAGGCCTATGCAGAGGGGCAGCGCAGAAGCCTGCTCGTTGGCCATGTTGGCCGAGGGACGTTTGTTGCAGAACAGCGCCAGAATGCCCGGTCTCGAGGGCGGGTCATCGATCTGAGCTTGAACATACCTGGCCCTTCGCGGTTGCCAAAGGTGCTTGCAGATAGCACATGGACGTTCCCCAAGGACATCTCCGATTGCGTCGGCTACCTCTCTCAGTCCGGGGTATTGGATCATCGCATCCAGTTCGCCAGGTTATTGCGCGAGATCGGCTTCGATACGGGACCGGACAATCTCGTCGTCACGAATGGAGCGCAACACGGGTTCTCGTTGACGCTGAGCGCCATCTGTCAGCCGGGTGATAAAGTATTCGTCGAGGCCGCCACTTACCACGGCATGAAATCGTACGCTCATTTCGCCAAGCTTGAGCTGGTCGGACTTCCAATGGATAGCGAGGAACTCGTTCCGGAAGCGTTCGACAGAGCGGCGGCTTCGGGCGATGCACGCGTGCTGTTCACGATGCCCACGATCCAGAGTTCCACGGCAACGATCATGGGAGCCGCTCGCCGTCAGGAAATTGTGCGAATTGCACGCAAGCACGATATCCTGATCATCGAGGATGATGCCTACGGCTTCTTGGATGAGGCCAGCATTCCCCTCGCGTCGCTAGCTCCGGAGCGGACGTTCTACGTCAACACGCTGTCGAAATGTCTGGCGCCCGGCCTACGCCTGGGCATGCTCATCGCGCCCGAACAGTATGTTCCCCGTATCCATCAGGCTATGCGGGCAACCGTCTGGATGGCATCTCCGATCTCTTCCATGATTGCCTCCGAGTGGATCGAGAACGGTATGGCCGCTAAAGTACGTCAGTCGTTGGCGCAAGAAGCGAAGAAGCGCGTAAAACTCGCTTCACAGATCCTACGGCCGTATGTTCGGGCCAACCACCCATCGAGCTTCCACGTCTGGCTGGATCTGCCGAGTGGCGCCGTCGAGCATGTTGCTGCACGAGCATTGCAACGCGGAGTGATCACCACGCCGTCTTCCGCGCTGCTTGTCGATCCGTCCCTGATCTCGGGATTACGAATCTCGATCGGCGTGCCGGAGAGCATCGACGACCTCGAGTGGGCCTTGCGGCAATTGGCCGGATCTTTAGAGGCCAGCAACGACGCTGACATGTCGATCATCTGAACCCAGAATGCGCTGAGCGCATCTGGTCGTGCTGTCTCTTCCGGCAGTTGAGCTTGGTCAGATGTTGCCGTCGTAGGAATAGGACGTCTTGACTGTCGTGTAGGTATCGGCTGCATACCGGCCCTGTTCACGCGGTGAGTAGGACAGCCGCTACGGCCGAACGGTACGTAGTAGTCCACGCCCGCAGTTGGCAGGTTGACCATGATCATCCCGGCTTGAGCATTGGATTTGAAGTGGCTCGCGTACTTCAGGCTCGACCTGCAAATCCCGGACGACAGTCCGAACGCAGTATCGTTTGCGATCTCCAGGGCATCTTCATAGTTCCGAGCACGGATCAGCATTGCAACGGCTCCGAATATCTCCTCCCGTGCGCGTAGGCGAGGGCAGGGGCAATCTTCCAGGCAGGGATTGCGACGGGAGAGTTAAGGCGTAATGAGCCCGACAACGCCCACGGGTTCTCGGAAAATTTCGACGTCCACTCCAGCGCGAACGGACGGCAGCTTCTCGTCCGCCATTCATCCGTGTCCATCAACGTTAGCTTCGTTGAAAAACGCCATGCTGGCGTCATGGCGCATTCATTATCTCGTACCGGCGTCGGCGCGGGCATTCCGAGGCGTCACTGCAATTCCCGTAGCTATTGAGATATGGCAATTTACAATTGGAATAGTGTACTTATTGACCTTATTCGGGATGTACTGTAGCTTTGGTCGTCGGCTGGTGGCCGATCAAGATCAGATTACTAGAGAGGGCGCCAAGTGATCGCTGAACCCACAGACAACACGCTCACCCCCAAAGCCGGCGCACTTAAAGGAATTGTCGTGCTGGAAGTGGGAATGGTGATGCAGGTCCCACTTGCCGGCCAAGTCTTGGGCGATCTCGGCGCGGACGTCATCAAGGTCGAAAGGCCCCAGGGAGACATCACCCGCGGGCTCGATTTCGAGGCAACTCGTGTCGGCGGCATGAGCTCCTACTATGCAGCAATGGGCCGCAATAAACGTGCACTCGCCTTGGATCTCAAGAATCCAGTCGGCAAAGAAATCCTTCTTCGGTTGGTCGATAAGGCCGACGTGCTTATGCATAACTTCCGACCGGGCGTGATGGAGCGATTGGGTCTCGGATTTGGTGAACTGAGCGCGCGCAATCCGCGGTTGGTCTATGCCGCCGGGTTCGGCTTCGGTGAGAGCGGGCCTCTGGCGAGCCGGCCCGGCCAGGATATGTTGGCCCAGGCTTTCAGCGGGTTGGCTCGCGGAGGGCTCGAAGAGCATCAGCCGCCTCACCTGACCAATTCGCCTATCGTCGACTACGGCGCGGCAATGTCGCTTGTACAAGGTGTTCTCGCCGCGCTTATCGAGCGCCAGACCTCGGGGCTCGGCCAAGTCGTTTCGACCTGTCTGTACGATGTCGCACTCGCCATGCAACTCTGTGAAATTGCGAGCGAGAGCATTTACGGGACGAAAACCAACTGGATCAATCAGTCGATCTTCTTCAAGACGAACGACGGCTGGGTTTCGGTGGTTATGCTGTTCCGCGACAACCCGCTTGGGCTCATGTGCCAAGCGCTCAGCTTGCCCGACATCAGCGCGCGACCCGAGCTCTCAACACGCGAAAGTCAGGTTGCGAATTTTTCGATTGTTCAGGAGCATTGCGCACAGGCGATAGCTTCGCTCACGACGGACGAGGTGGTGCAGCGACTGTCCGACGTGGATCTTCTTTGCACGCCTGTCAACGAGATCGCCGACGCCGTCAGTCAGGCCCAAACTGCGCATAACGGCATCATGTGGCAAGTCAATGTACCGGGGCGCGGGACTGTCCCGTTGGCCGGTCTTCCGGTTCGCCTCTCGCGGACCCCGCCAGCCGTCCGGATACACCCAGCGCCGATCGGTGCTGCCACCGACGAGGTTCTGTCCTCATTCGGATTCACAGCCGTCGCTATTGCCGAGGCACGCGATAAAAAGGCGTTTGGCTAGTCGGCGCGGACCTTCGTTCGCGGCTCACGTGAAGAACCGCCTTATAATTCCGAGCCAACTTCCACGGATCATCCTGTGACCACATCAGATCTCGTCATCGCGACCACGCCTTCCCCGCATGTTCGGCTCTTGATCATGAATAGACATGCGAAGCGAAATGCTCTGAGCAATGAACTTATCGCACATATTGCCCGAGCCTGCCGCACTGCCATTGCCGACGAGGATGTACGTTGCATCGTTCTCACTGGAGGCGACGCCTTCTTTTGCGCGGGCGCTGACATCAAAGAAATGCAACAGCGCGGGTTCGAAGCCATTAACAATCCAGCCAGGCGGAGTGACTGGAGGGATATTGCGAACTGCGTGAAGCCCATCATTGCGGCCGTTGAAGGTGTATGTTTCGGCGGCGGAAACGAACTCGCGATGCTCGCCGACATCGTGGTGGCAGGCGAACATGCGCAGTTTGGGCAGCCAGAAATCAATATCGGCGTGATCCCGGGCGACGGCGGCACTCAACGCCTGACGCGCGTAGCAGGAAAATCACTGGCAATGTTGATGATTCTTGGCGGTCAGCCGATTTCTGCTAAGACCGCGCTGCAGGCCGGGCTCATCGCGGACATCGTCTCCACCGGCTCGGCGACCGCGAGGGCGCTCGAAATTGCAGGCGTCATAGCGCAGAAGCCGCCGCGTTCCGTTGAACTCGCAAAATCATCAGTGCTCGCTGCATATCAGACGCCTCTGGATGCGGGTATAGAGTTCGAACGGCAGTCAATCCGGGTGGCCTTCTCGACCTCGGACCAGCAAGAGGGGATGGATGCGTTCTTTGAAAAGCGCCCGCCCAGATTTCGGGGAGAGTGAGATATCTCGACGGAAGCGCCTTTGCTTTTCGTCGGCGGCGCCAAGGACAGCGGCACGAGGCGACAAAAGCGGCGCCGTTCTTCACCAACCCGAATGTCAATAGCGGACGACGCTCCGATCTCGACTTGGATTAAGGACGTCGTTCGCAATATTGGGTGAGACGCAACCGCGTCCATGCGTAAAATGGGCGCTATGAGTTGCCAGGGCGACCGACTTGCACGCACTGTTCGTGACGCGCACCTCCGCCTCACAGTTTGATTTTGAGTTCGACGGCGTTGTGATGGTGTACGTCGCGGTGATGGTTTCGCCGAGATGGACGCCGCGCAAAAAGCGCAAACGGTCGCGGCCGTATGACACAGCCGGGCGGCCAATCGACTGAAGCGTCGCTGTTCCCGCGCCCGCCATGAGGCCTACCAACAATGCGCCTTGGAAGACGCGCCCGCCCAAGCCATTGCCTTTGCACATGCCTCGTCAAGATGGCTTTGGATGCGAGTTCAGCGAGATGTCGGCGAACGCGATCACCTCCAGTGATAGTCTTATCGATCGCAATCGATCTTCCGACAAACCCATCAAGCGCAGCGCCGCTGCTCATTCCGTTTTCCTCATCGACAAATTCAAGTCCTGGTGTTGCGTCAACTGCGCTTGACGTTGCGGGAGAACTGCACTGATCGCTCCCTCATTTTCCGGCGCGTAGTATCAAGAAAACATCAAATGAGATAGCTCAAGTGCGGTTGACGAAGGACGCGCCAGGAAAAATATGTAGTGTTTACAAAAACTTATTAGCGCAGCCGCCTGTGCATCTTTGCGTCACGAAGAGGTCAATGCCGCTCGATTCTAATTGGGCAGTACTAAGTCAAGGATTGAGATGATGCAATGTTGACATTGGCCTATGTGCGTGGTGTTCTCTTCGTGTAATGGACTAGAGCAGGAATTGCCAGCCGTTATGAGAGAGCGAATGTGAGCGAGACGCTCCCTTCGCCACGGATGCCGCGAACTCGCGGCCTCGGAGGGCGACGCGGAAAACCGCGGGTGCAACAGGAGGGGAAACGATGAGAATGAGCCTGGTGCTCGCATATGCAGGCTGCCTGAAAAATCAAAACAAACTAACTCGGAGACGTCTCCGGGCATGTCGGTGGTCTCGCCTGAGCCCAAGGCGCTCGGCGCGAAGATGCTCGCGTGTATTCCACATTAGCGCCACGGAAGCCCGCGAACGGCAATGACCGTTCGGCTCCGGCTCCTCCGATCATCAACCATAACGAATTGATTTAAAGACGGAAACAAAACCATGCAGCTGATTGCACATCCCGTTGACACCATCGTTGAACCTGAAAAGTCCGTCGCAACAAGTTCAATGACTCTGGGCCTCGGCGGGGGCGTTGCCCTCGAATTCTACGACTGGCAGCTCTATGGCTTCATGGCGGCATTCCTGTCGCCGCACTTCTTTCCAGCGACTGACCCGGTCGTCTCCCTGCTCGCGGGATTGGCAGTATTCGGCGCTGGATTTGCCGCGCGGCCTATAGGGGCGGCGCTGCTCGGCCCGATCGCTGATCGCATCAGCCACAAAGCCGTGATGATGATCGCTGTTTCGGCCATGGCGCTATCGTCGCTGATCATCGCAGTGCTGCCGGGCTACAAGGACCTCGGCATCACTGCCACCATCGTGCTGGTCACGCTCCGACTGGTGCAAGGCCTCGCCGTCGGCGCCGAAGCGGGCGTCGCGAATGCGATCGCGATCGAATTGGCACCAGCAGGTCGGGAGGGACGATACCTCGGACTGATCAATGGCACATTCATTATGGTGGGCTCGATCGGAGCCAGTTTGGTTGCCTTCCTCGTCAGCGCCGCGGTGTCCAGTGACGTCATGCGCGATTGGGCTTGGCGTGTTCCGTTCGGAGTCGGCGGCGTGCTAGGCTTGCTCATCATTTATCTTCGGCAGACCCTTCCAGAAACCCTGATCGCTCGCGCTATGCATCGGGTGGACGAGGACTCGCGCATCCAAGAGACGACCGGCGGAGTGTGGAAAGCACTTTGGAAGGCGAGGCTATCGCTTTTCGCCGCCATTCTGGTCGTTGGCGGCGTGCAGATCGCAAACTACACGTACAATTTCGGTCTGCCCAACATCGCCAACGGGGTATTCAAGGAAAACAGCACCTACGTGTATGGCATTGTGACGGTAATGGGCGCCATCTGGATGGTGTTCTCGCCGGCAATCGGTGCCTTTGCGGATAAAGTGAAGCCCTCGCGGGCCTTCGTCGGGATGCGCCTACTGCTCATCCCATCGTTCTTCCTATCTTTGTTCTATGCCGAGAACAGCATTCTGACTTTCTCAATCGTTATGTTGGTGGGCGGAACTCTCGTCGGCTGCAATATGGCGCTTTATAATTTCATCGCCACAACGTTGATGCCGAGAAATGTTCGGACCACTGGCGTCGCCCTTGGATACGCTATCGGGGCAACGGTTTTCGGCGGTACCACACCGTTCCTGCTGCTATGGCTCCAACGCTCTAACCTCTCGTGGGTGTTTCCATTCTACGGCACGGCTATCGCGTTGCTTAGCATCCTAGTTTATCTGATCGCAAAAAAGCGCGGCGGCGTCTACGTCGGAGATTAAGCACGGCAGGGCTTCGTCCCGCTTTGGCCGTCCCAGCGTGAACGATATTACATTACGAAAGGTCCCGCCCTTGGACGGGCCTTTCTCATTCAGATCGATCCCGCGCGAAGAAACACGCTGCTCTGGATCAGGGGTCGGCAATCCAGCTTCGTTGAGAACCAGATGGCCAAGCCGCGGAGCGCCCGAATCAGCATCGAATTGTCTTCATAGACATGAATCCTTGTCTGCCGCCGCTGTTCAGCCTGGTTAGCACAAGACGGGGCTCGAACATGCGGGCGCTATAGCTTGTCTACGTGTTTGACCGTTCCGTGCACAATACTACGCGGCCTGAGCGGGTTCTCTTTTCTCGACCGACGATGATCTTCAACGCGGCTTTCCGCTGCAGCGCCGTTGCCTTGTCCCAAAGGGCGCGCATCCGGACATCGAGTTCTTCGGCCGTCGTCACGATCGGCGCACAAGCAGTGTCGGATGCTGAATTCTATTCTAACCCAATAGTTTCTTGATGTTCATCTCGGGGTCTGCGAGCGCCTCTGCTTTAGGGCTAAGTCGCCTCCCGATCATGATTTCGGCGAAACGTATTTCTCTCGCCACTGGGCCCAGGCTCCCGAATCCGCATGCGGCGACCAGGCGCCCGCCGGTTGCTAGGTAAAACAAGATCTGGCCTCTTGCACCGAGGTGTCTGGTTACGGGAATTCCTCCTTCCGGGCAGATGCCGACGATTTGCAGTGTCTCGTCATATTGATCTGACCAAAACCAAGGAACGTCCTGGTAGGGACGATTCTCGCCCAGCATGTTCGCCGCCGCCGCCGCACCTTGCCGCTGCGCGTTGCGCCAGGCCTCCAGCCTGACGCGCTTGTCATAGAGACGATGCGGAAACGAACAGCAGTCACCCGCCGCGAAAACGTCCGGATCCGAAGTCGCGAGCGTCTCATCCAGAACGATGCCGTTGTCGACCGCTAATCCCGCCGCTTGCGCAAGTTCGACATTGGGCGTCGCTCCAACTCCAACGATCACCAGATCAGCCACATGCGAGCGACCATCGGCTATCACCACCTTGGTACGTCCTTCGCTGATACCGATACGCTCGACGATAGCGCCTGTCTCGATGCGCACGCCAGAACGTTCGTGCTTGGCCCTGATCAGCTCGGCCATAGAAGCTGGCACCGACCTCGTAAGCAGTCGTGGTCCTGCCTCGAGTACGGTCACCGAAGCGCCTCTCGAGACCGCACTCGCGGCCACCTCAAGCCCGATGAAACCGCCCCCAATCACGACGACATCGCATCCTTGGCCGGTGACTTGGCGAATACGCATGGCGTCGTCGTATGTGCGCAGTGTCGCCACCCTGGCTCCTTCGGCGATCGGAACGCTCAACTTCCGAGGTCGGGCTCCCGTAGCCAACAGGAGCCGGTGATACGGTATCCTTGATCCGTTAGAGAGCGCGACTAACTTGTTCCCACGATCGATCGAAGCGACTTCGTTGCCCTGGAGATAATCGATTTTCAACTCGGCGAGGCGCTGTGATGTCACAATCAGCTTGGGTTCATGGCTCGCCTCGTCGATCAGGATCGCCTTGGATAGAGGCGGGCGCTCGTACGGCAGCATAGTTTCATTGCCAATGAGGACCACGATACCCCGCCAGCCGCCTTCGCGCAGGGCGACGGCAGCGGCGGTGCCGGCTTCGCCCGCCCCAACGATAACTATCGTGGATTGGTCACTCAAGGGCGCGAACCATTTCCGAGCGATGAGTGAGCATCGCTTGCCGCACTCTCGAACAGGTTGCGCACGAGAGATTTGAGTAGGAGAGCTTCCGTCCAGCGATCTGTGGTGTCGTTGCCCTGGCGATCGCTAATTGCATAAGGCTGCGGGCCAAGTTCGCACGCGAAAGTGAGGCGGTCCTCCGCACCGGCGCGCCTTTGCCAGCTCTTGAAGCCGTATTTCCACCAACCGAGGAACAGATCCAGCCACATTTTGTGTTGCGGGAATGTGATCTCGACCTGTATCTGCTCGCGGGACGCAACGCGACCATGAAATGCCCAGGAGCGATCGAGCACTTGCCGCACCAGCGCTTCGTCTTCGTCCGAGATCGGATACCAGAATTCCCGGCCCAGCAGGACATGCGAGAGATCGGCAAGCATGCGCATCTCAGGGACCTGGTCCATCAGGTCGAGTGTGAAGAGGAGATCTGTCGTCATCCTATTGCGATGCGTTTCGAAGTAGATGGGCATGTCCGCATCTTGCGCCAACCTCATCCAGCCCTCCAGCAGCGCGATACAGTCGGCGACACGGCGCGGGCGGATGTCAGGCTGGACGTTGAGATGCAAGACGTCGAGATGCCGGGCAAGGTCAATGGCGGCTTTTAGGTGATCGATCGTCTGCGGGAAGCACATACCTTCGACTGCAAGTCCTGAGCCGGCGAGTGCGCGCCCAAGCTCGGCAACGCGCGCAGGATTAGTACACGAGGCGCTGATGCCATCGAACCCCGCTTCTCGGATCATCTCTATATTCTGGTCGACAGAACGTTCGATCCCATCGGGCTGGCGCCGTTCCATCGCCCAGAGTGACTGTAGGACAAGCAAGATCTGCTTCGTCATTGTCGTGCATTCCGCCCTTTGGCTTCGTTCAGAGCTTAATGAAGACGGTGTCGTTCTCGACCTTCACCTCGTAACTGCGCAGGTCAACGCATGCAGGCAATGCACGCGACTCGCCCGTTCGGTAATCGAAGGTCCCGAAGTGCTTGGGACACTCAATGATTCCGCCGTCGACGATGCCATCCGCTAGATGGACCTTCTCGTGGGAGCAGTGGCCATCGATCGCGAAGTAGTCTCCTTCGGCAGAGCGAACAATTACAAACGTGCGGCTGCCATGATCGAAGCGAAGTGTTTCTTCGGGCATCAATGCATTGGTAGCGCAGGCCGCAACCCATTCGCCTTGGCTAGTCATTTGGTGTTCCTCTGAATCTACTCGCAAGAATTGCGTCGATGCCTTGCCCATATTCGTCTGGGCGCGTGTGCCGTTGGCGGACGGCAGGGAGGCTCTCCGCGCGTGCTAAACGCTCATAAAAGCCTAGACGGACATTCCGTCTCGCGTCACCAACTTCAGAGCTAACTGCCGCGCGCCCACTTCTTGGCCTTTATGCGTTTGTACATCCTCTCGTCCGCTTCCGGAGAACCGTCGTGAGCTGTGCCGAACCACTCGTCGAGCGGGATGCGTCGCTCACCGTAGTTCACTTCGAAATATTTGTGATGCAGGTAGTGGTAAAAGTTGTCCGTGTTGATGGCTGTCGCATCGTCCACGACTACTCGGTCAAAACCTGTGTGAGACTTCGCGGCCGACAACCCTGCATGCATGAGTTGAAACATTGCATGTACCGGGTGGGAGGGCACGACGAAATGGATCAGCACGCCGGAAAAATAGGCGATGTGTTCAAGAGTAGACATTGACAAGCCGGACCACGGCCCCGGGTTGACATTCTTGTGGTGTACCTTGTGTACGATGTGGTACAGCGGTCCCATGTGAATGAGCCGGTGAATCAGATAGAAGTGCAGCTCGCGCCAGGCCGGCATCACCAACACAAGGACAGCGCAGTACACCGGGTGCGTTCCGAAATCGACGTACGGCACATAGCCGTTAGCGTACATCCACCAGACGAGGGCCTCATAAGCGGTCCATACCGGCACGCCGCTACACATAGTCCAGAACACATTTTCAGCTGTCTGGCTACCGAACATGAAGGTCGTATTGTCGGTGTCAGGCCACTTTGCATTATACTTGAAGTGCGTTTGCTGACGCCGTTGGACATAGAGAATGAAGTGGAAGCTGCCGTAGACAAAGAGCGTTAACCCCGCATTGCGCAGCAGAATGAGCAAAATCCAGTCAGCGCGGAACTCCCGCATTGTATCCAGTGTAGGCGTCAGATAGATCCACGATACAAGCGAGATCACGAAGTAAAGGGTATTCCAAGGCAAGAGGTATCCCGGCAACCAACGAAGGATCTTCTTCGGTTGCACCGGCCAAACAAAAATCGGCGCGCGTTCTGGCCTCTTGTTCGGCATCCAGTTCCCGCGTTTGTCACGCGTGCCGTATAAGGTGTCATCCATAGTTACCTCCACTCCATGGAACTCTCGGATGAGAAATCGCCTGCCTATGCGAAATCCTCAGGCGCCAAGAAATCGCTGTTCTTGCGGATATCGCTCGCACGACTAGCGAATCAACACTCAAAAGCCCTCTCGCTTCAGCGCTGACATGAACGTAGCGAATTCATCGTCGTCGATCTGCGAAATTTCCTGCGGCCCCGGAAAAGCAGTCGCGCTTACGTCAGCGCGAAATGCACTGAGAGCTCTCACACGCTCTTGTTTGACACGCTCTTGCAGTGCTTGCAGGTTTCCATAGGTCCGAGCATGCCGGGGCCGCCGGCCTTCCCCGCCACATATGTCTTCGGTGAAGAGAAAGATCACATCCGCATCAGGTCCAGAGCCAAGCGAAACCGTCACTAGTCCGGTTCGCCGACGAATCTCCGTCATGACTCTGGCTGGGATAACTTCGCATTCCACTGCAAAAGCGCCGGCCTCTTCCAGGCGGCGGAAGCGATGAAAAAGCGTCAAGGCTTCGTCGGCATTCTTGCCGAAAGCGCGAAGCTTTCCGACCCAGGTCGATTTCCTTGGAACGAGACCCAGGTGACCCATGACCGGGATATCTTCGGCTGCGAGCATAGAGACGGTCGCCATGCCACGTGCGGTGATCACCGCATCGGCGCCGTCGATCAGCGCCTTCAATGCGGTGCGTAGGATATCGTCTTGGGTTGCGGCGTCGGCAAAGCCCAGCGCCGCTGTGACGAAAAGCTGTTTCGAGCCTTTGCGCACGGTTTCCACGTTGCGGGCGCGGGTGACCAGCATCTCGACACCAGATTCTTCTGCCGCGGCTGCCTCGTCCGCCGTCTCAGCGGTGACTTGAGTGTAGCGTTTGCCCGAGTCGCGGGCCGCCCGCAGGTCGGCCACCGTCAGAGTGCGCTCAGCTTCGCGCGCGGCCCAATCGTAAATTCGCGGCATCTTGTGTTAATCAGCTCTCTAAGTTCTGCCAGACGTTCGGCGCGCCGGCTCCGCGCTTACTCGATCACCGCGCACACGGTTCGATATGCGGGATGCCCTGGATCGACGGCGAGATCAGGCGAAAAGGAGTGCGGCGGGTTTCGGCACTCTGGCTGGAAGCCGCACCTCACCTCGCTATTGCCTGTCTTGACCACGGTGCAAGCCGAGTCGAAATCTGGAAGGTGTGGTTCGGGTTCATTCCCTGCTTCCTTTCAACCCGAGGCGAAAATTGTACGATACATCTCGTCGGCGGCTCTGCGTGTTGCCATGCCAGGAATGACCCCGAGCTTGGTGCAGACCAGGGCGCCGCAGCAAACCCCGAAGCGTGCGGCGTCAATCACATCCCGGCCTTCGGCCAGAGCCACGGCGAAGCCCGAATTAAAGGCGTCGCCAGCGCCTGTCGTGTCCACGACGTGGACCTCAGCGGCCGGGATGGCTGTATCGATCGTGTCGGTGACGATGAGCACACCGCGATCGCCAAGGGTTACGATCACATTGGCGGCGCCGCGCTTACGCAGGACCTCCATAAGCTCGCGCGAAGGCCGTGGATCGTCCGGTCGCAGACCGAGCAGAATGCGAAGTTCACTTTCGTTCGGCGTCAGGTAATCGACTAACGGGAAGATCTCATCGGGAAGTGGCGCCGCGGGAGCTGGATTAAGGACAGTGATCTTGCCGTGTTTTCGGCCCAGCTCCATGGCTCGCATTGCTACCTCGACCGGAGGTTCGAGGACCGCCATCACGACATCGCTTTCCCGAACGCGGCTCTCGGCGCGATCGACGAAAGCCGGGTCCATGGCGTTGGTTGCGCCATAGTCCATGATGATGAAATTCTCACCGCGCTCGTTGAGAATGATGAAGCCCACCGCCGTCGGACTTTCGGCAATTTGCTTGACGTTTGCTGTACCAACGCCTTCGGCCTTGAACAGATCGGTTGCGATATCGGCGAACTTGTCCTTGCCGATGATGGCCACCAGCGAAGAGTCCGCCCCCAGCCGCGCGGTCGCAACCGCCTGGTTTGAGCCCTTTCCGCCGGGCCCCATATCGAAACTGCTGCCGAGCATTGTCACGCCGAAGACCGGAATGTTCGGAGCCCGAATGGTAAGTCCCACTGCGAAGCTGCCAACGACGGTGATTTTCGGTTTACCCATCAACTCCTCCCTTGAAGGTGCTTAAGACCAGCGCTTGTGTGGATTGCCTCCACGATATCGGCACAGGGAAATTGCGACGCTCAGCTTGGTGGCGCTGATCGCAGGCGCTGAGTATCGGCACCGGCTCCTCCCTGAGTACTCGCGGCAGCCAAAGGATACAAAACGTGCATCCGGAAATGCCCGTCGGCGAGTTTGCTTGTTATCGTTATGAGCAAGCATAAGTGTGAAGCTCGCAGGTAGAAATGGACAAAGCGCGCTCGGATTTATATAAAACGCGCATGCAGAAAATACTGCAGCGCACCCTTTTCCTTGAGAGCCATCAGTATGTCCTTCCTGATGTCGCCTGGGCTCGCTGCGCCTTTACGGTGCTGAGGGCTGGTAAAGCCATTACCGCCCCTGACCATCACATCGCGCGAGATAGCTATCCGGGCCAGGACATTCTCTACTGCACGGCGGGTCATGGCTTCGTATCCAGCGAGAGGAGGACATTCAGTATTGGGCGCAATCAGTTGATTTGGATCGCTAACGAGACGCCGCATGCGCACTGGCCGGATGAGAGCGATCCCTGGACCGTTCTATGGGTACGGATCGACGGACCGAACTGTGCGGCCATTCGGCGAAAGGTGTTTGGCGCTGGCGCAACTCTTGCGACGATATTGACGCCGAACGACATCGAACGGTGGTTCGACGAGCTGTTTGATGTTTTGCGCGCCAGAGATGATAATATCGATATGGCTCTCAATCACCTTGTGGCGGAGCTGTTGCACCTGATCGCAGCGCCTTCACCTAAGCACGGTGAGTTGCGTCTTCCCGCCCCATTGCGCGCTATCGTCTCAAAGATGCGGCACGCCCCGGAGCGATCCTGGCATGCCGAGGAATTGGCTTCTGTCACCGGTCTCAGCGCCGCACAAACGCGGCGGTTATTCCAAAAGTATCTGCAGATAAGCCCGAGGCGCTGGCTGATCCGAGAGCGAATTATGATGGCACAAAAGCTACTCCTGGAAACCGACGCGGGGCTCGGTGCTATCGCCGAACGTTGCGGTTTCTGCGATGTCTATCACTTCAGTCGTGAGTTTAAGCGCAGCACCGGCACCGCCCCCCGAACTTGGCGGCGCGCCGAAGGGAATTGAATCAATACGGTTTCAGCTTCCAACGTTTGATCATTCAATATTTGGAGCACATCGGCTTCTCACAGCGCGCAGATATTGCTGATCCAATGTCAAGTAGCTACGTGTTTCCTCGGGAAACTAAGCCGCTAACGCCTTGCGCAGCTCTGTCAGATGGCTGCCACATTGCAACTCTAAGGTGGCGACGCTGGTCTTCCTGCGTCGCCGCGCCCTTTCGTCATTTAACGCGGTGCTTGCGCTAACCGCGATACGAACCGGCAAAGGCTTGACGGCTCGGCAGGGGCTCCTCACCGGCAAATGCACTCAGCGCCGGACCACTTTACCCAATATTACCCAGATCGCGTTGCGCGCCCTCTTTGGGCGAATGCAGGTGCTCCGCAGTATATGACGGGTAAGCGGCCATCGTAGAATGCTCGATAGGCGGCACGTCCAAATGCCGGGACGAAATTTCTTAGGAGAGCCTCATGTCAGTCGCCCTTCCCACGCCAACCCAGCTTCTTAGCATCGCCGAACAGTGTGGTCTCTCGCTGACCGATGAGGACGTTGCCTCGTTCCGAGGCCTGATGCAGGGCTCACTCGAAGCGTACAATCTCGTCGCTGCGATGCCCGACGAATTGCCGGTGGTCAGATATCCGCGTACCCCCGGCTATCGGCCGTCTCCGATCGAAAACCCTCGCAACGCCTGGTACCGCAAGACGACGATCCAGGGCAACGCCAGCGGCAAGCTGAAGGGCAAGACGGTTGCTTTGAAAGACAACATTATGTTGGCCGGAGTGCCCATGATGAATGGCTCGGCCACCCTCGAAGGCTACGTACCCGACTTCGACGCCACTATCGTTACACGCATGCTCGACGCTGGCGCCGAGATCGCCGGCAAGGTCCACTGCGAGGCCTTCTGTCTCTCCGGCGGTAGCCACACCAATGCAACCGGCCCGGTGCACAATCCACACAAGATGGGCTATTCGGCCGGCGGTTCTTCCTCGGGAAGCGGGGTTGTGGTCGCGCTCGGCGAGGTCGACATGGCGATCGGCGGCGACCAGGGCGGCTCGATCCGTATGCCGTCTTCGTTCTGCGGCACATACGGTATGAAGCCGACTTGGGGTCTCGTTCCCTACACGGGAATCATGCCGATCGAGGTCTTTATCGATCACACCGGACCGATCACGGCAACAGTGGCCGATAACGCGCTGCTACTGGAGGTGATCGCCGGTGACGACGGCTACGATTCGCGCATCAAGGCGCCAAAGGTTGATGAATACACCAAGGCCTTGGGTGCAGGCATCAAAGGGATGAAGATTGGCATCCTCAAGGAAGGGTTCGAGCAGCCGTCTGCCGAGGCTGCGGTTAATGAGAGCGTGCGCGAGGCAGCCAAGCGCTTTAAGGATCTCGGTGCAACCGTTGAGACCGTCTCGATTCCGATGCATCTCCTGGGGGCGGCGATCTGGACCCCGATCGGAACCGAGGGCGCCGTCCAGACCATGATGTTCGGCGACGGCTATGGTCTCAGCCGAGGCGATCTGTACCCAACGTCGCTTATGGATTTCCATCGCGGTTGGCGGCGGCAGGCGGACTCGTTGTCGGAGACGAACAAGCTGTTCCTGTTGCTGGGCACCCACATCAAAAACACTTTTGGTTCCAGGTTTTACGGCAAGGCGCTCAATATTTCCCGCCGCCTCGCTGCAGCATACGACAAAGCTCTCGAGACCTACGATCTGCTGCTCATGCCGACGACGCCGATGAAGGCAACGCCGCTGCCGCCTGCCGACGCCAGTCGCGAGGACTATTTCACGCGCGCGATTGAGATGTTCACCAATACCGCGCCATTCGACATTACGCATCATCCAGCCATGTCCCTGCCCTGCGGAATGGTCGACGGCTTGCCAGTCGGCCTGATGCTGGTCGGTCGTTACTTCGAGGAATCCACCGTCTATCGCGCTGCCCATGCCTTCGAACAGATAGGCGACTGGAAGAAGATGTGAGGCGAGCTGCGATCGCGCGCGGATGGATTATGATTAACACTTTCATGGCGGCATTCAACATTCTGAGCTTCGGCGCGATCATGGTCCTGATCGTGCTCGGCCTCGGTGTCATAGCGAGCATGATGGGCATCTTCAATTTTGCCCAAGGCGAGTTCGTGTTGCTCGGTGCCTATATTACGTATCTCGCCTATCGTCATGGCCTGCCGGTTTGGGTTGGCATGGCGGCCGCACCGATCCTGGTCGGATTGCTGGGTTTTGTGCTCGAAGCGCTCATTATCCGCCGCTTCTATGCGGCACCGATCGTGGCGATGCTCGGCACCTATGCGCTCGGTCTTATCATCCGAGAGACGGTGCGTGGCCTGATTGGCGGCTTTTATCTGACCGTTCCGGAGCCGATTGGCGGATCTATCAATATCGCCACGATGCACATCTCGGCCTGGCGCTTTACGATACTCGTGATCACGGGCTTGGTGATGGGAGCCTGCTATTTGCTTCTGTCGCGCACGAGCTTCGGCCTGCGCATTCGGGCGACACTGGAAAATCCGGCGCTGGCGCGCGCCTCTGGCGTTTCGACGACGTTCATCTATGGCGCCACCTTTGCGTTTGGCGCAGCGTTAGCGGGGCTCGCCGGTGCCCTTATCGTGCCGGTTTTCGATCTATTTGCCGATCTCGGAATTCGTTTTCTGATCCAGGGATTTGTTGCGGTCATGGTCGGTGGCGTCGGCTCCTTCATCGGACCGGTCGCAGGAGCCGGCATCATTGGCGCTGTCAGCGCGGCGCTACCCTGGGCTGTCGCACCAGTAGTCGCCGATGTGCTCGTCTTCGTGCTTGCTATTTCTTTCATCAAGTGTCGGCCGCAAGGCCTCATCGCGCAAAGGGGAGTGTAGTCATATGATGACTGATCGCGTCCAACTTACACGCCGTCGTTTCCTTTCGAACTTCGCTTTCACGGCTGGTGCGATCGCCACAGGCGCCGGCAGCTGGGTGATCCGCCCCGACTGGGCCAATGCGGCCGAAGGTCCGATCAAGGTCGGCATCGCGATCGATCTCACCGGCCCGATCGGCTTTGCCGGAAAGGCGGATGCCAATGTTGCCAAAATGGTGGTCAAGGAGATCAACAATTCCGGCGGACTCTTGGGCCGACCGATCGAGCTGTATGTCGAAGACACCGCCTCCAATGAATCGGTCGCGGTGGGTAACGTGCGCAAGCTGATCCAGCGCGACAAGGTGGACATGGTGCTCGGCGGCCTCGCCAGCTCGATGCGCAACGCGATCAAGGATGTAATCGTGTCACGCGGCAAGACGCTCTATATTTATCCGCAATTCTATGAAGGTCAGGAATGCACACCAAACCTGTTCTGTAGCGGCGCCACACCGGCGCAGCAATGCGACACATTCATCCCTTGGCTGATCAAAAACGGCGGCAAGAGGTTTGCCCTTCCAGGTTCCAACTACATCTGGCCGCGCAACCTGAACGCATACGCCCGTAAGTTGATCGAAGCCAATGGCGGCGAAGTGGTGTACGAGGAGTATTATCCTCTCGACCAGGTCGATTTCTCCGCCACTGTCCACGGGATTATATCCAACAAGGCCGATACTGTCTTTAACACCGTCATTCCACCCGGCGTCGGCCCCCTGTTCAAGCAGCTCACTGAAGCGGGTTATCTCAAGAACGGCGGCCGGCTTGCTGCCGTGAATGAGGATGAGAATTATCTCAGCCTCCATGCGGTCAATGAGATGGAAGGGCTTGCGAGTTGTCTCGATTATTACAAAGCAGTCGCCAAAGATGATCCGGTCTCCGCCAGAATTCAGGCGGCCTATGAAAAGGACTATCCAGGCGATTCCCTGTTTGCCGCGAGCAGCGCCGCGCCCAGCACTTATCGCGGGCTGAAACTTTGGGAAGCCGCCGTCAAGGAAGCGGGGAAGGTCGATCGCGAGTCGGTAGCTGCGACGCTCGATCACGCTAAGATCGCGGAAGGGCCGGGCGGACCGGCCGAGATGGTGCCGGGCAAGCGCCACTGTAAGATGAACATGTACACGGCCGTGTGCAAGAGCGGGAATTTTGAAATCGTGCAACGCAGCAATGGGCTTGTCGATCCCAGGGAATGCTGACGCATCGCCATGAAAGCGACAAGCGCGGTAGAGAGGCCATCGGTGCCCACATTAGAAGTGAATTGTGCGACAGCTGAATTGGCTGAAACTGGCTTTGCGGGACAAGTTAGCCCTGCGCGACGGGTCCTGCTCATCATCGAAGGGCTAGTGCTGATTGCAGCACTAGTCCTCCCGGTAATGCTGCATGACTATCTTACGGTGTTTGCGACTCGCGTCGTGATCTTGGCGCTCTTCGCTCTTTCGTTCGATCTGGTGTGGGGGTATGCCGGGATCATGAGTTTTGGGCAGGCCCTCTTCTTCGGCTCGGCAGGCTATGGCGTCGCGCTGCTTGCACGCGACCTCGACATCACCTCGATCCTTTTGGTGCTGCCGGCTGGCGCACTGATCGGCCTCGTCTTCGCGCTGCTGCTCGGTGGATTCCTCATACTCGGTAAGCATCCGGCCAGCGTGATCTTCGTTTCACTCGGTACGCTCACCGGCGCCTATGCCGCCGATCGTCTCGCGCGCGGCTGGTACTACCTCGGCGGCCAGAACGGCATTCCCTCGATTCCGCCAATGACGCTCGGCTCGTACGAATTCTCGGAAGGGCCGATCTTTTACTATCTCGCACTGGGGCTTCTTGTCATTGTCTATCTCGCATGCCGCTTCCTGGTGCGCTCGCAGTTCGGCCTCGCGCTCGCAGGCCTGCGCGAGAACGAGCAGCGCATCGCTTTCTTCGGCTACAAGACACAGCATCTGAAGGCCAGCGTGTTCGCGATCGGGGGTGCTATCGCAGGCCTGGCCGGCAGCCTCTATGCCTCCCACGAGGGTTTCGTTTGGCCCAATATGGTCGGCGTTGTGGTCTCCACGCAGGTCGTGCTCTACGTACTGTTCGGCGGCTCCGGCACGCTGATCGGCGCGGTGATCGGTACGGCTATCGTCGAAGGCCTCTCCTTCTGGCTGTCGGACAATTACCGCGACATCTGGCCGATTATTCTGGGCCTGCTCCTGCTGCTCGTGATCCTTTTCCGGCCGCTCGGGCTCATCAGCATGATGTTGACGGAGCGTGAGCGCGTTGGCAGCTTCGCCGCGAAAGCGCAAGACAAGAAGGCGCAGCATCATGTCGCTTCTTGAAGCCGCAGGCATTGGAAAGATCTTCGGCAAGCTCACTGCACTCGATGGTGCGGCGCTCACTGTCGGCGAGAACGAGTTCCACGGTTTGATCGGGCCGAACGGCTCGGGCAAAAGCACGCTGATGAAGTGCATTGCGGGGGCGGAGGTGCCGACGCAAGGCAAGGTCAGCTTCATCAACACTGATATCACCGCATTCACGCCCAGCGAGCGCGCCCGGGCTGGCATGAGCCTGAAGTTTCAAATCACATCGGTGCTGCCAACCCTCACCCTCTACGACAATATCCTGCTCGCGCTGCAGGGGCACTGCTCTCTGCTTGATCTTGTGTTCTCGCGCAGCCGCAGACAGCTGCACGACCAAGTCATGATGATGCTCACCCAGTTCCGTCTCGCCGATCGCGCGTTTGATGCCGCCGCAACGCTCTCCCATGGCCAGCAGCAATGGCTGGAGATTGCGATGGCGCTCGCGGGCAAGCCCCGGCTCCTGTTGCTAGACGAGCCTACCGGGGGCATGAGCCTGGAGGAGCGCCGCGTCACCGGCGAACTCTTGCGACCAATCAAACAGCATTGCTCCCTCGTTATCGTCGAGCACGATCTCGATTTCATCCGCGACATCTGCGACCGACTCACCGTTCTCGATCAGGGCAAGGTGCTGGCGACAGGAAGCGTCGCGGAGATCCAGGCCAACAAGAGTGTCCAGGAGATCTACTTACGCCGTGCCTAAACAATTCCTCGACATAAGGCATCTTGACGCTGGTTATGGCCGCAGCCAGGTGCTGTTTGACCTTACCCTCGGCATTCCCTGGCGTGGCGGTGTCGCCGTGCTTGGCCGCAACGGTGCAGGCAAGACCACGCTGATGAAGACCATTGTCGGCGAGCTACCAAGCTGGAGAGGTGAGGTGGTCTTTGCTGGCCACGATTTCAGTCGCTTCCCGACCGAGCAGCGTGTGCGCGCCGGCATCGGCTATGTGCCGCAAGAGCACTCGGTGTTCGCACGCCTCTCAGTGCGGGATAATCTCGCAATGGGATCGCTCTTCAACGCCGACGGTTCGGCGATTGATCGGGTCCTGACAATCTTTCCCAAGCTCGGCCACCGCCTGAATCAGGCGGCTGGCACGCTTTCGGGCGGCGAGCGTAAGATGCTAGCAATCGGGCGCGCGCTACTTGGAAACCCAAAACTGCTGCTGCTGGATGAGCCGACCGAGGGAGTGTGGATCGGCGTGATCGAGGAGATCACCGAACGCTTGACTGAGCTTGCCAAGGAGATCGCGGTCATCATCGTCGAGCAACACCTCGATCTCGCATTGCGCGTGGCGGACCACGCGTACGTACTCGATCGCGGCCGGATCGCGCTGCAGGGCGCGGCAGGCGATGTCCGCGGCAATCCGGAACTTCTGCGGTACCTCGCACCATAGGTTTCCAGCGCCAATTCTAGATAGAAGATTTTTGAGTCATTCGCCGGTGACCTTGACGGGGCAGGCGGGTGTTTCGGCGCAGTAGTTGGGGAAGAGGTCCAAGCGTTGTCTAACCCAAGGAAGAGTGCGGCGTGAGTTGTGGCCAACGGCTGAGAGGATGACCGTCGCGGCATCATCGGCACTGCGTTTGAGGCAGCAGCGGCCGAGGTGACCTTGGAGCTTCACGTATCCGATGATGGGTCGAATGGCGGAGCGGAGGCACAGCTCGCGCATGATGGCACTGAAGACGCCGCGCTGGTCGTCGGCCGGATCACTCGCCGCGAGAAACCTTTAGATTAGGAAATAAGCTGGCCCGCCTATTGTGCTGACGAAGGGTCGGTTGCTCTTTGACGGCCACGCGGGCCGGTAGTGCCGGCGGCCATCTGTTAAGTGAATCGTGCCCGTACGGCTCGGCAAACATCGCTTTGCTAGAGCCGTTGGAAGGTAACTGTCGCGTCAGCCCTGGAAGACAGCTGCACCTAATACGATCGGTTTACCCAACGTTACCCGGATGCTGAGGTCGTGCGCCGTGACCAATCCGACATCATTTGAATAATAGCGACCGGCGGCCAGAATTCCGTTCTGACCTCTTGGGTCCGCTGGCAGACCGGTTCGTCTGCTTTCTCCCAAGACTTGAGCCGCTGCCGGAGAAATCCGGCAGCGGTGTTTTTGGAGATTCATCATGCCGACTTCACAGTCGAGAATATTGAGGTGATTGCAGCCAGTCCGATGGGCGAACAGCGTAACGATAGTCGTGCCTGACACACCCGCCCATTGCGTAAGTCGTATGTAACGAAAAAGACGGGCTACGAACAAGATCATGGGACGGAGCAGCGCCGGAAACAATGTGACAAGTGCATTCAGGCCATCCGAGGCTCCAAAAGGAGCCGGCGAGTTCATCGAGTTGGAAGCGCGCGCTGTCCCGGCGTCCCGATGCCGTGCACCGCCGCCACAAAGTCGCGCGCTCGGAAATCTGCGATCCCGTGCGGTTCTTCAAGCGTCACCACGATCACCTCCATATACCTGTGAGAATAGCCGCAATAGCAGTTAGCGACGGGACCGCATCCAACTTCTAGCTAATGCCTATTGCAACGCCAGCTGCGACTGATTCCGACGCTAGCGACGAGATCACCTCGCGAGGCAGCCCAGCGTTGCCGGTCCAAGCAGGAAATGCACAAACTGCGCTGAATTCCCCCCTAGATCATGAACCTGCTGTTGACGCTCCCAGATACGCATATCAGGGCGTCCTGAGACCGCCGTTGAGCGAGTCCGCACAGTCAAGCCGAAAAATGCATTCTCTCGAGCGAGAGCGATTTATGGAAGGCTTGAATCAAGCAGACTTCATCGCGGAAAGGCGGCCAGTTTCTTGGGGTCGTCAAGACTAACCCCTCCTCAGTAAGCTGCGGATCTTAGAGAGCAGTCCCGCTCGTCACTTTGCTCAAGCTAGCCGCTTCGAAGTCGTCCCATCCAAAAGCGCGAACATCGGTAAAGACGATCCGTGCAGGCCAAGGCTCACCAGTTCCATCTGCTCGCTCATCGTCCGTGTAAGAGCCTCTTCTGGTAGATGGATGAGCCCGTCCAGATGGGAGCCAAGTCGCTTCTCCGCTGCGGTAATTTCAGAATCGCCCGCGATGGCAAACAACGCCTTGAAACCAAGGCTTGTGACCATTCCATCCGCCGAAGTTCGAGCTCCTGTCCGGCATCAACAGGTACGCCCGCCGCCGACCGCTCGATCATAGATGCGGGCGGGAAATTGGCGACGCCGGTGATGCCTGCATCCTTCAACAATTCGGCAATATCCTCCCAGCAAGCGAAGGGGTCGATCATGAGTATCGCCGCATACACATGAGGAGCGGACGTTGCCTTGTCGAGGGTTAGCAAGTCTCGCAAAAGACAGTCGTTCCAGTCGAGGATTGGCAGGGTCGCCATGACCAGCAGGGAGCCTTCTGGAAGGCTGCGCAAAGAAGGCGCGTATACTTGCAATTGTCCGCCTTTAGCTATGTCCGACATGTGTGTGGCAAGTTTGCCCGGAACTCTCGCTCTCACCGTGTCTACCCAATCTTACCCATCTGGACGCCTCACCGATCTTATACCCGGATAGAGCCGGGTCTAGACCACCTGTTGTTAGGAATGGTTCTGGGAGGAAGATCGTGTCTCACCATTGTACGGACGACCAGAGGTCGGCCCGGGATGGTAACCTGTCCGAACTGGCGACTGGATCCGCGACTACGGACGCGGTCGCGATCGTGGCGACGCTGGACACCAAGGGCCGCGAGGCGTCTTACCTTGCCGATATTATCGAGGCGTGCGGCCGCAAAACCATTCTAATCGATATCGGCACTAAGAGGAGTGATGGCGACAAACAAGCCGATGCGAAGACCCCCACCGAACTCTTGAAGCAGATTGCTGAAAGGACGCGCAGTAAGGTTGGTGACCTCCTGCGATCAGGAGCGATCAGCGCGGTTGTCGGCGTTGCCGGTGGCAGGGGGAGCGCGGTTTTCGGCGAGGTTGTTTCTGAGCTGCCTTATGGCTTTCCAAAACTTCTGGTGAGTAGCGCAAGGCCTGCGCTACTCGCCGAATTGGCCACTCACAGCGACATCATCCTCTATCCGACGCTGGTCGATCTCTTCGGCATCAATGTCTTTACCACAAGGGTGCTCGATAACGCGGGGCGTGCCATTGCGGCCACGCACTACGTTCCCGTCAAGGTTGGACGAGACAAGAAGATCGTTGCGATCACTGCCTTCGGCGTGACTACGCCGGCGGCGAATCAGTGCGCAGCGCGGCTTGCCGACGCCGGCGTAGACGCGATCGTCTTTCCGGCTAACGGGGCGGGCGGCCGTAAAATGGAGCAGCTGATCGCGGCTGGTGAATTCGACGCCGTCATTGATTTGACCACGACGGAGCTCGCAGACGAAGTCGTTGGAGGCACCGCAAGCGCCGGTCCGGATCGGCTCAAGGCAGCGTCGCGGCAAAAGATTCCGCAAGTGATCGCGCCCGGTGCGGTCGATATGGTCAATTTTGGCCTGCCATCGAGCGTTCCTGATCAGTTTCGCGGTCGCCAGTTCTACGCCCATACGCCTTACACGACGCTCATGCGCACAACGGCGTCTGAGAACGCGAGCATTGGCCGGCTCACGGCAGAACGGCTATCGCGAGCAAAAGGACCCACAATGGTCCTTTGGCCGGCGAAAGGCGTATCCGATTACGACCGCCAAGGCGGCATCTTCTACGATCCCGAGGCCGACAAGGCTTGGCTGGATGGGCTCAAGGAACATCTCTCCGCGCACGTCATGGTCCGCGACCTGAACTGTCACATTAACGATGGCGAGTTCGCCGAGGCTGCCGCGGCATGGATCCTGGAACAATTCACGCAAGAAGGTTCATCCCATGCGGATGTTTGAGCGAACCGAAATTCTTTCCAGGATCGAAGGACAAGTGGCGGAGCGAAAAGCAATTCTCGCGGCAGGAAGTAGCTGCGGCCTGGTCGCGAAATGTGCTGTTCTTGGAGGTGCCGACATGCTGGTGGTCTACTCGACCGGCCTGTCGCGCCTGATGGGACTTCCCACGAGCCGGATTGGTGATTCCAACGCACGCACGCTGGAGCTTGCCGCGGAAATTCGTAACGTGGTGTCTTCCGTGCCGGTGGTGGGCGGTATCGAGGCTTGGGATCCTCTCCGACTCGACCTCGATGCTCTTTTGGACAAGCTCTGGGCTGCTGGGTTCTCCGGCGTCATCAACTATCCGACGATCTCCACCATGGGTGACAACTGGCGTGACCGCCGCGGCCGGGTCGGCCTCGGCTTTGAACGTGAGGTCGAACTGATCGCTCTCGCGCGCAAGAGGAATATCTTTTCGCTCGCCTATGTCGCCAGCCCTCAAGACGCCAAAGCGATGGCAAGTGCAGGGGCCGACTGCATCGTCCCACATGTCGGCGCAACGCGCGGCGGCCTGGTCGGTCATGAGGACGGGCAATCCATAAAGGAGGCGATCCGGCGCATCAATGAGATCAACGCGGCGGCGCGAAGCGTCCGCTCGGACGTCCTCTCGCTTTGCCATGGTGGGGCAATTGCCGAGCCTGAAGATACGATCGAGGTCTATCGGGCGACCGCGTGTGTCGGCTTTGTTGGCGCATCCTCAATCGAAAGGATTCCAATTGAACGGGCAGTGAAAACAGCGGCGGCGGAATTCAAAGCTGTCCCGCTTCCGCAAACTCATTGATGTTCACTGCAACATGCAGCGAGGCCGCATGAACACACCAAATGACCGAGCTAAACCGGACGCGGTCGCTTTCGCCTCCAAAGGAGGGGCGAGGTCGGATCAGGACTGGGAGACAGATGTCCTCGTGATCGGCAGCGGCGCGGCTGGACTGTCGGCGGCGCTCTATGCAGCAAAGGCCGGACTGCGCGTCATTGTATGTGAGAAATCTCCGCGACTTGGCGGAACGACGGCCCTGTCGAATGGCATGATCTGGGTTCCTTGTTCTGCTCAGGCGCGCGCGGCTAACATCGATGACACCATAGCCAATGCGAGGACATACCTGCAGCATGAACTCGGCGCTCATTATCGTGCGCAATTCATTGATACTTATCTCGAAGTCGGCCCGGCGGCGCTAACCGCGCTCGAGAACGGCACGAATGTCAAGTTTAACTTGGCCTCTACGCCCGATTATCACTCGAGCCAACTTGGCGGCATTGATAGGGGACGGGCACTGAGTCCCGCTCCCTATGATGGGCGGCTTCTAGGCAAGGACTTCGATTTGATTGGTGACCCCATTCGGGTTGTGCTCGGGGGCATGATGATCTCATCGAGCGAGGTGAGAAGCTTTCTCAACCCGCTCCAATCTATTGCCTCGCTCAAGCACGTCTTAACTCGCCTTTGCCGCTATGCGCGGGATCGGCTCAGCTTCAGGCGTGGTACTGAACTCAGCGGCGGGAATGCCCTGATTGCGCGGCTGCTGGTGAGCCTGCGCGAGTACGGCGTGGAAATTTGGCCATCTTCTCCAGCGCTCGAACTCATGAAGGAAGGCGGGCGCGTCACGGGTGCCGTTGTCAGGCGGATCAATCTTGACGTCCGCGTGCGCGCCTCGCGTGGTGTTGTTCTCGCAACTGGCGGCTTTGCCGGGAACGCGCAGTTGAGGGCGGACCTCAGTGGTGCACACCAGCATGACGTTACGTTGGCCCACGTCGATGTTAACGGTGACGGCATTGGGCTTGCAACCACGCTCGGGGCCGCCATCGACAAAGATGTTGCATCCGCCGGCTTCTGGACCCCAGTTTCAATCCTGAAACGCGGCAGCGGCTCGCAGGTCGTGCCATACGGCTGGCTCGACCGTGGCCGTCCTGGGGTCATTGCTGTCGGTCCAAATGCCAGACGCTTCGTCAATGAATTGAATTCGTACCACGATATTTGCCTGGCAATGTTTGAAAACGGATATCCCGCAGATAAGCGGTTCTACTTCATCTGCGATCACCAGTTCGTGCGATTGAGGGGCATGGGACACCTGTTGCCATGGCCCTGGACGTTGAGCATCGGTAAATATGTCCGGCTTGGCTACATCAAGGCAGGTGCAACGATTTCGGAGCTCGCAAAGCAGTTGGGACTAGATTCCGCCGTACTTCAAAAGACGATCGAGGAACACAACGCGCACGCTGCCCAAGGACGGGACCCCTTCTTTAAGCGTGGGGAATCGGCTTTCAATCGAACGCTCGGCGATCCGACCGTGGGAAAAAATCCAAATCTTGGACCAATCAAAGACGGACCATTTGTCGCGTTGCCGATCGTTCCGGCAACGCTTGGCACGGCGACCGGATTGGCGACCGACAGTTACGGAAACGTCCTGGATGCACAAGGCAACACAATCCAAGGTCTTTATGCTTGCGGCAACGACATGACGTCGCCGATGCGCGGAATTTATCCCGGGGCAGGCATAACAATCGGTCCCGCCATCGTATTCGCATATCGCACCGTCAACGCAATAATGCTTTCCGCTGATCAGGAGCAAAAAGCCGTCGCTTCCGGAGCTTGACCATCTACCACACTCGGTGTGGCGGGGAACATGTGTACGGGTCCGGGAGCGCGCATCGATAGAACTGGAGTCGGACAGCCTTCATCAGCAGCTCTCAGCGGTCGTGGGTCCCGATCCGCGACATTCTCGAGATGGCGGCCGGGTTCGAGCGTGGTGAGCCCGGCGGCCGCACCACCTGTCTTCGGTAGATCGCAAAGAGCTGGGCTCCCATAGGTGTTCCAAGGCACATGACAGCGGGAGAAATCGATCGTTCAACAGCTGGGCTGCGTAGTGACGAATCGAAAATGTCAGGACAAGACGCGCACGCGTCTGCTTCCCCGATGCGATCGCAATCCGCCGGCCGCGAGGCAGTGATGCAACTCGACAAGATCGATTTTCGTCTTCTTGATCTCATCCAACGAAACAATCGCCTCTGCAGTGAACAACTTGGAAGTAAGGTCGGCCTATCCGCATCCGGAGTTCAACGTCGGCTGAAGCGCCTTCGATCCAAGGGCGTCATAGAGGCCGACGTTTCCATCATTTCTCCAAAAGCAATTGGGCGGAATGTGACGGCAGTGGTTCTCATTTCCTTAGAGCGCGCGCGCGCCGATACCGTTGATCGTCTAAAGCGGCAAACTCGAAAGATGCCTGAAGTGATGAGCGCATTCTACGTTACTGGTCTGGCCGACGTCGTCTTGCTCGTTACGGTAAACGATATGGAAGATTACGAGCGGTTTGCCCGGCGCCTTACAGAGGAAAGTTCAGACATAAAGCGCATTGAAACAATGGTTGTCATGGATCGGTTCAAAGCAGGATTTACTTTGCCAATAGCGTCGATCGCATGGTGTTAACCGACTGACGAACAGGACATCGGCTTGCTCAACTGCCGTCGAAGGCAGTCCGCAAGGGTCGGCTTTGGTCTTTATGGCTAGATCAATCACATTCTTTCAGAGGGGGATACGTTGCATCGCTCGCGTCACGCTAAGATCGTGGCAACCGTCGGTCCGGCAAGTGCCGAGCCTGAGAAGATACGTGCTCTCTACCTTTCTGGGGTCGATATCTTTCGGCTAAACTTCAGTCACGGAACCCACGACGAGCACGCCAAGTGTTATGTGTGTATCCGTGAACTCGAGCGGGAATTCGGCCGGCCGATAGGCATCCTGCAGGATCTCCAAGGACCAAAGCTGCGCATCGGCTCCCTTGAAGAAGGCAGGCTGGCTTTGCGTGCTGGAGAAACGGTCCGCTTTGTGATCGATGGAGCCAAAGGAGCAAAGCAATCGATACCCTTGCCTCATCCGGAGATTTTTGCAGCCGTCCATCCCGGACAAGAACTTCTCATTGACGATGGCCGGGTGCGCTTGAAGGTCACCGAGCCAGGAGACGGAGAAATCGTTGCGCAAGTGGCGGTCGGAGGCCTGATCTCGGACCACAAGGGGGTCAACGTGCCGGGGGCCATGCTCGACTTATCTCCACTCACCAAGAAGATCGCGCCGACCTCGCGTTCGGCATTGATCTTGGGGTCGACTGGGTGGCCTTGTCCTTTGTTCAGAAACCGTCCGACCTGATCGAGGCGCGCGCCATCATTGGCGAGGCCGCAGGTCTGATCGCCAAGATCGAGACGCCGATGGCGCTCGATCGCATCGACGACATCATTGGCTTGTCGGACGGCGTTATGGTCGCGCGCGGTGATCTTGGCGTCGAAATCCCGGCCGAGGAGGTCCCTGGCCGGCAAAAGGAGCTCGTGCGCGCCTGTCGGCGTGCCGGAAAATCCGTCATCATCGCAACGCAAATGTTGGATTCCATGGTGGCTGGGCCGACGCCGACGCGGGCGGAAACCTCAGATGTCGCAACCGCCATCTATGATGGAGCCGATGCAGTGATGCTATCTGCTGAATCGGCAAGCGGGGCCTACCCGATCGACGCTGTTGCCATGATGGATCGCATCATCAAAAGCACGGAGCGGCATCATCTGTATCGGTCGCTGATCGAGGCTTCTCGAGCTGACGTGGAGAGTACCCCTTCGCATGCCGTCGCGGCCGCAGGGGCAGATCTTGCCGCTACAATTGGCGCCAAGGTCATCATCGGGTTCACGGCAGGCGGGACGACAGCCGCTCGGATCTCGCGCAGCCGGCCGCCAGTGCCGATTCTTGCCCTTACTCCGGACGAGAAGTGGCTCGGCGCATGTGCTTGTTATGGGGGGTGCACAGTGCCGTGTCCAGCGATCCTTCTGGTTACGAGGAGATGACGCGGATCGCCTCGGCGGCCGCGCACCACGAAGGCTATGTTCGATTGGGCGACTTGGCTGTGATTGTCTCTGGAGTGCCGTTTGGACTTAGAGGCGCGACAAACAATCTTCGCGTTGTCGCTTGTTAAGACAATGCCGTTGAATCGCGCTGCGAAAGGCCACCCGATCGCCATATGGACCACGCGCAGGATTCAGCTGGGACGGGACGCCGATATTGCTTGAGTTCGAGGCGGCATCAGCCTTCCAAGCTGAATACGAGGGTTCGATTCCCTTCACCCGCTCCAATCGAATGCCCTTGCGGCACAAGGACTTTTTGAATTTTCACGCTCAGTTTTCGACCGATTCCGTGTGCCGCAAGCTATGGCGCAGGCGGCCGGAAATTGCGCAACATTTTCAAGCATTCCCATCCGTTCTGGCATCTATTGCAAACCGCTCTTCGCGACTCCGTGTGACACGATTGGCACACGGAGTCGCTCGATTGTTGGCCGCGTGTTCGCGCTCCAACGCCCGAGAGGGTTGTCGCCACCGTAACGGCAGCGCGCTCATCTCAGCTCGACGCGATCTTCGGCGCCGGGACCGCACAAATACGGTGGATACGTCGCATGTACCGACGCGCCGCGGAAGGTTCTGCGCTGGGAACTGGTAAAGTGAGGATTGGCGCGGGTGATTCGTCGCCGAAGGAGGATCGTGCCGTTTCTTTGACCGAAACCAGATCACGCGGATCGATGCAATACGTTGCGGCTAGGGACGCGCCCGACCACTAGGCGCGTCCCTAGTTGCAAGAGCAAGTCGATTTTAAGCCCTTTCGGACAGAAGTCCACAGGCAACGTGATCGCATCAACAGCCGAGGAGAGATCCGACGTGGCAGGTGCTTTCAATACTGACAACATTCGCAATACGGTTTTTCGCCTTACAGACCCGTATGATCAGAGCGACCTTATCAACTTCATTCCAGAGCATGCGAAGCTACTCGACATCCTGAACATATACGAGTTCGAACGCTTCCCGACTGAGAAGGCATTCTGCGTTGTCTGCAAAGGCCGTCGTCATAAGAGAGGCTTCACAGCCGCGCTGACGACGGGGCATCGCGTGCTGGTCGGCAGCGCGTGCGGTCAGAAGAAATTCGGCGCAAGTTGGGAGGAGGCCGAGAAGCGCTTGCGGTTGAGGAGTGATCATCAGTACGAACTTCTGATGTACGACCGCCTGACCATGATCCGGGAGGAACTACAGGTAAAGTTGCCGCAGTGGCTTCGGGTCTTCGCACACCTTGAGGGGCGGAAGGCTGCATTCTCGCGGATCTTCGGCGAGGTCGCTTCCCGGCTCAACGAAGTTGCAATTCGCGGCGACGGCAGGCTTACCGTTTACCGGAAAGTGCGTGCTTCTGCGTTTCAACAAGCTCTTGCTCGAGATGACGATGACAGTAAAGAGCGCTTCACTACGCAAGAAATGACTGTCGGAAGTTTGTTCGGATCCGGCTTCTTTGATCCTTTGAACACGCATCGAGCGGTCGCACAGGCGATCCAAAGCGTCAACGACCATTCTTTCGAGAGGGCGTTGATGCTTGACATGAAGAAGCGCCGCAAAGCGGTCGAGCGTTCCTTCGAAGACCTGCAGCGCTGCGCGGAAATCTACAACGATGCGGACGCGTTCCTATCCTCCGAAAACCTAGCTACTGTAGCGCGCTGGACGGATCAGAATGACGGAATCCGGCGCAAACTGGTAGCGCGGTCCAATGGTTTGTTCTTCCGCGACGATCTCAATCAAGGCATGACATTATTGCCGCTTCCTGATCTTGATGAGACCCTCCTGAACTGCATCTGGGAGTATCGACGAGCGGGATAATCACCGTAGTTGATTGACTTGTGAGATGGCCTCCGGCAAGCCAGCTGAATGCTGGGCCGCGCTGGAGGCCATCGAAGATCCGCTGGATCGGTCCCGGTGCAGGAAAGGACGCGCCGCTGCTTTATAAAAAGCGGATCGCGGTTTCGAGTTGCGTTTTCAGATTATTCCTGAAAGCCACATACCCACCATAGTTCACTGGGTCTTCCCCGTGCGCGCCTCCAGAACAGTTTTCGTGCAGACCGTTGATTAAGGAGTCGTACTGACCCAGACCAGAATTGACCTGTTGAATTGCAGTCTCTGTCTTGCCTATCGCCAAGGACGTTCTTGCTTGGCTGAATGCATTCACGGCGGTGTGACCATGGACCTGCAACGCGCCCCAGTTCTCGGGGGGTCTCCCGTGGCTTCCACCTGAGCAACCTTCGCTCATTGAACCCATTTGACCTTGGATCGCGGGAATTGCCTCGCCGAGTATTTTGTCAACAACGGCCTTAGGATCGGCAGCGGAGGCAAGGTTGGCGATTGGAGCTAAAAATATAACTCCAAAAATAATCCCGGCAGTTTTGGATCGGAGTGAACGAACAATTAGGTTTTTGGACATCATCGAAGCACCTCCCGTGACTATTATTTTCCCATAGATCCGCCACCCCAGACAAAAATTTGGGAGCGAATTTCAATCCAAATTAAATGGGGTCAGGGTGGACGGTGGCGGCAATTACCGAAGGAATAATATCGCGATTGCCACTTTGAGTAAATATCCATTTTAAATAGTTATATATTTTTTTTTAAAACCAGCTGGTTTGGGTCTCACTCGCTGCGTTCATGTGTTGGCCATCGCCATGCTCACCATTCCGCGTCTACTCAGTGCAGATCTTCAAAATCCAAGTCGAGCACGTCGCCAACCGGCAACGGGGATTGCTCCTCATGATGATGCGCGCTGCCGCTGTTGTTTAGGCTTCGTCATAGATCCCGCCTTTTCTTCGCGCTCTGCACGATTCGTACCGTGTCGGAGTACCGGGCGGCGCGATCGCGGGCCAACTCCTCACGCTGTTGCGTTACGGTCTGCGCGGGTGCGCCCTGGCCGATGTTGATTTGCCGGTTGTCTTGCATGACCAAGGCCGGGCCGCCACCACCCGCCGCCGCCAGGCGCGAGACCATGCCATTCGGAGACATCGTGCCGCCGTCGGCAAAACCGGGAGGAACGGCTTGGACATGTGGTTCGGAACGACGGTGACGCCGCCTTTGTGAACGTTGATCAGTTCGGGGCCGCGCTCGCCGACCACGCCCCAACCGCCGCGCAACGTGCCGCCATTCGCGGCGCATCGAGGTCGTCAAACAGTACCTCGCCATCTATTACAGCAGCGGGCCAGAGTGGCCCGCGCGCATGACGCGGATCGCAGGCCGTGATCCCCAGCTCGACATGTTCGGGCAAAGATTGATCGGGCGAGAGCCAGGACGTTGGATTATCACCGAGGGGGCAGAAAGGATCTCGAGACCCTCGAGCAGCTGGATCGCGTTGCGCAAAGTCAAGTTGAGCTGAAGACGGCGCCGCTGTCTGAAGACGAGAGGCCGCCTTCGATGACGGTGCAGCCGCGGACCGTCGCGCGGAGGAACCGGCCCCGCCGCAAGCGATTGAGGACGCGAAAACGGCGCTTGGCTCAGACATGAGAGTCGCGCAAGACTCTTGATGATGACGATGCTCTTCGCTAGATCGCGTGAGTTCAATTTGGAGATATTGCAGTGGCAGGTACTGTGAAGTGGTTCAACGCGACCAAAGGATATGGCTTCATCCAACCGGAGGACGGCGGAGCTGACGTCTTCGTGCACATCAGTGCCGTCGAGAAGGCCGGCTACACCAACCTCGCGGAAGGCGCCCGGGTTAGCTACGAGCTGAAAGCCGGACGTTCTGGGCAGATGAGCGCGGAAAATCTCCGGATTGGCTGAGGACGTCAGGCCCCGAGGAACCAAGCCAGGTTCATCGTGTTCTGAATTGGTTTCCGGCTTGTCCGAGAAGCATCGATACGGCCTCAGCATAATCCCCCGGTGCCGCTGAGGCCGTTTCGTTGTCCGCACCATTGTGACCGACTGGATAGTTAAACCTAAGCGGCCAGTCGCGCCGTCAGGCCGACATTGCCGCGAGAGTTGCGACAAATCTCTCCGCGACATCTCCGCGCGAACATTGGATGCGCTCGTTCACGCCGGCTGCGGAGCGCATATCGATCTCACCGTAAAGACAAATCGGTAGCTGCCGATTGTTGTTGAAACGCCGGTCCGGACCACCCTTGCGATTCACATAGCGCCAGGTCTGGTCGACCACGATGGCGTCATGAGGTGGGGTCTCTTCCTCGATGAATTGAGCATTTCGGAACGCGAACTGTACATCCTGGTAGGCGAAGGCGGCAATCGTCCTGCCGGCAGTGACGAGGATGGCGTCAGGCGTCAGGTAGAAAGTCTCTTTTCCAAGTGGCAGCTTCAGGAAATCGACGTTGCTTTTGACCAGGTGCGGCTTGTCTCTGCCCAAGGAGATCGGGTGCCGTCGTATCAGCTTCGAGGCACCAGCATTGCGCTTCCAATCCGATTCCTGCATCTCAAGAGGGACGTTCCAGATACCGCCGCAGCTGGCCAAATCGTGAAAGGCCGAAGCGAGGGTTTCAAACCGCGACGAATACTCCGCTGATAGCTCGTATTCGAGCGATACGGTGCTGGATTGGCGGCCATGGATTGCGAGCGATCCGACGATCAGAACCACGCCGGCCGTCAGGACAAAGGCCGTGACCGGGGGACGGCGGAAGCTGAGCCGGCGACCATCAGGACGCCAACGGCAAAGAGTGCGGACAGCATCGCGATTAATATCTTATACCGCCGCCATCGCGATCGGGCGGCCGCCAAAGTTTGCGCAATATCGAGGGTTGAGTTGGCGACCAGCTCATCGATCGGAGCACTGTCGATCACCGTGCCCTGGCTGACCTCGATCGAATCAGGAATGGGCGGCTGGTGTACGTCCGGCAGGGGAGGAGGCGAGGCGTTGGCCGCCGCGTATGGTTGGTAGGACGTCCACGACACCCCGGATCCCGGCAGACCGATCGTCGTTCGCGTGCCACGTGGGCCAACGGTGTAGTGCAGGCCGCGCGGCCCCAGCGTGACACTGGCACCGCTCCCGCTCACATTCAGGCGGACGCCGGGAATGATCTTGAAGCTGCGGCGAAATCTAAAGACCATCGGAACAACGATTGGCAAACGATGAAAGTAGTATCGTGCCATTTTATCGTGCAGAGATCGAATACTACAAGAGTGAGGGGCGCTGGCCTGCGCGTATAGTTGATAAGAGGTCCATGGGAGTCCTGACCTCGCGTTAATCCTGATATACAGCGTACCGTCGCGTCGCTCGATCGTCTGTCCGGCGCTTCAGGATCAAATTTGTTTGGGAGGCACGGCGGCAACTGCCTTTTCAGTCAGGGTCGCCCGCGAACTTGATGACAGGCGAAAACCCGACGGCGGAACGCGATGGAGCTGAGCTTCTCAGCGCATCTGGCGAGGCGATCCGCGCCGATATCCAATGCTCGTCGTGCGGCAAGTTCGTGGCTCGCTCCGCAAGGTCGCGCGCATCAAGGGCTATTCTCCGGCAAGCGCACTTCAGGTTCGTGGCGACGCCCACCACCCGTTCTGCGAGCCCTAGTCGTAACGCAAAGCAAGAAAATGAGGTCATAGGATGGACTTCGCCCAAGGCCGGTTCTTGGCGCGGGTAGGGTTTTCAGTTGCTATTAAGGCCGCAGTCGTCGCCGTGGCTTTCTTCGCAATCCGCTACATCGCGGGCTTTTATCGATGATCACAGCAGGCGCGGTGCGCGAGCATCGCGCTCTGCCGCCGCAAACCGATAATCTGTGCAAAAAAACCACGAAAGAAGCGGACAAACCGCCGAATTTTGGCGCCGATTGTGGATTTGTTGCATTAATCGATTTTCATTGAGCGCTACAATTTCAGCGCTGAACGAGATGCCTCACTTAGGAAATTTCGGCGGTCTGGAAGTCAACGGGAATAATTGGCCACATCTAGTTTGGCTATTGCTGCACAGGAGCAGAACATGGCTAAGCACTTGTACCGTCTCCGTATGGGCTCGTATGTCGGGAACCTATTTCGGCGCAGCAAGCATGATTTACAGCAGAGGCTCTGGCTGCAATGTAACCTGATGCGGCTCGGGTGCGATCTACCGCGATCCCAGCATCAGCGCGGCCTTGAGCAAGGGAAGCTACTACTGCCACTTAAGCCGCTCACCAAGTCGACTTGAATTAGCAAGAAAGCTACCTAGAGGCCGCAACTAGTGCCGCGGTGGATCTTCATTGACGCCAAGACGATTATGAGCCGCGCGACCGTGGCCAACTCAGGCACTGTCGATGGAGAGAGTAGCGATGGCGAATGAACAAGCTGTTCAGCCGGATTGATGAGATCGAACTCAACGAGTTGGCGGCGGTCATAGTTGAGTTGAGCAGGCCGATGACGAGGTCACCGTTGTTATCGCAAGCATGGTGGGCGTTCATTTTCAGCTAACACCAGATTAGGCGCTCAATCTCTCTCGAGCCTTGGCTGTTGCCGCAGAGAATGCGAAAAATTCCAACATCAACTGAGACGCGGTCCAATATAATGCATGGTCGGCCCGGAACGAACGAAAAGCTGCAGAATTTGAGGGAATCCCGCTGCTTCGAGGAAGGCTCTGCAGTCATTCCTCCCGGCTCGCTAATACAACCCGTTCCGCTTCTACATCAACGATGACGGTTTATGCCAAATCCCGATCTACTGTGTCTGGTCCTGGGTGGTCTCACCCTCGGAGGCTTCGTCGGCGCCCTGATTAAAGCTCTGATCGGCGACCGGGAGCTATGCGACCGTGGATGATGCCCTCGGCAGGACTTGAACCTACGCCACGACACGTAGAAACTCCCCGCTATTTCAACTGAGCTACGAGGTCACATGGCAGAGGTGAAAATCACGGCCAACCGATCGGACGAAGAAAGCTGGCGCATCGAGCGCCTCGAGGAAGTCCGCGATATTATCCTCGAGAAGGGCGTGAAGAACGTGCTCGCGCTTCACGATCACAAGGGCAATCTCTACGTCGATTGGTCAGAGCAGCCCAGCACATATGCTCTCGCCACCGCAATATCGTGCGGAACGTCGTGGCACCGGCCGCAGGGGGCTGGTCCAAAGCGGCTCCTGCGGTCGGCTGTTCTGTAATGTCCGGAAGTGTTCAATTTCCAGAGAAACGAATGTTTTCTTGGCACTTAAGGGGCTGATAGCTGAACGACGGTGCAGCCGTTGCTGAGGCTATGGGCACGACCTCCTAGGCACACCGGGCCCGCGTTGCTCAAGGCCGCCTCAGTTGGGCGCCGTTCTCTTGATCTAGCTCAAGCGATGCCCCACTCTGCAGCAGTCCCATCAGGCCGCGCCTGCCGCACCGTTGGCCAGGCGTTCGTGGTCGACGATTTCAAGACGGATCAGCTTCGGGCAGAGCGACCGAAACTGATATCGCAACCACGTTCCAGGAGCGGGCGATTACCTTGGTTGAAAAGCCGCCGCTCCTCATTGCCTCGACACTAGCGCGGGCGAGCCCATAATCGTCGGGCTTCAGAAGGGCAACTTCCACAGGAAATAGAGAAGCGCAGCAATGGCTCCCCAGAAAAGTATGCCGCGGAAGATGAAACCGAGCGCCATGTTAATCGCCGTCTCGCCCAAGCCGCTGCGCCATGGCGATCCCATCGATCGCGTCTGCCAACCCTTCTAAGAAAACCCGATACCACGCATCATCATCGGGAAGCTCCCATTCTCGTAGGCTGCCGACGTAACGGGTCAGAGCAATAACGCCCGCAATCGTGGTTGGCGTTGAACGGATGAGGACATTCGCATGCTCCGCGAGAGCATGGTTCCTTTGACTGCTGATTTCGTCGGCAGCATCAAACTCGAGCCCCTCATCGAGCTTCGCCGATACGGACAAGGCCGCATCGTAATGCGCCGACAACTCGCGATGACGCTCGATCACTACGAAGATTAGATCCCGATCGGCTGCAGCAGTCGACTGGGTGGAAATTTCCTGCGATGACAATGTTGGCCCCAAGCAAGTAGAAGCCTACGTTAGCATCGCGGCCATGATGATAATCAGCGTAGAGGGTCCTTCATCTGCGGTATTTCTGCTCGAACGGCTTGGGCATTCAGACGAGGTCACCGGCTCCATTTGGAGGTCGAGAAGTTGGGAAGGAGGGCGCCCGCCTTACTCGCGCCGGAAAACGGCTCCGCTCCAACTATTCCCGGCATAAAGCTGCATATTTTGCGCCTGTCAGAGGTTGTTATCCCGCATCGGCTGCGCTTGGATACGTTTCCACATTCGAAAGGGGCGGGCGAAATGATGAAGTTGATTGCAGTAGTTGCCGGTCTGTTGCTGCTCGGCATGATCGGACAAGCAAACGCACGCGGAGGACATGGAGGGCGCGTCAGCTACGGCGGCGGACATCACACTACCAGCCATGGCGGCAGCTATTTGGGCGGATCCGGCTCATCACACCGTGGCGGGACTTATGTCAATTCGAGAACTGGCAACCGTTACGGCACTCATCGATAACGAACGAAGAGGCAGGACTCGAGGCGCGGCCATTCGATGGGGCCTTTTACGCGTGGGCAACAACAGGAGCCGACGTTTCGGCTACGAAGCCGTCAGGGTCCCGGAAGGGGCTTTCTAACTGCGCTGTTTTGCTCTGGGGCGTGATCGGCCTCCTCTTCAATGCGGGCACTCTCTTCGGCCGGGCTGGCTCGGTTGGGATCGGCACTTCGGTTTATGTCACCGCCATCCTCAATTGGATTGGCGGCATGGTCCTGTTCGGTTTGGGAGCGCTGCTCTTGCACAATGACCTTGATGGCGAGCGGCCCCTGAAGACGCAGGCGATATTCCGATAACGCGCTAGAACTCTCTAGGGTGAGGCCGGGATGAAAGGCAGCCCGGAGTGTCCGAACGCATGAGAGGCTCAGCCGCGGTTCTTCACCGTGATCCAGTGGTTTTGTCCTGCGTTACAGGATGGGACTTAACACCGATGAGCGTTTCGTCGAGCGAAATGCCGGACTGCCGTCAAGCAATTCAAAGCTTTATGGAAGCCTATTGCGTAGCGAAGATCTTGCGAGGTGTGCTGCGCCGCTTAAAGCATCGCACCTCAACCCCGGCCCGCTGGCGACGCTAGGCCCTTGAAGTTCGTATGAAGAGCGATTCGAGGATGAGGTAGACCGCTTTCGGATCGGTCTGCCTGGAGACCAGATACGATAGGATGTCGTGGCGGAGCTCTGGCGTGAGCCGCAGTACGACAGCTCCTTGCAATCGTTTCGATTTTCCTCGTCCCCGCAGATGATAGCTAAGCAAAAATCAAAAAGCGAGCACGACATCGCGCGCTGCAACTAAGTCATCTCGCGCAGCCTTAAGCCGAGCTTGGTTGCCTGCGAAGCGATATTGAAGCTCCGTTTCGAAGTCGTGCGCGCTTACGCGAGCGATGTACGGCGCGAGATTCGTGAGCAATAGCGCGGCGACTTTGGCGTGAGACAGCGCAGCGGTGACTTGGGGGAAATGTTCGGTCCGCCAGATTTCACGGTCAGTGATTTTGCGTCAGAGGGAGGATTATTCGCAGCCGAAAGTAAAAATCAACTAAATAGGTCAGCTGGGAGTCTTGGCCAATCCGGCCACGCCCTTTCGATTGAGATTCAACTCGTTTTCTCCTATTTTGAGCTTGAGTTGAGATGCATTCCCTACGAGTGCCGAAGCAAGGTTGTCCGCGGCGGAGTGAACTTCAGTTAGGGAGTTTGGGCCCGAGAAGAGATTTCGAGTGATGCCGTCCAAGAGCGCCGTCGGCAATTCTTCATTTTGATCTCGGCGCCATTCCATAGCCGTCTCCACGACCCAGCTCGCGCGGTCTACATCGAGTTCGAACTGCTTAAGCAAAAATTCCGCTGAGGCATGCTGCTCAAACCATCGGTTCATCCAGCGTATATAGAAGAGTATCGCTCCAAGGAATGCTGCGGTCAGCACAGTCTGCTTGGCGATGGCCCAAGCAAAAGGCAGACCAATTTCACCCCGCTGCACGATCGGAAGTAGGATTTGAACGTTGAGAACGTTGGCCGCGGTTAGGGCAAACAACAGCAAAATCATAGCGACATGAATAGGAGTTCTCAATTTTCGAGTATCGCCCGTGAGTGTAAAATTCGTTTGCCGGCGCTCGATGATCTCGCGCAAAGCGGTATGCCGAGCGCGGCGAGCGTGAACATAGTCTCGATCATCAAGTGCTTTTCGACGGAGTTCGAGATCTTCTTCCTTCTGCCGCAATTCTTGAATTTGACGATCGTATTCATCCCTCAGGACTTTTCTCTCGTTGTCGGTTTCTTCAGTCAGCTTCAGTTTATGTTGTTCCAGCTGGCTGGTCTGTTCGACTGTCCAATCTGTGATTTTTCGTATTTGATCTGCAAAGCTGGTTTCGAGCTTGAGTATCGTGCCGTGATAGATCGATTGTAAATCGACAACTGAATGACCTGACGTATCCAGCGAGCCAGCCACTCCTCCAAGATGCGACAGCTTGCTGTTGATGAAGTGCACGATCTCCAAGCGCTGCTCGGCTTTCAGGCTCGGTTGATTATTGTTGTTTTCATACCTGAAGGTAAGTTCGTCGAAATAGGGGCTAAGTAGAGATGCATCTCGATTGCGATCGTAGCGTATCGAGAACTGCGGAAATTCAGCAGAGACTGATGACACCACATAGGATGAGGACCGAGCAAGTCCGTCGACAACGACGCTGTCTTTTCGCCAATCTATTCGATCAATACCAACGACGTTCAGACCGCAGGTTTGTGGCTGGAAATCATCTCTGAGCTGCCTAAAAACCGCAATTAGAGACGCGTCATCTACACGAGGGATTGCGAATTTATTCTCCGACATAATTCATCATTCCTGGAAAGCGAATCACCACTAAACTAGCGATTGAATTTGCAGTTGGGAACACGCCCTCGGTCTAAATTCGCAACTCACTCACAGTTACCGTAGTTCGATTTACGCGCAGCTTGCGACGCCGGCAACAACGTTCGCCAAGTCGTCATGGGTCCGGCGGATGGTCGATCGAGCTTACCGCCGTGCGCTCTTCGGCGTTCGAGGGCGGCAATCTGGTTGATCAAACGCGGGTTGTCCGGGATCCGGATGGTTTTCGAGTTCAGTTTCGGAAGCATGTCCACGTACGGGCCGATTTCGGCGCTGGCGAAAGATGGTAGGTGATTTCCGCGCTTTTCGAAAGCTTGCCGCGGCCACTCGCCCGCGTAGCAGTCGTCCGTGACCGGCCGACGCCCTCGGCATGATCGGCTCGGGCAATGTTTTTGCCGACCTTGGATTTGCGTATCCGGAGACTGAACTTACGCAGGCGAACGTCCTTATCGAGATCGACGAGGCGATAAGAAGAGCTCGCTATGGAAAGGACGCGCACATTGATCTCGCCGATCGGTTGGCAGATGTGGCGGGCACTGATCTGCGCGTTCATGACGACCTTCTGAAGCATGCATCCAGGCGAATTAGTGACGCCTTGTTGGTCGTGACATGCGCTGCCGCACGAGCGTTGGCTTTGTTATTTCTCATACGAGCTCGTCGCGCTTCAGACGGATTGTCGCGAAAACGCCAGCTCATTTGTCGGGCCACAGAGATTGCGAGAGCGGAAAGGACACCTGTGGGTTTGATGGTCTGTCAAATTGCTGAGCGCTGGGCGCTGGTACGAAGCTTGCTTAAGAGCAGGTCCATCTCTTCTCGGATCGGCGGACTACATCCGCCTTGTGACTGGCTCGGGACGGGGACGCTACAAGAAGGTTACCAGCATGTCAGGTATCGCTGCCGCTTTTCTATTGCCTTGGAGCAGTTCCCATCAGACTGTTTATGATCAGCTCAAGCACATGATTCCGAAGCTCTCACTTCGCGGACAGGCAGGAGTCGGCATCGCCGCCTTCATGCACAACAAAGGCGTTCGATATAAAATTGCGTCTCGGCCATCGCACGAACTGCGCGCGATCGACAAGGATGAGCAGGATCTGGAGTTCACTCCCCATGTTGCAATCGCTCATGTTTGCGGTCGAGTTTGCACAGAGGGTGAGAGCGACGATCAACCAACTCCCAATCGCAGGGCCACTTCCCGTCAACTGACAATTTCGTTGGACGGAGCGTTAGTAAATGCTCGAGAGGTTAGGGCAGAACTGGTTGCCCAAGGTCGCACCTTCGCGGGTCGGACGGATGCCGAACTCTTGCTCAAGCTAGTTGAACACATTTGTGAAAGGGATTATTGGCGCCAAGGCCTGCGAGTCAACTATGAGAACGTCTTTCGTGAGATTGATGAGCGCATTGATGGTGCTATTAGTGCGCTTTTGCTGGACACCGAAGGAAATCTGGTTGCGTTCCGCAATAGATATGGTCTGCGTCCTTTGGAGTTCATGCAGACGGACGATGGTTTCTTGCTCTTTGCGTCTGAAAATTGCGCCTTTGCCGGACTTCGGGGCAAATCAGACCAAATCGTCCCCGGCTACATCAAATATGTGGATGGCAAAAAGGGGCATTGCATCGATCGTTGTGTCAGCGATTCTCAACGCGCCGCCAAGCTTTGCGCCTACGAAACTCTTTACCTCGGAAGTCCGGATACGTCGATCCAGGGCCGATCTCACTTCGAAACTCGTTACAGTATCGGTTTCTCGCTGGGTGATCTTATTGCGCGTCGGCTTCCCACAGAGCCGGACGCCACTCCAATCATCGTCGCGTCCATGCCTCATACCGGAGGGCCCTACGCTGACGGCTTATTTTCATCTCTCGTAGCACGCGGGGTTAGCGCCGAACGGCGTGAAGTCATCGAGACTCAAATCTCTGAACGAACTCTCATCGGCCCAAGCAGTGAGCGCAAGCGCCGTATTGCTCACAAATACCGTCTGGCTTCGACTGACGTCGACAAACGCACGATACTTATCGCCGATGAAGCCCTCATTCGGGGCGATACCAGTCGGACCGTAACGAACATGCTTCTTGCGGCAGGTGTCAAAGCTGTCCATTGGGGAATAGGCTCACCGCCTATCGTGGCTCCAAATTACTACGGCGTGAATATTGAGACCATTGGTGAGCTGGCCTTCTGGCGGACATGGAAGGGACTGTCCGCTCAACAGCGGAAGCAAAGCCTACTATTTAAAGATGTCGAGCCGCATGTCCTCAAAACCATTGAGGGAAGAATTGCGGCCTCGATCAATGCGGCAACTGTGACTTACTTACCGTTCCCGCGTCTCACATCGTTGCTGCCGCGAGGAAGCGAGGGAATAGATTTGTCACCCTTTACGTTCGAAATGCCAACTCCTGCAGGGCAAACGCGCGCAAATAGAGACCTGCATAACATGGTTGCTGATCACTATAGCGCTGCCTGAGGCCCGAAGCATGAAGCCAGTTTTTGTTTTTGATTGGAATGGCACGTTGCTTGACGATGCCAATGCGCTACTGCAAACGACGAACATTATCTTGGAGCGCTTCGGACGCCCGACGATCGATCTGGACACCTTTCGGGATCATTCCGATGTCCCACTCTCCATTCTCTTCCGAAATGTCGGAATGTCAGAAGCGGAAGTCGCAGCCGTAGATCACGATGGGGGCGCAATCTTTCATGATACGTACGAGCCGCTAGCCGATAAAGCGGAGTTGCGCATAGGTGCGCGCACAATGCTGGAATTGGTGCGCCAAGAAGCGGCGTCGTCCATCATAGAGCAACCATATAGTCGCGCCCCTCGTTGCTCAATTGAAAAGGCTCGGAATCGATCGCTACTTCAACGGCGTCCTGGCCTTTGAAAGCCGTGCCACGCAGTATAAAACGATGAGCAAAGGGGAGAGACTTCGGCGATATATGGAGCAAAATGATATAAATCCCGACTCAACCTTCATCATCGGGGATATGCCAGTAGAAACGAATATTGCACGAAGCCTTGGACTGATAAGCATATCCATTACCGGTGGATTTGTTTCCGAGTCGCGGTTGCGAGCTGCTAAGCCGGACCACATCATCCACAACTATCACGAGCTGTTACCAATCGTTCAAACGCACGGCTTTTTTCTAAATGGATAGACGCTACGTGCGAACGCGAGACACCGCACCTAGGCCGGCGGCGAGACGGGGCAGGCCTTCTCGGAGTGGGCGCATGGGAAAGGCCTGTGGTCTCAGTAGCTCGGCTTACCAGAGTGAAGGTGACGAGAATCGGCGTGGTCGCTGGGTCGGACTGCCCTGAAAGATCTGTCCTGCCTAGCCACCGCCGGGTCACAGAGGCGATGGGCTTAGGATAAGATGGATTGCTCCCCCCGTCTGGCGGAGAGTGTGATTATTCACTGCAGAACCTCGTACTTCTGCAACCACTCTGCTCAGAAGCTCGGAAGGCGCGCCAGTACGGGTCGACTTGACGCTCATGACCGCGAGTTCCGACCAATCAAAAAGGCTTGTTTGAAATCCTGCAAACAGCCAGCGACCTTAGGTGAGTGAGCCCGGTTCGGCAACCATCGTTTTCGAGACTCTGAAGCTGATAGGGTGCGCCGATCTGTTGCGATCACTGCGATGGATTGCCCACTTGGCAATTCCGAACGTTCCTTATATGTTCAGTTGACCTCGGGCCGGAGAGAGAGGATTTGACCGTGAATCTGGAACTTCTGACAGCTCTGAAGAAAGTCGCGAAACGTCGGGCGCGGCTAAAGCTGTCTCGCAACGATGCGCTGCAGGTATTGATCAAAGAGGGTATCAACAACTCTCGCGGCGGATTGACGAAGGAATATGGTGGTCCGACCTTGAAGAAGGTTCGCACCCTCCGTCGTAAATGAGTCGTTCTGCGACATCGCTGGCGGTGGGTTTCCACGGGTGCGAGCGACAGGTCGGTCTTCGCGTGCTGAGGGGTGAGGACTTTAGGCCCAGCGAAAAGGCATATGATTGGCTCGGTCCGGGCGTTTATTTTTGGGAAGGTGACCCGGTGCGGGCATGGGAATGGGCCAGAGACCGAGGCTACTCCGAACCATTCGTTGTCGGAGCGATTATAGACTTGGGCGAATGTTTAGATCTCACTTTGCGTGAAAACCTTGAATATTTAAGTGTGGCCTACTCAGATCTGCGGCGCGTTCAAGGTCTGGCTAAATCGAAGCTCCCTTCAAACAAGGATGGTCGCCGCCTACCAAAACGCGACAAAGTACTAAGGTTTCTGGATTGTGCGGTCATTACTCACCTGCATCACATGGTTGCAGATGCGGTCGCCGAAAATCCGTTACCTCGCTTTGATACAGTGCGGGGGTTGTTTGAGGAAGGAGACCCCGCGTTTCGCGGTGCTCGGTTCTATAGCCGCACCCACACTCAGATTGCTGTACTCAATCAGCGCCTTATTCGTGGAGTATTTCGTCCGAGAAGTCTAGATCGCCAGTCGCTCAACCAAGCGATATCTGGCTCCTAGTTCGTCCACTTCCCCTTGTTTCTCCAATCTCAACCAGCCTGCAAATTCCGACTGACCGCGACCGATGATGTTACAGCCGCGGTGTTGACGTCTCATCGTATTCCTCCGTTGAGGGCCGTCTTGTTTGACGGACGCGAACGCTGCAGGTCCTAGGGGTAATCCTAGGAGAAGCACTATGACGATTTCGAGGGCGGAGGTGATCACATCGGTCGAGCGGCGGCGCCGGTGGTCGCAGGATGAGAAGGAACGGCTTGTTGCAGCATCGCTCGAGCCCGGAGCCAGTGTTTCCGAGGTGGCTCGCATGGCTGGCCTTCATGTAAGCCAGCTGTTCAGGTGGCGCAAAGAGCTTTGCAAGCACGGTGAAGCGAGTATAGCGCCGTTCGTGCCGGTCGAGATTGGGCCGTCTGTGCCGCCGCGGGAGGTGGCCGAAGCGTCATTGACGACGACGGCGGCGCGTCGACGGAAGAGCCTGGGCATCATTGAGATTGATCTTGGTAGCGGGCACCGCATCCGGGTCGATGGCGACGTTGATGGAGACGCGCTGCGTCGAGTTCTCGATGCTTTGGTACGCCGATGATCCCGGTTCCGACGGGCGCACGAGTGTGGCTTGCGACAGGCTACACGGACATGCGCCGAGGCTTTCCGTCGCTGGCACTCCAGGTGCAGGAGGTGCTGCGCAAGGACCCGCTCAGCGGTCATCTGTTTGTCTTCCGCGGTCGCCGAAGCGATCTTCTGAAGGTGATCTGGCACGATGGCCAGGGAGCATGCCTGTTCACCAAAAGACTCGAGAGAGGGCGGTTCATCTGGCCTTCGGTTGCGGGCGAAGCAGTGACGATCTCGCTGGCGCAGATGAGCTACCTGTTGTCCGGAATCGATTGGCGCAACCCCCAAGAAACCCAGCGTCCGACGCGGGTCGGATAGCCGTTTTGGGTTTGAATCTTCTGCTTGATCTGATTCAATGGCTTCATGATATCGAAGCCGGACGACCTTCCATCGGACCTTGTCAGTGCCCTGGCGGCGCTGCAGGCCGAGCGTGAGGCGCGGCTGCGAGCCGAGGCGGTGGCTGCCAGTGCACGGGCGGAGCTGTCGGATAACGCGGCGCTGATCGCGCATCTCGAGTTGCGGATCGAGAAACTCAAGCGCGAACTGTACGGGCAGCGCTCCGAGCGCACGGCGCGGCTGATCGAACAATTGGAATTGGAACTCGAAGAACTCGCCACCACGGCGAGCGAGGATGAGCTTGCCGCGCGCGCCGCCGCGGCGAAAACCCAGAGCGTGCGCGCCTTCACGCGCAAGCGGCCGGTACGCAAGCCCTGGCCGGACGACATCGAACGCGAGCGCGTCGTCATTGAGGCGCCAAAGACCTGCGCCTGTTGCGGTGGGGCGCGCCTTGCGAAGCTGGGCGAGGATGTGACCGAGACGCTGGAGGAGATCCCGCGCCGGTTCAAGGTCATCGAGACCGTGCGCGAAAAGTTCACTTGCCGCGATTGCGAGAAGATCAGCCAGCCGCCGGCACCGTTCCATACCACGCCGCGCGGCTTCATCGGTCCGCAATTGCTGGCGACGATCCTGTTCGACAAGTTCGGCATGCATATCCCGCTCAACCGCCAGAGCGCGCGCTTCAAGTGCGAGAGGATCGACCTGCCATTGTCGACGCTCGCTGACCAGGTCGGCCACGGAACCTTCGCCGTCATGCCGCTCTTCCAGCTGATCGAGCGTCATGTACTCGCAGCCGAGCGCCTTCATGGCGACGACACCACCATCCGCGTCCTGGCGAAGGGCAAGTGCACGACCGGCCGGATCTGGACCTATGTGCGGGATGACCGGCCCTATGGTGGGCCGGCGCCGCCGGCTGCGGTCTATTACGCCTCGAGCGATCGACGGGGCGAGCATCCCCAGAAGCATCTGGCCGCCTTCGCCGGCATCCTGCAAGCCGATTGCTATAGCGGCTTCGAGCCGTTGTTCGACCCGCAAAGGAAAGCGATGCCGATCACGCCGGCATTCTGCTTCGCGCATGCGCGGCGGGGCTTCTTCGAGTTGGCCGATATCGAGAAGAACGCCAGGGAAGGCAGTAAGGGTAAACCGGTCTCCCCGATCGCGCTGGAGGCGGTCAGACGCCTCGATGCGTTGTTCGAGATCGAGCGCGCCATCAACGGCCGCAGCGCCGACGAGCGGCGTGCCGTGCGCCAGGAGAGAAGCAAGCCGCTGCTCGACGACATGTACGCCTGGCTGCTGCGCGAGCGAGAAACCCTCTCGCGCTCCTCCGAGGTCCTGAAGCCCATGAATTACATGCTCAGGCGCTGGGCCGACTTTGCCCGCTTCCTCGACGATGGCAGGATCTGCCTCAGCAACAACGCCGCCGAAAGAGCGTTGCGCGGCATCGCCTTGGGAAGGCGCAATTGGACCTTCGCCGGCAGCCTGCGCGGCGCCGAACGCGCCGCCATCATGCTGACGATGATCACCACCTGTCGTCTTAACGATGTCGATCCCAAAGCCTGGCTCGCCGACGTCCTCGCCCGGATCGCCGATCTTCCCGCTTCGCGTCTGCACGAACTGCTGCCCTGGGAATGGAAGCTCCCGCGCCAAGCCGACGAACCCACCGATCAGCAAGCTGCCTAACCTTCACGCAGCGCTATCATAGCGCTACCCGGCCCCCGCGCGCATGCGTCAATCAGGCGGTCTTCGTCGTATGCGTACGTCTCATCTTGGTATCACCGGACCGCGCGTGTGATGAGGCGGCGAATCCTATAGGCCTGGCGAGCCAGATCGATACGCGAAGCTTTGGCAGATAAAGCCTGACCGCGTCGATCGCGCTAATCACACGAAGAGAACCGGCGATCCCATAGGCACCAGTGGCCAAGTGAGGCAGGAAACGCCCGTTAGGTGGAGGTGATGCGAAGAGGCCGACGCGGCTCCAAGTAATTCAATGGAGGCTGCGCCAAAAGAGAAAGTTGCGTATGTAACGTGCCAACTGAGCTATTTCCGATCCATCTTGACCGACCTCTGCGGAGCGATTCACGAAAATACGCAGCTCGCCCATTCGACGAAGTCTCCGATCTCACGCCTCGAAACTGTCCGCCAATCGCAAGAAATTCATAAGCAGCACGTGCCCCTGTTGAGTAAGTACTGACTCGGGGTGGAATTGCACGCCATAGGTTGGGTGATGCCTATGTGCCAAAGCCATGATCTCACCTTCAATTGAACGGGCTGTCACCACGAGATGCTGCGCGTCTGACTCCTCGAGTTCGACCGCCAGAGAATGATAGCGTCCAACAGGAAGTGGAGACGGGAGTTCCTTGAACAACCCTCGGCCGTCATGAGTAATGTGTGAGGCGCGGCCGTGCATGGGACAACGCGCGCGCGCCACGCGACCGCCGAAAACGCTCCCAATACACTGGTGCCCAAGACAGATGCCAAGAATTGGAACGCGACCCGACAGTTCGCGGACAACGGCAGTGGATATGCCGGCCTCCATTGGCGTGCACGGCCCGGGAGAGATCACAATTGCACGCGCCTGCAGCGCGACGAGATCGGTGAAGCTGATCGCGTCATTCCGGACGACTTGCGTCTCTTCTCCAAGCTCGCGGAAATAGCGCGCAATATTGAACACGAAGGAATCGTAATTGTCGACGATGAAGATCAAAGCACACCAGATGGATCGGCACCAAAGGTGTCGAAGAGTCGCTGTGCCTTGGCAAGCGTCTCCTCGTACTCGGCTTCAGGATCCGACATCGCCGTTATTCCACCCCCTGCATGAAAGACGGCTAGGTCGTCGTCGATCATCACGGTACGAATCGCAATGTTCGTGTCCATCTGTCCATTGAATCCAATGAAACCGATCGCTCCGCAATAGACCTCTCGCGCCACTCCCTCGATGTCCGCAATGATCTCCATTGCTCGCACCTTCGGAACGCCGGTAACGGAGCCGCCCGGAAAGCAGGCGCGAAGCAGACCGACGGCGTCTTTGTCCGCAGCAAGTGCGCCCCTGACGATCGAGACGAGATGGTGCACTGACGCATAGGATTCCAAGTTGCACAGTGCGGTAACCTCGACCGAATTGTCGGTACAAACGCGTGACAGATCGTTGCGCAGCAGGTCGACGATCATAATGTTCTCGGCGCGATCCTTCTCGGACGCAAGAAGGAGTTCGGCACGGCGCCCATCTTCCGCGGAATCGGCGGAACGCGCGATCGTGCCCTTGATCGGGCGCGTTTCGACCTGCCGGCCGTCGAGTTTCAGAAATCGCTCAGGAGAGCTCGATGCGATCGTCAGCTTATCGTAGCGCAAGAGAGCTGCGAACGGTGCCGGGTTCAATGACCGGAGCTGGCAATAAAAAGTGAGCGGATCGAACAGGGGCGAAACCCTGGCACTGAAGCGTTGCGCGATGTTCGCCTGGAATATATCTCCAGCCAGGATCAAACCGACGACGCGCTGGACCGCTGCGATGAAGCGTTCACGGTTATAGTTCGAATGCCAAGCGCGCGCCGTGCTGGGAATTATGATCCGCGGCGACTTTGGCCTGGCAAGCAGTGCTGCAAACTCGTCGGCGCGACGAAGCGCGCGATCGGCTCGTCGGGTGGGGTCCTGCTCGGGCCATCCGGTCGAGACGATCCAGCACCTGTGGTCCTTGTGATCGAAGCTGACCACCACATCGTAAAAATGCAGGATAGATTGAGGCAACCGGAGGCCGAGAACTGACGGCGGCGGCAGCCGCTCCAGTGTTCGGTTCAGATCGTAACCAAGGAAGCCGGCTGCGCCGCCCTGGAATGGGGGGAGATCGGGGCGGTGCGCTTCTTTGTATCTCGCAAGAAGGCCGCGAAGGACCTCCCATGGATCGCCAGCAAGGGCCTCTCTATTCCAACTTGCCTGTCCATCGGCGACCAAATATGTGCTGAACGGCTCGCAGGCCAGATATGAGTAACGCCCAAGCAGCTCATGCCCTGCCGCGCTATCAAGAAAGGTAAGCTGCGGCCGCTGCGCAAAGCATCGCAGCGCCTTGACAGGCTCAATCCACTGCAACTCGCGGACGTGCATAAGCTATCTGTTACCGATCCGGCAGATTGTGAGGCCCGCGCCGCGTGATGCCCTTCCGAAGGAGGGTTGTTTCCGCCCGAGCGTACGAGATCTTGCGGCTGATCAAGCTACTCACGGCCAGCTGGTCCGCTGCGCCGAGCGACTTGCGTTAGCCCTGCCGTTCCAGCGAAATGCACGTCTGTTGACAGCTCATAGTCAGCGGCAAAGCGCAACTCCCGGAGTGGCCGTACGCATCTGATCGCTTCTCGATACAAATTGTGCGTTTTGTACGCAGCGAGATCCGTCTCGCTATCAAACTCCCCGTACACCACGACGTCGATGTCATTGCCGAGCTGATCGCTCTTGCGGTTGCGCGCAATCTCGAGCCGGCGTGCATATGGGATTGAGGTGAGAACCGATAGACCTTCGACGATTTGGTCGATACCGGCCTTATCCCTGACTGTGAAGAAGACGATGTGACGGATCATGGTGGCCGCAAACGTGACGCCGCAACTTGGCCGCGTTCTTATATCGGGATCGAGCTCAAGGCAATGCTTGAACAAGCACCGGCAGCAGGGCGGTCTTGACGCTGTACAATGCCTCGACTGTGCAGCAGAACTTCCCAAGATATTTGAGCAGGATCTGACAATTATCGTGCCTCATGCTCTGAATGTCGCTTACGCAGGTGAGGCGTGATCGAGGTGCCGCGCTCTGAGGCCTTTAAAGGCGCTGCTGCCGACCTCAAATATCGAACGTTTCCGGGACTCGCCCCGTTCGAAAACGGACACTCGGTGCATACCGCGCCAACAGCGAGGGGCCGACGCGCTGTTTTGGCAGGATCATCGTGATCGATTATGCGAGTAGGCGGAGCCCGCTCGTGCTTCGGCGGAAACTCCGGCGCGCAGGTGGAAAACGCAAAAAATACCCTAGTCGCGCTAATATGCGTCGATAGCTGTTTTTCCAGGCAGGACGACTCCGCGCTAATTCAATGACCTCAGATCAGGTGAAGTCAGTCACCAATCGTAGGGCTATTGTTCGAAGCGTACCGTTCTGCATCTATTAGGGTACATTCTGCGACACGTGAATGCCTCCGTCCGATTTGGACAACATTTGTGCGCCGATAACAATCTTAGCCTGCCACAACGCAGGGAAGGCAACCCTCGGAGGCCGCAATGGCGCGCGCGGCAACCATCTATGGTTCAACGTAACAGTCGGCATTCCGAAGCCTTTTAAGACGGGTGCGGCGGACACGGATCTTGACGGGTGTCTTGCATGAATTGTCCTGCTCGGAGCCTTGAGGGGGTGATACCCGCGGTAGGGTCGCTGAGCAGCCGTTGCTTGAACCCGGGAGGTGAGGCCACCGTGCATTCAAGTCCGCCGAAGAGTAAGGCGGTCCTGTCGACCGGCGCCCGCTTTGTGAGCTGCGCCACCGCACCGTGCGCGCCAAGGGATGTCTGTCGAACATCTTCCTGCTCGCCGAGGCCGCCGAGAAAAGCTGGCGTCGTGTCGATGGCCACAACTAGCGGTTTGGGCGACGTCGCCGGAACAGGGGGCGTGAGGAGCTTGCGCGATCGCTTAAGTTGCTCCCGCGATGTAGGAACATCACGCGCGTAAGATCAGACCCGGCAGTAGCGCGCTGGCGAGCCTAGGTGGTGTAGTTGGCAAGGGCTTTCAGTTTCTTGCGTGCGGGTCAGTTTCCGGCCTATCTATGGCGATATCGGCGACGCGTGACCGATCTGCCGCCGGCCGGGCGGGTCGTAGAACTCGTGGTGATCGCCCGCCGCTTCTGCTGCGACGCCGTCGTGTGCGGACGCCAGATCTTCACTGAGCGTTTCGCCGACGGGATATTGGCGTCATCGGCGCGACGCGGCTGGACCCTATCGTCCAGCATCTCGGTCTGGCGCTTGGCGGTCGAGCGGCAGGGGGGGCTTCTCAAAACGGCTGATGCTGCCACTAAGCAAGGACACGCTTCTGCGTGTTGTCCGACGCCGCAGCCGTTCCCAGGCCGATTGTCTCAAGGTCATCGGCAACTCACGAGGTCCCGGCGGGGGCGGCGCATGAACGAATGGCTATATTCTCCGCGTCGAGACCCCAGAGCGGAGCTGAACGCAGGCTAGACTTTCATGTCCCTGAATCGAAGGCTCACCTCAAGGATCATGGTCATCGGTTAATCGAACCATCAACTAGTGCCCGCCTTATTTGCTCGGCCCGTTCCTTGGGCAGCTTCTCGGCCAAGCTGTGATCCTTTAACAACGCCGGCCCCTTGCGTTCTCGATCATAAACCATCCAGCCGGTGGTCCCCATTCGAACGAGGAACCTGGACTGTTGTGGAGGTAATCCGTGGCTCAATAGTTCCTCCTACATTGACCCGTTAAGTTCAAATCGCCCCAAGTGTCCCAAGGAAACGCGATCTTCGTCTCCGGAAAGCAGGTCCCGCGCTTTATTCCTGAATAGGGACACTGAAATTCTCAGGCAGCAGACGCACTGCACGGCCTGTGCCACTGGCCGATACCGGTTCGTCATATCCACCGACGAAAAGGGAAATGAAGGCGTTGTGAAATTGATCACCTCGGCCGGTTCTGGCCTGGGCGATGACCCCTGCGGCCTCGCTACGTCCTGTAAGTCGACAGAAGTGGGCCGGTGCTGACCGCATCGACGGGACGGCCGCACTACCAGCTAGGGCAGAAGATTGCAGACGCGATCGTCAATTTAGGCCGGGAGGGGGCGAGATGCCTCACAGGTTCGCCGGGAGCCTTGGTCTATGACTTGTCTCGGCATCAAGTGCGTGTGAGATTTAAGCGTGCCGCTGACGCGCGATTGTCCAGCTGCTAATAAGAAGGCGCGGCGACAGGCGCCGCGCAAAATAGTCAACCTACAGCGTTGATCCAAGGTCCGTGCTACATGAACTTGGCGACCTAGCCGAGCTTCTTGCAATCATCGCAACGTGGCCTACCAGCTGAACCGGGTTTGCGATGCCACTGCTTGATGTGTTTCCCGGCCGGGCAGTTGTCGTGGTCGTGGTAGACGTTGCGGTGAGATGGTGGATATTCGAGGGAATCCGTGTGGTAGGGAGCAGTTTTTGACATAATTCTCCTTCAATGCGCCTGATTGAACAAAGAAAATATATCTATCAAAAGTTGTGATTCGTAAATGGTATTTTGCCATTAGTGTTTTGGAATACGCAGACGTGCTTCCGTAAGGTGCGCGAGTGCTAACGCAGTTCGCGAGGGAGGGGCGCCGCGGCCAGAGATGCCGAAGCTCGTGGCTTACCAATGCACCGGCGATGAGTGCGGATCCCACTGTTGCCCAAAGACTGTCGCTGTTGCGGAGACGGTGCTCGGCGTGGAGCTTGCGCGGCAGCGGAGCAGGGACCGGTCGAATGCAAGTTACAGCTCCGCCGGCCCCGTGACCAAAGAGGCGATTGCTCCTCACTAGATCTCCACGCATTCTTGCAACCAACCTCAATCCATGAAGTGTCGCGCGATGGCGCCAGTCTCCACGTCAGCTGTGCTGCCCTCATATGGGGCTCGGCTACGACCAAATTGCCGGCCGGGCCAATAGCTTCCAAACGCATTGCGCCAGCTTAGCCGATTCAAAGTCGCCTTGAACTTCGCGCAAAGTCCCTGGTGAAATCCGTCAAAAATCGCGCTCAATCGAGGAATTTGAGCGTCCACGCATGCTAAAGCGGGCGCGCAATACCATCAGCAGCCTCAGGATGCTTGGCAATATCGACATCAGCGTGCCTTCTTGGATCATGAAGAACCCGATGGAGGGATCGACGCGCGGAAGGCTTCGATCAAAAGGTATGGTCTTGCGAGCGTAACGCGCCATTCTCTCACGGTCTTGGCGGCGAACCTACATATCGCACATACGGAGCTTTGAATTTCGCTATTACTTCAGAGAAGTGGATATGACCTTGACGTCCGCTGCCGCTTTCCGCCGCGAAACGCGCCTAAAAAGCCGAAAATCTTCCTAGTTTGAGCTTGCATCCGCAAACAACCAGAGGTTATATCATTCTATTGTTGTATATTCCATTGCTCATGTGCGAGGAACGGGCATGAGAAAAATACTCTTGGCGTTCGCTACGCTCTTGCTGCCGACCGCCGGTATTTGTCAGCAAAAAATCGAGAATGGGGTTCGTGCCGAACTGAAAACAGCACCTCTCGTGCGCGTGCTGATCGTGACGCGCCCTGATCCGGAACAGACAAACGGTGGTGCCTCTTTTGCGAGTGCCAGCAGCTATGTTTCGGATGCTCTCTCCGATTCCGCCCAGAACGTTCGTCCGATCGGGTCGCTCCCCGTAGCCGCGGCGGAGATTTCGGCAGCCGCGTTGCCCCGTCTGCGCGAGGATCCGAACGTCGTTCTCGTTACTCGCGACATACCCATGCCGCCCACACTTATGGATTCGGTTCCGTTCATCGGAGGCGACAAGATGCACGGCCTGGGTTACAGCGGGACCAATGAGACGGTGGCCGTCCTGGACACGGGCGCGCAAATCGATCATCCCGCACTAGCCGGCGCCGTGGTAGGCGAAGCCTGCTTCTCGACGGATCATTCCAGCGTCTACAACGTGAAATCGCTTTGTCCGGGCGGGTTCGATGTCGGAACAGTCGGCGGATCGGCTGGTCAATGTCCGACCGACGTAGCCGGATGCGATCATGGGACGCATGTGGCCGGAATTATTGCCGGCCACAACATGACTTTCGCGGCAAAGAACTTCGGCGGCGTTGCGCCGGCGGCGAAGCTTCTATTGATACAGGTCTACTCGCTCTTCGATGATCCCAGTGTCTGCAAGGCGGCCGGCAAGTGTATCCGAAGCTTCACTTCCGATCAGCTTCGAGCATTGGAATACGTCTTCAAGCATCGGGCAGAGTTCACCGTGGCCGCCGTCAACATGAGCTTGGGAAGCGGATATTTCGATGCAGCGTGCGACAAAAGTTCGGCCCTGACGGAGATCATCGAGCGCTTGAGGTCCAAGGGAATTCCAACTGTCGTCTCTGCGGGCAACGAACATTTTTTTGACGGAGTGGCAGAGCCGGCCTGCATCTCATCGGCGGTATCGGTCGCAGCCACCAAGAAGGATGGCTCGCTCGACGTCTCCTATTCGAATGTAGCCTCTATGGTCCATATAGCGGCGCCCGGCACCGACATAGTCTCAAGCGTTCCTGGTTCGGCCTATGCACCATGAAGGGCACGTCCATGGCAGCTCCCCATGTCGCCGCAGCACTTGCATTGTTACGTCAGGAGTTTCCCGACGAAAGCGTCAGCCAGCTAGAAAGCCGTCTGACGGCTGGAGCGCCAATCACTGTCGACGTGCGGACCGGAACCAAACTGCCGCGCCTTGAACTTGTCCATCAGGCCGCCGTCAACTCGAACTCCACGGGTCCAGCTGGATCTTCTAGTTCGACGGACGGCACGCCGACGCCGGACACGGCTCCGTCCTCACCGGCTAGCGGAACGTTCATATTGAAGACGGTGCGACCAACAGCGGACATCGAGTGGGCACTCGACAATAACTGCGGAAACCTGAAATGTGATCTCAAGCCGATCGGAGAGGACACCTTCAAGCTGGACGTCACACCGAAGCCGAGCGTGGCGCCCCAAGATAAGGCGAAGATCACGACAATCGATGCGAGCACCGTGAAGAGCCTGCTGAAGGATATCCCCTCGATCGCGGTTTTCGATAACCGGCTGTCATCTCCCTTTAACAAGTGAGTTGAGCAACTCTGCTGCCCGGCACTTCAGCACCGAAGTCTTCGAACTCCTTCATCGACTTGGAGCGACAAAAATGCGCAAATTTGTACCGGCCTTGATCGCCGGCCTACTTTATACCACGCTACCAAGCGAGCTCAGCGCTCAGCAAAGCATCAGGCCCGAGCCACTGGGTTTGCCGCCGGCCGAATTTCCGCTCGCGAGCTCCGTCATCGATGGGCACGTTGCCGCCAACGATATTGCTGCGTTGCGTGCGCATGCCTGGAAACTGTGGGCCGGCCTCACAGCAAGATCGACGCAATCATATCAAGGGCAAACGCTTCCCATCTGGGAAACGTGGTTATCGGAAGAGGAGGCGTTCTCAACCTTAGCGGCTCCTGCTGCAGCCGGAGAGGAGCGGATTTTGCGACCATTCTCACCACTCCGCCAGCTTCGTCACGAGTTCCTCAACGCACCGCAAGGATTGTCGCTGCAGCTAGCGACTGATGCCGACAGAACCAGATTGCTCGCTTTCGTGAAGCTGAGCCCGGATGCTGCCGGGTTCGTCGCGGCCCAACACCCGATGCCGGACAATTCCGGAGGCACCGTTCGATACAATAGAAGAGCCGATTTGTTGAAGCTAAACACCTATTTCGACAAGATCGGCGCAAAGATCGCCGATCGCAAGATCCTGGACTTTCCCGCAGCGGCCGTCGATCTGAAAATCGTTTTCCTTCCTGTAAAGGCGAAAGGTCTGACCGCCATTCCCATTTGGGATGGGCCTGGCAGCAGTTCGAATCCGAACAATCCGACTGTGAACACGTGGACCAAGTGTGTCGCAGTCGATCCGACGAATAACGGTTCCGGGCAGACAAAGATTGATTGCAACGGCACGCAAATCGACGCGCAAGTCGTTGGGCTCGATCGCTTCTATGCGATTCAATTGGACTCCGCTCGAGCAGCCGCAGTTTCGGCCTCTTTGGGTCTCAGCGGACCCACGGCCCTCGAAGCTGGAGATTATCAGGTCGCCGTCGCGATGCACGTGACTACAAAGGAAATCGCCAATTGGACCTGGCAGACATTCTGGTGGCAGGATGGGAAGAACCCGCCGAACAAATTTCCAGGTTCGGTCGATGACATGCCTGATAGCAACACTATAGTCGGTCCTTGGCGCAACTATGCCATGTGCATTGCGGACTCGGTCGTTCTTCCAGCAAACGATCGCAACGGAAAACCGATCGTCTGCTTCAACCCCTACCTGGAGCCGGGCCTGAGCGAAGGCACATCTTCTAACTGCATGTCCTGCCATGCGCGCGCGACGGTCCCGGGCGTCCCATATCCGTTGACGTATCATCCCAACGGATGGATCGATCCGGCCGATCAGCTATTTGCGGGCCAAACGAAGACCGATTTCGTCTGGGCGGTTCAGAACTCGGCGCGTTGAGTATCTGCTTCCCTAAGGGACCGAGGTTGCAGCCTAGAAGCCGCTGAATTTGTTCCCGATGACGCGCTCTAGCGTCAGTTGCAACTGGGTCGTGGCAATGTTGGTGTTCTCCGAAGGCGGAAGGGCCGGAGCTGGGGCGCGCGTGACACGTACCCCCTTCGGGTTCGACTCGATTGCCTGGATCCTCCCTTGGTTCTCGGCGATCGTATTCTCGCCTGTCGTTCGCTCGCGTTGCTTCCTTTCCAGTTCGGCCCCTCCAGTTGTCGCAAACTGATTCTCGAGGCCCTGCAGCTCCGAGAATTCGCGTCGAGCCTTCTCCGCTAGCGGAGCGGCTAGGTCGTTCGGCACCTCCAGATTATTGGGCGCCGCCAGCCCGCTCGGTAAAGCAACACCGAGACTAGTGATCGCTGCTTCCTTGCCTTTTATCTGTGCCTGAAGCTGTGCAAGCCGACGGCCGTCCGCAGTATCGAAATAGGCATCCGCCTGAGCAATCGTCTGCCGGGCGTCCTCATTTTCCCTTCTGTACTGTTCGACCTTCCTAACCTGTTCGGGCGTTTTTACCTTTGAGACAGTCGTGGTGCCGCTGCCCCCGGACGACTTCTTGGCCAACACGACGTCGACACTGTTGTCTTCCTCCCGCGACACGCCGACAGATGGGTTAATCGTTATCGGCCGTGGCGCGATCGTGAACGTCGGATTGACGCCGGCCGTCGCAAGCACGACGAATTGGAACGTATGGCCGACACTGGTGAGGCGGTCAGGATGGCTTGCGATGAAGCCATCCGAGATGCTCGTATCGAGCGCCTCGTTGAGCCATTGACCAAAGCCGATGTTGCCGCGCAGAAAAGGATGAGTTCCTGTTGCATAAGTCTCGGCGCAAGGTGCCGCATGAAGATCGATATCCGAGACGTTCAGGCTGAATTTGAGGACCGCGGTGCGGTTTGCTGTGCCCTTAACATCGGCACCGGCTGAGATGAGGACGGAAGAGGCCCCCCTATCGAAGGGAATCGGAATTTTGTTGGCATCTGCTGCGAGTGCGCCGGTCTCGTTGCCTTTGAGTGTAATTGTGTAAGCAGCTTGCCAGTCGATCAGGAAACGGCGATCGGTCCTGTGAAGAAACTGTTCCCGGATGGCGTCGGCGAGTTCGCAGTGTATTGCGCCGATCAATCGGTCCCGAGGAAGTACCTGCTGGCTGGTCAAGTCAGGCAGTTGAGTTCCGCAGCCCGCAAGTGAAAATGCTACCAAGAGCGAAAAGGCTTTATCGCAACGCATGTATCAGCCCCCAAATATTTCAATAAGCTAAACGTTGAGTTGCATTGGGTAAAGAACCTGCTTCGCGCGCTTGATGACGTTGCGGACGTTATCAACGAGTTCGCGGCTTCTGCAGCCAATCGGAGTGAATAACCGAGGCAGAGCGATCAGGTGTCAGGCCCGCGAGAGGTGTTGGCCGGCCGCCGCCACTCGCTGTCTTGGATTCGAAGGGCACAGCGATTAGCGTACGTCGGATCATGCAACTTCATCAGCAGGCGGCTGTGGCCTTCAATGGCATTTTTTCAATGCGGCGCCAGATCTCGTCCGCGATCTCGCGAAGGGTTGGATCTGAAATCCGCTCCTTATTGCCAGTGACGAATTGTCGTCGATTATCGAGCGTTGGAAAATGGTTAGCATAGACAAGCGCCTGGAAAACCGCGTCCAGCTTGTCAAAATCGCGAGCCAAGCTCGCGCACCGATCGGCCCCTGTCTCAAACCTTTGAAACTGACTGAACGAGGCGGCCAGGCCAGGTAAATGCTGATAGGTAGCTAGCGCGGCGATGCGATGCATCGCTGGTATCTCCTTTGACTTCGTCTCGCCGTCGGTAGGGCGGTAGTCGCCGATGTAGGCCTCTGCGATATCGTGATACAGAAGGATCCGGATGATCTGGGTTGTTTCTTTTGGATCGAGTTTCGGCGTCAGTCGTTCGCTCAGAAGGTCGACGAGAAGCATCGCACCATAGACATGCGAAGCGACACTTTCCACGACCTGCTTTTCGGACGTCATCTGGCGATCAACCCAGCCGATCCGCGGTATTGCTTTTGTGGCAAATAGCTCAACCACCGCATCAAGGCTTGAGTAGAGGTCGCGCGAAAGTGCGTGTTCAACCATGATTAGAAAGGCTGAAAGCTCTGGGCCCAACGTCACGTTGCTGGCCAGGAGCCTCTTTATGAGACCCGCCTCCTGTTCCCGTTGTTCTGTTGATAGTTTTGCGAGTTCATGACGATACCGGACTAGCGAAAAATACGTCAGAATGGCAGATTCGATCGTATTCGCCTGTCGTTCCGCTGCTTATCGCGGCCTCTATCCGTCGTCCAAGTAATTGGCGAGTACGACGCCAATTACCTCCTCTATCTTCATGGTCGAGCGCCACTGTGACGCCTGTGGCATTGTGATCACGGTAGTATTCGAGATGAAAGCTCCGGTTCAAGCGATCTTCAGAGGGATCGCTGATGACGGCGGCAATGTATGAGTCGGTTGCTTTCTTGTCGCCGTTTAGCGAGCGGCTGATATAGAGCGAGCGCCTTGCGAGCCGCCAGAATTTGGTCTGTTCGCTCGGCGATATTGTGCCTGGATCCAGCAACACTTGAGCGGCTGTGTCGAAAGCTTTTTCGGCCCGAAGCCTGCCCCGTTCCGAGCGCGCACGTCCGAAAAGATACAAAGCATAGGAAAGTGAAGCCGGCTCGAGGGTGTCCGAGATCTTGTGCGCGGCGGATAGCACCGCGTCCTCGACGCGTTGGTCGGCCATGAGATCCTTGACGGCGCTGTTGACGTCGTTGCCAAACACCAATGATAGAAAAAGCTCCTCGTTAATACCCGTAGACTTGAAGATCGCGCTGCTACTCTTGGGATTGTTGAATTCACCAAGGATATAGACGACAGCCTTGGCGATCAGTGCGGTTTGGACAATGCGTGGAAAAAGCGCGAAGTCGCTCTCGTATCGGTCATGCGCGGTCGCAAGCTCTGGAGATCCGGCACTTCTCACCAGGATCCGGCAGTAAGACCGCAGAGCTGCTACGCAAAGCAGGTTGAACTGCCGGCTCGTGAAGCGGCCGTAGAGGTCGCCGTAGAGGTTTTGCATCGATTGGATCACAAAGGCCGAGCTGTTCTTGCCTTCGAACGCCATCTTCCCGGCATTGTGTAGATATATGGATACCACGAAATGATTGAGATAAAGAAACCCGAGCGCTCGAAGCGCAGCAAGGATCGCCTCAGGTGACTCGCTCGTGCTCGTTCCACTCGTTCGGACGATACCGCCAATAACCGCTGTTGCTAAAGCGTCGTCGTTTACTGAGATCGCTTTCAGGTCGACCGTACGGTCGTGCTTTCTGTTGTGAAGGTAAGGCGTCGGAGGGTAATCATTTGAGTCCGCTTGGAGTTCATAATGATCAAGGCCGAACGCGAGCACCAGCGTTGGCTCGTTGCGGGCGAGCAGCTGAGAAAGCGCCTCGATGATCGGGCGCTCGCTGTCCGTTCCGATCAACCCATCCAGAAAAACGATGACGTTGTCCTTTGTGTCGATCAGGCCGGGAGCATCCCGATCGACACGTCTTCGAAGTACCGAAGCGGCATCGCCCGATGCGGCTTCCTTGATTATTTTGCGGGCGTCGAGGAACACAGTTTTGGGTCCTTCGCGCGCATCGTTAACTGAAAGCTGGAGGGCTCGCAGGAGCGCCGTCTTTCCGCCGCCGCCGCGCCCCTGGACCAGGAACGACCCGGCTCTGGGCTTTTCCAATATTTCGCTCAAGAGCTTCGAAAACCGAACTGGAAGAACGGTCTCACCATGATCTCTTTTCGAGACGGTAACGCGCATATTCGAAAAACGATCGTCGAAATCGGAAGTGGAGGGAGCGCCTAGTATTCGTTGTCCTGGATACTCTGGACTGTAGTCTTCCGGGACGCCACCAACTCCGCTCAGCTTTCGCTCGTCTCCAAAGAGACTTGGCTCAGCGATGAGTAATTTGACCGTATCCAGTGCATTCGACATCGCCCAGCGGCGGATGAGTCCGTCGCCGATCGCATCGTATTCCGGCTTCTTTGTTGTGGCCGGGTCACTGATAGCTCTGATTGCATAAAATGGCGGCGCCGGTGTCAACGTAAGCAACCCATCCGCAATAAGCCCGCTTTCCATATCGGCGGCAACGTAGTTGCGATCCGCGTTCTTCAATACGTACTCTTTGAAGCGCGCTGATTTGATCAGCAGATTGCTGACTGCAAAAGGGCCGCTCACCACGGTCGGAAGTCTTGGCAAGGTCCTTGACGCCATCCCAATCTTTCAGCTTCCGTCGCTCATTTGGGGTGAGGGTGTAACCCGTTCGTTTGGCGAAATTGTCAATGCTGGGGAGCTTGTTCTTCTTCTTGAATGGGACTGAGTTTACGACGTATCCGGCACTGATGCTCACGGGGGCAGGTTTGCCGCCGGGAAGTATTTCATACCCATTCTTTTCGTCATCCTGCGCAGCTGCGCGGTAATCAATAACATTGATGTGAGTGGGTACGACGACATCACCGACCCGAGCGTCCTTTATTCGGCCCGAAATGCCGACGTTCAACACCAGCTTGGGTGAGAATTTCTCCGAAAAGCGAAGCGCCGCGTCCCGGATTCGCAGGCCGATTTCGCCCACGCTCACCAACGCGCCACGCCGGGAGGTGCCGTTCGCGTCTTCGTATTCAAAGGAGTGATACGGAAAAATGCCCAGTCGAGGCTCCTCCTTGAGCTTATGAAACAGTAAATCGTGAAACGTCTCTGCTTCTTCCGTCAGGGCGATTAGAATCAGGACGTCTACGGCTTCTGGTGAAGTCATGAAAAGGTCTCGACGGGAATTGGGCAGGGGATCGCCTATCGAAGGCGCCACCTCGGCTATAAGCATTTCAAAACTATTGGCGATGACTATTTGCAGCCAGAGAGCTTACGTGTGTTAATTGATTCATTCAACTGGAACGACCCTGTCTTGGTTCGAAAAATTGGCGTAACTCCATAGTGTTTAGGAAGACCGCCGCACAGCACATCATCCAATCTCACCTGGACAGGAGTGGTCGCCGCATGCCAGATGGCTCCAACTGCCAAAAATGCAGACCAATCCCACTGCCGACGGTTATATTGGTCGCCCCAATGCGGTGACACAGCCGGCCGGCGGCCCATCGGCCACTTTCTTCCTGCTGAGGCCGAGAAGATTATTTGCAAGGTACGCCGAACTTTCGCCAAGCTACCGCAGCGACTCGCAACGTTCGCCGGATTTCGGCGTTATGCCGGGGAAGAGTGCGGAAAAAATGCAACCTCCTCACAGATTCGGAAAATGGCGCGCCGTGCCCTACTATTTTGCTTATGAGTGATCGCCGCTCATTTTTGGAAGTATCCTCCTGAGGAGCTCCGCACGCGGCCTATAGGAGCTTCTTAGATTATGAAGTCGCCCGAGCGGCGCTGTTCGCTATAACGCTTGACGTTTCTCGGATCAGAAATTTACAACGATCCTATCAATGTGCCCTTCGAGCCGGTAAAGTAGCTTGGGAGCCGAGCTACGGACCAGAGGATGTTTGTAATGGGTTGGCCGCTAAGTTCGACGTGCGACCGGCTTTCGATGTGAAGCAAACGACCGCCGCAAAAGCTCTCGGCTGCGCAAAAGAGATGCTACGAGCTTTCCGATCTTCGCCAGCATCCGCGTGATCACCTTCTTCGTTAGTGGCTGGGTACCTGCAAATGGCTAATGAGGGGGGCTGATCGGTCGTGCTCGATGTGATCTTTCAACAACCTCTGCTTCTTGGCTTGCACCCGGATCTGGGACGAACTTCAAAGGGAATTGCCCGACCGGCCTTGCGAATTCCATAGTAACGTTCCCGCCTGCTTTAGCGACCAACCCCTTCAGGCGATCGAACTCACCGCACCAGATCGTTTCAATGTCGTGGTCACGTTTCGCATCGCGAGCTTCGGCCGAGCTGCCGATACCTACGGCGCGCACCTGGAGGAGATCCGATCTCGATCCGCCCAACAGCTCTACTCCGTAGCCAGGAGTTGCCGCCTTACGAATGACAATCTGGCCGTTCTGGACCCAGGCGGTCGCCATTCCCTCCGATACTTCGTATCCTAGGCTGGCAAGACCTTCGAGCACCGCGCGCCTGCGCTCCGCCGCGGCCATCGCCTTGAATTCTTCCTCGATGAGAACGTCGGCGCGTTTGACGAGTTCTTGCCCATTGCTGGGCAATGGGGAGGCGAGGGCTTCCTCGATTTCGGTCACCAGCGAGGGAGCCTCCGCTGACTTCATCACGGAAAGCTCGGCGCGTCGTGCCCGGAGCTCGTCGGCTAGTCGCGCCTTAGCGCGGCCATCCTTCACGGCCGCGGCCAGGTCCAACAGAAGGCTATCTGCGATAAGAGATCTTCGAGCCGGTGCCTCTGCTTCCATGAGCGCGACACGGTCCGAGAATGGGGAGGGATCGATGCCAAGCCCACGCAACTCGCCGAGAAGAGCATCGACGCGTCCCAAGGCGGGATCCTCCATCCCCTGAGCTTGCCCGGCAATCCATTCCTGCAGGGTGACGCGCCGTTCGCCGGCGCCCAGGCGACTGGCAAGCTCGCGTTGCCGGTCTGTCGCGCTATCCGGTGCCGCCTTAGAAGGAAGCAGCAACAGCGCCTTTGCCATGGCCGCTTCCAAGCGCTCGGAAGATGCCGCCAAGCCACTGAGCTCGCTTTGAATATTGGCGGGAATCTCGACTTTCAGAGCTTGCAGTCTCTGTAGCAGCGCCTCGGCTGCCGCTTTCGAGCGCCTTAATTCGCGGTTCGAACGGGCCGCCATTTCGGCAGCTCTTTCGACCCGGCGCCCGGAATCCGCCTGAAGGAAGGCGATCTCGGCGGCAACCTGTTTCTGGAGTTCGATGAAACGATCGGCCTCGAGCAGGCGACGAAGCTCATCTCGCCGGACTATGACTTTGTCGATGTCCTTCTGCTCGATCGTTCCGTTGCGTCTGCCGGCGGAGGTCCAGCTTTCGATCGCGGCGTCAAGCCGCGCCAGGTTGCGCTGGCAGATGGCGATGATCTCGGCTCGGGTAACGATCCTGAAGGCTTTGGGTCCGCTCATTGCAATCCTCCCCCACGAAGCGCGTGGTCGACAGCGTTCTTGAGCCGGAGGCGTTCGGCGTCTCCAGCATGAGTCCAAGCATACGACGAAACTCTATGGACATAAGGAACGGCTCTTCCCAACACGTTGGGACGCCAGATCTCGCGAGCACGAGCTCTTTGAAGCAAATGATGTCGCGGTGCATCGCATTCCACGCCTATGGCATAGAGGCCGGTCCGGGGATCAGTCACGGCAAAATCAAGGCTGAATGCGCCGCCATCGCGAGCCCGACTGGGCTTATAGCCATTCGCTTCCAGAAAGGCTTCGACGGACCTGGTGAAGCCGTCATCCTCATGATGTCCAGCTTCGTGGTGGGGACGTGGTTCGGTTACCATCCGGTCCAGGAGCGTCTTTCCGGAGTTTGCAAGACCCTCGGATACCGTCCTGGCATATTCGAGGTAGCCTTGCAGATAATCGCGCGGCACCCTGGGACCACTACGCCTCGTCAACAGGTCCGATATCTCCGATATCGGCATGGATGTGACGATGACCACCTTTTCTCTCGCACGTGTTACCGCAACATTCAGGCGGCGCTCGCCGCCGGCGTGGCCTAGCGCACCGAAGCTCTTGCGGAAAACGCTGTGTTCGTTGCGGCCGAATGTCGTGGAGAAAACGATGATATCACGTTCATCGCCTTGCACGTTCTCCACATTCTTGACGAAAAAGCCCATGTCCTCGCCATGCTCGATACGTTCGCGCTCGCGCATCAATGCCTCTCGGAACGCTGCATCGTTTTCGGCGCGATCTTCCAAAGCATCTTCTATGGCGTCGGCCTGCTTGCGGTTGAATGTAACGACACCGACCGAGGGTGGCGATGAATCCTCCCAAAGCTCCGATAGATATTGTACGACATCGCTGGCTTCCTTTTGGTTCGTCTGGGCCTTGTAAGTGCCGTCCGAGCGCACGACTTCGATCGGCTTGAGCCTGCGGATTGTCTCTACGGGATGGCGAACGGGGACGCTGAGGCCGTTGGCGTAGAACGATGCGTTCGAGAATGATATCAGCTCCCGATATTTCGAACGATAGTGCACCTGCAGAGTACGGGTCCGAAGCACGGAGCGGGCGAGTTGGAGGAGGTCGGGACAGTCCTTGATCTCCCTGCGATTCCACGTCTCCGCGAAGGCTTCGCGTTCCTCCTCGCTGGCTCCTTCTTCTGGTTCTTCGCCGTCGAATATTGCCGCTTCGTCGTTCTCGACCTTGCTGGCGAAGAAGGAGGTCGGTGGCATCTGCTTTTCGTCGCCGCTAACGACGACGAGCCTGCTGCGGAACAGAGAGGGCAGCGCATACTCAACTGGCATCTGCGAAGCCTCGTCAAAGATGACGGTATCGAAGAGTCCCGCGCGAGGTTGCAGAACGCGGCTCGCGACGTCTGGCGTCATGAGCCAGACCGGCCGGAGCGCGAAAAGACCGAGCGGAGCGGCGCGATCGATGAATTCGCGCAATCTTAGCGCTCTCGGGCCACGCCGCCTGGCGATGGCGTCCCACTCGCCGGTCGGACGCACTTTTGCTGCATCGATACCTTGGACGAGAAGATCCCGGTTGTACTGCCGGATCTGCGCGTCAGCTTCTGCGAGCGATTTTACCTTCGCATCTAGCTCGTCGGCGTCGAACAAGACGTCAGGATTCGCACCCTCCATATCGGCCTTCCATGCCAAACGGGCCTCGTGGCCTATGGTGGCGCGAATGCAGGCGTCGAGGCCTTCGGCAGCCAGTTCTGCGAGCTCAGACTCCCGGGACCTGAGTGTTGCGAAAATGGCGCGCTCCTTGTCGTCCAGGCGCGAAGAGCGAAGTCGATATTCCTGGTAGCTGCTCAGCATCGGCAGAGCCTGCACGATCTGGTCAATGGCGCTCGCATTAGAGCGACCATTCTCGACCGCCGAGCGTCTCGCTCCAAGCCACAGTTCGTCGAAATAGACCCTGAGCCTGTCCAAGGCTGCGCGGCTCTCCTCTCGCGTGTCATGCCTTCTGAGCGCGAGTTCAGTCCGCTGAAAGAACGTGCCGAGCTCCTCGGTCGTTCCGGCCGAGAGCGCTCTCTCGAGCTCAAGCCGGTCGGGGCACCGATCGATGAGCGAATTATGACCTCCCAGACCATTGAGGAACGAGCCGAGGCGCTCGGCGAAATCGGCGAGCTTACCGGGCGACAAATCCAGATTGGGGGCACGGCCGAACAGGATCGTGAAATATTGCTCGAGTTCGTGCCTCGGTCGGCGTATGGCCAATTCGAGCTCGACCGCATAATGCAACGAGCTGATGGCGTCGTTATCTTGCGGGAGCTGCAATGACGCAAGGAGCTGGCGTACACGGCGCGTTCGCAGCCAATGGAGCGGGTTGAGCCATTGTAGGGCGCTTGCCGGCAAGCGAACTTGGCCCGCGAGTTCCCCGGCAGAGCAGAGCTCTTCCTCATTGAAGGCGATGAGCTTGGAGCAAAAGTTCGGTTTGTAGGACGGGCCGTCGAGCGATGAGAAGATTTCTTTAATCGCTGATAGGCCCTCGAGAATGCGCGCAGCTTCCGATGTCCCATCCTCGACGTTCCGAAACAGCGGCCGCAACCGAGCGAGATTTGCGCAGACCGAATCGCTGATCGAGCGGAGCTCATCGGCTTCGGCGAGCCAGGACCGAAATTCCGCCGCATCCGATATTTTCAGACAATTCGCCGTCTCAGCGTCGGTCTGCTCCCGCCGCGCGTCGGCTTGCAAAAATGCCTGCAGGTGCAAGGCAAGCGCGGCCGCGGTTCCTCGATCGGGATTGAACGGCTTGAGGGCGGACAGAGGATTGTCTTCAAATTTCGACGGAAGCCAGAATTTCGCGAGCGGGCCGCAATTCTCCTCGATCCTCGCCACGTCCGCGGGATGCAGATCTGCCAGCAAAGGGCGGAGTTCAGGAGCGTCAATGGGTTTCGGGCTACCATCTTCGATCTCGAGCAGTTCGCCGAGCAGCGTTCGATAGGACAATCCGGTTCGATCATCCACGGAATGAAGTGCTACCTGGCGACGGTCCAGCTCCATCTCGAGCGTCTCGATGCGAGCCGCGAGACGATCGCGCTCTCGCTTCCAGGCTGGAGACCCTCCGGGAGACAGGTTGTGCAAAGCCTGGACCTGCGAACGCATTGCGCCGACGATCGGCTCACGATCGCGATGGGCATCGGTGATCATGACGAAGCGATCCGTCAGGCGTTCCTTATCCAAGCGCTTGCGGACCACCTCGAGAGCGGCTTGCTTCTGGCAGATCACGAGGAGGGATTTTCCCGTGCCGATGGCGTCCGCGACCATGTTGACGATGGTCTGGCTCTTGCCGGTTCCGGGAGGTCCTTCGATCACCAGTCCCGGGCCCTGACGTGCTTCGAGGACGGCCGCCTCCTGCGAGGGATCACTATCCGCAGTAAAGTACCGGTCGGTCTCTTTCACCGTAGGGAGCGCCGAAGGCGCCGCCTGCTGTTCGTTCAGGCGCAGGGCGGCCTCGAGTGCCGTGGCCGTCGGCGGCAAGCCCCGGAGGGTCTCGAGATCCTTCATCACCGCCTGGCCCATGAAGGCCAGATGGAACAGCACGGCTGCTGGCACCAGCTGCCGTTCTTGCACGCCGACTTCGACGTCCTTTCCGGGAAGCGCAACCAATTCGTTGCCGATAGGCTTGGCCAATCGGCTGAAGGCGTCCATCACCGCCTGGACGGACAAGCTTGCATGGGTCAGGAGCTCGTTGGCCGCTTCCTGCCAACGTCTCGCCTCGGGAATGCCGACCATTCCTTCGAGAGCGGGATTGACGAGAACATGCTCGATCTCGGTATCTGAATTTTCTCGCGCCCATAACCTAAAGTGACATGACCGCGGTTTCCGACCTCCGGATTGACGCGCACCGGCCACAGCAGAACCGGCGCAATCCGCGGTCTCGCGTTCGGCCGATGATCGCGCATGATCAGGAACGGAAATCCCATGAACAAACCATCGATGCCGGTATCACGCCTGTAGAGCAATGCATGGGAGTGCAAGGAGCGCAACCTTCGCTCAAGCCCGTCGTCATCGGCGAAAGCCGCCGGATCGACGTTCACGGTCCGGTGCGTACGACCAAGCAGTTGGTCGAGAATCTCAGCTGCCGGCACTCTGGACGTATCGAGTTCTGTGAGATCGATCCTGGCCGACTTGCCGATCAGCATGCGCGTCAGTGGTCCGCGCAACACGCCGCCTGAAATCCGTTTGGCGAAGAAGTCCAAGATCGTTGACACATAGCCTTGCTTCGGAAGCGCTCTCCACGTCTCGGCGGGCACACAAAGAAGGGCGAGCGCGCGCCCTAAGGGCATTCGTCTGTCCAGGCGAAACTGATCCGCCCACTCGTCGATTTCCTTGATGCCGCATCTGGCGAAGTTTTGAATGCGCTCTTCAATCGCCTGGTAGATCTCGCGACGTGGGCGGCCGAGGAGCGTTGTCGCCTCCTCTGCCGAAAAGTTGCCGAGCCCGGCCGTCGACGCTTCCTTTTCTGCTTCTTCGATGACCTCGGCGACCGAGCGGAACTGGTTCGAGGTCGCGCTGAGCAGGATGACGAGGTCTTCTTCCGCCGAAATGCGGCGCTCAGTGAGCGCTGCTACGCCGGCGTGGTCGGTATCGGGAAAAGCTTTCGCCGTTCTTCCCAGAGCGCGGCCAGGCGGGCCATAGAGGTCGACAGCAGGTGAACGCGCAGAGCATCCTCATCGACCGCGATTTCGAGTTGGTCCAGTCGCTTACGAACCGTGTCCGAGCGGACCTTCAGGCGCCAGAGCCAATCGTCCGGATCAATCTTCCGCAACAGGTCGGGTGCAGGACCTGTGATCAGACGGTAACCGTCGCTCGGATGGTCGAGCAGCCAGCCCGGTGTGACGATATTGCCTCTGACGATCAGAGGCATCGACGGATTGAGGGTTTTAAGGGAGATGGAGAGCTTCAAATCCTCCTGAAGGTCCTCAGTCCGCAGAATTTGCCGAAGACCTGCCGCAACGGCCGCTTCGAAGCCGGCCTCCGAAGTCCAGCTTGCAACGGCGCCTCTGAGGACAAGCGCCTTGGCTTGGTCCCAGTTCGCAGCTTCCGCCGCTGCCAATGCGAACATGTTTGCAGATCGATATTGTTTGCCGCCCAGCGAAATCGAGCTCCCGCCCTCTGTGTCGCCCGCTGTATCGGCCGCTGGCGCTGATACGCTTTCTCCGCGTAGCCACGCCTGAACTTCCTTCCACTGCCAGCGCTGACGCCTGTCACGCGCCAACAGGCCGCGCAGCAACGTGTTGATCCGCTCATCCAGGCTTTCGGGGAGGTGTATGCCGTTGGTGAGAATGTGGATCAGAAAGGCCTGCTCATTGATGCCTGCGAAGCACGCGCCTTGGGTGATCTTCTCCAACAAGATCATCCCCATGCTCCACCAGTCGGAAGCCGGGGCGACGCCGCCCGCGATCGCCTCGGGCGCCATATAGCGAGTGGTTTCAAGCGGAGACACGATATCGAGGTCGAATTCGGAGAGCCGTGCCGAGCCGAAGCCCCCGATGACGAGGTCAAGTGGCTCTTTTGACCGCACGAAGACCACGGAAGGGCGCAGATCCCTGTGTCGCAATCCGGCTTCGGTGAGAGCGTGAACGGCCTTGGCGAGCTCGCCGACTAACGTTGCAAGAGACGCCGGATCGGCTGGATCGACGGCAAAATCCGTCAGAGTGCCGTCCTTGAATTCCTCCGCGACCTCGTAGGCGCGGTCTTGCCAGCGACCGGTTGCGAAGAATTCCGGGACGTGATCTCGAGGAAGCTTTAAGAGCAAATCGTAGATCGCTTGGTCCGGTTCCGAGCCTATAGCGTAAAGCGTGAGTATTCCTCGCTGTCCGTCTGAGGCGCGCGTGGCGACGAAGCGCTCGCGAACTGTGCTGGACGAGGCGATCCGATCCTGCAGATGCCAACCGTCCACGATCGTTTCGTGGCCGGGCGCTGGCGCGGGCGGTGGTGTCGGAATGGGCTCGGTCGGTGAGGGCGCCTCGCCCCCTTCGATGATCGGCTCGCCGCATAAGCTACAGATCAGGTCGCCGGGAGAGCCCTGATGACCGCTTCGGCAGGTCGGGGCGCTCGGAAGAGGAATTACAGCTGGATCTGGTCTTGGTCTCGCCGATCCGGCCGGCGTTATATCGACCGCCGACAGGTCCCAGCCGCAGGTTTGGCCGTTCAACGTGCCTTCGCAAAAGATCTCGCTGACGGGGCGTTCGGTATTGCAGTTCGGGCAAAGTCTGATCATCAGTAAAATTCTAAACAGAGGGGAAACGTGTATCTTCCGAAATTCCCAGCGTCGCTCCGCCGCCTTCGAGCATATTTCGAAGGCGCCGGAAGTCGCCGCGAGCAGGAATGCCTGCGAGCCAGACGTCGCCATTATCGTCGAACATAACGTCGAAGGTGCGATCTCTTTCATCGATCGGCCGGTCGAAACTCGCGAACCGAGCGCGGCCCAGGGGCGTCATGAGGTGCAGCTCCTGATTGTCGCTGCCACGAAGCGCGAGGGTTTGCTTTTCATCAATATCGAACGGTCCGGAAACGACCGCGTCGATGAGAGATGGCGACGTGGCTAGCGCTTCAGAGATCGCGGTCCACGGGTAGCCGGTAAAGACCAGGATGTCCGCCTTGGTTCGACTTTTAAGGCGTGCCAGAAGATCGAACAACGCCTCGCGCTGATCGAAGGGCTCGCCACCCGAAATCGCGATCCCGTCGGCGGTCGAAAGCCATGGCGAGACTGCCTCGACGACGTCCTCTACGGTCGTCGTTCCTCGTCCGTGCGCCCAGGTGTCCATGGAGATGCATCCTGGGCAGCGGATCGAACAGCCTTGAAACCAGATCCCGATCCTTCGGCCAGGCCCCAACGTTGTGACCGGGAAATGGATGCGCGACAGATTGACCATCCTCATGGAGACTGCTCGCTCACGAGATCGATCGTGGTCGATGGCCCAGGTCGAATCTGTTCAATCCTGTATCTGTGTCCGGCTTCCGCTCCGCGATCGAAGAGACTGCGCGACAGCGGGTTGATAAGGTGAGATTCAACCTGATTGCGGATGCCGCGGCCGCCGTTTGAAAGATCAGAAAGGCACAGGCCGCGAAGGATCTCCCGGGCAGTTCCGGTCAACGTCACGTCATAGCCCAGCGAGCTGACGTCCTTGAGCAGATTGTCGACCATCTGATCGAATATCTCGTTTGCAACCTCGGGCCGGATGAAATCGAAGACGATGACGTTCTCTCCGATCCGGTTCAATATCTCGGGCCGGTTGAGGACCTGTTTGAAGTGCTTTTCGATCTCGCTTCGGACCTTTCTCCGCACGCCGTCGAAGGTCTCTTCGGGCGTGACGTTGGCAATTCTCTCACCAGATGGCCCCGGTACGTAGATGCCTAAATTTGAGGTGAAGACAATGAAGGCTTCGGAGAAATAGACACGATCGCCTCGTCCCGAGGTGAGGACGCCGTCGTCGAGGACCTGCAGGAATTTGTCGAGAATCCTCGGATGGGCCTTTTCGATCTCGTCGAACAGGACGACGCTGAACGGCTTTTCACGGATCGCGTTCGTGAGCTCGCCGCCGACATCATATCCGATATAGCCGGGCGGTGCGCCGATCAGCCGCTGGTCCGAGTGCTCGGCGCTGAACTCCGACATGTCGAAGCGGATATACGCAGATTCATCGCCGAAAAGCAGGCTGGTGATGGTCTTGGCGAGTTCCGTCTTGCCGACACCGGTCGGCCCAGCAAGAAAGACGACACCTCTTGGCCGGCCGCCGCGCGGCGATTGTCCGATCCCCGTCACCGCGCGCTTGACGATATCGAGCATATGCGTGACTGCGTGAGACTGTCCCTTGACGCGGCGTCTGACGAATTCTTCACCCGAAGTGATCTTGTCGCGACTGATCTTGCGCCAGGGATCCTCAGTCACGCCCACTTTGAAGCGCCGCACGGCATCCCCGATCCGATCGAACTGCACGCCTTCGCTGCGGGCGAGCTGCGCGACCGCACTGACGTCGAGCAACAGAAGGCCTTCAGTCTCGTCCACGAATGCTTGAGTACACTTTTCTAGGTCAGATTGGTCCGCGTTCTGCGCGCCGGGTAGACTTCGGACAAGGGAGCGGATCATGCTCCTCCTCGCAAGATGATCCGGTCGCCCGATGGGCACGTGTCTGATCTTCGGGTTACCGATTAGGAACCAATCAGGCAGATCACCCTCCTTGTCGACGATCCAGACGACCGTATTGAAGAAGGGCAGCCGCTTATCGCCCGCCGGACGCGCGCGCGCCGCATGAGACAGGATCAGCGCCCGGGAGAAAAGCTGGTGCTCGGCAGGTGATAAGGCATCGTTTCGCGCGATCAGTCTTGAGGCAAAGTCGACGATGAGGGCGGAGGGCTGGCCTTCAGCAATGACGTGCCGTTCGAGCGTCATCGACAACAGATCGATCCCGCCCGCCGCTGTGCCAGCAGTCGGCGCTAGACCCAGTTGAGTGAGGTAGCTTCCGTCGGCCGGCTCCACGTCCCGAAATCCGTTCAGAAGATCGAACCATGCAATCCGCCCATAACCAGCTGCCTTTAAAACGTCCGGCAGAACCCTCGATAACGGCGCTGCGGTCAACTGGCCCGGACCGACCTCGTGGATCTGAAGGTCCCGCGTATTGCCGGAGAGCACGAATTGGCTGCGCAGAGGCAAAAAGCGTAGCAAATCGCGGAGCCATCTGGCTCTTTCCACCGAACTGTCGTGCACCGAGAAGCCCCCTTGTACGCGTATCGCGCAACTATAAGCTATCCTACTCGCCGATTTCGAGAGTATTTCCCATGAATCCATAGGGAAATGGGATAAGGCGACAAAGGACGAGAAGGGCGGTTCGATCGAGGTCGGAAGGGGACATCCAGCACATCAGGGACATCATTAATGTTAGCGATCTGCTCGGCCAAACGGTTCAGATCGTGTGCGACGGCAACCGCTATCTCTGGGAGATCGTCTTTCGGCCAGGCGGCAAGTTTTTGAAGGCAATTCGCACCCGTTAAAAGAGAAGCCCACCTTCGGCGCCGTGAGCGATCGGAAGGCAGCTCGAACTCGGGCGTTTAGGATCTTTTGGGCTTCTTTACGCATTTAAGGACACGGTCGTGAAGCGACGCATCCGATGAACAACACAGCTTGCCCAAAAGCCTGGAACTACGGCGCTGGCGAGGGAGACACACGGACGTGACGAGCGCGCCGCGCGTTCAGAAGCAGGTCGCCTTCGTGTAAGCTCCGCCCAACCGTCGCCCGCCAAGGTTTCGCTGACGAGCTAGGCCTCGCGGTTTTGCGGGATCAAGCTTTGCATTGAAATCCTTGTCAGTACGAGCAACCGAAGCGCAGGTATTCTAGGAAGTCGCTTTTGCCGGAGCTCGCCCGCCGATGATGGCATTGAAGCCGTCGTTGAAGCCGATTGTCACGGCTGTTCGAACATAAGCGGCACACTCCCGTGGGGTGACAAAGGCCATGAGGTCATGGCTTTGCGGCGCACGGTTATCCGGGCGCACTGGCACTCCATCCTCCTATGATCGCCGACGAGATGTGCCGGCAAGCCGACGTGTTCGCCGATCTTACGGAGCTCCAAGCTAGGATTAGTCGCAATCCGTCGGAACGCCCCCCGCGCCTCGTGAGCGCGAGTCACGCTATCGCCCGCAGCAGGTCCCACAGCGTGAGACCATCGCAGGACTAAGGGAAACGATAGCGTGCTCGAGGACTGAGCTGCGAAGCGAAAACCCCTGGTGTGTGATCCAGACGGTAGTATGACTGGGGCGCCGGCGCACGTGCTCATTCCTGCGAGCTGTGCTCTGGAGACGAGGGCAACGCCCGGCATTTGCGCCGGGCTGATCGCTAATATAGTTCGGTTCTCAGCAACGGACGAATTAGACAGGCGTCAGTCGCGTCCAGTCGGTTTGGATTCTGCCATTGCATGCTTGCCCACGACCTTCGCATGTCGAATTCCGGAAGAGGTCATGTTGCGCTCTTGAGTTTGCCGTCCGACCGTGCCCCAATGCATCGTATCGTGGAGTTCTCCGTATGCGGTTCAATTGAACATGTCCGTTAGATGCCTGGCGCCGGCCATCCTGGTCGCGGGGCTACTCGCGGGGACGCATGTTTTCGCGCAGGAGGACAAGAAGACGGACGAAGACAAGCCCGCCGATCCGGACACCGGCGAAAGCACGGTCGAGGAGAAGACGATCGGTCTTCTGCCGAATCCCTTCCAGAAATACGGGATCAAGTTCGCCGCGACCTACATCGGCGAGACGCTCGGAAATGTCTCCGGCGGACTGAAGCAAGGAGCGATCTATGAAGGCCGGCTGAACCTCGCGGTCGATGTCGACTTGCAGAAGCTCGCCGGCATCGACAAGCTGACCTTCCACGCCAACATGTTCCAGATTCACGGCGAGGGACTGTCGCGCAACTATCTCGATAACCTCTTCGTCGTCAGCGGCATCGAAGCGTTGCCGTCGACGCGCCTATACGAAGCCTATTTCGAAAAGCAGTGGGGCGACAAAAAGGTCTCTCTGAAGTTCGGGCAGCTCGCCGCCGACAGCGAGTTCTTCAACACGAAATACACCGACGTCTTCACCAACGCCTCGATGGGGTGGCCGGCGATCACATCGCTCGACCTGCCCAGCGGCGGCCCGTCGCCGCCGTTGGCGGCAGTGGGTACCCGGGTGCTGCTCAACATCACGGATCAGCTATCCGTCCTCGGAGGCATCTTCGACGGCAATCAGGCAGGTCCAGGCCCGGGCGACCCGCAACAACGTAACCGATATGGCGTCAACTTCCGGATCAACGATCCACCTCTCGTGCTCGGCCAGATCCAGTACGCCTGGAACAACAAGAAGGGCGATCCCAATCTGGCGGGCCAGATCAAGTTCGGCGGATGGCGTCACTTCGGGCCATTCTCCGATCTTCAACTCGCCAACAACGGCGTTTCGCTTGCGGCACCGATCAGCAGCAGCACTCCGCTCATGTTGGCGGGCGACGTTGGCGGATGGGCAGTCTTCGAGCAGCAGATCTATCGCGTGCCCAAGAGCGATGACCGGGGAATTGGCGTATTCGCTCGCGTCTCCGGCGCTCCCGCCGACCGCAACCTGATCGATCTCTACGCCGACGCCGGGCTCGAATTCATCGGCCTGAGCGACAAACGGCCGGACGACAAGTTCGGCGTCGCGGCCGGCTATGCGCACGTCTCGAAACGCGCCCAGGCACTCGACGCCGACTATCGCGCACTTGTCGGTCCGGCTTGGCCGGTACGCAGCTTCGAAGGACTGTTAACGGCCGTGTATCAGTACCAGCTAAGGGACGGCTGGACGCTCCAGCCCAACTTCCAATATGTCATCCATCCCGGCGGCGGCGCGACTGATCCGGCGGGGCCGATGCGGGGCAAAGCGCTCAAGAATGCGGTAGTCTTCGGTCTGCGTACGACCATGAAATTCTAGGTGGGCGATGAAATTCTAGGTGGGTGCCCCCGACTGAGGAGGCTCCTACGCGAAGAACTATCCGCACAGAGAGCATGAAGGATTTCGGAGGTGCGCCGCGGACGGCTTCTGTTGTATGCCGCGGCCGGGGAATTGATCAGCGCGCTGGCAAACTGCAGCCGGCTACGCTCCAGAGCCGCTTGGCAATGAGCCCAAGCGGCCGTCCCGCTTCAAGGCGGTATGACCGGGGGCGATGAGCTTGGGCGTGTTCTTCTCGAATTACGGGACCATACGAGCTGTGTCGGGAGCTCCAGGAACGCCGCGTGCGCCAAGCTGCTCGCGCGCAATGCCATCTTCAGTTTTTCAGGCGCTACGCCGTTGATCGGGCGTGGACGCATGATCCTTTTCCCCAAGGCGTACCGACCGTCAATCTCGCGATGCGGCGAGCTCCGCTCCAGACCTCCATTACCATATGTGCTTCGAGGAATTTTACGGCTCGACGGCGTCGTCCACCTTTGTGTCCTGGCAAAGGGTAGCTATCTAACGTTCGAAGGCGACAACCTCGTCCATGCGGTAATGTCGGCCAGGCAACTTCAAGCTCGGGGTTTTGCGCTGGGCTCTCTGACTTATGGGAGACTTTTGAAGAGCGGGTCCGGTTTGCCTGGACACCCAGGCCCATAGCCTCAGCGACCTCAGCGGCAGGTTGTTCAGCTACACGCCACTTTATGAAAAATGAACAAAGCCGGCTTGCGACACGTAAAAAGCCACGGGCAGTGAGCCCCATCTAACATGGATTAAGGGCTTGCCGGTTTTTCCCGGTCTGCTGTAGAATCTTCTTCGTGTGAGGATTTCGAGGGAATAGCCTCCGTTCAGTTCCAGATTTCGCAAATTCATTTGAAACATTCTGTGGGGGACATTGCGATGGCTAAGCCTTCCGTTTCCCGTGAGGCCTTTCGTGGGTTGTTCGCCTTTTATGCGGCCAAGGCCCACCATGATCATAACGGTGTCGCTGAAGGCCGGCTCCTCAAACTATTTGCATCGAGCGAACACATCCCCGACGGGCTGTTGGAGTTGTGGTCATCACGGACCGAACTGATTGGCCCTGAGGCTGTTGGCAACATAATGGCACCACTCACTCATCAGATCCTGGACGGCGGCGCACAATATAACCACGCGAGCGACTTCCTTCATCGACTGTTGCGAGAGTTAGACCGAGACCTTCATTAAGAGTTTAAAGGAGGATCAGGGTCCGAGTTGGGCGGACAACAGACGTAGCTTCGCGGAGACGGCGAGTAGTTTTCCTCCATTGAGGCGGAGCGGGTGGCGATCATCAGTTCAATCAGTATAAAGCGCGTGGTCGCTAGGTTTCGGCAGTCTCGTTTGAGCTAAGCAACAGCGCGCCCGCTCGATCTGTGCGTCGGTAGCGCCATGGTTACGAGCGTACATCTCGGCCACTGGTGCCGAATATTTCGCAACGTAGTATCTGACCTCTCTGCAAGAGGTGCGCCCTGTGGGCCTATGGTGACGCGAAGCGAAGGCTTCGGACTCCAGCGGGATCAGCAACAAGGCAACAATGGCCGCCGCCCGCACGATAATTCTCGCCCCCCATATACTGTCTGCTTCGTACAGAGGACAGGCCTGAATCGCGCGCACGACGCAAATAAGGATCGTGCACTGATCCAAAGTGCTGCGAGACTGTTGCTCCAATGCTTCGGTGCTGCGCAGGCACTGGACAATGAAGTGTCGGTAAAGCGATCTGATGCGAGCTTCCCAAAATGCGGAAGTGGCAAGTTCGATCATCGCATTGAACAGCTCTACGAGCTTGCGATAGCTAGCTCCGCCGAAGCACTCTCCTTCTACGGCTGCCCTTGGGGAGACGGTTAGTCCCGGCAATCCTTCTCGCCTGAGCGGCTCGTAGGCGACGCCGGAGGGTCTGCAGTTCTCGAAATAGTGCGACCAGTCCCTCGACCCGTTCGCCCAGAATAGTCGAATAATTGTAAATCTGACCTCGGTTACTCATCACTGCCCAAACCAGGATTGTTGAAAGCAATAGGCGGTCGACAACGGGAAAAATATGCAATCCAGGGTAGGAACATACAACCCATAAATGACGGTGGCATTAACTTGGGCCCCGCAAACGTCCTACATCGTTGTTGGTGCGCGTTGCTTTCGCTTTGTCTTTCGGGTTGATTTCGTTTCGAAAGCTCAAAGCTGCAGGCTTAGTACCGCGGCACTCTCGCGCGCTGCGATCTCTCAGGGGTGGTAGTCCCCTTCGGCCTTAGTCGCACGACGGCTGCTTAGGGCCCCTCTTATCGCCTGGCGGCCTTGAGGTTTGAAGGGTCGCATCGAACATTACAAATTATACCCGCGCCCTATTGCGACCAGTTGCGTGCATCATGACAACCGCGTGGCGCATGCCCCGCCTTGCCCATCGGACCGCCGGCCACTCTCCCTCTCCTCCGCCGCGGGGGGAGTGGGCGCACTATGAGGTCCGGGCGCCCAGGCAAACCGGGCCTCGCCTTAACTGCTCCCGCGTAGCACATGCCAATCGCGTGCACGCTTTCGCGATGGTGAGACGACATGAGGCTCGATAGATCCGCCAGGAGACATCGATGATCTCAGCGCCATTGTGCACTATGAAACTCGCGCGACTGTAGCCTGCCCCTTCCACGCTGAGCCATGTGTTGTCGATGATGCGGCGGAAAGCCGTGCCTTCGTGGGCGCCAAGAGGATGGCCAAGACCGATGACACGAGTTGGAGGCCACAAAGGCTTGGGAAAAAATCGTACAACAGCTCAGCGAAGCCGCAGACGGCGAATGATCTCGCTACGCCTCCCATCGAGCCGAATGAAAGCGGCAGGCGGTCTCATGAAGCGGATCGTTAGCGTCTGTATGCCAAATCTCGTTGCGTGGCGCCTACCGCCGATCGCGGCACGTGGAATGGGAATGCCGGTCCCGGCTGCTTACCCCATCCTGCGGCTGGGGCCGTTTTGAACTTTGTCAGCATCGTTCAATCCGGGCCACAACTATGTTTCGAGGCATTGCTATCGCGCTCTTTGGAATGGGCATCTTTTCTCAGCTCGATGCAGCGCTCTTCAGGCGGCGCAATACTGACGCCCCGATTAGGCTCATCCGGGAGATCGTCCGCGGGTTTGGTTTATAAACCCGGCCGTCATCGGAAAAGCACTTCCAGACCCTGCAGCCCGACATTGCGGCGCAATTGGCCAATCCTGAATGCGCAGTTTCAGTGCCGGGACATGAGGCTACTTCGGCCCATGCTTGCCAGCCAACTCGCGACTAGCCAAGTTGAGCTCCAGCTCTCTGAGCTGTTAGATCAACTGCTCTATGATCTCGTCATGGTCGGATGGCAAGAATGCACGCCGCGCAATGCCAGCTGTGGCCTACTTCAATGCGTTGTTGATCAGGTTGGCGAGCCTTGCTGCCGCCAAAGCCGCTTGGCTGCGCGCGATGTTCCGGACGTTGGTCTCATAGTCGCGGGTCAGGAGAACCGGATTGTTTCCAAGGCTTACCGGTGCGGCGTAAGCATACTGCTTGGCGAGTTCAGCGCTCTCATCGATCCATTTTTGCGGGTCCGCGACCTTAGCCGCAACCTCGTTGACGGCGAGACTTGCAAGCCCTTCCCTGGCATCCGCGTCAAATATGGCTCCGTAAGGCGACACGTAACCTCCAAAAAGACTGTCCCAATAAGCATGAAGCGCCACGGGCTCTCCGGTTGCCGGTATCACCTGTTCGGCATTGCCGCCGGCATCGCCATCCGGAATTTGTCGCGTGTACCGGCCGCTGCCATGGAGTGGCTGATGCGCATCGCCAACAAGATGCAAAATCCAGACGAGGTCATACGAGCGAACATCATCCGACGCGCCCGAACTTGCCGGAAGGGCTGCAATCATCAATTTCAGCTGCGTGACGAGATCGACGGCGTCCGGAGGCGGAAGCGGCGTTCCGTCCGGCGTCCAGTTCAAGTCCTTATAATGCCAGTAAGCGTGCTGGTTCTTGTCCGAATAGCCGATGTTCTGGCCGGCTGTCGGACTATCCACCTTGTCACGCGTATAGTTGTATTCCTTGGTCTTGATGTCGTCCGCCCAGGTCGCCGCATGGACGAATGCGTAGAGCTTGGCGGTCTTGGGGTCTGTGATGCCGGATGTCCATTTTTCATAGTCCGGATTTAGCCGCAGCAGGACGTCGACCTTGTCTTTAACTGGCGCATCGAGCTTCTTATAGGCCACGTAGGCAATCTGCATGTGACCGGCATCCCACCAGGCCGAGGCAGGGCCCGTGAGGCTCCCCAAAATCAAGGCGATGTAAGTAAGAATACCAAGCGAGCGGCGCGGGGTCATAAATTTCTCCTAACAAAAAAGACTTTCCCGACATTCTAAGTTCGTGGCCGGCCAAGTTAGTATGAAGCGCTTCACAATTCTAGATAGCAGGCCAAGACGACAGTGTGTGTCCGCTTCGTCTGTTGCGACAGATTACGCTGCCGTGCGGCAGCGACCGTCCGTTTGCCCATGCTCGAACGATACTCCGCCATTAGGCAGAGGCGCGCTGAACTCCGGATCTCGACCCGAAGGGGGCGTGTTAGTTTGCTAGGCGCCCGCGGATCCGGCGAGCGTGCTTTTCGGCAACGAGACCATGGCGATCGCCGCGGCGCCATCCCGTACCGCAATCGCGCCTGCGACTCGCCTCGCGTCGATATCGAGCACCGTGACCGTGCCGTGAAGACTCGCCACATAGGGACGGTTGCCATCCGGCGCAAACGCAACGCCGGCACTGGGATTTGCGCGATCAGCATTTTCTTGAGCGCATTGATGATGTTGATGCTGCCAACCGTGCACCACAGACACGTCATTTCCATCCGGGCTAACCGCGAGTCCATCGGGCTCGCTCGATGTTATCGTGGTCAGCAGCTTGTTTGAGCCGTCGCGAATACGCTAGATTCATTGGCCGCTTGGTACGAAGGCCTGTCTCTGCCATTCCGATTATGCCACCCCGCTGGCGAGCGGGAGCACTGGGATCGTGGTCACCACCGCATTGTCCATCGTATCAACCACTAGAAGAGTGTCGCCGCCGCTCGTCACATAGGCGCTTCCTCAATCGGCCGTCGGGGCCGCTCCCATGGGGGACGTGGCTTGCGTCAATTGCTCCGATCGCGATCGTGGCGGTCACGCATTGTAGCTTGCTCCGTTAATGCTGGCGGAAGCCCCATCACCAGTTTGTGTTTGAATTGATTTCATACTCGCCAGCCTAACTCTTCAAGACAAACCAATACAAACCACGCAATCAGGACCAGAGGCTGCTCACCACCGTCATCTTCAAAGTTCTTGAGTTCGCGCTCTGGATGAACTATGTTAGGCTTGCGACCCGACTTCTGGCTATTTTGTTTCAGATCTTTCATTTTAGAGGGCGCTTCAAATGGACAATGAACCTGGCGCAGCTGTACTCAGCATTTTTGAGCAATTGATTGATCGCATAAAGCAAATGTCGCCCAAAAATAGCGGCGGCAAGCCAATCAATACGAGGGTTTACTCCCAACTCACGTTGGGAATGCCGATATCTCCAGATGATTATGCGAGACCCTGGACTCCGATAGGAGGATCATCGCTCGCGCAACAGTTCGCCGGCGGGCGACCGGGCACGCTGCCTGGCGCAGCTCCTGGCGGTGGGACGGAGCCTGACGTGCCGTTGCCGACTTTGCCGGTTTTGCGATCGCTTGAAGCCGCCTGGAAGACCGCACTCCTGGGCAGGACAATGCTTCAAGTCGTGAAGGACGATGATTATCGCGAATATCCAACGGGCAGGCATTTGGACTTCGCGTATGAGAGCCTCATCATGGGAATGAGGGCGCCCCCGGCTACCGAACTCTCGGACGAACTGAAGGCGCGGATCAAGGCCGCTGAGCGGGTGCTCTACAAGTTCGATGAAGAGGGCAATCGGATTGGCAAGACCGAAGTCCATGCAAACTACCTGCGAAACGTCATCGCCGCGGAGGATGCCCGCACGACCCTGGATATGGCACGTGCGGCTGCAAACCGGAATCCGGAGAAGCTTGAAGCGTTTCCCTTTACTTCCATTCCATTGATCAATGCTGTGAACCGGGCGCAGGAGGCCATTCTCGCTGAAGGTGGCGATCGTGTCGAAGCCGCATTCGATACGCTCAATGCCATCGGTGTGCCGGTCCAGGCTCACATGATCGCCAAAGCGAAAAGGGAATTCGAGGCTTGGAACCTGGGGTTGACAGGTGTTCCGAGCAAGATCCCGTATTCATTTATCCTGCCGACCAATTGGTGCGACCCGGACCAACCTGAAGGCTTTTCGCGCCTGCAAGTGACGCAACGCGACTATCAGAGCTTCACCAACTTTAATCAGACATCCGGAAGCCAGTTCTCCTGGCATCAGCGCGCGGAGCGAAACAGCGGCGGCGGCGCCGTGTCGTTCGGGTTCATGGCATTCGGCGGGCGCCACTCGAGCTCGGAATCGAGTGCGGGCTGGCAGAGCAGTTCGAATGCACAGTTCAGGAACAGCTTCAGCCAGTCCGCCAAGGGGCTCACCATCGACCTGGAATATGGCCTCTGTACAATCATGCGCCCATGGCTGATCAGCGATCTGTTCTACATGCGGAAATGGACCATGGCGGAGATGGAAAAGGGCGACATCAGCGACGGCACGATAGATGGGCAGGTGAACGACCCGCACAAGCTGTTGCCCATGATTCCGCAACAATTCCTGGTCGTGCGGAACGTCAGGATCAGTGCCGAAGAATGGGGAGCCGACGGCAACCAGCTCGAGGAGCGCTACGGTTCGGCGCAGGGGTCGACGATGTCCGATCAGTCCGAATTCGGTGCTGCCGGAGGCGTGTGTCTCGGTTTCATCAATTTTGGAGGGACGGCCAGCCACGCTCAGTCAAGCGCCAGCGGGCAGGGCTCGCAGTTTGAGAGCCGATCCGGGAGCGGCTTCTTCGGGACGACGTTCAAGAATAACACGTTGACAATCAAGGGGGCTCAGATCGTGGCTTTCCTTAGTGACATCGTTCCCGTCAGTCCCCCCGAATGATCCGGGTTTGCAATAGGACTGTTGGTCTGGAGTCGGAACGATGTCGACCCTTGCAGGAGCGCTGCAGGAGTTTCGGGATACCATAAAATCCCAATTCGCGCCGCATGGTTCAAGTTCCACCATCGGTTTCGAGATTGGATCTCCGCTTACCGTGCCTGATCAGTTGCATGCACGCGCGGTCGAGATCCTGTCGCGCGTTGCAAACGTCGTTCCGCGTGTCGTCGACTCCTATTTTGAGCGCGGCGATCGAACCCTTGACGGGATGTACCAGATTTTGCTGCTCGGGTCTCAGTCGGCCCCAGGCACCGACCCGGCGCTGTTCGAGGCCATCAAGAGCCAGGCCAGGATCGCGTTCGCGAACGAGATTGGCTCGCTGGATGGACCAAGCACGTTTCATCCGGTGGCTGCGATCCCCGACAGTTGGTTCAATCCCCAGGTTGCCGGCAACTGGTCCCATCATCGCATCGTCGGCAGCGACAACGCTCCCTCTGGATCGGCCCCAGTCAATCCCAAGCTCGAAAAATGGTTGGTCGCGCCGGAGGCCATCCGGCCGCTGCTTCCCGAGAAGGTTACGCCGGAGCAACTTCAGAAGATTTCACTCGCGCTTCGATGAAATCGTTAATCCCGAACCTCCGGTGGCCCACGGGGCGAGATTTGTCCGCGGAGCCGGCAACGTCCACCTGAGCCGCGAAGCCCTGCGGACCGTTTTCACCGCTCTCAATCCTGGCGTCACCGTGAACGAAAACCAGTTTGGCGATCTTATACGGCATGTCGAGACGCCGCAGGCAGCCGCGAGTTTCCGGCGGTTGCGGCTTGGGCACGTTCCGCTGGTCATGGCGGCGGCGGGAGCCCAGAATGGGGCCGCCCATACCCAAGGGCCAAATGATGGTCATGCAGTTATCCGGCCGACAAGAGAGCCGGCTCATTTCTCCGAGCTCATTGCGGCCGGTACAACGCCCAAACAGGTTGCGGCACGTGGCGTCTCAATTGAATTCGACCTCTGCGTCCTCAGTCTGTCCCGCCCCTGGTATTCGAGCGGTTTGCTCGCACTTCCCAACTGGTTTGTGCCGGGCTTCCGGCAGGGTGACTTCTCGGAGGGGCTCGACGGCCCTGACAATGACGGGCTTCTCAATGCGATCCCGATTGCGTGCATTCTGACGCGTGACGTCCGTATCACGGCCAACTGGACGCCAGCAGATGTTGATGCCGCCACTACATCGGTTGCGGTTGGACCGTTCAGCCTTTTCGGACGCACGTTCGATACGGCTTCGGGCTCGCTGACAATTCCTGGAATTCAGGCCGTCGCGTGGGTGTGCACGAATCCCAAGCGGCTGCCACCAATGGATCCACCCTGAACGGACATTGAAGTCGGACGAAAGGTAGGCTGCAAATGATTGTGAAATTGTTGTTCTTCGGTGAAGCTGTCAACATCCCGTCAACCACAATCGGCCTCGGTATCGGAGCCGTCTCCGTCTGGATCGACGGCGCCGGCTTCACCAGCGCCACGAACGACCTCGGCACGTTGGGCTACATGCTCCTCGAAACCCAAGAGGTCGACATCGGCGAGCCCGAGCCGGAGGTGCGGGACCTCTTCTCCAATTTGCATGGACAGGTCGTCAGCTATCAGATCAAGACCAATCTGTTCGTCAGGAGTGGCGGCATTGCCCGTATCACCATGACGCGCTCCGTCGAGCAGGACGGGGTCTTGCTCGACAAGAGCATCGAGTTTCAGGCGACGGACTGCAGAGGCATCTCGGTCGTCAGCAATCCGGTCAACTTCTCCACCGAGATGTTGCAGCTGGAGCGGTCCGTGGCTTCGCTCGACGAGATCGTTGCAGACGACGATCTTATTGCGATCGTGGACGCGGCTCCGCCAACCGAAGCGGTCGGCTGACCTCGGCATTGCACCTCTTGGGCTGAACCCGGCAGGGCTTGCGTTGCGCAGGTCGTGATGACCGCTCCCAACAATTCAAGGAGTCGATATGTCAGCGATGTTTGAGTTGATTGGGGGAGGCATTGGGGTGATGCCTGACCCGGAGGATAACGAGGCTGGACATGTCGTGCCCCATCATGAGTCAGGCACACGGGTCAGTTTTTCCGTCGTGAATGTCGGCGACGCCGGCGGCAACGCTGAAGTCGGCATCGAACTCGATGATGTTTTCACCAACAACTGGACCTCGGACTTTCTTGATCCAGGTCAGCAACAAGCAGGTTTCGTTGGCCTGGGGAGACTTCTCTGCGGGGAGCATGAGGTGCTCATATTTGTGAATCCTGGTTCTGGCCAGGCGGATCACGAAACGAATACCTTCACCGTTGAGTGACGGAGCCGTAGCGAATTCCTCGTGGGGTTCTTCCTTGTGTGTGCATCAGCCCTGCGACTTCCGACAAGTTGGTGCACCGGACGGCGGCCTACATACTTAGGGGTCGATCCCTCGGAGGCTCCGCAGCGCATCGCACGAATGCAAGGGCGGTCCAGCAGCTCATGGTTGCAAACACAGTCCGGCCGTCTTGGCGTTGAGCTCCCGGGCCACCGCCAGGCATCACGCCTTTTTGGTTTCTTGCGCGATCCGCTGCTGTCTTATTCGTGCTGAGGGACATCGGCTGTTAAGAGTTGGTTTAGTTCCCGGCATGATCATTGGGGACCACAAGGGGCCCGAGCATGCAACTGCATCATGCCAATACCTTGGAAAGGATTGAGACGGTCGCGGATCAAGGCAGTGGCGAGGTCGCGACGTGGCCCGTCACTCTCGACCAATCAGATTTCTCGACCTCCAATCGAGATGAGATCCTGGCGCTATTAGAGCCAAGCGGCCATCCAAATCGCACCATTTGGCTCCTCGTGGCCGCGTTGGCTGGGGGCTTCGGATTGGGATGGGCTGGGGCTTTGTACGGTCCTGCAACTATCTCGGCTGTCAACCCAATTGCTCAGATAGATACGGCTTCGCGCCCGATGCCTGACAGAAAGTCAGGCGGTAAGGCCGAAAGCGCCCGAAAGGTAGCATCAGCATCAGGCTCGCGAGCACCGTCTGGTTTAGGTCAGCCCTCCACAGTCAGCGCGAGCCTTGCTCCGAAGCCTGTCGCCAAAGCGTCGAGTGCGGCGCAATCGGCGGAAGTTTCGAATCAAGCTTCCTCTGCTGTGGAGACGGACATGTCTGTGACCGGCTCGCTCGCGCCTGCGGGGCCGCTCCTGTCGGTTCCTGAGACAAGACCAACGACTATTGGGGGTTGGACAGTCCTTGACGTTCGCGGCGGAACGGCGGTGCTCGAAGGCCCCGATGGGATTCGAATGGCAGCACGGGGCGACGTGGTCCCGGGTATCGGGCGAATCAATTCTATCGTGCGTTGGGGCAACCGATGGATAGTTGCAACAGCTCGTGGATTGATCTCGACGCCCTAAGCGTCAACGGTTGCGAGGAGCGTGTCACTGTGCTCGCATTCCCGGACTTCGGGAGAATGACGGAATGATGCCCACGCTGCGGTTGTATGTGGAGTCGCGATTATGTGCCGCTATTGCCGATCAGGCCCATACTCGTCGAGCAAACCGAGCGATCGCTAAGTGTTATACGAAGGTGAAACCGCGCAAATATAAGTAAAAGAAGGACCCTCGGTCGTCCCGGAAGGTGCGTTTCTCGGCGGCTCGTTTGAATGATATCAGGCAGCTGTCGAAGTCGACCACGCGGACGATAGAAAGACCTGGGGGGATCAAGTTCGGTCGGATAAACGCGGATAAATCCTTCGACGGTCGCATAATCCTTTACGACCGCTCGCACCATCGCCTTCGTACAGACCAGCGTGTTGTTCTCTCGGGCATCGATCGGACGCACAGCCACACAGGTGAAGCTCTTCTTTAACACATATAGAAGCGGGATGCAGAGGGACGGGTCCTGAATGGAAATGGGGGCCGATCGCAGGTCTTTATGCCTGCGGCAATGATATGACCTCTCCGATGCGTGGAATCTCTCCTGGGGCAGGCATTACGATCGGGCCGGCAATTGTGTTCGCCTACCGCGCGATCGACAGCATCGTGCGGTCGGCGCGACAAGGGCAGCCCGCGGCGGCATCGGGAGTGTAAGCCGAGTGTTCTCTCCTGTTCGCCCTGCGTCGACGGACCAGCGGCAAAGCAAGGATGCGCATGGTCAACCAGCACCACTTAAACACCTTATGAACAGCCCTGCCGGGCTTCATACAATTATGATCTTCTAAGCTGGAGGGGCACGATGCGCCGCTCACGCGATGCTAAGATCGTCGCAAGCGTCGGCCCGGCAACCTCGTCACCTAAGTCGAGGGCTGATACTTTCAGGCTGAACTTCAGCCAGGGGACCCATGACGATCACGCCAGCGTGCTCGCCTCCATCCGCGCGCTCGAGCGGGAATTCAATCGACCGATCGGCATGCTAGAGGATCTGCAAGGCCCGAAGATCCGCGTTGGCCGGCTCGATGAAGGCAAGCTCGCGCTGGATGCCGGCGAGACCGTCTGCTTCACACTAAGCGAAAGGACGGGCGGGAAGCAGTCGATCCCGCAGCCTCATCCGGAAATATTCGCAGCCGTTTATCCCGGTCAGGATTTGCTCATCGATGATGGGCGCGTTGGTCTGTTCGTCGAAAAGCTGACGTCCGATGCGCAGGATTTGCGCCCGAGCCGAGCCGTTGCTGGATCGGGCCGGCAAGCCGCAATGGCTGCTTGGGCTTGCTGCCCATGTCACCGAAAAGAACAACTTGTCGGAGGCTCTCAACATTGTGGGATGGTGCGGGCGGCCGGGCTCGAACCGGCACAGCTCTTCGAGCCGAGGGATTTTCGTACCACTACGACTTTCGTCGCCTCGCCTGGGCGCGTTCGCACGTCCGGCTAGTTTGTGGTCTGGACTATACCTTCACCGTTGCGCTTCGCGCTTTAGGTGCTGCTCGTCTAGTCTCTACACCTTCGAGCCGTTCGTTCGAACGGCGCGCTTGGCTCGGGATTGCCTGTTACCGGTTTCCCCGAGTTTGGGCAGTTCTGCACCTCGGGTTTCCCCGGGGGCACTCAAATGCTTAAGTCCCTTGCGTCTACCAATTTCGCCACGCCCGCGTTGCGCCATTCTAGCGGGCTGAAGTGCCCGTAAGCCAACGCAGAATTGCTATAGCGGATTCTCCGACGATTGCAGAGCTTTTTTGCGTTTTGTGCGCTTCTCTGGGGCGCCGGACGTTGACGACCGCCGGATCGACCATGCTCTCAATATGCGAGGCGTAGAAATCCTCAATCATCTGCACGCTGGTCCGGCAGTTCTTGGCGATCTGATAAACGTCGGCGCCTTCCATGAGGCGAAAGCAGATGTAGTATGCCGCAGACCGTAAAAGGTGCGGCGTTGCCCCTCACGATCCAGCTTCAGAGTCAGCTCTTTGAGGATGATGTTGGAAAGCCCGTGGTGCTTGCGAAGAAAGACTAGCCCGTCTTCTTTCGGCTGCATCGACAAATCCAACCAGAGCGTGGCCGCTCAAATAATGGCAGCGGCCGGGCGAGCGATCACCTTGCCGAAAACAGCCCCTTCCCTGTGGCCTGTGCCACGTGCGCATTCTGTCAGAATACAAGCGTGCTTATGTCTGAAACCCGCCTCCGACTGTCTTCGAAAGCCACATTGCGTAAAAAAGACGCGAGAGCGCCCCTTCTATAGTACTGGCCCAAATCCTGCACCGGCTCTCGGCGCCAGGAAGTTTGGCGCCGGCAACAAGATGGGAGTCGAGTTTGGGCCTCGATCCGTCAATCGACAATGCGCTTGCCGCACCGGAGGTCGTTTATCTGTACCACGCTGGGAGAACGGAAGATGTTCCTGCTTGCCACGGCCTCGCGCGGCATCGGTTATCCCACCGGAAAACTGCTTTCAGAAGAGGGCCGGCGTATCTTCACTTGCACGCGGCACCCCTTCGGTGGCGGGCGATGTCGGTGGGATTCGGAGACAGACAACCATGTCCACGTAAATCTAGGCATTCGTCGAACGGTGCCGCGCGCCACCGCCAAGGTCGCGGAACGGCTTGCTGGCGCACCGCTACACCTATTGCGTCACAATGCCGGCATTTCGCCATAGACACCGGACCATACGTTGATGGCGTCATTCGAAAGCTGGATGAGGCGGATCCATCTCAATCTGCCTGGCCTGACCTTCCTCCCGCAAGACCTCTTTCCCGAGTTCAAGGCGGCCTCGGTAGTGATCGTCGACATGACTCGATCAGAAACCTAGCCGCGCGCAGCCGTTTCCCAGCACCGCCATTGCCTCCCGCGTCAAGGCTGACGGTTGCCTGCTCACCCTGAAGTGAGGCGTCAATACATGATCGATGAACTGGATCTGCGAACCTTCACGCCACATCCGCAACGCGACGCTGTGCTCGGCGAAGTGCACGCGCGCCCCTTCACGCGCCTTGTTTCGCCCTTCAGCGTGATCCACTTCGCTTTTCTTGCACAGGGCGAGGCGGCCACAAGCGATCGCTGCCGTTTTATCGATTTTTGCCTCGATCGCAATCTTACGCCGCCTGAGCAATCAGCGAAACTTCATCAGATTGTCATCGGGCCCGCTACGCTACGCTGGGAGCAGCATTCGGAATTTACAACATTCACCTGGATCTGGACTAACGCAAATTGTTCTGCCGCAGACCATTTTGACAAAGTTGATGGCACCGTCCGATCGCTGGTCCGCGCGTTACGTCAGACCGGACAGTTGCTGGTCGCGATCAGGCTAGAAGTGGAGCGGGACGCCTCGCCGACCAGGCGGGCCGAACAGATTTTTGACAAGAACAGCCTGGCCATGGTTGCCACAAAGAGCGGCGCAGCCGTTGCCGCTTCAGACTTCCGCGTAGACGAAAAAGGCTTCACGAAAATCCTCGTCTGCGACCTCGGGTTGACGTCGCACGATCTCGGAGCGCTGGTGCAACGGCTCCTGGAAATCGAGACCTACCGTCCATTAGCGCTGCTTGGCCTGTCGGCGGCCCTTGAGCTTGCACCATCTGTTGATCGCATCGACCGCCGTCTTGTTGAGGCGCTCGAGAAAATGCAAAGCGGTGAGGGGCTGCAGTTCAACAACCATCTGCTTGCCGAGCTGACGGCTCTGGCCGCATCCTTCGAAAGAGGCGCGACCGGCAGCCTGTTTCGATTCGGCGCCAGCAGGGCCTATAACGAGCTGGTCCAATCGCGACTATCCATCATTGAAGGCAACGATGTCTCGGGCTATCCAACCTGGTCGTCGTTTCTGGCACGCCGCATGGCGCCGGCGATGCGAACCTGCGCAACTGTGGAGGATCGCCAGGCGACTCTGTCGGTCAAGCTCGCGCGCGCCGCCGATCTGTTGCGAACCCGGGTCGACGTCGAAATCGAACGACAGAATCGTGACCTGTTGCAGGCTATCAACGAGCGCGCGAGACAGCAACTTCGGCTGCAGTGCACGGTCGAAGGATTGTCGGTCGGGGCGATAGGATATTATGTGGTCAGCCTGTTTAGCTATCTTGCCAAGGGCGCGCATGATGTCGGACTGCGAGTAGAGCCCTCGTTCCTGACTGCAGCCTTCGTGCCGATCGCGGTCGGCGTGATCTGGCTGGTGAGTTACAATGTCCGAAAGCGACACCTCAAGCACGACGACGCGCCCTCGGTTACTTGCGACTAAAGCTCCTTGAGGGAATCGGTGCGTCCGTCCTGCGAAGCTCGCATGGTCGGGGGTGCCCCGCTGCCGCAAGATCGCGGCCCGGCTCCTGCGCAAGGTAATGCCCCGCCCGGACCAGCCGGGCGAGGCATTGTGGATCGGGTCAGTCGCCGTTGCGACGGCTGGGACGGGACCAGATCAGGCTGAAGCCCTCACCTTCCTCGTCGGCGAAGAGGTTGACGAAGATCCCTGATCCTCGATCGACTTGGCGGTCTGCTTTTCCTTGTCACTAAACCTTGTGTAGATCGCCGCTCTCATCATCATCGCCTGCACTGGTTTGACGGTTCTGCTGATTCTGCGCGGCTATCGCTGCGGCGCGGGCAAGGGCGCGCACGAGTTTGCGCATTGCCTCGCTGGGCGCGCGTTTGTCCGCTGTGCCAACGGGCACTGAATGTCGGCCGGCCATGAATCAGCATCCCCGCGCCCGCGGCCGCGAGGGCCACGTGGCGAATCCTGAAACGATCTCCACAGGCGGCGAGCCCAGCGCCGGAGTGCAGGACGATATGTTCCTGGGCCGGTCCATAGTCTGACTGAGTCACAAAACCGCAGGCTTTGGCCGGCCGGAATCAGCGATGGTCGAAGCATGGACCATCAACCGGGAAGGCCGACATGAGCGGGCGTGGCACCAAGACCAGTGAGATGCGATTTGCGGCGTATTTGGAAGGGCTTGCCAGCGTCATCGGTCATGCTGATCGGAAGGCACCGCTGCGCGACTATTGCGTCGGCCTCATGGCCTGTGGCGGTCGTAAGAGCGTGGAGCCAATGGCGGCGATGACGGCTCCGGAACGGACGGCCGCCCAACATCAATCGCTGCTGCATTTCGTCGGCAGCGGCGCCTGGTCGGATGAGAAGGTGCTGGGCAAGGTACGAGAGATGGTCCTGCCGGCGATCGAACGCCAGGGCCCGATCGAAGCTTGGATCATCGATGACACCGGATTTCCCAAGCAGGGGCGACATTCGGTTGGAGTTGCACGGCAATATTGCGGGCAGCTCGGCAAGCAGGATAATTGCCAGGTGGCGGTGTCATTATCGATTGCCAATCACCACGCCAGCCTGCCTGTTGCCTATCGCCTTTATCTTCCGAAGGAATGGACTGAGGATTGCGATCGGCGGCGCAAGGTGGGCATTCCTGCCGAAGTCGGCCAAGCCGGAGATCGCGCTGGAGCAGTTGCGGTGGGCCTGCGCGACCGGCCTTCCGCGTGGTGTCGTGCTGATGGACGCGGGCTATGGCAACAACAGCGATCTGCGCGCGGAGATCACGGCGCTGGGATTGACCTATGTGGCGGGTCTTCTGTCGAGCACAACGGTATGGGCGCCCGGCACCGGTCCCTTGCCGCCGAAGCCATGGTCGGGCTGCGGCCGTCCACCGAAACTGATGCGCCGCAACCGTCAGCATCAGCCGGCCGCCGTCAAAGCGCTCGCAATCGGCCTGCCGGCCAAAGCTTGGCGCACCATCACGTGGCGGCAAGGAGCGAACGAAAAGCTGAGCTCGCGCTTTGCGCGCGTGCGGGTCCGTGCCGCGCACCGTGACTATTGGCAAACCAGCCAGCGATTGGAGGAATGGTTGCTGATCGAATGGCCGAAAGGCGAGGACCAGCCTACCAAATACTGGCTCTCGACATTGCCGGAGGATGTGGCATTCCGGTCTCTCGTTGAGACGGCTATATTGCGCTGGCGTATCGAACGCGACTATCAGGAACTCAAGCAGGAGGTCGGGCTTGGCCACTTCGAGGGACGCGGCTGGCGCGGCTTCCATCATCACGCAACGATGTGCATTGCAGCCTACGGATTCCTGACCTCCGAGCGGGAGACGATTCCCCCCTCAGGCACTCGGCGCCCCCGGCCGATCCCGCTCGCTCGCGTTTCCGCGGATTACAGACCCCGCGGTTCTGCCGCTTCGGACCGAACGTCACATTCCAAATTCGATTACGACGATGCGACGGCGGCTCGAACAAGGGCTGGTCCGAACGCTGTCGAGGTGTCCTGGTTGTGCAACCAAGTTCGCCCACTCCACAGACCACCGTTTGTGACGCAGTAAGACTAAGGCACAATGGGAATTCGGGCGATGTCCGACGAAAATGATTTGCCAGGCTAGTCGAGTGATGTGTGTCTCTTTCACCCGGCCCTAGAGCTGGTGAGTGCTCGGCGTAGCAGGAGCCTGCAACAACATCGCGGTACGAACGCGAGGCGATCAGAAACCCAGCTTCTTCTTGGCCTCGTCGTATAGAAGCCGTGCGGCCGTTTTTGCGGCTTGCTTCGTTACCTTCAAATCTGCATGAACATCTAGGCCCAGTGATCCCTCGTCGTTTCTGACAAATGAGGCTTTGCTGAACGAAAGACCTGCGTCCAGATATTCTTTCGGAATAGCTGCGGTAATTGCCTTTCGGTCCACAGCCCTACGAATCGCATCGTTCAATTTGCTATTGAGGTCGATCTGGAACGTCCGCAGTATTGCTTTGGTTATTTCAACGTACTGGCCTCCTAAGTTCATGCGAGCCTCCCCAGGCACAAGTTCAGCCGCGGCGCCGCCTTCGCTTAGCTTAAGTCCAAATGGAATATCGACCGAAAATGACTGGCTACCTAATTTGTCCTTAATGGGGTCGCCAGGCCAAGTGGTGAGGCAAGGGACTTTTGTTTTTAACGGCCCGATCTTTTGCATACACATGTCGGCCTTTGAATTTGGAATTGGATTCTCGCGACAATCCCAAACAGCAACATTGCCGTCGGCATGAAATACCGCTTGGCCATCAACAAAAGATAGGGTTGTATTGCTTAGAGTGACGATAGGATTATTAGCGCTAAAGCTCTTACAGTTCTCATTCGGCAACTTTATCGTACTTACAATTGCTGGCATCTTACGCTGTAGATCAGCGAGATCTGTGCGCGCATGTATTCGTAATACAGGACTCGCGCGCAAAGTCATGTTGACGCTGAGATAAATCTTGCCTGCAACAGTAACTGGCACTCCGGAAGCATTCGGGGTTGCTACGAAGTCGGAAATATATAGCTCAGGCGTTTCAAGAGCTGCTGCCGAATGACAGCCGAGTGGCAATAGCAGTACGAGGAACGCAAATAAAACACGGTTGAGGACCGGCATAGCCACCCCCTGCAATAGCGCGACACTTTACCCCTGTTGCCGCAGGATGCAAACTGCTTCCGTAAGCGCGGGTCGTTAGGCCTGTCAGCAGAAATGCGACAATGCTCGCCGATGGATGCTGTGAGGAGCCATGTTGCCGTTAGCTAGGTTTTGGACGTGGGTCGGCCATTCGTTCATCCCGCTCGCTGTGGGATGGGCCTATTTCGTGCGAAACGGTCCCGACGAAGGTGTGCTGATCACGAGGGGATATTTTGGCTGGGCCTTAACGCTTCTCGTTGGAGCGGCTCTCACCTTCGCATTGGGGCGCTATATCAGCCTTGCCAAGGCGAGGCACCTGGCTATTTTCATACCGCCCAACACCACCTTCGAGGCGACCAACAACCGCAACCGAATGATCTCTTGGGTCACGTTGGTTTCTTTTGCATTGTTCTTGATCGCAGCGAACATTTTGTTTGCAAGCAGGTATGCAGATAGCAGAATTCACCGTTGGGATTCTCCGACGCCGCTTGACCAGTCCTTCGTGGCTAGTCGGATTAAGGCCCATCAAGCGCCCTGTTCGGATCGTTCTTGCTTCGCGATCAGCAAGAGAGTGAGTGGTAGTGGTTCGGTGCGGGATGTGATGCAATACTTTCCCTACTACACTGATGGCTTGCTTATTCTATTAGCCGCCGCGCAACTCGCCGCGTTGGCGTATTTAGCCGTCGTGCTGTCCCGACCGGAACCGCCATTTAACTACCAACTTTGATCGGTTGGGTCATGCGTCTGAACAGCAAAGTGTCGCTTCGGTGAGATAGCCACCGGAACTAATCCGGAACAGACAAAGGGCAGCCAGAATCCAAGAAGAAGCGTTCATAACTACATGATCGCGGCCATCAAGAATCTCTGCTTCGTGACCGACTAATGCGGTGGTATTCCGCCCGTGACGTCCTTTTCTCCCGATTGGTATTTCTTTGGCGTGAGTCCGAACAGCGCGCCTGCTGCCTTCGAGTTTAGGTTGCGATGAGGATCATCAATCGCCGATTTGTTGGTAACAGCTACCAGGGGACCAACGTCCGGCACTGTCATGAGCCGGCGACAAACCGCATCGTCACGCACAATTGCCAGCACAGTCTTGTGTAATCTTCCGTCTGCCTCCAAGGCAGATCGCGCCGAAAGCATCGCCGTAGCAATGCACTCCAATGTCGCCTGACCTGCAACTAGCTCTCGGATCCGCGCTTCGAAATTGTTCCGCGTCACCGGGCCAACCTTCAGCCAAAGCCACGCAAAATCCCGCGGATACTCAACTTCACGTCGATCAGTCGCCCGAGAAGCTGCGTGCGATCAGGAGGGTCCGGATCTCCTGCGCATCGGATCGGCTTTGCGTGTACGGGCCGGAACCATCCCATCCGGATTAACTGCGATCCCGCGCGAATCCTTGCGATCAGTCTCCACTGTCACGCAGACAATGCGGCTCTCACATGCCGCGTTCGAGCCGAACCGTTACGAATCCTGCTCTTTTCACCCGGCATGCAGCCATTGCGGCAGCGGCCAGCCTTCAGCCCGATCCGCTTCACTGCAAACCCAAGCGCTTCTAAGAACTCAATTAAGGCGTCGGGTTCGCTCGCGACCTTCGCTTCCTTCAGGATCTTACCCCGGGGCATCCACGACGCATACGCTCGACGGTTCCAATGACACGTCAATTTCGGCTAGTTCTCGACGGCTGTCCTCCGTCTCCAGATGCTTGGCGTCGACTCAAGTCGTGACCCGTTTCATCACCACTAGGGGCACAGCCACCAACCGAGCAGCTACTGATGGAATGAATATCTCCAGCGCAAGAACACCGCGACGACTAAGTAGACTACCGTATCCATGAAGCGCGGCGATGCGGGGGCACTGCAGGTAGGAAGTTGAACTACAGCGCGAAAGTCCTGCGTCGGATCGAAATATCATCCGACGGCGTATCAGTCGTTTGGAGTGACTGACACCCGGGCTCGCGCCGGAGAAAGGCAGCGCTTTCCTTCAGATTTGTCGTCGATTGCGACCTGCTCCCGGGAAGTACGAGGCGTGCAGCCGGATCCAGCCCACGTCATCCCGGCCGCGAGCCGAGCTCGTTAGGCGGAACTGTCGGATCGAGGACTCCGCAGTCTACTACCGGCACGTCAGGAACAGTCTCGAACGTTCAGTCGGGCAGCGGCCGAGACAAATCCGACGTCTAGCACCGCGGATGTGCTGGTGGCGACCCGGAACGAACCAGGACGAACCGACGTCATGTGTCCCAGTGGCTGGATTAAGCAAGTTGCGGATCGGTGAGCTCAAGCGGCGTGAGGTCGCGAGGCCTCAATAAAGTAGCAGATTGCCTGACGCGCTGCGAATGCCAAGTGTTGAAGCCCATATCGAATGATGATGATCCGAGGTCCATTAGGGCCGATCATGAGATCGAGCTGGCCATGCGGGTTTATTGCGTTCTAGGCGAATGAATGAAGAAAAAGTGCGCGAGTAGGTGGATCCACAGTGCAAAACGCCGACATCACGGGTCTTGATCCTCAGCATCGAAAATCTCTTGACGATTCAAAAGAATGTTCGATAAATCGCACCACTACTGTAGGTTATGTTCTCAATTTTCAATGCGGTGCCCGATAGGAGATCTCCCGTCAATTTGTTGCGGGCCGCCCGCTATCTATCACGCAATGCCTTAGACGAGGGCTGGCACGAGTTTCTAAAATCCAGGCCTATTTTCTCGCTCAGGACTATCTCCGATATACAGTATGGGAACTTGACGCGATGACTTTGCGCGATCAGCTCTTTACATTGTTGCGCAACCTCCGGTGGATTGCTGTCCTTTCGGTGGTCATTTCAATTTTGCTGTACTTGCCAGATCAGATTCAGGAGCTCTACCGGATAGCCGCTGACGACATCGGGTGGGTAATGCTCAAGGAGTTTGTCGCCGTCGGCGTGATTGCGCTAACGATCTGGGCGGCCGCTTTTCAGCTTACCGCCGCAACCCTGCCTCATATCCGGCCCGCTAAGGGGCGCTCGGCGTTCTTTATCAAAGCTGCACCTGTTGTGCTCGGAGCGCTGCCGATCGTCGCCGCGACGGCAGGTCAACTCGCCTCGCGGCCGGCTGAAAAGATCGGCGAGGTCGAGGAAGTCGGAAGCATCTTCCGCATTCAGGACCAAGCGCTCGCGTTCGAGCGGAACGTGCTGCTCATCCTTGCGCTTGTCATGTTGATCCTGCTCGCCTTGTTTGTCGTATTCGGTTGGCGGATGGGATCAAAAGACCGCTCGGCCGCACTCGCGAACCGGGCGAACATCGCCTATTTCATCCGCTATAGATTTCTCGCGCTCACGATCGGCGGCATCGCCCTGTTAACGACCGGGTTCGTTTTGTTTCCGGACAGGCTTGCACAATTCGTCGGATCGTTCGGCGTAATCGCTTTCTTTACGATGTGCGTGGCCGGTCTCACCACCCACTTTGCGCTGCTGACGATCAGATTCAATTTTCCTTTTATACCTTTTGTGTTTGGCGGCTTGTTCCTGGTTGCCTCATTGTTCGGAGGCGATGACCACGGGCTGCGCAGCGTTGCCAGAGCGACCGGCCCATCAAAAGAGACGCGCATTTCTGCAGTCGAAGCATTTCGGGATTGGCTTCGGCAAAAACCGCGCCTGGCCGAGGCCGAGAGGCTCGGAGAATATCCGGTATTCATTGTGGCCGCCCAGGGTGGAGGCATCTACGCGGCCAACAATGCGGCGCGCTTTCTTGCCAGGATGCAGGATCTCTGTCCGGCATTTCGGCAGCATCTGTTTGCGATAAGCGGCGTCTCCGGAGGGAGCGTCGGCTCGGCAATCTTCGCAGCTGCGCTTCATGCCGACAATGCACCACTTGATACGATTGCTCCCGACGCAAAGACATGCCCGAAGATCGCCGACTTTCTGGCCGGCGTCGGCCGGGCTGAGGATATCGATGCCTCTGGGCAGATAGAACAGCGCGTTGCAAGCGTCTTGGAGACGGATTTTCTCTCGCCCTTGGTTGCGGGTTTTCTATTTACCGACTTCACCCAGCTGTTTTCTCCGCTCGCTATCCCAAGCTTTGATCGCGCGCGCTTTCTGGAGTACACGCTGGAGAATGCTGTAGACAAAATGCTCAAGAACCAAAAGGGCGCCGGCGACCACTCCAATCTGCTAAAGGCCGATTTTCAGTCACATTGGACACCTTCCAACAATATGCCGGCGCTGTTGTTGAACACGACAGATGCCGGTAGCGGCAAACGCGTTGTCATCTCTCCCTTCGATATCGACCCGCTCCACGCGAAAGACAAAGACCTCTGTATTCTCTCGATGCTTGATCGTGCCGGCACCGGAGCCGATCAAACTGTCAAGAGCCACTCGCTGCGGATTCCGCTTAGCGCTGCAGCCTTTACGAGCGCGCGGTTTCCATGGGTGACGCCGGCAGCGACGGTCTCGTTGCGAAATGATTGTATTACCGCCAATTCGCAGGCGCGCCTGGTGGACGGCGGATATGTCGAGAATTCCGGAATAGAGACCGCGCTCGATTTGATTGAGCGGCTCAATAGCATCAAAGGCACCTCTGACGCGCCAAAATTCCGGATTTATCTGCTGTCGCTGGTGAGCGGTCAGTTCGGAGATCACGGCTCTTTCATGTTCGGTGAGCTGATGGAGCCGGTGCGCGCGCTCTTGAGCACGCGAAGCTCTCGGACCTATGTTGCGCTCAACCACGCGAACAATATCGATCGTCGGCCAACGAGCGATGTAACGTCCAGCGTGCAACGCTTTCCAACATTCGGTCGAATCGACATAACAGGCTCGTTTTACAACCTGCCCCTTGGCTGGACGCTATCTCAGAAAACTGAAGATATCATCTCGCTGAGCAGCGGCCGCTTCTGGGATTGTGTGCCGAAGGATGACTTCGATCAATCCCGCAAGAAGCAGAGCAATGCCGATTGCCTGCAAGTGAAGCTGTTTCATCTCTTGAACGGATCCGTCGCATCCGCCTTTGAAACGCTCAAAGAAGCCAAGCTTGCCCAGGCGGCTTACGCTGACGAGTTAGACCAGGAATACAGGCCCGCTCCAAAGATCAAACCTCAGCCGTTACTTGCCTGCTATGAGAGCAAGTGGCTGCAGAACCGCGGCTATCAGAAACACCAGGATAAAGTGTCTGCGTACGAGCACCAGCTGGCGCAGTCGATCAAGGACCATTCGCCGGCTCCTGCACCCGTGCCGCCATATCGAAAGAGCTATATGGCATATTTCCAGGCAGAGCAGGTCAAAGCCTTGCTGCAGGAATGGGACCGCATCGAGGAGACCGATCAGCGGATCCTGGCCTATATCCTGGGGGCAATCTCCTACGACAGCGCCGACTTTACACGCAGCAGCGAAGACTTCTCTTACAGCGCGGTCTCTCAAATGCCGCGTAAATGGCGCGATCGAATAGAAACGAACAACGCCGACCTAGCGGCCACGAACAAACCGCCCGTCGGCATGGATGCATTGCTCAACCATCCCAAGGAGTTGGCCAACTTTGTTCTTGGTTACGAGGGCAACCCGTTCGGAAACCAGGTGGGAACGGACGACGGTTGGCTGTTTCGTCCACGAGGAATGTACCAACTAGTGGGACGCGAGCAATATCAGGAAGCGCAGAATCAAATGCAAGAGATCGGAGAACTGGCGGGGCTTGATCTCCTCACGCTTCCCGACGCACTGCGTGATTCGAAGATCTCAGCCAAGGTCGCTTTCGCTCACTTTCGGCTTCATCCCTATCAGAACCGAACGCTGTTTGAGCTACTCAAGGACCCGTCGAAGGACTGGATCGCCGTGCGCGCGTTGCAAACCGACATGGAGCATGGCCCAGCCGATAGGGAGCGTGTCAATGCAAGAAGCCAGATGTTTCTCGGCTGCATTGAAGAGGCGTTACATCCGACGAAACTCAAGACATTGCAGAGCAAATTTTACGGCAGCGAGTAAGCATCCTGATCCCCGGCCGCGCGCCGCGTGCGGGGATTATGTGGCTGAAACCGGTCTACATCCGACTTTCGATTTTTCAATCTTACAGGGGAATTGCCGACGATGGCAAAAGGTGAAATCCGCCGGTCAAAGCTTGGTCGGCTGTTTACAAGTCTGTCCGCAGCGGGGCTGATCGTCGCCGTTGCCTCGGGAGCAGGAACAGCCCGGGCCGAGACGCCATCGAAGCCGCTTTCGGCCAATGATGTGTCCATCCTGTTTCCTCCACCCAAGGCTCCGGCAGACCTCGTCAATCTGATCGCGATTTCCGATCTCGCCGGCCCCGGTGGAGCTCCGCAGCGGCTTTTCTCAGATGAGGATTTCGCGCGTTTTATCGCAAATGCCGAAAATCCAGAACGCGAAGGCGTGCCGGACTCGGGCGCGCGCCGCATTCAGCTGCCTGATATCGTGAAAAAGATCGATGCCTGGTTCGTTGCGGGCATCCGGATCGATCCGGGAGCCCCGGGATTATCTGCTGATGTCATCGCCCAGTTTGGCCGGCAACCGCAAATCCGCCTGATCATTCAGCCGGTGACCAATGGCCCCCAAGGGTTCAAGGTCCATGACACTGCCGGTCATCTTATCTTCAGTTTCAACCTCGAGCCCGATCCACCTCTCGATGGTTGTGCGCCATTCCCGCGATTTAAACCTGACGATCTAGCCTTCAAGGCAATCGTTCGTGACGTTGCATCTTTGCGTGATCAACTTGCGGCGGGAAAGTTCGGCAATGTCAAGGTCTCGACTGCCGGTGACATGAACGTGCACCCGGGCCTTGTCGGTGCATCCGCAAAGCCGTTTCGTGATGCGGTTAAAGCTTTGCTGGAAAAGCATCTCTCGCCGCAGCGCCTCAACACCATGGCTGTCATGGGGATTTCACCGCCAGAACCCTGGGTTTTCGTCTCGATGCTAAGGGTTCCGCAGGCCGGATTGATACCAGTGCCGGGCCCGACGCTGGATGGCGTTCATGTCGCGCAGATGTTCAGCATCCTTGGCCAGACGCACGTGGTCCCGCGGCCTGTCACGAATAACCAGAATCCAACGACGTGTCGCCACGCGGCGCTGCAGAATCCTCCCTTGCCCCTTGCCAATCGTAAGGGTGTTTCGACAGCCGATTTCATCGATGCCGACGTCCCCAATAGCCGCGTCCTGGAGATCGTCAATGTCATTGCGGATACGAAGAAGAGTCATTTCTTCAATACGGACTGCGTAAGCTGTCACACCGAAACTGCGCAGCCACTCGCCAGGAAAGTGCAAGGCTTCGCGGTGCGTGGGGTGAACCGAGCCGTTCTACCGAAAGAAGAGTGGAATGTTCGCAATTTCGGTTGGTTTCCCTCGTTCTTGCATGGTGGCCCAGCGGCCGCGACCATAACGCGACGCGCGGCAGCCGAGACCGCTGACGTCGTCACCTTCATCAATAGCCAATTGCTGAACAAGTAATAAGCGCCATTGCTGGCTGGCGCGCTCGCGCGGCGGCAGGCGCATTTGAGATTAAGGAGAATTTGGGATGGGGGCACGTTCGTTCAGCTCTTGGGTCGGTGGTCTGGTGAGACGGTGGCCACATGTCGTCAGTCTGTTGTTCGCGATTGTGTTTGTCCTGGCGGCGTCAATAGGGATGGCGTATTTCGTACCGGAGAAGCTTCGCGATGCGGCTCTCAAGATCAAGAATGGCGCAAATCTGGTGGCGCAATTGCTGCCCGCGACACTGCCCGCGCCATCGAAGATCGATAGCGCATACTGGCTGCCCCAGAATTGGAGTTCGCGGCAGCGATACTGGTTCCACCACACGTCCCAAGGCACGGCGACTATTCCTGTGCCCTATAGATGGTTCCTGGCTCTGGAACGTCCTGAGTTGTCGATCCGTTACACGAGCCTGACCGACAACGAATATCTGCGACGCCTTGGTTTCATCCCAAGTCCGAGCTCAAAGGACTTTGAGGCTAGCTCACCTGCGTACGGCTACCACGAGGATGCGAAGGGCGTTAGCTCCACTTGGACAGCGAGCACGCCTGACAATGCAAATGGTTTGCCTGTAGGTTTCGCGATCCTGAAGGGTGGCGTCGACCCGGCAACGGGAGGCCTCTACGAAGATCAGATCGGACTAACCTGCGCGGCCTGTCATACCGGTCATCTCGAGTACAAGAATGTCAGCATTCGCTTCGATGGTGGGCCAGCGATGGTCAATCTCGGCGAGGTTGAACGAGTCATTGGGCTTTCGATCGGCTATACGTTGATCTTGCCTTGGCGGTTCGAACGCTTCGCCGACCGGCTGGAAAGCATTGAAGGTCGAAGAATCGACCGCGGGAAGCTTCGACGTGATCTGGAGCTCGCACTTCAAAAGATCAAGAAGCAAAAGGCCGCAAACGATAGCCTTTTGACGGGGCAGGGCGTGACGAATCTCGACGAGGGGTTCGGCCGACTTGATGCCTTGAACCGGATCGGCAACCAGGTCTTCTATACCAATTTCCTGGATCCGGCGACCGGCGAACTCCCAGATCCGCTCCTCAAGGGCAACTTCGCGCGCAACGACGCTCCCGTCAGTTTTCCGCCGATCTGGGACACGCCGTACTTCCTTTGGGCGCAGTATGACGCCTCTGTTCTCAACGAGCTTGTTCGTAATTCTGGCGAAGCGCTCGGCGTCAGCGCGAAAATCAACATGAGGGCACCCGCGCCTGGACGGCCGCTTTTTGAATCATCCATCCATCTTTCGGACATTGCGCGTTTCGAGGAGCTTTTGCGCGGTACCGATCCGTTTTCGTCGGCGGAGGCAAGTGGCAGGAAATTCAACGGGCTTGTCGCGCCACGATGGAAGGATGCGCAGGACAGGTTCCGAGGCGACCCGGCCTGGGCCATCGACGAAAAACTCGTTGAGAAAGGTCGCGATCTTTATCGCTCGCACTGCTTTGAATGCCACCGAGGGCCGGTCAATGATCCCGCGTTCGACGCCAAGTGGCCGGACGATTCGTTCTGGAAGCCGGAGAACCCAGATCGCTCTGCCAAGGGCGAGAAGAATTGGGTGGAGATCGGCGGACGCCACTATTTCAACGTCGCTCAGCTGCCGGTGAACGTGATCGGCACCGATCGTCAGCAATCCAATGTCCTGACGACGCGGCGTGTTCACTTACCCGAGTCACTCGGCCTCAATCCGATCGATGACCTGAACAAAGCCTGGGGGTGCGGCCTTCCGGCCGATCGGGCGGCAAATCCCTTATTTGTGCTCGCGCTGATGGATGTCGTGGCCAAGACGATCGATCAATGGAACCTCGCGAACAACTCTTCCGAAAAATCCAAGCAGCAGATGTGGGGGCCGAGGAAGAACTGCCAAAACCCGCGAGCATACATTGGAGCGCGGGTGCGCCGTAACGGCAAGGACGAAGATGTCCTTGCTCTTGAACCTCAGTACCGTGCGCGTCCGCTGGACGGTGTTTGGGCAACAGCTCCGTATCTGCACAACGGGTCCGTGCCAACGCTGAAGGACATGTTATTGCCGCAGGGCCGGCGGCCTAGTTTTTTCTGCGTTGGCAGCCGCAAATTCGATCCTGTTGACGTCGGGCTTGTTGCGAAAGTGCGAGCGAACGACGCCTGCGCGGCCGGCCTGACGGACTTCAACGTATCGCTGCTTGGGAATAGCAATCGCGGGCATTCTTTTGAGGGTAAGGAAACCGACATAACGAAGCTGCCGCCTGGAGTCATCGGGCCGGAATTAACGGACGCCGAACGGCGAGCGCTTCTGGAGTATTTGAAGACGCTGTAAGGAAGCCATTACCATGGAAACTCGGCGGTCGTCGCCCGACGGCAGTCCAAGTCGATCTTTTTGGGAACGACACTATCCACGTAAACTCATCCGCATATTGAGGACATGTCACTCAGTGTCCTGAAAGGGAGTTGCCGGACTTCCTTTCGAGGATCGGATGACGGCGGCGCTCCTTGATACGATTGCCAGTCATGCCGGGCCGCGCTGGGCTTTGCTGATCAATTCAATCAGGCAAGGCTGAACTCTCGCCGGGACTAGAGCCTTGATCAGGAGTAGAGCCGTGATGTTCTTCGGTACTGCTAACTCAGGATGTGCTCCCGCTCTCGAGCCGGGCATGCAGTTTGCGCAGACATCGGAACGTGAACTGGATCGCGCACGCGGGCCATCTGCGTCATCGACAGAGCTTGTCGGGTTCACGACATCGAATAAATCGCCGATCATTGATGACGCGCCGCGAGCGGATATGTTCAAGCGCGAGGCCCAGCTTGGCGCGGACAAGACCATCAGGTTATGGAACGACTTGCCCGAGTATGTCCGTAATCTTCGTTAAAGACATCAAACTTGATGCGACGTTCTTCGTTGTATGATCATGCAACCTTAAGTAAAGAGGAATGGCAATTTCCATCGCTGTTCACATTGGCATTGATAATATTTATGTCGTGAAAGTCGCCGTGCAGTGCAGTCATTGCATCGCTCCATTGGAGAAGACCTTCTATGCTCAACTCCGAAACCATCGCCTGTCTCCGTCGAATTCTGGATGAAGTTTGCAAGGGGCTGTCGCGTCACGAGACCGGCATCCGAGCGCACGTCGCTTCCAAAATTCTAGAAGCCGCCTCTCGAGGCGAGACGTCCGTCGAAGTTCTCAGGCAAGTTGGGCAGAACGCGTTGACAAGTGCTCCCTCGATGTGGCCTCAGCAAGCTTCTCGTCGGTATTCACCCGAAAGTAGCGGTGCCGCCGAACCTACCGGCCCATCCAAACAGGATTAAGCCCGCCGATCCGAATCCATCAGCAAAGCGCCCGCGAACTGGAAGCATTCAGGGAGCGCCGTCGTGGAAGCTGATCCGGAACGGCTAAGCGCGCGAGACGGCATGGGTCGCCGTAAACGGAGACAATTCAGAGACTGGCCAGCGGGTCTCGCGAAGCGGGATCATAGCGGCATCCGGTGACTCACCAAGCAACCCGCAAGGAACCTGGGTGATTTGGTGCGCAGAGACGGCGACCTCCGCAAGTTCGAGTAAACTATTCTAGCTGAATAAGGTGGCACGGAAGCCCCCGGAGGCTCAAGGGAGAAATATCAGGCCTGACGATGTCGCATCGACGGATTAAAATCATTGAGCAATCTGTCGCGAATGGTCATACCGGCCCGAGCGAGGTCCTCCGACTGCTGCAGGCAGCGCTGTGGTAAGTTCGAATCGAATCGCGCGGAGAGTGCTGGATACTCGCCGAAGATCTTCCGGAGCGGGCCCTCAAGGCTCGTTGTGATCGAGCGCGAAGGGCTGACGTGATATAATGCGCTGCGGCTGACCTGATCAGCTATCCGATCCGGAGCAGGGCGAGCGGAAAGGATGGGAAGACCGGCAAAGCGTCGGCATCGCAGAGGCTGCCGCGCGGCGGCGATCAAGGTGAGATTTCGCTCTCATCCTGTTTGTCGCGCACAGCCTCGCCATCCTGCAGCTCTCACGAACAAGTGCGTCAAGACGGTTGACCCGTTGGTCGCGCATGACGTCAGCAAGCCTGGGAGGCGCGCAACTGGCAAGCGATCAGCATTCGGCTCGCGCGTATGCACCGGGCGGATCGTTCCCGTCGGCGTGAACCATCGGTCGCTGTCTGCTTCAGTATCGAAGCTAACCAAGTCGAGTTTGATGTCACTTCGGGCTTTTCTTCGTGTTCGAGAGCTTCTCGCCCGCGCTGCTCTCGGTCACGTACGCCGCCACTGGAACGTAATTGTGCGTTGTCGCCAGCGCATTGCGTCGCCAGAAATGTTCCTGAATGCTGAGTTGTTGCCTCACGTAAATTGCTCCCCAATGGCAAGGGAGCGCAGGGGCAACGATGAGGCGATTGAGTATGGCGACGCGCAAGGAATTGAAGTCTGCTTTGGCGCGGCGCTACAGGGTATCGAGCCGCGTCGAAAAGGGCCGTATTCTCGACGAGTTCGTCGCGATTACTGGCCTGCATCGGAAGCATGCGATGCGGCTGCTGCGCTGCGACCCTGACGGCCAGACAGCGGGGCGTCGCAATCGTGCGCGGATCTACCAAGACGCCGAGAGACATGCGCTGATACTGCTTTGGGAGGCCGCAGACCGGGTGTGCGGCAAGTGTCTGAAGGCCCTGCTGACGATCTTGATTGAATCGATGGAGCGTCACGGCCATATCGACCTGACGCCAGAGGTTCGGGCCAAATTGTTGTCGATGAGTGCGGCGACGATCGACCGGGCGCTTCGAAGCGTTCGTGAGCAAAGCGGCCGGCAGCGCCGTCGCTCTGTAGCAAGTGCTCTGCGACGCAGCATCCCTGTTCGTACTTCAGCGGATTGGGGAGATCCTGCGCCCAGTTTCGTCGAGGCCGATCTTGTTGCTCACAGCGGTCCTTCAGCGCGGGGCAGCTTCGTCCAGACGCTCGTTCTCACGGACATCGCGACCGGCTGGACTGAATGCGCGCCACTTCTGGTGCGCGAACAGAGGTTGTTGAGCACGGTTCTGACCGAACTTCGTAAACAGCTACCGTTTGCGCTCCTGGGGCTGGATACCGACAACAACTCCGTGTTCATGAATGAGACCTTGAAAGAATATTGCGAACAGGCTGACATCGTCTTCACGCGCTGTCGCCCCTACCGCAAGAACGATCAGGCCTTTGTCGAGCAGAAGAACGGCGCGGTGGTCCGCCGAATGGTCGGCTACCGTCGATTTGAGGGGCTCGAAGCGGCTGCTTTGCTGGCGCAGCTTTATCGTTCGGCCCGCTTGTTCGTGAACTTTTTCCAGCCATCGTTCAAATTGATCCGTAAGGAGCGCGATGTAGCGCGTGTCCACAAAACCTACAGCGCCCCCGCGACCCCACATCAGCGGCTGGTTGCCGAAGCAAGAACACCTGATGCCGTCCGCGCCCGTGTCAATGAAATCTATGCCCGCCTGGATCCGGTCGCCTTACTGCGCGATATCCGAACCGTGCAGGAGAAGTTGGCCAGTCTCACCGACGCCGCAGCTAGCCATCCAACTGCGATGCCGCCGATCGAACAGTTTTTGTCGAACTTGCGAATCGCGTGGAAGAAGGGTCGGTCCGCCCGACCGACAAGCCAACTGCGAAGCCAAAGCGAGAGCGACAACGCCCTGATCCGCTGGTCAAGGCTACGCCACAGCTGCGCGAATGGTTCGAGGCCGAGCCGTGGCGGACCGGCAGCGAACTCCTGTGCAAGCTTCAGGCGGAATGCCCGGGTGTCTACCCGAGCAAAGTACTCCGAACTCTTCAACGTCGTCTCAAATCGTGGCGCAGCGAGCAAGCAAGCGCACTGGTGTTTAGCTCCCGGGAACACGCAGCACAAACCGACGTAATCGACACATCACCGGAAAGCCGGCCGCTGCTCGATGAAGGAACGGCGGTGTGAAGTAGACCGGTGATCGGCCGTGCTCAAGGCTGGCGCGCTGCGCCACCGCCTTCGGCGGCTGGCGGCCTTGACCACGCCCGATCACCGGTCTGTTGGCTTGGCAAGCGCTCGGTCGAGGACCGAGCGCGACATCGGCGCGCTCGGAATGCCCACCAGTTGTGCGACCGGCTTCCTTCGCTCCCCTGGCTAGGGAGCAAAATAGATGAGGCAACAAGAGGTCTATCGGGAACATCGCTACATGCGGCAATACGAGTCTCACCCTGATTGCCGCCGCGCAACCGGCTCTGCGAGCGAGAGCAGCCATAGGCCCTGAAAGCCCGACGCGCTATTGAGCTGCCCCGTCCAAACGGTCGTCGAGCCGCATCCGGCAGAGTTCACTGTATTGGTCTGAGCAAGCCAGCCGATCACTGCTTGAGGCACGCCTTCGTCGCAGCTGCTGCTTGCATTGTTTGTATAGTGCCGGAGATCGCGCCTGTATTTTCTGGTCAAAGCTGTTGATGCTTAGTGTTGAGCCATATTGGTTGGTCCAGGTCCAGATAGGTTGCGCCTTACCGGAGACACTAATCCCACTCCAAAGCATCCACCGGGCCATTCCCAAGCCTCCTGCGACATCGTCCACTCCGCCGAGCTCCTTAAGGAGCCGATCATCCGCCCACGGGCGTCGTTCAATTTTATGAGAGCGCCCAAATTGAATGCTGCTTTGCCCCGCGTCCTTCTCAGAGCCAAGCTGCTAACAGCCCCGTCCGGTGAAGCCGTTATTTTAAGCGGCATAATGCGACCGATCTGCCAAGCGGACCAGCAAGACTCAAAGCACAATTTCGCGCGGCGCAACCTGCTAACAAGCAGCTTTGTCTGCACATGCAAGTAAGCTCAACGGAGTTTACTGCGGCTTGTGACGAACCTCAGTTTTGAAAGGGCTTTGTTGCGGCGATGCAATCTTGCACGATGCTCGGCCGCGTGGGCGCGTTGTTGCGCTGCTGGTGCATTCTTTCATCGTCTTCTCTTAAATCGCGCATTTTTGGTGCGTGTGTGATCATGCTCACGCGCCTTACAGTTGTTAGAGGAGAGGAAGACGGGGCGATCATTAGGAAGATGGATCCGGGCTTATGATCTTAGATCCGACGCTGCCTCAGTGCCGTGCTGCCAATGGTGAGGGGGCAAAAATAGCTTGCCAGAATTTGCGGCTTGCAATGTGAGAGCGCGAAGTCGCTCCGCGCTCTGTCTCTATTCTGTGCGGTCAACTGCCAGGAAGCTAAAACAAGCTGCGCTCCGTAAGGAAACTCTACGCCTCCGGACAGAACCAAAAACGCAGGTCACCGCCCGAACAACCTGCATTCCGTGACGAGTGCAGATTTCGAAAATCGAGGGATTGAGTCCGTTGTTAAGCTGTACTGAGAGTTGCAGCGTTTGAATTTTGCGCGGCTCCCCTGCTCGGCAAAGTCGGAAGAACAATCCAATCGACCAGCCGACGAAAGACGCGCGCCATTGAACAACTCGAAGTCGCGATGAAATGATTGCCAACTCGCATAAGTAGTGATATATGTCAAGCACGTCCTAAGATAGAGAATCCTGTCCACTTCGTGAGCGCAGGCCGCGGACCAATTCGGTTCTTCATCGTGCGGATGAGGCCACGTCGGTCGCGTGAGGTGACGACGCAATCGTTATTCGGGGATTTTCCAAGTACGAGTTCGGAGACGAGGCGAACGTTACTCGAGATCGAAAAGAAAGGTCGTTTCGTTTCATGGACTGGACATGGATTGCCTCTATGATTTGCGAGGTCAGAGCTAGGTTGTTGATCATGCTGCAAATGGATCGAGCGGCGTTGCCCACGAGGGCGCGTCGTCGGATCGTAACGACATACGGACAGGGTCAGATTATAGGATGATGACGGGCTGTATCCGGACGCCTGGATTAGCTCATCGTGCGGCTAAGGAAGCACGCCGGAGATTGGTGCACCTTCTGACCAAAATGGCCTGGTTGGCCGTCGCCGCCAGTATCGCCACCACAAATCGCGGAGCGTTGTTTAGACATCGATAGGCAGAGGCACCGTCATGAGTAACACAACGACAATTGGCAACATCATCCCCCGCGCAAACATCGTGAAGCACGCGCTTCGGCTCGGCGCCGAGGTAAAGAACATCAGGCTATCCGATGATTTGTCGGACGAGGTCATCGCAGCCATTAAGCAGCTGCTGCTCGAGCATAAAATCATCTTCTTCCGTGATCAGGGACATCTTGATGACGCCCAGCAGCAGCGGTTCGCCATCCGGCTCAGCTCGCTGATACCACATCCCACAACGGTCGACGCAAACGAAGACTTGAGGATCCGGGAAACGCTCTCAGATGGCGCCGGCCATATGGATATGATGAACATGGACGACAGCGTTAACGGCGCGCGTCCAAAAATCTCGATCCTTCGCGGTGCGGCGATCCCGCTTTATGGCGATCACATGACTTGGTCGAGCACCGCGGCTGCATATCTTGATCTTCCGGAGCCGCTACGAATGCTTGTCGACACCCTCTGGGCTGTGCGCTGCGCCGCGTTCGATTACGCTGTCACGGAGGGCGACACGGAAGCGGACAAGAAGCGCTTGGAAGATGTATCGTCCGGAACGATCTACGAAACGGTCCATCCAATCGTTCGCGTTCACCCTGAAACCGGCGAACGCCTGCTATTGCTCGGCCGCTCAGTGCAAAACTTTGTCGGCCTGCAGCGGTATCCCAGCCAAAAACTGTTCGAGCGGCTGCAATCCTATCTCATGGCGCCGGGAAACATGGTGCGCTGGAGTTGGAAGCAAGGCGACGTCGCGATCTGGGACAATCATGCCACTGAGCGCTATCCGATCGGTAAGGCGGGGGGGCGCGATCTCATATTGCGAGTCGATGTCGATGAGGCTGGCATGAAAAGGCTAGGATCGCGGGCCGCCGAGGCTGCCTAGTAACGACTTCCTGTCCGGCTTTAGAAAAAGGGAGACGGTGCAAGGCAAAGTGGGTGGCGCGGGCGCCCGTCCAATGACGATCGGAAGGGCGCCCACTTGGTCTGACAAAGCGGCGATCGTTGGGTTGATGAGCCAAAAACCGCGGACGCCGCTTGTGCCTCTCCGGATGCTGCACGCCTCTAGTGCTGCCGTTTAGCTTCGCTAGCATGTCGGCGCCATCTGCGCCGCGATCGAGTGAGTACCAGCGCGGCTTTCTCAGCAGTTGATCCGATATTCTCACCACATTAGGTAGGTATCGATCAATTATCGATGTTGTACTGTACGCGAGGAGCTCGTTGTACTGAACTAAACGGGGCTCATCAGGCCGGACGAGGTGCAACAATGAAACCGAGGCGAATCTGCTGGATTGCGCATCACAGGCTTTGAAGTGTATCGAGGAGACTCGGTCCTTGGTGAGAGTGGAACGCAGCTCAACAACATCACCGCTCTTCATGTCACAAAGTTCTATCGCCAGATACGAGCGGAGAGTACGGCAGACGGTGGTGCCCAGCCTCCAGCACAGGTACGCACAGGTTGCGAAATCCGACGCCGTGATGATCCAGGCGTGGATGCGTTTCTGAACGTTCCATCGCCTGGAGAACCGCGCGCACCTAGTCCAAGAACTTTTTGTATCCGAGCAGGCGCAGCTGGGCCGGATTGGGTCGGTCTCTAGCTGGGAGCGTCGCCGCTGCCGCCGGACTGAGCGAAAGTCAATTCGCGGAATAGCAACAACGGAATGGCCTGATGTCTATTGATTATCCTGCAGTACTTGACCTCAAAACGGAGGCGGCTCCCTACTCGTGGAGCGACCGGGAGGTGATGCTTTATGCACTGGGTATCGGCATGGGCTCCGATCCTCTGAATGAAAAGGAACTGCCATTTGTCAACGAGGCATTTGCAACACCCAAGTCGCTCAAGGTGGTTCCGACCTTCGCTTCGGTTTGTGTTTGGGGGGCGCGCCCCGGAGCGATCGACCTCAACCGAGTGATGGTCGTTGATGGCGAACGCGACATCACGTTTCACGCGCCGATGCCCGTCGCCGCTAGCGTCACCGCCGATGCGCGCGTGCGCGGCGTCTACGACAAGGGTAAGGAGAAGGGCGCGATCGTTCAGAACGAGGTCGTCGTTAGAGATGCCGCCGGCGACAAGCTTGCCACGATTATTTCTTCGATATTTGCGAGGGGCGACGGCGGCTTTGGCGGACCGTCGGCGGGAATGCCCGAGCCCCACCAAGTACCTCGCCGAGCACCTGATAGATCAATCGATATCCCGACCCGGACCGACCAAGCACTGGTCTATCGTCTGTCCGGTGATCGAAATCCCTTGCACAGCGATCCGGAATTTGCGCGTCTGGCGGGCTTTTCCAAGCCCATTCTCCACGGAATGTGCACCTATGGAGTGACCTGCAGGGCCGTATTGCAGACGTACGCCGACTATAATCCCTCTGCCTTCCTTCGTCATCGGGTCCGCTTTTCTGCCCCGGTGTTCCCTGGTGAGATCATTACGGTCCATCTTTGGAGGGATGGCAATTCGATCTCGTTCGAAGCTTATGTTCGAGAGCGCAGAGTTACCGTCGCCAAGAACGGGCAGTCGGTGTTGGTTTGAGCGTTTCCGGACGGTTTGCCCCCACTTCGTTAGGTCGGTGGCTCGAGTGCCCCAACTAAGGTTGATCTGGAAGGCGTCCTCAAGTCGGCGAGCATCGCTCCGCTTGGCCATTGCGTCGCCGAGCTGTTACGTTCGGTGTAGAACGCAGCTCCTAGTCCGAGTAAGAGGATTGCCTCGAGCCGTCTGCAAGCATCGCTGCTCGAACCTCAAGTGACACTGATGGTCAGTTTCAGCCACCTGACGGCGGCGCTCTCCCATCGGCGGCAATGAGCCATTTGTCAGGCGTGTGGTGTCGCTCCAGAGTCGGACAACGCACCGTCAGGAAATTCCCCGTGTCCGCCGGCGATGAGCCTCATCAAGTTGGTCACAGAGGGATGCGCTAGCATTGCCATGACCTCGAATGGAGTGTGAGTGGTGCGGGTAGTGTGCGGGAGGGTCTGCAAACTGAGAGGCCTGAAGCAATCATGGTAAGTCCGGTGGTTGTGAAGATCACCGCTCGCAGAGGAGCAAGGACCACCATGGCCGTGACGAAGAGTAGGGCGGATGTCTCTGCCGTCAAATAGCTTTTTGGCGTCGGACAACCTCGAGCCGCTGATCCAAGGCCCTTGCAGGAGGTTCTTCAAGCGGAGATAGCGGAGACGCTCGGCGCGGAAGGGAAGCGCACGGAAGCACGGCTTCGCTATCGCTCCCGCTACTACACGCAGTCGCTGATCACTCGGCTCGGGAAGATCGAGCTCAAGGTGCCGCAGGACCGTAGGGGGCGGTTCTCGACCGAGCTGTTCGAGCGCTAGCGCCCTCAGAGTGGACGCGCGGCGCCATCAACAAGCGGCTGGATGCGTCGCTGAAAGCGTTCTGCGAACGCAAGCTGAAGGAGCCCCTTTTTCCCTTTCTGATCTTGAACGCGTGCTCCGAGCGGGTGCGAGAAGATGGGATCATTGCGAGCCAGGCGGTCATACGTCCTGCCCAAGGATTTCACTCTGGTCATGTCGTCTTCGTCTATGTCCAGTTCGATGCTCAATGTCTGGAACTGTACAGCGACGTGTAAGCATTCGCCCTGGCGCGGAATGAAAAGGACTTGGATCTGCAATAATTAAGCAAGGCTAACAGCGCTCTCTTGCGGCACGGCGATTGCAAAAGGAGGCTTTACCGCAATGGCGGCCGCACGGTTTCAAGCCAGAGTTCAATGAGATCCCTTGAGCTGGCGCAAATCAATGCGGTTCATGGTAGCCGAGCAGGAAAAGTAGAAATCTACTGAGCGTGAGAGAAAGCCGACACCTCAAGCGTTCGGTTTCATGGATCTGCGATCTCCGCGGAGTCCGAGTAATCAAAGGTAGTAAATGTCCAAAGGCCTGATCGACCTACTTGCCATTCTCGACGTCGAGCAGATCGAGGTGAACCTGTTCCGCGGTGTGAGTCCAAAGACCAGCTCGCTACGTGTGTTCGGCGGGCAAGTGATCGGACAGGCTATGGTCGCTGCATGCCGCACAGCGGAGGGTCGGCTGCCGAATTCGCTACATTGTTATTTCATCCGAGCTGGTGATACCCGAGCGCCAATCGTTTACACGGTCGAACACCTGCGGGACGGCAAGAGTTACTCCACACGCCGCGTCAATGCTGTCCAGCATGGCCATACGATCTTTTCTATCATGGTGTCGTTCCACGCCGAGGAGGAGAGCGCCTTCGACCATCAGAATATAATGCCCGAAATACCGCCGCCGGAAAAATTCACGGCCGAGGAATTGTCTAAGCAGCCCATGTATCTGGAGATGCCGGAGATTGTCCAAATCTATTACGGATCCGACCGTCCCGTAAAAATGCGTCCTGTCGAGATCGGCCGTTATTTCGGTCAGAAGATCCATGACGGTCGCGTTCATTTCTGGATCAAGACCACGGCAAAGCTACCTGACGATCAGGCCTTGCATATGTGCGCGCTGGCCTATGCATCGGATTTCTCGTTGGTTGACGCGGTGATGGCGCGCTACGGTCGCACGCTGTTTGACGGACGCATGATATCGGCAAGCCTCGACCACGCAATGTGGTTTCATAGGCCGTTCCGAGCCGACGAATGGCTGCTCTACGCACAGGACTCGCCGAGCGCGCATGGGGGCCGCGGTTTCACGCGCGGTATGATCTTCAAGCCTAATGGCGACTTGGTCGCTTCCGTCGCACAGGAAGGCTCGGTGCGCGAGCCACGCGGAGCCCTCACGTGCTCTTAAACGCATCTACTGGCTCGGGGGCTTCGACATCGAGCTTGCGGCGACGGTAATCCGGCCATTAGTTTGGCATCGCGACTGTCATCCTTGGCAATGCCTCCGATCGTCACACCCCCTCCACGTTGCAGCGAGCCACCGCAAACCTAGCGGATTCCTACTGGTGTGGAAGAAAACAGCGCTGCTTCCGCGCGAACTCGCCACGCGGGCATCGATACGGCCAATCCGACCGGGGGAGCGTCCCCCATGGTAGCGGGTGATTGGTCGCTCCCGACGAATCGGCTCGGTCCGGAAGGCTACTCCAATTCGGCCGTCGTCCGCGGGCTCACGCTTTTTCCGCTATGCTTCACTTCGTGCGCCTCATGGGTCCATCTCAGAGACCGCGTGAGATGTGCACGAACGATGCTTATTCTTGTCCGGTTTCTGACAGCGGTAGAACGGCGGCCGAGTTCGATACACGCGGCGTAGTTTGCAGCGTGCGAGCGTTTTTCGAAACGAGGACAAAAGCTTACAACCCTTAAGCCGCTCGTGGCACGACGCTTGCTGTTACACTGGCTGACGGGAGGGGTGAAAACATTCGGGCTGGGCAAGAAGAGCAGTGCCCGCCTGTTTTAGTGTGCGCTCGGAATAGCCGCGCCATCTTAGCAGCTGCTTGTTGAAGAGAAGGATGCCCTCAGTGAGACAAATCACTTTTTACGGCAAGCGCGATACAGACACGTCGAACCTGCTGCAGAAAACGTTAGCTGCGGTGGCCAAGCTAAGACCCAACATCCTGCTGATTTGCCGGGACGCCATCGGCCTCGACTATTCCAGAAGACACGGCAAAAGCGAACCCATTGATCATCTTGAGATCGCGCCGATGCGGTTGTCAGTTCGCTCCGGCGTTGATGCAGGCCTCCGCGTCCCCTAGGGACGACTGGCGATTGTTCTAATCCTGATACTGATCTCGGCGTGCGCGGCACGACGAACTCCTTCCATGGGAGAATGCGATGGATCTTGCATTTACAAAAGAGGAGCAGGGATTCCGAGAGGAAGTGAAGACGTTTCTGCGTGACAACGTGCCGGCTGAGATGCGGCGCAAGCTTGTCGAAGAGCGACACGTCTCGAAACAGGAGATGGTCAGCTGGTGGCGCATCCTCAACAAGAACGGCTGGAGTGTGGGCAAGTGGCCAAAGGAGTATGGCGGCGCGGGCTGGACGCCGGTTCAGCACTACATCTTCAATGAAGAGCTGCAGATGTATCCGGTGCCGGTTCCGCTCGCCTTCGGCGTCTCTATGGTCGGCCCGGTCATCTTCACATTCGGTAACAAGGAGCAGAAGGAATACTATCTGCCGCGCATCGCAAACGTCGACGACTGGTGGTGTCAGGGGTTCTCCGAGCCGGGGGCGGGATCGGATCTTGCGTCTTTGAAGACGAAGGGTGTGCGCAAAGGCAGTAAATGGATCATCAGTGGCCAGAAGACGTGGACCACATTTGCGCAATATGCCGACATGATGTTCTGCCTCTGCCGAACGGATCCCTCCGCGAAGAAGCAGGCGGGCATCTCGTTCATCCTCGTCAATATGAAGAGCAAAGGCATAACGGTGCGTCCGATCCAGACCATCGACGGCGGCCGCGAGGTGAACGAAGTCTTCTTCGACGATGTCGAGGTGCCCATCGACAATTTAGTCGGCGAGGAGAACAAGGGGTGGGATTATGCAAAGTTCCTGCTCGGCAACGAGCGCACCGGAATCGCGCGGGTCGGCGTCTCCAAGGAGCGCATCCGCCGTATCAAGGAATTGGCGTCAAAGGTCGAAATCAGCGGTCGTCGCTTGATCGAGAATTCCGCTTTCCGTGAAAAGTTGGCTGCGTGCGAGATCGAGCTGAAGGCGCTGGAACTCACGCAGCTTCGTGTCGTCGCCGAAGAAGGCACATCCGGCAAGGGTAAGCCCAATCCCGCTTCCTCGGTACTCAAGATCAAAGGTTCAGAAATCCAGCAGACCACCACTGAGCTTCTGATGGAAGTAATCGGGCCGTTTGCGGCACGCTATAACGAGCACCTGAATTCTTCCAACGAAGCGATGGATTGGACAGCGCAGATTGCGACCAGTTACTTCAACAACCGCAAGCTCTCCATATATGGCGGATCTAACGAGATCCAGCGCAACATCATAGCCAAGGCAGTACTGGGGTTCTAATAGTTTGGGCATACGGCTACGTGCACAGTCGTCATGGCCGCCTTAAGCCGGACATCCACGTGATTACGACGGAAGATGTGGTCTCAGGGCTTTGCCTCTCCAAAACCGCTTCGGCCCGCAGGCGGAACATGGCCGGCCACGACGGAATTGAGTAGTGGGAGAATAGAGAAAGATGGATTTCGATTTGTCAGAGGAGCAGCGGCTTTTGAAGGAGAGTGTGGGTGGTCTGTTGGCCGACACCTACGATTTCGAGCAGCGTAACAAGTATACGAAGGAGAGAGGCGGCTGGAGCAAAGCCATGTGGGCTCGCTTTGCCGAGCTGGGCCTGCTCGGGTTGCCGTTCGCAGAAACCGACGGGGGCTTCGGCGCCGGTGCGATCGAAATCATGATCGTGATGGAAGCGTTCGGGAGGGCTTTGGTGCTGGAGCCGTATCTTGCGACAGTCGTGATCGGCGGTGGATTTTTGCGCCATGGCGGCTCGGCCGCGCAGAAGGAGGCGCACATTCATTCGATCATGGACGGCAGCAAGACCTTTGCGTTTGCCCAACTCGAAAAGAGCTCGTGCTATGATCTTTCCGACGTCACCACGTCGGCGAGGAAGAATGGCGATGGCTGGGTGATCAACGGCGACAAATTTGTGGTGCTCAACGGCGGGAACGCGGATACGTTGATCGTCACGGCGCGCACCAAGGGCGCGCAGCGCGAGAGGGCAGGCATCGGCGTTTTCTTCGTGCCGGCCAACGCCACAGGCCTGGCAAAGAAGGCATATACAACGCACAGCGGTTCTCATGCCGCGGACATCACTTTCAGCAATGTCGAAGTGAGCGCAGATGCCGCAATCGGTGACCCTGAGAATGCTCTCCAGCTGATCGAGCGTACCGTCGACGACGCTCGGACGGCGCTCTGCGCGGAAGCCGTCGGTCTGATGGATGAATCGCTGAAGACAACAGTCGAATACATGAAAACACGAAGACAATTCGACGCGCCGATCGGCAGTTTTCAGAGTTTGCAGCACCGCGCTGCCGACATGTTCGTCGCACTCGATCAGGCCCGCTCGATGTCGATGTTTGCGGCCATGGCCTCTGATTTCGACAACGCGAACGAGCGCGCCACTGCCGTCGCGGCAGCCAAGGTGCAAATCGGTAGGTCGGGTAGATTCATTGGCCAGCAGTCGGTTCAGCTTCACGGTGGTATCGGCATAAGCATGGAGGCCAAGATCGGCCACTATTTCAAACGGCTGACGATGATCGAGAACACATTCGGCGACGCCGATTATCATCTCCGCCGGGTCAGTGAGAGCGGGACCTTGATCTAATATGTTTGAGGGGGGACGGAATAGTGATGATCGTCGTACCGCACTCCCGTTTTGCCTCTGCTGAAGCGCCATCGGGAATTAGAAAGCCGCAAAGCCTTGACTAAGCAAGAACGCGCCATGGCTTGCACTCCGGGGGCGAGGTGCCAATCGAGTATCTATAGTTCGGAAGATTGAGGCAATGATCTTGGCATTCCGATTGGCGGGCGAGCACGAAACAATCCATGATGGCAGGGTCTACGGCTGGAGAGATCAAACGGCAACCGCAACACAAATCAGGAGATAACATGAGCACGAACGACGCAGTTCTCACTTGCGAGGTTGCAGAGCATGTCATGCAGGTCACGATCAACCGGCCCGATGCACGAAACGCCGTCAACGCGGATGTCGCTCAGGGTCTTGAGCGTGCGGTGACCGTCACAGAGAGGGATCGGAACACCTGGGCGGTTATTCTCACTGGTGCCGGCGACAAAGCATTTTCCGCGGGCGCGGACCTGAAGGCGATTTCGGCGGGATCTGTCAGTGGCCTCAGCACCAAGGCTGGGGGCTTCGCCGGCTTCGTGCATCAGCCGCGTACAAAGCCCTGGATTGCGGCGGTCAACGGGTTTGCGCTTGCCGGCGGTACCGAAATTGCGCTTGCCTGTGATCTGATCGTCGCGGTCGAGGAAGCTGTGTTCGGCCTCCCCGAAGTCAAGCGCGGCCTGCTCGCGAGCTCCGGCGGGCTCTATCGGCTTCCACGTGTGCTGCCAAAGGCTATCGCGCTAGAACTGATCATGACTGGCGCATATTTCGAGGCCAAGCGTGCGTTCCATTATGGCTTAATTAGTCGACTGGTGCCGCGCCATCAGCTAATGCCGGAGGCGCTAAGGCTGGCTATGGCGATATGCGAGAATGCTCCGCTTGCAGTGCGCGCCAGCCTTGGTGTCGCTAGGCAGGCCTATGACTTAGATGATGAGGCTCTGCGCGAAGCCAGCGAGCTCGCCTCAGGAAAAAATGCGGAAACCGAAGATTATAAGGAAGGGCCGCGAGCTTTCATTGAAAAGCGGGCGCCCAGGTGGACGGGGCGGTAGCTACTGATACGCGGCCCCATGCGCGGGCTATACCGGACGTTCTGGAGCCGCGTGGTTGTATCCACTCTCAAACAGCGCGGTTATGGAAGGAAGGCCGGAAACAGGAACAGGCGCCAAGCGCCAACCGCGAACAGCAGACACAACAGGATCAGGAACCCGCTGGTACCGAACGCGGCGCGCAAGTGCGGGAAAATCGGCTGAGTGGCAGCGTTTCACGCGAGTACCTTGGAGTAGATACGCGCAAAAAGTCGACACTCCGCACTGCGCGTTGGCGGTCTGCCGCTGGAGCGGGCACAAACGATCGGGCGTTCATGGCGCCGACCCCTCATAATTGATAGCGGTCACAGTTGTCCAAGTCCCGCTTTCGCCAAAAAGATCGGCCATTGAGACGCGACAGCTCATTTTTCTGTCTCTCTCTCTCTCTCTCTCTCTCTCTCTCTCTCTCTCTCTCTCTCTCTTGTTTAATTCTCAGCATACACGCGTCCAAGCCGTGACATAGAGCAAGACATGGATATCAAAAAAGGACCGCAGGCGTTCTCGCGAACAGAGTATCTGCGGAGGCTTGCCGCCGCGAAATCGCAAATGGAGCAGCGAGATCTCGATGCGCTCGTCATAACTGAAGGCGCAAACATTACTTACCTCAGTGGTTACACCGCCAGATCGCCAAATGACCCGAAAGGTATGGTGGTTTCTGCCCAGCAAGAGGAGCCGACGTTCATCCTGCGCAAGATGGATGTGCCGGCAGCTCTGCATCAGACATTCCTAGAACGTGACAAGGTCGTCGAGTATCCAGAAGCGCTCATGGGTGACCCTGGGACGAACGGCTACGATGCACTGATCGATTTCCTGGTGGATGTGGGCCTCGCAAATCGCGGCCTCGGGCTTGAGCTGGGCAGCTTGTCAATGCGTTCAGCGCAGAAGTTCATGGCGCGACTGCCGCAAGCGCGGATTGTGGATTGTACGGACGTCATAACATGGATCCGAATGGTTAAGTCCGACCCGGAGATATCCTTCATGAAGGAGGCCGCGGCCATCAGCGATGCGGGGGTTATGCGCGCCGCGGAAGTGATACGCCCTGGCATGCGGGAAGCTGACGCAATTGCCGAGATCCTTGCGACGCTGGCGCGTGGCGCCAATGGCAAGCCCGGAACTTGGACCGCAACTCCGTTTTTGTGCTCCTCACCGCGCACAGGAACAAGCCACATCACGTGGAGCGAGGATGTGTTTCACGGAGATTCACAGGTAAACCTTGAAATAGCAGGTGTACGTCATGGCTACACTGCCCCGATCAGTCGGACCTTTTCAATTGGCCGCGCGTCCGAGCGTCTGCGTCGCGTCCATGACGCTCAGCTCGCTGGCCTGGAGGCCGCACTCGATACTATTCGCGCCGGTTGCACGTGTAGCGACGTCGCCCGGGCAGTCCATCGCACGCTTGAGGCGCGCGGTATCAAGAAAGAGTCTCGCTGTGGTTACCCGGTTGGCATCGATTGGATGGAGCGGACGGCTAGCCTCAAGGAAGGCGACATGACGGTCCTGAAGCCGAACATGACCTTTCATCTGCATTTGGGTAACTGGATGATCGACGAGGATTTTGGCTACGTCATTAGCGAGACATTTCGCGTAACCGAATCCGGCGTTGAAGTCCTGACGAGTGCGCCACGGAAAATCTTTGAGCTCACTTAGCGTAGATGAGCGCTCTCTAGCTGATAGCAGCCACGTGCTCCCCCGAGTGCCGCTGCTGAGCAAATTGCCTGTCGTATCTCTTGGCTCGGTCGGTAGCACCGTTCGGGACCGCTTTCAGGCGCCGACTTTGGGAGCTTGAGCGCGGCGGGCCAATGGCAGCAGGTATGTCGCGGCTGGATGTTCGTTAAGGGGTCTTGTCAGGACCTCAAGTCAACGTCGTTGACGAAATCTCGAGAAGATTGCGACGGCCTAATCTTCGGCGCCACTGTCGAATCCGGCGAACAGCGCGTTGTCGCCACCGAGCTTGATGCCAGGGTTGATCGTTCGACAATATTATTGTCGAGTTCGGTGCCTCCGCCATTGATGAAGGTGTTAAGACTTGCCAGCGTGAAAGACGTGTCGGATTGCTTCGGCCAACCTTCGAAGGCATCCGGCTCTTCGCTGCCGGACTCGGCGATGCTCCTCTGCGCTGCAGCCACGGACACGTTCTCAATCGTGTAGAGCGTGGCAACGCGCGTCAGCGCCTCGCTTGCGATCTACTCGGGGCCGGCTGTCGCGAGTTCGTAGAACTTGCGCCGCAGGTGCACCCCCGCTTGCGTCAAGACGCCCCGTGAAAGGAAGGAACTATGACCTGAAACCTTTCAACGTAACCAAGAGGAGGCGACTCGCTCACGGCAAAGGCGGAACCCGGCCAGCTGGAAGCAAGTCTTGCATGGGGAGGTAACGTCGCTCGTGAAGCTAGCGAGGGCGGTGCTTAAGCCGTGTGGCAGCCATGTGATTGCTGAAGCCTTCGCAGTGTTGGATCAGGGGCAGCATTGGAAAAGTCGCTATGGTCAGGTTCACAGGTTCGGCTGGGGTCTCGGAACGGGAACGGGACGGGCCACCAGGACCTTCGAGATTCCATTCGTGCCCACGTCGGAAAACCGCGCGGAGCACCGGCCTCAACAAAGCTCCAGGCCAATGACCGACTTAACGAGCACCGGGAGCGCGTATGGCAACACGAAAACACCCAGGCATGTGGAATCCCGAAGCGAAGACATAAGCCTCGCCGGAAGACGTAGCAGCTTGTTGTATTGAGGAAGCCGGCGAGCTGGGCTTCTCGGGATGCGCTCGAGGGAAAGGGGGCCGGCACGCGTTAAGACCGAATGACGAGAAACACGGAGCGACCGCTAAGTCCCGCAAACCTGTTGACGAATCGACAATGGATAGCTCGATCTGGCGAGGCAATATCCCGAGCGGGTGCTGACTCTGACGCGAAGTGATGGCGCGTCCGGGGTCCATAGCATGATGGCGGCGGACTATGAGGCGAAGTTGGAGTTCAACCTCGATGATCGCCTAGCGCGCATGCAAATCCGGCCGCCACATCGCGGCGCCGGTGCGAACGGCACGACATCCCCGAGCGGATAGCCACCTGATAGCCACATGGCATCCCGACACTGGAGCTTCTTCTCTGCTGCTGCGGTTTAGGCGCGCCGGTATCTCGCCTATGGCGACCGAACGGCCGAACTCTCATAGCCGCAAACCTCCGATCATCTGCCGCTGCACCTGCCGACTACGGTATAGCACTAACTCCTTCCAATCGTCTCTCTCCGGATAAAAGTGCTGTCTCACCCGACGTCGAATTTCATGACCCATGTCTGTTTCCAGTTCTGCTTTGCCATATGCGTGGAGCCAATGGTCAGCACGCAATGCTGCTCTTCCTGCCTCCGAAGCATAGGTTCCAAACTCCAAGCAAACGTAGACGTGTCGATCACCAAGGAACCGCTGCCAAAAATCATCCTGAGTGCCGTAAAGCACGACAGCCGATGAGGTGCCAAGCTCGGGCGATGTGACCGAAGGACCAAAAATTTCAACTGCACGTTGGTACCCTGACATGCCTGATGCCTGCTCGCATTGCAGCTCACCATAGCCGTAAGGTCCGAGACCCGTGTGATAATCGACGACTAAGACAAATCGGCGCAATTCAACGGCATAGTCCGATACGATCCGCTCGAGTGTTTGACGGGCAACAGTAGGGCCGAAACCGCCGAAAAACATGCCGGCGGGGTGCCGATACTGTCCGGACGTTCGAGCTTTTCGGAAGGCGGTTTCGCCGTGTGCTACGCGAAACTGTTCAATTGCTGCCTCGGCAGCGATGAAAAGTGGTCCGTTCAACTCACGCGGCATCAGGGAGTCTGCAAGCAGGTCGTAGCCTTGGTTACGGGGTAAGGGGGCTGTGAAGTCGACAAAGTTCCGGTTGAGGTCGCATCCCTCTTGCGTGACGCGCCGGTCCCATGCGAACCCATAAGGGTTGAGAGCGTGGATCAGCAACATCGCTTCGTCAGACTTTAGACTCTCGTAACCACGCGCAGCCAGCCAATCAATCTGTGCCGCGGATCCACAATAGCCTTCCACCCCATGCGCAGCCGATACCATAATCCCTACTTTCGGAGCGCGTTCGTCACCAAACCAGGCAACATCCGTCGAGAGTTCTTCGTCACCTGGTCCGCGCGCAGGCGAAGGATACACTGCGACGTTGTCTGCTGAGCTCTCGCCAACGTAGTCGCGAAACCTCTGACGTGCTTCGAAATAGCTCGATGCGAAATGTTTGCTGAGCGCATCGATCGTTGCGTCGTTCATCGGCCTTCCAACCAATGGCCCACAATCAAGCTCGGTAGTGCGGCAGTCGGGCCGTACACTGCAGTTCTCGAACCTTCAAGCGCGTTAGCAACCGCAGCTAATTTAGCTTCGGTATTAGATCGTCTCCGAGTAGCAGCCCATCACGACGATTCAGGCCATCGCTGTTGCAGATCGCCTTGTCAGACGAGAGGGATGACGCCGTAGATTCCACTCTGCTCTCTTCACGCGATCGAATGTTTGCGGCGCGCTCGAGCTAAAAGCTTGCTTAGTTGCCGCGAACAAGCGGACGAGACCACTTTCTCGGCTCCGTTAGATTGATGTCAACGCGAATGCGTTCGTCACGTGACGCGTCCCTGCTGTTACTAACTCGTATCTTACATACATCCTAGGCGCCTAAAATCACCTACCCGTATTAGTAACTATCTTCGTAGGGAGGTATCGCTTGGTAACGGCTAATCTATGCTCTGCCTCGCGCTAAATGGCGGTCCGAGTTATGTCCTGGCCGTGGGAAGTCCCTTTTGGCAGCTAGGCGCCGTGATGGGCGAACACCGCAGGCGCGGTGACGTCTACTGCCTGTCGATCTCTTGAATTTCCGCACCACGGGGATGATGAATAATGCGTTCGAGAGCCAAAGTGTCTCACGTTGGTGAGAATGACGGGGAGCCGACTTTCGATAGTCGGCACTGTAAGTGCACAATTCGCTCTGCGTCGTCATCTTCTCTTCGATCAGACTACTCCGCGCGTTCCTGGTCCACACGCTGTAGCCATACGGTCAAATGATCGCATCGTCAGTTGTGAACCTGAAATAACGAACAAGGCTCAACACCAACAGGGCAGCCGCAATGATCGATAAAGTACTTGATCGCAGCAATAGCATGTATGTCAAAATGGTGCCCCGAAAAGGCCGCGGGGTTTTTGCGAATATTCCATTCAAAGTTGGAGACCTGATTGAACGTGCTCCAACTTGGGGGTTTGATGAAAATCAAGCCAAACTGCTAGATCGTACGGAAGTCTTGGAGTACTACTTCGTCAGGCATCATCGGCTTTTCAAGGGTGAATCTCCGACAGGCTACGTTGTTTTCGGTTTAATCTCGATGGTGAACCACTCGTTGAACCCAAACGCTCAAATACTGTGGACCGATACGGCGAGCGGCGCGTGGGCAGACATTGTGGCAATAAAGGACATAAAAGTGGATGAGGAGATCACGCATCGCTATGCGAATATCTCTGCTTATCCTCAGACTATAACGTTTGTCGAGTAACGCGCAAACGTCTTGACTGGCTTTGACGTGCCATGGCCGAGAAGCGACGCGCGCCCATACCTAGAGAGCGAACTTGCCGAGATAGGGGGGCTACGGTCGTGACAGCCATTCGACTGCCTGATCACCAACGAGGCTGGGAATCTCCACACGGAGGCGAGGCCAAAACCTGGCGCGGGCTTTGCACGCACTGTGCGGCGCGACCTCGCCAAAATCAAGATCCGAGCCTACTTGACGGCGGCCGCTACACACGTCAAGCGGCGTTCCGCGGCTCCCCTTGCATTTATTCTCCGTTGGAGTGTCGATACTGGGTCTTTTCCAGCGGCGTTTGCTGGCACGAGCCCGGCTCGTGGCGAGCGCGCCGTCTCACACGGACGGCGGTGCGATGCGGCTCGCCTCTGCGTTGCAGGATCGCGACTTCGATAGTCGTGGAATTGGGTCGCCAACGGTGCCGGCGGGAACAGCGCGCCTTCGAATTTCTCTGACATTAAACGTCACTGAGGATGATGCGGTGTCGACGGTCGATGCCCTCGTTGCGGAGACAAAGGGCGAGGGGCTCAACGAGTTTGCGTATCGTGGTGGCCGGTACAGATGCTGGGATTGGGAAGACCGTGTTCGCCGCAGGCCAGGCTGATCTTCTCGGCGCGAGTTATTGGAAGCCGATACAGGCTGGGCTCGAAGGAGAGACCGATACCGAAACTGTCTCAAGGTTAGCGCGCCTCTCACCCGACCGGATAGGGCCAGAGCGGTACCGTCTTCGAACGGCCGTATCGCATCAGTCCGCTGAAATTGACGGAGTTTGCATTGACGCCAGGTCGATCGATCTGCCGGACATGTGAGAACGGCCTTTCGACATCGAAGGGGCCGGCGGGCTCATGGTGCCGCCCATCGGAGACACGCTCTACGTTGACCTCTTCGAGACGTGGCGGCTTCCGGTCGTGCTTTGCGCAGGTACCGAACTCGGCACCATTAATCATTCGTTCCTATGATCGAGGCCCTTCGAAAGGTCGGCGAACGCAACCCTGAAGCTCAAACTGCAGTTCGTGAGATTGGCCGTGTGCGCTGGTTAGGGCGATTGTCCTGGCTTTCTCTTCTCACGCCAGACGCGCTTCAGAGTGCATTCAATTGCTCGTTCCGCGCTGACGATTTCAGTCGATAATGTCAACCTGCAAGTCGGCAATCTGGCATCCGTTTACGCAGCACGCGCTTCAAGACAAGATGACGAAGATCGTGCGCGGTGATGGCGCTTACCTTTACTGTGCCGACGGTCGATCTATCATGGACGCAATTTCGTCCCGGTGGGTCGTAACACACGGTCATTACCATCGACATATAATGGGCGCCATCCAGCAGCAGGCGAGCAACCTCAATCAGATCGTCCTTGCGGGTTACACCCACGAGCCAGCCGAGGAGCTTGCGGCGCAGCTCTTGCAGCTCACGCCGCCTGGCCTTGAGCATGACTTATTCTCCGAAAGCGGTTCGACAAGTGTCGAAGTGGCACTGAAGCGTCGCCTTGATGCACGAGCACGCCATTGAGTTTCGGGCTGGACGCGCGTTTCGCGAAGTTCGTCGGACCGGCACCATTACAGCGCTCGATCTAAAAACGAACGAGGCTATCTCACCGGTTCGGTTCGAAGCTCCAGGCCCTCTTCAAGGATCGAAATCTGCTCCTGCGTTCGCTGGGGAATACGATCTACGTGATGCCACCCTTGCTGCGTTAGACCTGCAGATTTTGATCAGAGTTATGCCGCGATCAGGGAAGCTGTCGATCTGTTCGCTTGGCGCATGGCGGGCAAGAGCTGCGAATTGAAATGATCCGCTTGAGGTGAAGTACCTCAAGTACGGGCAGATAATTGCAGGATTTGCGCGGCAGAATGCTGCTCATCGCATTATTTAAGAGCAAAATATCAGTTACACGTCGGAAAACCTGGCGCACATGCTCGTCATAGGGCGGCCGCGCCAAGAAGGCGCGCATCAGAGTCATTCTGCTGTGCCCGCTGGTTCTTGCATACCCGAGAGTCGGAATTGGCGACGCCGCACGTGATGTGCGGGCGCTGTGACGTGAAAGTGGAGAATGCATGGGGCTCGATCTAGGGGGCGCCGATAGGAGGCAAAGATGCGCAATACCTCTCACGCTTTCCATGGTGGTTCAGGAAGGTGCTGCGCCGTTTGTGGCGGGAAGTTCGGGCTGATCCGCTACTACTGCTGGCGAAAGGCGCTTTGCTCTAAAAGGTGCGTCGACCGCTTCAAGGCGCGGCGGGAGGCCGATCAAAAATGGCTGCGCTGGTTGCGAGCAGCTTGATAACTGGCACTGGATTGGCCCGGCCGACAGTGCTTTAGCCCGGCGATGCATTGCCGTAAATGCCCACCCGGAGTGGTATGGAGGATCAACTGACACGGACCTCAGCAACAATCATCGATTTCAATGCCTACAAGTTGAACAAGCGTGCGGCGGCTAAGCGGTCATCCAGTCGGGTTTGCGCGACGGCGTCCAATGACGCCCTCACAACTTACTATTTCTTTTGGCTTTCTCTCGCTTGGATCCCGTTTGGCCTGATGGGTCTGCCTGCGTCTGAACGGAGCTCTTCCTGATCAATCTACAGGGACGGCCGTTAGCGATGCTGGGAGAAGCGGCTTGGATTCATTTGTCGGCATTTGCTGCAGACCGGCTGCGATATTAAGCGGCTGGTATTGGCCACGAATGGCTTGCGAACCCTAGCCGGCCCATGCTCTCCGGCACTCGCATCGATCAGCCTTGCCGAGGTAGGCGGCAAGGACGCCCAGGACTCCTCCTGAAGCGGCCGAGTAGGGTCCTGCGAAATTAGTTTTTTCGGGTTCTTCGGGAGGCGCTGGCGCGCTGGGCGGCCGTCAGGGCACATTCCCGGGGAGTCACGAATTATCGGCTACCCGAACAGCTTCGTGAGACCATTGCAAACTGGAAGGTTCCAACTCGAGCGGAGCGAGGACAATACGCGGACAATAACGACGATCGTTCAGCTACGTCGCCCTGGGCGAGGCTCGCAAAGGCGGTAAACGCATCGGCTTTGTTCCGACGATGGCCTACGTGCACGAGGGGCATCTCACGCTGGTAAAAGCGAGCCGTGCACAGTGCGATTTCACCGTTGTCAGCATTTTCGTCAATCCTACTCGGTTTGGGCCGAAAGAAGATCTGAGCACCTACCCCCGTGACTTTCCGCGTGATCAGAAGCTGTGTCGCGATGCTGGACTTTCGATTCCTTTTGCGCCGAGCTCACAAAGAATCTATCCCACCCAATTTGAGACTTCATCGAGCCAGGCGAACTCGCGAACCCGTTATGCCGGTTTTCCGTCCCGGGCATTTTCGCGGGGTGGTAACGGTAGTGTGTAAGCTATTCAATTTGGTGCAGCCGGATAACGTGTATTTCGGACAAAAGAATTTCAACGATGCGCAGTCGCTCGTCGGATGGCTGCTGATCTCAATCTTTCGAGATCATGATCGTACCAACTGTGCGGGAGTCAGATGGGCTCGCAATGAGTAGTCGCAACCGCTATCTCTGGCGGGAAGAGCGTCAGCGCACGCTGGCTATCAGCCCGGCCTGTTCGCAGCAACGGATGAGTGTCGCTCAGGAGCGCGCGACGTAGGCCGGCTCATCGCGACTGCTAAGAGGCATTTGGCAAGCGTTGACCGGCTGCAGTACCTTGAGCTGGTCGACCCCCATACTCTGAAGCCTCCTGAAAGTCCTTTGCGGCGAAGCACGGCATCGTCTGGTCGACGGTGCCAGCGAGCGCCTAACGATAATGTCTTCGAATCCCACGATTCTTCGCCTCGCTCCGCGCAATCGCCTCGTTGAAATGGTTATATGCGTTGGCCGGTCGCCGATGTCGGTCTGACCGCGTCCAGAGCTTCGCAGAGGTTGCTGCACAACCGTGTAACGCAGGGCCACACCTCACTTGAAAAAATGAGCGATTGACGCAGCGCTTCTTCTTCGTTGGATTGCGAAAAATGGCCGTGCGAAAATCCGCACGGCCAAGTCAGGGAGGAATCGCCCCAAAGGGCGGCTGAAAAGAGCGTAGAGTGAGTATCGATACTCACTGGAAGCTCCAAGCCTGCGCCTACGGTCAAGTCGCGCAAGCCAAATGTTGGAATATCCCGTTTTCGTGCTGGTTGGGCGCGACTTTCGTGTGTGCTTCGCATGTTTTATGCAAATTGGAGGCTTGAGATGCAGCTATTCTGTGGGGGAGAAATCCCAGCTTCTCGAGTTGGAGCGGGCGTACAAGGCGAATTTTGTATCATTCATGGTGACGCAGCAGGCGCTGAGCGATCAGGTGGATGATCTCGGACAGATTTACGACCGCATTCGCCGGGCAATCGCGAAGATCATGTCCGTGGCCGACGCGCAAGCGCAGGTTATGGAAATCCGGGCTGAAAAAAATCGGCAGAAGCTGGTCTGGCTCATTGGACTTGCAACGCTGCTCGCGGGCCTGTTCCGTGTGCTCTCTTCGGGCAGCGCATTGCCAAAACCGTCGCGGGCATGACCGCCGCCATGCGTCAGCTAGGTGAGGGGCGCTTCGCTGTGGTTTTGCCGGCCTTGGACGAAAAGATGAGCTCGGCGATATGGCCGAAGCGGTAGAAATCTTCAAGCTGAGAGCTCGTGAGAAGATGCAGGCGGAGCTTGAGGCTAAGGTCGAACAAGACCAGACTGCTGCCGATCAGCGTAAGGCCGACATCGCTCGGCTGGCGGGCGAATCCGAAGCAGCCGTAGGGCAGGTGATCGAGTCCGTTTCGTCCGCCTCGAGGGAGCTGGAAGCCTCCGCCCGGCGCATCCGACGACGCGTCCGCCAACGTTCAACGCCTGGCGGCTCCGACAAGTGAGATGTGCTATAGTGAAAATCGTCACGGAATCTGCGGAGCTGGGCGCCCTGCAACAAACAATCTGCGCATCGTGAATCTTAGAGAACCGGTTTTCCGGTTGCGGTGAAAAAGAGTTCGTCTTCGACTGGCTTGGTCGCTTGTTCTCTGAGACTATTCGTTCGTCAATGGTGCTTGCCAGAGAGGAGCACTGATTGACTGGAATGAGGCCCTTGGAATTCCGACAGGTATGCGCGACAAGAACATAGTTCGTGGTTTCGCTAGCGTCATTTGGGGGCGGGCGTTCAATCGAATGCTCCCAAGCCTTCATCAAAAGTTCGCTGGGAGGCGTCACATCCACTTTGAAAGTTCTCGTAGTCCATGCACGCGACGCTAATGCCTGTCGTCTCCAACAGTTGTGAACAGAGGCGTCATCTGAACGTCAATATGGAGGCATATCTGCCTAGCGATGCATGCCGCGGCACCTTCTCGTCTATGCGGGTGCTGCGGTACCTGTTCTGGTTGAAGGAGCTTGTGACATGGTGACCACGCGTGAAGTGTCTGTCGATGACGCCATAACCGTGACCCAGATGGTTGGGGCTCTACTTACTGAAATCGAGGCCGCCGACGGGCAGCCCAAACCGGATGCTCAGCTGGTTGCCGACCTGCTCGCGATGAAAGAGCGCGTTTATGGATTTCTCTCTTTTGCCGAGGAGCGTGCTGTGGGCGTCATCATGGTATCGGAAAGCGCCTCCCTTTTTGCGCGTGGAACCTACGGCATCATCACCGAGCTCTACGTCGTACCGGATCAACGCTCGTCTGGCGTCGCGATGGGCCTCATCGAGGCGGCCGTGGCCCTCGGTACGGCAAAGGGCTGGGGGCAACTCGAAGTCGGGGCGCCCAAACAACCGGTGTGGAGCCGGAGCCCGAATTCAGCGTTGTATTTGAAGGCTGGCTTTGCAGAAATGGGTCCGCGCCTCAAGTTGCCGCTACACGACATAACTAGTTCACGGCCCCGGGCTAAGCCTCCGACCGGATCGCGATTAGAGGCTAGGCGGCGGCATACGCTCCACCGCCGCATTCCCCACTCAGCTCTTGCAGGAGCAGGTTGGCCTGCGCCTAATTTAACCTGGTGAGGTTTGCAGGGCTGGTTTGAATAGGGCCGACAACTCGGGCAGCGGCCGGTGCCAGGCCTGCTACACTCCATGGAGTGGATGCCCGCCGGCATGTGGCTTTCAGCGCCGCGACTGGCCTTTGTGTATCGTTCCGGATCCGGGGAGCCGCCATAGCGCGGGCCGGAAGAAGCTGGAAAGCGATCTCCAGGGCCACGGGCGATGACGTGTGCCCGATCGCACGGATCTTCTGGATGGCGGACCTGCCGTCCAGGGGAGATTCGCCGCGGCCCATGAGCGGGGCCTGGAGGCCTTCTCGAAGTGGTAGCAACGCTTCGGTCGCGATACGCGATCAGATTGTGGGAATTGCGCAGCAATAGCTTTCAGGAGGATGGAGGAGGACGTTGCTCGGGCTTTCTGACTTTCAGAGCACGCCTTTTCGTGGTCGCGGTCAGTTTTTTGGTTCTGGATTTTGCGGGTTGTTTAGGGCGTGACCGCTCAGAAGATCCAATTGACTCTCCCTCTTGATTCGTTTTCATCCGTCCCTCTCTAACGAACAGGCTTACGCCCGAGTGAATCATCAAAACATCAGGAGTTCGAGACCACACAAAGAATACTCCGCGCATTTCGGAGCCCTCGGCGTGGCGCGGACGTTTCACTGCCGCCCTTCAAGGGACTTCCGGTGTTCGACAATCTGCTAATGGGGCTGGGCAGCTGATGCCTAAGCAGGTTCGCTGATCACTCCCGGGGAAGGTTACGGATATTTACGCGTGATTGGTGCTCCGTGATATCGACATCGCGCGCCGCATCCGAGAACGTATCTCGAATCTCGCGTCTACGAGTTACCACCGTGGCCACTAATTCGCTTTCCGACATTACATCTGGCGGCATCGGTGGAACAAAGTTCAACCATCAGTGTTCGGGGGTAGCGGAAGCTTTTTCAGTCTTGCGTCGGCCAAAACGCGCCCGCTAGGAACTCATCTTGTGTCCACCGCCTCAGCGCGTCATCGTTAAGCCTCGAGTTGACCAGGACATTCCATTTCTCACCTGCCTCTTTCCACTTCGTTCTCCGATCCGGAAGATTCCGCAGCAACGGGAATGCGCTCGTTGCAATCTCGCTTGCCTCTTTGTCTTCAGCAGCCTCGCGGATCACCTCTTTGAATATCTGCTCCGGGAAGATCCATCCGGCGCCGTGAATTGGTCGGCAAATGTGTATTCGAATGAACCGCAAAACGCGACGGCGGCTAAAGCATCCTCGTACTCCGTGCCTGCACTACGCACGTCAAACCATTGCAGCAGTCGTCGAACAGCGGCAGCAGGGGAAAGCTGGCGATCACCCATAGTCAGAGATACGAACATGTACGCGATGTCGATTGAAGTTCGTCGTCCAGGGGCACGTACCAATAGCATCGAAAAATAGCAGAGCGCACGATCTAGCACGCTTGTCCACGTGCTGCCATAACTCTGAATGCAGTCTGATGGTCTGTCGACCAGCGGCCTACATAGCGCTGCACCTTTGCTGTGTCGCATCGATGGCGTTGTTGGCAGCTGCCCGATCGCGCCTCGTTTGCCGCTGCAGAATCACAGGCTCTGAACAGAAATGGGTGGAACGAAACAGGAAACACATGGTAAGTGCCATCGATGAAATCATTTCGGGCGGTTGTCCTCACATTCGAGGGCAAAATCACTCTGACGATCGATCTAATCTGCGCCACCGAGGACGACGCCAAGGCCCGCGCTGAGGACCTTCTCGAGGACGACCCTGTAGAACTGTGGGATGGCCCGCGCAGAATTGCCCGCTTTGAGCCGAAGCAATAACCAGTTTCGCAAAGTCACCGCTTCAAACCGCTACTCGGTAGGTGCGGGCGGTCTCGTCGGCCACATAAATGAACTGACAATCGCAATCCGCTTTGCAGAACTGTTAGGCCGACCGGCCTTCGCGCCCCGTCGGTCTCTTCCGACGGCGATATCTGGCGACTACCATTGCGGCGTTGCGACGCCGGAGAAAGCGCAAGAAGACTACTTGCCAGTGGCTTGTCAGACGTGTCTTCGACGCTCGCCCTGAGAGATTACTATGGCCGCCCGTTCCAGTGAAGCAAGGAAGGCGCGGCGCCCTTCTGTTATGACCCAGTGCCCGAATTCTTGCGTAACTAACTTTTTCCCAAAAATATCGAGATCTGGCGCGCGCTCTGCAAGTCGCTTCATATGAGCCGACCACTCCGGACCGCTGGTGTAGAACACCGCTAGGTACTCCTTTAGGACAGCGAGAGTGGCGCGACCCTCCGGTTGCTCCGCGAGAATTGTAAGTATCGACAGTTGAAAACTCACATTCGTCAACCAAAACGCAGCGACACGAACACCGCACATATCAACGGCACCTGCTCGACGCCGCGCTCGGCTTCAAAACAGAAACATGAAAAGTAATGCTAATGCACGGAACGTCACGCAGTTTGGATGCAAGCTTAAACTGTCGTTTCAAATCTGGGGAGAGACCTTTTGACGTTATTCTTAGGCCGGGGTTCTTTGCTCACATGTCCGATTGCTACTGTTTCGCGAGGAACAGCCAATGGATTGAAGAACCTAGAGAAAACGCCGAGTGGCGGTCACGCCTACTATCGTAGCGAACTGCTGTTTGGAATCGCAGATTAGAAGGCCGTGCTCGTACGGTGGAAAAATTGCCGCTATTTCATCCCGAAGACCAATATCTCGAGTTGCTGCGAACGCTTCTGCACCGAGGTGTTGCGCGACGCACCGGCGTTGGCACTCTCTCGATCTTTGGTCACCAACTAAGATTCAAACTATCAGACGGCTTTCCACTCCTCACGACTAAGCGAATCTATTTCAAGGGGTGCGTTCACGAACTTCTTTGGTTTCTAAGCGGTGATACTAACGTCCGATATTTGCGTGAGAATGGCGTAACGATTTGGGATGAGTGGGCAGACAAGGACGGGAATCTTGGCCCTGTGTATGGAAAACAGTGGCGCGCTTGGGAATCGAATGATGGCCGCACCATTGACCAGATTTCCGAATTGGTGCGGGCTCTAAAGGAAAATCCGACTAGCCGACGTCTCTTGTTTACCGGTTGGAACGTCGGAGAATTGGATCGGATGGCTCTCCCGCCGTGCCACATGACTTACCAATATTACGTGGCGAGGGCAGATTGTCCGGCATAGTATTCCAGCGGAGCTGCGACGTTTTTCTTGGGTTGGGCTGGAATCTGGCAGAGGCAGCGCTGCTGATTCACATGTTGGCACAACAAGTCGGCCTCCAGCCTGGCGAGCTCATTTGGATGGGTGGCGATGTCCACCACTACAAGAACCACGTCGAGCAAGCTCGGCTGCAGCTAACCCGTCAACCTCGACAATTGCCGACGCTTCAGATCGATCGACGTCCGACCTCGATCTTTGATTATCGATACGAAGATTTCCAACTGCTGAATTACAACCCTCACCCCAGTATTGCCGCGCCGATAGCCGTTTAGCCCCAGATTTCCAATTGGAATTGGCGGCAAGCGTGTCGTAGCGCGTTGCTGGTGGTCGCGGACGACATTGACCGGCTCGAGCCGGGGCGGATCCGGATGGTCACCGACACATTAAGGCTAAGGCGAGCTTCCCGGGCCATGCTGGTGCTTTGCCATCGCGACATCGGAGAACAGGCCTTCGACGGCGGACCGCCCGTCATCACGGATGATGCCTCAGCGTCCTAACCGCGGTGCAAACCGGGGCGTCTTACCGGCATGCGCAACCGGAACTCAGGATCGGGACCGGCGTTCGTCTTAGTTGGCGGGAAGGACCCAGCGGTTCCTTCTGAATAGCGATGGAGTTCCAGCATGACCGTGATTGACCATCGGCACTTGCCGGACCACAGCAGGAGCGGCACGGCGAGGCCGGATCTCGTCGACGCGTTCATCGTGCTCCTGATCGCCACGGCTCTCGATATCTTCGTATTCTCGATGGCCACTCAATTCATCAGCAGTCCGGCATTCCAGAAGCTTCCGTCCTTCATCATGGACACCTACAGCGCCATCTGGACCAGCGTCGCTAGCGGGGTCACCGGCGTTGGATTGGCGCTGGTGAAGGCCATCAATCGCAAGCCCGGACAACATGCTCCGAACTATCTGCTTTACATCCTCGCAACGGCATTCGGCTTGATCGCGGCGATCGTACTACTCGCTTTCATTTCCCTCCGCATGGCGCCTGTTCCGACAGCCACTGCAGCCCCCTTACCTGTTGTCGACTACAAGGTTTGCAGCGGCGAGTATGAGCGCAACTGTCCGCAGGCGCACGACATGTACCAGTATTGCGGGTTTGACACCAAGGCATGGTCCGCCCAGCACTGCACTTCCAGCACGGTAGTCCGGCTCGACACAAGGTCGGGCAACAAGTGCGGCTATTCGACCGACAAGGTTATCTGCACCGGCCCGAAATAAAATCAGTCGGCCTGGCACATCATGATCCTTTCTGGCGCGACATGTCTGGACGCGACCGGGCCCGCAAGGTTATGAGCGGAGCTAGGATTGGTTTCGGCTCCGCCGCGCAAGTGCGCCGGTCCAGCCGACGGCCTATTCTCAAGGCTCTCGCCATTTTTGCTCTTCCCGATGGCCTTCTGCGGAGACAGACGAAAAAATGTCCCCCATGGTCACGTGCAATCAGTTCCGGGAGCAGTTCACGGATGCGTTGACCGGAAACAGGGAGGGCATTGCGCTCGTGTGGCTGTTCACCGGACCGAAACTGGAAAAGTTCGAAGTGCCGGGTATCCAGGCCGCGATTGGATGCACCGCTGACCGGATGTTCGAAGGCTTCGGAGCCACGCTGACTGAGACTGACGACAGCAACATGAGGCGGTATGCCCGGTTTTCGGCGGCCGCCGTGATGGCGATCGACCCCGGCTTCGACCACAGCACGGCGCTGCAATTCATGCCCGACTTCACCAAGGAGGCGCTCCGAGACGCCCGCGACATCGAGCTCCGCTACAAGGACTAGGGCATTCGCCGTTGCGGATTTGAAATTTTCGGCGGCGCTTTCAAAGGTCTTCCGCTAGAATTTCGGAACTGCTTTGTTGAAGGAAGGGTACACAGCATCCTCCTCGGCGTTGGACAATCCGAAACTGAGGAGGTTGGCCCGGGTGCCGGCGGAAAACGAGGGTCTTCTTTGTAGTCCTTCCTGGATTATCAGGAAATCGCCCTGACCAAGGTCAATCAGTGCGGTGAAGCTTGCAGACGAGCAGTCCGTGGTGAACTGCTTGCAGACCTCTTGAAATATATTGAGACGTACAGGATCTTTTGGGTCTTGTTGCCAACCTTCCGATGATACTTCCGGTGTAAGGAGGGTAGTCGAAACGATACTCGCCAAGCGGGGGTTGTGTGCGCTCATCCGGAGTCGACGCCTGCCTCCCTGAGGTCGCCCATTAATTCTATTGCTGCCATCCAAGATTCGTGGAGTGGCTTATTCGCGCGACATTCCGCGCAGGTATCCCCTGATCGAGCCAGCGCGTCTCGACATGAGCCGATATGATCTGACCGATTTCGAGTAGCGCGTGATCGAGCCGATGCTCCCCAACAAGCCGCGAGACGTGCCGCGCGTCGACGATCGCCGCGTGCTGAACGGCATCGTTTGGGTGCTGCGATCCGGTGCGCCATGGCGCGACTTGCCCGAGCGCTACGGCCCACGCACCACCTGCTACAACCGCTTCGTGCGAGGCGGAAGGCAGCGATCTGGGATCGGATGATGGACACTATCACCGCCGCTCCTGACGGCGACATCCAGATGATCGACAGCACCTCCGTTCGTGCCCACCAGTAGGCCGCGACGGCAAAAAGGGGATCGAGATCATTGTCTGGGTTCCCGAGGCGGCCTCACGACCAAGATCCACGTCGTCGTCGACGCGCAGGGGCCCCCGATCCGGCTTGGTCTGACCGCAGGACAGGCGCAGGACGCGCAGATCGCTGATATATCGCTCGACCATTTCTGGACGCGCACCATTGCTGGCGGACAAGGCCTATGATTCGGATCGCATGCGCGAATTGATCCAAGAGGAGGCGCCACACCCAACATCCCGCCGAAGAGTAACCGTCGCTGAAAGCCCTGCTTCAGCAAGCGGCTGTACCGTGAGCGCAACCTGATCGAGCGCTTCTTCTCCAAGCTGAAGCACTTCCGCCGGATCGCTATCGGCTACGACAAGCCCGTCGCAAACTTTCTCGCCATGGTCCAGCTCGCCCGCGTCCTTGGTGAGAGACGAACCTGCCCATTCGGATCTATCGGCCGGCTCGTGTGAACCACTTGTCCGCCCGAAGTCGATGACAATTCGGACACCAAGCCCCTGCGGCCCGGCGTCTCATTTCCCTAATTTCAATCGGGTACTCGACTACTCAGATCCCATATTGGCTGCTCACGAAACGGCTCTCGTTCTACGAAACATGGCGGGGCTAGACATTTCGGACCCCGTTAGCCTTGCCGTCGGGCAGATGGAGAACGCTCCCGGAGGGCCATCTGCGCCGTGGCCATTGATGAACACCGTCCGCAACCGCAGTGATGAGCCCCTAAGCATTACACTTCCGGAGGCGGTCAGATATCTAGCCATGGCTTCGGTAGTGGTCATCGCTACCTTTAGCGGCCGCAGGATAGACGAGATCCGCGGAATCACGCCCAATCCGTGCGCGGAAATTCCAAGGACGGGTTCTGGATCAGGACTTAAAGACTAATCGTCGAAAGGAGTTCACGCCATGTCCAGCTCTTGTCGCTATTGCCGTCGAGAAGCTCGAGGAACTCAGTCGCCGTGGGCGTGGTGAAGATCCGGACGCAGAGATCTGCAGGTGGGCAGCGATCGACGCGAACGATAAAGACCAAATCCGCACCATCAATCCGATCTGGGACCTGAACAACTTCGCAGCCGTCGTTCGGATATCTAAGACGAAAGATGGGAGAGTCTGGCACTTCACGCCACATCAGTTCCGTCGGTTCTTCAGAATCGCATATGTGTGGCGATACCAGCTTGGAGACCTTGGTGCGCTTTCTCACCATCTGCGCCACACCGATATCGTCGCGACGAGGCGTTATACCGATAGCTGAAGCCACGATTCTTCTCAAAGCAGCGGAGTACGCGGGGCACAGCAACATTGAAACGCTGAGGCCTTACCTGACCGCACTTACGAAGGCCCGAGTAGATCGCGCGACGAGCGCCGATCTCGCCAACCTGGAGGAAAAAAAGCGGCTTCTTGAACGCGAAATCAGCATGCTACAGATCCGAGTGCGACATCTACGGCGATCCTCAGATTGGTAGAGCCCCGCCAATGAGCTATGGACAGTCTGACGGTTTGTTATATAACGAATTCGTTACATAACAAGGTGGCGCATGCAATATGCCGACATCCGCGATTATATCCACGCCCTCGGGCGCAATCCCGAACTGGCGGTCATTTCCCTGCAAATGGCCGCGGATTTCCGGCGCGTCAGCCGAGCCGCCATCGATAGGATGGTGCGCATCGGCCAGTTGCAGGAGGTCAAAATCAAAAACACCCGTTGCGTGCTGGCGCGCGACCTAGTGAAGCTGGCGGAAGCATTTGAGCACGAGGTGCAGATCGTCCGGGACTACCTAGCTGAGGCCGCCGCGAGCAGGAATGTCGTGTTCTACGAGCAAGTCATGAAGGTGCTCGGTCTGTCGAGAACTGTGCCGGCGCACCGAACCAAGATCGGTGAGATCTTGGGAAAGGTGTCCGAGGAGAGTTTCGCGCGGCGCAAAATCCTTCTATCGGCAATAGTCCATCGCAAGACTGCCGGCCGCACCGCCCCGGGCCCAGGATTTCTTCCTTTGGCGCGTCAGCTCGGCTTCAGCTGGCAGGACGATCGCCTCTTTGTAGAGCAGCAGGTCGAACGCGCTTTTGACCACTACGCGGGAGAAAACCGTAGAAAGCGTGCGCCCCGGCGATGATATGCAATTGAGCTCACCAGAATTTGGCGGGACCGAAGCTAATCCAGAAACTCTCGTCTGTGGGGACCGGCGCGGGTAAGAGCTTGGAGGCTTGCGCGAGAGCCCCTTGGCAGTCGACATCTAGATTAATCCGGTCGAGCAATGCGACTCGGATGCTAGCACAGACCAAGTGATTCCGAACGCCGCGGTCGCCTTTTTCCACCTGTTCCGTCCGAGCCAACTAGGGCTTAAGCAGGGGCCCCTCATTGCGGCTTCTGGTTGCTTCGCTGCAATTCATCGCTTACTTCTAGGCTTGAGTCTCGGGATCCGTGCTTGTGTTGCTCTGAGGAGTCACCTGGAAGTGGGATGGTTTAAGGTCTCGCGACCGAACGGGCGGACCTTAATGATTTGTGTTGGGGGGATAGATGGCGCGTCCGCGCAAGCTAAACGATGACGACGTCATCGATACGGTAGCTGATGCAGGTGAACACGATGTGGGCATGGTCGACGGCGAAGACGGCAGCGATGAGCTGATACCTCAAGATACGCTAATATGTGCCCTAACGGGTCACTCGAAGATCGACAAGCCCGAAGAGCGCGTACTGCAGAGCCTAATCGAGCAATTGCACCGCGAGTACCGTATCGAGCTTTCCGACATGGAACGTGATGTCAAGGTGGCGTGCCGAGACGCTGCCGAAAAGAAGAAGACTGTTTCGATTGGTGTCGCTGTTTACGAAAGTGGCAAGCTGCACACTCTAGACAATCTAATTCGCGTCGTGCTCGTTGCGAAGAGCAATGCCAAAGTCTCGGATGCCGCTATAGGTCAGCTCGAGCTGGTCCTGTCGAATTTAAACGAAGCACGCAGTGAGGTCTACGGAGTGTGGACCAATGGGAAGGAAATGGCGTTTCGTATGCGTACATACGATGCCGCCAATGGCTTCCCGGTGATTACTGAGCTGACAGACTTTCCAGCGCCTGATGAAACACTTGCCGACTTAGATGACGCTGACCGCCGCGCGCTTCGCGTAGCGGCAGGCAACTCGCTGCTACGCGCTTTCAATCACTGCCATGATTACCTATCCACTCATGGTTTGCGCGATGAAAAGGCGTTTTGGCAGCTTCTCTATTTGATTTTTGCAAAGATCGTTGACGAGCAGCAAAGTAAGCGCCTGTTTTTCGTCGGCGCTACGGAGCGTAACACGCCCGAAGGCCAAGCTCGAATTGCCAAACGCATCCATGCTCTGTTCGATACCGTGAAGGGGCAGGTTAAGGATGTGTTCGATGGCTATGAGCGTTTAGAACCGAATGACCGAAATCTTGCTTATGTTGCCGCACAGCTGGCACGATTCGATCTTCTCTCCGCGGATACCGACGCGAAGGGTATGGCATTCGAAGCGATCACCTCACACACACTGAAGCAGAAGAAGGGGCAATTTTTTACTCCGCGCAATGTTATTCGGATGATGGTTGAAATGGTCGATCCTCAGCCGGGCAAACGCGTGCTCGACCCCGCATGTGGCAGCGGCGGCTTTCTTATAGTGGCGTTGAACCACGCCCGTCGTCGTTTCCTCAAAGAGGTCGGCTGCCCATTTCCAGATGATGCGGTACCGAGCGAACGGAAGAAGGCTGACCCTCTCGTGAAACGGTATGCACGGCAGAGCTTGTATGGCTTTGACGTGGACAGCGATCTTCGCAAGGCCGCCCGCATGAACATGGTCATGAACGGCGACGGCCACGGGCACATCTTCAACTTCAATAGTCTTGAGTATGGCGTTTACGGTGAGAAAGAAAGTATCGGTAGCTCGCGTTATCGTACACCTGAAATGGTTACGATGGAACGCGAGCTGGGCGTGGGTCCTGGTGAGGCGCATCGCCAATTTGACTACGTTTTCACGAACCCTCCCTTCGGAGCAAAAATTCCCGTCGAGGATCCTGAAGTTCTGCGGCATTACGACCTGGGGTTTACTTGGAGGCGCGATGGCGCGAGATGGGTAAAATACGCGTTGCAGAAAAAAGTCGCGCCAGAGGTGCTTTTTATTGAGGCTTGCTGGAAGTTTTTAAAGCCCGGTACCGGTGTTATGGCACTTGTTTTGCCGAACGGCATCTTGGGTAATCCCGGGGAGCAGATGGAATTTGTGCGGCATTGGCTCTTAACTCATAGCGAGTTGCTCGCCAGCGTCGACTTGCCTGCTGAAACGTTCCTCCCGCAGGTTTCAGTGCAAGCGAGTTGCGTCCTCGTGCGTCGACGCGCCCCAGAAGAGACACGTATGCTGGGTCCACGCGGGCCCAAACAGCAGCCCGTATTTATGGCCATAGCGGAGGAATGTGGTCATGGACGACGAGGTGAACCACGGTACTTGCGCGAGCCGGACGGAAGCGAAAGCTTGTTCGAAACTGAAGCTCCTGATCGTTGGGAGCGTGAAGGACTGATCCACGAGCGCACACGCATCCGTAAAGGCAAGAGGATTGCCGATGACCTGCCGCTCATCGCAGAGGAATATCGCCGGCTCGTTGCAGAGGGGCGATTCAGGTGAAAGTCTTCGTGATTGATGATGCTCAATCTAGGACTCTGCGAGCTTTAAACTATAATCCTGCGATAGAGCGAATCCGCCTGGCCGGTACCAATTCTGCTCGTCCTCTCCACGAAATCGTCAAAGCTTTTGGTCCTGCGTACGGCTCAGTGTTCACACGACTAGATTGTGAACCCGATCATGGAATCGAGCTTGTAACACAGAGCGATATGTTCTTGGCCGAGCCACGAGGCCGAGTGATCCGTCGCGATTCCATGCCGGAGCCCGAAAAGCACCTCATTGAACGAGGACACGTCCTGATCGCGGGCGCAGGAACCCTCGGTGAAAATGAAATTTATGGCAGAGCCTTGCTCGCGGATGGTCGAACTCGCGGGCAAGTACGTGGGGCCGCATGCTATGACGCTGGTGCTCGAAGATCCGACCGACGATTTCTCGCTTTTCGCTTACGCGTGGTTGGCGAGCCCCACTGGAGTTCAGGCGATTCGGGCCACGAGTTATGGCACGAAAATTCTGGGAGTTCGCAAGGATCTTCTCAGAGCGCTACCAGTTCCTGTAGCGCCGAATTCAATTGTACGGCGAGTGGCCAAACTAGTCCGTCGGTGCACCTCTGGACGTGAAGAATACGCTACTGAGATCCGCGAAGCTCAAATCTTGCTAGAGCAGACGCCTGAGATGCGTGACGCCTTTGAGGCCTGCTCTACTCGGTCAAGTCGCAGTATTGTGTGGGATGGTCCATTGCCGTCAATCCGGGCTTGGAATTTCGCTGCCGGGGGTGGCGTTGTCCGCTTGCTTGGACAACGATGGAAAGCACAGCTTCGCGATGTATTAGTTGCCAATGGCATCTTTAATGGTCCGCGATTTGCTCGAGTGGAATGCTCACCGCCATACGGAATTGACTTTCTATCCCAGCGTGACGTCTTCATGATCCGGCCGGTGGGCCGCCGCATAGTGCTGCCCGCTATTCCAAAAAGGCTCCTGTTCGTTCCGCGCAACGCTCTTCTTGTCGGTAGCCACGGGCAGATGAATGAGGGATCTATTTTTGGGAAGGTAGAGCTGGCTTCGTTCGCTGGCTGGCGTTCTGGGATTACCCAGGATATTTTGAGAGTACTCGCTCAAGATTGCTATCGCGAGTTGGCCTACGCGTTTCTCTCCACCACGGTCGGCCAGTGGCTTCTAAAGTCAACCGCAGTGGGGACCAGCATACCTTCCATGCGTCTCGATTTGCTTGAGCGCCTTCCGTTCCCGGATCCTTCGTTAGTTACACTCGACAAAATCCGGCAGCACGTCTTGAAAGCTGAAGAAGCACGCATTGCAGCTGACGAAGCTGAGGCTGCTGCAATCCGCATCATCGAGGAGGAGGTTCTTCCGCAATGGCTCGCGTGATACACACGCCGTCCGGTGGTGATGGCCCCGTGGGCCCCTTCGAAAGGGACGTCCTGGAAGTATTGCGGAAGACCCTGCCTCGGACCTGGGGATTAGCTCCGAATTTTCAAATCAAGCAACGGGGACACGACGCACTTGAGTACGACATAGTACTTTTGGCTGCCCATTCCATTTTCGTGATCGAGGCCAAAGAATGGTATGGCCGCCTCACGGGTGACGATCAGGAGTGGCTACTCAACCAGACGCCAAAGCGTTGCCCAATGTGGACCGTCAACCACAAATGCAAGGTCCTAAAGACAGAGCTTGGCGCGCTTGCGAACAACGCGCAGGTAGCACCAGTGTTAGTAGTGCCGGATGGCACAGCAATTCTTGTGAGCGGCGCGTGGAAAGCCTCAGTCGTCAACATGAGCGATCTCCCAAAGTGGCTGCAAAATCCACGTAACGTGCCTTCCCATCGGCAGGGGCTTGATCTCACGTCATTGTTTCCAGCCATCGAATTTGCGCTTCAAGGAAAGTGGGCTTCCCGTCAGCGACAAAAGCGACGCCGAATCGGCAGTTATGAAGTTACCGAGATCCTACAGGTGGAAGCAAACGAGGCAGCATACGTTGCGCGCCGAGCCTACGTTGAGGGCGATCAATCGCGCTACCGAGTTCGAACCTGGAAGATAGATACTTACGGCAGCCATGAGGAAGTCGAACAACGAAAGGCGGTCGTGCGTAGGCCCACCGAGGCGGTAGCCCGTATCGGTCGTCATCCCTATTTGCTTCCCGTACTCCAGTTCGACTGCTTGGACGAGGATCACGAGTTTTTCGAGGTCACCGAGTGGTCCGAATATGGAACGCTTCACGGTTTCCTTACCAATGCAGAGCGAGATCGTCTCACTATCCGCGAGCGCCTCGAGATTGCTGAAGGTGTTGCGGCGGCGCTCGGAGCCGTGCATGGCGCGGGTATTGTCCATCGAAACGTCTGTCCCTCTACCGTGCTAATAGGCTTCGATCGTAGACCGCGGTTGACCGACTTCGATCGCGCCTGGATGGATGCCAACAGCACGGTATTTCCTGATACAGAACGCTTAGCCAATAGAGCCTATCTCTCGCCTGAGCTATCGAATGTGGCGGACTACGACTTTGATGCCGCCTCCGATATGTATTCGTTTGGAGTCTTGCTCTACCAGCTTCTGACCGATGAGTTGCCGTTCGATGGCCCTGAGGTAGCCTTGGCATCTGGTGGTTGCCCGTTGAAGTTGCCCTCTGAGGTTCGGGCGGGGATCGACACAAGCATTGACGAGCTTGTACTCGATCTGCTTCGAACCGACGATTCCGAGAGACGACCTACTGCCGCGGATGCATTTGCGCGCCTGCAAAGTGTGCTCGGAATGACCACCGGCCATGGCCGAAAGGGGGCATCGCAACCATCTGTGATAGCGCCTGCGAAACTTGAAGTGGGAGCTATCCTTGATGGAGTTTGGCGTCTTGACGAGGAAATAGGTAACGGCACCTTCGCAAAGGTGTATCGGGTGTTTAACCTTGACCACCAACGAACCTACGCAATGAAGGTGTTGGTAGACGTAGATAACGCCGATTTGGCGGTGCACGAATTCACTAAGATTCAGCCACGCTTGCCAACGCACCCAAACATCGTTCGTAATGTGTGGATGGCTCGTCTCGGCGTGCCACTCGAGTATCCCTACATTGTGTCGGAGTTCGTTCAAGGGGAAACCCTAGAGCCCTACTGCAACGATCAGCGCCGGCTAGCTTGGTCAGACATAAAGTCCATCGGAATGGCGGTGCTGGATGCTCTGGAAGCATTGCATCGTAACGGTGTCTATCATCGCGATATCAAGCCTCCCAACGTGATGTTGGAGCTTCCATCGTATAAACCAAAGCTTATCGACTTCAACATCGCTGCACCGGCAAGTGAAGCTAAAGGTAAGGCTGGGACGCGTCGTTATTGGGCGCCGGACGTTACGAGTGCAGGATGGGGGGCGCATGCTGATCTTTTCTCTTTTGGAGTGGTTCTCTATGAGCTGATCGTTCACAGGCACCCTTTTCTGCAAGATCGACCAGAAAATGGGGCGCCATACGATCCACGTCAGATCTCGGTTGGCGTTCATTTCTCTGATGAGCTCGCCGAGTTCTTGATTAAGGCAGTGCAGCCTCGGGCCATCGATCGCTTTCAGTCCGCATCGGAAATGCGGGCGGCGCTTGCCGCTGTGCCATCGATGTTGGCTCCGGCGAAGCAAGTCGCCTCGGCAGATCCATTCGGTGGTCTTCAGCTCGAGCCCGATGAAATTGGCCGCGCTGACTATAATCCCTACGTCTCGCGCATGCTAACGCTGTACAGCCAGGCGCGGAGGACGAACACCGGGACGCGGGGGCTCGATGAAATTGCGCGGCTCACTTACGTCCGTACCGGACTTGACGAGAAGTTGGCTCCGGCCATCACAACTGGCTGTTATCGGTTAGTCATCGTTACGGGTAACGCTGGAGATGGAAAGACGGCCTTTCTTCAGCAAGTTGAACATCTGTTTGATCAGAACGGCGCGAATGTGGTGCGACTCCCGAGCAAAAATGGCTCAACATGGACGTGGGAGGGGAAGGCCTACGAGACAAACTATGACGGCTCTCAGGACGAGGAAGACCGCTCGAGCGACGCAGTGTTGGATTCATTTCTAAAGCCCTTCGAGGGTGAGGAAATCGCTGGTCTCGCTGGTTCTAACGTGCGCCTGATTGCGATCAATGAAGGCAGGTTGCTGGATTTTCTAGCCATGGTCCGCGTACTAGCGCCTACACGGGCATTCGACGTTTCGTGAACGATGCGTTGGCGGGTAGCCCGCCCCCAGAGGGGGCGCTTCTCGTCAACCTAAATATGCGCGCGGTGACAGCCGGTGGATCTAAGTCCCTGGTTGAACGACAACTGATGCAACTCTTGAAGCCAGAGCTGTGGGCGCCCTGCGATCGATGCTCCATTCGGGAGTCATGCCCGTTGCTGCACAACGCGAGTACGTTGCGCGATTCAAATTCCGGTCCTGCAGTGCGGGAGCGCGTCCTCAGGCTGTTTGAAGTCGTTCATCTGCGCCGCCGCGCACATATCACAATGCGAGATCTTCGGTCGGCGCTTTCCTGGTTCTTACTGCGGGACCATGGGTGCGCCGATGTGAAAGGCTTGCTCGCACAGTTGGATCAACTTGGGCCGGAGCGTTTGGTCGCGCTCTACTATACGGAAGCATTTGCCGATCAAGAGTTCGCGCTACCGATCAGTGCATCGGGGCCCGATCGTGCGGTTGATCGTCTCGTGCGTCAATTGCGCGAAACCGATGTGGGGCGTGTGAATCACCCTGTATTGGATAGGCAGCTTGACTACGACGTCGATAGTGCTGTCCCATGGATGACTTTCGATGGCCGATCGAAGGTTGCGGCGGCCCAGCTGCGACGTTATGCAGCTGGCGTGCCGCGCCCGAGCGACAGCATTGCGCTTGATGTAGTGGCCGAAGCGAGGCGAAATCTCACGGCGGTACTCCGTCGGTGGGCGTTCTACGAGCGACGCGACAACAGTTGGCGCGACATGCTGCCTTACACGTCCGTTGGGCTTCTCGAGTCGGTAATCAGCGCGAAGACACCCGAAGAACGTGCCACCACGCGGACCACTCTACGAGACCGCGTGGTCGAAGCCGTAAGCGTGGCCGAAGGTGTTCGAAACCCGCTTCTTCGCCAGAATTACTTGGCGCTCCGGGTCTCAAGGGTGGCACAAGCTGCAATTCGCTCTTATCGCCTGTTTCCCAAGGATGATTTCGTCATTGAAGTTTCAGTACCGGCATACGGCGATTTTCTCGAGTTTGCCCCGATGCAGTCCAATTGGTTTCGGTACGGGGACCCGCACGATTGCGAATCTCACTCGACCTACTAGAAATGATGGAATTAATTCGGAATGGCTACAGACCCACTGCAGCTGATCTCCAGGGTCTATTTGTAAATCTACTAATCTTCCGCAACGAGCTGGCCTCTACGATCTTTGATCGTGTGCTGTTGTCGTCAGATGATGAGCAGTTTTACGATGTATCTGCAGAGAGCCGACCAGAGGGGATCAGACTGGTGTTGACTCGTCAAAGCATTGAAGCAATAGCGCGTCAGGAGGGTGCATGAAGCTCCGCAAGCAAGATCAGGAGTTCCGTAACCCTCGGATTTTCTACCCCGATCCAAAGAATGCCGATCTGGATCGCGTGCTAGTCGTGCTTTTCCTTTGGTTAAAGACAGGCGGCATGCGACCGGCCACGACCGGCCGACAAAAGACTGAGTTCGAAAAGGTGGACGTTCACTTCAAGCGGTTAGCTGGACTGCCCGGTGTCACAGGGTTTGCTGAAAACGGGGAGATTGCGCGGCAATGGCTGGAGACCGACGTATTCGATCTAGTGAACCGCGGGCGTCCCACCGAGGCGATTGCATCGCTGCGGCCCCTGCACTTGGATGCCCACAAAATTCGAGTGGCGAAATACTGTCGCGACTATAATTTTGCGGATGCCCTTTATGCCATGCTGGAGTACGGCGAAGGGAATGCGCATAAAGAATTGAAGGCATATCTTGAGCGAGGTCGGCATTTTCAGGCCGGCGCAAGGCTTGACCTAGAAACGTTGGCGGTCCTCAAATTAGTTGAAGGTGTCGCCGATATGCATCCGTCGGGCGAGAAGATTACTCCGTATCCGCCCTTGTGCATCGGCCAATCTCGTGTCCTCTGCGACGACATCGAGCGTATTCTATCTTATCAAGACGTTCCACGGCCGGTAATGATCGAGTATCTCCGGACAATCCTCGGTTTGCACTTGGGCATCTATACGCTCCGGCTTGGTCGTCAGCTTTCCGGTTGGATTCGAGACTGTGGTTCTCACGAGAAATGTCGTTCGTGCCCCGTATACGGCAATAGTGAGGCTCCTTTCTCGGATTGCCCTTATCCTGTGACCTTCACTACGGACATGGGCGGTGATTATCGTAGTCGTATGGCGCAGCTATCTCAGGAGAGTGCTGCCTCCGCATATTCGATGCTGGGCGACTTTATAAAGTCCGTATTCGCGATGAATCAGCTTCTCAGGTACGCGCACGAAGAAAAGATTTCGGACGACCCACTTGAAGTGCCCGCGTTGTTGGCCAATCCGACTCCGGAGTTTGAATCGGATTTCAAGGCAGTACTGAAGCAGATTCGTAGCTTAAATGAGGACGACGAGAGTCTAGCGCCAGAGATCAATGCCATTCTCGATGCGGGGCTGTCGTCTTTCGATACTCTAATTGAGCTTGTCACGCACGTTCGCCAAGCGCATCACATTAAATATCTAGTGCAGATGCTTGACAAGTTGTTTCAGAAGAACTCGCCATTTGGGACTCTGGTACAGGGGAAGTCAAAGACCAACCCTCGTCGCTGGCACTTAGGCGGCCGAGCGCTTGAAGTCCTCGTTCAGCTTGCCGTCTTGAAAGTGAGGGATACCGCCGCCGGTCGGCGTTTCGAAACGGAGCCAATTCTTGTCGAGGATTTTTTAACATGGGTAGAGACGCGCTACGGTTTCGTTATAGCCCCGGGGGTAACTAGTACGGGGCGTAAGCCTGTTTCGTTGGACGAGCACAGGGCATTCCGCGAAAACGTGCGTGCTCTCAAGGATCGACTGCGAGAGATCGGGTTTTATGACGACCTCTCGGATGCGTACAACGCACAGACAATTCGTCCTCGCTATCGCCTTCGAGCCGAGGAAACCGCGCTGTGATAGATTTGCCCCTAATCATTCCGGCTTCTCCTGACGACCACTTCGACGCGCTCTCTGACGAGCTCGCGCCCAAGCTTCGTAAGGTGTTGGAGTCAGCCGGTCTTGGTCATCGACTACGGGTAACCACATTGCCGGAAGCTGTCATGGGACGGCTTGCGGTGGTGCTCGATGACACGCGATGGATAGTCCGTGTGCTGAACGAACGACCTGAGAAGCCCTATGAGGCTACTGCGGCTTCAATAATTCGACTTCGTGATCACGCCGACGCTCCGCTTCTTGTCTTCTTCCCTCCGGGCCCCCGCACTGCGTCGGAAGATTCCCTTGATATTGCAACTTTCACGGAGTTGTCGCTGGAGTCCATGGCACAGAATCTCTCAGACGCCTTAGTCGAGCGTCTGGAGAGCTCGTTCAGACCAGATGTGCGAGAAGTCCTAAGGCACCTCAGCGAGGTTCGCCAAATCCGGAACGTCGATGAGCAGGTTAATTACCTGCTCACGGTAGTTAAGAACGGCGGGACGCGTGAAGCTGCGGGTGGATCAATCTATCTATTTGGCCTCGTTCCAGACTTCGATTTGTTTAATCGAGGCTCGACGAACACACTCAACTGGATCAGTCGCAATCGCCAGAAGTGCGACAAGCTCTCCGATGTAAACCAGCCTCTTCAGAAGCGCCTTAGAGCGGTGGGTTTGCAGAGCGAGGACTTTCAGAAGTCCCTGTTCACTTTTCTTCGGTTGCGCCACACGGAAGGACCGCGCACCTGGGCACAAGCCATCGCATGTGAATCAGTGGGCCGTCAGCTCTCTTTCGATCGCTGGCAGTTTGCCGAGTCCGAGGATGATAATGAATTGAGGATAATCCTGGATCCGCTCAGTTTGCCCCGCCAGATCGCGGATCAGGTAGCTGGTGCTGATAGGATGCAAGTCCTGAACGTCACGGGCCGCGAACCACTCAAGCTTGTGTTTCGCTCCACTCCAAATCCATCGCAAGCTAGCTCGTGGAAGCATTGGCGGGTTCAGCTGCTCTCCATGAGTGAGGAAGGCGCCACGGTTGCTTGGGAAAGCAATAGTTACCCCAAGCCAGCGGCTGGCCGGCTGGCGAAGATCCGTCGCTCTATTAAAGTCGCTGATTTAACGAGTCTCGACGAGGGGACATACTTTCTGCGAGTCGATGCCTACGATGCGGAGGGGACGCTTCTTACAACGCCCCGTCGCATAGACCCGAAAGACGAGTCTTCGCGGGCTGAGAACGAATCCGAACCGTTTCTAGTCATTCGTGACGAAGTTATCATTGACGAGCCGGATGTACGGGCGACCTTCGTGCCATCACTAATGGGCGCGTGGCTCCGGGGCGCACTCAAAGCACTCGACGGTAAGGTGCGTGAGGAGGTTCCGGGCCGTGCCGGCCTCACCGGCTCGTGGAACCACCCAGTGGGCGCGTCAGTCAAAGGTGACCTGCGCTTCAATATCGAGACGGACGGATTTCACGGCTTTGCCGTCGTCGTTCCAGCGCTGTTGCGAAAGATCGAGGTGACGTTTCTGGATAACCCTCGCGATTTTGGTGTTTATTCCATGGTTCTCGGTGGTGCGCGGACGCCCGGGGACGTCGAATTGGTACGGAAGGAGACGGCAGATCTAAGCAATATCCCGGCGGTCAAGCCGTTCCTGTCCGCTCGAGAAGAAGTATTTCGTCGGATCCGAGAGCAGCATTTCCCGCCTGGCGCGATGCCCGAGGAGCGTGCCGCACGGCTGGGCATCATCGAAGTTGTGGACCTTAGCATCCATGCGGAAGCTATTTGCGCGTACGCACAATCGTTCTCCAATCTGGTTCGAGAGGCAATGCATCTTGAGGCGGCGGACCGAGCGGCTCTTGTGAGGAGCATCGCTTGGCTCGATGCAGTCGAGCTGCGTTGGCCCAATCAGTCAGGAGATCCGGGTCGTGGCATTCTCCTCTCGCCCTCCCATCCGCTACGACTGATGTGGCATCTCAAACACACGATAGAGTGCGCTCATGCTGTGCATGCGTGGGAGCAACGTACGCATCAGGTTCCAAACTGGCGTCAATATGTCGAACAGCTCAGAGATGAGTTGGTTCCGCTGAACCTCCCGATGGCCCTATTCGATAGGCGCGGGCGCGCATATGTCGAGACACTGCCAATCACGCCTTTTTGGGGACTGTACCTGCCCGATAGGGATCAAGGCCAGCACGTCGATTCTACCGTTGCCAGGGATCGGATCTTAACGACCTTAGGTGTGCAGGCGCGGTCTGTTTCGGTCACAACTGCAAATCCAGACGAGATTGCGTCGCGGCTGTTCGAGTTCGTATTGCAACATCCCTATATCGATCAATTGCATCTGAACGTGTTTAATCCCGGGAACGGCGAGCTTATCTCAGATGTGCTGCGGAGAATTGAGTTGTTGCGTCGAGCACACCCGCTGCCACTGCCTTTACGATATGTTGTGCATTTATTCGCGAGCTCAAATCAGCTCGAGACGGTGGGAGAAGCTGTGGAGAGCTTGCTTGATCCTGAACGTCAGGTGAGCGAAGACGACGAGTTCACTCTATACAGCGGCAATCATCTACATCCGAAGCTTCTCGTCGCTCGGAACGACGTGGCAGAGTTCGTGTCTAACCACACGCGTTTTCCGGCCCACTTATCCATTCTTATCGAGCAATTCACTGCATCGGGGCGCTTGGGGCCGTTGAATCAGTATCGACGAGGTTCTTTCGTCGGTGGACTTGTTCTAGATCCGGAAACCATCGCTGCGGAGCGATTGGACCCACAGGCGAAAATGACCACGGGGTGGTCAAGGGGAGTGCGTCCGATATCCCGACCGGAGGCCGACCAAACAGAGAACCTCATTGTCGACACGCTTGGCGCAATGCATGTGCTGCAGGCAGCAGTCGCGCTCGGTCAGCCGCCAGATCCTCAAGTGGGACCAATTCTTGCACTGCAGCTTGATACCCAAGCGCAGGCTCTATTGCGACAGGTTCATGATGTCAGCGATCGCGTAATCACAATCGATCGTCACCTTGGCATCGAATTTTTTGATGCGCCGGCTGTTGGTGAGGAAGTTGGGTACTTACTAGACTTCGCCCCAGAGTTCCTACAGGAGGACCGACAGCGGATCGTCGTCACGACTAGGAATGTCAAGGAAATCGAGGGTGTCCTCGCCCCGATGCTCACCCAATACGGCATTCAGTTGCGATCGGGCGATGAACTGATGGTGCTCGATGGCCTACGGTCTCTCTCTGGTCGGCTCGCGCTCCGACTTGAAGGATCGACTACGCGGGCGAAGGAAGTTGTGGGTTTGCTCTTCGCTCGCTGGCTAATGGAGGAGCTCGACGTTCTCGAGAATCGAATAGTAATTCCGCTTGATGCCCATCGTTCGTGGTTCACGGCAGACGCGCCACAACGTAGAGCGGACCTGCTGCTTGTCGGCTTCCCCGGAAATGGTGTCCTTCGCATGGACATAATAGAGGTCAAGTTGCGCGATGACTTACCAGCGTCGGCGCGACCGCCTTTGTACCGGTCGATGCGAGAGCAAACTGACAATACTGAGGAGCGCTTGCGCGACCTGTTTGATCCAAATCGCTACGTTCAGCCTCGTGCCGACCTTCCTCTGCGCGCAAAGGAACTTGCGGGCGTGCTATCTTTCTATATACGTCGCGCTGTTCGATACGGCCTGCTCACGCCGCGGGACGGAGATGTCGCACTTGCCATCGCAGAACGACTTGACGACGGTTATAGGCTTGAAGTCCAGAGCATGGGGATGGTGTTCGAGCGTCTAGGCGCAGGTCATCACATTGACGAAGACGAGCCAGGATTCCCAGTGCACCGTTTCGGTGCAAACAAGGCACGTAAGCTATTTCAAGCTGCGATGGGTCGTTATAGTGAGCGGGCTTCTATGCGATGGGAACGGGAGTCGGTAACGCAGTCGACTACTGAAAGAGGAATCCCTGCACTGATCGACGACGCGGCTGAGGAGAGCCTATTAAACGAGCTTCGCCACTCTTTGACTGTGCGCTCCGAAGACAGTGGTATCGGTCCAACAAGAACCGAATCGTACGCATCTGAAGAGGCAGTCGTCGCACCGCCAAGCGGACCTCACGACGCGCCCTCGCAGAGCACAGCTGAGCCGATTGTTTCGACTGCGCCCGATGCTTCTCTCGACAGACCGATAGAGGCCTCGAAATCCCAGCTATCCCTCCAAGCTAAAGGAAGCAGCGTTATACCTGTCCCTGATGTCGTCCTAGGTGCGACGACTCTGCCACCACAGTATGGTCTGTTGGGACGGTCGGGATCTCAGACTGTTGCGATAGACTTAAACGGTTGCAATACAATCTCATTGTTTGGCGTACAAGGCTTTGGCAAGAGCTATACTTTGGGTGCTATTGCAGAGATGGCATCCAAACAAAATCCTGGCATCAACGTGCTCCAGTCACCGCTTGCGACGGTGATCTTCCATTTTCACAAGAGTGACGCGTACGAGCCAGAGTATGTAGCTGCCATCGAGCCGAATAAAAGAAAGTCAGAAGTTGACAGGCTTCTCGCAGATTACGGGGCAAGTGCGGTGGGGCTTGATGATGTGATTTTGCTGGCGCCTGAAGCGAAGGTCGAACAGCGACGGCGCGAAATCCCTGGCGTAATCGTCGAGCCGATCAAATTCAGCGCAGCCGAGCTTGGAGCGGAGAGTTGGAAGTTTCTGCTCGGAGCCTATGGTAATGATTCACTTTACATTAGGCAGCTCGTTTCAATCATGAGAAGGCACCGGGAGGGACTCTCAATCGAGACTTTCCGTCACGAGATAGAGAACGCGGATCTGCCGCCAGCCTCACGACGCCTCGCTGAGGATCGACTGAGAATTGCGGAACCTTACATTGATGATGAGCGTCAGCTTAGAGATCTTTTGCGTCCAGGCCGGACCGTCATCGTTGATCTTCGTGACGAATGGGTCGAAAAGGACGAAGCCCTTGGACTTTTTGTCGTCATGCTTCGCATTTTTGCAGCAAGTCGGCATGAAGGTCGCGAGTTTAACAAACTCGTGGTGTTCGACGAAGCGCACAAATACATTTCAGAATCTTCACTAATCGGACAGGTGGTGGAAACGATCAGGGAGATGAGGCATCAAGCGACAAATGTCATCATAGCGAGTCAAGACCCTCTCTCTGTTCCGAGAGCGATCATCGAGCTGAGTTCGATACTAATCTTGCACCGAATAACATCACCTCAGTGGCTAAAGCATCTGCGTACCGCGATTGTCGCTCTCGAAGATATGCAAGATGCGGCAGTAACATCCCTCCAGCCAGGAGAAGCCCTGGTCTGGGCACAGCGCAGCACCGATCGGCGCTTCAGCCTTCGCCCGCAAAAGCTAGAAATCAGGCCTCGTTTTTCACAACACGGAGGCGGAACAAAGACTGCAGTCGATGTGTAGCCTCGCTGCCTCGCCCACGATGCCGGCAAAGACCAAAGCCGAAGTCGGTTAGCAGGAAGAAGCGCCGGCGATCGCCAAGCGAGGAGTTCGTCGACTACACCGTCGCGATCGAAAGCTGCGATTTTAGCTACTGGCTGGCGCTCAACACGCTGCGGAATGCATCCCTACTACGAGCAGATGCCTGCGGATCAAGGGCAGGCTGCTGAGGCCGGCCGGGTTGGTAGTGTGTGGAAGGTTCTGCAAAAGCTGAGAGGCTGAAGCGGTCATGGTAAGTCCGGTGATTGCGAAGATCACCGCTCGTAGAGGAGCTTGGACCCGCCATGACCGTGACGAAGATTAGGACGGACGTCTCTGCAGTCAAAGAGTTGTTGAGCTCGGACAAGGAGTTCCTGAAGCCGCTGATCCAGGGTGCGGTGCAGGAAATTCTCGAAGCCGAGATGACGGAGTTGTTGGGTGCGGAGAAAGGAGAGCGCAGCGAGGGACGGCTTGGCTATCGCTCCGGCTACTATCCCCGTTCGCTGATCACCCGGGTCGGCAAGATCGAGCTCAAAGTGCCGCAGGACCGGCAGGGGCGATTCTCGACCGAGCTGTTCGAGCGCTACCAGCGCTCGGAGAAGGCGCTGGTAGCGGCCTTAGCCGAGATGTACGTGCAGGGCGTCTCGACGCGCAAGGTGAAGCAGGTCACCGAGGAACTGGTGGGCCATGCGTTCTCGGCCTCGGCGATCAGCGCCATCAACAAGCGGCTGGATGCGTCGCTGAAGGCCTTTTGCGAGCGCAAGCTCAAGGAACCGTTCCCCTATCTGATCCTCGATGCGCGCTATGAGCGGGTGCGCGAGGACGGCATCATTGCGAGCCAGGCGGTGCTGATCGCGACCGGCGTCGACTGGGAAGGCCGGCGCCAGGTGCTCGCGGTCGAGCTTGCCAACCGGGAGAGCCGATCGAGCTGGAAGGAGTTTTTGGAAGCGCTGAAGGCCCGCGGCCTGCATGGCGTCGAGTTTGTCGTCTCCGACGATCATCCCGGCTTGAAGAAGGCGATCGCCGAATTGCTCGCCGGCGTGTTCTGGCAGCGCTGTTATGTGCACTTCCTGCGCAACGCGCTCGACTATGTGCCGCGCAAGGTCGACGACGATTGTCTGCTCGAGCTGCGCTGGATGTACGACCGGCGCGATCTTGGCGAGGTGCGGCGCGATCTGGCGGCCTGGCTCGGCAAATGGAGCGGCAAGTACCCCAAGCTCACCGGCTGGTGGAGGACAACATCGAGGAGACGCTCACCTACTTCCGGCTGCCGCTGGGGCACCGCAAGCACATGAAGTCGACCAACATGCTGGAGCGCCTCAACGAGGAGATCCGGCGGCGCACCTACGTGGTGCGAATCTTCCCCAACGCCGAGAGCTGTTTAAGGCTGGTGCGGGCGCTGACCGTCGAGCGCCACGAGGCCTGGCTCGAGGACCATCGCTATCTCAACATGGATCTCTTGAAGGAGCACAAGAAGGAGACGCTGCGCCGGGCGGCCTGACGATGCTCAGGCCCACCAAGAGGATGGACGCCACCCCTCTCCGCCGCCGTCGCTCGCCAGCGCTGCGCTTGGGGCGAGCGAGCGACGGCGGCTCCGAGGGGATGGCTTGGCCGGACCCCATGATCAATTTTGCTGAACTTGACGCACAGAACTGCCGGGTTCAAGACTGATCGGGTGAATGTATCGCTGTTTCTGTTGACCTTGCCCCCAAGTTTTATCCAGTCCTGAGTTCGCTCTGGCTGGTGGGTTTACCCGAATGGGCGGTGGTAGCGACGGGAGCTGGTGCGGAGCCATCGGCATAGCGCAGCGCCAGATCCCGTCGCGGGTTGCAGGTGAAGGCGAACTCCGATGGTGTTTTCCATCCGAGTTGCGAGTGAGGTCGCGTATCGTTGTAGTCGGCCCGCCAATGTCCGAGTTCTACCCGGGCCAGGGCCAGCGAAGTGAACAGCGTCTCCTTGGCGGACTTAGAAAGGCGATACGATTGTGTAAGAACGTCAAAGCTGATGCCGTGGACGCGGGTGCAAAAATCAACTTTCCCAGTTTCGATATAGCCGCGACGATGTATCATGCGGATCGGACCGCTCTACGGATCGGATACCTGTACGAGCTTAGGATCCTGGCGGAGGTCCAGCGCCATCTGGATTATCTTTATCACAATTGCGTATTCCGACGAAGTCGGCCGCGGATTCCGGGCGAAGCCGGCCGCCTGTACCGATTGAAGCCGGCCGTGGATTCCGATGATCCCGGCCGCCTGCCGAGGCGGGCTCTCGCGACGACGTCGTCATCAGGTCAGTTGGCGGGCTCGTCGTCAAGCGTCTGACGCTTGGCGGCGGCTTTGCGCAGGCTCTCGCCCTTGAGTGAGCCTGTGGGCGTTGTGTACGAGGCGATCGAGGATAGCGTCGGCAATGGTTGGGTTGCCGATGAGCTCGTGCCAATGCTCGACCGGGAGCTGGCTTGTCACCAAGGTCGAGCCGCGGCCATGGCGATCCTCCATCATCTCCAACAGGTCGCGTTGCTGCTCGGCAGTCATCGGGGCAAGTCCCCAGTCGTCGAGGACCAGAAGCTCGACACGCGCCAGGGTCCTGAGGAGGCGAGCATGGCGGCCGTCGCCCCGCGCGAGGGTGAGCGCCTCGAACAGCCGCGGCAGCCGTTGATAAAGCACGGAGCGGTTGTCCCGGCAGGCCTTGTGGCCCAAGGCGCAAGCAATCCAGCTCTTGCCGACGCCGGTCGGGCCGATGATGAGCAGGTTCTGATGCCGGTCGATCCACTCGCCAGCGACGAGCTTTTGGAACAGCGGCTTGTCGAGCCCGCGCGGCGCCTTCATGTCGATATCCTCGACGACGGCGTTCTGCCGGAGACTTGCGAACCGCAACCGAGCAACCAGCCGCTTGTTCTCGCGCTCGGTCGCTTCACGGTCGACGAGCAGTGCGAGGCGCTCCTCGAAGGCCAGCGCGGCAATGTCGGGTTGTCGCTGCTGTTCGTCGAGGGCCTTCGCCATGCCGGTAAGCCCGAGCGCGACGAGGCGGTCGTGGGTGGGATGTGTCAACATCGTCTCTCCTTTCTTCACTGGTAGTAATCGGTGCCGCGGATATTGCCGTGTCGGATCGGTGGGCCGTCTGGCGGTCTCTCGTTGGCGTAGGCGCGATCGAGCCCGTGCTGCAGGATCGACTTGATCGAGCCGTAGGTGGTCGCGCCGATGTCGTTGCCACGCTGGCAGGCGGCCTCGATGCGGGCCGAGCCGTAGCTGCGCGCGAGCCGCAAAATGCCGAGACAAGCCCGGAAGCCCTGCTCGGGGTGTGGTTTGGCTTTCATGATTGCTTCGACGAGAGCGATCGTGGCAGGGCCGATCTTGGCGGCTTCTCGCTTGATCCGCGCCGGGGTCCATTCGGCATAACGCCGGTGCGCGCTCGGCATGTGCTCCGGGATCGTGGTGTGGCGGTGGGGTACGTCAGAGCGGGCGTGGCTGGCAACCCGGCTGCCCTTGTGCAGGATCTCGACCGTCCTGTCGGTGACGCGCGCCTCGAGCTCTTCGCGGATCAGACGCGAGGGCACCGAGTAGTAGTGACCGGCGATCTCGACGTGATAGTCGGGCGCGACTCGGCACTTCTTCCACTCGGCATACTGATATGGCATCGGCGGCAGGGCGTTGAGCGCCGGCTTGTCGATCTGTGCGAACAGCTCGTTGCGGCTCACGCCGAGCTTACGCATGATCCTGGCGTTGAGGTCCGCGATCGCCTCGCGGATGGCCCCGTTGAGTTCGTCAAGCGAGAAGAAGCGCCGGTTCCGCAGCCGCGCCAGCACAAACCGCTGGACGATCTGCACCGCCACTTCCACCTTCGCCTTGTCGCGTGGTTTGCGCGGACGCGTGGGCAGGATCGCGGTGCCGTAGTGCTCGGCCAGCTCCTGGTAGGTGCGGTTGATGCCCGGCTCATAGCGACAGGTGGCGGTGACGCCGGCCTTCAGATTGTCGCAGACGATCGCCTTCGGCACGCCGCCGATCGCGCGCAACGTATTGGCGTGCAGCCCGATCCAGTCGGCCAGCCCTTCCGACCAACGCGCCTCGGCAAAGGTGTAGTTGGATGCTCCCAGCACCGCGACGAAGACATGGGCCAGCCGCTGCGCGCCGGTCGCGGCGTCGAACACCGGCACCGTGTCGCCCGCGAAGTCGACGAACAGCTTCTCTCCAGGCCCATGCGTCTGCCGCATGGTCGGCGAGATCGTCTCGCTCCATTCCCGGTAGAGATCGCAAAACCGGCTGTAGCCATAGCCGTCGGCGTGCTCCGCGCGATATTCCTCCCACAGCAGGAGCAACGTCACGCTGCGCCGCTTCAGCTCCCGGTGCACCGCCTTCCAGTCGGGCAACGGCCGCGCCGGCTTCTCCTCGAATGTCGGCGGCGTGAATAGCCGGCGCTCGAGTTCGCCGTCGTCCATCCCTTCCGGCACCGGCCAGGTGATGCCGATCACGGCAGCCCGCCGCAGATACTCGCCAACCGTCGATCGGCTGATGCCGACCGTGACGGCGATCTGCCGCTCGCTCACGCCAAGGGCGTGCCGCAGTCTCAAAACTTCTCGAACCTTCCGCATCGGCGCTCTCTCGGCGGGCATCAGACCTTCCCTTGCTTGGTCGCAAAGGTGGGCTGGTCCGCGATTCGATCGCCGTCTTCGAGAGCGTCAGGCCGGTCTCAACAGGGTGGCCGGCTTCGATCGGAATGGGTGGCCGACTTCCGTCGGAATCGGTGGCCGGATTGCGTCGGAATCAGGGAGGGTTCAAATAGGTTTCGCGTCACAGATGTTGCCGCAAGTTCGGCGCGAGACCTATTTGAAGCCTGATTGAACGAAGCCGCGTCTTATGGGCACGGACCTATGGGCGCTCGATCTGGGCGCCGGTGGGCGCGGCTCGCCCGACGCTGGGTCCGCGGGCGGGTGAGGCCGCAGATTGTCGCTGATGTTGGCAGCAACGGATACCGGCGTCGATAGCGGCGAGCTGCTCGTCCAGCGTGTGTGGCCGACTATGGCTCGCTCGCGGGGCTTTGTGAACGTGCTTGATCGGTCCGATGGAGAACGTCGGCGGGGCGATGCGTGCAATGGGAGCGTATAAGTTGAGGAGGTTCGTCATGATGTGTCGCAGCGAGGTGATGCGCGTCGCAGCGTGTCCGAGCGCGGAACAAGCCCAATCTCGACCATGCGGCCTCCGCAGATGGGGCACAAGTCGAGGCGGCGACCAGTGAGGATGGCATAGCGCTCACGATAGTCGGCAGGTTCAGCAAGTGGAGGCGGCTCTGGCGCCTTTAGCGCCGCTCGGATGCGCGCGAGTTTGGCGACGCGGCAGGCGTTCGCCAGGAAGCCAAAATGACGGATGCGGCGAAACCCCTTCGGCAATACGTGGAGCAGAAAGCGACGGATGAACTCGTCAGTCTCGAGCGTCATCACTTTGGATTTGTTGCCGGCACGATAATCCTTCCACCGAAAGCGGACACGACCATGCTCATAGGCAAGGAGTCGGCTGTTGGCGATCGCAACGCGATGGGTATAGCGCCCGAGATAGGCCAGAACCTGCTCTGGCCCGGCGAAGGGACGCTTGGCATAGACAACCCATTCGAGCTTGCGGAGGGCGTTCAGATGGCGGCCGAATGCCGCCGGTTCGCTCAGGTGGGCGAGGTGGCCGAAGAACTGGAGCTTGGTGCTATCGAACGCCGCCTGGAGGCGCTCCAGGAATAGCCGACGATACAATCGTGACAGGACGCGAACGGGAAGGAAGAAGCCGGGGCGGCAGCCAACCCAGCTTCCATCAGGGGCAATCCCGCCGCCCGGCACAAGGCAATGAGCATGCGGATGATGCGTGAGGGTCTGCCCCCAGGTGTGGAGAATGGCGACCATCCCGGTCTCGGCACCGAGATGCTTCGGGTCGGCGCTGATGAGACGGATCGTCTCGGCCGCCGTCTTGAGCAGGATGTCGTAGACCACCGCCTTGTTCTGCAGCGCGATGGCGGCTACTGGCGCCGGCACGGTGAAGACAACGTGGAAATAGGGGACCGGCAGCAGATTGGCTTGGCGCTCGGCGAGCCATTGGGCGCGCGCGAGGCCTTGGCACTTTGGACAGTGCCGATCGCGACAGCTGTTGTACGCGATGCGAACCAGGCCGCAGTCATCGCACCGCTCGACATGGCCGCCGAGCGTCTCTGTGCGGCACGCCTCGATGGCCGCCATCACACGACGCTGCTCGGATGAGAGCCGAGGGCCCTGGGCGGCACGGAACGCAGCACCGTGGCGGCGGAAGATGTCCGCCACCTCAAGCACGGGGCGCATATGCGCGGCTCAGTCGGGTGGGATGACCGTGATAGAGAGACCATCGAATGGGCTGGTCGTGCGGGCGAGCAGATTGGTCGCAACCTGTGCGTAGCGTGCGGTCGATCCGAGGTCGGCATGTCCGAGCAAAACCTGGATGATACGGATGTCGATCCCGCTTTCCAGGAGATGGGTCGCAAACGAGTGCCTGAGAGTGTGGACGGTAATCGGCTTGGCAATCCGAGCGCGGCGGCGGGCGGCCCGGCAGGCCGCCTGCACGCCGCGGACGCTGACATGTTCACTTGGGTCTTGGCCTGGAAATAGCCACAGCCCCGGCCGTGCTCGCATCCAGTACGCACGAAGAATGTCCAGTAGCCGCGGGGAAAGCATGGCGTAGCGATCTCTGCCGCCCTTGCCGTTCTCGATGTGGATCAACATTCGCTTGCTGTCGATCGAGCTCACCTTCAGGCGTACGACCTCACTAACCCGTAAGCCAGCCGCGTAAGCCGTCGCCAGCACAACGCGGTTGCGCAACCCCGCAACCGCGTCCAGGAAGCGCTCGATCTCTCCGGCACTGAGGACGAGCGGGAGCTTGTCGGGCTTCTGGCCACCGATGATCCGCTCGAATGCCTCCGTCTGCCCGAGCGTCACGCCGTAGAAAAACCGCAGCGCGCAAGCCACCTGATTGATGTGAGACCACGAACGCTTTTGACTGATGAGATGCAATTGGTAGGCGCGGACCTGCTCGAAACTCATCCGGTTCGGTGCGCAGGCGAAATGTCGGCTAAACTTTGCGATCGCATAGATATAGGATTGTTGAGTCGACGGCGACAGATTGCGGACGGTCATGTCCTCGATCATGCGCTGCCGAAGAGGGCTCATCGTAGCCATCTGGGTCTCCTGTCTTGAGAGGGGTGGTGCGAAGACCAACATCCTCTCAGACAGGAGACCTCAGTTCAGCAGGCTTGCCCCCACTCCCGCGCAGCGGGTTCGTTCAATCAGTGGCCGGCTTGCATCGGATTACGCATCACAATCCCGAAGATGCAAAGAGGTTGCGCGTCCCGGACGGATCGCGTGTCATTTTTGATACCCAGGAGAAGTACGAAGGTATGAAGGCGCTTTCCCACGAAATCGATGATCTCGTGAAGAACGTCGCGAAAGAGCAGAAGCCCCAATTGACCCTCGATGTAGGCTCGCATTGGGGAGTAGCGCGCGACGCGATCGGTTCGATCGAGATACCAGGCTAAGCCATCCGGCTAAAGACGACGGACGCTGCCTTGCTCAAATCGCCAGCGATTACCCCTTTGAGACACAGACACATAGACGAGAGACATCGCTGTTCAACTGTTGAACGCCGTCCCTTGTTCGGCGACGGTAGAAGTTCGGCAGCTCCCACCATCCTTCTCGCCGACTTTTTCGCGAAACTTCGGCGCTTCCGGGTCGAATCTCAATTCGCTTTCGATGTCGCGCTCGCGCTCAAGTTCAGGCGTGACGTTCTCGGTTTCAGTTCGCAGAAATGATGTGAACTGATCGCCCTTCAATGCTTGAGCACATCCAAGAAGGCGCGCGACCATTTTGTCGCGCGCTCGCATTCAAGCGCAACCGACAGGTACGATTTGGCGTCATGACGTATGTAAATGTTTAGCGGGGGCACGCCGGCGTCTCGGCACATGCCCCCGGAATCAAGTGTCCCCTGACCGTTTGTGGCTTGCCTTGGGTCACTTCAAGGAAGATCATGGCGCCGAGCACGCTGACCTCCTTCGATGCCCGGAGCCTATGATCACCGGCGCTTTGTCGGTTTCACTTGAGTTCCTCGTAGTCGGCCTGTCGAAACCCGATAGTGTTGACCGTGGACTGCGTGCCGTACCAGGCGCGCAGGGCCTCGCTCGCCAGCGCTTGAGACCGCGCTGCCGACATCTCGTTGCTCGTTGTTCCGCGAGCTTTCTCGCGCACGGTTGCGACCGCGGCCATTTGTTTCATTTGTGCCAACTCCTCGCGGTTCCAGACGGCCACGGCCTCCTTGATGCTCCGGAAGGTCTGGGGCGAGACCAGCATGCCGTTGCGCTCGCAAGCCTCGCAATGAACACGCTAACCCGAGCGCTCGAGAAGGACAACCGGGCGGCCCTTGCAAACCTGGCAGTCGAGTACCTCTGGATTAGGCGCTTCCAGCTTTGTGGGGCTCTCGTTGGTGTTCGGATTAGCTGGTATTCCGCAGTTCCTTCAAGCAGCTCCCGCAGGCGCTCAATGCGAGCGATCCGGAAGGCATGGGCCGGCTTGATCATCAGGGTAGATCCCCCGGATCGGATCCGAAAAATCTGATGGTGAAAATGGCTAGCGTGGCGACGAGGAGTGTTGTCAGCGGACCCGGCCGCTCGTAGTCGGCGTAGCTCCACTCCGCACCATAGAGGCGAACCATCTCGCGATAGGCGCGGTTGAGTAGGATGCGCTCGATGCAGCTTCCGGCAGTGAACGAGGCGACGAGCGCGAGGCCAAAGGCGAAACAGTTATTCATGGAGCCGCACGAGCTACCGCCGGTGACCGCGACGAACGTGAGGATTACGCTCGCGTTGCGAAATGTCTTGATCATGTAGCGCTGCCTTAACGAATCCCTTAGCACTGCAGCCATGACGATTGTCAGCGTCGTTGGTCGCTGATCCGCGGTCTTTCTGCTCGATGTACTCATTTGCCGAATGTCTCTCGGCTGAACGCGGCGAAGGCCCGGCGCGAGATCAACATCTAGCGCCGGGCTTATCCGGAGAAAATCCGGCTAACAGGCCGATGACGCTGTGGTCTGCATCGCGCGAGCGTGGTTGCGCGCGCAAGTTCGAAGTTCCGCTCTCTCCAACCCCTCATCGCGCATGATTCCCGCGCGGGGATATCCTTTTTCGGCCGAAACCTGCAGAGTTTTCGATGTAGCTGTATGCCGCGATTCGTGGTCGCGCGATCAGTTGTAGGCAACAGTGGGTGGACGTTGGGGCTTGTCCATCCTCGCGGCCCGCTGGGCGCCCTTATCGGCGGGTTGCCGCGGGTAAATCTGCTGCGGGAACCGAAAGTATTCGCAGTCCTACTGTATCCATTCTCGTTGCGCCGTCCAGATTTTCGACACGTCAAATGGAGAGCATAAATGAGCGCCGAGAATCCGCAGCGACGCCCGACAAACCGCCATCGATCCTCGATCAGCACGAGGGGGTTGATTGGCTCCTCGCCTGGATCATCAACCTGGCCGAACAGGGATGCGCAACGAGCATCACCGTTGCGGCAGAAGGCCAGCTCGTAACCGGTACGGTGATCGGCGGACACGAGTACTTCCGGACGATGGCTGCCAATATGAAGAACGCAAACGTCGCGGGCCAGAATGGCCAAGAGCTTCGCGAGGTCCTTAGCAATGGAATGGACGGCTTCAGGCAGCTTTATCCGGGGCCAGGTGACCTCAACGACATGTTCGGCTCGAAGCCCGGCTATCTTCACATGAAAGACACGAAGTTCGTTGTCGGTAATTCGCTGACGGGCAGCGGTGCCCTATGGCGCATCAAGCTCGCGAGCATCAGCGGCTTTACGTTGTCGACTGTACAGCGGACTTAGAAGAACTCCCCGCCGGAGTGATGATCGAAATCGTTTTTCGCGCCGGTCGTACTCTTTGAGCGTGTCCACCTTCACATGGCCCGTCTGCTACATGACGTTCAGGGCCACCTTGGCGTGGACCGCGCCGATAACGAAGCCAGCGCGGATCAGCGACACGGCAAGCCGTTCGTTAGGCACTACGACGCGGCGCCGCCGCAACTTGCCGACGGTGCTCAGCCTGATCCTGATTTCAATCCGCGATTTGGTGTCGGCGACCTAGCCGAATTGCCAGAAGAACCGAAATCAGCAAGATAGCTTGGCTCACCATCCCTCGGATCGCATCGTCGATCGGAAGATAGACCCAAGGTGCCCTTTTTCAGTTCGCTATGCAGTAAACCGATGGTGTGCCTTCGATAAGGGAGGGGTCGATCAGTTGGCGCCACCAGCTCCACTCTGGAGATCCCGGGCTCATCGGGAGATGCTTCAGTAAAAACTGAAGGGCAAGAAATGCTGCGCGCGCGGCGGGCACTAGCACAACTACGGGCTCCCGGATTGTTAGAGGTGCGGAATAAGCGCGAGCTACCGCACGTCGTGACTGACGAGCACCACTTTCATTCTACAGGCTGCTTGATGAATGATTGTCACGATGAGGCGGAGGATTGGCGCCCCAACCACTCGAAAAATCACGCCCAGCAGCATACCGGCAACGTGTCCAACCAGTGCAATCATTCCTCAGACCGCTACCGCCTTACTACGCAACGTCTGACCGCCCAAGCTTACAGCCTTGCGGCGGCATTGAGCTATTAAAATGGCAATTTCCAAATTGAGTAGAGAAGCCATCCTAGAGAGGCCCAAAAGAGGATGGCGGTTATGAGGAAGTACGGTGACTTAAGCAATGGCTATCCCAAAGATTGGGCCATATAGCATTGCAACCAGAACGTTTCGCGGCGATTGCGGGGCACATACGCCGCATTTCTGCTCAGGGCCGGCGCTTGAGGGTATCCTGCGCGTGGTCTAAGCGAATGCTAGCGAATCGAGTTTGGGACGCTACCACGGCCGCAATCAATGCCAGGCGCGCGAACTTCGCTGCACTGATAGGTGACAATGTCACTGGCGATGAGGTCCAAGCCTGCCGTGCGAAACAGTGAGGCCGCGGCCTAGGGGGTGATTCTTGTAGTTCGTATGAAGAGCGTAGGAGAGATGTTGATTGTGGCGGAGCTGGTGCTGATCCTGCATCCGCCCTAGCCGTCTCTCTTGCCATGGTGCGTCGTGTCGATTGCCGGCTCGGCAACGCTCTGACCTACGCCATTATCGGGGACGATTTTCCCGCCGAGATGGTCGCGCGCGCAAACGGTGCTTTGAACGTCCTGCAATTTGGCTGGGCCTTCGCCGTGCAGTACGGGATGGAACTCATTTTGGAGCAATGGCCCCTGGAGGCGCCGGGCATTATCCTTTGGCCGCCTATCAGGCCGCGTTCGGAGTAAATGTGTTGCTACAACTGGTGTCGCTGGCTTGGTTTGCCGCTCCTTGGCTTGGAGAGCGGAAGGGCAGGTTTCTGTCAAATGTCGAGTCGCGAGCGGCAGAAGCCTGGATGAGGACGCCATTCCACCAGTCGACCTTATCATTCTTGAGGCGGACGAGCACGTCGAGTGGTGACGCCCGCCCGTTGCTAGCTGATGTCGACTTCCTGCTTCACGCCGTAAGCGGCTGCTCCGAACTTTTCTTACCAAACTACGATCCATCTGGCCCCGCTTTGAGAGCCCACGTTCTGCTTTTTTACTCGTTTCATGTCAGGCCGCTGGTCGCTAGCTGCCTGATGAGCTAGCGGCACTTAATAGCAATCCATTCATTTCACTCGGAAGACGGGTTGTGCGCGCCGCATGCCCGCACAGCTACCCTGAAGAATTCCGCGTACGAAATCCCTCCTGACATTCGGTAGAATGGCGCGAACGAACCTGTTTGTGCCGACGCTATTCTGCTCTCTCCCCGAGACGAGGAAAAAGGCAAAGACGGCTAGCTGCACCACTGCTCCGAATTTCTGAAATGTTTGTTCTATGGCGGACCATCGCCGAAAACGGACTGCTCATCACATCGCTAGACAGGCGCAGGCGCTTTTCTGCGTGCCAATGATCTCTCGTGCACAAAATCAGCGTTTTGGTCGCGATCCCTACGATTTGGCTCAATCAATTCATGATACCTCCCCACGAGAATCAAGTGAAAGAGAATCGATGAAGATCTTAGTGCCGGTAAAGCGGGTGGTCGATTACAACGTCAAGGTCCGCGTCAAGAGCGATGGATCGGGCGTTGAACTCGCCAACGTCAAAATGTCCATGAACCCGTTCGATGAAATCGCAGTCGAGGAAGCGCTGCGCCTGAAGGAAGGCGGCAAGGCGACCGAGATCGTGGTGGTCTCGATCGGACCGGCGCAGGCGTCGGAGACGATCCGCACCGGTCTCGCGATGGGCGCCGACCGCGGCATCCTGGTGAAGGCCGAGGGCAATGTCGAGCCGCTCGCGGTCGCCAAGATCCTGAAGAAGGTTGCTGAAGAAGAGCAGCCGGGCCTGATCATCCTCGGCAAGCAGGCGATCGACGACGACTCCAATCAGACCGGCCAGATGCTGGCCGCGCTGCTCGGGTGGTCGCAGGCGACCTTCGCCTCCAAGCTCGAGGTCGAAGGTTCGGACTTCAAGGTCACGCGCGAAGTCGACGGCGGTCTGCAGACCGTGAAGCTGAAGGGACCGGCGATCGTCACCACCGACCTCCGTCTCAACGAGCCGCGCTATGCCTCGCTGCCCAACATCATGAAGGCCAAGAAGAAGCCGATCGCGGAAAAGACCGTCGCCGATTACGGCGTCGACGTCGCCGCGCGTCTCGAGGTTCTCAAGACGACTGAGCCGGCGGGCCGCAAGGCGGGCGTCAAGGTCAAGGACGTCGCCGAGCTGGTGTCGAAACTCAAGAATGAAGCCGGGGTGCTCTGATGACGACGCTTCTGATTGCCGAACACGACAATGCGTCGCTGAAGGATGCGACCAACAAGGCTCTCACCGCGGCTGCCGCACTCGGCGCGGACGTCGAGGTGCTGGTGGCCGGCCAGAACGCCAAGGCCGCGGCGGATGCCGCCGCCAAGCTTGCCGGCGTCAAGAAGGTGCTGCTCGCCGATGGCGAGACCTACGCGCACGATCTCGCCGAGCCGCTGGCCGCGCTGATCGTCTCGCTGGCTCCGTCCTATGACGCGATCGTCGCGCCCGCGACCTCGCGTTTCAAGAACGTGATGCCGCGTGTCGCCGCCCTGCTCGACGTCATGCAGGTCTCGGAGATCATCAAGGTGGTCGCCCCAGATACCTTCGAGCGCCCGATCTATGCCGGCAACGCCATCCAGACGGTGAAGTCGAAGGACGCCAAGAAGGTCATCACGGTCCGGACCTCCACCTTCGCCGCAGCGGGCGAAGGCGGCAGCGCGCCGGTCGAGAACGTGGCGGCGGCGGCCGATCCCGGCCTGTCGTCGTTCGTCGGTGAGGAGGTCGCCAAGAGCGACCGTCCCGAGCTGACCTCGGCCAAGATCATCGTCTCCGGTGGCCGCGCCATGCAGAGCCGGGAAAACTTCGCCAAGTACATCGAGCCGCTCGCCGACAAGTTAGGGGCCGGTGTCGGTGCCTCGCGCGCGGCGGTCGACGCCGGCTATGCGCCGAACGACTGGCAGGTCGGCCAGACCGGCAAGGTCGTGGCCCCCGAGCTCTATGTCGCGGTCGGCATTTCCGGCGCGATTCAGCATCTGGCCGGCATGAAGGACTCCAAGGTGATCGTCGCGATCAACAAGGACGAGGACGCGCCGATCTTCCAGGTCGCCGATTACGGCCTGGTGGCCGATCTCTACCAGGCGGTTCCGGAGCTGACGGCCGAACTCGGCAAACTCGGCAAGTAAAACGAGCCAAAAACACCGGCCGGAGGAGTACACTCCCGCCGGTGTTTGATTAACATCAAATCAGCATACCGTCACGTTCGCGGCGAGTCCACCGAGTGACGTCTCTTTGTACTTCGACTGCATGTCCGCGCCTGTTTGCCTCATGGTCTCGATCACCTTGTCCAAGGTTACGTAATGATGGCCATCACCGGATAAGGCGAGGTGCGCCGCGGTAATCGCCTTGGTAGCGCCGATTGCGTTGCGCTCGATACACGGAATTTGCACCAATCCTCCGACCGGATCGCAGGTCAGGCCCAGATTGTGCTCCATTCCGATCTCGGCTGCATTCTCAATTTGCTCGTTGCTGCCACCAAGCACTGCCGCCAACCCAGCGGCAGCCATTGAGCAGGCAACGCCAACTTCGCCTTGGCAGCCCACTTCCGCGCCCGAAATGGAAGCATTCTCCTTGTAGAGTGATCCAATGGCCGCCGCTGTCAGTAGGAAGCGGTGAATCACGCTGCGGTTAGCTGCGGGATAAAAGCGGCAATAGTAACTAAGTACGGCGGGAATGATGCCCGCGGCCCCGTTGGTCGGCGCGGTCACGATGCGGCCACCTGCCGCATTTTCCTCGTTCACCGCGATCGCAAACGCGGTGACCCAATCTAATTCCCGCAGGGGAGGCGCAGATTCGTTGCGACCATGGTCCTCAATCAGCCGCTGATAAAGACCCGGTGCGCGACGCCGTACACGAAAAGCTCCTGGCAAATGGCCCTGCTTGTGTAGGCCGCGATCGATTGAAGCGCACATCGCACTCCAAATCATATCCATCTTCTCTACGACCTCTTGGAGCGGACGTCGTGCCGTTTCATTAGCAAGAGCAATCTCGTCGACTCGCAGTTTGCGCGATGCCGCCATGACGAGCAATTCCTGAGCCGATCGATAGGGGTAAGGCAAATGCGCTGCTGCGTTTGATCGATTGTTCACCTCGTCTTCTGCGATCACAAAGCCGCCGCCGATCGAATAGTAGTCACGCTGGCAAACGATCTCGCCAGATCGATCCCGAGCCGAGAAGCGCAGCCCATTCGGGTGGTGCGGCAAATTCTTTCTCTGATGGAAAATCAAATGCCTGGATTCATCGAATTCAATTTGGTGCTGCCCGAGCATGGTCAGGCGACAATTTCGGCGGACCTCATCGATTTGTGCGGCCGCGCGTTCTACGTCGATAGTGTCTGGCTCCTCGCCCAGAAGTCCAAAGAGGACGGCGCGATCTGTCGCATGGCCGCGACCGGTGAGAGCGAGCGATCCGAATAGTTCCACGGTCACTTCATTGATCTGTTGAAAGGTCGCGTTCTGCTCCGCCTCCTGTAGGAAGCGACGCGCGGCGATCATTGGACCGACCGTGTGCGAGCTCGACGGCCCAATTCCGATCTTGAACAATTCGAAAGCGCTGACGGGCACGGTTACCTGCGTTATCTTAGAATATCGAGCGCTACAGTTCGGCGATCCCGATCCGCACCGTCTTGGAAATCAACGTGGTGGTCGGTAAGAACCGCAACATCAATCTCACGTTCCAGCGATGCTGACGAGCTTATGCGACGATTTCGCTCAGCAAAGTTAGATCAGTTGTCTCGACCGGTTACGCTAGTCCCAAGCGCGTTCGCTGTTTAGCATATTGCAACGGTCCGGCTGGTATCCTGCTTCCCGTGAAGAAAAAAGATGAATTTCTGCGCGACGTTGGCATCTGGGTCGGTGTTTGCGTCGCTCTCGCGATTAGAAAGGTGATGAAATAGGAAATTGCAGATGAAGTTCGGTGTCCCCAAGGAAATCAAGACGCACTAATATCGCGTGGGCTTGACGCCTGGCGCCGTGCGCGAATACGTGGCTGACGGCCACAGCATATTGGTGGAGAGCAGCGCGGGTGTTGGCAGTGGCGTTACGGATGACGATTATCGTAAGGCTGGCGCGACTAGTGGACTCCGCTCGCGAGGTGCTTGCATCAATCGAGATGATCGCAAAGGTCAAGGAATCGCAGCCGTCAGAGTGGATTCAGCTGCGAGAGAACCAGATCCTCTTTACAGAATCTTCATCTGGCCCCAGATCCGGAGTAGGCGAAAGCCTCATTAAGTCGGGTCCACCGCCATTGCTTACGAGACGGTCACGGATGCACACGGCGGCCTTCCGCTGCTCGCGCCGATGAGTGAGGTTGCGGGCCGCCTTTCGATCGAGGCAGCCGGTGCGGCCCTCAAGCGGTATGTGGGCGGTCGGGGTCTGTTAATTGGCGGGTGCCGGGTGTCCAGCCAGCTCGCATCGTCGTGATTAGAGGTGGCGTACTCGGGACACATGCGGCACGAATGGCCGTAAGCTTGGGTGCAGAGGTTACGATCCTCGACGCTCGATACCCCGGCTTCGCGAGCTTGATGAACTGCTCGAGGGCGCGTTCGTACGAGGTTCTCGACAATTGCCGCTGCTGAGGAGGAGGTATTTGCCGCGGATGTTGTCATCGGCGCGGTGCTCCTTGCAGGGGCGAGCGCGCCAAAGCTTGTCAGCCGGGGACATGTTCGGCTCGATGCGTAAAGCTTCTGTGATCGTGGATGTCGCCATCGATCAGGGCGGATGTTTCGAGACCTCGCGTCCGACGACGCCCGCAGATCCAACTTACGTCGTAAACGACGTTATCCATTATTGCGTCGCCAATATGCCCGGGCTGTTCCGCTCACCTCGAGCCATGCCCTGAACAACTCCATCACGCCATTTGGCCTGGCTCGCGCCAACAAGGGATTCGCAGCTGTGCTCGAGAATCCCCATTTGCGCGCATGCCTCAATTTTTACCGCAGCCGTCTGACCTACAAAGCCGTTGCCGAGAGCCTCGATCTACCATTTTCACCAATCGATCAGGCTGCTGCCTGATCCCCAGAGGCTACCTAGGGGGCTTTCCTCCCAGACTTGACGGGCCGCTCCTTGGAGTGGCCCCTTTTTTTAACAGATCTCTTGAAGCCTCTTAGCCTCGGCTCGACGGGCCCTTAAAACGTGGACATCGAGATGGACGTTGATGTAGCGAGCTTCTCCTGGCAGCCGCTGCGACCATGCGGCTTCTCACTACCTATCGATGGACAGCCTTGATTGTCCATGCGCGACCGGCATTGAGCAGCTCTTTCGCGGGACAGCACATCAATCCTCTGACAGACCCTTAATTGGAACGGCGAAGCCTGTCTTAACGCGGTCCATTATGACCATTGTCTTGAAGCCTTTGATATCCAGGTTCCCATAGAAGAACTGTCGGGTGAACTGCTCGTAATCCTCCATGCTGCGTGCTGTGATGTAGAGGAGGAAGTCGGCATCTCCAGTTACGTAAAATCCATTTACGACTTCAGCCGACGATTTAATGGCCTTCTTGAACTTATCGATAATATCTGAGCGCTCCCTCTCCAGGTTCACCAGCACAAGCATCTGGATAGGCCGTCCTACCGCCTTCGCAGAAACGAGCGAGACGTCGGCCTCGATGATACCTCGCGAGCGAAGTCGCTTCAGTCGCCGTTGACACGCGGTGGCGGAAAGTCCGGTCATTTCGCCGATCACGTCTGAGGTTAGCCGGTTGTTCCTTTGCACAATATCCAGGATACGGGCGTCAATTCGATCATATTGCATACTGGTTCAGCCTTCAGGTGCATTTCCTTCGCGAAACGTCGACGCATTGCAGGAAATCGTCGAGACAGCAGGAAAATGCAACGCAATATCCTCGCGACATTAGTATCCTCAATGCACCGGCAAATTCAACAAATGACTGCGTGGACGTCCATATGGCTTTTCAGACTATTCACCACAAGACGTCGCCTGTCGGTGTTGCTGCCTCGCACCTGCAAAGTTTGAGTCGCCGCGATTTTGTCGCCGGATCCGCGCTCATCGACGGTCGTTGGATCGCGCGCGAGCTGCGGGACGTCGTGGTCGATCCAGCTACTGGGGAGGAAATCGCCGATGTTGCTCGGTGTGATGCCGTCGATATGAATTCGGCCATCGCGGCAGCTGAGCGCTCGTTTTCTGCTTGGCGTGGATTGTTGCCGGCGAAACGTGGCGCCATTCTCAGATCCTGGGCGTCGTTGATGCGTGAGCACTCGGAGGAGTTATCCATCCTTGTAACGAGCGAGCAAGGTAAGCCGCTCGCTGAAGCGCGCCACGAGATTTCATATGGGGCGGGATTTCTCGAGTGGTTTGCTGCAGAGGGCGAGCGTGCCTATGGAGAGACGATCCCCAGCCACAAGCCCGACAGTCTGTTGCACGTCCGGATGCTGCCGATCGGGATTGCTGCAGCCATTACTCCGTGGAATTTCCCCGTGGCCATGATCACCAGAAAAGCGGGGGCCGCTCTTGCGGCTGGCTGTCCCATGATTGTGAAGCCTGCTCCTGAGACGCCGCTCTCTGCGCTTGCCTTGGCCAGGTTGGCTGAAGAAGCGGGAGTTCCTGCAGGCGCGTTTCAAGTTGTGGTCGGCGATCCAGTCGAGCTAGCGGCGCCCCTGTTGCGGGATCCCAGAATTCGGGCTCTTTCGTTCACGGGTTCTACCGAAGTTGGCCGTCTGCTTCTGGAAAGTTCGGCCAAAACGGTAAAGAAAGTGTCGCTCGAACTGGGGGGGCATGCGCCCTTCATCGTCTTCGATGATGTTGATCTCGACAAGGTGGTCAAAGGCGCGATGGTCGCAAAATTTGCGACCTCTGGCCAGGACTGTTTGGCGGCCAACCGAATCTACGTCCAGAGGGGCATCTATGATGCCTTCGTCAAGGCGTTTGCTGCGGCAATTGCGCAGCTCAAGGTCGGTCATGGTCTGGAGCCTGCAACAGACATCGGCCCAATGACCAAGTTGTCGGTTGCCGAAAAGTGCAGGGCTCAAATCGATGATGCAGTGACAAGGGGAGCCCGCGCAACATCCGCCAATCAAAACGCCGGTCTGGGTCCGCGCTTTGTTGTTCCGACCCTGCTCTGGGACGTTACGGAAGATATGCTCATCACCAAGGAGGAGACGTTCGGCCCCGTCGCTGCAGTCCTTCCCTTTGATACGGAAGAGGAGGTTATCGCTCGCGCCAATGCGAGTGAAATGGGCCTCGCCGGATATGTCTATACGGATAGCTTGCGTCGAGCCCTTCGGGTGTCTGAGCGGATCGAGTGTGGGATGGTCGGCGTCAATACTGCTTCGTTTACGGGACCGCCGATCCCATTCGGCGGATGGAAGCAGTCGGGGCTCGGTCGCGAGGGTTCGCGACACGGTTTGGCGGAATACATGGAAATGAAATACGTCTGCTTCGGCGATTTGGCGGCCTAGGAGAGTTGGCATGATCGACATCAAAACCATTGCAGAGCGAGATCGCTCCAGTGTTCTGCATCCTTTCACGCAGCTCAAGGATTTTGCTAGCGGCAAGCTCGGTGATCCAACCATCGTCGCTGGAGGTAAGGGCGTCCGCATCCAGGATGCGACGGGACGCAGCTACCTCGACGGCTTTGCTGGCCTTTACTGCGTGAACATTGGATATGGCCGCACGGAAGTGGCCGAGGCGATCGCGCGGCAGGCCCATAAGCTGGCATATTACCATACGTATGCAGCTCACACGACCGAAGAGCTTGTGACCCTTTCGCATCGTCTCGTACGAATGGCCCCGGGCAAGCCTAGCAAGGTATTTTATGGGCTGTCAGGCTCAGATGCCAACGAAACCCAAGCTAAGCTCGTCTGGTATTACAATAACCTACGGGGGCAGCCTAAGAAAAAGAAGATCATCTCGCGTGAGCGCGGATATCACGGCAGTTCGGTGATCTCCGGCTCGATGACTGGGATGTCGTTCTATCATGATCACATGGACCTTCCTTATGCGGGCGTTCTGCATACAGGCGCGCCACACCATTATTGGGGTGCTGAGCCGGGTGAGACGGAGGAGGCGTTTTCTCGCCGTCGTGGAGCCGAGCTCGAAAAGCTTATCGTGCAAGAAGGACCGGAAACAATCGGCGCATTCATTGCGGAGCCGGTACTTGGTACGGGAGGTATCACGCCGCCTCCGACGGGCTACTGGCGTGAGATTCAGGCCGTGCTCAGGCGCTACGATGTTCTTCTGATCGCAGACGAGGTGATTTGTGGGTTCGGCCGAACCGGCGCCGACTTCGGCAGCACCCTGTATGGAATCGAGCCAGATTTGGTGACAGTCGCCAAAGGTCTGACGTCTGGATACGTGCCGCTCTCAGGAGCCATTGTTGGCGAGAAAGTCTACGCAGTCATAGAGGAGGCCGCTGATCGGATCGGCGCATTCTCGCACGGATATACCTACTCAGGTCATCCGATCGCCGCCGCTGCCGCCAACGCAGTCCTTGATATCGTTGAGAAGGAGCGGCTTAGCGATCGCGCGCGGATCGTCGGTTCGTACTTCCAAAAGCGTCTCAAGGAGCGATTTTCACAGCTGGAAATTGTTGGCGAAGTGCGCGGCGTAGGCCTGCTTAGTGCGGTCGAGTTTGTCGCAGATCGCCACACGAAGCGGCGATTTGATCCGCAGCTGAAGGTCGGCGCGCGTATTTCCAAGACTGCTCGTGACCGCGGGCTTATTGCGCGAGCAATGCCGCATGGTGACATTCTTGGTTTCGCTCCTCCCCTCGTCGTGTCCGAGAGCGAGATAGATGAAATTGTCGACCTCGCCTACCAGGCGACCAAGCAAGTCATGGACGAACTCGCAAAGGAAACGGCGATTGCGTGAGTGCGGATCGCATGGACGCCGAACTCTCAGGGGGGCCTGTCGCTGGCCCCCTTTTAAGTTCGCGCAAGCGGAGCTCTGTCTGCGCTACCGGGACGCTTAGAGCGGCTGCTGGACGCCGAGAGCGACCGCTCCAGAAAGCAAAAAGGTCTGGCCGGTCTATTGCCGTGGCCGTTATCGCGGATGGAATGGTCAGGCCGTGTAAGTCGACGGTCGTATCGAACTGTACGGCCATGAATGCTGGGCCCTTGTCGTGGACCAAACTAATGGTCAGGAATCAGAAATGACTGCTATCCCAATCGATGGAAAGGCGATTGCCGAGCGCGTTCGAGCCCGCGTCGCGCGCGATGTTGCGTTGCTTAAAGGTCAACGCAACGTTACCCCGGGGTTGGCTGTTGTCCTAAGGCCTGTTTACAGTCGCTAGTTTGCGAGGAAAGCCGCGACGAGATTGAGGAGGCCGGCAAAGCAGGCGTCTGTCTTTTCGTAGCGAGTTGCGATGCGGCGGAATGCCTTGAGCTGGCAGAAGAAGTTCTCGACCAGGTGGCGCCATTTGTACATTTCGGCGTCGTGCGGGATGCGCCCGGCGCGGTCGGCCTTGGACGGGATGACCGCTGCGGCGCCGCGTTGGTTCAGATTGGCGCGCAGCCAGTTATTATCGAAGGCCTTGTCGCCGATCAGCGCTTCAAAATCGAGGCCAGTGATCAAAGGCTCGACGCCAATGCTGTCGTGACGCTGGCCGGGCAGCAGGACGAAGCGAATGAGATTGCCGAGTGCGTCGACCAGAGCCATGATTTTGGTAGTCAGGCCACCACGCGAGCGGCCTATGGCCTGATTTTGAGTCCCCCTTTTGCCCCGGTGCCATGTTGGTGGACCCGGACGAGTGTGCCGTCGATCAGGACATATTCGAAATCGGGATCGTCACAGAGAGCTTTGAAGACCCGCTCCCAGACCCCCTTCTGCGCCCAGCGCCAGAAGCGCGTATACACTGTGAACCACTTGCCGAACGCTTCCGGCAGATCTCGCCACGGCGAGCCCGTGCGCGCAATCCAAAGAACTGCTTCGATAAAGAGCCGGTTGTTACGCCCGGTGCCGCCGGGATCACCGGCTTTGCCAGACAATTCCGGCGCAATCCGCTCCCACTGCGCATCGCTCAACATCAATCGAATCAAGGCTGATCTCCAATTTTCAGCCTTGAATCAATTTTCTACTGATTTGGGAATCCTGTCTGTAAACAGGCCTTAGTCGGCAACGATCCTGCGAGTGCGGTCTACGTTACGACAAAAGCCAGATATGCGCAGGCCGTGGGATTCAAATCTCAACAGTTTCTGCTGCCGGGTGACGTCGGCGAAACCGAGCTCTTGAGGTTAATCGAGGAGCTCAACGGAGATGAGTCTATCGATGGCATCCTAGTTCAGCTCCCGCTGCCTGGGCACATCGATCGTTGGCGTGTGCTAGAGGCCATCAATCCCTCAAAAGATGTTGACGGGTTTCATCCATACAATGTTGGAAGATTGGCGGCAGGACGACCAGCTCTTGTGCCTTCTACGCCACTTGGAGTTGTTCATCTCATCAAGACCGTCGCGCGCGATTTGAACGGTCTCGATGTTGTTGTCATTGGCCGTTCGAACATCGTTGGAAAGCCTCTTGCGGTTCTGCTAGGCGATGCTGGATGTACCGTCACAGGCGCGCAGCTACAGACGCGAAACCTCCCAGACCTCTGCCGCAAGGCGGACATTGTTGTGTCAGCCGCCGGTTCTGCGGGACTCGTTCGGGGCGATTGGCTGAAGCCAGGCGCGATCGTCATTGATGTCGGCATCAATCGCGCGATCGATTCGACGGGGGCAGCCAAATTGGTAGGAGATGTCGCGTTCGCAGAAGCGACCGAGCGAGCCAGCTACATCACTCCGGTACCTGGCGGCGTCGGGCCGATGACGGTCGCGTACTTGCTCGCAAATACCGTGAATGCGGCGGTCGCGCGCCGGGGTTTGCAGTTGTCTGCTGATCACGAGGGCGATCAAGCTCGGTCATTCTGCCACAGAGAGAAAGATCGGGCCGTCGATCTTCAGGCGGCAAGTTAGAGGCTATCAGCGATACTTAACGCAAGGCTGTTAACGGCCATTCCAGCCGAGTACCCGGACCAATCCTATGGGACCGCGGAACAGGCGCTTTGCGGCGGTATGGGCCGTAGTATTGCATTGTATCCTTGTCTTGCGCGCCAAGCTCAGGACCCGCTTATCACATGCGCGTAATGCCGCCGAGTGAACTGGTCCATCAGATCGGTACGGCTAGCCATCGATCGTTCCAAACCAAGATTGCTGTGAAAAGCGAACTCTCATCCAGGTCGTGCTCAGCCGCGATCAATTCGCAACGCGGCGCTCACGCGTGAAGCAAGCGACCGAACGCAATGAGATCCTGCAGTGGAACTTCAGGGATTGAGTTCGGCAAACCTGCAAGGAGGCAACAGGCACACCAGCTTGCTGAAGCTGGGGGCAGTCGGAGCGTCTAACTCGCATTCCGCGTGAGCGCCCTGCTTCCCCTTGTAGCGGGTCGATCCGTCCAAAGCTCCATCAGCCGAGGGTGAAAGATGCCGACGCCGCAAAAATGATCGTTTTCTCGATATGGCGCAGGATTTCTGTTTCATGGAGGCTCACATCAGTCGAATTCAGTATCGGCGACGCCCTACTATCTCCCTCAAGACATGGGGCGTTTCCAGGACAAGACACGCAGAAGGAGACCTATTTACACCATTCCGTACACCTAGCGTCCTGTCGCGTGCGATGCGCTGACAAGAGACAGTAGGACCGAATCGCAATCTCACCAAGGCGCTCGATGCCGCGTCGGGAGCTTGTGAGTTCACAGCGGATACCAAATCCTGCATCGCAGGACGCCACACGCTCCAACCTCGAAAACGTATCCATCACTGTCCCTAGGCTGCGCCTGACCCGGTCTGCAGCCATTTTTTCTGAGCCGTTGAATGCACACCAAACTTCCATCCCATGCGGAATACGTCATTGTCGGCGGCGGCATCATCGGATTGTCCGTCGCTTATCACCTCACGCGGCTCGGGCATCGCGATGTTCTGCTGCTTGAGCGCGACCAGCTCACCTGCGGTACGACTTGGCACGCGGCTGGCTTGGTCACTCAGCTTCGAGCCAGCGAGAACATGGCGAAGCTCGCCCAGTATACAGCTGGGCTGTTCCAAGAGCTTGAGGAGCTGACGGGCCAATCCACCGGCTTCCGGCAATGTGGGTCGATCACCGTCGCGGCGACACCTGAGAGGCTCGAGGAGCTCAAGCGGGGTGCGTCCATGGGGCGTTCCTTCGGTCTCGACGTCGAGATTATCGATGCTGCCGAAGCAAAGCGACGGGTGCCGATGCTTGACGTGGCTGATGTGCTCGGCGCGGCATGGATCGCCTCAGACGGAAAAACAAATCCGGTAGATACGGCGCGCGCATTTGCGGCCGGTGCGCGGCAGGGCGGAGCGAAAATACTCGAACAAACGCCGGTGACGCGCATCCTGCTCGAAAACGGACGAGTCGCCGGCGTCGAGACGGCGGACGGAATTGTGCGAGCGGAAAAGGTCGTCATCTGCGCGGGGATGTGGACGCGGTCGCTGGCTGCCGACCTCAATTGGACGGTACCGCTGCACGCGGCAGAGCACTTCTATGTTGTTACAGAGTCCATGCCGGGTTTGGCGCCTGATACGCCCACGCTGCGCGACCTTGATGCGTGTATGTATGCAAAGGAGGACGCGGGCAAATTGCTGGTGGGTTTCTTCGAACCTAAAGGCAAGCCTTGGGGTATGGCGGGAATTCCGCGCGACTTCAGTTTCGAGTCGTTGCCCGACGATCTCGACCACATTGAGCCTCACCTCGTCAACGCCATGCGACGTCTGCCAGCGCTGGCCAACGTGGGTCTGCAACTGAACTTCAATGGGCCGGAAAGCTTTACGCCTGACAATCGATTCTTGTCGGGGCCTGCACCTGACATTGCGGGCCTCTATGTGGCTTCCGGCTTCAATTCGTGCGGCATCGAGTTTTCTGGCGGCGCTGGCAAAGTCATGGCCGAGTGGATGTCGACGGGTACGCCGGCCAGCGACTATTGGGAAATGGACGTGCGACGCGCCATGCCATTCCAGCGCAATCGGCGATATTTGCATGACCGGACCGGCGAAGCAGTTGGGCTCCTCTACGCTCTACATTGGCCTCACAAGTCACCAGCGACGGCTCGAAACGTGCGGGTCTCGCCGCTGCACCATCGGCTCGCGGCGGCTGGTGCGACTTTTGGAGAGGCTGCAGGCTGGGAGCGGGCGCAATGGTTTGGGCCAGCTGACGCTCGGGCGTACGGGCACGCCACATTTGGTCGGGACGGTTGGTTCAAGGCGAGCGGCGCCGAACATGAAGCAACCCGGTCCGGGGTTGCGCTGTTCGACCAAACCTCATTTGCCCATTTGCTCGTGCAGGGTCGCGATGCGCTGTCCTTTCTTCAGCGCCTCTCGACCAACGACGTCGACGTTCCAATTGGTCGAATCGTGTACACGCCATGGCTCAACGAGCGCGGCGGTATGGAATTTGATGTCACGATCGCGCGGACGGGCGGTCATGAATTCCTGGTGGTCACTGCTGCCGTCCAGCGCGTTCGCGATCTCGCCTGGCTGCGTATGCATGCGAAAGGTGCGGGACACGTCTTCGTCACCGACGTATCGTCAGGCTACGCTTGCCTTTCCGTCATGGGACCGCGTTCCAGAGAGCTGCTGATGCGAGTGAGTCCGGCAGATTTCTCTGAGGCAGCATTTCCGTTCGCGACCACCCGAGAAATCGAGATCGGTTACGGCATGGCGCTCGCCTTCCGCATGACCTTCGTAGGAGAACTCGGGTGGGAGTTGCACATCCCGGCTGAGCAGGCGCTGAATGTCTACGATGCACTTGTTGCTGCAGGGCGCGATCTCGATGTGCGCAATGCCGGTTATGTAGCGCTGAACACGCTGCGCCTCGAAGCCGGTTACCGCGACTGGGGTGCTGACGTGAGTGACGAAGATACGCCGCTCGAGGCGGGGCTTGGGTTCACAATCGCTTGGAACAAAAGTGCCGATTTCATCGGCCGATCGGTTCTCGAATCGCAGCGCGGCCAAACCCCGCGGCGGCGCCTTGTGCAGTTGGCCGCGCCGGGGGCACTGCCGCTCATGTTCGGAACAGAGCCGGTCTGGCGCAATGGATCGCTCGTTGGCTACCTGCGCTCCGCGGGCTTCGGTCATACTTTAGGCTGCGGTGTTGGTATGGGCTATCTGCACTGCGAGACTGGGGTCAGTGCGGATTGGCTGGCGAAGGGAGCTTTTGAAATAGAGATCGCCGGCGAACGGCATCCGGCGATCGCATCACTTCGCGCCTTCTATGATGTGAATCGCACGCGAGTGAAGGGCGAATGGCGCAAGCTCGAAGACATCATTGCCCCGGAGCTTCTCCGAGCTAAGGCTTGATTGTTTCCTCCGTCCTTCCTCAACGCCTCTCACCAGGAGCCGCCATCAGGCGCTCATTACAATGTCTGATTGTTCTTTGATTCTCGCCTTTTCCTGCCCTGATCGTCCGGGCATCGTATCGGCCGTCTCAAGCCTGCTGTTTGAAGCTGATTGTAACATTCTCGATGCTCAGCAGTTCGACGACACGGAGGCCGGTCACCTCTTCATGCGCCTCGTGTTCGTTCGTCTCGAACACGCAAAATCAGAAGCGGACATTGCTGCCTCAATCGAGAAACTCGCAAGCCGGTTCGCCATGACGTTCACTTTGCGGCAGAGTTCCGCAAAAAAACGTGTGATGCTGCTGGTGTCGAAATTCGACCATTGCCTGGCCGATTTGCTTTATCGCTGGCGGATCGGCGAGCTTCCGATGGAGGTGACGGCGATCGTTTCTAATCATGGTCGCGAGCATTTGGCCTCCACGGATCTCGGCGAACTGCCATTTTATCATTTTCCTGTCACCAAACAGACGAAGATGGAGCAAGAGGCGCGCATTTGGGAGCTCGTGCAAGAGACCAATACGGATCTGGTTGTGCTCGCGCGCTACATGCAGATCCTCTCGGATGGCTTTTCGGCCAAGCTGTCCGGACGCTGCATTAACATTCACCATTCGTTTTTGCCGGGCTTCAAAGGCGCCAAGCCCTATCATCAAGCATATGAGCGGGGCGTCAAATTGATCGGCGCGACAGCACATTATGTGACCTCGGATCTGGACGAAGGACCGATCATTGAACAAGATGTTGAACGGATTTCACATCATGACGCTCCCGACGATCTCGTCCGCAAAGGACGTGATATAGAACGGCGCGTTCTCGCACGGGCTGTGCGCCATCACCTCGAGGACCGCGTCGTCTTGAACGGCAAGAAGACTGTTGTCTTTAGTGGCTGAGCGGATTGGAGAGTCCGGGCGAGAGCCGTCATTTTGAGCTAAGACGGCTTGGAGACGGTTCGGAGGTAGGTTGTGCCAAAACCAACCCATCCACTAACTCGGGTACCTGAGGGAGCCTTGGATTGTGGCTGGTCGCGCTTCGACGCCCCGAAGCACGAACACCGATAGCAAAGAGCCTTTTCGGCTGTCCGTGTGCTCATAGCTGATAGTGGTCAAGAACCTAACTAAGTTGGGTCGATGGCATCAACGCGATCAGCCCGTTTCGGCAGAGCGCCGCACAATTTGGCGAAGGCTCTCAATCGAGCCCGACCCGCGATCGCATCCCCAGCGCGAGGAACACCGCTAGAGGAACTGCTGTCTCGCGTAGCGATCCAGCCATTTTCGTCGAATACCGAGCCGCAGCAATCCGCAGCCACTGCAAGTCGGAAGGACGGAGAGAATGCTCTCTGGCAACTTGTTTCCTAGGACCTACCGCCGATCGGTCCTAGGTCCGGCGGCAAGCTTCTCTGACGCGTGCTCACCGCGAGGAGATGACGACGGCGCCATTGTTTGGACCGCCAGCTCGCATCAATCTTCCGATGGCGCCTCAATCGGGATCGCAAAGCCAGCCTTAACGCGGTCCATTATAACCATCGTCTTTACCGCCTTGATGTCTGGATTCTCATAGAAGAATTCGACGGGTAAATTGCTCGTAGTCTTCCATGCTGCGGGAGGTGACGTATAGGACAAAGTCAGCGTCTCCGGTGACGTAAAATCCGTTGACGACTTCAACCGACGATTTGATCGCCTTCTTGAATCTGTCGATGATGTCCGAACGCTCCCGCTCCAAGCTAACCAGCACGAGCATCTGAATAGGATTTCCCACCGCCTTCGGCGAAACGATTGAGACGTCGGCCTCAATAATGCCTTCCGATCGAAGTCTCTTCAGCCGCCTTTGGCACGCGGTAGCAGAAAGCCCCGCAAGTTCGCCGATCACGTCAGAAGTGAGGCGGTTATTTTTCTGTACGATCTCGAGGATGCGGGCGTCTATTCGATCGTATTGCATATCTAGCCTGGAGTCCCCCTGGTGAATTCCGCCGCAAAACTTCAGCTTAATGCAGAAATCGAGCCAAAGGGCCGGAAAGTGCGACGCAAATATCTCCGTGATATCAATATCCTGAATGCTCGGGACATTTCAACGGGGCGGGGATAGGATAATTTTGTGCTGAGGACTTTGCGGCGGGCGCAAGGAGCTTTACGGCAAAGCTGCTTCGATCACCAGATATTTCCTGATGCACGATTATGGAAGGCTTCTGGAGCGAAGAGCAATTACCAGAAATATGAATATAAACATTGGGTTCCGCACTCCTTGGCCGGTTTTGATCGATCGCTCCGCTCCGAGGGCGCAGTAAGCTTGGGTAGTGACCTGGCCGCCTATGTAGGCCGGAGAGGGCTTTAACAGGAAGAACAGCCGCAATTTCGCCGACGGTAGGTTCGGCCGAGTTTGCGTTTGACCTCGGAAGGCATACTACCTGCGCGACGTGTATGTACGAGCATTCGCCGCAACCACAGGAAGTCGTGCCAGCAAGTAGGTTGCCGCGTCTCGAAGTGTTCGGACCTGACCAGACTTGGGGACTGTGAGGCTGCTTTACGATGAAGTTCTGCGGCAACGCAGCCAAATCATCCGATTGAATGCGCGATAAGCTCAGAAGTCGCTCAATCTTCTGCACCAAGGCAGAGTAATCTTTCTCTGTTAGCCAAAAATCCGAATGACGTGAACGACCAGGCGGGGTCCTTTGATAAGTCGCAGCAACAGTTTTCTTTCCGATGACGAGCGCGATGCAGTGATTGAATAGGTGCGCCAGCCGCAAGCTGGTGCGATCCAGCCGGTGAAAGTCCGGCCCAAGTAAGGCGTAGCGTCCGCTTGGTAGCGAGTGTTGCGTGGCCACTGGCGACAGTGGGTGCGAAGCGTACACAGCGATTGCATGGGGTGTGGGATTGAGCCACGAAAGATCAGATGTCGCAGGGGCCGAGAGTTTCTATTCGCTCGAAGGCAACATGTGCGGCACCGCTATGCGAGGTGCTGACGCCCTGCCGGGGTCAAAGGCCACATCACGTGCAAAGGGATCGCATCGGAAGCTGGGAGGTCTCGGGTCTGACCGGAATGGCATTGCCGTTGCCGGCCCGCGTCGGGAAGGTGAGGAGCCGTAGCCGATGATGAACGGACCCGAGAAGTCTGACCCTGCCATAGTAGCTACGAAGCCGACGAACAAAGCGGAGCCCTCTGCGGAGCGATCTGTTGGGGAGCCCTACGCAGCGGAGTCGGTGGAGCAAAGGGCAGGGACCAAGGGGAATGCGGGCCAGCAAAGCACGCGCCGGACGCAGTGTCGGGAAAGCGTGTCACAGGCGCTGGAACGCATACGGAAAGTCGCGAGAGAAAGGAAGAAGGAGAGGTTCACCGCGCTCCTCCACCACATCAACATCGATCTGCTCGAAGAAGCGTTCTATGAACTCAAGGCGAATGCTGCACCCGGCGTGGATCGGCTGACGTGGAAGGACTACCAGGCAAACCTTGGGTGCAATCTCGAGGATTTGCATGGACGGGTCCAGCGGGGAGCGTATCGGGCATTGCCGAGCCGGCGGGTCTACATCCCCAAGCCGGATGGCCGGCAGCGCCCGCTCGCGGTCGCCGCGCTGGAAGACAAGATTGTCCAACGGGCGGTGGCTGCGCTGCTGAACGCGATCTACGAGGAAGACTTCCTCGGGTTTAGCTACGGATTCCGACCTGGACGCGGCGCCCATGATGCAATGGACGCGCTCTGCGTCGGGATCCACAGCAAGAAGGTGAGCTACATACTGGACGCCGACATCCGATCGTTCTTCGACGAAATCAGCTGGGAATGGCTGGTGCGCTTCCTGGAACATCGAATCGGCGACCGGCGCATCATCCGCCTGATCCAGAAATGGCTGAGGGCGGGCATCCTCGAAGACGGGGTCGTCTCGGTTAGTGACAAGGGGACGGGACAGGGCTCGGTGATCTCACCGTTGCTTGCCAACGTCTACCTTCACTTTGCCCTCGACCTCTGGGCCGCACGCTGGCGACGGCGCGAGGCCACGGGCGACATGATCATCGTACGATACGCCGATGACTTCATCATCGGATTCCAGCATGAGAGCGACGCCCGGCGCTTCTTGGACGAGATGCGCAAGCGGTTGGGGGAGTTTGCGCTGTCGTTGCATCCTGAGAAGACCCGGTTGATCGAGTTCGGACGCTTTGCGGCGAAGCGCCGTAAGCGGCGCGGGCTCGGCAAGCCGGAGACCTTCGACTTCCTGGGCTTCAGCTTCATTTGCGGCAAAACCCGCTCGGACAAATTCCAGATCAAGCGGAAGACCCGAAGGGATCGCATGCGGGCGAAGCTGCGGGAGATCAAGGAGGCGATGTGACGGCGTATGCACCGGCCGATCCCCGAACAAGGGAAATGGCTGAGGCAGGTCGTCCGCGGCTACTACAACTACCACGCCGTACCGACCAACGCGCATGCACTGGCCGTCTTCCGGCATCATGTCACCGACCTCTGGCGGCGCACGCTGCGGCGGCGTAGCCAGAAGGATCGGATGACGTGGGAACGGATGACGCAGCTAGTGAGCGACTGGCTCCCAGAACCAATCATCCTTCATCTTTGGCCGAGCGATCGCTTCGCCGTCACACACCCAAGGTGGGAGCCGTATGCGGGAAAGCCGCCCGTACGGTTCTGTGCGGGGGGCGCGAGGTAACTCGCGTCCCTACCGCGAACGCCATGCCATGCATCGCGAGCCCGAGCTCTCGAATGCCGAATGGAAGACGCAGGAGCGAATCCGGGGGTACTGCGGCATTTCGGACTGAATGGCGCCAAGGTTTTTCATAATACCGGCCTCTATATCGATATCGAAGGTACGGGCTCCGGCCAGAAGAGATCGATCGCTGTACGCGGGGACATCGATGCGCTTCCAATTCACGAGACGCGCGATGATCTGTCCTATCGCTCGCAGGTCAGCGGAGTCATGCATGCCTGCGGTCACGACGTTCACGGCTCAATTGCGCTCGGCACTGCGCTTGCCTTCCACCGGCTCCGCGACAATTTTGCCGGCAAGGTCCGCATATTCTTCCAGCCGGCCGAGGAGGCGGAGCCGCTTGGCGGGCGCACAGTCCAAGAAGAGAAGCTGTTGGATGGTTTCGACCGAGCCGTCGGTTTCCACGTCAGTCCGGAAATTCCCGCCGGCATGTTCGGCGCGCGCGAAGGTGCAGTTACGAAAGCAGCCGACGGCTTTAGGCTCACGATTACGGGCAAGATGGCCCATGGCGCTGCACCTCACAAGGGCGTCGATGCCATCGCGATCGCCGCCGCCTTCGTCAACGCAGTACAGAAAGTGATCTCGCGCGAAATGCCGGTCGACGATGGTGCGATCGTCACGATCGGCACTATCCACGGCGGTGAAGCGATGAACATCATCTGCCCATCAGTCGTAATGGAGGGAACGATCAGGACACGTAGCCCCGAGCGTCGCGCGCTGCTGTCGCAGCGCGTGCGCGAATTGGCTGAAGGCGTCGCAGCGATGCACCGCGGGCAAGCCGAATGCATCATCCGCACCGGTGAGCCGCCCGTCGTCAACGATGAAGAAATGGTCAAGCGCTTCCGACGGGTTGTCCAAGAGAGCGTCGGCCCGAACGCGCTCACCGACAGGAAAAAGCAGGCAGATGGCAGTGACGACTTCGGCTTCTATTCCGCTTGTGTACCATCTATCTATTTCTGGTTCGGCAGCCGTACACCCAGCAACAAATCCCATGTTCATACGCCTACATTTGGAGTCTCCGACGAAATCATTATCCCAACAACTGAACTCACCGTCAGATACATCCTCGATTTCTTGCATTCGTAGGAAGAGGTGCAATAGGACTGCCTCTGAACCTCTATTGGGCAGCCTTTTCTCCTGCAAACCAGACCAGCACAAGCAAACAACTTGCGGTCCAGGAGCAAGCCACGCTCGCTACGTCCGGATGTCAGCGGCTGGCCGGGAAAAACGCCAGGCTAGAATCGCCGTCTCCTGCTACCGTGCTTAAGAGTGCCGTGAAATGGCGACCGCCTTCGAGGGGTCGCCGTCGGTTTTCAGTAGCATGTGCGATCATTCTGCAGGATTTACTCGTTCGCCAGCTTAAATTCGCGATCCTTTAGCGGTCCCTACCATCTACGATCTTACTCCGCTGGTTGATCGAGATAATGGCCAAGCAGTGGGAGGTCTCGTCGCCACGGTCCGCGTGCTAACGAGATAGCGGCCCGGCGCTGAGCGCGCCTCACCGCTTGATTATCACTGGGGGCTTTGGATGCGCTTTCACCGTGTTCTTGTCGTTCTATTTGCCGCAATGTTCGGGCTGTCTTCGGCAGTCTGCGCCGAAGACAAAGGCAGCGTCGTCGTGGCCGCGTGGGGAGGTACGTACCAAGATGCCTTGCGCGAAGCGATTTTCAAGCCCTTTGAGGTGGCCACAGGAATCAAGGTCGTCGAAGCAACTGGCCCCACGATGTCAAAGTTACGAGCCATGCTTCAGGCGGGGAGCCCTGAGTGGGACGTGGCTGATCTGTTGCCTGGAGACTATCTCCAATTGTCGGGCGAAGGCCAGCTACAGCAGCTAGATTACACCGCGATTGATCCGTCGGTGTTCGCCGATTTCCCCAAACAAGCAGTTCAGCCCTCCGGTGTTGGAACTTTCGTATACGCAAAGGTAATCGCCTTCAACACGAAGAAGTACACAACGGCCAATGGGCCAAAAAGCTGGGCGGACGTATGGGACGTGAAGAAATTCCCTGGGCCACGCACTCTCGATGCGGGTAATACAAATATTCCCCCAATTGAGATCGCGCTTCTTGCTGACGGCGTTGCTCCAGAAAAGCTCTATCCGCTCGATTTCAAGCGAGCCTATGCGGCGCTCTCCCGTATAAAGCCGAATGTCGTAAAGTGGACGACAGCTGCAGCAATGCAGGTCGAAACACTCATTTCCGGCGAGGCGGTGATTGGCCCTGCCACCCTTGGCCGACTTCAACTCGCAAAGGAACAGGGGGCTCCTGTCGATTTTGTCTGGGATGGCGCAATGACTGATTTCAGCTATTGGGCTATCTTGAAGGGGGCAAAGAACGCCGGGAATGCGCTTAAGTTCATTGAATTCGCCTCACGACCGGAAAGTCAAGCAGCCCTTGTGAAAATTCAACTGCTCGGTCCTTTGAACAGGAAGGTCTTCGATCTGATCTCTGAGGAGCGAGCGAAGCTGCTGCCAACCTATCCCCAGAACCTCGTCAAAACTATCGAGCTTAATCCCGCGTGGTGGGCAAAGAAGGAGGCCTCTGGAAAAAGTAACTTGGAAATTAACAACGCGCTATGGAACGAGTGGATTCTTCAGCGGTGAGCGGACGCTGGCAAAGAATTAAGTTGGCGTAGATTACAGAGAAAAAGAGCGGCGAGAGGACATTTGGCGCCCGGAAAAGTTAGCCTAGCTATCGCGGGGCTGCGACGGCATTCCCAGAGCCGATGAGTACGAACATGAGGAGCCGGCCCTAAATCCGATACCGAGCGCGGATTAGATGCGTGCCGCCGTATGCGTCGCTCGTCGGCGCAACCGATGGCGAAGAGGAAAATCACGTGGCGAGCCTGGATGCTTGATACATCGCCGGGCTACGATTGGCCTCCTGATTAACTCACCGCAAAGCTCCAGCTTCTCGCCGAGGCTCTGACCTTGCCCCCTGGACTTAATCCAGATTGAAGTTCGCTCTGGCCCATATGAGGACTAGAGCATGAAGCGCGGCCGCTTTACGGAAGAGCAGATCATCGGGAGTTTGAAGGAGCACGAGGCTGGCGTGTCGGTTGCCGATCTGTGCCGGAAGCACGGCGTCAGTGACGCCAGCATCTACAAATGGAAAGCCAAGTTTGGCGGGATGGAGGACTCGGAGGCCAAGCGGCTGAGGACGCTGGAGGACGAGAACACGCGGCTGAAGCGGCTTTTGGCCGACGCCATGCTGGACAATGCGGCATTGAAGGACCTCCTGGGAAAGAAATGGTGACGCCCGCGGGGAAGCGGAAAGCTGTCGCGCATCTCGTGGAGGCCCACGGGATGAGCGAACGGCGGGCGTGTAAAGCCATCGGCTGTTGCCGCATGACGATCAGATATCGGACGACCCGGGCGGATGACGCTGCCCTACGCCAACGCATGAGAGCGATCGCTGAGGTGCGCCGTCGCTTCGGCTATCGGCGCCTGCATGTTCTGCTCAAGCGGGAGAGCTATCTGGTCAACCACAAGAAGCTGTTCCGGCTCTATCGGGAAGAGAGGCTCGTGGTCCGTCGCCGTAGTGGCCGCAAACGGGCGCTCGGGACCAGGGCACCGATGGTGGTGCCGATAGCCCCGAATGACCGCTGCTCGCTCGACTTCGTCTCGGATCAACTTACCGATGGCCGCCGCTTCCGCATCCTGACCGTGGTCGACGAGTGCACGCGCGAGTGCCTGGCGTTGATGGCCGACACCTCGCTGTCTGGCTCCCGGGTGGCTCGGGAGTTGGACCGGCTGATCATCGAGCGCGGCAAGCCCAAAATGGTGGTCAGCGACAACGGCACCGAATTGACCAGCAACGCCATCTTGACATGGGCCGATCAGAGCCGCGTCGCCTGGCATTACATCGCGCCCGGCAAGCCAACGCAGAATGCCTTCATCGAAAGCTTCAATGGCCGCCTCCGAGACGAATTGTTGAGCGAGACGCTGTTCACTTCGCTGGCCCAGGCCCGGGTCGAACTCGGACATTGGCGGCCGACTACAACGATACGCGACCTCACTCGCAACTCGGATGGAAAACACCATCGGAGTTCGCCTTCACCTGCAACCCGCGACGGGATCTGGCGCTGCGCTATGCCGATGGCTCCGCACCAGCTCCCGTCGCTACCACCGCCCATTCGGGTAAACCCACCAGCCAGAGCGAACTCAGGACTGGATAAAACTTGGGGGCAAGGTCAGCTCTTCCGCATAATGAGCAAGGCTAGCTTGGATCATCCGTGGCTGCTCCTACATTGGGAGCCGATTTTCCGGCAGGAGCGACAACCATTGGTGCCATATCGTCGAGACCGGCAGGCTAGGTGCCGTTGACTTCGGCCTGCGCAACGTTGCACGTTTTTCAAGCGCGACATTCTGCTTGATCTCGCCTCATGCGAGCTCCTATAGCGGCGAGCAGTTCGAGACCTCCCACGGCTGCGGACAAACCTCGATGCAAGGCGCGCGAGGAGCTTCGGTCAGGACGCTTCGAACCACGCAGCGATTTCGGCTCTCTCTGCCTCGTTCAGCTCAATCGCAAGCGCCTCGCGGACAAGCTGGAGATGTTCCGCCCTTTTTGCGGGGCCACAAACCGCCGCTGTCACGCTTGGATGATGCATGACCCACGCAAGCGCCAGGGCGCCGGTGCTACAATCATGCAGCGCCGCCTTGCACCTTATGCGTTCAACCGCATCAAATGTTGCGTTTAAGATTGTGCCACCGGGCAGCAGTGCGAGTTGCGATTTAGCCGGAGGCGGCTTACCCCGACTGTATTTGCCTGATAGGACTCCTCCAGCGATCGGCGAGTACGGCGTATAGCCGAGACTGTGTTCAGCGCAGACAGCGAACAGCTCGCGTTCATCGCCGCGGTTGAGGAGATTGTATTCGTTCTGCACCCATTCGTATCGGGATAGCCCAAGCCGCGCGCTCGCTTCCATCGCGGCGGAAAGTTGCCTGGCGTCGATGTTGCAAGCTCCAATATGCGACAACTGCCCGGACTCGATCGCTTCTGTAAAGGCCTCAAGTGTGGATTCGATCGGCGTTCGCTCGTCCGGCGCATGTGTGAGACAGAATGTTACGTGCGAAAGGCGCAGCTGTTCCAAACTGAGCGAGAGCTGGGCAGTGATATTTACGCGGCGAAAGGTCTACGCGAACGCCGCTCGGCTCGACAACCTTTCCAACTTTCGTTGCGATATGAACCGAGCGACGAACAGGGGCCGGCTGCGCCCGCAACCACTCACCAATAAATCGTGAGCTTGCACCTCCAGCGTAGCTATAGGCAGTGTCGAGAACATTAATGCCTAGCCTAACTGCTTCATCAAGAGACGCGAATGATGCTTCGCGCGTGAGGCCGCGTCCGATGAGATGGGTCCGGGCGCCGACGCCACCGAATTCTCCGCAACCGAGTATCGCTTGCGAAACAGATATACCGGTACTCCCCAGTTGTCGTGTCTTCATGGGGCTCCTCGATTGATCAATATAAGAGAACTTCGAGATAAGATACACGAGACCTTGCCCGTTGACGAACCCCTGCTGAATTTAGCTAAGTAGTGGGTTCTGAGCTGATCGCTCGATGTTTCGAAACCGGCAAGCAAGACCGAATTGCCGCACTCTCCGAACGCATGGAAGTGTTGGTGTTGTCTAGGCAGGCGCAGAGTTTCGGCCTGCTGAGGCCCCTGATTAGGGAAATTCGGCTTCAATGCGGAGTATGTGTTCTAATCAATCGGCAGCGCTTTCGCTGGCCACGACCGCGAGAGAGGGAAAGTCGGAGAGGAGGTCAGACAATGTTTGAGGTTGAATGGCGGCGCCTGAGGGCGGAAGAGCTGCGAGAGAGGGCTGCGGCGGATGCTATGGTCATCATCCCCGTCGGGGCACTAGAACAGCACGGGCCTCATCTTCCCGTCGAAATAGACAGCGTGCTTGGTGAGACCGTCGCGCTCAGAACGGCTCGACTCATTGCTGCGCAGGACAACGTCGTCGTTCTGCCTTGTCTCTGGACGGGGCTTTCAGAGCATCACATGTCGCTTGGCGGCACCGTCACACTCGATTTTCCCACCTTCTTTAATCTCATTCGTTGCGTCCTCGAGAGTGTCATCCGCCAGGGCTTTCGGCGTATCGTTGTGCTTAACGGACATGGCGGCAATGATAGTGCGCTGCGTGTCGCGATTGGGGAGCTCAGCCCAAAGTTGAACGTGCCCATCGTACAGTTCACGTATTGGTACGCTGCAGAGAAGGTCATAGCGCCCTTGCTCGAGAAGCAAGACAATCTGTGGCACGCTTGCGAAGCAGAGACCTCGATGTACATGTCGCTTCGACCCGAACTAGTCGCCGAAGAACGCATCCGCCTTGCGGAAGTCAATTGCAGCCCTACAGTCGTTGAACTTGTGGGGGGTGGCATTTATCGCTGGTGCAGCGCACAGAGCTATTCTTCGGCCGGCGTCCAAGGTTTCCCCAGCGCGGCGAGCCGCGAGAAAGGCGAGAGGTTGCTCACGGCGATTGCCGAGAATCTCGCTGATAAAATGCTTTGCAAGAACCTTTGGGAGATGCCCTGGCGCTGACGTCCCTTAATGACTCGACCCGAGCTGCACGCTCCCCTGAGGGGTAGCGCTTCTACGCAATCCTGTTTGGATAAGCCCGGCGTTTAAAGTGCGCGAGGCATCTGCGCCTGTTCGCTTGATCCGCCAAATTCCAGTCCGCAATCATAATCCAGTTTGCGCCAACTTCAGCCTTCAACGCCAACGAGCCTCTCTACCGCCAATGGAGTACGCGTCTCGGAGGTGCTGCCAGCCTTCTGACGCTCGCGGCAAAAAGGCGTCGATCTTTGCATAAATTCCGCAAATTCTTGTCAAATTTGCTGTTGTGCGGCGCCGACTTGCCCCCACTCTAATCTTGTACAGTCTCACAAATAGGAACAGCAAGAGCTGCGAGTAGCCAAACCAGCCGCAAACAAGAGACGCAAAATGGATCGAAGGAGGAATCCTTGAAGGACACCTTTAAAACACTCTCGCGCCGTACCTTTCTTGTCGGAGCCGCGGCGCTGTCGGCCCCAGCGGTCATGCCCTCGCGAGCTGCCAGCTCCTCAGGCTCAGTGACTTTCACGGGCTATGGAGGCTCGTATCAAGACATCTTGGTCAGGAAGGTGTTCAATCCCTTCACAGAAGAAACAGGGATTAAGGTCAACGTTGTCCCTGCGCCGAACCTTGCGAAGATCAAGGCGCAGATGCTTACCGGCAACGTCGAGTGGGACGTCTTTTTGGATTCGGGCGCCGGCGTTGCTCATGGGTCGAGGGAAGGCTTTTGGGAGCCGCTGATCCCTTCTTTGTTTAATATTGAAGACATGACGGTGCCCCCCAGCAGCGACCGTGTTACATATAATTTCTATCCCGGCGGTATAGCTTGGGACCCTGCGAAATATGGTGCGGGCAAGCATCCAGCAACTTTTGCCGATTTCTTCGATCTGAATAAGTTTCCGGGACGTCGCGCTTTTAGCAATCGCGCCAATAACGTGTTCGAAGTGGCGCTCCTTGCTGATGGTGTGGCCCCGAAGGATGTCTACCCGCTTGATCTAGATCGGGCGTTTAAGGTGCTCAATCGCATTAAGTCGAGCGTTGTCTCGTGGGTGGAGACGCCTCCCCAAGGGATTTCCCTCCTGCAAACAGGCGAGACCGATTTCGGTTACACATATGCGAGCCGCGTAAAAGCGACTACCGAACCGGGGGGCGGCAAGCCCTTGGCATTTTCCTTTGATCAAAATCTAATCTTCCCTTCGGATCTTGCAGTGCTCAAGGGCGCGCCGAACAAGGAAAACGCGATGAAGCTTATCGCTTACATCCTCCGGCCGGACGTTCAGGTGCGGGCGGAAAGCGAGGCGGGCAACATTCCAGTTTCCAAGAAAGCCATGCAGTTGCTCCCCGAGGCTGTTCGCAAATGGATGCCAGCCATGGACAATTCGAAAAATCTGGTAAGCAATAGCGCTTATTGGGCCGAGAACCTCGAAGCAGTCTCGCGGCGTTTCAAAGAATGGTTGCTGAGCTGAGCTGATGATTCTTTTGTTTGCTTCGCAATTTCGTCGAGCTACCAATTGCAGACATGAACGGCACTGAGCCTCGACGAGGTAGCTCCTACGGCTCGTCGAGGTGGCAAGCAGCGGCGAGAGCTTCGCCATACTTTAGCGATGCGCAGGAGTCAGAGCTTACCCGCGAGAGCCACCAGTGCGTACCCCAATCGCCCTGTTGGGGCCCCACGGCAGGACAGTGCATGTCAATACAGATTCGAACGTTGTCAGAAGATCGACTTTGCGATGCAAACACCTGCATTCCACGCAAATGAAACGCTCAATTCAGGCGCGATACCTCACTATCTTACCAAAAAAGAGATGTTGTAATTGTGTAGCGCTGGCGTGAACTAACAAAACATCAACGCCGGAATTGCGACTCGCAGCCCATCAGCCGCTCCGTCCCGGAGTGGTTGCCGACCAAAAATATCAGCCACGAGGCACCTTTCAGCACTCAAAGAGCTGGCTGCGATAGCATCGTAAGAAATCAGAAATCCGTAGGGAAAAGTAAATGTCGAGCGAACGCGTTCTAATCACAGGAGGGGCAGCAGGAATCGGCCGTGCAACGGCGGAACGCTGCAAAGCCGAAGGATACGATGTAGTAGTGATCGATCACCTCGATGGCGATATCGTCGCAGACCTGTCTGATCCGCGATCGACTGCCGCAGCACTCGAACAAGCATTAAAGAATGGGCCGATAACGCGTCTTGTGAACAACGTCGGAGTGGTGAGGCCAAATCCAGTGCAGGAGCAGAGCCTGGCAGATCTCGACGCTGCGGTCTCACTCAATCTGAGGTGCGCTTTACAATGTCTTCAGGCGGTTCTGCCCGGTATGAAGGCAGCCCGCTTTGGGCGCGTTGTGAACATGTCATCGCGCGCCGCACTGGGTAAGGAACTCCGTTCCGCGTATGCAGCGACAAAGGCTGGGCTCATCGCGATGGCGAAGGTCTGGGCTCTCGAACTAGGTGACTCTGGCATCACGGCCAACGCCGTAGGTCCCGGACCGATCCAGACCGAACTGTTTGATCGTGCAAACCCGCCCGGAAGTTCGCATACGAAGGCCATCATCGATGCAATTCCTGTCCGGCGCGTCGGTACGCCTTCCGACGTCGCTAATGCCGTGTCGTTTTTCCTCGATCAACGGAGTGGCTTTGTGACGGGACAGGTCCTCTATGTCTGCGGAGGAATGACAGTCGGCGCTGCGGGCAGCTGAATCGTGCCAACTCGGGAATAACGGGCATGCGCTCGCGTGGGCTCGCGGCGGCCAAGATCAGGCCCACTATCGCCACTTGCGTGCGCTCCAAACCGAGAGACCGTCTTGCTCGTCACCGGAAGGATGAGACGCCAAGCCGGCGGAGCGCTCTTATCTCCGGTGCTACTATTCGTGCCACGAGATGACCTATGCGAACCAGCGTCAGGTTCAGGGCCGTATGGTTGCCAACAAGCTGAGCACCTAGCTCTAGTGACGGCTCCCGGTTATGGTAATAGATCAAGCTGACAACTAACGCGCGTTTGCTGCACTCTTCCCTGAAGAAAAGGGAGCACCTGCACTTACGTCTGATGTCGTCGCCAGACGGACTTGACCTTTAGTCACCGACGCCTCGTGGCTTGGTGACTGCCGGGCGGATGCGAGCGAGCATTGCTCGGGCTGCGCTCTCAATCAAGTGGGACTACCTTGTTTCCGACGCGATCAGGCATGTCTTCCGTTGAGCGTACCGATCCAAACGGCCGCTCCAGCATGCGGCGGATCCGCACCGGATTAGCCCCTACGTGGAAAGCCATTGCCCGCTGTTCCACTGCGCGATCCAATTGTGTCGAGCGGTTGCGCTGGCGCAGATAATCGAGCCATGTGGGGCAACGATAACGCTCCGTCCAAAGCTCGGGTTCGGCAATATCGCGGGCAATTGACCAACCGTGCGCGCCGTTGCGCTGCCGTGACAGCTGCACATCCTGCATCGCGGTGTGAAACGCTCGTGCGTTCTCTGACGCAACGCGATATTCGATCTCAACCACGAGCGGTCCGCTGCGGCCAGTGATCGGCAGCCGCACCTCCGGCATCGCCAGTAGCTCGCCCTCCTCATCAGGCGCGTCAATGCGAGGTACCGGCAGCCAGAAGCCAAGTAGTGCCGAAAATATCATAAGCGTGGCAGAGACAAGCAGAGCAATTTCGACACCGGCTGCATCGGTGAGGCGGCCCCAGGCCCAACTACCCATAGCTACGCCGCCGGACATAGATGCCTGATAAGCCGCGAGCGATCGGCCCACGACCCAGCGGGGCGCGGAGAGCTGTATCCCAATATTCAGCAACGTGAAAGCGATCATCCACGTCGAGCCGGCCAGAACCAATGCTATCGCGCTTAGGACCGGCTCTCGGCTCAACGCCAAAGCTGCGATAGCGCCCCCCATCGCGAGCGAACAGGCGCGTATCGCAGCCTCACGGCTCATGCGCGTGCGCATTTGGCTCATGCTGAGTGCTCCGGCAACGGCGCCAAAGCCGAACGCGCCGAGCATAATCCCATAAGTTTGCGGGCCACCATGCAGGAGATCGCGCGACACCAGCGGCATTAGCGCGGAAATCGAACCGGCGATAAAGCCGGTTACCATGGTGCGGGCCAGCACAATTCTGATCGATGGGGAATTGGTGATGTAGCGCAGCCCCGAGACAATAGCCCGGGTTAGCTGTTCGCGCGGGAAGTCCGACGGCTCTATCACCCTCTTCCAGAGGAACAGCGCGACGATGAGCGGCAAGAAAAGCAGTGCGTTCAGTGCGAAGGCCGCTACCGCTCCCCCGACCGAAACCACAATACCGCCTAGGGCGGGTCCGAAGATCCGCGCGATGTTGTAGCTGATGCCATCCAGCGCAACGGCTGCCGGTACGGCTTCGAGAGGCACCCGTTCACTCATGGAAGATTGCCACGCCGGATTCATCAGCGCCATACCGCTGCCCACGACAAAGCAGAGTACAAGCAGAAGATTAGGGGTGATCAGGCCGAGGAAGTCGAGCACAGTCAGGGTGGTAGCCCCGCAAAGCGAAATCGACAGCGCAATGAGCACCACGATTCGGCGATCGTGCATGTCGGCAATTGCGCCCGCCGGCATTGACACCAACATCACTGGCAACATCAATGCTGTGGTCACGAGAGCCACCCTGTCGGCTGATGACGTCATCTCCGTCATTGCCCACGCCGCACCAACAAACTGGATCAGGATCCCTAGATACGAGAGCAGGCTGGCCAGCCAGATGCGCCGAAAAGCTCGAAAGCGTAAAGGCGCGCCGATGCCCTCAGTGTTGAGTTCCCGCGCCTTAGCTGGATCGGTCATATCGGCCCTTGCTCGATCAACGAGCTTGACGCTCGGCCGTCCGGTTTGGGGCTCCTTGAGGTCGTATCCAGCAACCCAGGACGTTTCCAACTCGGTGTAGCATTGGCAACTTGAGTGAGAGAGCCTGAGGAGATCCGGTAATAACTAGCGCTGTTCCTGGTAGCTGGTACTTGCCAACTGGCGCGCAATCCCTAACCTCTCGGAGGATAGTGAACGCCAAACAGCTGAAGAGTTGTGATCTCATTTCTGAATGCACCGTCTTGCGCCTAGGCGAAGCTCGCAAGGGTCAGATACGGCAGGCTGTGCCCTCAGGCGTCTGTAGAAGCATTGGCGCGCCGAGCGATAGTCGCTTCCTAAAGACAAAATTTGGCCTACGATAATTTCTATGTAGCCAATGGAGCTCTTGGGCGAAGTCTTCGCGGTGTCTCCAGCGAGGCCAGCGATTGCAATAATTCACGGAACATCGAGGAATTCTCCTCAGTGAGACTACAGCACAAGGTAGATTGCGGAGGCGCGGGTTTCGAGCGTTTTGGCCGACTGAGCGACGAAATAAGGCGCGAATACATTGATCTGGAGAGTGTCACAGCCAACCATGCTGTGCCCTGCCTCGGATCCTCATCTCGTGGACGCTTCGCGCTCGCAACGGCCTTAGCCAATGGCGGTGCTCGAATCTCGATTAGCTCACAAATAGTGGTCCTGCGGGTCAGAGTTCTGCCTGCCGGCCACCTTGGAGCCGCGACCAGTTGCGAGAGCCTGGGGACTACAGTCGCGATTGTTAGTTCAACTTGAGGAGGACGGAGGCAACCTCCCCCTTCGTATTGGACGCAGGCGGCTTCTGCTCGGTCCAGTCTGACAGCTTCAGACGCTGCCTGCTCTGTCGAAGCGCATAGTGCCGAAATCAGAACCGTGTGCGCATGTATCTGCAGGTTTTCTGCGGCGATCAGTCGATTTTGCGTTCTCTGAATGTGGACTTGCCCGCTATAAGCGCGGCAGCACTGACTGGTGGTCGGTAAGCCGGAGCGCTGCTTCGAGTGCGCTGCCTAGACAGGCGCGAACAATTCAAAGGACAAATCTCGTGAAGAAAAAGGTTGCATCGGTCTCGCGTCGCTCTTTTCTTGGAGGCGCGGCCGCACTTGCGGCGCCCGCATTGATCAGGCCCTCGCGCGTCTTGAGTAAGTCGAACACGGTTACGTTCACGTCTTATGGCGGGTCTTATCAAGAGATCTTGATAAAAAACGTTTTCACTCCCTTTACGGAAGAAACGGGGATCAAGGTCAATCTTGTCCCTGCGCCAACTCTTGCGAAAATCAAGGCTCAGCGATTAACGGGCAATGTTGAATGGGACATTTTCTTGGACGCTGGCGCGACCGTCGCTTTTGGATCAAAGGAAGGCTTCTGGGAGGAGCTTGACCCCTCCTTGTTCGATGTTGAAGATTTGGTTGCCCCTCCAAAGAAAGATAGCGTCACTTATGACTTCTATCCCGGCGGCACAGCATGGGATCCGGCAAAGTTCGATGCCGGAAAGTACCCGGCGAACTTTGCCGATTTTTTTGACGTGAAGAGATTCCCGGGGCGTCGCGCTTTCAGCAATAGGCCTAATAACGTCTTGGAAGTCGCCCTTCTTGCTGATGGCGTGGCCTCGAAGGACATGTACCCCTTGGATTTAGACCGAGCGTTTAAGGCCCTCGATCGGATAAAGCCGAGCGTCGCGGCGTGGGTAGAATCTACTCCGCAGACGATTTCACTCGTGCAAACAGGTGAGGCCGACTTCAGCTATACATTTTCTAATCGTGTCAAAGCCACGACCGAGCCAGGTGGTGGCAAGCCCCTGGCCTTTTCCTTTGAACAAAATCTGATTTACCCCTCAGATCTTGCAGTGCTCAAGGGGGCGCCAAACAAGGAAAATGCGTTACAACTTATAGCCTACTTCCTCCGCCCGGAAGTTCAAGCGCGGTTGGAAAATCAAGCTGCTAACATTCCTGTCTCCAAAAAGGCCAGGAACCTGTTGTCGACTGAAGCGCGCAAATGGCAGCCAAACCTACATGATCCTAAGAACCTAACGAGCAACAGCGCTTATTGGGCAGACAACTACGACGCGGTGTCACGTCGTTTCAAAGAATGGCTTCTGAGCTGATTGCTTTGACGTCAGTCCAAGCCCGCGTGACGGTTACTTCGTCCTAGCAGGCTGTTGAAAAAGGCGCTCGCCGCCGACCGGCGACCGTGATTCATTGGCTCCGACGAGATTCGGAGGTGGTGCGTGCGCGGCGGCGACAATCGAACGGGCGAGCTGTTCAGCTACGTCGACCTGGAGGCGCGGGTGCGTCGTGATCATCCGCTGCGAACGATCCGGACGATGGTGAACGAGGCACTGTCGGCGCTGGAGCGGGAGTTTGCCGCGCTCTATTCGCCGATTGGACGGCCGTCGATCCCGCCGGAGAAGCTGCTGCGGGCGATGCTGTTGCAGGCGTTTTATTCGATCCGCTCCGAGCGGCTTCTGATGGAGCGGCTGGAATACGACCTGCTGTTCCGCTGGTTCGTCGGAAGCTGGATTGACGACGCCGCCTGGGACCATTCGGTGTTCTCGAAGAACCGGGACCGGCTGCTGGAAGGCGACATCGCGGCCAAGTTCCTGGCGGCGGTGCTGGCACAGCTCAAGGTGAAGAAGCTTCTATCGAGCGATCACTTCTCGGTTGATGGCACGCTGATCGAGGCCTGGGCCTCGATGAAGAGCGTCAAGCCCAAGGACGGCTCGGACGAGCCGCCGGCGCAAGGCGGGCGCAATGCCGATGCGGACTTCCATGGCCAGAAACGCTCGAACGACACCCATACGTCGACCACCGATCCAGACGCCAGGCTGTACCGCAAGGGCAAAGGAAAGGAGACGAAGCTGTGCTTCATTGGGCACGGGCTGATGGAGAACCGCCACGGTCTGCTGGTCGACGCCTGCGTGACGCAGGCCGACGGGCATGCCGAGCGGGTGGCCGCGCTGCACATGATCGAGCCTCGTGCTGACCGGCCGACAGCGATCACGCTTGGCGCCGACAAAGCCTACGATGCAGAAGACTTCGTCAACGAACTGCGCTCGATGAACGTGACGCCGCATGTTGCACAGAACACCAGCGGCCGTAGTTCTGCGATTGACGGACGAACGACCCGGCACGGCGGCTATGCCGTCAGTCAGCGCATCCGCAAACGGATCGAGGAGGCCTTCGGCTGGATCAAGACGGTCGCCGGGCAAGAGAAGACCCGCTTCCGTGGCCGTGATCGCGTCGCATGGGCCTTTACCTTCGCTGCCACCGCCTACAATCTGGTGCGGCTGCCCAAGCTGATCGCGGAGACCGGCTGATGGCCAAGGTGCCCGGCTTCGCCAAGGCCTTTGTCGGCCGCTGGCGCATCGTCGAGATGGACGTCTGGGATAGCGACTTCCTCGATCTTGTCGAAGAGGCGCATCTCGCCTTCCAGGGCAAGTCCAATGGCGAAATCGCCTTTGGGGCTCTCAAGGGCTTCCTGGACGTGCGCTACGGCACCCGCGACGGATCGGCCTGCGCGGAGTTCTCATGGGAAGGGCACGACGAGAATGATCCCGTCTGCGGTCGCGGATGGGTCATGATCGGCACTGCAGGCAGGCTCGTCGGCCACTTCTACATCCACAATGGCGAGGAGTTCAGGCTTCGTTTGCGAACGCGGCTGAGTTCTTCAACAGCCTGCTAGGAGGCTAGTTACATTCAGGTTGCCACCAGTGTTTTGGTGGCGACCTCGACCGTATTCGCCTCCCTCCAGCTCAAGTCGGCAGCCCCTTGCGCTTTCGTAACGTGGTGTGCAGGCTTGAGATCGGAAAAAGTCTGCCAGGTATGTGGCTGGAACGTTGGTCAGCTTTTCAACCGCATCATCGCGGGCAGCTTCGGCACGGCGAAGCCACCTCGCGTCACATTGGATGGGCGCTGGAGGTTGGCTAATGATCTCTTAGGGTTCGCGGGATAGCCTCTCCTGCAGCCATTCTCGCGGGACAATCTCCAGCATCTCGGTTGCGTCCCGCCGATTTTGCGCCGTCCGTTATTGCCGCAGCATCCTTTCAAGGCAATCCTCGCCGATAAAATCAAGCCGTTGCTGGCCATCATGGTTCTCGGAAAGCCTCGAAGATAGATATGGCCGCCGCTCCGTCATGCCACCATCGCCCCTAATTGCGGGTAGATATGGCATGGTCGCAGCCCCAATGGAGAAGTTTGCAACGAGAGCTACTGCCCGCGCAGTCCACTTGCAGAAGTTAGGCGTATAGGAGCTGTGAAGAGCAGAATTTCGGCGGTATGAGCCCCGACAACAGGGAGACTCGGCTTTCAAGTCTGGCAAGATTTACAAATAAGAGGACGAATTCCGGCCAAGCGCTTAGTCGATGGGCATTGGTCGGGGAGGGAGGGGGATAGTGAGACGGCCAATTACACAACTTTCGGCCCGCTGACCCATCCTGCCAAATCGGGCAAGGTTCTAGCTGGGCCAAGATGCTGCAGCCGGCAATCGGTGCGCGCGACTATCCACACTGTAAACGGCGCCATGGGCAGGCGGCGTGGCGCGCATAAGCTCTAACTAGCGGCGTATCCTCCTAGGCCGTCCCGCAATGCGTTGCTGGATGGCCCCGCCTGAGCACGGCAATTCGGCAACTTGAATGAATCGGAGATGTCCATGAACATGCCTGTATCGACAATCTCACGCCGCTCCTTCCTTGCGGGGACGGCGGGCGTACTCGCTGCGCCGGTAGTTTTGAAGTCCTCGCGATCGGCCGCCAAATCTGACTTGGTGACGTTGGCGTTGCAGGCTTACGGCGGAAGCTATCAAGCGACGATGGAGAAGCAGCTGCTGAAACCGTTCACACAGGAAACCGGAATAAACGTCAATTTGGTCCCGGTGCCAGACCTATCGAAGGTCAAGGCTCAACTACTCACGGGCAACGTCGAATGGGATCTTTATGAAGGGGAAGGCGCGCAAGCCGCTTTCGGATCCAAGCAGGGATTTTGGGAAAAACTGGATCCTTCTTTGTTTGATCTTAAGGATATGTCCGTTCCGCCGAAAGGCGATACCGTCTCTTGGGAGATGTACGCCGGGGGCATAGCATGGGATCCGGAGAAATACGGCACCGGAAAGCATCCGGTAGACTTCGTCGAATTTTTCGACCTGAAGAAGTTTCCGGGGCGCCGCGTCATGCGCAAAGCTCCTTCGGATGTGATGGAGCTTGCGCTTCTTGCCGATGGCGTAGCGCCGAAAGACATATATCCTCTTGATCTGGATCGCGCATTCAAGGCGCTGGACCGCATCAAGCCGAGTGTAGCCTCTTGGGTGGAAGCGACGGCTCAAACGATTAGCCTGTTGCAGACCGGCGAGGTCGATTTCAGCTATACTTACCCGAACCGCGTCAAAGCCACCAATGAGCCGGGCGGCGGAAAGCCCCTAGCGTTTTCTTTTGAGCAAAACCTATTGTTCACTGCAGATTTCGCAGTACTCAAGGGTGCGCCGAACAAAGAGGGCGCAATGAAACTTATCGCGTACTGCCAACGTCCTGAAGTTCAGTCCCGGTTTCAGAATGAGGCCGGCCTCATTCCTGTGTCCAAGAAGGCAGTGCCGATGTTGTCGACCGAGGTTCGTAAATGGCAGCCTGATCCCAGGAAACCTAACCACCTCGTGAGCGACAGCTCTTATTGGGCGGATCACTACGAAGCGGTATCGCGCCGTTTCAACGAGTGGATTCTGGGCTGAAATGCACTTTTGAAACTGGATGGGCGAGTTCCGGCCAATCCCAAATACATCACCAAGTAGTGTCTCTGATCAAACTTCTGGGCTCATGAATCGGATAAGCATCATCCGCGCGCAGGCAATATTCATGTCGCCGGCCGTTCTGGCTGCGACCTTGTTGATATTGCCCCCGCTTTTGTACGTCTTCTACACCAGCGTCTACGGACCGGCGTTGTCGCTGGCTGCTTACGGCCAGGTGCTCACAAGCAAGTTGTTCAGACAAACGCTGGGCACGACGCTGATAGTTGCGGGATTGTCGTCACTACTGAGCTTGCTTCTTGGCTTCGTTGTCGCGCTCCACCTTGCTCGCCAATCGGCACGGCGTAGAGCATTTTTGACTGTTCTTGTGCTTCTGCCTTTTTGGACCAGCGTTTTGGTGAAGTGCTTTGCATTTACGGTTATCTTGGGTCGTGAGGGGATCATCAACAGTATACTTAGCTGGATCTTCGGTACCAAGATCCAGCTGCCGCTTGTGCTCAACATGATCGGCTTACTTGTCGGTATGACCAACTTTCTCATTCCGCTTGTCGTCCTACCCGTTCTCGCCAGCTTGCTCGCCATCGACAACGCAATCTACCGCGCCGCCGCTATCATGGGCGCCAAGCCCGCTCGTATATTCTGGACGGTAACCCTCCCAATGAGTCTTCCCGGTCTTTTGGCCGGTTTGCTGAGCATATTCGTAATGTCTCTGGGGGCTTTCATCGTCCCGGCGCTGCTCGGAGGGCCGCAAGATCAAATGCTGTCAAGCCTCGTCGCGTTCTATAACCGAGAGGTGTTGGATTGGCAGAAAGCGTCCGCAATTAGCGTGGTGCTGCTCGGTATGGTTTTTGTCTTCGCAGCTCCTCTGGCGTTTTGGCGCCGCCGTAAGCTGTGGGCGTGAGGTATAGGGACCGCTCATGTCAGATATCATTCGCGACCCGCATTCACGTCGTTACGACGCTTTTGGGACCACATTAGCCGTGGTTATCTACCTTTTTCTATTGGCGCCGATCGTGGTAACGATCCCGATGGCATTCGGCCCGACGAATGCGCTGACGTTCCCCCCGTCAAGTTACTCACTCGACCTGTTCAGGATCTTCTTCAGTTCACCGGATTGGCTAAACCCGCTTTTGGAAAGCATTAAAGTGGCCTTGGGAGCGACTGCACTCGCAATGCTTGCCGGTGTGCCCGCAGGATACTGGATTGCGCGCCACGAATTCGTCGGCAAAGGACTCATCACCGGACTAATCATGAGTCCCCTTGTCATCCCAACGATCGTTGGTGCCCTTGGACTCTATCTCTACTTTTCCTACCTTCGCATCAGCGGAACGACGCTGTCGCTGATTTTAGGACACATCGTAGTCACCTTGCCTTACGTCGTGCTCATGATCATAGCGGGCGTACACAAACTGGACCGCAATCTCGAATTCGGCGCAGAACTGATGGGTGCCGGATCGATACGAATGTTCTTTACAGTAGTCATTCCGCAACTAGTTCCGTCGCTATTGAGCGCTGCATTCTTCGCCTTTCTGCTATCCTTCGATGAGGTCGTCATCTCTTGGTTTCTGGCCAGCAGCAACACGGTGACTCTGCCAGTGAAGATGTTCAGCGCTCTCGAATGGGAAGTCTCGCCCGTGATCGCAGCCGTATCAACATTGTTGACGGCAATCTCGCTGCTCGCCAGCATCGTCGCGATCGCATTCAAGAAGACGACTCCGGTCGAAACTTGATCGGTCGCTGCAATCATCAGAATGAATACAAGGACGCGATTCCGCATGATGCCTCACGCTAGCAGAGGGGAAGCCATTGAACATCTCAGGGCACATGACCAGCGCAACGGTCTACACGCAGGCCAGACGCCTGTGCCTCGCCCATACAGTGCCTGTGAAGGAGTGAACCGGATGCAGGACGAGACAGTTCCTGGCCCTCACACTGCGCACGCGATCGCCCTGACGGGCATCTCGAAGATGTACGGTCTCGTGACGGCGCTGCATCCGACGGATCTTAGCGTCGATATGGGCGAATTCCTCACCCTGCTTGGTCCGTCAGGCTCCGGCAAGACCACGTTGCTCAACCTAATTGCGGGCGCAATCGGGCCAACCACGGGCACCATCTTCTTGGACGGGCGCGATATTACCCAGATGCCTCCGCGGGAACGGGGGATCGGGATGGTATTTCAGAACTACGCCTTGATGCCTCATATGACTGTATTTGATAATGTGGCATATCCGTTGCGGGCGCGGCGCCAACCGGCCAGTACGATCCGGGCGAAGGTGGCGGAGGCGCTCGAGCGTGTTGGCTTGCGTGGCTTTGAAGATCGAAAACCGCGCCAATTGTCCGGTGGTCAGCAACAGCGCGTCGGCATTGCGCGATGTATCGTCTATTCGCCGTCCATCATTATGATGGACGAGCCGCTCGGCGCATTGGACAAGAATTTGCGGGAGCAGATGCAGAGTGAAATCAAGCGTCTTCACAGGGAGCTTGGAACAACGATTATCTACGTCACCCATGATCAGGAAGAGGCGCTCAACATGTCGGACCGTATCTGTCTGATGAGCGCGGGCCAGATCACTCAGCTCGGAACTCCGGATGAATTGTATTTTCAACCACGCGACCGCTTTGTTGCAGAATTCATCGGGGAATCGAATCTGATCAGCGGACGGATGAATAGTAACGGTCAATTGGTCATCGCCGGAAACCGATCTATTCCCGTTCCGGCCGGCGGATGGACTGAGGGCGCGGAGCTCCTGGTCATGGTTCGGCCGGAGAGGGTGCGAATCTGTGACATAGATGAGCCCGTCAAAGAAGGCAGCAACGTTCTGAGCGGCGAGATTGGAACGACTTCTTTCGTCGGGGGTATGACCCGCGTGACAATCCAGACCGAGATCGGCCTGAACATGACAGCCAAGATGGTGTCCGGGCGGGCGGCCTCGAGGCCGCAAGCTGGAGCTCGAGTGCGAGTTTGCTGGTCTTCATCCGACATGGTGGTGCTCGAGACGTGATGCTGGGGTTCAGCAAGTTGCGAACTCCTGACTCATGTGAGATCTAAATCAAAAGGCCTCGTCCTGAGCTTAGGTAGACCGCCGATTTCCAAAGTGCTTGCCGATTGACGACGCTAGATCCGTGACACTTCGGATGCTGGATCCGCGCGCCGGCGTCAACGATGCATTGTTGAGACTTTAGGTCGAGCATAACTCAATGCTGTCAATGGCGGAGTCGTGTTCTGCGGAAAATGCGCTGGGGCCATTGAAGCGATCTGAAACACAGAGGAGACCGCGATGTTCGACATGCGCGAAGACCTTGTAATTGTCACTGGCAGTGGACGCGGAATCGGCGCGGAGATTGCATCTGCTTTCGCTTCATGCCGAGCCAAAGTTGTCGTGGCGGATCGGAATGAGGAGGCGGCGCGGGATGTATCATCTCGCCTAGCCCTAAATGGCGGTCATGCCTGGGGCGAGCGACTTGACGTTGCCGACCGTAGCAACGTCGCAGAATTCGCCGCCCGAGTTCACTCGCGTTATGGAGAGGCATCCGTCCTGGTCAACAACGCGGGCATTTTCGAGTTCGGGTCGATCGACGGTGAACGGTCATCCGAAAACTGGGATCGGATCTTGGCGGTCAATCTAACTGGCACCTTCGAGCTTACAAAAGCCCTTCTTGAGCCGCTCAAGGCTCGCAAGGGATGTGTGGTCAATGTTTCTTCCGTCGTCGGGTTCACAAGCAGCTTCGGGCATGTGGGCTACACAGCGTCCAAAGGCGGCATGCGGTCTTTGACTTAGGCGATGTGTCGCGAACTGGCTCCCTTTGGTGTCCGCGTCAACGCGGTCGCGCCCGGCTTCATCGATACCCCAATGGGCCCCAAAAACGACCCTTCCATGGCGCAGTGGATCGGTTGGCATTGTCCTCTCGGCCGCTATGGTCTTCCAGGAGAGATAGCGTGGCCCGTTGTGTTTCTTGCCTCCCCTGCTGCGAGCTATGTGAACGGCATCACTCTGCCGGTTGACGGCGGATATCTCACGGTATGAACCTGACGAAGGTATTGTTGGGCGGTCCGATAAGTTACGCGGCGCGGGTCTACTTGGCTGAAGCAATAGTTGGCGTCCGCCCCAAATTGAGTCCAGCCCTTTGGAGGTCGGGGTACAAAGATCTCGCAGGCAGGAGCCCTCTGTAGCCGCCGGGATCGGTCCATTCGACGCTGTCGTTGGGGTGATCGCGAACGAGTGATCTTGAAAAATGTTAACCTGAATGCCGTCAAGCAGTGCTGCAAGGCCGCCAACCGTTGGCTTGAGCCCGATGATTCTTCGTTCGTGAACTTCTGCTACAAGGCATCCGCCCCCGATCGTCCAGCGGTGAAGTGTCTCGCTTGGTCGTACAAGGTGTTCTTCCATGTTTGCGGAATCCTCTGAAGCGCGTTCCGCGCTTTTCTTCATCCAACTCATGGATGCGAGACGAACGGCCTCGATTGAATTATCGTACGAGCCGATCCTGTTGGTCGCTCGATGGAAAGTGTAAGATGGCTTGCACGCTCTTCCGAATGCAACTGGGACAGACGTTCGTCCAGTTGCTTATCCTTGACCGTCAGTCGATGGTTGAGTCGAAGATACTCCGTCCAAGTAGGCGTGCGGAATGTCTCTATCCAATGCAAGGGATCTTGGAGGTCGCGCTGGAGTTTCAATGCCGAGCTCCAGCGCGGCTTTGCGCCATTCGCCGTTCCGACATGAGATCAAGAAAAGCGTTTAGATGCTCCGACGAAACCCAATACTCAATTCGCCCGACAATGGGCCCGCTGCTTGGTTTGAGATCGACAGCAAGCTCCGGTGCTTGGAACCCTTCGCCCGATGTGTCGAGCTCCAAATTGTGAAGTTCTCCGAGAGGCAACATGACGCCGGCCGCTGCTACCAGCAGCAGAGCTCCAGCCGAGCCCTCCAGCGCCCAGGACACGGAATAATTCTCCGCGGCCGCGCCCCACAGCCAACTGCCAGCTGCGACTCCGCCATACGTCATAGCGTAATAGATCGAGAGGCTGCGACCAACAACCCATCGCGGGCTCGCCAACTGCACGCTCGTGCCAAAAGTCGACCAGGCTGTTACCCAGCCAGCGCCGGCCAGACCAAGCATGACAGCGGCTAGTGCAAGCGAGCGCGTTAGAGCGAGGGACGCGGAACATGCGGCGCACGCGATTCGGATCCGAATTCGACGTCAATCTTAGCGCCACTTCGGAATCAGGTTTTCCGCTCGGTCTGGTTAGCAACTCAGATATCTAGCGTAGGCTCGTTGATGCAGACTGTTGCCATTAGCTGGCTGATGGCGACAATCTCGACTTCCGATCTGCTGGTCGTCTGCTCTTGCTGGTCCAAGAGCGCCCCCGCCGGCGAGTGACCAAATGGCGAATTTAGTAGGATACCCCTCGTGCCAACAATCTCGCTCAATCATTAGCCTCAATAACCACGTTTCAGATCGACAACGTTGATCAGCGGCTGGCCCTCTAAGAATCGCTGAAGGTTGTTACCGAAAATAGAAAACATTTGTTCCGCATAATTGGTAGTGCCTCCCGCCACGTGCGGCGTTGCAATTACGTTGGGCATATCCCAAAGAGGGCTGTCCTGTGGCAGTGGTTCACGTTCGAACACATCAAGCATCGCACCAGCGATTGTACCCGTCTTGAGCGCCTCTATTAGGTCGGCCTCCACAACGACGCTGCCTCGGGCGATGTTGATCAGGAATGCATTGGGCCGCATGCGCGCAAGCTTGGCTCCATTAATGAGGCCTAACGTGACCGGCGTTGCTGGCACAGCCAGCACCACGAAATCGCAAAGCGACAGCAGTTCCTCGAGCCCTTCGGGGGCGAACAACCGATCGACGCTATCTACGTGTTCAGATGCATCCCGCTTCGAGGCGACTACAGTCATTCCCGCGCTCCTGGCCCGCCGGGCGATCGTTGAGCCGATCGAGCCAAGTCCGATCACGCCGAGTGTCTTCTCAGCCAAAGGCGCAACATAACAAGGGCTCCATGTCCGCTCCGCCTGCTCGTTCATAAACCGGCGGAAATTCCAGTGCAGCATCGTCACTCCCGCCATCACAAAGTCCGCAATAATATCGCCATGAATGCCGCGCGCATTGGTGACGGTAATGTGACCCACCTTCTCGCGAATCGGCATTATGCAATCGACGCCGGCCCTGGTGGACTGAAACCAGCGCAATTTCTTAGCCTGCCCAAGCAATTCAACAGGAAAGTGAGAGGCAAACAGTGCGTCCGCCTTATCTATGCAGAGGCGCAGTTGCTCAAGGTTGGGAGCAACAATCGTGCGAACCTGTGGGAATGCTTCTGCGACTAGGCGCGTATATACATCGGCGTCTGGGTGATAGAGGACAACGGTGGGCGCTGGAATGTCTTTCGGCAAGACTTACCTCTCTGTAATCTGACGAGCTCTGCTAAAACTGAACGCTGTGGCAGCGCGATGGTCTAGCTTCTGCGAATTGGCCTTACGTTTAACTCCCGCGTACCTGCTTACTTGAGTTGAACGGCGCGTATGAGGCGGTGCTATCGATCATGGCGTCTCGACACTTAGGAGAGAGTACTCCGCGTCCCAATCCCCCGAGCGATAAATCATTTCGCAATATAAAATTGCGGGTTGAAGCTGCCGACCGCGCCGAATGCGATCGATCTCCAGAGCCTAAACCTGCGAAGGACCGAACGAGAAGGTGCAAAACCTGAGTTGGCGTGAAACAGTTGGGACTCGTCTGGCAATTGATGTTCCCCGCTATCGATCGTTCAGAAATTGCGGTGTTCAGCTCTCCTATCGGGCGGAACGCATGACGAGTTGCGGGATGATCCCCGGGTGTGATCCGCGCGGCGATCTCATATCATCGCTCCCTCTTTCGAAATGTGCCTTGAGCAAGGGACTCGCTTGTTTCGCACATCTTAGTACGTGCGGATGCCAGATGTGGCTATTCGAAGCCTTCACAAAGCCGAAATTCTGCTCGATGCCCTTGGTATTCGCCAGTTCTGATCTCGGCAACGGGAGCCGATGTTGACCACCTGTACGTCTTCCGGAGACCTGAGAGGATCGGACACACGATCCAACCCAAGGCCGACGCAGCGGCTTGTTAGCCGCGTCTCGAGGAAAGCCGTCAACTCCCGCTTGTATAACGTGGTGCCACCGGAGGTGACCGGCGGTCGCGCTTCCCCGGGTCGATTTCATCAGGGCCCTCGCCGACGCCACGGAAAGTCGAATTCTCGCACAATGCGAGCCGCAGCCGGTGAGCCATTCATCGACCGGCTCAGGTATTTGAACGCGCGAGCGATGAGACGCTCGTCCCGCCATTGACGACATCGCCGGTAAAGCCGAGATCTGCGCAACTGCGCTGAGTTTGGAATGCGGCTTAGGCCGCACCGGATGCCAAGGCAAATGGCTGCGCGATTACTTATGTCGGCGCACTTTAACAACAGCAGTTGCATGCGGATCGTTGGGAACCGATTAGCGGGACCTGATATGCTACTTGGCACCGCGGAGACTGCAGCGCGGCGCCGATGCAGCACGAGAGAGATGCTATGCCTACCAAGGGTTCGTCGAACTTGGCCAGTGTTGGTGCGGAGGTGTGGCAGGCTCGGGTTGATCTTGCTCCCGCCCCCGCCTCGCTTACATGCATGGGTTCAGCGAAGGGATCTTTAACCATCTGACCTTCGCGGTCCCCGGTCACAGCGATCGCTACTACCAGATTCCATTTGGGATGCATTGGTCGGAGGTCACTGCATCTTCCTTCATGGAAGTGGGCATCGAGGACGCTGAGGTTAAGAGCGGGGTGGGAGAGGTTGAGCGTTCCTGCTATTGCATTCACGCGCCGATTCACAAGGCTCTACCGCAGGCCAAGGCAGTATTTCATACTCATATGCCTTATGCGAGCGCTTTGACCCGGCTGAGAATCCTCGCATTAAAGAGATAGGACAGACTGAGTTGTGGCTTTCCGGCGCGATTGCCTATGACGATGAATATGCCGGTCCGGCGCTCGACCCGGCCGAGGGCGCGCGCCTCGCCCGGATAATCGGCGACAAGACTGTGCTATTCATGGCCAACCACGGCATTTCCACTCTAGGCGAAGCCGGGGCAGACGCCTATGACAAGCTCTATTACCTCGAGCGCGTCGCGCAGGTGCAAATTTATGCAATGTGGACTGGTCAGAAGCTGAAGCAACTGCCCCCGTCCGTTATCGAAAAGGGACGGCGGGATCGGGAATATCATCTCTATTACCAGGGCCCGTCTCCAGCGCAGCGCCATTTCGATGCGTTGAAACGGATTCTCGACCGCAACGAGCCCGATTACGCGACATAACGACAGCAGAGCGGCAATGCGCAGGCGCTCAGTCATTGCGGCGCAATTGTTGAACCAGCAACGTCGTATAAGGGTGTTGCCCCAGGCAGTTACGCGCTGACAGAGCTAGAGGCCCGAACACGAGAATAGATCCGGGCAACGCGCTCTGTAATGCCGTTCAGGGTTATTCCGGAAAGAACTTCAGCCCGAACAGATCGCGCGGTCTTGCGCGAGGAAGCCAAAGTCATCCGGCGCTGAAATGTGCCTCGCAATGGGAGAATTTGCTCCGGATGGTTCTAGCGCGCGAGCATCGTAGTGGGAGCCGACATGCACCCGACGCCAGCGAGGGCAGGTCGACAGGCGGCTGTATAGGGATGCAAATCTGACCTAACCGCGACAAGTCGGCAGATCGCTCTGGAAAATCATGCGGTACCACAAAAATTGCAGCTTTTTCGCGATGCGCTGATCGTAAATGCAGCCTTCCAGCGGTGCCGCGAAGATATGAGTCTAACCATGAACATGAACGCAGCTCCTACTTTGCGGTCGGTCAATGCGATCGATCGAGTTTTTTGGCCGGAATCGGTCGCAATCATTGGAGCCTCCCCAAAGGGGGGGTTCGCCACGGATATCCTCAACAACCTCAACAAGTGGGGCTTCTCAGGCAAGCTTGCGGCGGTTAACCCGCGATACAAGCAGATCCAGGGTGTTCCGTGTTATCCAAACTTGCGGGCCGTCCCGCACCCCGTCGGACTTGCGGTGCTCTCCGTCCGAAGCAATGCAATCCCGGATGTTCTCAAGGATTGCGAGACTGTGGGTGTAGGTGCAATCCAGATCATCTCGAGCGGCTTCGCGGATGAGGGAACTGAAGGTGTCGCGAAGCAGCGGCGTTTGGTCGAATGGGCGGAGCGGACAGGTATTCCTGTCGTCGGTCCCAATTGCAATGGCCTGCTGAATGCAGCCAATGGTCTGATTGCAAATGGTGTCCCGTTCCGAACGATGAAGCCTGGCGGCGTAAGCGCGGTGCTTCAAAGTGGAATGCTTGTCTCCGCGTTGCTCATGCCACTGTTGGCCCGAGGGATCGGGGTTGGGCGCGTGGTCACTACCGGCAATGAAGCCTGCGTCGATGTGGCAGATTTCATCAATTATCTGGTGGACGATGAGGCTACGAGGGTCATCGCCTGCTACTGTGAGCAGTTCAAGCGTCCTCTTGACTTCATAAAGGCGTGTGAGCGTGCGGCTGACCGAGGGAAGCCGATCGCGATGATCAAGGTTGGCCGCTCCGAGGGGGCCCGCCAGGCGGCCTTGGCTCATACCGGCTCGCTCGTGGGTTCGGATGTGGCTATCGATGTCCTGCTGAAGAAGCTTGGCGTAGTCCGCGTCGATACGATCGACGATCTCATCGAAACTGCGGCTGCGCTGTCCTCCCCCAAGCGGCCGCGCGGCCGGCGTGTCGCATTCGCATCCGTTTCCGGCGGAGCGAACAGCATACTGTCTGATCTTGCAGAGCCTTGCGGGATTGAGTTTGCGCCAGTGTCTCCGACATCAAGGGCGCGGCTTGAGGCCCTTTTGCCTGAGTTCGGCAGCGTGGGCAATCCGCTCGATGTGACGGGGCAAGTCGGTTACGATACTCAGAGAATGGGGGAGTTCTTCAAGGTACTCGGCACCAGCGGCGACTTCGACGTGGTGGCTTGGGGCGGGAGCTACCCTTCTCCGCTCGATATGGGTTCGGGTGTCGGTCTGTCTCTCAAGCGAGCGGCGGAAGCGGCGCCGGAGGTCGTGTTTCCGGTGATGAGCTTCTCGGGGGGGCATTTTTACGCTGCGTCCGACCAGGACAGTTCATCGATTGAGCTCAAGGCTGAATTTCAAGGCATGCCCTTTCTGCAGGGTATGGGAACTGGGCTGAAGGCTCTTTCTGCGCTTATTGGCTATTCGGAATTTCTGCGTGAGCGCAAGTCGAGCAACCAGCTGTCCCAACACTGGGGTCGGCGAAGCGAGCGATATCAAGACGCCGTGCGCCTGCTGCGCGAGGCCAAAGGTGGAGTTTTGACGGAGCGGGAAGGCAAGCGCCTGCTGGCGCTCTATGGCATTCCGGTTACTCGTGAAGCGCTCGCAACCGGAGCCGATGAAGCGGGGCGTATAGCGCAGGATTTGACCTTTCCTGTCGTCATGAAGGTGGAATCTGCCGAAATCCTGCACAAGACGGATATAGGCGGTGTCGTGCTGAACATCTCCTCAGCCGAAGCAGCTGCGGCAGCCTTCGACCAGATCATTGCCTCGGTCCGCTCGTGTCGCCCCGAAGCCAAGATCGCCGGGATGGTGGTGCAGGAGATGGCCAAGCCCGGCATCGAGGTAATGCTCGGCGCCAAGTTTGATCCACAATTCGGGCCAGTCATTGCCTTCGGCCTCGGCGGGATCTGGGTTGAGGCGCTGAAGGACGTGCGTGTCCTGATGCCACCTTTCGATGCTGCAGATGTCCAGGCTGCAATTGGCGAACTTCGGGCAGCGAGCGTGTTGCGCGGCGCCCGCGGTGGGACAAGGGCGGACCTGGATGGACTGGCGGAGTGCATCGTCAAGTTCGGCACGCTGTGCGCCGACCTGGCGGACGAGATCGGCGAAATCGACATCAATCCCATCATCCTCGCAGCCGACGGCAAAGGTCTCACAGCCGTCGACTGCCTGATTGCGCGGAAGCAGACCGTAACTAGCTGATTGCGCAGAAAACTCGCCAAGGCGGACAGTAGCGGGCGTGAACCGAAGACACTGGTGAGAGCCCGTTGCAAAAGTGGATGGTGCCGCAGGTATGCCGCCACAAGAGATCCGCGACCGCCGGATCGACAATCTTGAGGTCGCGGGATGGCGCGGTGCGAAGCGTATGATGATGACAATGACCGGAATTGGCTGCGGGACCTGCATCTTCGCGACGGTCGAATTCCAGAGACGTGACGGTCTGGTGCGATCACGCGCCACACAGCAAGAGGAAATGTAAGGAAGCTAGCATGAGCGAACCGGTTAACTTAAAGCGTCATGAAAATTTTGCGATCGTGACGGTCGACAATCCCTCAGCCAGTAGATCGATCGCTCACGTTCAAGGCGTTCTTCTCAAATGCATGAACGGTGCGATCGCCGACTCCAATGTGAAGGGCATCGTGCTGGCCTGCATAGATGCCGCCCTTATTGCTGGCACGGACATAGACGCGCCGGATTGGGACGAGCTGCTGGCGCTGATTGAAAGCTCACCGAAGCCTACCGTCGCAGCGATCCAGGAGGAAGCGCTTGGGGCGGCACTCGAGCTGGCGCTGACTTGCCATTTCCGCATCGCCACCGAAACTGCAAAGCTTGGGTTTCCCGAGGTCAAGCTCGGCGTTGTGCCCAACGCCGGTGGTACCCAGCGTCTGCCTCGCGCGGTTGGACCTGAGCTTGCGGTGAAGATGATCGTCGGCGGTGAACCGATTTCTGCGCGCGAAGCATTGAAAAATGGCCTTATCGACGAAATTGTCCAAAGTGCAGAGGCGGGCGGAGAAGCCTTTCTGCGTAAAGCGATAGCCGACAGGCGGCCGTTGCGGAAGCTGCGTAATGACGACTCAAGGATTGTGGCCGCAAAAACGGATCGCTCTGGTTTCAACAATACGGTGGCTTCGATGACCAAGCGGGCGGGGCGTCTGGAAGCTCCGTTCGCTGCGGCCGAAGCGGTGGGTTTCGCCATCGACCTCCCGTTCGAAGAAGGGTTGAAAAAGGAGCGTGAAGTTTTCCGCAAACTGGCGGCGAGTGATCAGTCCAAGGCACAGCGTTATGTCTTCTTCGCCGAGCGCGAGGCACGCAAGATTGCGGACATACCCGAATCGACCAAGCCGCGTTCGGTCGAGCGCGTCGCCGTCATTGGTGCTGGCAAGATGGGCGGTGGCATTGCGATGTCTTTCGCGAATGCCGGAATTCCTGTGACGCTGATCGACGTTGATGCAGAGCAGCTGAAGCGTGGTATGGACGTGATGCAGAAGAACTGGGAGACGTCCGCTGCGCGCGGCAGTATCCCCGCCGATGCGCCTGCTCAACGAATGGCGCTCATCAACGGCGCAGTCGGGATCAACAACGTCCGGGACGCAGATCTGATTATCGAGGCGGTGTACGAGTCGATGTCGCTGAAGAAAGAAGTGTTCAGGCAGCTCGATACGTTCGCAAAGTCTGGCGCGGTGCTTGCCTCCAACACTTCGTATTACGACATCAACGAAATGGCGAAGATGACGAAACGTCCGCAGGACGTCCTCGGCATGCACTTTAACTTGCCGGCCAACGTAATGAAGCTCTGCGAGGTCGTGCGCGGTGCGAAAACTGCGCCGGACGCGCTGGAGACCGCAGTTTCCATTTCGTGGAAGATCGGAAAGATCCCTGTTGTGGTTGGGGTTTGCCACGGGTTCGTTGGAAATCGCATGTGGGACCAGCGCAACAATCAGGTCCAGAAAATGCTTTACGAAGGGGCGCTACCCCAGCAGGTTGATGGCGTCATGACGAAATTCGGCATGGCCATGGGCCCATTTGCGATGAACGATCTCTCAAGTCTCGAGGGCAGCTGGCGCATGCGCAAAGAGAGTGGCGAAAAGGCGCCAATTGAGGATGCACTATGCGAAGCTGGTCGTTTTGGTCAGAGGTGGGGCAAGGGTTATTACAAATATGAACCCGGCTCGCGGGTCCCGATACCAGATCCTGATGTTGAGAAGCTGATCGACGAGACGCTCACCCGGCTCGGCTGCAAGCGCCGTACCTTCAGTGAGGACGAAATCCTTGAGAGGCTGACATACCCAATGATCAATGAGGGCGCGCGGATACTCGAAGAGAGCATTGCAGCCAGGCCCGGCGACATTGATCTCGTTTGGCTGTATGGCTTCGCCTGGCCGATCTATCGCGGCGGTCCGATGTATTGGGCCGATGAAGTCGGGTTGGCGCATATTGCCGACCGGCTTGCATTCTATGCCAAAGAAACCAACGATCCCTCGCTTGAGCCCGCGCCGTTGCTAAAGCGGTTGGTCGCACAAGGCAAAGGGTTCGCTTCATTCTCTCCGCACACAAAGGCCGCTTGAGTTCACCGAAGGAAACCGAAACAATGACGACTACAAACCCGACGCCAGCAAGCCGAGAGTTTCTCTTTTTGATGTCGTCCACTCGTCGCAACGGTAACGCGGAGATCTTGGCGCGACACGCTGCGAAGAGCCTGCCAACCGAGTGGAAGCAGGTTTGGCTACGCCACATCGATCTGCCCATCGATCCGTTTGAGGACATTCGTCATGGCGATAGCCAATATGATGTGCCAACCGGCAATCTGCGTCTGCTAGCGGAAGCCACGCTCTCGGCCACCGACCTCGTATTTGTTGCGCCAACTTATTGGTACGCTCTGCCGACTCACGCGAAACACTACCTCGATCACTGGACAGCTTGGATGCGGGCGCCGGGACTAGACTTCAAGCCCCGCATGGCTGGCAAGAAGATGTGGGCAGTCACAATCGTCGCTGATCCGGATAAATCTACTACGGTCGCTTTGTTGAAGACGCTCGAGCTTAACGCTAAATACATGAAGATGGATTGGGCCGGCTCGGTTGTCGGTTATGCGAATCGTCCCGGCAATGTGCTTAACGATGCTGAGGCGCTCGCCGAGGCCGAGAAGCTCTTTAAGTGAACGCGGAGTTGGAGCGAGCGCACCGTCTGGCTCTCCGCATGTGACAAGTCGTCCAGCATTCGGCTGAGGCCCGAGCAAAGCCTGCAATCTTCCGATCAGTTAGCGATTGTCAGGCGCCTGATCGGCGCGAGGGGCGGTCGGTCCGCTCCGGGCGTTCTTGCGCAAGCTCGCTCGGCGCGGGCTTCGTGGCGTCAAGCTCGTGATCTCCGATGCGCATGAGGGCATCCAGGCCGCCGTCAGCAAGGTGCTCAACATCGCCTGGCAGCGCTGCCGCGTCCACTTCATGCGCAACGTCCTGGCCCATCCGGCAAGAGCGGGCGGCGCGTCGTCTCCGCCTTCATCGCCACCGCCTTTGCCCAGGACCACGCCGAAGCGGCCAGGGCTCAGTGGCGCAAGGTCGCCGACCAGCTCCGTCCCAAACTGCCAAAGCTGGCCGCCTTCATGGATGAGGCCGAGCCCGACGTGCTCGCCTATATGAGCTTCCCGCCTCAGCACCGTGCCAAGCTGCATTCGACGGATGAGATGGGCAAGCGAGTTTTATGACCGCGCCGCGAGTGACGATTGCGGGAATCGCGTCCATTCTTTCGTTCGGCCGCGCCGCGGGCCATTCTTCCGTCCCGGCCACCGATCTCGCAGCCGCCGCGCGCAGGGTCGGTCAAGGCCAAGCCGCGCGGTGGCCGCAAACGCGGCCAGCCTTGACCGACCCTGCGCGCGGCGGCATGCTGGCGTGGAACGGGACTGCATTCCTGGCTGGCACTTGCCGTCACCGGCGGTTATGGTTGTCGGGCGCCGGCGACCTCGTGGCGAAGCGTGACGCGTCGGCTGCAAGCATCACCGGACTGCCTATTTTGTCCTGCCGAACTGGGGCGCCCGCGCGCCGGTCTTTTGGGGCCGCCGCGGTTTCCACTTCGACACCAATCGTTCTTAGCTTCGCTCCGCTGGCGGCAATCAACATCTCACGGTCGCGCAGCACCTTGATCTTGTAGGCATAGGCTGGTCCACGCCGGCTGCCTTTCTGTTGCGGATGCCCGGCTTGAAGCTGCATCGCGCGGGTCTTGTTGGCGACCAGCGCCGGCCGCGCCCACAGGTAATCCTCGCCGTTTGTCAACAAATGCCAGCAGAGCACAGTGAGCTTGCGAGCCACGGCAACCGCAGCGATCTGATGGGCCACGCCGGGCGCGGATGCGCACGAAAAAAGCATGCAGTGGACCGGGCGCCTTGGCCGCGGCCCAGGCCGCCTCGACCAGCATGGCGCGCGCGTGACTGCGGCCGATCTTGCTGATGAGACCGTGACGGGCGGCTCCAGTCCCGACTGCCGCGCCCGCGGGTTCAGCCCGAAATAGCTCACCAGCTTCTGCGGGCTGTCGAACCGGCTGATGTCGCCGATCGCCGCCACTATGCCGGCGGCAACCGCCAGATTGACGCCGGTGATCGTCATCAATCTGTTGACCGCGAGATCGTCGGTGGCGACCTGCGCGATCTCGCGGTCGAGCAGAGCCAGATCTTCTGCCAGCCGTTCAAGCTCGCGAACGTGCCGATCGATGGCCGCTCGTTCATCGTCCGGCAACTGTTGAGCGGCCAACCACGCCCGGCCGCGGGCGTTGAAAAGATCCGCATGTGGGCACTTCGGGACCAAGTGTGCGTGCAGGATCGAATGCACCTCGTTCTTGAGCCGCGTGCGATGCCGCACGACCTGGTAGCGCCGCGCCACCAGCCGACGCTTGCGTTCGGTCTCCGCGTCAGGATCCAGATCTGCGGCAGGTACCCGGCCGCCTGCAGACTGGCGAGCGTGCCGGCATCGATCTTGTCGATCTTAACGTGAGCCTGGGCGATCGCTTTCACCTGCAGCGGACTGGCGATAATCACCCGTGCCACGAACGGCGCCGGAACCCGCGACACCGCCATGCTGTTGCCGGTCGCTTCGAGCACAACCTCATCACTGGCCAGCAGGGTCTTGCCAAATCTCTCCAGCGCAGTCCGCGTCATATCGATGCGGCCCCCCACCCAGATTGTCGCGCTATAATCAAGCGGCGGACCGAGGTGGTTGGCATCTTCCCAAATGAAGACGCCATCGTCCGCCCAGTCGGCGCGATCCTGCTCGAGGAAAACGACGAGTGGGCGGTTCAGCGGGCCCGCTACATGACGCTGGAAACCATCGCGCCCTTGAGCGATGATCCCATCGTCGGCTTGCCTGCCGTGGCAGGCTGATGCCTTCCGACCCGCCGGAAAATCGGCGGTGACCTGCCGTCAGCTGTGGGTGCAAGTCCCATCCGGCCAAAGCCGTAGCAGACAAGCCGGGACCGAGTTTGCGGGCGTTGCGGCAGAAGAAGAGCGTCTTCGTCGACATGGTGCAGCAGGGCCGTGAACCAGGTTTGGGCAGCTTGCTTGGCTGCCGCGTTCACCCGCTTGAGGTTCGGCGGAAAGGTAACCCGGCTCTGTATCCGGACCCTGGCCTCTTCGCGCAGGCTCCCTTGGGCTGGCCCCTTCCCTCCATGCGCCTCGTTACCATCGACGACTTCACAGTAGTATGGACCCAGTCCGACTCCCGACCTCAGCTCGGACAACGGCTCTGGCAGTGCCTTGCCGCTGTCCCCGCTGGAGACCAATCCAGCGGACCCGGTCGGTCCTCTTATGTTCCGATGATTACCTTCCATGCGTGATGCGGCCATCGACCCCGACGGAGCGGCATCGTCTCGCATATCGACGATGCTCATGCAGCCTCCGTGCTTAGGGAACACACTCGGCCTCCGCGAACATCCACCTTTCGAGCTCATTCCGCACCCCGCACGACTCCTGTCTACACTTCGGACCCTGGCGTTGGTCGACGACAAACGCGGCAGGCCAGCGCGGGGGTCGATGGAGTGACGGTAGCGAAGTACCAAGAGAGGCTGACGGATAATCTAGCGACCTCTGCGGACGAGTCCACACCGGTCGCTACCGGCCACAGCCGGTGCGGCGCGTCTACATCTCCAAAGCCGACGTAAGCCTTTCGGGCGTGCCGGCGCTAGAGGACAAGATTGTCCAAAGCGCGGTGGCCGAGGTGCTGAGCGCCGTCTACGAGGCCGACTTCCTCGGGTTCTCCTACGGCTTCCGGCCGGGCGGAATCCTCATATGGCGCTTGATGCTCTGCATACAGCGATCATGAGCCAGCACGTGAACTGGGTGCTCGATGCCGACATACGCATGCGCGGCGGCGATCAGGGTGAGACTCCAGCGACAATCAAGGTGAGACTGCGCCGATGGGGGCGGACCGAAGGGAGGGCGTAGCCCGACCGGAGGACCGTCCCCATCGGCGTCGCGCGTTTTTGGACCCGTCTGGCGGCCGGGTGCGGCTGGTGCAAGCTGTTGATTCGTCTCGACAAGAGGGAATCGATGCCTTGCCTGGCCTCCACATCACCGACCACCAGATGAGGCTGTACATGACCTACCGACAGACACTGCCCCCGAGGCCGCCGCGGCCAAGGCGGGGTTCTCGAAAGGCAAGCGCGTATCGAATCGAGGGCGATTGTCGCCCGCCATCGCAGAAGAAGACGCCGAGGGGCCGGCGCCGGTCCGATCCGCTCGCGCAGTATTGGGAGGCCGAGATCGTTCCGATCCTGAAGGCTGCGCCCGGCATCCGCGTGATCGGCGTGCTGGACGAGCTGCGCCGACGGCATCATGACCTGAACCCGAACATCCGCCGCACGCTGGAGCGGCGCATCAACGCCTGGCGGGCGCTCAACGGCCCCGAACAGGACGTGATCTTCCGCCAGCAGCACGAGCCCGGTCGCCTGGGTCTGTCCGACTTCACCGACGTGAGCGCGCTCGGTATTACCATCGCGGGTGAGCCGCTCGATCACCGGCTCTATCACTTCCGGTTGGCGTTCTCCGGCTTCGAGCATGCCCATGTCGTGCTCGGCGGCGAAAGCTTCGTCGCCCTGGCGGAGGGCTTGCAGAACGCGCTGTGGGCACTTGGCGGCGTGCCGCGGGAGCATCGCAGCGACAGCCTGTCGGCAGCGTTCCGCAATCTGGCCGCCGACGCACGGGAGGATCTGACGCAGCGCTACGCCGGGCTGATGGGCCACTATGGCATGGCGCCAACGCGCAACAATGCGGGCATCGCACATGAGAACGGCTCGATCGAGAGCGCGCACGGCCATCTCAAGCGGGCACTGGAAGATGCGCTGTTGCTGCGGGGGACGCGCGACTTCGCCAGTCTCGATGCGTACCGGGCTTTTGTCGACGAGATTGTCGGCCGGCGCAACGCCAACCTCGCCAAGTCGATCGCGCTCGAGAAGGAGGCATTGGCGCCGCTGCCAAAAGGCCGCACGACCGACTTCGAGGAGAAAGTGATCCCGGTGACGTCGTCAGGCGGCTTCATCCTGCGGCGCGTGTTCTACACCGTGCCTTCAAGATTGATCGGCCATCGCCTGCGTGTGCGCATCTTCGACGACCGGCTCGAATGCTTCCTTGGCGTCACACCGGTCGTGACGCTGCGGCGCGGTCGGCCTGTGTCCGAGAGCCAGGGCGGTCATGTCGTGGATTACCGGCACGTCATCCATGCCCTGCGGCGCAAGCCGATGGCGCTCCTCAATCTCGTTTATCGCGACCAACTCTTCCCGCGTGCAGCTTACAAACGTCTGTTCGAGACCTTGCGGGAGCATGGTGATGACCGGCGCGCCTGCAAGGTGACGGTCGAGCTTCTGGCGCTGGCTCACGAGCGCGCCTGCGAAGCAGAACTCGCCGAGGCGATCGCGATGGATCTGGACGCCGGACAGTTACCTGATCTTGCCGCGCTGCGCGACCGCTTCCGGCCCGAGGCGGCCTCGATCCCGCGTGTCGCCGTCAAGCTGGCGCCGCTCGACGTCTACGATGAACTCGCCTCCGTCAGCGTCATGTCGGGCCGCTCGAACCTGGGAGAGGCAGCATGACCGGTATCGCTACCTCCGTCGATGCTGCCCGTGTCGAGCTGCTTCTCAATGAGCTCCGCCTGCCGGGCGTCAAGGCGATCTGGCCGAAGCTCGCCGCACAGTCGGACAAGGAAGGGTGGCCTGCCGCCCGCTTCCTCGCCGCCCTTGCCGAGCACGAGGCCGCCGATCGCACCCGCCGTCGGATCGAGCGACACATGGTGGAAGCGCGTTTGCCCGCCGGCAAGACGCTCGCAACCTTCGACTTCGAAAGCGTGCCGATGCTATCAAAGGCACAGGCGATGGCGCTCGCCGCCGGCGACGCCTGGTTGAAGGCCGGCGCCAATTTGCTCTTGTTCGGTCCACCGGGCGGCGGCAAGACCCATCTCGGCGCGGCGATCGGCCTGGCTCTCGTCGAGAACGGTTGGCGCGTTCTCTTCGCGCGAACCACTGATCTGGTGCAACGGCTGCAGGTCGCGCGGCGCGAGCTGGCGCTGGAGTCCGCGATCGCCAAACTCGATCGCTATGACCTCCTGATCCTCGACGACATCACATATGTGAGCAAGGATCAGGCGGAAACCAGTGTGTTGTTCGAGTTGATCGCCGCCCGCTACGAACGACGCTCGCTGCTGATCACGGCCAATCAGCCATTTGGCGAATGGGGGCGTATCTTCCCGGACCAAGCAATGACGTTGGCTGCCATCGATCGTTTGGTCCACCACGCCACGATCCTCGAGATGAACGTCGAAAGTTACCGTCGAAAAGTTGCCCTCGATCGCAAGCGCGGTCCAGGCCGGCCGCCTGTTCACACTACCCCAAACGAACTCGACAAGACTTTGATTGACGCTGGCAGCGCCGCTTGATTGTCGCGCAGCGTCAATCAACGCTTGCCAAGTCGACGGCCGCATTGCGTCAGCGTAGAAGCTCCCGAATGATAGGCCGTTGCCTCATGTAAGTTGCTCCCCGACCAAACGGGCGGGCGGGGGCGACGATGAGGCGGCTGAGCATGGCGACTAGGAAGGAACTGACGGCAGCTGTGGGCGAACGCTACCGATCGGGCGATCGCGTGGAGAAGGCGCGGATATTGGATGAGTTCGTCAATATCACTGGATATCATCGCAAGCATGCGATGCGGCTGCTGCGGGGCCATGATGGGTCGCGAACAGGGCGTCGGGCCCGGCGCCGGATTTACGGTGAAGCCGAACGCAATGTGCTCGCACTCCTCTGGGAAGCGTCGGACCGGGTTTGCGGCAAGCGGTTGAAAGCCTTGATGCCGATGCTGATCGAGGCGATGGAGCGGCACAGCCATCTTGACCTTGCTCCCGAGATCCGCGGCAAGCTGCTTTCGATGAGCGCGGCGACGATCGACCGGGTGTTGGGCCGGATTCGGGAAGGGCTTGGTCGCCAGCGCCGGCGACCGGCCGCGCACGCCCTGCGACGCAGCATTCCGATCCGGACTTCAGCAGATTGGAATGATCCGGCACCGGGATTCGTGGAGGCGGACCTTGTCGCCCACAGCGGCCCATCGGCGCGCGGCAGTTTCGTGCAGACCCTGGTCCTCACTGACGTCGCGAACGGGCTGGACGGAATGCGCGCCGCTGATCGTGCGCGAGCAGACGCTGCTGAGCACCGTGCTGACGGAATTGCGTAAGCAATTGCCCTTCGCGCTTCTTGGCTTGGACACGGACAATGACACCGTTTTCATGAACGAGACGCTCAAGACGTACTGCGACACGGCCAATATCGTTTTCACGCGCTGCCGGCCGTACCGCAAAAACGATCAGGCGTTCGTCGAGCAAAAGAACGGCGCTGTCGTGCGCAGGATGGTCGGCTACCGGCGGTTCGAGGGTTTGGAGGCGGCGACGCTGCTGGCGCAGCTCTACCGCTCAGCGCGCCTGTTCGTGAACTTCTTCCAACCGTCGTTCAAGCTGATCGCCAAGCAGCGCGACGGCGCCCGTGTGCACAAGACCTACAGCGCGCCTGCGACGCCGCATCAACGGCTAGCCGCCGACGCGCGCACGTCCGATGAAGTTCGCGCCCGTTTACAAGAGACTTTCGTCAGCCTCGACCCCGTCGCCTTGTTGCGCGATATCCGAGTGACGCAGGAGCGGTTGGCGACGCTTACCGACGCCGAGCCTGTCGCGAATCCCGGCGCGATCGCGCAGCCGATCGACCTTTTCCTGGCGAGCTTGAGAACCGCCTGGAAGGAGGGCGGCGCCCGGCCGACAGATCGGCCGATCGTCAAAGCAAAAAGAGGCCGTCGCCGTCCCGACCCGCTCATTCGAGTGACGCCGGATTTGCGCAAATGGTTTGAAGCCGAGCCGTGGCGGACCAGCAGCGAACTCCTGGCGCGATTGCAGGCAGAATACCCTGGAGTCTATCCCCAAAAACTTCTGCGCACGCTACAGCGTCGCCTAAAGACCTGGCGCAGCGAACAGGCCAACGCCCTGCTGTTCGGCCCCTCCCAAGTGCCGCCGCTCGCCCTCGACGTCGTAGCGCCTCAATAACGCCGGGCTCGCGCAGGAAAAGCCGGGCGCTGCGAACCGCGACCATCTTCGCATCCGGTGCGTCCGAGTGCCTGATCCGTGCTCGGCGTCAAGGCCAAGCCCGCTACGCGGGTCGCTTCGCGAGCCTTGACCCCTGCGCGCGGATCAGGCCGCGGACGACCATGAGCTTTGCTGGCACGCCCGGCCTTGAGGCCGGCCTCTGTCAGCAAAGCTCATGGCGAACTGCCACCACAATGGGGTTACTCCAGCACATCTTAGGCCCACTTCGGCAATCATTGAGACGCCTGGCCGCCTCCGCTTCAAGCCGGGAGCAAAAAAGATGAGGCAGCGGACGAGCCAGAGGGAGCACTTTTACGTGCGGCAATACGCGCTCTCATCCTGATTGTCGCGCTATATACGCAGCTTCTTCGACTCGGTCGACCACGAGTGGCTGTTGCGGATGCTGGCGCACAGGATCGCCGATCCTCGCATCTTGCAGCTAATCGGGGGTGGCTGCGAGCCGGCGTCCTTGGGAGCGGCGAGAAGCAAGAGACGGACAGGGGCACACCGCAAGGGGCGGCATCAGCCCGCTCCTGCCAACATCTTCCTGCACTACATCCTCGATCTCTGGACCCAGAAATGGCGTAGTCGCTGCGCACGCGGTCGTATCGTGATCGTGCGCTACGCAGACGACTTCGTCATGGGCTTCGAGAACAAGGCAGATGCGCGGGAACCCTCAAGGCGCGGCTGGCCGGCTTCGGCTTGATGCTCCATCAGGACAAGACGCGGCTGATCGAGTTTGGTGGTTCGCGGCCCTCTCGCGTCAGCGGCGGGGCGAGCGGCGGCCAGAGACCTTCGCCTTCCTCGGCTTTACCCACTACTGCGGGCGGACACGAGATGGCCGGTTCATCGTGAAGCAGAAGACGGAAGGGAAATGCCTGACGCGCAAGCTGACGGCCTTGCGCCAGGAGGCCTGGCGGCTCATGCACGCGCCACTGGCAACGCAGCACGAGTGGTTCGCCGCCGTTCTGCGCGGGCACAATGGCTATTATGGCAGGCCGCACAATTATCCAGCGCTCAAGGACTTCTACCGCGAAGTGCGTCGGACCTGGCTGCGTTGTCTGAGACGGCGTAGCCAGAAAAGTCGGCGCATGGGCTGGCCGGAGTTCGAGACCTGACGGCACGCTTCCGCCTGCCAACTCCACGAATCACTCGCACATGGTCGCAGGCGCGGATATGGCGCGGGTTACCCTCGGGAAGAGCCGGGTGCGGGAAAGCCGCCTGCCCGGATCTGTGAGGGCAAAGCCAAATGGCCGAGCTACTCGACCACGATCGAACTGGATGGTTTGAGGGGGCGCCACGCAGGGCATCTAACCTATGTCTTTCGAGGGGCTTGTTTGGATCCTCGACGACATTAGCCGCCTTCATGATCGTGACTTCCCTAGATCAGTTGCGGAATTGAAAGTTGACTGTCTTCAGTATGTTGAGAAGCGCGGAAGCGACCAAAGGGCTTTCTTAAGCGAGCTGCGCGAACACACCCGGATATCCGTCGAGCAGATAAGTCACATGCGTTGTTCACCGGAAGATGCGCGCTTTATTAGATCCGTAACCAAGCAATGGATTTGTGCGGCTGAACTGGGCGATCGCATTAGGTTTGCTATCGAATCGCGAGATCATGAATCGAAACAGCTCAGGTGCCGTCAATGGCCGCCCCATCGGCTCACCACTCTTTCGATTAGACGGCCTCAATCGACGCAGTGCAGCAACCACGATCAGGTTTAGTCGGGCCTGCTTGCCCGATCGCGCTCGCAAGACCTTTGATATATCCCGAAAGCGGCGTCGCTGCGCTCGCCGTCGACTTTATCAGACCAAACCTGGCCTCTCCATGCCGAAAAGTGACGCTTTTCAAATCACTCCTGTCAAGACGGCAACAACACTTTCGATTCAGAAGACTAGACCCAGCTCCGTTTGGGGACATCCCCGCTGCTGCTTCATTTATCGTCACGAAGAATTCCGGCGCTTACTTGAGTAAAATCGCTTGATTGTGCGCCATCAGACGGAATTTCGCAGTTTTCTTTTTCGCTGAGTGAATAAAACCGGAGGAGCAGCTGAAAAGCCAACAAAACAAGTGTGGTAGTTGCGCGTGGATAAGCGCGTCAATGAGGACGGAGGAAAGGTGAGACGATGTCTGTACAAAACAATAGTGTGGCGAAAGACGGAATGGTGGTCGTAGATTGTGATATCCACGTCAACGATCTTCCGCAATACCTCGCTCCTCATTGCGAAATGCCGTGGCGCAAGACGCTCGAGATTCTCAGCAATATCCCGCAGCGCTACCTGGACATTCCCGGCTATTCTCCCGCTTTCGTTCTGGGCCCGTCGGTCCCTGGGGGACGACCGGCTGCGGAGTGTTGACACCCCGCAGGCGATGCGCGACGAGCTCGATGCGCTGGGAATCGATTACGGCATCCTGCTGCCGGATCACCTGCTGGGCTTTGCGCAACTGCCGAACATCGAGTACGCCACGGCGTTGTCGCGCGCCTACAATCGTTGGATCGTAGCCGAGTGGGTTCGCGAGGGTAACGGCCTCTACGGTGCTATCATGGCTTGTCCGCAGAACCCGGACAACTCAGCCAAGGAGATCGAGCGCTACGCGGGGACGCCGGGCGTTGTTGCCGTCTACCTGCCGACCGCCGGCGTCGACCCGCTCTGGGGTCATCGCCGCTACGATCGCATCCTGGCTGCCGCAGAGGCTGCGGACCTTCCGGTCATGCTGCATAGTGTGACGGTGATCTCCCCGGCATTCCCCACTCAGCTCAACCAATTCGAAAACCACTTTGCAAGGCAAGTAATCGGGCATCCCTTCGCGATGATGGCAAACCTCGTGAGCTTGATGCACACCGGCGTGCCGGTGCGCTACCCCAAGCTCAAAATCGTCTTCACTGAAGCCGGTGTGGGCTGGGCGCCTTTTATGATGTGGCGCATGGATAGGTATCACCACGAGTATCGCCGAAGCGTGCCATTCTTAGAGGAGCGGCCGAGTGATTACATGAAGCGGCAGATGTGGTTTGTCACACAGCCGCTGGAGGAGCCAGTCAATCCGAAGCACTTGGTCGAGACCATGGAGCATTATGGTGGTGCTGACCGCACATTGTTCGCCTCAGATTGGCCGCACCACGACTTCGACCATCCGCGGAGCCTGGCTCGGCTGCCGCTGACGCAGGAGCAGCGCCGGAAGATCATGGGCGAGAACGCGCTGAGCCTCTTCAAGCTGCCGAGGCCCGAGAGGCTCGCGAAAGAGAGGGACAGCGAGTATGAACAACAATCGCGAGATGGCCGGGCGCACTGCCGAGGCCGAGATGAAGACGGTTCGGTCGGCGCGCGCGGCGACCGAATATCCGGTCGGACTGGCAAGCGAATTTCCGCCCGGCGCACACAAAATCGTTCAGGTCGGCACGCAGGAGGTCGGCGTATACAACGTCAATGGCAATCTGCATGCTCTGATCAATGTCTGTCCGCATCAATACGGGCCAGTATGCGCCGGACCGGTGGGCGGCGAGATGAGCTGCAACGCCAATACGGGCTGGAAATTCCACTGGAGTCGGGATGGCGAGATCCTCATCTGTCCGTGGCATGGGCACGAATTTGATCTGGCTACTGGGCGTTGTCTAGCTCCGAAGGAGATGCGGCTGCGCAAATGCAAGGTGAACGTTGTCGACGGGGAGGTTCGCGTGAGCTTGGGCGGTGGCTAAGTAACGCGAGTTGACCGCACCGAGATCCTGCCTGTCGACGACGAGAGGCTGTCAACGCCAGGATGACGCGAATGATAGAGCACAGAAGGTCGGTACACTGCACTGACGAAGCGTGAAAGTCATCCGCTCTATTTATCGGGCCGGCTCGGTCGCGACGACCACAAGGAAATCGCAGACGCGCGGTTGCGGAATCTCCAGAAGTGATGCGCAATTGACCGGGGTCGCAGCAAAAGCTGCTGCCGGGTCGCAGTGTAGCTTGACTGCTACGTTCGTGAAAGAGGTCGGTGTGAGTGATCATGTTCGTGGTCATCGTCGAGACTCAAATTAATGCCGAGGCGCGGGCCGGCAGGTCCGCCTATCTTGCTAAGCTCGTAAGGAGGGCGAGTGGGGCTATGGAGGAAGAACTCGGCATCGAGGTGGTCAATTACGAGAATCGGCGCGCATTTGCGATGTTGGCGCGGCCGAGCGAGGTTTTTTTGGCGCGGCGCTGGTGGCAGATCGGTAATGAGGAGGGCGGCGGCGAAGTCCTCTTCACTATCAACGGCCGTGGCGACGTGTTACCGCTCGAGCCCAAGGAGGCGGACTCGCTGCTCTTCGAGGGCGGAGCTGGGGACCTGGAAAAACTTCGAGGCCGCGCGCCACCCAACAACGTTTTCTGTCGGCCCGCGTCGGTTCACGGCAGGCCGCCTTGCGCAGCTCCCAAGCATCGTCGATTTAGCTCACCAAGTCGTTCTTGCCCAAGAGCATGTGGGCTTGGCAACTGTTCGCGCGAGATTTGAGCAAAATGACTTCGGCACGCGACGTATTCGCGGACAGTACTTGATGCTCCTTTGACACCGAAAATGTACCAGCGTGATGCGGGGGAGCGGTGCTGAACGCCGTCGAGTATGCGCCTCGGAGACGACAGAGAATGATAGCGACTTTGGATTCCGTCGACGCGATCAACCGATTCTTTGGCCTGGATCCATCGCAGTCGTCGGAGCTTCTCCAAACGGGGGATGGCTACAGAAATACTCAAGAACCTGAACCATTGGGGCTTCTCAGGCAAATTGTTTGCGGTTAATCCTCGCTACGAGCAGATAGGTGCGCTGCCGTGCTTTCCAAGTCTGACAGCAATCCCGCATCCCGTCGACCTTGCCCTGGTCGGCATTCCCGGTGTCGGCATTCCAGCCGTTCTTGGTGATTGCGAGGCCGCTGGCGTGGGGGCGATCCAGATCATCTCAAATGGCTTTGCCGATCAGGGAACTGAAGGTGCCGCGAGGCAGGCCCGGCTCGTTGAATGGTCCCGACGAACGAGTATTCCAGTCGCTGGCCCGAACTGCCTCGGCCTGCTGAATGCGGCCAACGGGCTGATCGCAATGGCTGCTACATACCACACCATGAAGGCCGGTGGCATCAGTGCCGTGCTGCAGAGTGGCATGGTCGTTTGCAGCCTTGTCCCGCCGCCGCTGGCCCGTGGGATCGGCATCGGTCGGGTCGTCACGGTGGGTAACGAGGCCTGCCTCGATGCTGGTGGGCTCTGATGTGGCAATCGATGCTGTGCTCAAAAAGCTGGGCGTAGTCAGGGTCGACACGTTGGATGATCTCATCGAGACCGCGGCTGCGCTGTCGGCAACCAAGCGCCCATGCGGTCGGCGCGTCGCGTTCGTTTCTTGGTCTGGCGGCGCGAACAGCATGTTGTCGGATCTCGCCGAGCCCTGCCGCATCGAGTTCCCGCCGTTGCCCCCCGCAGTGAAGGCTCGGCTCGATGGCTTATTGCCCGAGTTCGCTAATTCCGACAACCCGCTCGATATCACCGCACAAGGCGCGTACGATGCACGCGTCTTGGAGGCATCTTTCAGGGCGCTTGCTACTTGCGGCGCCTATGATTTGGTCGCTTTTGGACGGAGCTTCCCTTCGCCTCTTGATATGGCGCAAAATGTTGGGCAAGCGCTGAAGATAGCCGCGACAGCAGCGCCGCACGTTGTCTTCCCGATAATGAGTATTCCAGGCGGGCATTTCTATCCCACTCCTGATCCTCACATCGCGATGATTGACCCTCAAGTTGATTTTGACGGCATGCCCTTTCTGCAGGGTATGGGAACTGGGCTGAAGGCTCTTTCTGCGCTTATTGGCTATTCGGAATTTCTGCGTGAGCGCAAGTCGAGCAACCAGCTGTCCCAACACTGGGGTCGGCGAAGCGAGCGATATCAAGACGCCGTGCGCCTGCTGCGCGAGGCCAAAGGTGGAGTTTTGACGGAGCGGGAAGGCAAGCGCCTGCTGGCGCTCTATGGCATTCCGGTTACTCGTGAAGCGCTCGCAACCGGAGCCGATGAAGCGGGGCGTATAGCGCAGGATTTGACCTTTCCTGTCGTCATGAAGGTGGAATTTGCCGAAATCCTGCACAAGACGGATATAGGCGGTGTCGTGCTGAACATCTCCTCAGCCGAAGCAGCTGCGGCAGCCTTCGACCAGATCATTGCCTCGGTCCGCTCGTGTCGCCCCGAAGCCAAGATCGCCGGGATGGTGGTGCAGGAGATGGCCAAGCCCGGCATCGAGGTAATGCTCGGCGCCAAGTTTGATCCACAATTCGGGCCAGTCATTGCCTTCGGCCTCGGCGGGATCTGGGTTGAGGCGCTGAAGGACGTGCGTGTCCTGATGCCACCTTTCGATGCTGCAGATGTCCAGGCTGCAATTGGCGAACTTCGGGCAGCGAGCGTGTTGCGCGGCGCCCGCGGTGGGACAAGGGCGGACCTGGATGGACTGGCGGAGTGCATCGTCAAGTTCGGCACGCTGTGCGCCGACCTGGCGGACGAGATCGGCGAAATCGACATCAATCCCATCATCCTCGCAGCCGACGGCAAAGGTCTCACAGCCGTCGACTGCCTGATTGCGAGAAAGGCGAATCCCGCTGTTTGACGAGCACCTCTCAAGGAGAGGCCGGCGTCAAATCTGCCGTCCAGAGTTGGACGCACATATGCGTTGCGGGCCTATTTCGAAATGGCTCTGACGATTACTGAGAATCCGAGCAATTGACGGACATCAGGAGTGCGAGGAGCACACAATGGAAATGCAAGCTTGCCAGCCCTGCGGTGATTGGCCGGCGCACGCGCTCTTTCCTGCATGTGGCGAGGAGGTGCGCAAGTGATGAAACTGTTGATCGCTAACCGCGCGGAAATCGCGGTTCGTATTGCGCGAACAGCTGCCGAGATGGGAATCAAGACGGTGGCTATCCATTCCGAGGATGACGCTGCCTCATTGCATACTCGGCGGGCAGATGAGGCGGTCGCGTTGAAAGGCTCAGGACCAGCCGCTTACCTTGACTCGGATCAAGTGATTGCTGCGGCGGAGCGCACTGGTTGTGACGCCGTCCATCCGGGGTACGGCTTCCTGTCGGAAAACGCCCGCTTCGCTCGGGCGTGCTCCGTGGCTGGCCTGACGTTTGTGGGGCCGCAGCCGACCACCCTGGAGCTGTTCGGAGATAAGGCCCACGCACGAGCTCTGGCGCGGCAATGCGGCGTGCCGATCCTGCCTGGGACGAAGGGGCCGACAAGCCTAGAGCAGGCACAAGCGTTCCTCCAATCTTTGGGTCGCGGCGGGGCGGTGATGGTCAAGGCAATAGCAGGCGGTGGCGGGCGCGGCTTGCGGCCGGCGGTGTCTGCTGACGAACTCGCAAGTGTTTTCGAGCGCTGCGCCCCGGAGGCTAAAGGGGCCTTGGGAACGGCAGTCTCTATATCGAGCAGTTCCTGCCCATGGCTCGGCACACCGAGGTGCAGATCGTAGGCGATGGCGAAAGCATTTCACACTTGTGGGACCGCGAATGCAGCCTGCAGCGCCAGCGACAAAAGCTCGTCGAGATCGCGCCTGCCGACGTTCTACCGACGAGCATACGAGAGCAGCTCTTTGCCGCCGCCGTTGCGCTGGGTGAAGCCAGTGGCTATCGCGGTTTGGGGACAATGGAGTTCCTAGTCGATGCCCGTACCGAAGAGCACTTCGTATTTATCGAAGGCAACGCCCGGCTACAGGTGGAGCACACGGTCACCGAAGAAGTGACTGGACTTCGATCTGGTGCGTATCCAGTTGCAGGTCGCGGCAGGTCGTAGGCTTGCGGACCTTGAGCTCACCCAGTGCCGGATCCCACCACCTCGCGGTCATGCGGTGCAGGTCCGGGTAAATCTTGAGACCATGGCTCCTGATGGCTCGGCGAGGCCGGCGGGCGGAACGCTCACCGTTTTTGAACCACCGTTTGGGCCTGGCGTTCGGGTCGACGCTTTCGGCTATGCCGGATACCGCACCTCCGCCAGATTCTGATTCTCTCCTAGCCAAACTCATTGTGCATTCGGACGTTGGCGGCCTGTCGCGAGCCATCGCAAAAGCTTATCGGGCGCTGTCGGAATTCCGCATCGAAGACTTACCAACCAACATCACCTTTTTGCAGAATCTGCTGACATATCCCGCAGTAGCCGCCGGCGAGGTTCACACCCGTTTCATCGAAGAAAGTATGAAGCGGCTCATAGGAGAGCCGCAGGCACACCCGAAGTTGTATTTCGATGCTGCTATTGGCGGGGCGCCGCCGGCGAACGCTAAGCGTGCCGGCCATCAGGTGGACCCGAATGATCCGCTAGCAGTGCTTAAACTCGGCAGGCAGGCCCCTCGTCGTTCGGTAGAGGCAGAGTCAGAAGAAGCGCAAGGAAGCGAGCCATTGCGCGCCCCGTTGCAGGGCACTGTGATCAACATCTTGGCCGCCGTCGGCGAGACGGTCCGCGCCGGTCGGGCGCTGATGGTGATCGAAGCCATGAAGATGGAGCATGTGATTTCCGCTGAGAGTTCGGCAATCGTGCGCGAGCTGTGTGTTGCAGTGGGCGATACCGTGTTCGAGGGACATCCGCTCGCCTATTTGGAGGTGATCGAGGGGGCAGGTGTGGCGGGACAGGCGGAGGAAAGCGTCGACCTCGACGGAATTCGCCCCGACCTTGCTGAGGTACTTGAACGACACAGACGAGTGCTCGATGAGGCTCGTCCCGCCGCGGTGGCAAAGCGGCGCAAGAGTGGTCAACGTACGGCAAGGGAAAATATCGCCGATCTCGTAGATGATGAAAGCTTCATGGAATACAGCTCGCTGGCGGTGGCGGCGAGCGACAGGCCAGTCGAGGAACTCATCGACACCACGCCCGCTGACGGCTGGCTTGGCATCGATCAACGGCGACAAATTTGACAAGCATTTAGCCCGCGCCGCAGTCGTCAGTTTTGACTATACTGTGATGGCAGGTACAACGGCCGTCAACAGTCGCTGGAAGCTCGCCCGCATGTGCCAGCTGGCATTGCGCTGGAAGCTGCCTTTCGTGATCTTCACCGAAGGGGGTGGTGCACGGGGGGCGTGCTTCGACCTTGATCAAGGTGGACGTTATGACCGTCTATTCGAGCTGTGGGGCGACTCTCCGGCGCCGTTCCTTTGATAGGCATCGTTTCTGGCCGTTGCTTCGCCGCCCACGCCATGCTCCTCGGCTGCCGCGATGTGGTCATTGCCACGAAGAACTCGGCGCTGGGTGTGGGCGGACCATCCATGGTGGAGGGCGGCGGCTTAGGTGTGTTCCGGCCAGAAGAGATTGGGCCCGCCAATGTGATGCAAAGCAACGGAACGATCGATGTTCTGGTAGAGGACGAGGCGGAGGCGGTCGCCGTCGCCAAACGTTATCTGTCCTACTTCCAGGGACCTGTGGAGGACTGGTCCTGTTCCGACCAGAGACTGCTCAGGCGGGCAATTCCCGAGGAGCGCCTTCGCGGCTACGACATTCGGAAGCTAATTACCACGCTTGTAGATAAGAACAGCGTGCTGGAACTTCGGCCGAAATTTGGCCAGTCGATGATCACCGCCCCTCCGTATCGAGGGCCGACCCATGGGCCTGATCGCCAACAATCCGATGCACTTGGGCGGAGCTATCGATTCCGATGCCTCGGACAAAGCCGCCCGGTTCTTGCAGCTTTGCGAAGCTTTCGACCTTCCGGTTCTGTCCCTGTCCGATACGCCAGGCTGCATGATTGGTCCTGAAGCGGAGAAGACGGGACTCATCCGGCACTGCTCACGTCTGTTCGTGATTGGCTCAAATCTAACCGTGCCGATCTTCTCGGTGGTTCTGCGCAAGAGTTACGGTTTGGGGTCCACCGCTATGACCGGCGGCAGCTTCGAGGCTCCGATGTTCGTCGTTTACTGGCCAACAGGCGAATTCGGCTTCATGGGGCTGGAAGGTTACGTCAAACTCGATTATCGCAACGAGCTCGATGCAATATCGGATCCACCAGCCCGCAAATCGAGGTTCGATCAGTTGGTTGCCGATGCCTATGCTAAAGGTCGCGCACTCTCGCGCGCGACCGGCATGGCCTGGACGATGTGATTGATCCTGCCGACACGCGAAAATGGATCATGGCGGGCCTGAGGAGTTTACCACCGGTTCCCCGGAGAACGGAAAAGAAATTGCGCTGGATCGACAGCTGGTAGCCGGCGGCAGATCGGTGGGCCTGTAAGAGCAGACCGCTCGAGACGCACTTCTCATTCGGCCTAGAAGCGTGACGTTGAGGATAAACTTCTCCATTAGATATACGACAATGGCTGCCGGCTGCTGCCCCGCGTTTGACCTCCCGTCTTTTCCGCACGTGTGCCTCCACGAATGTGCCTCGCGCTTACAAGAGGTTCTTCTGGATGAGCCTGGCTCAATGGTGGCATGAAACGCCGAATTTAGGCGTGAAGACGCGAGGCATCGCACGAAACCGATTAAAAATCTCCGTATAATATTCTTGCGCGCCATAAGCGCGAGCGCGCGTGGCCCGAATAGATTCATCTCCCACTGATGCGCTTAGATGTGAGCGCGTCTCCTCAGCACCAATCAAGCTGATGGTGCGGCGGTCTCGTTCTCCATGCAAGCTATTTGGATAATTGTTGGTTCAGTGCTTATTGCCGTCATGGGCGCGTGCATCAAGCTTGCAGCGGCACACTTCACCACCGCGGAAATAATTTTCTGTCGTAGCCTCATTGGTATGCTTTGCATGTGGGGCTTTGCCCGCTGGGAAGGCGTTTCCCTCCGGACCGACTTCGCGCGGCGGCACGCGTGGCGTGGCCTTGTCTCGTTCGGCTCACTTGCTGCATGGTTCTATGCGGTCACATTCCTTCCGCTTGCCACTGCCAACGCGCTGATTAGCACAAGTAGCCTTTGGATCGCTGTATTCATAATCGCTGCTCGCTTGCTTTCGGAGAGGGCCGAATCACGAGACGAGCTCGGACCGATTAATGCGTGGCATGGTTTGACCATAGTCACTGGATTTGGAGGTGTGCTACTCCTGCTACTACCTGACTTGCCAGAGGGGCAGCTCTTTGCAGGCGCTTTGGGTTTGTTGTCAGGCTTGCTTGGTGCTGTCGCATACAAGCAAATCATCGCACTGGGAAAATTGGGAGAGCCAACTACTCGAACCGTGTTCTATTTCTCGACAACAAATGCGCTTGGCGGTGCGGTGTGGATGTGGTTCACGGGCATGTCAGGTCTGTCGTGGCCCGGCACGCTATGGCTCGTCATGATCGGCTTGGTCGCATCGCTCGGCGCGTGGTGTGTGGTGCGGGCTTATTCGAACTCAACCAGCCCAACGGCGTCGCTACTGGTCGCCAATCTGCAATATTGCGACATCCTGTTTTCCGCCATTCTAGGCTTCCTGATTTTTGAGGAGAAGATCTCGGGCTGCGGGTGGATTGGCATTGCCATGATCATCTTGAGCGGAATCGGTGCGACGATTATCCGAATGCGTGCGATGACAACGGCGCCTGCCGGGCAACATCGCGAGGAGTTGGACCCGGCAAGAGGTACCACGATTTGCCCTTCAACACTTGGCTGTTCGAGCCGCGACTTCCGGATTTGATTGCTTCTCCGCAGCCTTCTCCTCGGCGGTGGATTTACTTTGACGATAGGTGCGCCCTTTGCCTCTCCGCGAATTGACACAGAACAAACGGCTTTCGCGTTCCCCTGCAATTTGTGCGCCTCCTATTTGACGAGACCAGGTGAAGAGGCTGCCAAAAGCTAGTAGCTCAGTTAAGCTTGTCGAATTTCTTCATCTTCACCAAAAATTCGCAGTCATTACGCGCAGGCAGGCTCTATATTCATTTGATTACCCGGTGGCGGAGCGTCAGCTTACGTTAAGCTTGCCCAGACGAACCGAGCTGTCTCACTCGTTTACTGCGGGCAGTAGTATGCATTTTGGATCGAGCTTTTCTCGCCGTATCTTTGCAGCGGTTACGCTTCTCGTCCCGGTTGCCTCTGCCTCAGCACAAGGTAAGGGGCAGGTAGTTGTCGCATCCTGGGGAGGGACGGCCGAAGACGCTCTACGAGAGGCCATCTTAAAGCCTTTTGAGAAAGCCACTGGGATCAAGGTTGTTGAGGCTACTTTTCCTTCGATTTCGAAGCTTCGGCCGATGATCGAGACTGGCAGCCCGGAATGGGACGTGGTCGACCTTCAGCCCCATGATTTGTGGAACTATCAAACGAAGGCAAACTTCAGCCGCTTGACTACAACGCGATGGATCAGTCCGTTTTCACCGGCTTTCCGAAAGGGGCTGTCCAGGCTACCGGAGTGGGGACGGTCCTATACGCAAAGGTTATCGCCTTCAACACCAAGAAGTATACACGAGAAATTGGGCCAAGGAGCTGGGCAGACGTTTGGGACGTCGCGAAATTCCCTGGCCCACGGATTATCGATGCAGGCAACTATGTGATCCCGCCGATCGAGTATGTGCTTCTTGCCTACGGCGTTGCTCCGGAGAACCTCTATCCCCTCGACTTCGAGCGGGCGTATGCCGCGTTCTCTCGCATCAAGCCGAACGTTTTCAAATGGGCCACCAGCGCGGCTCTGGAGACAGAGGCTCTCGTTTCAGGTGAAGGGGTGATTGGGCCTGCGCAGCAGGGGCGCATCGAGCAGGCAAAGCAACAGGGCGCCCCAGTCGACTATGTCTGGAATCAAGCGCTGATCGAGCACAGCTACTGCGGCATTTTGAGGGGCGCGAAGAATGTCGAGAATGCGCAGAAGTTCATTGAATTCGCCTCTCGGGCAGACAGCCAGGCAGCTTATGCCAAACTGTTCGTTATTGGCCCCTTGAATAAGAAGGCGTTCGATTTGATTCCCTTGGATCGCGCGAAGGTATTGCCGACATATCTCGAAAATGTCGCTAAAGCGATCTGGCGCAACGCGGCATGGTGGGCGAAGAAGGACGCATCCGGAAGGACCAATCAGGCCATCAATAGCGCATTGTGGAACGCCTGGAGCCTGCAAAAGTAAGCCACCGTTTGCGCGAACACACTCGTGGTTGGTCCGGACCGCGGCCTCCGTACGACTGGCTAACTGCGAAACGCACTGATGGCGGGTGGCAGTGCACACACCATTGGCAAGGCGTCGCGTTCTAATGCTCGCGAGCTTGTCTAACCTCACGAAGGTAGCCAATGGTGCGGCACGAACCGACCAGGAACCGTACTGGATGTCCTCATGAAAGTGTGCCTTAGCGTCGGTTCGCGATACGGCATACGTCCTGGGGGCAGCGCCCGCAGTGATTTGCCCCAAGACAATGTCATCACCGATTGTGCCACGACCTCCTCGCGAAGTTGAATCATCCAAAGTTGACTCCCGAACTGCAAAGTCTGAGCCGGAGAACGTGGAGCAGCCGGGGCTTACTTCAACGTAAGCGGCGCGACGCCCCCACCTAGCCATCCCTCGGCTTGCGCGCAATACAGCCTGGCATGAGTGGTTCGCTGGAGGTGGAACGATGGCAAATGCCATGCTTGATGTCAGGCAGGAAGGCGATTCTTATCGTCGCGTCGAGGTAATCACCGGGGAGCGCCGGCGGCGACGATGGACGGGCGAGGAGAAGGCCCGGATCGCGGCGGAGAGCTTTGAGGAAGGTGCGAACATCTCCGAGGTGGCGCGACGCAATGGCGTTTCCCGCGGGCTGCTCACGGTGTGGCGACGCCAGGTTGCGGCGGTGGTAGCCGGCAAGGCGTCGAGCTTCGTGCCGATCCAAATTGGGGCCGAGAGCGACGGCGAGACGGCCGGCGAGGCCGAGCGCAGTTCGCCAGCACAGACGAGGCCTTTGGAGATCGCCGCGCCGCCGGCGAAGGCCTGCGGAGTGATCGAGATCGAACTGAGTGGGGCGCGCATCCGGGTTGAGCCGGGCGTGGAGCTGGCGACGCTTTCGACGGTGCTGTCGGCGCTTCGGGGCATCCGTTGATTGCGCTGCGGTCTGGCCTCAAGGTGGTGCTGGCGACACAGCCGGTCGATTTCCGCAAGTCGGTGCACACGCTGTCGGCGCTGGTGAGCGAAGCGCTGCGTGCGAACCCGTATTGTGGCGACGTCTTCGTGTTCCGCAGCAAACGCATGGACAGAGTGAAGCTTTTAGCGTGGGACGGCAGCGGCATGGTGCTGGTGACGAAGTGGTTGCACCAGGGGCGTTTCACCTGGCCGCCGATCCGCGACGGTGTGGTGCATCTAAGTGCGACGCAGCTCGCGATGCTGCTCGACGGACTCGAGTGGACGCGTGTCTCTCCCAAGCCTGTGAAGCAGCCGGCCGTTGTTGGCTGAGAGGTGAGGATTTCGCTGGAGCATGGAGTGGGCGCATGTATCGTTCGATCATGGCGGTTCGCCCCGATGCTCTCCCGACCGATCCGGCGGCTCTGACCGAGATGGTGCTCGCGCTTGACGTCGAGAACGAGAAGCTGCGCGTGGCGATGCAGACGCTCAAGGAGATGATCTTCGGGAAGCGCTCGAAGCGGCTTGCCACGCTCGTGGCCGAGCAACTCGCGCTTGAGCTTGACGACCTTGAGACCGGCGCCACCCCGCCTGCGGCTGCCAACGACGATGCGCCTGCGCCGAAGCCGTCTGATAAGCTACGCAAGAAGGCGCGCCGCAACATCGGCGCGCTGCCCAAGCACCTGCTGCGCTGTGAGCAGGTGCTGGAGCCGGAGGCGACCGCCTGCCCGTGCTGCCAGGGTCAGCTCCACAAGATCGGCGAGGACGTCAGCGAGGTGCTGGACGTGATCCCGGCGATCCTGCGCGTGCTGCGGACGATCCGTCCCAAATACGCCTGCCGCGGCTGCACCGATGGCGTGGTCCAGGTGAAGGCGTTGCCACGCCTGATCGAGAGCGGCATGGCCTCAACCGCGCTCAATGCCGCCTACAAGGCGCTCGCCCGCGACCATGGCGGCGCGATCCAGCTCGCCTTTTGTCTCGCCCCAGACGCAAATTCGTCGAGGTGTTCAAAACGACGCAGTCGCCGTTTGCGCGCGAGGTGATCGAACGCCTGCTGGCGGTCTATGCGATCGAAGCCGAGATCCGCGGCAACAGTGCGGAGCAGCGGCTGGCCACCCGCCGCACCAGGAGCGCAGCGTTGATGGTGGCGCTCAAGGCGCGACTGACCGAGATCGTGGGCCAGCTCTTCTCCAGTCGAAGCTGGCAGAGGCGATCAACTATGCGCTCAATCACTGGGATGGCCTGACGCTGTTTCTCCGCGACGGCCGCGTCGAGGTCGATTCCAACACGGTCGAGCGTTCCATACGCCCGATTGCCATGGGAAGACGCAACTCGTTGTTCAGCGGCAGCGAGGGCGGCGCCGAGAGCTGGGCGATCCTGGCGTCGCTCGTGAACACGGCAAAGCTCCATGAACTCGATCCGCAGGCCTACCTGGCCGACGTGCTGGAGCGCATCTTGTCCGGGCAAACCAAGAGCCATCAGCTGCACGAGCTGCTCGCCTGGAACTGGAAGGCGGCGCGCCAGCGCACCGCACAGGCTGCGGCATGAGCCCGCGTCGTCATAAAGCAGCGTCAGCGATGGCGGTAGCCGCGATGCCACTTGAGAAGCTCGAGCGATGGCTCCAGGCTCGCGTTGATCGGCATCCTGTCGCCACCAGCATTCCCACGCTCGATGGCTACGTCGCCGCGATCGTGACCGGACCGGTGTCGATGAGCCCGCTCGACTGGATCTGCCCGCTGCTCGCCATCGATGCCGATGCTTTCAACCACGGCGGCACCCCGGAGTTCGCGGCGATTTCCGCCGTCGCGCTGCATCATAACGAGATCAGCCAGACCCTTTCGACCACGCCTCGCCAGTTCGCGCCGATGCACCGGCGCGAAGCCAATGGCGATATCGATGCGCGTCCCTGGTGCCAGGGCTTCTATGTCGCGATGCGGCTACAGGCTGTCGGCGTGGGCGCCGTTGCTGGACACCAGCAACGTCAATCACGGCCTGCTGCTACCCGTCCTGCTGCACTGTCGCGACGATCAGGGCCGTCCGCTGCTCGGACCGCCGCGAAGCGGCCGCGAGACCGAGGACTTTCTCCGCAACGCCCACCTCGATATTCCAGCGGCCGTCGAGGCGCTGCGCCAATACTGGATGCCGATCCGCTACGCACGCGCCCGCTGATCACTGCGGATGTGGGAGCTCATACCGGTTACACTTCAACGGCTGGATGCTGACGAGAGCAAGGATGTAGATGATTTCTGCCAAAATTGCGCGCAAACGCTGGATTTATGCGAAAGCGCGATGCTTATGGAGCTAAACAGTGATGAAGCACCGTACAGTTAGCAGGAGACGAGCGTAGCCTTCTCTTGGCGAAGGATTGAATGGCTTCAACCCGCAATATGCATGGTATTAGAAAGATTGGCGCCAGCTCGCGGCAGGAGCGGCGAGCCAGGGACCGTGCGGCGCGCAAGGTGTCGCTCCTCTGCAATGCGTAAAGTATGCACGCCTGAAACTCACTGAGCTGAAGTAGGGGCAGGGAAATGATAAGCGCGGAGGTGACGTCACAGGTCAGTCCCGTTTCGGGACGTTCGCTTACGCAAGGGAGCAGTGGACCTCGAGAAATCAGGAAGGCGAATAACGGCTCGGTGCAGCTCCTCGGGCTGACGAAGCAATACGGCGCCTTTCGAGCAGTTGATGATGTCTTCATTGACATTGCTGCTGGAGAGTTTGTGACGCTACTTGGGCCGAGCGGCTCGGGAAAAACAACTGTACTCATGATGATCGCGGGATTGACCGTACCCTCGTCAGGTGCGATCGCGATTGGCGGCCGTGATGTCACCCATCTCAGGCCTCAGCATCGCAACCTCGGGGTGGTCTTCCAGAGCTATGCGCTGTTTCCGCACCTCACAGTCGCAGAAAACATCGCATTTCCACTCCGCATGCGCCGCAAACCTGAAGCCGAAATTCATCGAAAAGTGGCAGAGGTCCTCGATCTAGTGCGGTTGCCCAATATTGCAGCGCGGGCGCCGCGGGAGCTCTCTGGTGGCCAGCAGCAGCGCGTTGCGGTTGCGCGAGCATTGGTTTTTGATCCTCCTGTCCTTCTTCTCGATGAGCCGCTGAGCGCATTGGACAAGAAATTGCGCGAACACATGCAGCTTGAAATTCGAGAGCTTCATCGCAATCTTGGCATCACAATAGTTAACGTCACGCATGATCAGTCCGAAGCTCTCATCATGTCCGATCGCGTGGTCGTGATGCGGGACGGCAGGGTTGTCCAATGCGGCTCGCCAAGTGATCTCTATGAGCGGCCCCAGTGCAGCTTCGTGGCGGACTTTCTTGGAACGTCCAACTTCTTGCGGGGTGAGCTTCGGGAAGATGCGGCTGGATGGCGGCTCGTTACCGCTGGCGGAGCGCACTGTCGTGTTCCGGACGTCGCGCCGCGGTGTAGCGGCCGCGCACGCTTGATGCTACGTCCAGAACGCATTGCGCTCAATGCCGCGACATTTACGCGGGAACGATTTCCGGGGCGCATCGAGCGGATCGCCTACACTGGGGATCTCTTAAGATACCGCGTGGCTCTCAACGAAAAAGATTTGATTGAAGTAACATTGCAGAACAAGCCCGGGCATGTTCCTCAAGCGAGTGCCGGTGACGAGGTGACGGTTGGTTGGAATCTCGAGGACGTACGTGTGTTCGTTGAACCCGCGGCAGACGAGTGAAGCGTTTGATCAAGGCTGAATGCGGACGTGAACTTCAAACATACTCGATAAAGATCATGCTGACACGCGCAAGCCGGACTGGCATCGTATACTTGTTACTTCCTGCGGCTCTTCTGTTTTTGCCGCTGTATTTGTATCCGCTCACGCGAATTGTATCTCGGAGCTTTGGAGAAAATAGCTGGACCATAGCAAACTATTTGGAACTGTTTAGAGATCCGTTCTTGTTACGCGTGCTGTCTCATACGTTCCTGCTTTCAATGAATATCACGCTTCTTTGCGTGGTTGCTGGTTACCCCATCGCATACGCGATGCGCTTTGTCTCGGAGCGGACAAGGCGAACTATGATACTCCTCATCCTGCTCCCACTTTGGACAAGCATCCTCGTGCGTTCTTTTGCTTGGATTGTGATACTCGGGCGCAATGGCATTGTAAACGCGACGCTTTTGGATCTCGGTCTCATCGACGAGCCCCTTAAGCTTGTATACAACACTGTAGGTACGTATGTCGGCATGGTGCACATCATGCTCCCGTACATGGTCTTGCCCCTTTACAGCACGCTGCAGCAAATAGATTTCCGCCTGCTATCTGCGGCGGAAAGCCTCGGCTCGCGGCCGATTTCAGCGTTTTTTTGGATCGTGTTTCCGTTGAGTTTGCCGGGGGTGCTCGCAGGATCTCTGCTCGTGTTTATGTCTTCGGTTGGAATGTTTGTGATACCAGCTCTGCTCGGAGGACTTGCGGATGTTACCTACGTCATGGCAATTGAGAAGCAAGTCAACGAACTCAACAACTGGGGGCTGGCCTCTGCGATGTCAGTCTTGTTATTCTGTGTAACGGGCATGCTTACGCTCCTTTACGAGCTAACGCTCAGCGTGGAAACGTCTTCTGGAGTCCTTGGGCGCTTAGTGCGGTACGTCTTCCAGCGTGGACCAATTCACTTGCTAGTCTGGCGAGAACGGATCCTTGCAAGACTTTTCCCGTTACGCAAATCTGAAGCGATAGAATCTAGCCAATTGGGCTCTGGCCATCTACTTGTAAAGTGCTGGGCTTGGGGGACCCTTGGTTGCATCGTAGCCCCTATTCTAGTGATCGTCCCCCTGGCGTTTTCTGGTGAGGCGTATCTTCACTTTCCTCCGCAAACGTACTCCGTTCGTTGGTTTGAGAAGTATTTCTCGCGCGAGGACTGGATTGCGCCAACCATTAACAGTCTCAAGGTCGCGGTTATCGCTACGCTTGGCGCCGTCGCGATCGGTCTCCCGGCCGCATATGCAATCGTGCGTGGCCGATTTCCTGGCAAAGGTCTCGTGTCTGCGGTTCTCATTTCGCCTATGATAGTGCCGGTTCTGATCCTCGCTATAGCGCTGTATGCTGTGTATGCGCGACTAAGTTTGCTAGGAACTGTAGGCGGCCTCGCGGTAGCGCATATTGTTCTTGCACTTCCATTCGTCGTTGTGACTGTTTCCGCAGGCTTGAAAAGCGCTGATGAATCGTTGGAGGCTGCGGCCTTGACGATGGGCGCCGGGCCTCTTCGCGCCTTCTGGTTTGTGACGCTTCCCGTGCTGCGTCCATCCATCATATCGGCTGCATTTTTGGCATTCGTCACGTCGTTCGATGATGTAATAGTCGCGCTCTTCCTTTCGGGTACAAGTGCCAAAACGCTTCCCGTGCGGATCTGGGAAGGTATTCGTTTTGAGATTGATCCAACCATCGCAGCTGTCTCGCTATTGCTCATCCTGATCACAATCGGACTCAAAGTTGTCGGGGAGTTGCCGGGCAGACGAGTCCCGGAGTCGAGCATCGTGGGACATGCTTGCGATCAAGACTGCCGACGGTCGCGCGAGATAAGCTCCCGTTCTAAATGGCACTGTTTTCGATCACGCCATTGCGGTCTGGGCCGCTAATTTGGCTTAACAAGGAGGCTAGAAACCAGAGATGACGAAGAGGCTCGAAATCGATACCGGTACAACGGAACTCTTGGCTGAAGTCCGTGACGGAGTTGCCGTTATCACGCTTAATCGGCCAGAGGCCCGCAACGCTCTTTCGGACTCTATGCTCCAGGCATGGAGTGGTCTGATCAAACGAGTTGGCGACGACCCGCGAGTTCGTTCTGTCCTCGTCACGGGCGCAGGAACGGCATTTTGCGCGGGCGGCGATGTGAAGAGCATGAGCCAGAATACTGCAAGGGTTGAACCATCTTTTGATGAGCGTGTTACAGCGCTGTGTGAGGAACAACGCGCCGTTATTGGGGCCTTGGCAACAATGAAAAAGCCGACTGTTGCCGCCATCGCAGGTCCGGCGGCAGGCGCGGGATTCGCACTCGCCCTTGCCTGTGACATGCGCATTGCCGCGCAATCAGCAATACTTACGACCGCGTACGCGCGCATTGGTTTGGCTGGCGATTATGGAATTACGTGGTTGCTGTCGCGAGTGGCCGGATTCGCTCGTGCTCGTGAGCTTCTGCTCCTCTCCGACCGTATCAATTCGGGACGAGCGCATGAACTTGGTCTCGTTAACAGAGTGGTGCCCGATGCCGATTTGCGGGAGAGCGCTTTTGCGCTTGCGGTCTCGCTCGCAGAGGGACCACCCGTCGCGTTCCGCTTCATAAAGGAGAACTTGGATCACACCCTTAGCTCAAGCTTGATTGAGTTGCTGGACTACGAGGCCAAAAACCACATACGAGCGAAACTGACCCACGACTACAAGGAGGGTGTGCGGGCGTTCACCGAGAGACGCAAAGCCGTCTTCGAGGGGCGCTGATACAGCACGGAGGATCGGCCCTGTGGCGGACTAATCAGGAACCATTCGTCGGTATCGTCGCGAGGTCATCTAAGCGTCCAATGCTCAGCTCTCGACTACCGCCTCTGGACCTTGGGGAGGAAGCCTCATGTCAGCGGCCGCTCGAGCCTGTAGTCCCCACAGCCGCCCTCTCTGTTCGAAGTCTGGCGAGGCGCCTGACGTGACTAGTCGGCGGAGCGCTCGTACCGCGTCTGCCCGGGGGCTACGGCTCTAAGCGCGGGCACTTCGTTGTTAGTAGGCATGATATGACGAGCCGCCTGATCTCGCAGCAGCAGCTCCGGCTGTGCGTTCAACAGCTATGCAGGAGAGAGTCGTGATATATCCTGACCAAGAGATCATGGAATGGGTCCAGCAGACGCCGTTCGTGGACACGCACGAGCATCTCGTTGAGGAGAGCATGCGCACTTCGGGCGTGCTCCATTCGGATTTCCTCCCCTGTAACGACTGGGCTTATCTGTTTCGCGACTATGTTACCGATGATCTGGTGCTCGCAGGAATGCCCGTATTCGAGCTACAAAAATTCTTTATGCCGGATCTTTCGGGCGAAGCAAAGTATCGGCTTGTAGCACCCTATTGGGCCCGAGTTCGCCACACCGGGTATGCGCAGGCTCTTCGCCATACGCTTCGCGGTCTCTACGGTGAGGATGATCTGACGGCCGAGAGCCTGCCGCGCATTGCTGAAAGATACGACGAAACTGTGCGGCCCGGCTTCTACGCCGCTATCATGCGGCGCGCCAACGTTGAGACCTGCCAAGTCAATTCTGTCGAGCGCATCTTCATGGAAAGTAAGCATCCGACTCTATTGCCGCAGGATCTCAGCATTCTTGAATTTTGCCGGTGCAGCGCTGCCGATCTGGATCGCGTGGAGACCGAAACAGGTAATCGACCAACGTCATTGCAAGAATGGTTGGATATCATCGACTTTTATTTTACGACTTATGGTCGAAAAGCCGTAGCGGCGAAATGCCAAATTGCTTATTCCCGCGCCCTTGATTTTGCGGTAGTTACCAAGGCGCATGCGTCACGGCTGTTTCTGCACCACATCGGTCAATCGCGACACGCCCTCGGCCCCGATGATCTCAAGGCGCTGCAGGATTTTCTATTCCGCTACTGTGTGCGCAAGGCTGGTGAGCGCGACTTGCCGGTCAAGTTGCATACGGGCCATCTGGCCGGTCGCGGTAAAATGCAACTTGCTCGCGTCAGAGACAACGCCGCCGACCTTTGCCGGTTACTGCAAGATTTCCCTGACACCCGATTTGCTCTGATGCACATCGGCTACCCATACCAGGAGGAGTTCATTGCTCTGGCAAAACACTATCCGAACGTGGCTATCGACATGTCTTGGTCATGGATCGTCAATCCGTCGGCCAGCGTTCGTTTCTTAAAAGATTTTCTGCTGTCAATTCCGGCCGAGAAGATCTTCACATTCGGTGGCGACTACACGGCTGTTGAGCCAGTCTATGGGCATGCCTGCGTCGCCCGCCGCGGGATTGCGCAGGCAATGTCGGAGTTGGTCGGTGAGGGGTGGATCGCACGCGAAGAAGCGCCTGAGGTTATCGAGCGCATCATGCGCGGAAACGCACTTCGGTTCTTTCCAAACCAGCAACGAACCGATGCAGCGTATCCGCACGGTGCCGAAATGGACACAAGATCATCTTATCAGAAAACCCGAAGGGAGTAGTGCCAGCTGGCAAATCTGAATCCGTCAAACAGCGCGAAGCAATACGTTTCGCAGTCACTGAACCTTGCTCAAAGGCCTGTGGGCAAGGCGAAATGAGTTGATGGTATCTTCGAGAAGGTGCTTGCGGGATCCTGCTTCTCGGCCATTCGCGGCCGCGTGTGCGCTCGAAACATTGAGCCAAACAAGAGGCATAGTAGCGACCTCTGTGATTCAGGTTTTCTGCAACAGGAGCCAATCGTTGCATCTTTTAGTCGGCAACCCTTTTTACCTGTTGGTAATGATCATTACCTTCCGCTTAAACGGTGATCAGTAGGGAGGTCCGGGATTCTCGTGCTCAGCTGCGAGGTGTGATCGTATTGAGCCCCCGTGGCGCGTCACGACTTGGAAAGTTCAGCACAGTTTCACTATACCCGCTCGCGCGAGGCCTTGATGACTTTGGACTCTGGACTGCAATGGAGAGATAGAGCAGTGAGCACACACTCTGAATTGCTACCTTTTGATGCGATCGACCAGCTACCGTTCTCGCCCGCTGAATACGAAGCGCGCCTTGCAGCGTGCCGAAAGGCAATGTCGGAGCGCGAAATAGATTGCTTAGTGCTCAATTCGCCTGAGAATATTTACTATCTCTCCGGCTTCATCACGCGAGGGTACTACGTTTTTCAAGCGCTTGTGGTGATGCATACCAGCGAGCCCATTCTTGTTGTACGTCGTTATGAGCAGGTCAACGTCGATCGGCTGTCGTTTTATAAGAATGTAGCACTATGGCACGACACCGAAGTGCCGGTTGAGGTGCTCGCGAAGACGCTCTCCGATCTAGGCATGGCGAAAATGACCATCGGCGTCGATGCCAGTTCCTGGTTCCTTCCGGTGAGCGCTTACGAACGGCTGCGCGGTATGTTGCCTAAAGCTCGCCTCATTAACGGATCGCCCGTACTTGCCGAGATACGCGCGGTCAAATCCCCCCAGGAAATCGCGTATATCCGTCGCGCTGCTGAAGCGCGCAACGCTGCTTTTAGAGCAGCTCAGGAAGTTGTGCGACCCGGGCGTACAGAGAACGAGGTGGCCGCTGCCTTCAATCATGCCGCTATCTTGGCTGGCAGTGGGTATGAGGCGGGCGCCCCTTATATCGTCTCTGGCCCCCGCATCGCACTTCCACATGCGACCTGGTCCGGCCGGCGCATAGAGAGCGGTGATCTAGTCCAAGTTTCGGGGGCCGCCAACTGCAAGCGGTACTGCGCGGTCCTGTTGCGGACGTGGTCGGTGGGGAAGCCTAATGACACAATCCGTAAAGCCGCCGATAGTGCTATAAACGCATTAGATGCGGCTATAGCTGCCATTACACCTGGCGCGACTAGCGGCGATGTCGATGCCGCCCGCCGCGGTGCTCTCGCTCGCGCAGGCCTGACCAATGCGTTGGTTCACCGGACAGGCTACCCGGTTGGTATCGGCATCTGTCCCGGATGGCTGGAGGATTTGGCCGTAGAGCTCAAGCAAAATGATCCGCACGTCCTGAGAGCAGGCATGGTCTTCCATTTGGTCCAGGTGCTTTTCCCTGAACCTAATCTGAGCGTCGGCTTCGGCGTACAGGTGCTCGTAACGGATAGTGGCGCGGAAGCTATCTTCGACTATTCCAGAGAGCTGGAGTGTCCTGAGAACTAGAGACTAATACAGGGGGGGCCATCACCTGCGATGCATTCGTTTGGGCTTGTACGGGTGATCCTGCGATTTGTTCGTGCGCTGAGGACCGTACACTTCGCTTGAACCGTGGGAATTCAATTCAATTCATGCATTGCGGCCAAGTCAAACCACACGTCAATCGGCCCAATACCCGTTGAGGACCGCATGAACAGGGGCGGCTATTCAGCGTTGGGCAGAAAGTGCCTCGAAGAGAGTACGTCTAGCGGCGAAGGGAAACATGAGCATGACATTACTATTTTGCAGGATCTCTGCAATTTTGAGCCAATTTAGCGGCCTTTAGGCGAGCACGATCCATCATACATCGGTCTAAACGAAGAGCAGCTCGGGAGTATTCGAGTGGTGTTGTTCTTGGCACTAGGCGCAGGCCGTCTGCGCTGCCGCCTCTATTCTAGGAAAAGGGCAAATAGAACGCGGCCCGTGGGAGGAGGAGTTGCGTATGCCAATAAACTACCAAGAGCTAATGGCCATGAAAAATGTTGGCCAAGAATACTGTTACGACAATCGCGACGTGATGCTCTACGCCTATGCAATTGGCATGGGAGTTGATCCGCTCGACGAAAGGGAGCTTGCCTTCGTCAATGAGGCGACATTGACGCCACGACCTCTCAAGGTGGTGCCGACCTTTTCCTCCATGGCTGCCTGGGGGCTGACCCCGGTGACATGAAATTCGATAGATCTGTAGACGGCGAACGTGATATTATTTTTTACAAGCCGCTAGCAACCGCTGCACATGGCGCAGCCGACTCCTCCGTACTTGCAGTCTACGACAAGGGCAAGGAAAAGGGTGCAGTTGTTCGCTATCAGTCAGTGCTGAAAGATAGCAACGGCGAACCGCTAGCCACGGTGGTTGCCACGCTCTTCGCGCGTGGCGACGGTGGATTTGGTGGGCCGTCTGACGGCCAGCCAGAGCCGCACAAAGTGCCAACTCGCTCGCCCGACAGAACCATCGAGATCTGCACGCGTCCCGATCAGGCGCTGATCTATCGGCTTTGCGGCGACCGGAACCCACTGCATTCGGATCCTGAATTCGCGAGACATTCCGGTTTCTCCAAGCCGATCTTGCACGGCATGTGCACCTACGGAATCACCTGCCGCGGTATTCTGCAAACGTATGCCGACTACGATCCGAGCGCTTTCAAGCGGCACGCTGCCCGATTTTCCTCGGCGGTCTATCCAGGCGATACGTTGACGATGGAAATGTGGCAGGATGGCAATGTGATCTCGTTCGAAGCCAAGGTGAAGGCGCGCGACGTCGTAGTGGTGAGGAATGGCATGACGGTGCTCGGATGAGTTCCTTCTGCTGTCGCTCTGTTGTTTGCGTCGCGGTTGTCCGTAGCTGATGGTGTAATGAACTAGTCGGAGGACGGGATGGGACTTCTTGAGGGCAAGGTGGCGCGGATCACTGGCGCGGGCGACGGCTTGGGTGTGGCCTATGCTAAGCAGTTCGCGCGGGAGGGAGCTGCGGTTGTAGTGAATGACCTTCAGGTCCCACGCGGCGAGACCGCCGCGGACATATCCATCCCGGAGCAGGTGGTCGCGGCAATCAAAGCGGAAGGAGGACGGGCGATTTCCAACGTTGCCGACATTTCCACCATGGAGGGCGGCCAATCGCTGTTCGAAGACGCGATCACACATTTCGGCCGAGCCGATATCCTGGTCAACAACGCCGGTATCCTGCGCGACAAGACCTTTGCTAATCCCAATGAAGCGGATTGGGACAAAGTAATCAAGATGCATCTAAAGGGCACCTACTGCGCTACGCTCCCGGTCTTCCGCTGGATGCGCGACAACGGCGGTGGTGTCATCGTCAATACTTCAGCTGGCGCGGGCCTAATTGGCATTTTTGGCCAGTCCAACTACAGCGCGGCTAAAGGCGGAATTTGGGGGCTTTCCAATACGCTCGCTATCGAAGGGCTTAAGTACAATATTCGCGTCTGGACCCTTAATCCGAGCGCGCTGACCCGCATGACTGCGGATCTGCCCGACTATAAAGAAAGCGCTCTGTCTCCCGATGAAATTGCCACGGTGGTACTATACATGGTCAGTGACTTGTCGGGAGACAAGACCGGCAAGGTGCTCGGCGTGTCCGGTCCGCGGGGAGTTCGCGAGATGCGCATGATGGAAACAGACGGCTGGAAGCCCCCGCGCAACGGTTGGAATGTACAACAGATTGTCGAGCACACACACGAGATCTTTTTCTCACAGGAGGATCTGAAGAAGTCCGCGCGCTACTCTTGATATAGTTGTTTCGGATGCGCGAGCGGATATTGCTGCTTCTTTATAGCGAAAAGCCTATTGCATCCTGATCTGCGCAGTAGACGAACCTTTCGCCTAGGACCGGAAGATAGAAAACAGAGTGGGATTGGCACAGCGATGCTTGGGAATGAACGTTGTTACATCGTGGGTGCTTACGAGCATCCTACTAGAAAAGCGCCCGACAAGTCGGTAGCGCAACTTCACGCAGAATGTGCCGCCGGCGCGCTCGCTGATGCTGGATTGACCAAGAACGAGGTGGACGGTTACTTTTGCGTGGACGATGTGCCGGTCCTTAGCATGATCGACTTTTTGAACTTGAAGGTGCGGCATTGCGACTCGACCGATATCGGCGGTAACTCATCCTTGCTGCAGATCGCTCACGCTGCTCAAGCGATCGCAGCGGGCAAGTGCAACATTGCTTTGGTCACCCTTGCAGGACGACCTCGCAGCGAGAAGGTTTTTGTTAACCCCGCTCGACCTGACATGATGTGGGAGACGCCGCTGCGATATGAGCTCCTGGACATGTACGCGCTCGGGGCACGCCGTCATATGCACGAGTATGGCACCACCAGCGAACAGCTGGCGTGGATCAAAGTCGCCGCGTCCCACCATGCCCAGCACAACCCTCACGCCCTGCTGCGCAAGGTCGTAACTGTCGAAGATGTGCTGGCGTCGCCCATGGTCTCTGACCCGTTGCACCGACTGGACTGCTGCGTCGTCTCGGATGGAGGCGGCGCTGTTTTGGTGACGCGCCCGGAAATCGCCAAGAGCCTAAAGCGTCCCCAGGTGAAGGTCATCGGCGCGGGGGAGGCCGTTCAGGGGCAATCGGCCGGCGCGGTCGAGCTTACCGCTTCAGCTGCAAGACACTCGGGCGCTATCGCTTTCAAGGATGCCGGCGTCAAACCAAGCGATATCCAATACGCATCGATCTACGACAGCTTCACTATCACCGTTCTCATCGCGTTGGAGGATCTCGGCTTCTGCGAAAAGGGACGCGGCGGTCATTTTGTTGCGGATGGCAACCTCATCTCTGGCGTCGGTCGGCTGCCCTTCAATACGGATGGCGGTGGGCTGTGTAACAATCACCCGAGTCGGGGCGGGATGACTAAGGTGATCGAAGCCGTCCGCCAGTTGCGCGGCGAAGCGCACCCAGCTGTCCAGGTCAAGGATTGCGCGCTGGCGCTTGCGCACGGGGTCGGAGGAAGAATGGGCACCCGCCACAGCGGCGCCACCCTCATATTTGAGCGAGAGTAGCCCAATGCCCGTTATTCAAATCAGGTACAACCGAAACGCCATTTCGGATAATTCCATCATCGCAATTACCAGGAAATTGCCCGCCGTTGCGGCAAACGTACTCACTTGCGCTGAGAGCATTATCCTCGAGCCACAGCACATCATGGTCGAGATCGATCACGCGAGCACTCTGGACGTGAATTGCAAAGACATTGGTATTCGTGTGTGGTCGCATGATTTCGCCGGTAGACGCGCTAGCATCGATGCGATCCGGAGCAGCATTGCCCAAGAGGTCTTGAAGCATCTACCCAAGGGTGTAAGCTGGTACGTATGGGTACTTCTTGCGCCAAGTTCCTACGGATCGGACGACGAAGAGGTACGTTTGTCACCGCTGCAATCGAGTTAAGATACCAAAGCAGCGCCGTATGTCGTAGCCCGACGAGGAGCGAATTTGGAAGGTTGCGAGTGCCAAGCTCGAACCCGCGTAGATAGCTCGCCCATCCGCCGCAAATATTGCAGCCGGTGTAGCACAAGCCAAACTTATGCTCGTGGTCGGCTACACCAATCCTAGCTTCACCATCGTGGCGAAGATAGTTGCGTTTGCAGTATTTCTCCAACCAAGACCGTCTCTTTGCGGTCTGTCGTCGGACGCGCTATTTATGATCTTCCCTAAAGATGGCCCTGGTCGTCTCTGTTGAAGGACAATTTTCACGTGTGACAAAGCGGCAGTGATCAATACAGCGCTAATTCGCCGGTTAGAGGATCGTCTCTCATTCTAGGCGACCCGAAGGATGCAGCGACAACAGAACCAATCAAAGCTGAGGCCTAATCCCTAATTACCAGCCCGAAGCTGGATGGGGATCTCGGAGCGTCATCTTAGTTGCACGGGAGCAAACCGATGGACTTCATAGAATTTATCCAGCAGAACCCGGAAACAAAGCCCTTCTGGGATGCGGCCGCTGTCGACCGGTTTGTATTACCGTGGTGTCTTCAGTGTCACAGAACCCACTGGTATCCGCGCGGCGTCTGCCCGCATTGCCACTCAACGGAGCTAGATTGGAGGGAGTCTCCAGGCGAGGGCGAGATCTATTCGTTTGCCGTGAATCGTAGGGGAAAAGAGCCCTATGTACTCGCCTACGTAGCGCTGAACGAGGGGCCTATTATGTTGAGCAACGTGGTCGATGCGGATCCGGCCGCACTGTCAATCGGTACCAAAGTCAAGGTGGTCTTCAAACCCGACGGCTTAGAAGGGTCTATTCCGCTCTTTGCGCTCCGATAGAACTAGGTTGTCACTTCGTCCTGGTGCATCCGGACTAGGTGTTACTCACCTGGCTGTTAGCTATGATCCTCCGGTCTCGCCACGAGTTGGTGGGCTTTGCACGCGGCAGATAATTGTTTGCGCGGCAGTTTTATTGCGAATCGTCGTTCCTTGCAAAACGCAGCACGTGTAGTGCTTGGCGCTTAAATCTGACGGAAAGAGCCTCATTCTTGCAGCATTTTTACATTCCGTTTCGAAATTGTGGGTCTTTATGCGCCCTGCCTTTTTACATTTTGTTTTACAGCGGCTTACACGCTGCCGTCGCTTTGCGAGCGCAGATGTCGAGAAAAAGATCGGCACCGCGACGCGGCTCTGAAATTTAGCTCCTCTAGCGCCTCGAAGGATATAGTCGATGTTCAGAGCCGCCGTCCTATCCGAGGCGCGCGCGCCGCTCGCGATCGAGACACTCAAGTTGACCGCGCTTGCTGATACCGACGTAGTCATTCGCGTGCGGGCTACAAGCCTCTGTCATACTGATCTCGAAGCTGTCCAAGGCTCGTTGGGCACGCCATTGCCTATGGTTCCTGGCCACGAGGCTGCGGGTGTCGTTGAGTGGACTGGGAAGTCCGTTACGGCGGTACGGGTCGGCGATCATGTCGTGACGTCTTGGAATCCGCACTGCGGTGAGTGCTACCACTGCGCACGTCATCAGCCGATCCTGTGCGAGGTATATCGCGCGCGCACCCTCGAGTCCTATCACTTCGACGGGCGGCCCCGGCTGATGAGAGAAGATGACGAGCCTGTGCATCAGCTCATGTATTCGGGTACTTTTGCCGAACTGTGCGTAGTCGACCAGCGCTGTGCCGTCAAAGTCCCGCGCGAAATTCCATTCGATCGGGCATGTCTAATTGGCTGCGGCGTCATGACGGGGGTTGGTGCGGCGATGCATATCGCGCGGATCGAAAAAGGCGCTACAGCAACGATCATCGGCTGCGGCGCGGTCGGTCTGTCGGCCGTGCAGGGCGCACGCCTTGCAGGGGCACGGCGCGTAATTGCGATAGATCGGCAGCAAGAAAAGCTCGATCTTGCGGCGGCTGTCGGTGCGACCCACACATTGCTAGCTGACGAGTTGCTCGGTACATTGCATTCCGACCTCACCGACGGATGCGGCGCTGATTTTGTGATCGAAGCTGCGGGTAATCGCGCGGCATTCCGGTCGAGCGTTGAGATGGTGCGGGCGGGGGGCAAGTCGTGTGGCTCGGCAAGCTGCCTGCAAATGAAGAGCTGGCGTTTCGCTGGGGCTCCTTAACGGGCGAAAAACGCATTGTGAGGTCTAGTTATGGCGGTGCTAACCCGTGGCGGGACTTTCCGTGGCTTGCAAATGCTTATCTCGATGGTTCACTCAAGCTCGATGAGTACGTCACGTCGACGATCGGGCTCGCCGATATCAATGACGGACTTGCGCGCCTCAGCGCCGGCGAAGAGATCCGTTCGGTAGTTCAGTTTTGATGATGACACGACGTGGCCGGCGCCAAACGTGACCGCAACATGTACCATCGATCGGCGTTGGTGGGTCAGATGAGTCCCGAGGATTGAGGGCCTCCGTGCGGAAACGCCGTCCACGAGTCCCAAAGCTCACAAGGTCTGTCATAGGGGCTGCGGCGATAAAGGAGCCGGTTCCTTACCTTGCCAAGTCGCCAAAAGCGCGCAGATCTCAGGAGTGCTGACATGTCGTTCTACCGGGACGAAAAGCTTCCCGCCCTATCCTATTGGGCCATCTTCGATTGTCGAGTGAGGAGGTCGGAGGAGGGGGCGCTGCACGAGGCGGTCGCCGACGGTCGAACTTCCCCGAAAAGAAGGCCTGAACGACGAATGTAGGCGTACAGGGTCGCTATTCTGCAGCAACGGAAAAATGAAGTATCCTACATTCTCATCAGAACCAAAATCGATGGAATAACCATGACAGAATCTTCGTCCTTGTCGGATCCACGTCAGGCAAAACTTGGCAATGCGGAGCCGTCAAGCGACCAAGACATCGCGCGTCGGCCATTGCAGGGCATCCGCGTTGTGGATCTCACCCATGTCTTGGCTGGTCCATCTTGTACTACCATCTTGGCGGATTTGGGGGCCGAAGTGGTAAAGATCGAGAGGCTGGGAGCCGGCGATCTCTCTCGTAAGGTCGACCCTTTCCGTCAAGGGGAGAGCTACTACTTCGCTGGCCTCAATCGGAACAAACGCAGCGTCGCTCTCGATCTTAAGCGCGGGGGCGCCAAGCGTGCGCTCGAGGAGTTGGTGCGACGCGCAGATGTTCTGGTGGAGAATTTTCGTCCCGGCATGCTCGAATCCCTTGGGTTCGGGTACGAGCGGCTTCGAGAACTCAACCCCGCTCTCGTTGTGTGCTCCATCTCGGGGTTTGGGCAGTCGGGGCCCCTTCGAGACTATAAGTCCTTCGATCTGGTTGCGCAGGCCATGACAGGCGTGATGAGCTTGACTGGCGAGCCGGGTCGGCCTCCGGTGCGCGCTGGTATACCAATTGGGGATATTCTTGCTGGCGTTTATGCGGCCGTTGCCATCGCCTCGGCGTTGGTCGGCCGCGCGAAGTCCGGCAAAGGATGCGTCATTGATCTCAGCATGTTTGATGCTCTGTTGACGACGTTCCCGTACTTCTCAGGCTCGTACTTTGCAGATGGTCTCGAATTCCAGCCGGTCGGTTCTGGTGATCCGAAGGTGACTCCCTATGGCGCGTTTCCTGCGTCTGACGGCTACATCGCCATTGCGGTGTTTGGAGACGACTTCTGGCCGCCTCTGTGCCGCGCCATCGAACGACCAGAGCTCGCGCAAAATGTTGAGCTGACCAGTGCCGCCAATCGGGTGCAACGACGAGAGGAGGTTGAAGCGGCGCTTGTAGAACGGCTGAAGACCAAAACCGTCGCGCAGTGGTGCGAGATCTTTGCTGCTGCGGGGATTCCGCATGCCCCAGTCCTTAGCGTTGGTGCCGCACTGGATCATCCACATACGCAGGCGCGGCGATTGATCTTGGAGTTGGAGCATCAGAAGTGCGGAACGGTGAAGACCATTGGCAGCCCGATCAATATCGATGGCGAGAATATCACCACTTCTGCAACACCTGGGCCTATGCTTGGAGAGCATACTGACGAAGTGCTGAAAGAGCTCGGGTATGACGCCCTGATGATAGCCCAACTCCGAATGGAACGTGCGATCGATTCGTAGATCGCGAGCATCGCGTCGAGTCCAAGGACTTGAAGGTATTTTACGGCGAAGGTGGCCCAATGTCAGATGACCGAGCGGTAGTGTGGGAGAAAAAGGGAGCAGTTGCCTATATTACCCTTAATCGACCAGAGGTGCTGAATGCCCACAACATGGAAATGGAGAGAATGCTGATGGAGTCGCTAAGGCGGTTCCAAGATGACAGCGATCTTCTGGTGGCGGTTATGACAGGCGCGGGAGGTCGATCTTTCTCGGTTGGCATGGATCTAAAGGAGTTCGACGAAAAGGGCAGCGACAGGAGTACGGACGAGCTTTCCCGCTTTGCAGATCTGGGCATATGGAAGCCAACAATCGCGGCCATAGACGGGCACTGTGTGGCCGGAGGATTTGAGCTTGCTCTTCAATGCGACATTCGCATCGCAACCTCTAAATCGACCTTCGGGTTGCCTGAGCCTCGCTGGAATCTGATGGCAAACTATTTCGGCTGCCACAACCTGTCGCGGATGATTCCATTGGGTGAAGCGCTGTACATGCAACTCACCGGAAATCGGATCAGCGGCGAGGATGCTCTCCGTTGTGGGCTTGTGCACAGCCTGCACACCGATAGGGAATCCTTGATGAAAGAGGCTGATGCGATCGCCGAAGCTATAACTCTTTGTTCGCCGCTGGCAATTCAAGCCATAAAGCAGGTGGTGACAAAAGGGCGGCATCTTCCCCTGGAGGAGTTATACAGGATGGGAGAGCCGATGCTGCAGCATCTGCTGAAGACGGAGGATGCGGTCGAGGGGGCTCGAGCATTCGCAGAGAAAAGGCGGCCAGTGTGGAAGATGAAATAGGCGCCCTAGTACCTATGCTCATAAGATCAGCTTGTGGTTTCTACGGCCGTGTTTCCGGCCGGAAGAATAGCGCCGGTTGTTGAGCCCTTTGCGTTAACAGCCACCGTAGACCGGATTTTCGCCGACGAGGGTCGCGCCGGTCGGACCGAAAATCTATGATGGATTGTATGAGCCACTCGCAGAATTCGCGCGAGAAAGAGTTGAAAGCGGAGAAATTGGGTGGACAGGAGCCGGTAATAGTTCGAACGGGCTGGAATCGTGCCGGCTGCTATACGAGCGGAAGTTTTGGTGGAGGCGGACTATGACAATCAACAAGGCGCAACAGGTGTTCCCGCGAGCTGAGTACCTGAGAAGGTTGACCGCAGTGAAAGCGGAAATGGCTCGTCGACAGATCGATGCGCTGGTTGTCTCCTTTGACCGGAATATGAACTACCTTACCGGCTACACCGCGCGATCGGGGTATATTCCGCAGGGCCTGGTGGTCTTGATTCACGAGGAGGAGCCAACCATTATTCTCCGTAAGATGGACGTGGCTGCTGCCCATCACCAAACGTTTTTGTCGCGTGATAAGGTCGTAGGCTATCCAGAGTCACTCATTGGAAGCCGGGACAAGGACGGCTACGACGCTGTTATTGACTTCGTTCAGGAGGCAGGCGCCGCCAATGGGGGCGTTGGACTTGAATTTGCTAACTTGCCGCCGGCCGCGGTTGATAAGTTTAGAGCGCGACTGCCGAAGGCAAAGATCGTGGACTTCACGAGTGTCATCACTTGGATTCGAATGGTCAAGTCCGATCTTGAGATATCTCTGATGAAGGAGGCCGCCGCCATCACCGATGCAGCAATTCTGCGCGCTGCAGAAGTGATACGGCCTGGAGTTCGAGAAGCGGATGCGGCCGCCGAGATCGTCGCGACTCTTGCACGAGGAGCTAACGGCAAGCCAGGAACGTCGCTTGCAAGCTTTTGGATGAATTCCTCGCCGCGAACCGGAACAAGTCATCTTACGTGGAGCGATGATGTGTTTCGGAATGATTCGCAAGTCAACCTAGAAATCGCCGGTGTGCGTTATACGTACACAGCGCCCATGAGCCGTACTTTTTCAATTGGACGCCCCTCTGACCGCTTGCGTCGGGTGCATGAGGCTCAGATTGCCGGCCTAGAGGCCGCTCTGGAGACCATTCGAGCCGGACGCACGTGCAGTGATGTCGCCCAAGCCGCCCATCGCGCGCTTGCCAAGCATGGTGTCGAGAAGGAGTCCCGGTATGGCTATCCTGTCGGCATCGATTGGACAGAGCAGACGGCCAGTCTTAAGGAGGGTGACATGACGGAGCTTAAGCCGAACATGACTTTCCATGTGCACTTGGGCAATTGGATCGATGAGGACTTCGGAGTGATGGTTAGTCAGTGTATTCGAGTAACCGAAGCAGGCGTCGAAGTTTTAACGGAGGCGCCATTGAAACTCATCGAACTACCGACTGCAGCTTGATTGTCCGCATAACGTCGTACCGATGGTGTGGTCTTAGCACATCCAATTGCAATGCCCATTGGCAGCTTGTTTGTGCAGCGGCAGCTTCTCGCCGCTGGCGCACCGGGTGACGCCAATGAGTTCTTGGCAATAGCTCCGTTAGTCGATGCTTTCGCAACAAGCGTTATCCGCCGGCGTAGATGTTGCTAGTCGGTAGGCCCTTTATTTGATGGAGGAAATCGTATGACCAAGGTAGCAATTGTGACCGGATCCGCGACAGGGCTCGGCGCTGCTTGTGCCGTTGATCTCGCGGACCGTGGCTGGAATGTCGCGATCAACTACACCAAGAGCAAAAAGGAGGCCGATGAGACCTACGCAATGGTGAAGGCCCGAGGTGGCGACGCGATCGTCGTACAGGCCGATATCGGACAGGACGCTGATTGCCGTAAGCTAGTCTCCGAAACTCTGAAGAAGTGGGGGCGTATCGACGGTCTGATTAACAACGCGGGCACAACGAAGTTTCAGGCTCAGGGCGACTTCGAGGGCGTAACGCCGGAGGACTTCGATCGCATCTTTCGCGTCAATGTCACCGGAACCTACATGATGAGCCGCGCAGTTTGGCCAACCATGAAGAAGCAGTGGGAGGAAAATAAAGAGCGCGGGTCGATTGTGAACGTTTCCACAAACGCGACAGTGACGGGTAACGGTAGCTCGATTCCTTATGTGGCTTCCAAGGGGGCGGTCAACACCCTGACATTGATGCTAGCGCGCATGTTTGCTCCGGCCGCTAGGGTGAACACCATATGTCCTGGTTTTATTCAGTCGCGCTGGCTTCTGAACGGCTTGGGCGAGGCCGACTATAACAAGATGAAAGATGACATGGAGCAGAGAACGCTTTTGCGCCAGGCCGGTACGCCTGAACAGATGGCTGAAGCCGCACTCTTCTTTCTCACCAGCGCCTCCAACGTTACCGGGGAGATATTGATCGTCGATGCCGGAAGCCATCTGGGCCTGCTTCCAGCCAAGGAACGCTAGTGCCCTAGTGCCTGCAGCACCGGCCCTAGGTTCCAACCTGATCGTCTCGACAGAGATGTCGACCATCTGGACGCTGGGGCACACATTCATACGTTGAAACGAGTTTGCGATTCACTACCCTCAGGTGCGCGCTCAATGAACTGCTTTCGTTCGAGTGCGCCATTCTCAACTGGGCCTGGTGGGATCCAACCCTTGGATTGAAACAGCGATGGCTTAATTTTGCACCCGGCGCGCGGTCCAGATCCCCACCAGGACGATCGATCCGCCGATGCCTTGCCAGAGGCTTGGCACCTCACCCATAACGAACCAAGCCAGTATCGCAGCAACGACGGGCTGCAACAGTAGCGTGAGTGAGGAGAGCGTCGCCGGCGACCAGGCTAGGGCATAGGTGATCAGGCTCTGTCCTCCTGCTTGGCTGAGCCAGGAGAGGGCGAAGAGCACCGTCCAGCCCACCATTGTGACGGGAAGCTGCGCTGGTTCGCTGAACCGGGCGAACGGGACAATGCTCAAAGCGCCTGCGCAGCTGCTCCAGATCATGATAGTGGACGTGGAGAACCGCCCACGCATTTTGGCAAGCGCGAGTATGTACGCAGCGTAGAGCATGGCGGCAAAGATAGCAGCGACATCACCTTTCAAGTCGCCGCCGCCGAAATCCAGCGATCCGCTTTTCAGAATAACGAGGCCGGCAATCGTGATTGAGAGTGCGACGACGAACAATCGGCTCGGTCTCTGCCGCAGGAACAGCCAGCAATAGAGCGAGACGAAGATCGGAGCGATATTGACGAGCAGCGTCGCGTTTGCAACGGACGTCATATGTAGCGAGATATGCCAAGACGTCAGTTCCGCCGCGAGCAGAAATCCCGGCAAGCTTACGAGCAGGGCGTCCCGGGGAGTTCGCGGCTTCTCTGTCCCTGTTGCGGCTTCCCGTGCTGAGAATAGAAGCAGCGGAATAAGGGCGAGTGCGAGTTGCCAGAACGCCGTCGACACAGGACCAAGTTCGGAAAGCCGAACTAAAATTGGTGAGCAACCAATGAGCGTACCGCCACTCAGCAGCGCAAGAAGGGCCGCCCTCGTCTGGTCAAATTTCGTGTCATGCATGTATTCGGTTCAACTGCATTTATGTTTCACTGCAAGCAGACACTGCGACTTCCGAAAGGCTTCACGGGTCCAAACATGTGCCTCCTAACAGGATGCATTGACCAGCCGTTCATCTCGGCTGATCACCTTACCATTGCCGGTTCTGCATCTTCTCTTGTGGCGCTGCTCTTACGATTAAAACCTTCAAATCTAAGGTTGGCTTGCAGAATTACGGCGATGAGAACGGATCCATCGAGGGATTTCGGCTTTAGGAACTTGGTAATATTTCCAGAAGCCGAGGTGTTGAGGGGGGCGGCCCCTGGAAAGATCTGGCGAATGTAGAGAGGATCCGCACCAAAGGGGCGAGATGGATGGTGTGTGCGACTTGGCCTCACGCAATGGGCGATCTGGCGTCCACACGTTTGGGCGCCTCGGCATTCTTGGATGATCTCGCCAGTATTTCTGCGGCGACAAATCAGCAGAATTGGGTTAGGCGGTGGACAAACATCGGGAATGCGCACTGCCTTATCGGTGACTTGGAAATAGAGAAAGGCGCATCCGATAAGGCCGTCGAGGGCTGGCTTTGCGCGCTAACTGCCTTTGAGGTCGCCAGGCGGCTGGTTGATGATGACGATGCGCAACGGGCAAGCGTCTCAATCAAAGTAGAGCGAGCCCTTGAGAAGATCCGAAGTTCAGAGCACGGCATCGAACGGGTGCATGTTGCGTGCGACGATGCAGCCGAATTATTAGCATACTACTTGCCTTCTGGTCGCCCCGACTTGCTCGCACCCGCAGTCATTTGCATCAGCAGCGAAGAAGAAACTGGAGAGATGCTGCTGGGCAGACTGCTGCCTGTGCTGGTTGGTAGGGCTATTACCGTTCTCGTGATCTCTCACGATGACGTTTCATCTCAGTGGCGTGGCCAAACCAATTTCATGCTGTCTTGTTGTTTGGATTACTTGGCAGCTCAGCCGAATATCGACTCCTCTCGGATCGGCGTCTATGGAGATGGCGTGTCGGCTGTCCTTGCGACTGATTTCGCTCTTTGTGATCGCCGGGTTAGCGCCGCGGTTTGCGACGGTGGTCTTTGGCATTGGGCTCGGACCCTGGCTGCTGTCGGCTGGATCAATAAGACTGCAGATCTTATGGACGAAGAGGCGCTCTCGGCGCGCCGTTTGCTATCAATACGAAGGTTGAGCTGTCCGGCTCTGGTCGTCGCTGGTGGGCGCAGTGCGGTGAGCGAGGCGGAGGCGGTCAAACTACAAGTCGACTGCGAGATGGCGCACATAGATCTTGAGTTGGCCATTCCGCGGACTGCCGTGACGCCCGCGGGAGAGGTGGAAAACTTCGTCACTTCCGATGAGTGCATCTTCGGATGGCTAGAGCACAAACTCAGACGCAGTACAGCGCCATCGCTGTTTGCCCCCGAAGAACCGGTTAGATTTTGATCGCGATTCGCCTGGTCGCTGGGCCTAGGAAGGAAAAGCCTCAGCGCCAAGGCTCGTCGGCGACCAAATGCGCCTACAGTAGGCCTATGCTCAGCTTTTGCGATGCCAATTCACAATTCTTGGCAATCGAGGTCAGCCGTTTGTTGAGATAATGAAGCGATTCCTCATCGAGCCCGCCAAGCATCGTTGAGTTGAGCGCTTGCCGCTTGATTGAAAGCTTCGTGATTTCCGAGCGAGCTTTTTGCGTCAGCGACATTTGCAGGAATCTGGCGTCCTCGCGAGACGTGACGCGTGCCAGCAACTCCATCTTCTCCAGCCTTTTCGTTTGGTTCGTAACGTAGGCGGGATCGATTTCGGAGTTTGTTCGCAACCGCTGTTCCCGAGACCCCACGACCTTGATCGAGCTCGTCGACGGCCATCAGGATTAACCATTGTGGTTCGGTTATCCCTAGCATCTGAGCCCAGCTTTTATGGATTTCCTCGAGCTGAGAGTGAACCTCGACGATGTTCCAGATGAAATCACTAACCGCTCTATCTAGTTGTTTTGTTTCGGTCATGTGGGTTTTCCCGCCAACCTTGGTGTTGCCAATACGGCCCCACCTGATTCCAGATCCGCCACTAACTATCGCTCTTGACTGCTCTAAAAAAGTGCCGGCGAGACACAGTTACCATATCAAAAAATCAATTGACAGATCCAATTAATATCAGCTATAGGTTTGCGCGACCGTTGATGCAGAGAAGGAGACGGTGTAGTTTTGGACCTCCAAGTAAAGCCTCCGGGATGCCCCCTGGAGGCTTTTTTGCTTTTGGGTCATGGTTTTTGAGCGGTTTTTGAGTCTGCTCACCTTCTGTGTTGCGAATCTGCAACGCTTCCGGCCAAATTTTGATTGAATTAATTATTTTATTGTGACAATTGATGATCGAAAGTATAGGTCGCTCGACAGCGAGGGGGCGCCTCGAAGTCGTTCCGTCAAACGCCCGACGCGGCGACTCCCTGGAGGCGGATCTTTGAAGGATGCAGCTGGAGTTCAAACCTTGGAGGGTTCATCAATGAAGTTGACGAAAAGCCTTATGCTCGGTTCCGCGGCAATGCTGGCGTGCGCTGGGGCGCAGGCGGCCGATCTTCCCATGAAGGCGAAGCCGATTGAGTATGTGAAAATCTGCTCACTGTATGGGCCGGATTCTACTACATCCCGGGTACCGACACTTGCATCAAGCTGAGTGGCTATCTGCGTGTGCAGGCCGAGTTGGGATCGAATGTGATCGCTGATACCGCCACCTTTGGCGCGGGTGGCGCGCAGAACCGGCTGAGCAACTATTATACGGGCCGTGCTCGTCAAACCGTGTACGTCGATACGCGTACCGCATCCGAGTATGGCGTCGTCCGCACCTTCGCCCAGATCTTATTTACTTGGACGACGGGCGGCTTTACAGGTGCTGGTAGCACTGCAACGAATGGTGCGACGACCTATAGCACGTCGGCTGGTGCTCAGGTCGGTGGTGGCGCACTCACTCTTTATGACGCCTTCATCCAGTTCGCTGGTTTCACATTCGGTAGGGCTGCGTCACAGTTTTCCTCGCCGTGGGCTGAGTACCCGGCCAACTGGCATGAGCTGCCGGGCAGCGGGGGTTTCGACCGCGTAAACCAGATCACGTATACTGCCGACTTCGACCAGGGCATCACGGCCTCCTTCTCTGCCCAGGATCAAGTCGCAGAATACCAAAGTAATATCTGGAACGTTAGCGGTGCCACCGCGGCCGGGCTCGCCACGGGCGCCTACGGCTCCAACAACATTGGTGCTTCGCGAGCTCCAGACCTCGTCGCGATGGCTCGTATTGACCAGGCTTGGGGTCTCTTCCAGGCTTCATTTGCCGCACACAACAATCAAGTCGGCTACTATGGCGCGTCCGAGCTCACTGGCCATCCAAGTAACAAGTGGGGCTGGGCTGGTCAGCTTGCGTTATCGATCAAGAACCTCCCGACGGGAGCCGGCGATACCATCAACATCCAAGGTGTGTATGCCAACGGCGCTAGCCGCTACACCTTCAATGATTTCATATCGAGCACTTTTGCCAGGTACGGTCGTTCGGGGCTTGCCGGAGTTTACCAGAGCGTCGGACTTGCCAGTCTTTCTGACTCCGTGTTCGTTGCTGGCTCAGGCCAGGAACTAACAACGACTTACGGCTTTAACGGAGGCTTCACACATAATTGGGATCCATACTGGGCCACTGCGATCTTCGGCGGCTGGGCTGCTGTTCGGTATAACAACACAGCTACGAGCTACATCTGTGGCGCGGTCGTTACAGGCCTTGCTCTCTCAAGCGGAACTGCAGGCTGCAACCCCAATTTCAACTATGCGACCGTCGGCGTACGCACCGGCTGGACTCCCGTCAAAGGTCTAGCCTTCTCAGCGGAACTTGCTTACACGATGCTGGACCAGAAGTACGCGAGTGGAAGCACTGTGACGCTGCCGTTGCAGGCGGGTATTGCCAAGCCGGGGGCAGCATATGAACTGAAGGATCAAAACGCCCTCGTGCTGCTGCTGTCCGCTCAACGCAACTTCTGAGCTTTCGTCCCAAGTGCAACGAAAACCACGGCTCTCTAGATCTAGCTAAAACCGCAGAAAAGGCCTCCAGCCTATCCGCTGGAGGCCATTTCAATGGTGGAGGCTCAACTATAGCGCGACAATCAGGATGAGAGCGGCGCGTCAATCAAGATGAGACGAGGCGGCCGAGTCAGGAGATAATTGACGCTGGCCGTCGACTTGGCAAGCGTTGATTGACGCTGCGCGACAATCAAGCGGCGCTGCCAGCGTCAATCAAAGTCTTGTCGAGTTCGTTTGGGGTAGTGTGAACAGGCGGCCGGCCTGGACCGCGCTTGCGATCGAGGGCAACTTTTCGACGGTAACTTTCGACGTTCATCTCGAGGATCGTGGCGTGGTGGACCAAACGATCGATGGCAGCCAACGTCATTGCTTGGTCCGGGAAGATACGCCCCCATTCGCCAAATGGCTGATTGGCCGTGATCAGCAGCGAGCGTCGTTCGTAGCGGGCGGCGATCAACTCGAACAACACACTGGTTTCCGCCTGATCCTTGCTCACATATGTGATGTCGTCGAGGATCAGGAGGTCATAGCGATCGAGTTTGGCGATCGCGGACTCCAGCGCCAGCTCGCGCCGCGCGACCTGCAGCCGTTGCACCAGATCAGTGGTTCGCGCGAAGAGAACGCGCCAACCGTTCTCGACGAGAGCCAGGCCGATCGCCGCGCCGAGATGGGTCTTGCCGCCGCCCGGTGGACCGAACAAGAGCAAATTGGCGCCGGCCTTCAACCAGGCGTCGCCGGCGGCGAGCGCCATCGCCTGTGCCTTTGATAGCATCGGCACGCTTTCGAAGTCGAAGGTTGCGAGCGTCTTGCCGGCGGGCAAACGCGCTTCCACCATGTGTCGCTCGATCCGACGGCGGGTGCGATCGGCGGCCTCGTGCTCGGCAAGGGCGGCGAGGAAGCGGGCGGCAGGCCACCCTTCCTTGTCCGACTGTGCGGCGAGCTTCGGCCAGATCGCCTTGACGCCCGGCAGGCGGAGCTCATTGAGAAGCAGCTCGACACGGGCAGCATCGACGGAGGTAGCGATACCGGTCATGCTGCCTCTCCCAGGTTCGAGCGGCCCGACATGACGCTGACGGAGGCGAGTTCATCGTAGACGTCGAGCGGCGCCAGCTTGACGGCGACACGCGGGATCGAGGCCGCCTCGGGCCGGAAGCGGTCGCGCAGCGCGGCAAGATCAGGTAACTGTCCGGCGTCCAGATCCATCGCGATCGCCTCGGCGAGTTCTGCTTCGCAGGCGCGCTCGTGAGCCAGCGCCAGAAGCTCGACCGTCACCTTGCAGGCGCGCCGGTCATCACCATGCTCCCGCAAGGTCTCGAACAGACGTTTGTAAGCTGCACGCGGGAAGAGTTGGTCGCGATAAACGAGATTGAGGAGCGCCATCGGCTTGCGCCGCAGGGCATGGATGACGTGCCGGTAATCCACGACATGACCGCCCTGGCTCTCGGACACAGGCCGACCGCGCCGCAGCGTCACGACCGGTGTGACGCCAAGGAAGCATTCGAGCCGGTCGTCGAAGATGCGCACACGCAGGCGATGGCCGATCAATCTTGAAGGCACGGTGTAGAACACGCGCCGCAGGATGAAGCCGCCTGACGACGTCACCGGGATCACTTTCTCCTCGAAGTCGGTCGTGCGGCCTTTTGGCAGCGGCGCCAATGCCTCCTTCTCGAGCGCGATCGACTTGGCGAGGTTGGCGTTGCGCCGGCCGACAATCTCGTCGACAAAAGCCCGGTACGCATCGAGACTGGCGAAGTCGCGCGTCCCCAGCAGCAACAGCGCATCTTCCAGTGCCCGCTTGAGATGGCCGTGCGCGCTCTCGATCGAGCCGTTCTCATGTGCGATGCCCGCATTGTTGCGCGTTGGCGCCATGCCATAGTGGCCCATCAGCCCGGCGTAGCGCTGCGTCAGATCCTCCCGTGCGTCGGCGGCCAGATTGCGGAACGCTGCCGACAGGCTGTCGCTGCGATGCTCCCGCGGCACGCCGCCAAGTGCCCACAGCGCGTTCTGCAAGCCCTCCGCCAGGGCGACGAAGCTTTCGCCGCCGAGCACGACATGGGCATGCTCGAAGCCGGAGAACGCCAACCGGAAGTGATAGAGCCGGTGATCGAGCGGCTCACCCGCGATGGTAATACCGAGCGCGCTCACGTCGGTGAAGTCGGACAGACCCAGGCGACCGGGCTCGTGCTGCTGGCGGAAGATCACGTCCTGTTCGGGGCCGTTGAGCGCCCGCCAGGCGTTGATGCGCCGCTCCAGCGTGCGGCGGATGTTCGGGTTCAGGTCATGATGCCGTCGGCGCAGCTCGTCCAGCACGCCGATCACGCGGATGCCGGGCGCAGCCTTCAGGATCGGAACGATCTCGGCCTCCCAATACTGCGCGAGCGGATCGGACCGGCGCCGGCCCCTCGGCGTCTTCTTCTGCGATGGCGGGCGACAATCGCCCTCGATTCGATACGCGCTTGCCTTTCGAGAACCCCGCCTTGGCCGCGGCGGCCTCGGGGGGCAGTGTCTGTCGGTAGGTCATGTACAGCCTCATCTGGTGGTCGGTGATGTGGAGGCCAGGCAAGGCATCGATTCCCTCTTGTCGAGACGAATCAACAGCTTGCACCAGCCGCACCCGGCCGCCAGACGGGTCCAAAAACGCGCGACGCCGATGGGGACGGTCCTCCGGTCGGGCTACGCCCTCCCTTCGGTCCGCCCCCATCGGCGCAGTCTCACCTTGATTGTCGCTGGAGTCTCACCCTGATCGCCGCCGCGCACTCAACATAGCGTCTGTCGATTCGCGTGCCAGATCTTGGCAACGATGAGGACATAGCGCGGTGTGCAGAGCAGCCATTTGATTACTGGTCAGCGAAAGCCAAGCTTGCCAGGCGAAGCTGGCGGAGCACAAGGTTGTCAATGGGAAATTGCGGAGCTCGAACCCTCATCGTGTCGTACACATGCGGCAAGGGCGCAAGCTGATTCTACTTGGTCCCACGACAAAGCTCTGGAGCTTACCTGCTGCGGGTGTAAGAGGCCGACTCAGGTGGGAATTCCACATCCCAATGGGCCTGCATCCCACGGTCAGCGAATCTCCGCCAGCCGCAAGAAATGCTTGAGCAACTTATCCCCGTAATCGGTGAGGGTCGTGTCCCAAGGAGTGGTGTAGCTGGTAGCGAAGCCGCTCGCGACGCGCGCCCCACATAGCGCCGTAGCGAGCGAGCGGCTTTGCGGGTGGTCACCGATGATTCGTCGGTAAGGTTTGGATTGCGACACCAACCGATTCGAGGAACCACCGATGACCGACGATATGATGAACCTGCGTGCGCTCGTAGAGAAGACCCCTGATGCCGATCTGTTGCGCGAGATGGTCGGTTTTGCCGCCCAGCGGCTGATGGAGCTCGAGGTCGATGGCCTGACGGGGGCCGCTTATGGCGAGAAGAGCCAGGAGCGCCTGGTCCAGCGCAACGGCTAGCGCGATCGGAGCTGGGAGACCCGCGCCGGCACCGTCGAGCTTCGGATTCCCAAGCTGCGCTAAGGCTCCTACTTCGAGCCGCGGCGGATGGCCGAGAAGGCGCTCACCGCTGTGGTTCAGGAAGCCTAAGTCCAGGGCGTCTCCACCCGCTCGGTCGACGATCTGGTGCAGGCGATGGGCATGACGGGGATCTCCAAGAGCCAGGTGTCGCGGCTGTGCGGTGAGATCGATGACAAGGTGAAGGCCTTCCTCAGTCGCCCGATTGAGGGCTACTGGCCCTATCTGTGGATCGACGCCACCTATGTGAAGGTGCGGCAGAACGGGCGCATTGTCTCGGTCGCGGTGATCATCGCGGTCGGGGTCAACAGCGATGGCCGCCGCGAGGTGCTCGGCATGGACATTGGCCCGTCCGAGGCGGAGACGTTCTGGACCGCGTTCCTGCGCAAGCTGGCGCGGCGGGGCTTGCGCGGCGTCAAGCTGGTCGTGTCCGACGCCCATGAGGGGATCAAAGCACGGTCGGAAAGGTTCTCAACGCCACCTGGCAGCGCTGCCGCGTCCACTTCATGCGCAACGCGCTGGCACATGCCGGCAAGAGCGGGCGGCGCGTTGTCTCCGCCTTCATCGCCACCGCCTTTGCCCAGGATGATGCCGAAGCGGCGCGGGAGCAATGGCGGCACATCGCCGATCAGCTACGGCCCAAACTGCCGAAGCTCGCGGCCTTCCTCGATGAGGCCGAGACCGACGTGCTGGCCTACTTGACCTTCTCGGCCGCGCACCGCGCCAAGCTGCACTCGACGGATCCGCTCGAACGGGTCAACGGCGAGATCAAGGGGCGAACCGAAGTGGTCGGCATCTTCCCCAATGAGGATGCCATCACCCGTCTGGTCGGTGCCATCCTGCTTGAACAGAACGACGAGTGGGCGGTCCAGCGCGGCCGCTACATGACACTGGAAACGATCGCGCCGTTGGGCGATGATCCCGCCGTCAGCTTCCAGGCAATCGCCACCTGACCGATCCGGCCCATGCCGGCGAATGCGGTGACCCGCAATCAGCTACACCACGCCACGGGAGTACGTCATGCCAAGCTGATGATTGCTTGTGGGTGCAAGTCCCATCCGGCCAAAGCCGAAGCAGGCAAGCCGGGACCGAGTTTTGCGGGCGTCGCGGCAACGTGGGGTCCGAAGTGTAGATAGGAGCCATGCGGGGTGCGGGAATGAGCCTCGAAAGGTGGATGTTCGCGGAGGCCGAGTGTGTTCCCTAGTCACGAAGGCGGCATGAGCATCGTCGTTATAGCGAGACGATGCCGCTCCGTCGGGGTCGATGGCCGGATCACGCATGGAAGGTAATCATCGGAACATGAGAGGCCCGACCGGGTCCATTGGATTGGTCTCCAGTGGGGGACAGCGGCAAGGCACTGCCAGAGCCGCGGTCCGAGCTGAGGTCGGGAGTCGGACTGGTCCATAGTACCTGTGAAGTCGTCGAAGGAAACGAGATGTATGGAGGGAAGGGACCAGCCCGAGGGGAGCCCGCGCGAGAAGGCCAGGGTCCGGACACAGAGCCGGGTTACCTTGCCGTCGAATCTCGTGCGGGTGAACGCGGCGGCCAAGCGGGCTGCCCAAACCCGGTTCACTGCCTTGCTGCATCACATCGACGAGGACGCTCTGCTTCGGGCGTTTCGACGACAAAAGCGGCAGGCCAGCGCGGGGGTCGATGGGGTAACGGTGGCGAAGTACGAAGAGAGGCTCACGGATAACATCCGCGACCTCTGCGGAGGGGTCCACACCGGTCGCTACCGGCCACAGCCGGTGCGGCGAGTCTACATCCCCAAAGCCGATGGCGGTAAGCGACCTCTCGGTTTGCCGGCGCTAGAGGACAAGATTGTCCAAAGCGCCGTGGCCGAGATGTTGAGCGCCGTCTATGAGGCCGACTTCCTCGGGTTCTCCTACGGCTTCCGGCCGGGGCGGAATCCTCAGATGGCGCTTGATGCCCTGCATACGGCGATCATGAGCCAGCGTGTCAACTGGGTGCTCGATGCCGACATACGCAGCTTCTTCGACTCGGTCGACCACGAGTGGCTGCTGCGGATGGTGGCGCACAGGATCGCCCATCCTCGCATCTTGCGGCTCATCGAGCTGTGGCTGCGGGCCGGCGTTCTTGAGAGCGGCGAGAAGCAAGAAACGGACAGGGGTACGCCGCAAGGGGCGGGCATCAGCCCGCTCCTCGCTAACGTCTTCCTGCACTACGTCCTCGATCTCTGGGCCCACCAATGGCGCCGTCGCCATGCACGTGGTCGCGTTGTGACCGTGCGCTATGCCGACGACTTCGTCATGGGCTTCGAGAGCAAGGCGGATGCGCAGGAGATGCTCTTGGCCCTCAAGGCGCGGCTGGTCAGCTTTGGCCTGATGCTTCATGAGGGCAAGACGCGGCTGATCGAGTTCGGCCGGTTCGCGGCCCTCTCGCGTCAGCGGCGCGGCGAGCGGCGACCCGAGACCTTCGCCTTCCTCGGCTTCACCCACTACTGCGGGCGGACCCGGGACGGCCGGTTCATCGGAAGGGAAACGCCTGACGCGCAAGCTGACGGCGTTGCGCCAGGACGCCTGGCGGCTCATGCACGAGTCACTGGCCACGCAGCACGAGTGGTTCGCCGCTGTTCTGCGTGGACACTACGGCTACTACGGCAGGCCGCACAATTATCCAGCGCTCAACGGCTTCTACCGCGAAGTGCGTCGGACCTGGATGCGCTGTCTGAGACGGCGCAGCCAGAAAAGTCGGTGCATGGGCTGGTCGGAGTTCGAGACCCTGACGGCACGCTTCCGGCTGCCCGTCCCACGCATCACTCGCACTTGGGCGCAGGCGTGGATATGACGCGGGTTACCCTCGGGAAGAGCCGGGTGCGGGAAATCCGCCTGCCCGGATCTGTGAGGGCGAAGCCAAATGGCTGAGCTACTCGACCACGATACTGTCCAAAAATGTGAGCTGCGGCGCATGCGCGAGACGCCGCATAGCTATGTCAGACTCAATCCATCCGAGTTGCGCGGCGGCAATCAGGGTGAGACTCCGCTCTCATCCTGATTGTCGCGCTATACGAGTTCACGGGCATGCATCGAGTCTCACCTCTGGTTCACGCATTTCAAGCCAAACTCGAGCTCTCCCCCTAGGCGGAGCGCACTCTGGAGACATCCTTTATGAGGGCTCAAAACTTCTCCTGACCACACCGCGGGCGATCGCCTTCTGGGCGCCGCAACTATCCACCGTGCCAGAAATGCCCCTCAATTGCCGGGCAAACACCGCCGTATCGCAGGCGCTGATGAAAAAGATCACAGTCGTCATGCGTTGCGCAAGAAGATCGATCATGCAACACAAGGGCACGCGCTACTCATTCCCGACAACCTATCTAAGCATGTACGCGCGGTCATTCGTGGAGAGAGTGAGACCACTCGCGTAATAGTAGGCTCTTGTGGTGCGCCAACGCCTTCCCATCATTCAGGCGTGCGTATCCGTTGCTCCAAGGTGGTCGGCCGCGAACCGTAGCTCCCGCAGTGGTCGTCGTACCCGCTTAATGTATAGATGGTGCGCCTTGTAAGCTGACAGCTCCGCTTCGTCGTCAAACTCGCCATAGGCCACGACATCGATATCATTCCCGAGTTGGTCACTCTTGCGGTTACGGGCAATTCTCAGCCGGCGCGCATGTGGGATTACGGTGAGCACCGATAGACCCTCGACTATTTTGTCGATCTGAGCCTTGTCCTTGGCGGTGAACAAAACGATGTGGCAAATCATAAATGCGTAGGTGCTATCGAGTGTGGATCGGCTGAGTACCGTGAAATTAAGGGAGCGCTGTACGGCCGAGGCGGTGGACTGCTGCTAGTTTTTCCTTTTTCTCTCTCATCCAAGGCGTGCTCGTTATATTTGTGATCAAGTCCATTCCTTCCTGCCACGCTGTCTCGTGCTCATTCTGATTTGAAAGCTGTTCGATAGGCCGTCGCCCCGGGCAGGCAAGTCGTTGAAATGCGTCGAAGAAAAGGGCGGGCGCGCTGAATTTGCTCGCCACCAAGGCCTTCATCGCACCAAAACAATGTTGAGCTGGGTGTATCATGGGGTCACAATCGAATTCGTTACAAAGGGGAGGCGCCCATGTCAAAGATCTTGTCGGCCGATGAGGTCGAGCATTTCCGGAAAGAGGGTTACCTCTCGCCCGTACGAGTGATCTCGACAGAACGTGCGGCTGAGACTAGAAGGCGCCTCGAGGAATTCGAAAGAAGCACAGGAGGTCCACTTAGCGGCGATTTTCGCCATAAGAGTCAGCTGCTGTTTACTTGGGTCAATGATCTGATCCGTGAAGAGCGGATCGTTGACGCTATCGAGGATCTGTACGGCGAGAACCTGCTGTGCTGGACTAGTAGTTTCTTCATCAAGGAGCCTGGTGACCCCTCGTTTGTGTCCTGGCATCAGGATTCCACATACTGGGGTCTTTCCAGTTCCGATGTCGTTACCGCATGGCTGGCTCTCTCAGAGAGTAACAAGGCCAATGGAGCTCTCGAGGTTATCCCCGGTACACACCTTAAGGAGCAGCTTCCGCATCGCGAGACTTATGCGAAGGACAATTTGCTCTCGCGGGGCCAGGAGATTGCCGTCGAGGTTGAGCCGGGCTCATCCATTGTGCTTGAGCTGGAGCCGGGCGAGATGTCACTCCATCATGTCCGCTTGGTCCACGGCTCCGCTCCCAACCGCTCAAAGACGCAGCGTCGCATCGGATTGGCTATTCGCTACATTCCAACTTACGTTCGCCAGATTTGGGGCAAGGACTCTGCGACCCTAGTGCGTGGAGTGGACACTTTTCGCACGTTTGAGCATGAGCCAAGGCCTGCCTACGATATGGATCCAGAATGCGTTGCGTATCATAAAAATCAACACGAGAAGTCCACGCAGAGATCGGAAAAAGTGGCTGCCAACGCGGCTTCGTAGCTGACCTGGCAACGTGAAGCGAGCCATAGTAGACTGAGGTCTCTGTAACAGGGGACGAGACCAGCCCGTGGAGAGCGCGCCATCTTCGCTGAAGATCGCATTTCTTGGCTGCCTCCTTCCCCGGTACGCCAGCTTGTCCTGTATCATAGCAGAAGACCTGGTTTGCTAGTCGGCCTAGGCGGGCCATGAAACTCCTCTCTGCTGATAGAGCTTAGTGAGCTGGTGCGGGCAAACCGCCCAATCCTCGATTGCCATTGACCTCGCCCACAGACCTAATGATGGGTGGCATCGAACCGATACTGCCAAGCGGGCGGTGCCAATTCTAGCTGTGAAGCCATCGCGGCAGTTCAGCGGCTCTTTCCTTTGAGGTGTTGTCAGATCGGGCATGGTCCCACTCGCGCAGGCTGGTCTGGATGAAGCGCTCTGCCTTACCGTTGGTCTTCGGCGTGTAGGGCTTGGTGCGGATGTGTTTGAGGCTGAGGCGCTTGCAGGCTTTGCGGAAGGCAAGGGATTTGTAGCAAGACCCGTTGTCGGTCATCACGCGCTGAACCGTGACGCCCAGGCTTGCGTAGTGAGCGATCGCGGCCTTGAGGAAGGCTACGGCGCAGCCCTGTCGTTCGCTCTTCATGACCTTGCTGAAGGCGATCGGGAAGCATCGTCGATGCAGATGTGGACGTATTCCCAGCCACCGTAGCCACATCGAGTTCAAACGCCAGATCGCGAGTTCGTCGGCGGAGCCGCTGCACGGCCTTGCGAAGCGTCACGGCCTCTCCCGCAACTTGGGTTCGCAATATGAGGCGCCTTCGACGACGACGCTCGTGCCGACTTGATCCAGAAGTACGAGGCGCGGCTCGCTTGCGCTGGAGCGGCTCGTCGCCAAGCAGGCTCTGGAGCTGGGGACTCTGAGATGCGCACCGTCGCCGTGGCATCTCCATCGCCGAAGACAGGCGGCTTGTTCACGGGCGTCTCGTTTTGCCGGCTATTTCGCCTGCGCCAGCAAGGGCGAGCTTCGGGGCGTGGTGGCATCGCGCCATGTGTCCCGGAGCAATCTCCTCGAGCTTCGGCATCTCATGGCGACAGATTTCGGTGGCGTAGGCGCAGCGTGGATGAAATGCACAACCGGATGGCGGACTAACCGCGTTGCCGACCTCGCCGGCAAGCACGATGCGACGCGACTTGCGGCGCGGATCGGGCGTCGGTACCGCCGAAAGCAGCGCTTCGGTATATGGATGCCGCGGCCGCGCAAACAGCGCCTCGGTCGGCCCGGTTTCAACGATGCGGCCGAGATACATGACGGCCACCCAGTGGCTGAAATGCTTGACGACGCTGAGGTCGTGCGCGACGAAGAGATAGGCGAGACCGAACTTCTCGCGCAACTCCATCATCAAGTTGAGGACTTGCGCCTGAACGGAAACATCGAGCGCCGATACCGCCTCGTCGGCAACCACCAGCCGCGGATTGAGCGCCAGCGCCCGGGCAATTCCTATGCGCTGCCTCTGACCGCCGCTGAATGCGTGCGGGAAACGCGACATGTATTCCGGACGCAGACCGACAAGGCCAAGCAATTCAGCCACGCGCTCCTTGCGCAACGAGCGCGATTGCATGCCGTAGTTCAGAAGCGGTTCCCCGACAATGTCGAACAGCGTCATGCGCGGGTTCAGCGAGGAGAACGGATCCTGAAAGATCATCTGAATATGGCGCCTGAGCTGGCGCAACTCACGTGCCGACAACGCGGCGATGTCTGCACGCGTTCCATCGGGGATGCGAAAATGCATCTCGCCGGCGGTCGGCTCGATGGCGCGCAAAACGCATCTCGCCGTGGTCGTCTTGCCGCAGCCGCTCTCGCCGACGAGAGCCAGCGTCTCGCCATCATCGATGTGGAAGCTGACGTCGTCCACCGCCATGAATGTGCCGACGACCCGGCGCGAGAAGCCGGCGTGGATGGAAAAGTGCTTGCTAAGTCCCCTGACTTCCAGCAGGCGACAGGCGGGTCTGGCAGCGGCGACGTTCATGTCGTTGTTTCCGTGTTGCCGTAGAGGAAGCAGCGGACTGCGTGACCCGGCGAAACTTCGGTTTGATTGGGCACCTTGCGGTCGCATGTGCCGGGAATAAATGACGGGCAGCGTGGATGGAATGGGCAGCCGGTCGGTCGGTTGCCCGGATGGGGAACACTTCCGGCGATCGTGGCAAGTTTTTCGCCCGGCGGAGCCGAGATGCTCGGGATCGCCTTGATCAGCGTCCGCGTATACGGATGCTTGGCCCCATAAAAAATCTCGTCGACGGGAGCACTTTCCACGACCCAGCCGAGGTACATCACAACCACCTCATCGGCCATCTCCGCAATGACGCCGAGATCGTGTGTGATCAACATGATCGCCATTCCGTTGCGCCTTTGAAGGTTGCGCAGCAGGTCGAGGATCTGCGCTTGCGTAGTGACGTCAAGCGCCGTCGTCGGCTCGTCGGCGACGAGCAGCCGGGGGTTGCCCGCCAGCGCTGTGGCGATCATCGCGCGCTGACGCAGTCCGCCGCTGAGCTGCAGGGAATAGGCGTCGATGCGACCGCCGGGGTCAGGTATGCCGACCTGACGCAGCAGCTCGATTCCGATGCGCCGCGCCGCGGTCTTGGAGGCATGGCGATGGATCCGGATGGCCTCCATCAACTGCGCGCCGACGGTGTGCACCGGGCTGAACGACGACATCGGTTCCTGGAAGACCAGCGCGATCTCGCCGCCGCGCACCTTGCGCATCTCGGCGCCGTCGGGCGCAAGTTTGGCAAGATCTACCCACTCCTCCTCTCCGTTTCCGTTCGCCCGGCGGCGGAAGCGAACCTCACCGCCGGCAATCTTGCCCGGACGGTCGAGAATGCCGAGGATCGAACGGGCGGTCACCGATTTGCCGCAGCCGCTCTCCCCGACAATGCCGAGTGTGCGCCCGGCGTGCACATCGAAGCTCGCGCCGTCGACCGCGACGACCAGCCCTTCGTCGAGCAGAAAATGCGTCCTCAGTTCGCGAACCGACAGGAGAAGAGAAGGATCCGGAGTCATTAGTTTGCGAGCCTATTGCGAATACGGATCGGCGGCGTCGCGGAGCCCGTCACCGAGAAAATTGAATGCTAGCACCGCGATGGTGATTGGTATAGCGGGCACCATGAGCCACGGCGTGGTCGCGATCGTCTGTACGTTCTGGGCCGCCTGGAGCATAACGCCGTAGCTTACCGCCGGCGGCGCTAATCCTAACCCCAGGAAGCTCAATGCAGTCTCGGCGATGATCATTTCCGGAATTGCGAGCGTGCTCGCGGCGATGATGTGGCTCAAGAAGGAAGGCAGCATGTGGCGGAAGATCGTGCGCGGCAGGCTTGCCCCGCAAAGGCGGGCGGCCATCACGAAATCTTCTTGGCGCAGGGCAAGAAATCTTCCGCGCACGACACGGGCCAACTCGGTCCAGCCGAAGATAGATATGATGATGCTAATCGCGAAATAGATCTGGACCGCGGACCAGCCCTGCGGCAGCGCTGCGGCCAGTCCCATCCACAATGGGATCGTCGGTATCGAGCGCAGAATCTCGATAACCCTCTGAATCGCGGTGTCGACGAGGCCGCCAAAGAAGCCCGATATGCCGCCAAGGACAATGCCAAGAAATAGGCTGATGGATACCCCGACCAAACCGATCGACATGGAAACCTGGGTGGCGAAAAGAAGCCGCGAGAAGACATCGCGGCCCTGCACGTCGGTGCCGAGCAGGAAAAGGTTTTCGTCGATGGGGGCGTTTTCCAGTCCGAGCAGATGAATGTCGGTCGGGATCAACCAGAACAGTTTGTATTCGAAACCCCGCCCAAACAGGTGCAGCGGGAACTTCTGCGTCGGGTCCTCGACGTAGACGCGCCTGAATGTCTTGGGGTCGCGTTTGCCGACCATCTTGAACACGTGTGGCGCGAACTGGCCGTCGTCGAACCAGTGGACGGTCACCGGCGGCATCAGCGAGCGCTGCGCTTCCGATTTGTTGGGCTCGGCCGTGGCGAGGAAAGGAGCGATGAGCGCGATCAGGTAAAAACCCAGCAGAACGACGGCCGATGCGACCGCAAGCTTGTGCTTGCGGAATCGCAACCACATCAATTGCCGCGGAGTGGCGATCTCGATGCGCTCACTCTTGACGGCCGCGCCGCCGATATCCGCTACGGTGGCGGCTTCGGACTGCACGGTCATTTCTGCCCCACGAGGCGGATGCGCGGATCGATCCAGGCGAGCAGCAGATCCGAAATGAGGGTGCCGATGACAGTCATGACGCCGAGCAGCATGATGATCGTGCCGGCGAGATACATATCCTGGGCGAGCAATGCGCGCAGCAGTAGCGGCCCGACCGTGGGCAGGCTCAGTACCACCGAAACGATGATGCTGCCCGAGACGATGTAGGGAAGGATATAGCCAACCGTCGAGGCGAACGGATTGAGCGCCACCCGCACGGGATACTTGAGGATCAGTTGCCATTCGGACAGGCCGCGCGCACGCGCCGCGACCACGTAGGGCTTGCGCAGTTCGTCCAGCAGGTTCGCGCGCATGACCCTAATCAGCGCGGCGGTTCCCGATGTGCCGAGGATGAGCGCCGGAATCCAGATATTGCCGAGCAAGTCGATTACCCGCGCGATACTCCACGGCGCTTCGACGTATTCGGTGGAGAACAGGCCTCCAACGTTGGCATCGAAATAGCGAAATGAGCAATACATGACGATCAGCGCCAGCAGGAAGTGTGGTATCGCTAGGCCGAGGAATCCGATGAACGTGAAGGCATAATCGGCGAACGAGTACTGGCGAACAGCCGAGTAGATGCCGATCGGCAGCGCCATCAGCCAGACGAAGGCGACCGAGGCCAGGGCGACGATGACGGTGAGCCACAGTCTATCGCCGATCACCTGCGCGACCGGCCGGTTGTACTCCATCGACAGCCCGAAATTGCCCGTCAGGATGCCGCCCAACCAGCGCAGGTACTGCACATACATTGGATCGAAAAGGCCGTATTGCAGCCGCAGAGCATACGCGCGGTCCTCGGTGACGATCTCGCCCATGGACTCTAGAAGGCCCTTGTAGGCATCGACGTAGTCGCCCGGCGGCATCTGGATAATCGTGAACGCGACGATGGAGACGACTATCAGCGTCCCTACCGCCATGAGCAGGCGCTGGACTAAATAGGAAAGCATTGTCTCATCGCCCCCTCGGCGCGCGCCCGCCTACGCGACGGACCTTCGCCAACTACTATCGACGGCACCGTCCCAGAGTCAACCACCGCCACTACAAATTATTGATAATTTGGAGTGCGCGGTCCTATGGCGTGAGTACTGGCTGCTGTGGACCTGTAGGCCATGCGACTTGCGCCGAAAATCATAGCGGGCAATTTAGTCAAAACTACCAAAGAAATATCCTCTATTTTCCGCTTCGTGACGATTTACACCGCTTGCATGGTTTACAGAGGCAGCGCACCACCAAGCTGCGATGGATGGCAAAACTACAAAGATTATTGACAATTCTGGCCGGGTTGATATGTGTTGCCCAGCTCAAGCTGACCTGCAGCCAGTCCACATCTTGCAATGCGTATGCCCTGGGGGAAATGTTGAAACGACTACTGCTCACATCGTTTGCGGCGATCCTGTTGGCCGTGCCAGCCACGGCCCAGGACCGGTCCCTGATCGGCAAGCTTGAGGGTGTCACGATCCTCAAGGATTTCGTGCCGTCAAAATACAACGAGGCGCCGGACCTCGCCCAGCTGGTCAAGGCCGGCAAATTGCCGCCCGTCGAGAAGCGTGTCGGGCCCGAGCCGCTCGTGCTTCGGCCGATTCACGAAATCGGCAAATATGGCGGCACTTGGCGCCGCGGGTTCCTTGGGCCGACTGATGAGGTGAATGCCAGGCGCGCACTGGCGCACGACCGGCTGTTCTTCTGGAGCTACAACGAGACGGAGCTCGTGCCTAACATCGCCAAGAGCTACGAGATGAGCGATGACGGCAGGACGACAACAGTCCATCTCCGCAAAGGCATCCACTGGTCGGACGGCGTTCCGTTCACGGCAGACGATTTCGTGTTCTGGTACGACGACATCGCGTCGAATCGAGCAATCAATCCGAGCCCGGTGCGAGGGCTTCTCGTCGCCGGCAAGCCGGTTCGCGTGGAAAAGGTCGACGATTACACGATCCGCTACGTCTCGGAGAATCCTTACTACTTGCTGCCCATCAAGCTGGCGTCGATCGGGGGGCTGGGCGGTTTTGCTGGCTTTGGCATGTTTGGCCAAGGCGGCTTTGCGCCGAAGCACTATCTAGCACAGTTCCTTCCGAAATACGCGGGGCAGGAAGCGGTCGACAAGATGGCGAAGGCCGGCGGCTTCGATAATTGGGTAACCTTCTTCCTCGCTCGGTCGAACGGCTACCGCAATGTCGATCTGCCCACCATGGCCGCATGGAAGCTGGTGAAGCCGATCACGGGCGATGTTTGGGAGTATGAGCGCAACCCATATTCGATCTGGATGGACGAGGCCGGCAACCAGCTGCCCTACATCGACCGCGTCGTATTTACGAAGGCCGAGAACCTCGAGGTCATCAATTTGCGGGCGATCGCCGGCCAATACGACTCGATGGAGCGCCACATCGACCTTACTAAGCTGCCGGTGCTGTTGGAGAATCAGGAGAAGGGCAACTACAAGGTCCACCTCGATACGTCGCGCGTAGGCGGCGAAGCCTACGTGTGCGTAAACACATCCTACACGGCGGATGCGGAGAAGGGCAAGCTGCTTGCGGACGTAAACTTCCGCCGTGCGTTGTCGCTCGGCATCAAGCGCGACGCTATCAACGAGGTGCTGTTCCTGGGCCTCGGAACTCCGGGATCGATCGCGCCTGAGGAAGGGACGATCTTCAGCCCCGGTCCTGACTCGATCTGGCGGGTCAAATGGTCGAGCTACGAGCCGGACAAGGCCAACGCGCTGCTCGACCAGGCCGGGCTGACCAAGCGCGACAGCGAGGGCTACCGCCTATATCCGAGCAGCGGCAAGCGAGTGTCGTTTGAGCTGCTCACCTATCTCTCGTTTATGGATTACACCGCCTTGGGCGAGATGATCGCCGAGAACTACAAGAACCTCGGAATCGAGATCAAAGTGGTGCAGATGGAGCGCAACGCCAGCTATGCCCGGCGCCGCGCCAATCTGGTCGAGTTGACCATCGACACGACATGGGGCGCCGAGAACATCTTCGGATATCACACCGAATTGTGGCCGGTCGCGTCCTATTCCTGCGCCGGCCCCGAATACGGCCGCTATGTTGCAAGCCGGGGCAAGGAGGGTTTGCCACCGCCTCCGGATATGGCGAGGATGGAAGCGCTATACCAGGCCGGGATGCAGGTTCCGCCGGACAAACGCCTGGAGATCGGCCGCGAGATCTGGCAGATCGTGCTCGAGAACCAGTGGGCAATTGGCACCGTTGGCCTATCCCCAGCGATCCAGGGCGTGCGCGTCGTCAAGAACAACATGCGCAATATTCCGGATCGGCAGATCAACGGTACCGTGATCGAAAGCCCTGCCGGCGCGCGGCCCGAACAGTGGTACTTCAAGAATTAGTCTATCAGGGGTGTTGAAAAAGTCGTTTGTTCACTGGGGCGCATCGGAATCCGATGTGATCGCACCGGAATCAAACCGGGAACGTCGTTCTCTTTTTCAACAGCCTGCTAGTGCCCGTCTCCCTTTGCATCACTTCCCGAGGCAATTTATGACCGATGATTTCCTGAGCTTGCGCGCGATCGGCGATAATGTCGTCGCCATCGACTGCCACAACGCATACACCCGTTCCAAAGCTTCCTTTCTGGTGCCGCAGCCCGCCGCAGCACCCGCGCAGACCGGCGACGCCGGCCGCCGCGACCGCGTCGAAACCGCGACGCTTCGCGCCGAGTTGACCGGCGACGTGGTTCGTATCTTCAGAAAGGGCGCACCCGGGCGCCCGGTGGCGGAACTGGTGGGCGTATGGACAGGCGGGGCCACGATTGCGATCGACCGCGGATTCCCAGCCTACGGCCTTGGCGGCAACAGCGCGTGGCGTCGCAAGGCTCGGGACGAATTCGACGAGCTGATGGACATCGACCTCAGCCGCTGGGGACACGAGTATCGCATCCATCACCGCTACACTGGGCAGGGCAACAACTTTTTCCCCTGGCTGCTGTCCGGCGAGGGATTCGGCCTGCTGTTCGACTTCGAGCTTCCCGATGACTGTCGATCTCCGCGACCGCTGCGTCGTCTCGGGAAAGAACATCCGCACCTTCTATTTCATAGATGGCCCGAGTCCTGCCGAGGCGCTATGCAATTACGTCAAGCTCACCGGGCTGCCGCCCATGCACCCGGCATGGGCGCTCGGCTACGAGCAGGGGACCCGTTCGTGGATGGGGCCAGCCGAACTCGATTTCGTGACCACCTATTTCCGCGAGAAGAAAATCCCGGTGGACGGGTTCGTCCTGCTGACCACTTATGGAGTGGCCCCCGGCATCGGGTACAGCCGGGGCGACTTTCACACCGGCTATCTCGACAATTATCAGGGCTGGCACAAGCGCGGAGATTACAAGACGTACAATCCCAAGCTTTTGCCGAACGGGGCGGCGGACGTTCGAAAGCTATGCGACCGCGGCTTCCGGCCAATCGTTCATGGCTATTGGGTAGGCGATTTCTCCGACGAGGCGGAAAACGAGAAGCTGTGGCAGGACTATCGTGGGCTGCTCGACGATGGCTGGTCGGGATGGTGGCTGGACGGTACCGAATATTGCGACGTCGGGGATGGAACATCCGCCGACCAGTCGTACACGATCAAGGACAAGACCAAGTTCACGGATGATTTCCGTGACGAGCACGACAACGTCTGGAGCCTGCTTCGAGCAAAGGCATTCTACGAACGTCAGCGCCGCGACTATCCCGACCAAAGGGTCTACTTCCTGAACCGTACCGCGTTCCCCGGCATGCAGGCGTATGCCACCGGCGTCAACCAGGGTGACTATTGGAGCAGCTGGCGGTTGATGAAGATCCAGACCGTCTGGCTCCTGCAGATGTGCATGTCTGGCATTCTGTTCGCGGAGACCGACATCGGCGGGTTCTATGCAACCGGGGAATTGACCGATGAGCTCTTCATCCGCTGGGCGTTTCTCGCCACTTTCACTCCAATCATGCGCTCGCACGGCACCAATTGGCGCTGCCGGCTGCCGTGGGGCTTCGGCCCGGAGAATGAGGCCCGCTTCGTCCCGCTGATCAAGCTCCGCTCCGCGATGTTTCCATACAACTACACGCTTATGGCCGAGGCGCACCGCACTGGGCTGCCGATGCTGCGCGCATTAGTGCTCGCCTATCCCGACGATATCATCGCGAGGAAAATCTGGAACGAATTTCTGTGGGGGCCGGACCTGCTCGTGGCGCCGGTCTACGAAAGGGGCGCGCCAGCGCGATGTGTATCTGCCGGAGGGCCAATGGATGCACTACTGGACGCACCAGGTCTGGCAGGGTCCGACCACCATCACGGTCGAGGCGCCGCTGGGCAAGGACCCACTATTTGTGAGAACGGGAACTGTCATTCCGCTGCGTCAGAACTCCGATACGATCCCGAGCCAGAGCGATGAACAGCTCACGCTTCTCGCCGTGCCTGGCAACAAAGAGGGTACGTTTACGCTCTATGACGATGATCGGGAAACTTATCGCTACGAGGAGGGCGAGCACTCCAAACAGCGGTTCGCCATCTCCGCTCTTGCTGCGCGGAATTCCTTCAAACTAGAAATCGGCGCAATATCCGGCCGGCACAAGGGCGTGCTCACCGCCCGGCGCTATCGTATCGAAGTTCCGTCCTCCTGCCATTCCACTGCGTGTCACACTGAACGGGCAGCCGCTGAAACGCGTGGAATCGCAAGCAGATGACGGGCAACCTTGCTGGACAATGCTGGAAGATCGCATTGTCGTCGCCACCGGCCCTATCGAAGGTATCGCGGAGGTCGCATTCCAGAGCGCCTGAGCAAGCGCCTATGCAGTGGCGTTGGCAATAAGCTGGATGGGTAACTTGAACCACCGCCTGGCTGATTTCGTCAGCCGCATGACAGCCGGATCGGGTGCCGCCTCACGCGCAGCAGCGCGAATAGTAGCGGACAGATAGTATGCGAGCTCGACCTCAAATGCGTCAGCCGATATCGAGGAGCTTCAGCACGATGGCGGCGGCCCAGATCTTACCGCTGATGACGAGATCGTCACCAATCGCGAGCCGACCACAAAAGATGATCAACGCCATTCAAGCTAGCGTCGATCGAATGTTCGACCTGCACCTGCCAGCTCTCCAGGCCGGCTTTTTGCAAAGCTCGGCAATATCCGTTCAAATGGTCGTGCGCGTTCGAAGTACGACGCGCGTAGCCGCAGATGTTCGCAATCCTGTGTCGCCCGACGTCGAACAGACGCCTGTTGGCAAGACAGTCAGCCTCGAAATCGGAATGGTCGACGGCAAAGTCGATAGGCTTTCGCGGCAGGTTGCCAACCTCGATCAGCGGAATTGGCAAGGTCTCCAGGAACCTGCGTGTCTCGATCGAAGGGAGCATGATCGCCTGTACCCGCTACGAGAGCAGCGAGCGAATTGCATAGTGCTCGCGATCACGGACAAAGTCGATTGTCCGCAGGAGTTGGCGCGATGACTCTCAAATACGCGCGGGGCGCCTTCGACGAACGGAAGATAATATCTGGCAATCAAAGATTACAGGTCGGGATGCACCGTCTGCCACTTTTTGGACGAGCTCGCTGCGGGCAGGCATTTCGAAACGAGTTTTGCGGACAACCTGAATACTCAGCCGTTGGTCGAGACGGCATACGACGTGGCCGGCCGAAGCAGCCGGCAGGCGCGGCATGCATCCGCCACCAGCACAGGAGATCGCTCCCGTGAATAACGTCGATGATTTCGAACTGCTCGACCGAACGGCAACGACCGCATTTCGCGAAATGCCCATTGTCAAGGCGCTTGAGGAGGACATCATCTTCGGGCGCTTGGAGCCGGGCACGCGGCTGACCGAGGAAATGCTCCTGGCGCGTTTTCCGGTCACCCGCCACTTCGTGCGTCAGGCCCTCGTCCAGCTGGAAGCTATGGGCATCGTTGTGCGCGAACGTAACAAGGGCGCAACGGTGCGTTCGTTGTCAGTGGAGGAAGTTAGGCAAATCTACGCAGTTCGCGAACTCATCCAGCGCCAGGCGGCGCTGTGGATTCCGCTGCCCGCGCCGGCGGCGCTGATCGACGAACTTACTGCAATCCAGGAAACCTTCGAACAACACATCCATGACGGCAACCTGCGCGGTGCGCACGAGGCGAACGATCGCTTTCACCTGACCATGTTCGGCGCGTGCGGCAACCAGTATCTCGTCGGCACGATAGAGCAGTATATGCGGCTCACCCTGCCGGTGCGGGCGTTGGTGATGGCAATGCCCGAGCAGCTCGCAATCTCGAGCGCGCACCATCGAATGATGATCGAGATGCTGAAGGGGTGCGACAATTGGGTGCTCGGACAGCTTTGTGTCGATCATCTGAGGCCCAGCAAGGCGGAGTACCTCGGTCGTGTCGATCCGAGTTAACCACCGCGCAGAGAAAGTTGAACCGTGCCCCGACTTGGTTCGTTCTCTCCGGAAACGCGAACTGCGTCTACCTGGCGCTCCTGCGCAAATCGGAAGGAAAAGCGGTGTTCACTTGCCCGATTTACCCTAGGCAGCGGGTTCGAGGCGTGCGAACGACACGCCATGCCAGAGAGAAGCGTGGACGCTGCGCGCCCGGCGCTTTTCCTTCAAGGACGAAAGCGTAGCTTAAGGCGTTGCAGACAGAGGAGAGACCTGGACGTCATGGCAGGCGAAACTGACGACGACGCAGGAAACCGTTTGCGCCTCGCCTTCATCGGCTTCGGCGAAGCCGCTTCGGCATTCGCACAGGGGTGGCGCGGCGCCGGTGTGGCGGCGCGGATCGCCGCCTATGACATCAAGACCGATGCCGCCTATGCCGAAGTGCGCAATGGCAAGTGGTCGGACTACCGGCGTGCCGGCGTTGCCGGCCGCGCGACGCTTGCGGACGCGATCAACGGCGCGGAGGCAATATTCTCGACGGTGATCGCCGACCAAGCGCTGGCCGCCGCGACCGACGCGGCAACCGTGATCAGGCGGGGCGCACTGTTTTTCGACTGCAATTCCTGTTCGCCCGGAACTAAGCGCAAATCCGCCCACCTGATCGATAAGGCCGGCGGGCGCTATGTCGACGTGGCGGTGATGGCGCCGGTGCATCCCGGCCTCCACAGGACGCCGCTGATCGTCGCCGGCCCGCACGGCGAGGCCGGTCGGCAGGTCCTTGAAAGCCTCGACATGGTGGTGCGGCTCGAACCCGGCGAGGTCGGCCGCGCCGCGGCGATCAAAATGACGCGCTCGATCATGGTCAAGGGGCTAGAGGCGCTGGTGATCGAATGCGTGCTGGCCGGCCGCAAGGCCGGTGTCGACGATCTCGTCATCGCTTCTCTCGATGCCAGCTTTCCCGGCTTCTACTGGAAGAAGCGCATCGGCCACATGATGGAGCGGGTTGCGACCCATGGCGTTCGCCGCGCCGCCGAGATGCGCGAAGTGGCGGTGACGGCAACCGAGCTGGGCTTGCCCGCGCCGATGAGCACGGCAGCCGCCGACTGGCAGCAGCGCGTCGGCGATCTGTCAGTCACGCCAGCGGATTCCGCCGACTATGGCGCGCTCACCGACGCGATCTTGGCCGCGCTCGGCGCGGCGGACGTGCCGGCCGAACGCTAGGCGTCATTGCCTGCGAACTTTCTTTTCCTTCGCCCGTTTTGTGCGACAAGCCAGAAGAGAGGAAGCAGGATGAAAGCGTTCTTCGTCTGCGCGGCGGGTTTCTCATATTTGGCGTAGCACTGCCGCGCAGTATACGCACAGCGCCGCCGCCATCCGCCCGGTCCTTTCGGTAGCTTCATCCCAAATATTTAGCGCCCGCAAACAAGGACAAAAAACAGTCACACGAGAAATAAGTACAAAAGACTTCGTTGAAGTCGTCCCATGACCAAGGTTGTCAGTGTCGATGTATGCCTAGCAGGGTCCCCCTTCGAATCCCATCGATTTCTCCACGCGCACCGTGAAGGCGGACGAATACTGCCTTGTCCGCATCACCGGCGAGTGCGGGAAGCAGGGCCTCGGCTACAGCTATGCGGTGAACAATGCCGGTACGCTCCTCGCCGATGCGGTGCGGGAGATTCTGGCGCCGCGGCTGATCGGCGAAGAGTCCACCCGCATCGAAGGGATTTGGCGCGAGCTCTACCAAGAAACGCTGTTGATCGGGCGTGTGGGCGTCGTCATGCGGGCTCTTTCCGCCATCGACATCGCCCTCCGGGATCTGTCGACGCGCAGCCCCGGACTGCCGCTGAACCGCTATCTCGGGAGCTGCGTCCTGGATCGCGTGCCCGCTTACAGCAGCGGCGGCTATTACTGGCCCGGCAAGGGCAACCGGGTACTGGTGAGGAGGCGCGAGCCTTCGTCGCGGCGGGGTACAAGGCCGCCGCGCCATGGTGCAGCCGGCGACTGCAACGCCTTCCGGGCCGAGTTGCCGCCCGATTCTGCGCACGCCCTGGACGCGAAAGTTTGATCGAACACACGCCGGATCTCGGCCTGGAGCGCCGCGTCACGCTGAGCCCGTGCCGGTACCTTGCTGGGATCGGCCCGCCGCGCGACATGGGCGTGATACCTTGACGGGGCGATCGGCAGCACACCGCAAATCGGCTCGAACCCCGTAGACGGCACGATGCCCGTCTATGAAGGCGATCCTATCTTGGACCGGCGCTCGAGCTCCGTCTGGGCAAAATAGGCGCTTGCCTTCAGCAGGGTCTCGTTGGCCTGGCGTAGCTCGCGCTTCTCGCGCTCGATCGCCTTGATGCGCTCACGTCCATGGTCGGGCCGGCGCGCAGGACTGGGTCACGCTCAGCCTGCCGGACCCAATGGGAAGCGTCTTGTCCGAGCAGCCGATCTTCGGGGCAATCGAGCGGATCGCCGCGTACTGCGAGCCGTGCTCGCCCTGGTCCAAAACCATCCGGACCGCGCGGGCGGGACCTCAGGTAAATGGGGTAGGGTTCGCTTCGTCATCGCTCCATCCTCTCAGGAATAGGAGCCTCTGACCAATCTGGCGCGGTTCATACGTTCATACGCCAGAGGCAGAGCGAACGAAATCAAGCGCGAGCGAGTAGGCGAGAGCGGGCCGGAGGTCCACGAAGGTTTGTCTTAGCCCCAAAGGCCAAGAATTCGCCGCGCACTTGTTCTTCTCCCGCCGCAATGGCGACCGATCGTAGCAGCCCGTCAACGGCCCCGGCTCCTCCGAGGCGGGGCGCGATCCGGCGCATCAGAGCCAGACCGTCATCGTCGTTGGGGGAGGCGTAGACGCCCGACCGCGCAACGCCGAGCAGCTGGCACTGCCAGCGAGCCGACAGGTCGCAATCATTGCGGTCAATGAGCGCACGACGGTCCGGGGCTCTCATCTTCCGGACCTCTCGCCAGAAAAGTTTCGCTTGATAATCAACTGCCCAATGTTGACATGTAGCTTCTCGATCTCGTGCCTCGCGCTCCATCCGCCGCCTCACCCTGGCAGTTTTCAAATGCCTTTTGCCCCCTTTCTCGAGCAGTTGCTTCTTCCAGGCGTAAATCTGGTTCCGGATGCACCTGATCACGCCGTGCCAGATCGGCTACCATCGCCCGCTCCCGTAGTCCTTCCAGCGCTATCTTCTTCAGCGCCGCGTTAATCTTCCGTCTCGTCCTCTGCGTCTTTCTCCTCGCTCCGTCTGTTGCGACGGAACGGCGCGAAATCCAATAGTCAATTGGTCCGAAATCTGGCGCTGCGCTTCACTAAACTGTCCTTCTTGTGCTTTCCAAATCGGCGCTCTTCGTTAGCGCTTTTGTCGCGAGTGTGAAGACGTATTACAACGGATCGAGCGAATCGACTCCGGATTGGATCGCCCACGGTGACGGCGAGTTTAGTCGCAAGTTTGTGCTTGATGCTCCGATGGTTGTTGAGTGCGTGAGCAACCGAGATTTCCGCAGTTCACTGGACGCCGGATATCCGGACAGCGATCGCAGAGAAGGCGAGCGACGGCCTCATGTTCGGCGGCCCGCCACATTTTTTGTACGACCGTCGTGAGCATGGAGTTGTCGAGCATCGTCTCCGCCAGCAACTTCTTCATCTTCGTGTTCTCGTCGTCCCCGCGCCTTTGGTCGCTTGGCATCGGACGCTTCCAGCCCGCCCCGCTGATCGCGTGTTTTCGGCGCACGTCAGCCGTCTTCGCCCCATTCCTGTTCCCGTAATCCCGATGATTTGCTCTTCGGTGAACAGGCTCGGCTTCATGTTCATCCCGCTCCGAGGTGATGGACTCTACCAATCCTGGGGGAGATAACGGGGCTCAGGTCAGTTAAAAGCTCCTTGAGGCTTAATAGCAATGAGCTTGCTCTAAGTGGCTAGCAGGAAGGCGCCCATGCCAAGAGACCGCTTTGCCAATAGAAGGACGGCAGTCTTGCTGGATCGGACTTTGCTGGTTCTGTCCGCCGTGACTACGGCAATCCTTCTCGCTTGGCTACTATACTACAGCAGTTACGGTCTCGAGCTCAGCCACGAAGGTTGGTACCTCAACTCCATCGCGAACCCATTCGCCTACACAATCAATATGCCGCCGTCCCTTTTTGGCTTCGTCTATCACTGGCCATATCGATGGGTGGGCGGCGACATCGCAGTGCTTCGCATGGCGAACGTCACGTTCACTATGGCGCTAGGCTGGATTCTGGCCTTTCTTATGATCCGGCGCCTCTGGACAGTGGGCTGGCGGCAGACGGCGGTGCTATCGGCAGGGATAGCCAGCCTGGCGTTGGTGGTCTCTAACGACTGGCTGCTCACCCCCAACTACAACACACTGAACTTTCAATCGCTCTTGATGGTGATGATCGGCTTGCTGCTAGCCGACCGGCCAGGGCGGATCGGCCAGGTCTTGGGGTGGGTCCTGGTCGGCGTTGGCGGCTGGTTCTGCTTCATGGCCAAACCGACCACCGCTGCGGGTATTGCCCTCGTCGTTATACTCAATGTCGTCGTCTTGCGCCGAAAGTCGTTGCTGCCCATGCTTGGCGCGGCGCTGATCGCTCTCGCTCTACTGATCGTTACCGCCTACTTGATCGACGGCGGCATCACCGGGCTGGTGACCCGTATGGTCAAGAGCGCTGAGATGGAAGTCCTGTTCGGCGCCGGGCACGAGTTATCTCTCATGTTTAGGATCAACTGGCTCGTCACCAGTCGCTCGCAACTGGCTATCGCTGTGTTAATGGCGATTGCCCTTCTGCTCAGCATTCTCATGGGGTCTACGCACAAGTTGCTCCCATCGCTGGCGCTCGCTGCGCTGTTGATCGTAACAATAGCAATTGCGCTGCTGGGGATCCATCCGATCAGCATCGAGCCCTCGACCCTATTCCTAGTGCCGGCCTTCACATGCCTTGGCGCGATGTTCTATCGTGAGGGATTGGTTCTGCGCGTCCAAGCTCCCACAAGCCTCGCTCTAGGGCTAACCTTTTTGGTCCTGCCGCACCTGTTCGCATTGGGCACCAATGCCAACTACTGGATCGGCGGTTCGCAAGCCGCCTTGTTCTGGATGCTCGCTGTCGTTGCCTTCCTGAGCCCTCTTGGGCAACAGGGACGCAGCTTCGCCGCCCTACTGCCCCTGACAGTCTTGGCACAGCTGCTCGCTGCATCGATCGTCAATGATGCCATGCTCAAGCCGTTCCGTCAGGTGAAAGATCTTCGCGCTTATACGGCTGTCACATCCCTGCCAGGTGGTGGCAAATTGATACTTCCGCAATCCTACCACGACTATCTGGCCACGGCCAGAGCCCAGGCTCGTGCCGCCGGCCTTGAAGTCAGTATGCCGATGGTCGATCTTTCTGGCCGCTGGCCCGGCCTGTTGTATGTGCTTGAGACGCGGGCGCTCGGACTACCATGGCTGACCGGGACAATTTTTTTTCGCGGTAACCTAACCCGGGAGGGTTGGTTCGGTCTACCATGGCGGGGATATCCCGGCAGTAACGCAGCCGCGGTGGAAGCACTCGGACTTGAGAATTGCGTCGATCTGGTCAAAGCGTGGGTACTGATCGAGCCGGATGGCCCGCGTCATCTTGATCATGCCAGTATCATGGCCTCCTTTGGAGCTGGGCAGGCGGACTACGTCGTCGCCGCTACGTTCGAAACTCCCAACGACGGGGATTATCCGAATGCTTACACCCAGTTTCTGCTCAAGCCCGTACGCCCCGCCGCGGTAGCGGAGCAATCCTGCCGTGAAGCCAGATACCAACGGCCGGATAGCCAGAAATGGAGCCGATGGTGAAAGCTGTGATCCTCGCGGGTGGGCTTGGAACCCAAATCTCCGAGGAAACCCACCTTCGGCCCAAGCCCATGATCGAGATCGGCGGCAAGCCGATTCTGTGGCACATCCTTAAAATCTACTCGCACTATGGCATAAACGATTTCGTCATCTGCTGCGGCTACAAGGGCTATCTGATCAAGGAATACTTCGCAAACCAGTTCCTGCACGTGTCAGATGTCACCTTCGACATGACAAATAACCGCATGGAGGTTCACAGGCACCATGCCGAACCTTGGAAGGTGACGCTGGTCGATACCGGGGAGAAGACCATGACTGGTGGTCGGCTCAAGCGAGTTGCTAATTACCTGACCGATGATGACGCCTTCTGTTTCACCTACGGCGATGGTGTGGGAGACATCGACATCATCGCATTGATCGCCTTTCACCGTCGCCAGGGTACGCTCGCCACTCTAACTGCTACCTATCCGCCTGGCCGTTTCGGCGCTATCGAAATTCGCGCTGATCACCGTGTCGCGACTTTTAGGGAAAAACCCAGGGGTGACGGGGGGATGATCAATGGTGGCTTCTTCGTTCTCTCGCCGAAAGTAATAGACCTGCTGGTGGATGACTCCACTGTTTGGGAACGCGAGCCGCTCGCGGCCTTGGCTGAACAGCAACAGCTTTCGGCCTACCAGCACCACGGCTTCTGGCAACCCATGGATACTCTGCGCGACAAGAGGTTCCTCGAAAGCCTCTGGATTGAGAGTAGGGCTCCGTGGAAGGTATGGGAGAAATGAGCGGCTTCCGGTCGGGCAAGCGCATGTTTCTCACTGAACACACGGGCTTCAAAGACTCGTGGCTCGTCCTTTGGCTGCAACATCTCGGCGCTCGGGTGAGCGGCTACGCGCTGGCTCCGCCGCCCGCAACGCCCAGACTCCTTGAAATTGCCCGCGTAGGGACCGGCAGGGCGTCGATTCTGGACGACGTGACCAACTACGATCATTTGGTCAGCACGCTTCGTAGCGCTACGCCAGATATCGTTATCCACATGGCCGCACAATCATTGGTGCTCTATTCCTATGCCAATCCAGATCGACCCTATCGTACCAACGTCCTGGGAACGGTGCACTTGTTGCAGAGCTTTCGGCAGGTGAACTCGGTCCGGGCCGTCCTCAATATCACCTACGGTAGGTGCTACGAGAACCGTGAATCGATCTCGGCCTATCGTGAAAGCGATCGGCTCGCGGCCGCGATCCCTATAGCAAGAGCAAGGCCTGTGCTGAAGTTGTGTCCTCGACCTTCCGTCACTCTTCCTTTCCGCCCGGCAGGCATGTGGGCCACGCTGTGGCGCTGGCCACTGCACCTGCCGGCAACGTGGCACGGCGGCGACTGGGCAAAGGACAGGACGTCCGACGACCGATCACATGTTCCTCGGACAAATTGCGCGCAAGCTACAATTTGAGATGTCCGAGGGAAAACGCAATTGCGCGAGTGTCATCACGTCGCCGACGAGGTAAGCGCAATGTCCAATTGCTGCATGCGGATCTCAACTGGGCGTTTAACCTCAACGACGCGCAGCCGATCCGCGTCTCCGATCTTGCCACCCACATATTGCAGCCTTCGGCTGCCTCGACAAGTTGCAGGTGGGCCTCGGCCGATGGCGCGCCACGAGAATCTAGATGTGTTTTCGCGATCATTGCTCCTGCGAGATGTCGAGCCAGGGATGCGTACCGGGCGATCGTTGAATATCCAGGGCAGTGCCGAGTCATGACCCAGGAAGCTCCTTTCAAAACTCAAAGTGGTCGACAATCGCCCCTCCCGTTGATCACGATTGCCATCCCCGTCCTCAATGAGGCCGACAATCTCGATGCACTGTACGAGCGACTTTGCTGTCTAGGCGAAACAATGGCGGGGCTCTGCACACTTGAATTCGTGTTCAGCGATAACCATTCAAATGATCTGACTTGGACGAAGCTCTCGCAGCTGGCGAGCAAGGATTCCCGCGTAAGGGCCATTCGCTTCAGCAAGAACGTCGGGTATCAACGATCAATTCTCGCCAACTATATGCATGCGCGCGGCGACGCCGTGATGCAGATCGATGCCGACCTCCAGGATCCGCCCGAACTTCTTGCCGAGTTCTTTGACTTGTGGCGATCGGGCCACCGGGTTGTATACGGCATTCGCAGGGTGCGAGCTGAAGGCGCCGCGATCAATATGTTTCGGCGGCTTGGCTACTGGACAATCGACAAGTTGAGCGAGCACCCCATTCCCAGGGACGCAGGCGATTTCCGATTGATCGATCGCGCGGTCCTCGAACGCACTGACGAGAATGAATGTGCCGAGTCCTTACCTTCGCGGTATGATCGCCGGACTCGGGTTCGAGCAGATCGGCGTTTCCTACAAGCGGGATCCTCGCACGCTCGGACAAAGCAAATTCAACCTCGTGCGAATTACCCAGTTAGGGCTTGCCGCAGTTATCAATCATTCGGTGGCTCCGTTGCGCCTTGCTTCCTTTGTCGGAGCGGCTGCGCTCTTGATCAGTATCATCGGCGGGCTGTATTTCGTCATCGAGAAGATCGTTCAGCCGGACTATCCGCGCGTGTTCGCCAGCGTTTACGTGCTGCTCTTGTTCGGGATAGGCCTGCATGCATTTCTGCTCGGTATCGTTGGAGAATATCTGCTCAATATTTATCTAATCTTGCGTGGCGAACCTCTCGCCATTGTCGAGGATGCTCTCAACTTTCGGGCGGACGAAATCAAGCTTTAGCCTCCGCATATAGCCTGCTTCTTTGTCCGGCTGAACGAGTATCCTAGTGGCTTTGGTCCGGCGCTGCGCGGTTGGTTCGCTGCTCCTTATTTAGTTCCAAGGAGCGACGTCACGCTTCGGCAGCAAGTTGGCTCTCGACCACAGCTGCTATCTCGCGTCCCTCTCTGATTGCGTAATTCGTCCCTCTGTCCTCCGGGTATATTTGCGCCATAGTGGATATATGGGCATTGTCGAACGGCGTCTTGCGTCCAGGTACATATTGCGAATACCCTCTCTCGGTGACGGGCTGCGCATAATCTGCGCGCCATACGTTGTACTCAATTACCCAGCTGCGATCCAGCTTAGGGAACATTCGTTTGAGGTGCGCAAGCGAAAATTCGAAGTACTGTTGGTCGCTGTACGACCAGACTGGATCTTCCTTGGCAAGGTAGCGCGAGAGGAATGCGACGTGGCTGTCCTTGTAGTGTTCGGGAGCATCAAGATTCGTGTGCTCGATCACGCCTACGAACGGGAAACCTGGGTCGTTCACGTTCAACCAATACGTGTTCGATAGGCCCTGTTTTAATCTGAGGACCAAACAAATATTTGCTAGGTAATTCACCTGTTGTAGGCTGGCCAACCAGTCTTGATCCGACGAATTTTGAAGAATACGCGCTATTATAGGAAATGCGGGTGTAAAAATATACTGTCGCGCGGCAAATTCTCCATGCGAAGTCTTCATCGCACAAATCGTCTGATTTTTCACGACTGCATCAGTCGCTTTAGTCTCGAAGTACACTTCTCCGCCCCCCATTCTTATCGCATTTACAAGTGCCTCGGCGAGACGACCAAAACCACCCTTAAAGTAAGCAAGTTCCTCCTCACCTTTGTCATTGCGCGTGCTTCCTCGAAGAACCAGCTTCTTCCACATCCAGACAGCGTTTACGGCATCCGCATAGATCGAAAACTTTGCTGTAATCAGCGGCTCCCAAACAATCTTGTAAACTTGCTTCCCAACGAGAGGCTCTAGCCATTCCCGAATGCTGAGATGTTCTATAGCGCGCCAATCCTTTATGCGTCGTACTTTGAAGACCAACCAGCCTAACCGGCAGCGATCGAATAGGCTTAATGCATCAAAGCGAAGAAGATCTAACGGGGTCGAAAGTCTCCACAAGCGACCATTGAAGAACATACCAGTGTTGGTTGGCAACGTGACGACATCACCGTCCATCCCAAGTTCCCGAACAAGTTCTGGGACGTTGAGATCGTGGTTGTGCCAATGATGATAGAATTTCTCGATTCTGACGCCATCCGTAAATGCGAAGGTTCCGGCGAGACCGCCCGGCCTTGAGTCGGCCTCTAGCACGGCGACTTTTCTACCTGCCTTAGTAAGATCATACGCGGCAGTTAGGCCGGTAAATCCGCCACCAACGATTACTACGTCATAACTGCTGTTTTCTACCATTTGGTCAGGTTCTTTGGGATGACATAATCTACGGGGACTTACGTTCGCAGCCTAAAAAGGCGAGGGTTCATTAGGATTGCCAATCCTCCAATCAGGGAAGTGGGAAGCCAAACCGATGCGTGAGCGAGAACAGCAAAGCTAGCCGCCTGATCCGAGGTCCCCCCAATAAATGATACGGCCGCGTAAGCGGCCAGATGAAACGGCCCAACATACCCAGGAGACAAGGGAATCAATGTTCCTAGAGCCGCGATCGCCATAACGAGCACGCCAGAGCTCGCATTCGCCGGAAGGCCAAGTCCAATCAGAAGCGACCAAAAGAGGCCAACCTCGCCGGCCCATGCCAATGCCGAAAGGAAAAATATATTTACGAGCACAGTAGGCCTGGACATTGCGTCGAAGCATGAAAACAACAGAGCGAACGCTTCCAGTACTGGCCGGATGGCTTTGTCGCGGCGCCCACAGCTTCGCAACATCGGCCGTTGAAGCCGCTCAGCGAAAACTTTACTCCAAAGAACTATAGTGATCAGCACAACTGTCGCGCCGGCAGCTAGCAGAAGTGCGGACATTCTCAAACCTGTGCTAAGCTCCACCTTGTCAGTAGCTGCGAGACCTGCTGCCAAAAACGACAAAACCGAAAGCAAGTCGGTCAAGCGCTCGAGCACTAAGGTTCCGGTCGAGATGGCTCTCGTTACACCTAAGGCCGCGGGAAACACTAAAGCTCGAACCACATCACCCAGACGCGCCGGAAGAACATTATTCAAGGCCATAGATCCCATGAACGCGCCGGCGCATGCACTAATCGAAATTGGAGCGCCAGTCGAGCGCAACATAACCGTCCAACGAAGAACGCGCGACGCATATCCAAAGGCAAACGAAATTAGACCAAACAGCAGGTACGGCCACTCAAATCCCGCCACAGCGTGGCGCACACCGGCGAGATCTATTTGCGAGATGATGTATCCAATGCAGGCGAAGCTAATAAGGATACCCACAATCATGCTAAAACATCGGCGGAACCAAAAAAAGAGCCCCGGCCTAGTTGCCTCATTCATTGACGGTACCGATCCACACGCGCTCACCTCGGGCACTCGAACGGATCGCTCCGGGGGCGCCGATCTCTCTGATGCTCTCATGGATGCTCCCATGCCTGAAACTTAAAAAGCCGAACGGCTCCAGCCTTGCGCTTGCGATCGGAGTAGGACCGCCGCGCATCATCTCAAGGGAAATTCGGCGAGGAGGATCGAGGACGCCCGTTCGATCGTTCAGCTTGCGCGACGCGAGCTGGTCAAGACCGTTGCCCAGCCGACGCCACACCGCACCACCCAACAGTAAAAGCGACGATGTTCCGGGCCAGCAACCTCCAGCGACCCACGCTCACGGTTTTTGAAGCCGTGCATTTGGATCTTATCCATCCCTCGCCGATGGCTTGCCAAAGCGGTCCAGAATAGTCAGCATTGGTAATGGCGCGGCGTGGATGAACGGGCTGACTGTCCGATCGTGCCGAAGGTCAACAGTGCCTCCTCTTGAAGCGTTGACCGGCTCGGTGAAGTTCGAGGAGTCCCACATTGATGTTCGCCGCTCCTGTATTTCCAAGCATAAGCAGCATAAGCATAGCATTGGATCAATAAGACAAGTCTCATCCGGAACTCCCGGGACCGGGCCGCTACGACCGGCTTTGGTCGCGGCGGCTCTTTGCTCTTAGCAATCGGCGTGCCACTCGTGGAGCATGGTGCTTGCTCGCTTACCGGGAGCGAAAAACCAAGCGTGCCAGCATGCCCGCTGGAATAACCGCGACGCGTTGTCAGATTCGCGACAGCGGCGTCATCAACCGGACATAGATGGTAGAGAAAAATGGAAGCTTAAGATGATCGCCGTCGCCTGTCGATCCGACCTCGAACATTTGCTTGAGGATGATGTGTCCTAGGGCGATCTCGCCACCGCGCGCTCAGCATTGATGCCTCATCAACCGTCATGCAGTTTGTCGCGCCGATCACATGGTGCCGGTACTAGTCGAAGACGCTGCGGCTCTGATGGATAAAATCGAACTTGCGATCGTGGCCTCGCCCAATGTTGACACTTTGAACACGCGGCGTTCTCAGCCACCAACTGTCATTGGCCACCAAATCTCTCGACTTAGCAAGGAGCGCCGTCGCCGTTCATCATTTTCAAATCAATGTCGTCGCCGGAAAGAAGCTGAGACATTCCCCAGCCAAAGCGGTAACGATGGTGCGCGCCGCATAAGTCTGCTCTACAGGCTACCGTTACAATTTGGATTTCGTCGTGTATGTGCATACGGCCGCAGCTTCATAGGATCGCCTGAAGTGGACCCCGAAAATCGGAGGTTGACTAATTGGATTTTGCGCCGTTCCGTCGCAACCGACTGAGCGGAGAATGACGCAGAGGACGAGACGGAGGAGTTGACGCGGCGCTGAAGGCGAAGATCGCGCTGGACGCTGCGGGAGCATGCGACGGTGGCCGATCTGGCGCAGCTCTATCAGGTGCACCCGAACCAGATTTACGCCTGGAAAAAGCAACTTCTGGATCAGGCGGCGCGGGCGTTCGAGAGCGGCAGCGGCGACAGCGCAGACGGGCACGAGCGCGAGATCGAGAAGCTGCACGCCAAGATCGGTCGCTTGGGATCTTTTAGCGAAGAGGTCCGGAAAATGAGCGCCCCCGATCACAGTGTGCTCGTCGACTGCAACCATGGTAAGCTATCGGTGCGCGGGCGGTGCCAGCTGTTCGGCGCCGCCCGCTCAAGCGTCATCGGCCACGACGTACCGCCAACGACGATGACGATCCAGCGCTGATGCAGGGGATCGATGAACTGTTCACGAGTTGTCCGCTCCTCGGCTCGCGGCGGGTGACGGCGATGCTGCGCGCCGAAGACCATGCCATTAATCGCAAGCGCGTGCAGCGGTTGATGCGCAAGATGAGGATCACGGCGCCGGGCCGAAGCCCCGCACCAGCAAGCCCGAGCCGGATCTTTCCCCTATCTGCTGCAAGGCCTCGCGATCGAGCGCCCCAACCAGATCTGGTGCGCCGACATCACCTACGTTCCGATCGGCCGCGGCTTCCTTTATCTCGTGGCGATCATGGACTGGGCGAGCCGGGCGGCTGGCATGGCGGCTATCGAACACGATGGACGTGTCCTTCTTTGCGTCGTGCGCTGCAGGAAAGCTTTGCCCGCTTCGGGTGGCCGGAGATCTTCAACACGGACCAGGGCAGCCAGTTCACCAGTTCCGCCTTCACCGGCGCGCTGATGGCGGCCGACGTGCGCACCTCGATGGACGGCCGTAGTCGCTGGATCATCGAGCGGCTGTGGCGCTCGCTCAAGCACGAGGACATCTACCGCAAAGGGTACGCCGACGGCCGCGAGGCCTACGCCGGCATCGCCGCCTGAATCGCCTTCTACAACACCCGTCACCGACATCAGGCGCTCAATCGTCGCGCGCCGATGGCGGCTTGGTGCGAAGGCATTAACGGACTCGTTGAATAGGCTGTGGACATGACGCTGCGCTTGGACAACGCCGAGGCGTTGCCCACATGCCCGCAGAGCCGCAACAACAGCAGCAGACAGCGGTGTTCGCAGCGTGATATCAGGACATCCGAAGCGGCCGTGAGTCTAACTAACAAACCGGTCCCGTGGTGCCATGCATGGGGTCTCCACTTCAGACGAAGGGTCCGCAGTCGCTCCTCTGAATTCGTGCGATTGTCTGCCGAATCTCTTCAAACGATCCTAGTCGACTGGGAAAGAGGCAGACTTTAACCGACCTCGGCTCCAACGCGGTCGCCCAGATTCACGACCTTCATTGCCCCGGGCGCGCCCGAACGGCACAGTGATCAGCGAACGGACAATGCAGTTTCGAGAGATGTTGATCACACGCCTGATGGGTCAATCTCCCAAGGCCACGAGATCGAATCAGGGGATGCTGGCGGGTGAAGGCGCAATCTGCTTTCGCGCCAACTTGGCACGCGGATTGCTCTTTCGTCTCGTAAGGCCAACGTGTGCACGACGGATCACGAAGGAGAGGTTTGCTTGCAGAAAAATCCAGCAACAACATCCATCGACTGCAGCGAAAGCTCCTGAAGGTCAAAGAACAAGCTGGAGAGCGTGCGCTCACCAAATCCAGGTGGCTGAATTGGATTGGGTTTGAGCTGTTTATCGCGCGCTCCGAGCGAAGATTCCGGTCGGGGCTGCGGCGTTTCGTCAGATGAAACAAGGCTTGCAGCCTGATGCTACCAACTTGAACCGGATAGGAGACGATTCAATGGGATCTCTAAAATCCCGATCCGCGACGAGTAAAGGAGACTCCGCCCTTGAGAATTCTGATCATCGGAAATATGGGATATGTTGGGACTGAGGTCGCAAAATCTTTGCGGGCGAGAAGACCAGACGTAACGCTGGACGGCTTTGATAATGCATATTTTGCGCACTGTTTGACGGGCTGTGGGTTCCTGCCGGAACGCTGTCTTGACCAGCAGTTCTATGGCGATGTTCGGGGGACGTCCATTGATCTGACAGGATATGACTCAGTCGTTCAACTAGCTGCGATTTCCAACGATCCGATGAGCAGCCGGTTCCAGGCGGTCACACTGGATATTAACCGGGACACAACAATTGCTCTCGCAAAAGCGTCCGCCGCAGCCGGGGTTAGGAATTTTGTTTTTGCATCGAGCTGCAGCGTCTACGGTATTTCCGATGGACCGGCCCGAAAAGAAAGTGATGCTCTCAATCCGATTACGACTTATGCGAAGTCGAAGATTGGTGCCGAACAAGAGCTCGCGACCATTGATCCAAATATGGTCGTCACCTGCCTTCGTTTCGCCACGGCTTGTGGAATGTCTGATCGGCTTCGGCTTGATCTCGTCCTCAACGATTTTGTCGCTTGCGCTCTGAGCCGGCAGAAGATCAGCGTGTTGTCTGACGGGACACCGTGGCGTCCGTTGATCGATGTCGCGGACATGGCGCGCGCAATCGACTGGGCCATTGTTCGTTCGGCAGAAGCAGGAGGTCGTTTCCTGGCGATCAATGTGGGTTCGGATGATCACAACTATCAAGTGAAGGAACTTGCCAACGCGGTTGCTAGCAAGGTTCCGGGTGCCGACGTTCTCATCAATACGTCTGCTCCTGTGGACAGTCGCTCCTATAAGGTGGATTTCGGCCTGTTCCGCTCTCTGGCGCCTCATCATCAGCCAGTGGTTAAACTTGACGAGTCTATCGAGAACCTGATCTCCGGCCTAAAGAGGATGAGCTTCAAAGATGGCGAGTTTTTCTCCTCCAATCTGATCCGTCTCAAGGTGTTAGAGGGTCACATGCAGGCAGGTCGGTTGAATGAAAGATTGGAATGGAGGAAATGCAGTTGACGGGATGAGAGAGCTGCTTACAGCATCGGACATCTTTCGGGCCTATCATGCTTCCGTCTCGTCAAATCGAGCTCACGTGGCAGGATCTGAGTGCGTGAGCACTGTTCAATTTTGACCCGCAGCGCGCTGTATCGAGATGCCATCCCACGACGGGTATTTGCCGCAATATTCCTGAAAAGGGGATCAGACGCCTGGTATGAACCCAGTGAGGTGTAGCGCTGGCTGCACGCACAAAAGATATCGAACCCGCAACCAAATCCTTCCGTCGCGATTATAGCGCGCTATGTTAAAATGAAGTATCATGTGGCGGGAGCGACATTAGGCGGCGTCTTGAAAGTTGGCCGGGGTTCGCCGGCCTGAATAGAGTTCACCCACCATACAAGCGCTGCGACGAGCCAGGCGGAGGCGAAGCAGTTGCGTGCCAGTTTTTCACGCAGGGTTGCGATGCGCCTGAAGTCCTTCAGTCTGTTGAAGGCGCTCTCGACCCGCCAGCGAAGCTCGTAGAGGGCTTGTTGAAGCTGAGCAGTCGTATCCTATTGCTGCGGTTGGAGTAACCCGGCTTAGTTCCGCCGTCGCCCGGTTTCTCGCGTAATTCGTTGCCCTCGTCTAGACTAGGCGGTGTCGCCGAGTATGCTTCGGCGGCTTTGCTCTGCGGATAGATGCTTGGCGATCGGGTAGTCGTGTGGCCTACCTCCAGTCAGTAGGATAGCGGATAAGTGCCCTTCTCTGCGAGTGGATCGTGTCCCGTGGCGTGGTGTGGCTGATTGCGGGTCACCGCATTCGCCGGCATGGGCCGGATCGGTCAGGTGACGATTGCCTGGAAGCTGACGGCGGGATCATCGCCCAACGGCGCGATCGTTTCCAGTGTCATGTAGCGGCCGCGCTGGACCGCCCACTCGTCGTTCTGTTCAAGCAGGATGGCACCGACCAGACGGGTGATGGCATCCTCATTGGGGAAGATGCCGACCACTTCGGTTCGCCCCTTGATCTCGCCGTTGACCCGTTCGAGCGGATTGGTAACCGGTATGAGATGTCTCGGTGCCAACGTTCGGCTGCGGTGTTGCTACATCGTGGCGTATGGTGCGACCATCAGGACAGAGGCACCGGGAGCACGAAGTGCGGGCAGGCCGATGTTATTCGATGAGCCGAGAGCTCGAGTTAGTAGCTGGCCGCCTCTGCGACTCGCCCGGTTGCGCTGGGAGCGCGAATCCGTAGTTGTCGTGTCGCCCGCAGGCTCCCGTCATCATGTGTCTGACAGGAGGTGACGAATGCAACGGGTAATTGACATTGATGTCCACCGAAGCTTCGGCGAGCTGGTGTTTTGGGAGAATGCAGACTTCGGCACGCGGGCCGTATTGATATGACGCGGACTGCGCTGGAGGGATTTGGCAAGACCCTGCTGGCCAGTGATGAGGTTGTGCTCGAAGCGACCGGCAACAGCATGGCGGTGTCGCGGGTTCCGGCGCCGTTCGTGGCACGGGTGATTATCGCCAGTCCGCTGCAGGTGAAAGCGATCGCCCAGGCTCACGTTAAGATCGACAAGATCGATGCCGGCACGCTCGCCAGTCTGCAGGCGGCCGGGTACCTGCCGCAGATCTGGATCCTGACGCGGAGACCGAACGCAAGCGTCGGCTGGTGGCGCGGCGCTACCAGGTCGTGCGGCATCGCACGCGGCTCAAGAACGAGGTGCATTCGATCCTGCACGCACACTTGGTCCCGAAGTGCCCACATGCGGATCTTTTCAACGCCCGCGGCCGGGCGTGGTTGGCCGCTCAACAGTTGCCGGACGATGAACGAGCGGCCATCGATCGGCACGTTCGCGAGCTTGAACGGCTGGCAGAAGATCTGGCTCTGCTCGACCGCGAGATCGCGCAGGTCGCCACCGACGATCTCGCGGTCAACAGATTGATGACGATCACCGGCGTCAATCTGGCGGTTGCCGCCGGCATAGTGGCGGCGATCGGTTCGACAGCCCGCAGAAGCTGGTGAGCTATTTCGGGCTGAACCCGCGGGCGCGGCAGTCGGGACTGGAGCCGCCCGTCACGGTCTCATCAGCAAGATCGGCCGCAGTCACGCGCGCGCCATGCTGGTCGAGGCGGCCTGGGCCGCGGCCAAGGCGCCCGGTCCACTGCATGCTTTTTTCGTGCGCATCCGCGCCCGGCGTGGCCCATCAGATCGCTGCGGTTGCCGTGGCTCGCAAGCTCACTGTGCTCTGCTGGCATTTGTTGACAAACGGCGAGGATTACCTGTGGGCGCGGCCGGCGCTGGTCGCCAACAAGACCCGCGCGATGCAGCTTCAAGCCGGGCATCCGCAACAGAAAGGCAGCCGGCGTGGACCAGCCTATGCCTACAAGATCAAGGTGCTGCGCGACCGTGAGATGTTGATTGCCGCCAGCGGAGCGAAGCTAAGAACGATTGGTGTCGAAGTGGAAACCGCGGCGGCCCCAAAAGACCGGCGCGCGGGCGCCCCAGTTCGGCAGGACAAAATAGGCAGTCCGGTGATGCTTGCAGCCGACGCGTCACGCTTCGCCACGAGGTCGCCGGCGCCCGACAACCATAACCGCCGGTGACGGCAAGTGCCAGCCAGGAATGCAGTCCCGTTCCACGCCAGCATGCCGCCGCGCGCAGGGTCGGTCAAGGCTGGCCGCGTTTGCGGCCACCGCGCGGCTTGGCCTTGACCGACCCTGCGCGCGGCGGCTGCGAGATCGGTGGCCGGGACGGAAGAATGGCCCGCGGCGCGGCCGAACGAAAGAATGGACGCGATTCCCGCAATCGTCACTCGCGGCGCGGTCATAAAACTCGCTTGCCCATCTCATCCGTCGAATGCAGCTTGGCACGGTGCTGAGGCGGGAAGCTCATATAGGCGAGCACGTCGGGCTCGGCCTCATCCATGAAGGCGGCCAGCTTTGGCAGTTTGGGACGGAGCTGGTCGGCGACCTTGCGCCACTGAGCCCTGGCCGCTTCGGCGTGGTCCTGGGCAAAGGCGGTGGCGATGAAGGCGGAGACGACGCGCCGCCCGCTCTTGCCGGATGGGCCAGGACGTTGCGCATGAAGTGGACGCGGCAGCGTTGCCAGGTGGCGTTGAGAACCTTTCCGACCGTGGCTTTGATCCCCTCATGGGCGTCGGACACGACCAGCTTGACGCCGCGCAAGCCCCGCCGCGCCAGCTTGCGCAGGAACGCGGTCCAGAACGTCTCCGCCTCGGACGGGCCAATGTCCATGCCGAGCACCTCGCGTCGGCCGTCGCCGTTGACCCCGACCGCGATGATCACCGCGACCGAGACGATGCGCCCATTCTGGCGGACCTTCACGTAGGTGGCGTCGATCCACAGATAGGGCCAGTCGCCCTCGATCGGGCGATTGAGGAAGGCCTTCACCTTGTCGTCGATCTCGCCGCACAGCCGCGACACCTGGCTCTTGGAGATCCCCGTCATGCCCATCGCCTGCACCAGATCGTCCACCGAGCGGGTCGAGACCCCCTGGACGTAGGCCTCCGGCACCACGGCGGTGAGCGCCTTCTCAGCCATCCGTCGCGTTTCGAGGAAGCCCGGGAAGTAGGAGCCCTTGCGCAGTTTGGGGATGCGAAGCTCGACGGTGCCGGCGCGGGTCTCCCAGCTCCGGTCGCGGTAACCGTTGCGCTGGGCCAGCCACTCCTGGTTCTTCTCGCCGTAGGCCGCCCCAGTCAGGCCCTCGACCTCCAGCTCCATCAGCCGGTGGGCGGCAAAGCCGATCATCTCGCGCAACAGATCGGCATCTGGGGTCTTCTCCACGAGCGCACGCAGGTTCATCATGTCGTCGGTCATCGGTGGTTCCTCGAATCAGGTTGGTGTCGCAACCCAAACCTTACCGACGAATCATCGGTGGCCACCCCCAAAGCCGCTCGCTCGCTACGGCGCTATGTGAGGCGCGCGTCGCGAGCGGCTTAGCTATCAGCTACACCACTCCTTGGGAGTACGTCATGCCGAGCTGATGATTGCTTGTGGGTGCAAGTCCCATCCGGCCAAAGCCGAAGCAGGCAAGCCGGGACCGAGTCTTGCGGGCGTCGCGGCAACGTGGGGTCCGAAGTGTAGATAGGAGCCATGCGGGGTGCGGGAATGAGCCTCGAAAGGTGGATGTTCGCGGAGGCCGAGTGTGTTCCCTAGTCACGAAGGCGGCATGAGCATCGTCGTTATAGCGAGACGATGCCGCTCCGTCGGGGTCGATGGCCGGATCACGCATGGAAGGTAATCATCGGAACATGAGAGGCCCGACCGGGTCCATTGGATTGGTCTCCAGTGGGGGACAGCGGCAAGGCACTGCCAGAGCCGCGGTCCGAGCTGAGGTCGGGAGTCGGACTGGTCCATAGTACCTGTGAAGTCGTCGAAGGAAACGAGATGTATGGAGGGAAGGGACCAGCCCGAGGGGAGCCCGCGCGAGAAGGCCAGGGTCCGGACACGGAGCCGGGTTACCTTGCCGTCGAATCTCGTGCGGGTGAACGCGGCGGCCAAGCGGGCTGCCCAAACCCGGTTCACTGCCTTGCTGCATCACATCGACGAGGACGCTCTGCTTCGGGCGTTTCGACGACAAAAGCGGCAGGCCAGCGCGGGGGTCGATGGGGTAACGGTGGCGAAGTACGAAGAGAGGCTCACGGATAACATCCGCGACCTCTGCGGAGGGGTCCACACCGGTCGCTACCGGCCACAGCCGGTGCGGCGAGTCTACATCCCCAAAGCCGATGGCGGTAAGCGACCTCTCGGTGTGCCGGCGCTAGAGGACAAGATTGTCCAAAGCGCCGTGGCCGAGATGTTGAGCGCCGTCTATGAGGCCGACTTCCTCGGGTTCTCCTACGGCTTCCGGCCGGGGCGGAATCCTCAGATGGCGCTTGATGCCCTGCATACGGCGATCATGAGCCAGCGTGTCAACTGGGTGCTCGATGCCGACATACGCAGCTTCTTCGACTCGGTCGACCACGAGTGGCTGCTGCGGATGGTGGCGCACAGGATCGCCCATCCTCGCATCTTGCGGCTCATCGAGCTGTGGCTGCGGGCCGGCGTTCTTGAGAGCGGCGAGAAGCAAGAAACGGACAGGGGTACGCCGCAAGGGGCGGGCATCAGCCCGCTCCTCGCTAACGTCTTCCTGCACTACGTCCTCGATCTCTGGGCCCACCAATGGCGCCGTCGCCATGCACGTGGTCGCGTTGTGACCGTGCGCTATGCCGACGACTTCGTCATGGGCTTCGAGAGCAAGGCGGATGCGCAGGAGATGCTCTTGGCCCTCAAGGCGCGGCTGGTCAGCTTTGGCCTGATGCTTCATGAGGGCAAGACGCGGCTGATCGAGTTCGGCCGGTTCGCGGCCCTCTCGCGTCAGCGGCGCGGCGAGCGGCGACCCGAGACCTTCGCCTTCCTCGGCTTCACCCACTACTGCGGGCGGACCCGGGACGGCCGGTTCATCGGAAGGGAAACGCCTGACGCGCAAGCTGACGGCGTTGCGCCAGGACGCCTGGCGGCTCATGCACGAGTCACTGGCCACGCAGCACGAGTGGTTCGCCGCTGTTCTGCGTGGACACTACGGCTACTACGGCAGGCCGCACAATTATCCAGCGCTCAACGGCTTCTACCGCGAAGTGCGTCGGACCTGGATGCGCTGTCTGAGACGGCGCAGCCAGAAAAGTCGGCGCATGGGCTGGTCGGAGTTCGAGACCCTGACGGCACGCTTCCGGCTGCCCGTCCCACGCATCACTCGCACTTGGGCGCAGGCGCGGATATGACGCGGGTTACCCTCGGGAAGAGCCGGGTGCGGGAAATCCGCCTGCCCGGATCTGTGAGGGCGAAGCCAAATGGCTGAGCTACTCGACCACGACCCAGAGAGTGCGTGTGTCTTTGTGTGGTGCCCTCAGCGCGAGGCTTTGTTGTCCCTTTTCCACCCGGTGACGAGCGATGCGCCTTGACGTAGTCGAGGATTTGCGTCTTCGTCGCGCGAGCCTGGCCGGCAAGCTCACGGGATTAGGTCCATCGAGTTGATGCGACGATCAACCATGACGCAGCAGGAACCCGTGAGCGTGAAGGCGCGCGTGCTGTCGATCCGGTCCAGGAATTCGGCAATGTATTCGGATCCGTTCATGGTCTACTGGTGCGATTGGTGGCGAGCCGGGCGCGGCAGAAATCACCGATCGTGCTTATTACATAATCGAGTTCCGCAGCCCCAAGACCGGGGTAGACACCGATCCAGAACGTCTGGTTCATCACGCGATCGCTGTTGGTCAGTTTTCCATGTATTCGGTAGTGCCGATTTTTCATGTAGGGCTGCCGAGTGAGATCGCCGCCAAAAAGCAAGCGAGTGCCGATCTTCCGATCGTTGAGATGTCGTACGATTTCGTCCCGGCTGAACGGCGCTGATTCACGTACCGTAAGCAGAAAACCGAACCACGACGGCTGACTATTCGCCGTGGCCTCAGGCAGGATGAAAAAGTCCTCGAGTTCCGCGTAGACCCTGCCACAGCCAGTCGAAATTGCGCCGCCGCACGGCAATGAAATCTTCAAGATGACCGAGCTGAGCGAGGCCAACGGCGGCCTGCATATCGGTGATCTTCAGATTGAAACCGAGGTGACCATACGTGTATTTATGGTCATAGCCATGTGGAAGATCTCCGAGCTGCCAGCCGAAGCGGCGGTTGCAGGTGTTGTCCTTGCCGGGATTGCAATAACAGTCCCGGCCCCAGTCGCGAAAAGTCTCCATCGCCCGGCGCAATCCAGGATGGCTGGTAAAAACCGCTCCGCCTTCGCCCATCGTAATTTGGTGGGCGGGATAAAAGCTCAGGGTGCCAATGTCGCCGAATGTCCCGACATGTCGCCCGTTGAGCGTTGCACCAAGCGCGTCGCAGCAGTCTTCGATGAGAAAAAGGTTATGCCGCTTGGCAATCTCAGCGATCCGCGTCGCGTCGAATGGATTCCCAAGTGTATGGGCCACCATGATAGCGCGCGTTTGCTGAGTTATCGCCGCCTCGACGAGCTCGGGGGTAACATTGTAAGTGGGAATGTCGATATCGATGAAGACTGGCGTCATCCCCCACAGCATAGATGGGTTGACGGTCGTCGGAAATCCGGTTGCTGCCGTGACGACCTCGCTGCCGGGCTCCAACCCGCGCTCCCGGAGCAAGGGCGAGGTGAGAGCTGAAAAAGCAACCAGATTTGCCGACGAACCGGAGTTGACCGTGAGCGCATAGAGTGCCCCGACGCGCTGTGCGAGCTTGGCCTGAAACTCATCGTTGAAGTGCCCCGCGGTGAGCCAGAATTCTAGTGAAGCATCCACCGCATGCTTCACATCAGTGGCGTCGAAGACGCGACCGGAGACAGGCACCAACGAACGACCCGCGGAAAAGAGTTTCCGGGCATGAGTCAGCGTGTAGTAGCGTTCGACCAGCTGATGGATTTCGCGTCGGATGTCCTCTGCCTGCAGGACCGAATCGACAGGCGGGCATGCCGGTGTGCATTCGATTGTCATGATAATTTCCCGGAGGTTTGACGGTAGATTCGATGCACTGACGTGGTTCCTTCACAAACCGTCAGCAGTAGTAACGCCTCGGGCGCAGATCGGTATGCGCCTCGACGGAATCTCGCGCCACCGGTCGTCTATGAGTGGGCCAAGCGTTACGCCACGGTGCATCGGTGCAGCGTAGATTTCATTGTGCGCATCGAGTCGAGCGATCATTGGCCGCAATGCCTCCCTCAACCGCTAGTGCGACCGCATATTTGCCGCATTGCCGGTACTGCAGCTCGAATGGAATGGTTGCTCCAGATTTGGAGATGCCGGCATCGCGAGCTAAAAGCACTTCTCGGGTGAGGAGCCATCGCATCGACCAGGGCCGTTGGCCAGCAGATTGGGTTAATCTTGCATGCCGACCCCCTGCAAGTGAGTGTGATAGGCCAACGTTCATCAACCGACACGTGGCATGTTTCCGTCATCTAGATCAACTACTAGCGTTGGTCGTTGACCGTGGTGCAAGTTAGATGCGCACGAGGCGCGACTAATCCTAACAATCACAAGTTGTTTGGTCGTTGATAGCGAGAAGTTTAGAAATATACGCACGATCAACGGATGGCAAAACGTTTGCAATACCGGATGGTAGCACGCGGAATTCTTGCTTTGCCAATCACGTCGCAAGAAAGCGACGAATTTCAATTGAGTATCCATAACGTGCTGGGCGGGGCCGTTTCCGATTGGGACTTGCCAAAGTCGAGTAAGCGATCTTCTGACGTCGAGTGACCTTGGTCGGCTCTTATTTTGCGCCACGAGCTCGATGCCGATTTCGGCGTCGCGAGCAACAGGCTTTGTGGCTCGCGCTCTTCGGTTGAAGTTCAGTGCCGTGCTGCAGAGCCCAATGCCGGATGGCAGGGACGGTCAGTAGTGGACGATTTCATTTGTCGTTGCGATCGCCAAGTCGACGCTGCGGCAACATCCGATCTGCCAATCCGCGCTCTTGTGATGCAAAGCCCGCGACATCGTGGCGTTTATAGCTATTCTCCAAAACGTTTGGCTCGCGCGCCGAAGGAGCGACCGATCGAGATACAAAGGCATGGTCAACAGAGCCGACCTCACTATATGGACCACTCCATTATGGAGAGCCGCAACGACCTTGCCGTCCGCGAGTGAAGTGACCCATACCACAGGGACTGCCGAGCGTGAGGTGGTTCTGGTGTGGGTCGATGAGCGCCGTGCGGGTCTGCGCACCATGTTGTGCGCGAATAAAGCTTATGACGTCTTGACTTTGACGAGGCGCTCAAGGAGCGCAACGTAGCGCGGCATGTTGCCATCAAGAGCACTACAGTCGTAACTGCATCCCGCTGCGACAGCATCGTTCGACATGCCACCTGCCATCCCGGCGGTGCGATCAGCCAGCGCGTCCGTCTTCGGCTGGATTAGATCCCTTGGAGGTCCCGGCCAGCTCAGGTTCCGTGTTCTTGAGAGCCAGGCGGGAAAGTGGTCATGACCACCTTAGATAGGCGCCGTATCGAGGCGGGTGTCCAAGCCTGCCAGAACCTCTCGAGGAGAGCAATACGCCATGAATGAGAGTACCAACATTGTCCCGCTTCGTCAGCCCGACGAGATCGACGATCCACTAACCAGTGTCCGCGCGCGGGGACGCGGCAGCATCTGGCGCAGGCCGTCGAGGTGAAAGTCGAGACTTTTCTTGCCACAATGAATGCCGACGGACGCGCCCGTGTCGTGCGGCACGGCGACGGGCGTCAGCCCGGTCGAGGTGGCGCGGGCGAATATTCGCGACGCCGCAAATACGGCCGGGCGGTCGAATGCCCGGTCAAGGATCGCGACGCCCTGCTGGCCTTTGACTTCCCTGCCGAGCATTGGGATCACTTGCGCACGGACAACCCCATCGAAAGCGTGTTCGCGACCGTACGGCACACGACGGTGCGCACCAAGGGCTCGTTGTCGCCGACCACTGCGAGGCTGATGGTGCTCAAGCTGGTCATGGCCGCATCAAAAACCTGGCGACGACTCAAAGGCACAAATCAGTTGCCGAAGGTCAGCGCCTGATCACCTCGTGACACAAAATCCCGCATAGCCCTTCTTGAGAAGGCAAAAGGCGCATTCATTAGAGCGCTAGCTTCCGATGATCTCATCCGGCTGCCTAAGCTCTTGTGGGCAAGCTGCACGTCGTTGAGATGGACTATGAAACCGACTTTCCCGGCGTGAGGCCCGGCCTCCATCCTCTTCAGCAGATCTGGCGAAGAGTTTGCCTTCACATGGGTTACGGTGACGGCGTAGGAGTTCACCTGGTCAGGCAACGACGAAATGGACGAAGCGGCCGGCAACGGATAGGCCGAGCTGCACCCAGACGGGACTCCTGAAGGTCGGATTTGCTTTCACAGCGGAAATGAAGCCGACTAAATAACCAGACCGTGGCACACTCTTTAAGAGCCTGCTAGCCCCTATCTGATGTGGCAGCTGCCCAAGCGACGAAGCAAGTGGTTTAGTATGTTTGAACTAGGGCTAGTCAAAGGGCAGCGGAGTATGAAGGTATTCGAAGCTGATATCATTGGCATTTGGATTACTGAAAGCACCGTGCATTCAGATCACCGCGGCACATTTCATCGCCTGTTCTGCGCCAATGAGGAACAGAAGATCATCGGCGCACGGAGAATTGTCCAAATTAACCTCTCCCTCACACATTCGGTCGGCGCCGTCCGTGGGCTGCACTATCAAAAGCCACCCATGGCCGAGATGAAGATAGTTCGTTGCCTGCGAGGGCGAGTGTTCGATGTTGCAGTTGACCTACGCAAGAACTCGCCCACGTTCCTGAAGTGGACGGCAGTCGAACTCACCCCGGACAACCGTCGCTCCTTCATCATCGCCGAAGGGTGCGCGCACGGATTTCAGATATTGGAGGAGAACTCGGAGGTGCTTTATTTGCACACCGCTTTCTATTCGCCGCCCGACGAGGGCAGCGTTCGATTCGACGAACCGATGGTAGGCGTCGTATGGCCTTTGCCGCCGATCGATTTGTCCACCCGGAACTCGAATCATCCGCTTCTTGACGTGGACTTTGAAGGACTAGAGTTATGAAGTGCCATCATGACACCATTGGAGCGCACGTTCCTTGATCTTGAACACTCGTCGCCTTCAACGAAGCGGAACTCGATGTATGGGAAATGACTGTTCCGCCCAAGATATTTGTTTGTCATGGTGGCTCGGCAAGGCGAAGACTACAGCGCCGCTGACGAATTGTTCCCAAATGGTTACACCGACTTCTTCTCGACGCCGCAAGGTTAGTTGAAACATCCTAAGAACGATTGCGAAAAAGTCACTGAGATGCCGCATCTGACCAAAGACAGTGTTGTCATCGAGGTCGCCTCCAATGACGGATACCTCCCGAAGAACTTTGTAGCGATAGGCATACCGTCCCCGGGCACCAAACCGAGTACCAGCACCGCCGACGCTGCCGATCGAATCGGCTCATTGGTCTTCCGCGGATTCGTTGGCGCGGCCGCTGTCAGGCTCGCCGAAAACGGACAGCGGGTAGATCTGATCTGCGGCAACAACGTCTACGCTCATGTGCCCGGTATCAATGACTTCATATTGCGCTTGATTATTGCGCTCAATTCGGGGCGTGCTGTGGACTCGGAATTCCCGCACCTCGAGAACAGGATTGCGCAGAACCGGTTCGACACAGCCTCTCATGAACACTTCTCGTATCTGTTGCTGATAGCGGTCAGCCGTACTTTTGAGGGCGGGCTAGGCGTCTTCGATCTTGAAAGCTCCCGACGCATGGCGGATCTTTAGCTGCCACAGAGGCGATCACGGAAGAAGGAGCCGTCATAGCGATGCTGGCCAAGAAAGCCGGTTTGGAGTGCAGGGGCGCGGTTTGTACCGGACGTTCAGCAAAGGCAGACGAGGTAAAGAACCGCTTCCTCGCTTTTCTAATCGAACAGAAACGGGCCGGCAAGGCGGTCGCCGCCTACGGCGCCGCTGCCAAAGGCATACCCTAACGAATCATGCCGGGATGAAGGATGACCTTATCGGCCTTATCTGTGATGCCGCGGCGAAGTGCTTGCATGGCAGCCACATTCCGAGCCTTCATCGGAGAGAACTCGCGAGGCGAAAGCCGGATTGGGTCCTCGTTCTGTCGGCTGGGTCATGCAGCGGCATGAGGAGGTCAAGTGGTGGAGCGGCAGGTTTGTCATTGAATTCCCGAACTGAAAGTTCTGTCATGAAGGTCGTGGTGACCGGCGCCACCGGCTTTGTCGGGCGGCACGTGATCACTCGGTTCTTACGCGAGGGCCATTCCCTCGCTGCCGTCGCGCGAAACGCCGATCGCGCTGCGGCAATGCCGTGGTACCCGCAAGTCGACTTCGTCGCCTGTGATCTTGCTATGGATTTCAAGCCGGCGCTAGAGCTCTGCCTAAAGTCTGACGTCTTGGTCCACCTCGCGTGGTCCGGCTTGCCGAATTATCGTAATTTCTTCCATATCGGCCGCAATTTACCGGCTAACCTTGCCTTTCTGGAAGCCGCCGTTGCGACCGGCTTACGACAGTTGATGGTCGCTGGTACTTGCTTTGAATACGGTATGCAGTATGGACCTTTGACCGAAGACACGGAGACAAGGCCCGATACGCCCTATGGCTTCGCCAAAGATACGCTGCGCAAGAGCCTCGAATTGCTGCAGAAGGATCATCCCTTCACTCTGCAGTGGATGCGGCTCTTCTACATGTACGGCGAGGGTCAAAATCCAAACAGCCTTTTGTCGCAGCTTGATTGCGCAATTGACCGCGGGGATGATGTTTTTGACATGTCAAATGGTGATCAGTTGCGGGATTATCTCCCGATTGAGGAGGTGGCGGCTGATTTCGTGCGAGCAGCTGCCAATTCGGCGCAATGCAGCGGGGTGATCAATTGCAGCAGCGGGCGTCCGATTTCGGTACTCGAGCTAGTGCGCCAGCGCTGCCGTGCGCGAGCTAGTTGCATTCGGCTCAACCGTGGGCGCTATCCTTATCCGGATTACGAACCGATGGCGTTTTGGGGCGTGCCTGCCAAGTTGGACTCGCTCCGCAGCCGTACCTAGAACCAAAAGTCATGTACATCCAACAGAGACACGTCAGTTCTGTCCGACACAGGTCCAGCTTGCAGCCAAGTCGGCCGTCTTCCCTCCAGCCTCATGTTCCTTCAACGTCTCACTGAGGCCGACCTCGCGCAGCGCTGCAGCCAATTTGTCCTTGGTGTGTTAGGTCATGGCCTATTGCTGAGCGATTCACGTCTTTAGTTTCTGTCGCAAAACCGGCCCTCCTGGCTTGCTAAATTGAACGAGAGCCATTCGCGCTTTCTGTTGATCGCCTTAATGTCCGCAGCCCAGGCCAGGATAGCGTTGCTGGCCGGTTCGCTGCCGTTGTCACTGACCACCATCTTCGGCTTCCCACGCTCAATCACCAGCCGGTCCATTTCCCGCGCCACCCAAGGCAAGGTGTTGGCCACTAGCGCCAGGGACTCGTGCGTACAATCGTCGAGGACGGCGAGGATGCGGGAGTGGCCTCCATCTGTTTGGGCGCCTGCGCAAGGGCGCCAACGCTGAATTTCTCCGGCATTGGCGCTTGGTTTGCAGGAATACAGACTGCTATCCCGATTAGAAACAGGCCGTCCAACTGAATTGCTATTGAAGTTCGGTGTTTCCAAATCGTGTGGCCTTACGCCTGAGCCGTCCGCGAATATGTGGCGGTCGGCGACCACGTGGCAATCGAGACCACCTCGCATTGGCGCAACGGACGACAACTATCGCTTCGGCTGCGGATTCCGCTCGATGTCGCCACCATTTCGGAATGATCTCGCCCACCGTTCCGAGATGATTCGCCCATCATTCCGGGATGATGTCGCCCGGGTTGAGGAGACCTCCTCTGGCTCTGATGGGTGCACCTTTTTCGGCTTTGCGAAGGAGTGGACCTGGATGCCGCCGGAGAGGCTTGCGCGCCGTGTGCGCGATGTGATCAGATCGAAGCCGGCCGGATCGCCGATCTGCGAGATCGCGCGGCGGATCGGGGCTGCACCCTCGACGGTCCGGCTATGATCCGCCGGTTCGAGGCGGCATGCCTGACCTGGCCGTTACCGAAGAGCGTCACGGATGCAGTTCTAGAGGCCCGGCCGTTTGCCGTCGCCGGTGCCACCGGCGCCGCGCCCGACTGCGCGACAGTACACCGCGAGCTCAAGCGCAAGCATGTGACGCTGTCGATTCTGTGGGAGGAAGACATCGCCGCCGAGCCCGACGGCTACCGTCTGTGAGCTCTACCGTGCCTGGGAAGGCCGCTTGTCGGTAACGATCTGCCAAGCCCACGCGACCGGCGACAAGCTGTTCGTGGACTATGCCGGCGACATCATCCCCGTGGTCATCGATCGGGTCACCGGGAAGCGGCGCAATGCTCAGATCTTCGTCGCCGTCCTCGGTGCCTCGAACTTCACCTACGCGCAGGAATCCCAAGCGGCATCATCTCGGTATGCCTGGGCGAGATCGTCGGAATCCGCACGGCTGATGTAACAGTTCTGGCCTCCGCTCGCGGGGCATTTGTCGAGCGAGGTGATCGCAATTGGGAGCTCCCGTCTTTCCAGGTGCAACGGCGAAAGCACCAGATCCTCTTCTTATCTGGATCTGGCAATTTTTTCCGCAACAAATGAGCACCTATAGCGAGCCCGTATTTGCAACGGCGCGCGGGCACTCGACCTCAGGACTTCCCCCTATCGGCGACATCATGGAGGTCAAGCGCCACGACCCCGACGCGCAGCGGAACACCGCTCGCTGCGTGCTTGACCGGATAATGGAGAGTCTCTACGCCCAGGCGCCGCCATCGGGGACCTGCTTTTGAGCGTGAGCTGGGACCTGGCGGGCGCTCGGGCCCCTGCGCTTTGCGGCGAGAGCGCTGAGGATCGACTGCGACGTCCATGCCCTTTCGCCGAGAGACCGTCATCGTCAGCCCCTGGATCAGCTGGAAGGCGCCACGCGAGACTGCGCAATCACGGGGCTGGTCCTGGTCCAGCCTATCTTCTTGAGCGCCGACGCGACGGAGTTCTTCGCCCGGGCCAGCCGGGTCGAATGCCGGTGCGGGTCATTCCGCCGCTCGTGCAGCCGCTGGCGCCTGAGGTCCTGGAGGAGTGGGCCTATCAGGCGTGGCAAGTTTGGCGCTACCCCTCGACGATCCCGATCCACTGGCTGAGTCCCTCGAGGCTGCCCTTCAGCCGGGCTTGCACTTGGCGGAGTCCGGCGGCATCGAAGGACGTCAGCGCTTGGCAAAGCTGTTCCCGGCCAAAGGCGCGAGCGTGGATCCGATGCGTCCCAGATGGGCTGGGCCCAGGCAGTGGCGGGCGGGATGCTGGAGGAGCTCGAAGTCGAAACGGCTGCTCTGCGGGGGGGCCACACGTGATGACCGCCCCACGCCTATGCGCCATCCTATGCGGAGGAACGCTTGAGGCGCTCGTCCAAGACGAGGACGCCGCGACGGCGGATCATCGGCGACACGTCTTCTGCGCTCTGTTGGTTACCGCAACTAACACTACTTTGGGTGCGCCGGGAGACCGGCAAGGAGTAGATGGTGAAAGTCCATTGCGATGAAGGTGTAGCGAACTACATCGGCCCCGAGCCGTGCGCAGGCCTCCGCGAGGGGGTCGGCGAAGCGTCGGTAGGGGAGCATGCAGGCCAGCCATTGAGCCGCGAAACAGTGTTATCCCGGGCGTCGACGCTGTCCAAAGAGCGGAAGGCAACATGGGCGAGTGCGCAAGCGCGAGCACCCGTCCAGCCCGGCGTGGTCGTAGACCCTGGCATGCATGGAAGCTCCTTTGTAACGGGAACCGGGATATCTCCGGGTCGGCCATTTCCTCCTCCGAGGATATGGTCCGCAGCGGGAAGGCGAGGAGCCGTAGCCGCTGATGCACGACACGGAGAAGTCTGACTCTGGCATAGTAGCTGAGAAGCCGACGAACAAAGCCGGATTACCGGCGGCGGAGTGGGTGGAGCCAAGGCTGGGGACCAAGGGAAACGCGGAACAGCAGCGCATACACCGGACACAGGGCCGGGCTCGCATGACCCAGTCGCTGGACCGCGTACGGACAGCCGCAAGGCTGAGGAAGAAGGACCGGTTCACCGCGCTCCTTCACCACATCAATGTCGATACACTGCGGGCGGCGTTCTTTGCGCTCAGGCGCAGGGCCGCTCCCGGAGTGGATGGCATGACGTGGCAGGACTACGAGGAAGATCTCGAGCCCCAGCTCGCCGATCTGCACAAACGGGTCCAACGAGGAACGTACCGCCCGCAACCGTCTCGCCGGACGTACATACCAAAGGCAGACGGCAAGCAGCGGCCGTTAGCGATCGCGGCTCTCGAAGACAAAATCGTCCAGGGCGCCACCGTCATCGTGCTCAACGCCATCTACGAAGGAGACTTCTGTGGCTTTTCCTACGGGTTTCGGCCCGGCAGAGGGCCACATGATGCGTTGGACGCGCTCTGCACAGCGATCGAGACGCGGCAGGTGAACTGGATCGTTGACGCCGACATCCAAAATTTCTTTGGCGCAGTCAGTCAATCTTGGCTGGTGCGCTTCTTGGAACATAGGATCGGCGACAAGCGCATCATCCGCCTCATCCAGAAATGGCTGAAGGCAGGTATTCTCGAAGACGGCGTCGTAACCGCTGATGACAGGGGAACGGGTCAAGGTTCGGTGATTTCACCGCTCCTCGGCAACATCTACCTGCACTACGCTCTCGACCTGTGGGCCAAGCGCTGGCGACAACGCGAGGCCTCCGGCGGCATGATCATCGTGCGTTACGCGGACGATGTAGTGGTCGGCTTTGAGCGCGAGGACGACGCACGTCGTTTCCTCGATGCGATGCGCGCGAGACTGGAGGAGTTCGAGCTGACGCTCCATCCGGCCAAGACCCGCCTGATTGAGTTTGGTCGCCATGCGGCGGTTCAACGTAAGCAGCGCGGACTCGGAAAGCCGGAAACCTTTGCGTTCATGGGGTTCACATTCATCTGCGGCAAATCACGCCAAGGGCGCTTCCAGCTTCAACGGAAGACCCGTAGCGACCGCATGCGAACCAAACTCCGCGAGATCAAGAAGGAGCTGAGGCGCCGAATGCACTGGCCGATCCCTGCACAGGGGAGATGGCTCAGGCAGGTCGTGACCGGCCACTTTGCGTACTTTGCTGTCCCGACGAATGGCCGAGCGCTCAATGCGTTTCGGTTCTATCTGACCGACCTCTGGAGGCGTACGCTTCGGCGGCGCAGTCAGCGGAACTGTCTGACCTGGGATCGCATAACGCAGATCACCGACGACTGGCTCCCCAAGGCTCGCATCCTTCATCCATGGCCGAAGCTGCGCTTCGCCGTCAAACACCCGAGGTAGGAGCCCGGTGCCTTAATTGGGCTCGCCGGGATCTGCGCGGGGGGCGCCCAGTGATGGGTGTCCCTACCGCAAACAGAATCTGTTTGCGCCAGTGTTTTTCAAGGATTTGTTTTCGGCAGTATGGACACCGTTGAGACGGCGGCCGAAGGATGAGATCGACGATGGCGTGACGTACGGCGGGCATGGTTGGCTGAGGCGGAGGTCCGTTGATTCTTTTTTTCCGCCCCGCGTGTGCGAGGCGACGATGTTGCAGGAAGGCGTAGGCAATCATTGTCATCAGGGCGTGGCGATGAAGACCTTGCCATGATCGCCCCTCGAAGTGATCAAGTCCAAGCTCCTCCTTCAACTGCTGATGCGCCTGCTCACAAATCCATCTTGCCTTGATGGTGGCGGCTAGTGTGCGCAGATCCGTCGCCGCAGGGAGATTGGCAAGATAGTATTTCTTCTCCCCTGAGGCGCGTTGCTCGCCAATGAGCCAAGCTTCGTCGCCCGGGAGATGCTGCTGACCCTTATCCCAAATCCGCTGAGGAGGGCCGTCGGCGGTGCGGACACGAAGAGCAGCAAATCGGGCTTTCAGTCGACCTTTCGTCCCGCTGCGCCAACTCACGGCTTTCCATTTGGCGCTGGCCAGCATTTGTTCTGCCGCAATCGATAAGATATCGGGCACGTGGTGCTTTCGTGGTTTCCCGCGGACTTTGGTAATCGGCCAAGTGAGCTTCACATCGACGGGATACACTTTCAGGTGCCGAGGGATACCGACAGCCCAGGCCAGCCCGCGCTCTGTCAGCCCTTGTCGAAACGGAGCGCTAAGTCCGTATCCTGCATCCGCCAGCACACATCCAAAGCGCACGTTGGCTGCCATCGCGCGGTCAATCTCGGCCAAAGCAATCTCCGGCTTGGACCGGGGCGTTCGGTCGTGTCCCAAGGAGTGGTGTAGCTGATTAGCTAAGCCGCTCGCGACGCGCGCCTCACATAGCGCCGTAGCGAGCGAGCGGCTTTGCGGGTGGTCACCGATGATTCGTCGGTAAGGTTTGGGTTGCGACACCAACCTGATTCGAGGAACCACCGATGACCGACGACATGATGAACCTGCGCGCGCTCGTGGAGAAGAGCCCGGACGCCGATCTTCTGCGCGAGATGATCGGCTTTGCCGCCCACCGGCTCATGGAGCTCGAGGTCGAGGGCCTGACTGGGGCGGCCTACGGCGAGAAGAACCAGGAGCGGCTGGCCCAGCGCAACGGTTACCGAAGCTGGGAGACCCGCGCCGGCACCGTCGAGCTTCGCATCCCCAAACTGCACAAGGGCTCCTACTTCCCGGGCTTCCTCGAACCGCGACGGATGGCTGAGAAGGCGCTCACCGCCGTGGTGCAGGAGGCCTACGTCCAGGGGGTCTCGACCCGCTCGGTGGACGATCTGGTGCAGGCGATGGGCATGACGGGGATCTCCAAGAGCCAGGTGTCGCGGCTGTGCGGCGAGATCGACGACAAGGTGAAGGCTTTCCTGCAGCGGCCGATTGAAGGGGATTGGCCCTATCTGTGGATCGACGCCACCTATGTGAAGGTACGGCAGAACGGGCGCATCGTCTCGGTCGCGGTCATCATTGCGGTGGGCGTCAACAGCGATGGCCGACGCGAGGTTCTCGGCATGGACATCGGTCCGTCCGAGGCCGAGACGTTCTGGACCGCGTTCCTGCGCAAGCTTGCCCGCCGGGGCCTGCGCGGTGTCAAGCTGGTCGTGTCCGACGCCCATGAGGGGATCAAAGCTACGGTCGGAAAGGTCCTCAACGCCACCTGGCAGCGCTGCCGTGTTCACTTCATGCGCAACGCGCTGGCACATGCCGGCAAGAGCGGGCGGCGCGTGGTCTCCGCCTTCATTGCCACCGCCTTCGCCCAGGACGACGCCGAGGCGGCACGGGCGCAATGGCGGCGCATCGCCGACCAACTGCGTCCCAAATTGCCAAAGCTCGCGGCGTTCCTCGACGAGGCCGAGACCGACGTGCTGGCCTATATCGAGTTTCCCGGCCGCGCACCGCGCCAAGCTGCACTCGACCAATCCGCTCGAACGCGTCAACGGCGAGATCAAGCGGCGAACCGAAGTGGTCGGCATCTTCCCCAATGAGGACGCCATTACCCGTCTGGTCGGCGCCATCCTGCTCGAACAGAACGACGAGTGGGCGGTCCAGCGCGGCCGCTACATGACACTGGAAACGATCGCGCCGTTAGGCGATGATCCCGCCGTCAGCTTCCCGGCAATCGCCACCTGACCAATCCGGCCCATGCCGGCGACGCGGTGACCCGCACTCACCTACACCACGCCACGGGACACGATCGGGCGTTCGGTGTTCGACTGGCACGCGAGCGCGTTTCAAACGAGACACGTCGCTTGTCCAACTGTCAGGCAGAAAGAGACGTAACGCGACCATCACTGGCACTTCGCCGCGCGCAAGCGTCAAAGACACCAGCGTTTGGCAATTTGCCGTTTTGCCGAGAGCCGACGCGTATTGAGCCGCAACACCAACCGAGCGTTCACCCTTCTTCGGCAGTGAGGTGTCATCAATAACCAGCACCGCATCCCTGCCGCCGACAAGTCGGTCCGCCTGATTGAGCAGCTCTGTCTCCAGCGGCGTCGCGTCCCAGACACCGTCCGCAATGAAATGGTGCAGCTGATCATAGTTGCCCGAGGCAAGGCGCTCCGCCATCGGCTGAACACTCTTGCGATCGCCAGGACCGATCAGTCCCGCAACATACAGAGGACACATCCGCTGCCGAGTCTTATGGCCCAGCCGGTCCAAAAACGGCATCAGCCAGCGTTCAAGTTCGTCTTCCCATCCCGCCATGGTCAGCCCTCCAAGAGCCGACCACCCATGAATCATTGAAAAATTGATTCGGGAATCCTATAAAGCACAGCAAAACCGACAATCTGCCAAAGTAGTGCTAAGACGTTATGCTTGCTTCGCGCGTCTTGATCGGGGTACTCGCCATTGTGGTACTCAACGACCTGCAGAGCTGTGCGAACAAGTCTATCACCATGTCACAACCGTCCCGTCACATGAGCATCCGCGGGGCCGTCTATACATGAAGCTCTCGATGAAGGCATTCTGCATGGGCTTGCCCGGCGCGATGTAGTGCCATGCTTCACACGGCTCTGATCGGCCCATGTTCAGGAAGGCTTGCTGGTGAGCTCGCTGCCGTTGTCGCTGACGACCATCTTCGGCCTGCCGCGTTCCATCACCCGCCGGTCCAGTTCCCGCGCCACTGGGGTGCCGGAGAGCGAGGTGTTGGCTACCAGCGCCAGGCACTGGCGGGTGTAATCATCGACGACGGTGAGGATACGGAAGCGGCGGCCATCGGTGAGCTGATCCGACACGAAGTCGAGCTACCGCGGTCGTTCGGCGCCGTCGCCGCCGTCATCGGCGACCGGGTCCCGATCGCCCCGTGCGGCCGCCACGGCGGCGCACCGCAAGCCTCTCTTCCCGATAGAGCCGGAACAGCTTCTTGTGGTTGATCACATAGTCCTCCCGCTGAGCAGAACGTGCAGGCGCCGATAGCCGAAGCGACGGCGCTCCCGGGCGATTGCCCTCATGAGAGTTGCTATCTTCCGCGGCTGTCTTCAGCCGCTTGGTCTCCGAGACCTCCAGCCGCCGAACTTGGCCTTCCATTTGTAGATGCTGGCGTCGCTGACGCCATGCTTGCGGCACAGGTCGGCGACCGAAACGCCGGCCTCATGCTCCCTCAATATCGCGATGATCTGCTCTTCCGAAAAGCAGCTGCGCTTCATGCTCTGGTCCTTGTCGTGGGCCAGAACGAACTTCAAACTGGATTAGGCCAAAGGGGCGAGGTCATTTCCGTACAGTTGCATTCAGTCATCTCGAAGGCGCAGCTCAACGTACGGACCGTGCGTTCTTACCAGCTGGTGCACGAAGCGTACCGTTATGTCACGATTAAAGCACACTTGCCGGGGGGCGCACACATTGGTGCGCTTCGTACAAAGATTGCACTTGTTCACGTGACCATGCGAGGTGTGGAATGGTCATGCACGGCAACGTCCACTGGTTCAATCTATCAGCTGTCGTTCGGGAAGCTGCATACAAGAGATGATGGCATGAAAATCGCCCGGGTTGGCTTCTGGTACCTGCGCTGCACTCTGAGGCGGCGCCAGGGTGCCGCGACTGGCCTGAAATCGCAGCGCTCTTCGGTCTTCGTCCGGATCGAGACATCCGACGGTGCAGTTGGTTGGGGCGAGACTTTCGGTTATCGCGTGCTCGAACAGCACTGGCGCGATGCCGCCGAGATTCTCGTCGGTGCCAGCTGCCTGGAGTCCAATCGGCTGGTGGATCGCATCGCTGCCTTTGACATGCCGCTCGCCGGAGGCGTCGACATCGCGCTCTGGGATCTCAAGGGAAAAATCGCCGGCCTGCCCATCTGCGCGCTGCTCGGAGGAGCCTACCGCACTGCCCAACCTGCCTATGGCGCTCTGTTAAATGCGAGCGAAGCCGAGGACATTGTTGGCGCTGTGATCGCCGAAACCGAAGATGCGGTGGCCCGCGGCCACATCGCCGTGAAGCTCCGCGTCGGCTATCACGACGTTGCGACCGACATCGCTTGGGTCAATGCTCTGATGGATGCGATCCCGGCGCCGACCGTCTTTCCCATCGACGCCAACAGGTCGATGGATCTTGCGACTGCACGGCGGTTCATCCGCTCCCTCAATCACCCCGAGCGCGTGGCTTGGTTCGAGGAGCCGCTGCCGCGCTCCAACATGCGGGCTTATCGCGAGCTGCGCAACTCCATCGACGTGCCGGTCTCCGGCGGCGAATCGGTCCCCGCCGACCTGCTCGACGACCTTATCGCCCGCAGAGAGTTGGAGATCATAAATCCTGATGTGGCCGGTCATGGCGGCCTCGAGCGAGTGGGTCGCTTCTGGCGCATTGCCGACGCCAATGGCGTCAAAACCATCCCTCACTGTTTCGATGGCGAGCTGGCACGTGTCGCCACGCTTCACCTGCTCGCAAGCCGTCCCGACTGGACCGAACGGCAGACGGCATTCCCCACAGCGCCGCTCGAATGCGACTTGGCCGAGAACCCAATCCGAGACGATCTGCTCGACGTGCCACTCGAGCCCGGCAAGGACGGTACCATCGCAGTTCCCACGGGGCCTGGGCTCGGGGTGACTATCAACGACACTGTTCTCAGGAAATATGCGGTTGCGCAGCTGTAGCCAGCACGACGCGACGGAGGAGATCGCAACCGCTGTTGACACCTTGGATCGGTGAAACAACGGAGCCACCGAAGCGCCTCGTCGCCGTTCCCTCGGCAATCGCCCTGCCGCCGGATGTCGACAACGCCCTGGCGCAACTGCTGGTCTTGTTAATTGAGGGGATCGGGCTGTCAAAATTAGGGAGGAGCACTTGGTCATCCATAGGAGGCGTTTTCTTGCTGGCGGATTGTCTTTGGGCGCGCTAGGATGTGGTTCGGCAGTCGCCCAGTCGACGCGCCTGCGCATGGTATGGTGGGGCTCGCAGGAGCGAGCCGACCACACCTTCAAGGCGCTCAATCTTTATTCCTCAAAGAACAAGACCGTACAGGTCGACGGCCAGACTATCGGGTGGGCAGGCTATTGGACGCGTCTTGCGACCCAGACAGCGGGACGCAACGCGCCTGACATAATCCAGATGGATTATCCACAAATCGCCGAATATGGGCGCCGTGGCGCGCTCCTCGCCCTCGATGACTATCTCGGCAAGAGTCTCCATATTGAAGATGTGGACCGGCCTAGCGTGGATTCTGGTCGCGTCGACGGCAAGCTTTATGGCATGACTCTCTCCACCGCGGTGCGGGCCATGTTTGTCAACGCGGCCGCCTGGGAGGAGGTGGGCCTGAAGCCGCCATCGAACGGAATGACGCTCGACGAGTTTGCCGAGCGCGCGGAGAAGCTGTCCAAGGATACCAAGCGCAAACGCTTTTGGGGGGCGCCCGACGGCGGCGGCTCCATGGGGTTCTTTGAGAACTGGCTCCTCGGGCGCGGAAAGGAGCGCTTCACGGCCGACGGCAAGCTCGCCATCGACGAGAGCGATGTGGCGGAATGGTTCCGTCTCTGGGCCAAGATGCGGCGAAGCGGTGCCTGCGTGCCGGCCGACGTCCAGGCGCTCGATCAGGGCACTACCGACACAAGCATGCTGGCGCTCGGCAAGGCCGCGGTCGTCTATTCCTACTCTCACCTGCTGCCCGGCTATCAAAAACTGAGCAAGGAGAAGCTTGTCCCAGTCGCCTACCCGCGTGCCAGCGCCGATGCCAAGCCGAGTCACTACCTGAGGCCGAACATTGCCCTCAGCGTGTCCAGCACCACAAAGGCCGCCGAGGACTGCGTCAAGCTAGTCGACTTCTTCCTCAACGACATTGAATCCTGGAAGGTCCAGGGCACCGAGCGCGGCGTGCCAGTCTCACTGACGATACGGAAGGAACTGAAGCCGTTTCTCAACGACATCGACCACATGATCCTCGAATATAACGACTCGCTCGGCAACTTGCTTCGACAGATGCCTCCGTCGCCTCCGCCGGGCACCGGCGAGGTCGACAACCTTTGGCTTCACATAAGTCAGCGGGTTGCCTTTGAAGCCTTGACGCCAGAGGACGGCGGTAAGCAGTTCGTCGCCGAAGCACGTGCGATCCTCTCGAGAAATAGATCCTAATGGACGCCGTGGAAAACTCTCTCAGATTCTCCTCCCGCGGAGAGGCCCGGGCGGTGTCTCGCCATGCGGGCTCGGCCTTCAGCCAGAACAGGGCGGGTTATCTCTTCCTGGCGCCATGGATCATCGGCTTCTTCGGGCTGACGTTCGGTCCGGCGCTCGCCTCGCTCTACCTGTCGTTCACCGATTTCGACCTGATGCAGGCGCCGGATTGGGTAGGCGCGGCCAACTACGTGCGTATCGCAACGGCGGACCCCAAATTCGTCGCCGCGATGCGCGTTACCTTTTTCTACGTGATCTTCTCGGTGCCGTTGAAACTCGCCTTCGCACTCGCCGTCGCCATACTGCTCAACAAGGGCATTCGCGGCCTGCCGCTCTACCGCTCCATCTTCTATCTGCCTTCGCTCCTCGGCACGAGCGTGGCGATCGCCGTCCTGTGGCGGCAGCTCTTTGCCGGCGACGGCCTCGTCAATAGCGTCCTAGCCTATTTCGGGATTGAAGGACCCAGCTGGATCTCGAACCCAGACTACTCGATCTATACGCTTATCATCCTGTCGATGTGGCAGTTCGGCTCACCCATGATCATCTTCCTCGCGGGCTTGAGGCAGATTCCGCAGGACATGTACGAAGCGGCGAGCCTGGATGGAGCGTCGAAGTGGCGGCAGTTGTGGAAGATCACGCTACCGCTCTTGACGCCCGTCGTCTTCTTTAATGCGGTAGTGCAGACGATCGAAGCCTTCAAGGCGTTCACCCCGGCCTACATTATCTCGGGCGGCACCGGCGGGCCGATCGACTCGACACTATTCTACACGCTCTATCTCTACCAGGAGGCCTTCGGCTTCTTCCGCATGGGCTACGCCTCGGCCCTTGCCTGGATCCTAGTGGTGATCGTGGCCATCTTCACGGCCTTCTCCTTCCTCTCAGCGCGGTATTGGGTACATTACGATGACTAATGTCGCAAACGCTGCCCCAGAATTCGACATCGTGGGCGAAGGACGCCGTAGAGTTCTGTCGTCGGCAGCAGTCCATGCGCTGCTCATCGGCGCATCGATCCTAATGCTCTATCCGATCCTGTGGATGTTGTTCGGCTCGTTGAAGCCGGAATCGGAGATCTTCGGCTCGGCTTCGCTAATCCCAAGCCAGCTAAGCATCGAGGCTTATCCGCGCGGCTGGTTCGGTCTGCGCGTGAGTTTCGGCCAGTTCTTCTGGAATTCGCTCGTCATTTCTCTGTTCACCGTCGTCGGCAACGTCGTCTCGTGCTCGCTTGCGGCCTACGCCTTCGCGCGCCTGCGGTTTTGGGGCCGGAACTTCTGGTTCGCAATCATGCTGGGCACGCTGATGCTGCCCTATCATGTCCTGCTGATCCCGCGATATGTCCTGTTCCTCAATCTCGGCTGGGTAGACAGGATCCTGCCGCTAGTCGTGCCGAAGTTCCTGGCAGTCGACGCCTTCTTGATATTCCTGATGGTGCAGTTCTTCCGCGGCATTCCGCGCGAGCTCGACGAAGCGGCTATGATGGACGGTTGCAGCCCTTGGCGAATCTATTGGGCGATCATGTTGCCGCTGTCGCGGTCCGCGCTCGCCACAGCCGCAATATTCTCCTTCCTGTGGACCTGGGATGACTTCTTCGGTCCGCTGATCTATCTCAACGACATGCAGGCCTACACCGTCCAGCTCGGCCTCAGCTTCCTCGTGGATTCCACCAGCAATTCCGACTGGAGCGGCCTGTTCGCCATGTCCATCCTGTCCCTAGTCCCAATCTTCTTCTTTTTCCTGTTCTTTCAGAGGCTGCTGATCGAAGGCATCGCCACGACCGGAATGAAGCGCTGATCAATTTCGACTAGGGGAAGGAATAGAGATGCTCCGCTTCGTGACGCCGAACTCAACCGCGTCCAAGCTGAAATCGGCCGTGCCCTAGTCGCGGTGGCGATATAGGAGGTGCGCACGTGACTTGACGGCCAACTAAAAACAATATCGGGCGTGCGAACGAAAACCATCAGGACAGCACGGGCGCGGACGGCAGCCCGTTCGTGTCCGGACTAAGTCAGCAACAGATAACGAATAGACAGATATTAGAAGGATGAATAATGGCGGCGAGCGTTGTTCTTCAGAACGTCGTGAAACGCTACGGCGCGTTCGACGTTATTCGTGGCGTTGACCTTGTTATCCAACCTGGAGAATTCGTGGTCTTTGTCGGTCCCTCGGGCTGCGGCAAGTCTACACTTCTGCGCATGATCGCCGGACTTGAGCACATCACTGGCGGAGCGCTCGTGATCGACGGGGAGCGCTTGAACGACGTGCCCGCCGCCAAACGGGGCATTGCCATGGTGTTCCAGTCCTATGCGCTTTATCCCCATATGACGGTCTACAAGAACCTCGCCTTCGGCTTGGAAACGGCAGGTTTCAAGAACGCCGAAGTCAAAGAGCGCGTTGAGCAGGCCGCCGATATCCTGCAAATCCGCCCGCTCCTAGACCGCAAGCCCAAGCAACTCTCAGGCGGCCAGCGCCAGCGCGTTGCGATCGGCCGCGCCATCGTGCGCGAGCCGCGCATCTTCTTGTTCGACGAGCCACTGTCGAACCTCGACGCCGAACTTCGCGTCCAAATGCGTCTCGAAATCGCGAACCTCCACCATGGCCTAGGCAGTACCATGATCTACGTGACCCACGATCAGGTCGAAGCCATGACCATGGCCGACAAGATCGTCGTCCTGCATGCCGGCCTTGTGGAACAGGTCGGCACGCCTCTTGATCTCTACAACAATCCGGCCAACCGTTTCGTCGCCGGCTTCATCGGCAGTCCTAAGATGAACTTCCTGAACGCGACACTCCGCAACCCGACTGGAAGTGCGGCAACGATCAACGTGGCCGATGAGGCGATCCACCTGTCCCGCCCCGTTGGCGGGAGCGAAGGCTCGCCCCTCACGGTCGGCGTCCGCCCCGAGCACCTATTCGCCGGTGTTGGCGGAACCCGCCTCGCTGACGTCCGCGTCGAACTCGTGGAACAGCTCGGCGGTGAAACGCTCCTCTACACCACCATGGCCGACGGCCAGGCGCTCACTATATCGCTCGGCGGCCAACAAAACATTGCCCCCGGTTGCGTCATCCCTGTGCATCTCGACCCAACGCGCTGTCACATCTTCGGCGAGGATGGCCGAGCGCTTTGACGAGCCGACTCTGCCGGCCTCCCAAGATATCGACCGTGGCGTGGCGAGCAGGATGTGCCTCCGCCGCTCTCCCCAACCAGGCCCGAATGAACAACCCGGAAGCGCCCATTGAGCGTGGCTTTCCCAACCTCCAGCCGTTCGGCTCATCTCCCCACGATTTGCGCTTGCGTCAATGTCGTCGAACAGTAACCGTCCGGTGAGGCTTTCAATTACCCATAACTTTGACACTGGAGCTGATCCGCTGATCGGCGAAATCTTAAATCGAAAGAATCACTTGTGATTCCTTGCTGAGCACCTGATTCGCGAGGGGTGCTCTATGGGGCTGACAATAAGGAATCGATCGGCAAAGGGCTGTTTGCGGTCCTTGGAAGGTGAATGTTGGATTGATCGAGAGAGTAGTGGATGCGAGTTTAGGGACGCGTGGCTCGGCGACAAATTCCGCAAACTGCTCACGCAGATTGGAAGCGCCATGGGACAAAGCGTTCCGCTCGTCTGCCAGGATTGGGCGAATACCAAGGCAGCCGACCGCTTCTTCTCTAATGACCGGGTCAGCGAAGCGGACATTCTGGCCGGCCATTTCCAATCGACACGTGATCGTGCCACCGCCACTGAAGGTGTCGTTCTTGTGCTGCACGATACAACCGAGTTAGCTATCAACGCGAGAAGTCAGAAGCGATTGGCATCAGGTTGGCGGCCGTTAAGTTCTGGACCCGGAAGAAATTCAAGGGGAAGGCAGCGCTTAAAAAGAAGATCAATCCGACGCGGATTCCGATCGAGAAAAAGGAAAGCGTCCGGTGGTTGGAAAATCTCAAGCAGTCTACGCAACTCTTGGATCATCCGGGACGATGCATCCATATTGGTGATCGCGAGAGTGACATCTACGATCTTTTCTGCGCAGCACAGGAGATCGGAACTCATTTCCTGATCAGGACCTGCTTCGACCGCTTGGCTGGAGACGGGGATCACACGATCGCCGACGCAATGGACGAGGTTGCCGTTAAAGGGCTCCATCGCATCGAAGTCAGAGACAGCAACGCCGATCCCGACCAGGCCATTCTTGAGATCAGGTATCGCAAGATTCGCGTCCTGCCCCCGATCGGAAAGCAGAAGCGCTATCCCGCTCTGACCCTGACGGAGATCCATGCCGAAGAGCGCGGGACGCCGAAAAACAGAAAGAAGATCGATTGGAAGCTGATCACCGACCTGCCTGTTGGTTCCCGCACCGACGGCATTGAGAAACTCGAATGGAATGCTTTGAGATGGAAGATCGAGGTGTTCCACAAGATCCTCAAATCGGGCTGCAAAGCTGAGGAGTCGAAGCTCAGGACCGCCCAGCGTCTGACCAATCTGATCTCGCTCTTCTGCATCCTGAGTTGGCGGGTCTTCTGGATGACGATGCTCAACCGTTCCGCCCCTATAGCGCGACAATCAGGATGAGAGGGAGTCTCACCCTGATTGCCGCCGCGCACGCCCCAGACGCGCCGCCAACCCTCGCGTTGACTGCGACTGAAATCGGCGTGCTCGATCGCCTCGTCAACGACAAACCAAAAGCAAGACAGAAAACGCTCTCGCACTATCTGATCAAGATCGCCCGACAACGCCCGGATGGAGAGCTTCTTCCATACCTTGAAGACAGAGCTCGTTCATCATCGCAACTACAATACCCGCGCCGAGGCCCAGCGCGATATCTTCGACTTCATCAAGGGCTTCTATAACCGAACAAGGCTCCATTCCTCGTGGGAATATATCACCCCGATCGAGACGGAGTTAAAAGCCCCCTTACACGTCTACTTCTTCGAGAGAAGATCACCGACGGCGAAGATGCTAGCGCGGGTACAGCTTATGAGATCCGCGCAAGGTTTCTGAGCATGAGGAACGACTCTTTGGTAAGGAGATGGGTTAGGTTTCGTGGGAGACCGGCCACGAGATCAAGCCCCGTCGCCTGATCGCACGGCGGTCTACCTGCAGCGAATGCAAACGCAAACTGGAGTCCATGAGTCTACATCGATCGGCAAAGTTTGCAAACGTGCTAGACATTCGAGGACGCCTGCTTGCTGACTTTGACATGCATTACACTACGCCGGCCGTCGACGCTGACGGGCACCTCGCCAGCGATGGCCGCACGGCGAACCACGCGACGCTTCTCGCCGTAATCCTTGATCGCGTAATGCATCGTGGCGCGATTGTCCCACATAGCGACTTCGCCCTGTGTCCAGTTCCAACGCACGGTGTTTTCCGGCGAATGAAGCGAGTTCACGTAGTCGCCGAGCACCAGCGTGCGTTCCCCGGTCTCGGGGTGGAGCACGTACGACGGCGTGTTCGGTCTCGAACATGTTTTTGATAAGAATTTCGCCATAAAGCTCCTTATTCGCCTGGGTGGGGCGGAGCAGTTACGGCGAAGTCGTATGCGTTGCTGTGAACAGCCCAAAGATCGTCGGCAAGTCGCTGAAGCGGTGACGGCAGGTCGAGATACGCGGCCGCGGTGTTTGACCAAACGGTATCGCCACCAACTTCTGGGATCGTAACGTCTCGCAGAACCAAAATCTTGGGATAGGCATCCACGCAAGCCACATCGATGTGCCACATGTCAGCCCGGATACCTCCGCGTGCGGAATCAAGCTCAAGCATCGACATCGTTCCCTTGGCGGCCTCCAAGACGGAAGCGACACAAGGTTCCCGAAACGGAAGAGCGAAGCGCTCATGTTCCGCGTCATCGAGGTGGCCCTGATCGCAGAAGAAGATGACCTTATGTTCAAGTAGCAGCGCATTAATCGCGGCGATGATTTGGTCCGGCAAATCGCCGACAGCTTGATGTTCCTGATTTCAGCACCTATGCGCGCCCGCGTTTGACCAAATCGCTACGAATCGTTTCATTCATGGAATATTCTCCGATATTGCGGTTTGTACGAAGCGCCGAGGCGCCGCGGATGTTGCTGGGTTTCGTTGCGCCGACTGAGCAAGCAAGAACTCCGCCATTCACGAAGATCGCCGCGAGCCGTTCATCTTTAAAAGGAAATGGCTCGGCGCAGGCAGTGGAAGCTCGTGCTGCAAAGCGTCAAGCTGTATTGACCCGCACACAACAATTGCAGGTCCGAGCGCTGGCTCCTTTCCGTAGGAGCGCATACCCTTGCGCCCGCATATCCATTCTGTTCCCGACTTCGGTCGGCTGCCGCAGGGCATCTAGGAACGCGTGCGTCAACCGCATTCCTTTCCACATACAGAGAGCTGTCCGCAGTGCGTCCTCGTCATCGTCCGCCATTCAGTGTACGCGAAACTTTCCTGTGATTACCGAGACCGAATCAGTCATCTGCATCTCAGCCTCGATCCCGCCCAGTAGCGCGCAGTGAGTGGAATGGCTCATAACTCTCTGAACCGAAAGACCTCAGATGGCAAATTCGACGAATAGATTGCAGTCGGCGGCCAATGACGATCATCGGCTCGCGCGACGGCCTCAAGCTGGAATCTCTTTCGATCACGTCTAAAACTTGCGAAGCCACGCATTCGGAGCACAAGTAACATTCTTTCCAAACGCATCAGTATAATACGTATCGATTAGAAAACCTGCTTGCTCAACCAACTGCAAGCCATCGATAATCTCTCTATCCGCGCTCATGGGATGATCTTCAATTACGTAGTAATCCCCTGATGTTAAAAACTGGTTCAGATAAGAGAATACCGAAAATACCTGTACGTGCGCGTCATCGATCGCAAGCCAGGGATGAGGTAGCCTCATCAGCAAGTGTGCATCCAGCGTAGAAATGTCCGATAGATCAACCCGATGAAACGTAAGAGATGGGTGGTTTGCGCTGTCGTGAATACATTTGGTGTGCAGATCGAAGGAGTGGACTTCACCTGGATGCTCGCAGAGCACTGACATGTGATCCGCAAACCAAAGTCCGCTACCACCTTGGAGAGAGCCGAGTTCTAGAATTGTCCTCGGCTGAAGCTCCCAAATGAGTCTAGAGTATAGCGCCAGATCAAACGGTGTCTTTACAAGCATCAGCCCTTTGTACGTCAGCGCGAGTGCTCCAAGCTTCGTGGAGCGGTCCGGAAACATTTTTGGATCAATGGACCACCTCCATCCTCGTACCGATGGCTTTGCAAAGCGGTCAGAATGGTCAGCATTCAGGACGCTGCTTATTTCGATGGGCATATCAAGAGCCTCCCGACCTTATTTGATCGGGATAGTTCTTTTGGGCCGCCTGCCAAAAGGCTTTGTATCCGAAATCGAGTTTCATAGTCTGCCTCCTTGCTCCGTGATCATTGTCTCGCAAAGGTTTTGGTCTCAGCCCTGTTTGCTCCTTATCCAAGCAACCGGCATCCAAGCAACCGGCGTGCCAATTGTGGAATGCTCAACGAGCGGAAACACCTCATATGTGTCCCAGCATGAGCCGAACACCGCAATGCTGTGTTCACGACATGGTGGGTCACCAAGCAGACATAAAAACCGACATGAAAATGACACTGGCATCTCTCGTCCAACTTCGAACCTTTGCTTACGATGTGATCTGCCATTACCGCGATCTCGTTAACTTGTTTTGGTGAATGTCGTTGGGTAAGCCTCCGGAGCAGACACACGTTGCGGTAAGTTCTTCTGGTGATTGAGAATTGTACGTATGGATAGCCATGCGATCACTGCGCTGAATCGACTTGAAGTCGTTGAGATAGGAACAGGGGCGTCGTTGGTCCGAGCAGGAGAAGGATGGGATTATTTTGGAAAGCATGTCCGAGCCGCGTCTGGTTGCGGCGACGGCTCCGCGACATGGCCTGTCGCGTCTTCTGCTGAGACTTGGCGAAGAGCTTTCGCGGCGACCCGGATCAAATCGGAGGCTGAGTTTGCCAGGGCAGTTGCAGCCGAAGATGGGCCTCGGTATCGATGGCGGCTTCATCGCGTGCGCGATAGTACAATCGGCTTAGGACCGGATAGACATCAAGTTGATCGGCAGGCGGCGCATCATCGATGATGCGGGCGGCGACGTTGAGGCGTTTCGCCGAGTATCGACGTTCCAATGGCCACGGGAGTTCGGGTGTGCCTACGACAGGTCGCATTGACATCACAAAAGGCGCCGCCCCGATGTCGTTGCAAGTGCAACAGGCGCTGCGCCGCGTTCGCTGAGTCGTCGTTTGGTCCTCCGGGACGCCGAGCGGATCTAGGAAAGTGATCTGGCATGCTGTGCTGCAGAGCATGAGCGCTTTCAGATTGGCCGCTCCGGCACAGAAGCTTTGACTTCGCGGACAAGTCATAGATGTGAAACATTAATGCAGACATAGTCTCCCAGTCGGAAGACCGGTGACGCTTCGCCCATTGCGCTCGACAGTAAATCAGCCGAGCAAGCCGTTCAACATCGGCAAGAGAGAGGTGCACGAAACATATCTGCAGATGCGATCCAATAGTGGCGCAGCCGGGGTCGACGGCGTGACGATTGAGCAGTTCGAGTTCGCACTTGAAGAGCAATCTCTACAAGACCTAGAAACGAATGAGCGTAGGCGCTTACTTCCCGCCGCCTGTTCGCGCCGCCTCCATTCCAAAGAAGAGTGGGGGCCAAAGGATCCTCGGGATGCCCACTGCGGCAGACCGCGTTGGCACAGACGGCTGTCAAATATATTGAGCCGGCTCTCGACGCAATCTTTCTGGCGGATTCTTACGGCTACAGACCCGGTAAATCCGCTCTCGACGCCGTAGGTGTAACGCGACAGCGGTGCTGGAAGTACGATTGGGTTCTGGAGTTCAACATCAAGGGACTGTTCGACAATATCGACCACGAGCTTCTGCTGCGGGCCGTGCGGAAACATGTGACGTGCGCATGGCGCTGCTCAACATTGAAAGATGGCAGCCAGCGCCGATCGTGCAAAAGGATGGAAGGATAATCAAGCAAGCCGCGGTACCCTACAAGGGGGCGTGGTGACTCCCTGAATGCAAAAGATAACTTTGTGGCGGAGGAGAGTTCGCGGAGCTGGCGGTGGTATCGGGCGCCTTTCCACCCGGAGGGGTGGGCGGCAGGGGAATTGAGCGGCGGATGACGATCTTGTCGTCGCGACGAGAACTTCCTTCAAGAAGGCGCAACACGCGTTACCGCTCTGCTATATCGAGGATACCGACGGGCGAGCGCAGGCGGTCGAGGAAGCTGGTCACGGATTCGGCGAGGCGGAGACAAACTTCGTGCTCCTTCCATTGATCTTCGATTATTTGCAGCTCCAACAGACAAGCCTGTTCGCGACGGCGGAGCTCGTGCATGCGATTGCGCAGCTCTTCAAGAGAGAGGAGACTTTCCTGGTAAGCCGTGAGCAGACGCTCGATGCTTTTCCTGAAGCGCGCAAGATCGCGGCGAAGGGTTTCCTCTCGGCGCTGTGTGGGATCGACGTTGCGCGCCGCCTTGAGCCGTCGCTCAAGCTCGTCTTCAATGAGGCTTCGATCTTCGAGCAAACGCGCGATCTCTTTCCATACCACGTCGTCCAGCAAATCCTGACGCACCGGGCGATTTTCGCAAACCGGCCCGCCTGGCCGACGCGAGCCGTCCGTGCCCACACAACCGTAAAAGTGTATAGATCGGGCGGGGGAATTCGCGTCATCGACTTCTCAATGGGCTGGGCGGGACCGTTGTGTACCGTACATTGGCTGACCTCGGTGCCGATGTCATCAAAATCGAGGCCATCCAATATCCGGATTGGTGGCGCGGCGTTGATCGGCGGCCTGCTTACGTCGAAGAGCAGATGTACGAAATGAAGCCCGAATTCTGTGTCATGAACCGCAATAAGCGCGGCATCACACTCGACCTGACGCGGCCGCAAGGACTTTCTCTTGCGAAACGGCTATTGGCAGGAGCCGATATTGCCGTCAGCAATTATTCGGTCGATGTACTGCCGAAGCTCGGGCTTGGCTACGACGTGCTCAGAACTCTCAATCCTCGCCTCGTCGTGATGTCGATGTCGGCGTTTGGCACGAACAGCCTCTATCGCAATTGCCGGGCCTACGGCTCGACTCTCGAGCAGGGGTCCGGGCTGCCGAGCGTGATCGGGAACCCTGGCGATCCACCTGTTATGAGCCACATCGCGTTTGGGGATGCAGTCGGCGGGTTGAACGGCTGCGCTGCCGTGCTCGTTGCCCTGATTCGCCCGCACCACCGGACAAGGACAGTCCATTGATCTCGCGCAGATTGAATGCATGCTGCGGTATGCCCCAACGCGGTACGGAAATCGACATCCACAATTTGTTCCACATGGCTGCTTCCGGTGTGGGGGTGAGGACAACTGGATCGTATAGCCGCGGCTTGCCATCCTCATTGGTCGGCCAGACTGGGCCGCAGATCCATCGCTAAGATCTGCGGAAGGTCGCCCGAGGGCGCGCAAGCGATCGACAGTGGGGTGAATGAGCACGATGATCTCCTGATCAGTTGTAGTAGCTGCGGCCACGGATGTTGGCGTGGAAGAGGATGGGCGCCTCCTCGGTGGGAGGAGCGGTTCTGTCGGTGCCGTTCTTGAGGATGGCGGCGACCGATTTGTAGGAACGGGCGTTGAGCAGAAGGGCACGGGCGCAGGCGGCGTCGACGCGTTCACGGCCGTATCGCTTGACCAGTCCGAGAATGCCGATCGCCGAAGCGGAAGCCCTGTTCCGGATGCCGCCGCGACCGCAGGATGACGTCGATCAGCGTCTCGATATCGGGACCGACCTTGGCGGCTTCGGAACGAATGCGCTCATGGGTCCAGCCGCGATAGCGGCGATGTGAGCTCGGCATATGCTCGGGAATCGTCGTCGGGCGATGCGGCAAGGTGCTGCGCAGATGCGACGCCACTCGCTTGCCGCGGAGGAAAATCTCGACGGTCTTTTGGGTGATGCGAAGTCTCGACCTCCTGATGCACGAGGTTGTGAGGAACGCTGTAGTCATGCTTGGCGATCTCGACGTGATAATCGAGGTTGACCCTGCAGCGCTTCCACTCGGCATACTCGTACGGCTCATCCGGCAATGGGGTCAGCGCCGGGCGATCGAGCTCCTCGAACAGGTCGCGCCGACTTCGTCCCCAGCTGCGCAGCGGTCGATGGTTCAGCTCGACAAGGAGCGCGTGGATCGCCTCGTTGAGGGCGGCGAGCGAGAAGAAGCGGCCGTTGCGCAGGCGCGCCAGGATCCATCGCCCGACGATTTGGACCCCGACTTCGACCTTGGCTTTGTCGCGCGGCCGATACGGCCGTGCCGGCACGATGGCGGTGCGGTAATGGCGGGCGAGATCGGCATTGACCATCGGCTCGTGAAAGCAGGCCCGGGTGATGCCGGCCTTCAGATTGTCGCTTACCGTCTGCCGGGCCGTGCCGCCGAAAAAGCAAAAAGGCCCGGACGTGCGAGGCGATCCAGTCCGGCAGGCTCTGTGTGAGGCTGGCCTCGGCGTAGGTGTAGTTCGAGGCGCCGAGCACGGCGACGAAGATCTGCACGCTGCGCACCTCGCCGCTGAGCCCATCAACCACCTCCATCGTGTGGCCGGAATAGTCGACGAACAGCTTCTCGCCGGCGACATGAACCTGGCGCAGGGTTGGCTTGAGACGGCCGGTCCATTCCCTGTAGCGTTCGCAGAACCACGCGTAGCTGAAGCTGTCGGAGTTTGCGTCGCAATACTCCTCCCACAACAGCATCAGCGTGACGTTCGGGCGCCGCAGCTCGCGATGGACAAGCGCCCAATCCGGATGCGGACGCTGGTCGCTGGGCCGATCGGAAGGCGGTGGAAACAGGCGGTTCTCGAGCCGGACGTCGTCATCCAGCTCCGGCGACAACGGCCAGGTCAGGCTGGCGCGGCGGGCTCGGTTCACGTACTTGCTGACCGTGCCCTGGGCCAGACCGAGGCTGCGGGCAACGGCGCGTTGCGACATGCCGACGCTATAGTGCAGACGTGGAACTTCGCGAATGCGGCGCATGGACAGTCTCTCTGTCGGCATCTCGATCCTCTGCTGTTGGGCAAAAGACCGAGCTACCCCGGTTGCAGACTGTCAGCGGTGTGCGCCTCCCGGTTGTCCCCGATCACGATCGGCTGGAAACCGTGATCACGATGCTCTGGAATGGGTGATCACGATGGCCCGGAATCGGTGATCGATCGGCTGGAACACGCACAGTTGCTAAGGGAGGGTATTATCGGTACAGCGATGCTATCGGAGGAGGAGCTCGCAAGGACGCTGAAAAAATCTACCTGCAGCCCGGATTCACACTGAGCATGCATTCAGCAAGGGCGAGTCGAAGTCCGCCTGCGAGTCGGCTTGCTGAATTTCACGAGACGCGCGAGGTTCGCAAACTTGCTAACCGAGGGGCCGATTGGATCAGGCAATACGCGAGTATTGGACGCGAAAAATGCCGCCCGTCCCTATCAAATGGAGATCGTAGGCGCACGGTCGTCCGGCACAACGGGGCGGCTTTGCATCCGTGTCCCGACGTTTACTACGCTGCGTCTCCGCGTAGATGATGAAGGTTCGAGAAGTCAATCCCGACAAACTTGCCACTGCTAAATCGCTCGAAGAGTCCTGTGTGGCAGGCACGATCACCTTGTCCAGCATGCTGAGTGCCGCGAACAAGCGCTTGAAGGGCCAGCGGCCGGAGCGCGCGTCGCGCCTGATCGAGGAGTTGGCGTTAACGTTCGAGGAATTGGCAGCCGACGCCACTGAATACGACCTGGCGGCAGAGCGTGCCGTGGCCGAGACAAGGGCCGTGCGCGAATTTAAGCGCAAGCGCGGTGAACGCCAGACCGTCTCGAGCATCTCTCATGGGATGGGGGTGATCGATCCGCCGACAGCTTGCGAATGCTGCGGCGGCAGCCGTCTGCGCGAGCTTGGCGAGAGCATGACCCGGACACATGAGATGGCACTGCGCCAGTGAAAGATGATCGAGACGGTGCGGGAGAAGTTCTCCTGCCGCGACTGCGAGGAGGTCAGTCAGGCGCGCCGGCGCGTGACGTGGCCGGGGGACGGGCCGGCCCGAGCCTGTTGGCCATGGTCATGTTCGAGAAGTTTGGCCAGCATCGGTCCTTGAACCGCCAGGCTCAGCGCGGCGCCCTGGAAGGCGTGCCGATCGCGCTGTCCACGATGGCGGACGCCCTGGGTTCGGGTCTGTGCGTCGCTGAATCCCCTCCTGCGCCTCGTCGAAGACCATGTCGATGGCGGCCGAGCGCCCGCATGCCGATGATAGTGTGCTACAGAAGCACACAGAAGGGATGATCGAGATGATCTGAAATCTGTGTGCACAAGCTGTGGCAGCGATGAGGGTAGGCTCCCCACTCTCCTTGTCACGAATGAAAGCGTCGTCGCATAACGCCGGCTCAGCCGGTCGGGAGCGTCAACGAGCACGGCTTGGATCCGCGCCTCTGCGGCGAGATCGCGCAGTCGTTCAAGCCCAGGGCGCAACAAGCTAGCGCCGCTATAGCCGTCGTCTTCGAGGACCCATTCCGCCGGCACCTCGCAGTTCTGCTCGCGCGCTCGTCTGATTGGCGATTATGTTCTCCCCCTTCTGTTTGTCCGATGACACTCTGGAGTAAATCGCGGCGGTTTTGATTCCCCCCCGTCACATCGGCGCCGATGCGCGCCTGATCTGGAACGAGAATTTCGTAAACCTGTCTAAAATTTGACGGCAATGAGGCGATCGAACGCAAATTCGGGTCGAATGTCGCACTCAGCCATCTTCGCGGGCAGACGCGAGATAAGCGGCCACCGCTCGGCGCATCACCTCGCTTGCCGAAAGCCCGGAAGCCGCCGCATGCGCCCAGAATTCTTGGGCGAGATCGGCCGGCATGTTCAGGAGACGGCTGCGGCGCGGAAAGGAGCGGCTCTTTCCTTTTAACCACTTCGAGATAGCGATAGGCTTGCCGCAGCGACACGCCGCTTTCGCGCGACAGCGCCAAGGCCGCCTCCGCCATGCCGATCCTCTTCGCGAGCAAGCGTAACGCCGCCCTCAGCTGCTCGGCTTTCTGCGCTCGCGTCGATCGAATCAGATAACGTAATGATATTACCTTTCGAGTCTCAAATCAACAACAGCTCCGTCGCGCCAAGCGGTGATGACGCGTTCAAAGCGGAAGTTATCTTTGCGTTCAGGGAGCCATGAGCCCGGTCCTCGGCACCTCTTCATGCATTATGCATTTGATCTCTGGATGGCGCGGACCGCTGGCGGAGTGCCGTCTGGAATTGCATCCTACAAAAACGAGGATCGTCTTCTGCAAGGATGATCGACGCCGGGGTAAGAGCGAGATGGTCATGTTTGACTTTCGCGGCTATTGTTTCCGGCCGCGATCGGTCCTGAGGCCGCGTTCGCAGAGGATGTTCTGCGCGTTCACTCCGGCCGTCAGCAAACCAGCGCGGAATGCGATGCGCGCGACGATCCGAGCCTTGAAACTTCGCAAGCGAACCGAGGTGACTTTGGACGATATTGCCCGCGAGCTAAACTCGATGGTTTAGGGGGTGGATCGCTTATTACGGGCAATATACGCGTTCAGGCTCTATCCTTTGGCGCGCTACATCAACCAAACGTTGGCTATCTGGTCGAAGCGAAAGTACAAGCGCTTCCATCACCGCTTGGGACGCGCGCGTCCCTTCCTGGAGGTCGCGAGTGAGAACCGCAGGCTCTTTTGTGCATTGGCAAACTTGACGATTCTAAAGAAATATCTGATCCCGCGGCATGTGATTGATCTCGGATCTTATCGCTCGATCGTATGCGATATTTGGGACTGTATGGATCGCGCTATGGCGAAGGTGACGATGCCGAAGGCAAGAAATGCGCTACCGGCACACATCAGCACAATCAGCCGGAAAGAGAGCTCATCACCCAGAATCGAGAAAAGGATGCCATTACCTGCGACGCCGCCGCAGGTGCAACATTGAAACAGGCCGGAAAGGCGGCTGGCCCGATCGGGTGCCACTGACGAAACCATGTGAGTGTGAGCGGAAACCGCAAATACCTGGCCCAGCCCGAGCATCGCACTGCTGGAAGCGACCACCAAAGACAGGCCAGCATCGAGTGACATGGCTACCAAGGATGCCGCCATTAGCGCCGCTGCGCCGGCTAGGGTTGGCAAGGCGCCCAACCACTCGAAGATCGGCTTAACGGATAATGCCCCCAAAAGGGCGAACGCGCCATTCGTCATGATAATGGTCAAAAGAACACGTCTATCAAGCTCTCCTCCAGTCGTGGCACGTATTGCAGGATAAACGTTGATGATCCCCGCGCCAAGATTGAGAAGAAAAACTGCAAATAGGGCGGGATAGAGCGGCTTCAGATCAAGGATGGTTCCGGAAGGAAGCGTTCCGATAGTGTCCAAGGACTTCCGGGAATGTTGCTTGATAGTAAAGAGTACGATCAACGAAAGAAACGCCGCCGCTATGTTAAGCATCAGAACTCCGGGGAGAAGCAATTGACCACCTAACATGGTGCCTCCAAATATTCCCAATAGATATGTGAGCCAGTCGATATTGGTAATATTGCGTAATACCGAGATCATGCTGCCTTCTGGTGTGATGTGCCGGAAGAAACAGACTTGGGCCGACAAGTAGGCGGGTTGGACCAAGCTCAAGGCGGCGATGGAGGCGTAGGTCGAAATGGAATCGATATCGATCGAACAAAAGATGAAAAGGAGCGCGCAAATGCGAATGACACTAACGATCATCATGATCGTCAGCGAATTGCCTCTGTCGACAAGGGGTGACAAGAAGAGGCTGCCAAGCATGGTAGGAGCAAAAATTAGCGCAACTCCAAGGCCCGCTGCACTCATACTGGATTGAAAAAGGCCAATTAGAATGCCGATTCTGAGGGCCCAACCACCGATCCCAATCATAAGATACGACAGATACATGAGTTGACGTGCGCTCTGTATACTCATCGCTACCGGGCCTCAGTAGAAGTAACGCGCCTTTTCGGACGCAGAGATCGTTTTGTCGGTGGTCGGCAGAAAACTCCAGCTCTTGCCCACCAATGTGCCGATTCCGAATGTTGGCTTGCTCGGCTCGCGCCGAGTTGTGTCGTCGATCACGTCATGCCAGCGGAAGACTATTCGGAACACGCATTCGATCAGCGTTGGGGGATTAGCGGCACCGCTTGGGGCGCGATAAACGTTCTCGCAAGCAAACGACAGCCCGAGACGGCTGATATCTACCTCAGTTTGCTTCGTATTCCTTCGGAAGAAAACGCGACATAGGTTGGCGCGAACCCCAACATCTTCAATCCCATCGGAAATGTAACCGCAGTGCTTCGGCGTTTCAGATGAAGTCCGCCGGGCATCTTCACTGAACCGTAAGGTTGTAAGCATCTTCCCTTGGTCTACATCGCACGGCCACTAATTGGGAGCGAGCCAGCACTGCCGCATGGAAGTTGGCTCATGGGTGTGAGGAGGACGCAGGCGTTCTCCCTCACTGGGGATCAGCTTGCCACATCCACCTGGATATGTTCGCGGAAAGAGCTATAGCCCGGAATCCTCACCGATCTCGGCGGCAACTGTGGCATGGTGAAGTGACACGTCCCTTGTTAAAATACTCAGTGGCCAGATTGTGTCCTCAGTTCGGCGTCGATAACTTCTTGCAGACCTGTGAGGTAGCGGCCGGTGCGCCGATCGCCGTCTGTGAGTTCGAAGGCGCCAATTAATGTCGGTACGGGCGCCATGGAAGTCCCGGCCTTTAAGATCCTGATCGGACTGTCGTCGGCAGATGTTGAGATAGCCGGAAGCGCGCTGCTGGATCAAGCCAACAATTTTACTCTCCTGAACCAACTCAAAAGGAGGGTGGTTGAACGGCCGCCCTCCGATGTTCATTCCGCAATGCCTATCACAAAGCGAGGACATGATGTTCACCGCATGGGCAAGATGCATAAATTGCATCAGCCATTTAACGAGGATTAGCGGGGAGGCGTCTTGAATGTGATGCTCTCCGGTACGATACCTGACTCTTGAGCTCTCATGATCGCTAGTCGTCTCGGACCATCGTTTCTAGGTTGCTGCCACTACAACTTGCGGCGTATTAGAGATGTACCGTTCGTCGCTCAATGGATGAATACTGCAAAAGGGGAGGAAGTGCTCCTATCAATTCTGGAGAGATGCGCAAGTTGGCTGCGGGACAGACATTCTGAGGGCGGCGCTGCCTCTTGGGCTATCCGGCCAACTTGACCAGCCATGGTCTGAGCTGCCGCAGAATCGACACATCCGCCAAATTTTTCCCTCCCGAGTAAGCCTTCGCTCTCCTCCATCGCGCATATCGCAACGGAGTTCAGCAAAACATCGAGGCCAACGTCGATCATGACTTTCGCCCTTATTGGTCCATGATCGTCAGTCAAAGGGGGCCACTCGGCAAATAAGTCAGGCGATCGGGACCGAATACCTCGTCTCTTTCGAAAATTGGCTCGCTTCATGTCTATCCCGCTCCGAGGTGACAGGTTCTAACAACTTTGGGAGGAGATTGCGGGGCTCAGATCAAATAGAAGCTCCTCAACGCCAACGAATCACGGCCCGTCACGCGGGAAGGCAACTTTGTCACCCACAAGGCTCAGGAGGGGTCGCAGCTCTCGCGCGAAAGGACAGAGCTTGTCCCGCGCGAGCACACGCCCCCCACAGTACCACGTCAGCTCTTTCTCCCCGACGTGCGGCCTCCGGGATGACGCCGGCGGAGGGCCAAGCAGCTCTCAGGTCACTGCCGTATCTCCTGCTCGAAGCGAACGGCATTGCAGCGCAGGAGGTCGGCGATGATCCGCTCGCCTGCCGCACTCTCACGCTTCAGCTTACCGCCAGCGGCTAACCAAGCAGCAATATCGACGCGCTTACGCCATGGAACCACGCTGCCCGACGGTCTCAGCTTGCCGCTTTGTGCCGGCGAGGCTTCCACTTTTCCGACAATTGGTTGACGGCGGCGTCGAGCGCCTGCCGATCGACGCCATTGGGATCGAACCGCTCCGGACCCCAGAGGCGCATATGTTCATGCTCTGGATGAGTAGGATCGCCAATGGCTTCGAGGTATTCGGCATAGCCTGGCGCACCGCCGACATCTTCCGGAGGACAACGACCGGCGGCATCGAGCAAAAGCGGAAGACCGTCCGTCGGCGTGTTGTCGAACCATTTTTCGAGCTTGATCACATGGTCCCAGCTGTCGCCGAAGTCATGGAGATAATGGATCGTCTTGGCGCCGGTCTCGTGAACGATATCGCAGAGCCGCGCCTTGCGGGCATCAATGGGCTGGTGGCCAAAATCGTTATCGGGATCGGGGATGCCCCAGCGTCCTTCGCCAGCGAAGAACTCGAAGAGATGGCTATCCGTCCAGCCAAACGCCGCCTGAAGCGTCAGATGCAGCCGATCAAGACGCAGGGTGATCGGTACGACGAGGCATCGCATCACCTCCGATTTCACGTCCTTAAGAGTCACCTTGATCCGGACCGCGGTCGTGTTGAGGCTCATGCCGCCAGCCTCGGATCCTGTGCATGCATCGTGTAGGTCGATGCCCAGGGAAGCAGTTCGTCCAGTCGTGCCGCAGGCCAGCCATTGACGAGTTTCGCGAGAACGTCGGCAAGCCAGTGCTCGGCACTGACGCCATTGAGTTTGCACGTCTCAATGAGCGAAGCCAGCAACGCCCAATTCTAGCACCCTCGTCGCAACCAGCGAACAAGGCGTTCTTGGCGTTGAGCTTGATCGGTCGCATCGCACGCTCGACCGCATTCGTATCCATCTCGACGCGCCCGTCATCAAGGTAGAGCGTCAGGCCATCCCAATGGCGTAGCGCATAACGCAAAGCTTTCGCCGTGTCGCTCTTCTGTGCAAGATGATCAAGCGTTGCCTCAAACCACTGCTTCAAGGCTGTAGCCAAAGGCCGGGCATGCGCTTGCCGGCCGGCGCAGCGCTCGGGAGCAGAGTGGCCGCGCAGTGCCTTCTCGACCGCGTAGAGCTGGGCAATGCGCGCGAGCGCTCGCGGGCAACCGGAGCTGGCGCCGGCGAAGCCTCGCGCTCGATCTTCACAAATTGGCGCCGTAGATGCGACCAGCAGAAGGCGAGCGTCCCGGACAGGGCGTCCGCACGCGTCTCTCGGCTCATGGTCTTGTAGGCCTGATAGCCGTCGCAATGGATGATGCCGCGGTAGCCCTCAAGCAGCCTCAAGCCATGGACGGCCCCACGGCCCGGCATAAGCGTAAACCACGCCAGGTGGGTCAGGTCCGGCCCAGGGCCTGTCATCGCGTGACAGCGCCCAGAAGTAGCCGGTTTTGGTCCTGCCGCGCCCCGGATCTAACACCGGTGCGGGGGTCTCATCCACACAGAGCTTCGGAGAGGCGAGCAGAAGCTGGCGCAGACGATGCCACAAGGGCTTCAATTCCTGGGCGGCATAGCCGACCCAGAAGGCGAGTGTGGAACGGTCCAGCGCTATTCCGTGCGTCGCCAGCATCTGCGCCTGACGATAGAGCGGCAAATGCCAATGATACTTGGCGTCAATTACATGCGCGACGAGACGCTCGGTGGGCAGTCCACCCTTGATCAATCGCTCGGGCGCGGCGTGCTGGAGGACGACGCCATGACAGGCGCGGCAGGCCAGCTTGGGCCGGCGGGTCACGATCACGCGGTATTGCACCGGAACGACGTCGAGCCTCTGGCTCTCATCGCGACCAATCTCAACGAGATCACCTTTGCAGGACGGGCAGCAGGTTTCAGCGGGCATCAGGGTTTCGACGATGCGTGGCAAATGCTCCGGCAGCTTGCCACGATTGGTCCTGCGCTCGGCAGTTCTCCTCTCGCATGTTTTGGGATCGGCGCGCTCCTCGGCTGCTTCGAGAGCCGCAACGGCCTGATCGATATCCTCCAGAACAAGCTGTAGCTGATCAGCGTCAAGCTTTTCCGACGATCAACCGAACTGCCCATCTTTTGCAAGCTTGAGCAACCGTTCGAGCCTGGCGCAGCGATCCAGCAGAGCCGCGGCAAAGACACGCAGCTCGGCTGGATCGCTCGGCAGCACATCAGGCAAATCACTCATTGCTCCGAGTTTGCCATGCTTCGCGCCCCGATGCAGCGAAGATCTGTATCTTTACGCAAGTGCTTTCGGCTGCGGGATCCGAGGCGCATGCATGCGTGTCCAATCCATGCCGGCCAGAAGCGCCGAAAGCTGCACGGCGTTCATCCGCATGACGCCCGCTACAATGGGGGGCCATTTGAAGCTGCTGCCATCGAGCCGCTTCCAATACAGCACAAGGCCGCTGCCATCCCAGACGACAATCTTCACCCGATCGGCGCGCTTCGCACGGAATACCACCGCCACGCCCTTCATCGGATCATAGCCCAGCGTCTCCTTCGCCAAGAGCGCCAAGCCATCCGCCCCCTTCCTGAAGTCCACAGGCTGGGTCGCAACGTAAATCATGAAGCTCGCGGATGGCGTCAGCATGAACATGTTCGTCGGAGCGCCAAAAACACATCACTCAACACAGCAAGGCCGGGCGTTCCGCGCACTCCACCCGTGCACCCAGAAACTCAACCGTAACAGTTGCTGCTTCCGGCGATCCGGAGGGCTCCGCAGCCGCCGGTAGCGACGATTCCGACACCAAAGGCACGAACGATAATGTATCCGTCGAAGCTGGCAGCACCAATTGACCTAAACGCGCCCGGCGTCGCCAGTCATGCACCTGCTGTGGCCGGCAACCGTGGCGGCGCGCGACATCCGCAACAACTGCACCCGGCCGAAAGCTCTCCGCGACAATCTCCGCCTTCAAATCATCCGGCCAGCGCTTTCGACCCACGCCGGCATACACTTCGATACGCGACGACAAAGGTCGTCTTATGTCGTCCGAACGGTCGTCCATTGTGAGCACCCTTGCCGAAGATGACTCTTCTAGCGGTGCTCCCAAGATTGCGCACAAACAATCTGAAGGGCCTCGGTGCTACGCTTACGGTTGAGTTCTGCTTCGGTACTTGTTGAGAGCCGTATGACGTGAGAGCGTCACCTACGGATCGGAGAGCGGCCCGGTGCAACTCCCGGGGCCGACTCACTATCGATTGGGCACGTCGCTAATGCCAAGCGGGCTGGAGCGAGGCCGGTTCCTGTGGCCGTCGTCGGCTGATGACGTGGTGACCAACACCCCGGCCCAGCTTGGCTACCTGCTCGAGGGCCTTTGTTGATGCCCGTACTTTTCATGGTGATCCTCCCTCAGATCGATCTTCGCGACACGGTGATGTCTCAAGCTGCGAATGGCTTGCAAGGAGGTTGCGTTGTCGGGAAAGAGAAAGCGGCCTGAAGGCTCGCGGAGGGTCAGGACGCTCCCTCGCTTGAGCTGAACATAGATCCACTTGGTGGGAATCCCGAGGCGGGTTGCCAATTGGGTTACTGTCAAATGGTCTGCGACCGCCGGCCATCGTGTTTGCCGATGTTGCACCTTGAGGCGGCGTTTAAGACGAATGCGCTGGACCGTGATCGGCAGGACTTTATCCGCCTCCCATGGCGAGTGATGCCCTTCCTGCGTCAGAATGCGCGCGATCTCATCGTCATGCATGCCCTCACGAGTTCAGCGTGCATATGCGCTCCACCATCTCTCGGTGCCGCGGCAAGGCGGCCACGGCATTAACCGGTAGTGTGACCAGAAGCTCAGTAGTTGCGCCACCGCGCCACACGATGCGCACCTCGGCCTTGTCGCGGGCGCAACGACGCATCACGACCTTTTCGATCAGACAGCGCAAGAGCGCCTTACGATGATCCCTGCGGGTCGCCGGATTCTCCCACAGCGCCGGAAGACGATTTCCGAGCGCGACCACCTTGGCACGCACATCGTGAGGAACGCCCAAGGGTTCATTGGCCTTGGGCATCTTTCGCTGGGTCAACGCTTCCTCAGCTCGGCGCAGCTCCGACAGAGCGGCTTCCCACCGCCGCTCGAGCTCGCCGGTCACCAGCCGGTTGTCGGGATCGGCGCGATTGAACTGGCGCTCGGCGAGGGCTGCTTGATAGCGAAGCCTCTCGACCTGCTGCTCCTCAGCGTAACGCAGGGCTCTTTCGGATTGCAGATGGGTTTTGCGCGCTTTGGACAACGCATCGATTTCCGCCGGCGCCACCGCTTCCAAGAATGCCGCCGCAACCTGTGCGTCGATCGGTGCAGCACGCAGGTTCTGACACTCCGGCGCACCGCGCTGGATTTTCAAATAATTGCAGACATATTGACTGCCGCCCTTGTAACGCACGGCCATCTTGTGTCCGCATTCGCCACAATAGGTGATACCGTGAAGCAGGGCTGCCCCATCCCGCGGGATGCCACGGCTCTTGATACTCCGCTCGATTGTCGCGCAGCATTGCCTGGATCTTCTCGAAGGTCTCCCAATCGATGTAGGCCGGGTACTTTTCCCTCACCACGATCCTCCAGTCCGTTCCACGACGCGGAGCTTTTTGGGGACGCTCTCCCGGTATTTGGGATGGCTTCTGCCTTCAGGCCGAGCAGCAGGCGGCCATTGGGTGTTCCGGGATCGTAGATGCCGTCACGGTCGGCGATCAAACAACGGCGGTGCCCGCAGACATCAAGCAGCGGGTACCAATCCGAACAATTGCGCGCCAGGCGCGTCACGTCCATCGATAGAATAAGACCGACCTCGCCAAGAGTGACGCGTGCGACCAGATCCTTAAATCCTTTCCGGTGGGCTGCCGCAGCGCCGCTTTGCCCAAGATCGCTATCAATCACATCGATGTCGATCTCGCGCCATCCGAGCTCGCGAGCGCGCTGTGAGAGGGCGTACTGAAGCTTGAGGCTTTCTTGATTGTTGATCACTTGGTGTGGCGTCGATTGCCGCACATACACCACTGCTTTGCGGTCCAGGTGATCCGGCTTGACGAGTTCCGAGCCCATCGCTCATCTCCCGCAGGACTTGGCCGAGATCTTCTGCGATCGCTTGCCGGAGCGTTTCCGGCAAACCGCGCCAGACCTCTCGAGGTTCGATGGGCATGCGCCCCCGCTCTCTCGGCCAACGCAATTAAGTCCTGCAGCGCGTCGAGGCTCAGCTTGGTCGGCGCGGCGCACGGCAAGCCGTTCCGCTCAAGATTCGTCACCCCGAGCGGCAGAAGAAGCGTGAGACCGAATCGGTAATGTACACGCGCAAAGAGCTCCTTGCACGCTCCACGCGTGGTCGTCTCCTTACCGATCGAGATCAATCGATAGCGCCGGCCATAAAGCGGATGACGCGGATCGACGACTTCCACCTCTTCGAAGGTGGCTACGTCATCGTCACTCTTATGGGCATCTCCCGATGCCCTCGCTGGAGGGCATCGATAGGCGGATGCCGCAACATACCTGGCGACCGCAGGCGGCAGGCTGATCGCCCGGTTCGGACATGCCCGCGACTTGTGATTCTCTGGTCGGCGACCGTGCGATCGGCAGGAATCGCCAGCCTGGCATTAGCAGCCCTTCAGTGGCGGCTCACTCCGAGCTACAACACACTGAACGTTCAATCACTCTTTATCGTGATGATCGGCTTGTTGTTAGCCGATCGGCCGGGACGCATCCGCCAAGTGCTGGGATGGATCCTGCTCGGGGTCGGCGGCTGGTGCTGCTTCATGGCCAAGCCGACCACCGCGGCCGCCATTGCCCTCCTCGTTATGCTCGATGTCGTCGTCTTTCGCCAAAAGTCGCTGGCTGCCCATGCTTGGCGCGGCGATAGTCGCTCTCGCTCTATTGGTGGTTACCGCCTACTTGATTGACGGCGGCATCACCGGGCTTGTCACCCGTATGCTCAACAGCGCTGAGGTAGAAACGCTGCTGGGTAGTGGGCACGAATTGTCCCACATTTTTCGGATCGACTGGTTCGCGACCAGTCAATCGCAACTCGCGATCTCTGTGTTAGCGGCAACAGCCCTTCTGCTCAGTATGCCCATGGCGTCAACGCCCAAATTGATCTCGTCGCTAGTCCTTGCTGCAAGCTTGATCGCGACAATAGCGATTGTGCTCGTGGGGACCGAGCCAATCAGCATCGAGCCTTCGACTCTGTTCCTGGTTCCCGCCTTCACATGCCTTGGCGCGATATTCTATCGTGCCTGATTGATTCTGCGCACCCAAGCTCTTACCAGCATCGCTCTAGGGCTAACCTTTTTGGTTCTGCCGCACCTGCTTGCACTCGGCTCCGCTTACAATTACTGGACCGGCGGTTCGAGAGCCGCTTTGTTTTGGATGCTCGCGGTCATGGCTTTTCTAAAGTCCGGTTGCGCAAAAAGAACTTGGCCGCGCCACCCTACTGGCGCTGGCGGTGTCGGCCCAGTTGCTCACTGCATCAATAATCGATGCTGGCCTTCTCAAGCCCTACCGTCAGATAAAAGATCTGCGCGCCTATCTGCTGTCACGCGCCTGCCCGGTGGTGGTTCTTTCGCAACCGTTCCACGACGATCTGGCCACAGCCAGAACCCAAGCTGGTGCGGCCGGGCTTGAAGTCGGTACCCCGATGGTCGATCTCACGGGCCGCTCGCCGGGTCCGCTGTATGTGCTCGCGAGCGCTCGGTTTACCATGGCTAGTCGGGGTATATCCCCATGGCAAGGCCGTGGAAACAGGTATGGTCGGGGGATTAAATCCCGGTAGTAGTGCCGTCGCGGTGCAAGCACTCGGCCTTGAGAACTGCGCCGATCTGGCCAAGCGTGGGTACTCGTCGAACCGGACGGCCCACGTCATCTTGACGAAAGTGGTGTATTGGCCTGCCTTGGAGCTGGACAGGCGGACTATGTCACCGCCGCTACCTTTGAAACCCCGGTCAACGACGGAGAGTTTCCGAGTGCTTACAGGCAGTTTTTGCTAAAGCCCGCACGCCCTGGCGGAGGAAGCCTGCCCGAAGCAAGGCGACAGTGGCACCAGAGATGGAGTCGCCAATTATGAATCCCTGGTGTCCCTGCGGTGCCTTGGCTCGGAGGAAGTCCCAATTCGGCCTAAGTCCAGGATCGGATCGGCGGCCAACCGGTCCGTGACAGATTCCCAAATCTACTCGCATTATGCCACTAGAGAGTCGATCAGCCGCTGTAGCCATCAAGTGATCTTCCCCCGAAAAAATGGACAGGGTTAAGCTGCTTTTAGCTCCATCTCGATCGGGCTGATAAAGCCGATGGCGGAGTGACGACGAGTTCGATTGTAGAAGGCCTCGATATAGGCAAAGAGATCCCGTGTGGCTTCTGCTCGTGTTGCATAGTGCCTGTGGTGGACGAGCTCCGTGCGGATTCCGATGATCTCGCCCGGGTGTACCGATTTGATCTCGCCCAGGATTGAACGAACCCGCTACGCGGGAGTGGGGGCAAGCCTGCTGTACTGAGGTGACCTGTCTGAGAGGATGTTGGTCTTCGCACCACCCCTCTCAAGACAGGAGACCCAGATGGCTACGATGAGCCCTCTTCGGCAGCGTATGATCGAGGACATGACGGTCCGCAATCTGTCGCCGTCCACTCAGCAATCCTATATCTATGCGATCGCAAAGTTTAGCCGCCATTTCGGCTACGTCCCGGACCGGTTGAGTTTCGAGCAGGTCCGGGCCTACCAACTGCACCTCATCGGCCAAAAGCGTTCGTGGTCCCACATCAATCAGGTGGCCTGCGCGCTGCGGTTCTTCTACGGCGTCACACTCGGGCAGACGGAGGCATTCGAGCGGATCATCGGTGGCCAGAAGCCCGACAAGCTCCCCCTCGTGCTTAGTGCCGAAGAGATCGAGCGCTTTCTGGACGCGGTAACAGGGGTGCGCAACCGCGTCGTGCTGGCGACGGGTTATGCGGCTGGCTTACGGGTTAGCGAGGTCGTACGCCTGAAGGTGAGCTCGATCGACAGCAAGCGAATGTTGATCCACATCGAGAACGGCAAGGGCGGCAGAGATCGTTACGCGATGCTTTCTCCTCGGCTGCTGGATATTCTGCGTGCGTACTGGACGCGAACACGGCCGGGGCTGTGGCTATTTCCAGGCCAAGACCCAAGCGAACATGTCAGCGTCCGCTGCGTCCAGGCGGCCTGCCGCGCCGCCCGCCGACGCGCTCGGATTGCCAAGCCGATCACTGTCCACACGCTCCGGCACTCCTTTGCGACCCATCTCCTGGAAAGCGGGATCGACATCCGCATCATTCAGGTCTTGCTCGGACATGCCGACCTCGGTCGACCGCCCGCTACGCGCAGGTTGCGACCAATCTGCTCGCTCGCACGACCAGCCCATTCGATGGGCTCTCCATCACGGTGATCCCACCCCACTAAGTCGCGCATATGCGCCCCGTGCTCGAGGTGGCGGACATCTTCCGCCGCCACGGCGCTGCGTTCCGTACCGCGCAGGGCTCTCGGCTCACATCCGACCAGCGCCGTGTGATGGCAGCCATCGAGGCGTGCCGCACAGCGACGCTCGGCGGCCATGTCGAGCGGTGCGACGACTGCGGCCTGGTTCGCGCCGCGTACAACAGCTGTCGCGATCGGCACTGTCCAAAGTGCCAAGGCCTCGCGCGCGCCCAATGGCTCGCCGAGCGCCAAGCCGATCTGCTGCCGGTCCCCTATTTCCATGTTGTCTTCACCGTCGCCGGCGCCAGTAGCCGCTATCGCGCTGCAGAACAAGGCGGTGGTCTACGACATCCTGCTCAAGACGGCGGCCGAGACGATCCGTCTCATCAGCGCCGACCCGAAGCATCTCGGTGCCGAGACTGGGATGATCGCCATTCTCCACACCTGGGGGCAGACCCTGACGCATCATCCGCATGCCCATTGCCTCGTGCCGGGCGGCGGGATTGCCCCTGATGGAAGCTGGGTTGGCTGCCGCCCCGGCTTCTTCCTTCCCGTTCGCGTCCTGTCACGATTGTATCGTCGGCTATTCCTGGAGCGCCTCCAGGCGGCGTTCGATAGCACCAAGCTCCAGTTCTTCAGCCACCTCGACCACCTGAGCGAAGCGGCTGCATTCGCCCGCCATCTAAACGCCCTCCGCAAGGTCGAGTGGGTCGTCTACGCCAAGCGTCCCTTCGGCGGACCAGAACAGGTTCTGGCGTATCTCGGCCGCTACACCCATCGCGTTGCGATCGCCAACGGCCGGCTCATCACCTGTGAGCAGGGCCACGTCCGCTTCCGGTGGAAGGATTATCGCGCCGGCAACAAATCCAAAGTGATGACGCTCGAGACTGACGAGTTCATCCGTCGCTTTCTGCTCCACGTATTGCCGAAGGGGTTTCGCCGCATCCGTCATTTTGGCTTCCTGGCGAACGCCTGCCGCGTCGCCAAACTCGCGCGCATCCGAGCGGCGCTAAAGGCGCCGCAACCACCTCCGCCTGCCGAAGCTGTCGACTATCGTGAGCGCTGCGCCATCCTCATTGGTCACCGCCTCGACTTGTGCCCCATCTGCGGAGGCCGCATGGTCGAGATTGGGCCTGTGCCGCGTGCGCAAACGCCGCGACGCGCAGCACCTCGCTGCGATACATCATGACCGACTACCTCGACTTGTTCGCTCCCACTGCAGGCATCGCCATGCCGACGTTCTCCGTCGGAACGATCAAGCACGCTCAGAACGCGCGGCGAACGGGCGATAGTCAGCCGCTTGGGCTTTGACGCGCCGTTCGACGTTATCGACGGCGGCATCCTCTGCCGCCAACATCAGCGGCAATCTGCGGCCACACTCGCTCGCGGGCCCGACATCGGGTCAATCGCGCCTACCGGCGCCTAGATCGAGCCTCCCATAGGTCCTCGCTCACAAGACGCGGCTTCGTTCAATCCAGCTTCAAATAGGTCCCGCGCTGGACTTGCGGCGAGATCTTGCGACGCGGGACCTATTTGAACCCTCCAGTATTCCGAGATGATCTCGCCCACCATTCCGATTTGATGTCGCCCGGGGCGCGAGGCGTTCTGGCTGTCTGGTTTCTGGCATCGGCGAAGCCGCGTGGTCAATCTTGAATCGCGACTCGAAGGACTTGTTTTTTTGCTGCTCCTGCTGTGGGCATGTGGGCAACGCCCTTCGCGTTGTCCAAGCGCAGCGGCATGTCCACAGCGCCACTGGCTCAGGCCTTTCGGCCGGGCTTGCGGGTTCGTCGGAGGCTCTCGCCGTTGAGATCGATCCGGTGGGCATTGTGGACCAGACAGTTGAGGACGGCGTCGGCGTAGGCCGATTAGCGCGTGCCACTGATCGACGGGAAGCTGGCTGGTGACGATGGTGGAGCGGCGGCCGTAGCGGTCCTCGAGGATCTCGAGGAGGTCGTGGCGGGCCGCGGGCGTCGAGCGGCTCGAGGCCCCAGTCGCCGAGGATGAGGAGATCGACACGGCCGAGCGCGCGCAGCAGGCGCGGGTGGCGGCCGTCGCCGCGCGCCAATGCCAGATCGCTGAACAGTCGCGGGACGCGCTGATAAAGCACGGAGCGATTGTCGCGGCAGGCCTTGTTGCCGAGCGCCGAGGCGAGCCAGCTCTTGCCAACGCCGGAGGGTCCGCAGATCAAAAGGTTGGCGTGGTCGTCGATCCATTGCCCTTCGACCAGCATCGTCAGCAGGCTGCGGTCGAGGCCACGCGGGGTGCGATAGTCGATGTCCTCGACGGAGGCCTGCTGACGCAGCTTGGCGTATTGCAGCCGCTTCGAGAGCCGCTTGTCGCGTCGCAGCAACGCTTCGCGTTCGAGCAGGAGCGCGAGCCATTCGGCGTGGCCGAGGCTGGCTCGCCTCGCCGCCGGCTTCGATGTCGGCGAAGGCCTTGGCCATGCCGTGAAGGCCGAGCGCGTGAAGTTGATCGAGGGTCGGATGCGTGAGCAAGGCATGATCTCCTAATTGTAGTAGCGTGGCCCGCGGATGTTGGGATGGAGGATCGGCGCATCGTCCGCGGGACGCTCGAGTGAATGCCACCGATCGAGATTGTTGGCGAGGATCGATTTGACCGAGCCGTAGGTGCGCGCGCCGATGTCGATCGCCCGCATGGCGGCGGCATCGAGCCGCTCTTGCCCGTAGGATCTGGCGAGCCGGATGATGCCGAGACAGGCGCGGAAGCCCTGTTCCGGGTGTGTACGCTCATCGAGGATCAGCTCGCACAGCGCCGCAGTGGCCGGCCCGATCATGGCCGCGCCCTTGCGGATGCGCTCGATGGTCCAGCCGGCGTAGCGCCGATGACTGGACGCCATGTGTTCCGGCACGGTCGTATGTTTGTGGTTGCCGCTCATGCGCTGATGCGCGGCGATCCGCTCACCTTTGTGGAATATCTCGACGGTGCGGGCGGTGAAGCGGACCTCGACCTCGGCGCGGGCGAAGCGATGCGGGACGCTGTAGTAATGCGCCTCGACCTCGACGTGGTAGTCGATACTGACTCGGCAGATCCGCCACTCGGCGAACACGTACGGGCTCTCCGGCAAGACCCTGAGTGCCGGCCGGTCGATCTCCTCCAGCAGCTTGCGGCGGGTCACGCCGAGCCGCCGGATCGGTCGCTCGTTGAGCCGGGTCATTAACTCGGCGATCGCCGCGTTGACCTCGACGAGGCTGTGGAAGGTCCGATGGCGTAGCCGTCCGAGCAGCCAGCGCTCGACCATGAGGACCGCCTGCTCGACCTTCGCCTTGTCCCGTGGCCGCCGTGGCCGCCGTGGCCTGGCCGGCAGAATGGCGGTGCCGTAATGTGCCGCCATGTCGGCGTAGCTGCGGTTGATCTGCGGATCGTACAGGCAGGCCTTGATCACGGCGACCTTGGTGTTGTCCGGCACCAACAGTGCCGGCACGCCGCCGATCGCCTCGAAGGCGCCGACGTGGCCATCGATCCAGTCGGCGAGCCCCTGCGTCCAGGTCGCCTGCGCGTAGGTGAAGCTCGATGCGCCGAGCACCGCGACGAAGATCTGCGGGTGCGCCTCTCGCCGGTGAACCGGTCGATCACCACCGGCACGCCGTCGCCCGCATAATCGACGAATAGCTTGTCGCCGGCTGCATGCGACTGGCGCATCGTCACCGACAGCCGGCCTTCCCAGGCGCGGTAGAGCTCGCAGAACCGCGAATTGCGATACCCGCCGGGTTCGCCCGCGATGTATTCCTCCCACAGGATCGACAGCGTCACGTGCTTGCGCCGGAGCTCGCGGTGCACCGCCGCCCAGTCCGGCTCGGCCTGCCGGCGATGGCCCCGCCGGGTGCCGAGACCGGCTCCCGCGCTGGCGAACAACCGGGCTTCCAGCACAGCGTCGGTGATGTCGTCGGGCAATGGCCAGGTCAGCCCCGCCGCTCCGAATCGGCGAATCGTCAATCGCACCGTCGAAGGGCTGTCCCCACCCGCCGCGCAATCTCGCAGGTCGGCATCCCGGCCGACTTCAATCTGATCACATCGCGCACATGGCGCATCGCAAACCTCTCCGTCGGCATCCAGGTCCCCCTCGCAAAGCCGAAAGGCGGGACCGTAGCGGAGCCAGAAGAGGCCTCGTCACCCCGGGCGACATCATCCCGGAATGGTGGGCGAGATCATCTTGGAATGGTGGGCGACATCAAATCGGAACGGTGGGCGAGATCATTCTGGAATGGTGGGCGACATCGAGCGGAATCAGCAAGCTCCGTCTTGAGCGTGTGAAAGAAGCTCTCCATGGGAGCATTGTCATAGCAGTCGCCCTTGCGGCTCATCGACGCCCTGAGACCGCGCAAATGATCCGCCATCGCCCAGCCGACAATCCTAACCAGATGGAGCTGCACCCGCACCATGCCGAACTTGGAGGGTCATGCTCGTCGATATCGGAGAAAAGATTTAAGACTTGTACTCAGTTGCGCGCGCTCCAACCTCCAGCCATTCTTTTGCCGGACTTGCGTCGCCGCAGTCTGTTACATCAAGTAGGTGCTGATGAAATGGTGTGTCGCGCTACCCGCTGACGCCCGTCTCTTCTTGAGCTATTTCCGAGACGCTGCAACAACCTTCTGTTAGAAGATCGGAACTATCTGCAGACACGTTAATGACCGCAACTTGACTGCTTCATCGTTCGGATTAGTCTTTTTTTAGAGTAAGCTTGAATGCATTAGCCCAAATTGCTTGGCGTAAGGCCATGCTGACGCCTGCTGCCTTCCCGTCGATCGGCGAGCCAACAGCGCTTCTTTGGGCGTTTTTGAGCAATGTCTATCTGTGGGGCGGGGTGGCTTGTTATGCAATCGGCATGCTATTTTGGCTGGCTGTGCTCTCAACTAATGAGGCGAGTGTTGCGTATCCAATGCTATAAATCGGGTATGTAATTGCAATCGCATTCAGTTTCATTCTACTCGGCGAAGCAATACCACCTGCAAGACTTGTTGGCGTCCTGTTGATTTGCGTCGGCGTAATGTTAATTAGTGGAGCAGCGTAGCCCGATGCGGCACGTCGCTACCGAAAGCTGAGGACCGCAACGTCGTGACGTGCCCCCCAATCCGCACGATGGGGATCGGCAAGAGTCGCCTCGTTTTGGACAGCGCTCTCGGGAAAGGGCGCGTATCGTGACGCTTGCTAGTATTGAAGACGAGATGCATCAGGATGTTTCAGACTGTGAGATCATGTGCCGTTGCATGGTGTGGCTGGCGGGCGAGACTGCGCTGGCAGGCGCGCCGGCAGGTCAGCCGGGCAATAGCCGGAAGGGCTGACGGCGGATCATCGTTGAAGCGCCTAGGCTGCCATGAGGAGTGGCGGCGGGATGAAGTAGGCTTGATCCGGCGTGCTGCCGTCAAGACTCGAATGGGGACGCCTGCTGTTAGAGAAGTCGAGATAGCGACCGATCGAGCTGCGCGCCTCGCTGACGCTGTCATAGGCCCGCAGGTACATTTCCTTGTATTTGACGCTGCGCCACAGCCGCTCGACGAACACGTTGTCCCATCAGGCGCCCTTGCCGCCTGGCGTTCATGCTGATGGCGATGCCGTTGCTGGCGAGCGCGCCGGTGCAGGCCGCCAAGCGTGGCCGGCAGCAGCGCTGCCAAGCCAAAAAACTCCGGAAGCGCCACTCTCCAGCCGCGCCTTCCACGCCCTAATCTGATCGGGGTAGACGTCGAACTGCTCGGCAACCTGAGCTGCGGAGCCCGCTCTGTCCGCTCGATTACCGCAGCGACCTGATCATTGATGGTTCGACGACGGCCAGGGCGGGCTTCGCACCCTACCACTTGCCACGGTTGTGTTCTTGCCACAGACATACTCGACAAGCCATCTGCACGCTCAGGATCGCGCGCCACGTCCGGATAACTGAGCTGGTCCCGCAAATCTGAACAGTGCGATAAGTGGAGTTTCTGCCTGACGGCGGGAGAGACGATGAGCAGACGAGCACGGCGGAACCACACTCCGGCTTTCAAGGCGAAGGTGGCGCTTGCCGCCGTCAAGGGTGACCGCACGCTGGCGCAACTAGCGGAGCAGTTCGACGTTCACCCCAATCAGATCACATCGTGGAAGGCCCAGCTCGAAGGCAGATCTACTATTTGCCGCGTCCAGTGCCGCCCAAAGACCTCGCGCTGATGCAACGGCTCGACCGGCTGCATCTGAAGTTTCCCTTCGCCGGTTCGCGAATGCTGCGAGGCCTGCTGGCTGCCGAGGGGTGCAAGATCGGCCGCCGGCATGTCAAAACGCTAATGCGGCGGATGGGGATAGAGGCGCTCTACCGCCGTCCGCGCACCACCCAACCCGAGCCCGGCCACAAGATCTATCCGTATCTGCTGCGCGGTATGAAGATCACGCGTCCGAACCAGATCTGGGCGATGGACATCACCTACATCCCGATGGCGCGAGGCTTCGTCTATCTGGCCGTGGTGCTGGACTGGGCGACCCGCCGGGTTCTGTCGTGGCGGCTGTCGATCACCATGGAGGCGGCATTCTGCGTCGCGACACTGGAGGATGCCTTGGCCCGTCACGGCAAACCGGAGATCTTCAACACCGACCAAGGCTCGCAGTTCACCGGCGCGGCGTTCACCGGCGTGCTCACCGACAACGGCATCGCCATCAGTATGGACGGCCGGGGCGCCTGGCGGGACAACGTGTTCGTCGAGCGGCTGTGGCGCAGCGTCAAATACGAGGAGGTTTATCTGCGGGCCTACGAGAACGTCAGCGAAGCGCGTGCCTCGATCGGCCGATACCTCGACTTCTACAACCGCGCATCAGAACACCCATTTGTCTATGTTGTTGAAGAGAAGAGACTTTGTTGATCGGGATGCGATCCTGCGGGGTATCTTGGGTTCTGCCGCGCTCGTTCGGTGATGGATGTGGCGGCATCCGTGGTCAAGGCCGCGCGCGCGAAGATCCATGGCCCATCCGGCAGAGGGTGGACGGCTTCGATCTGACCAGCTTCTGCGGCCAAGCGCAGCGTCTTGGATGCGACCTTGAGAAGCCTGGCGGCGTCGGAGAGATTGAGCCATGGCTCGACGCTATCCTCGGCCCGCCGGAAGACGGGTATCCGATGATAAGATCGCGTGGTTGTGACGCGCTCACGGGTCCAACGGTTGCCGTTGCCCGTCTTGAGGCCGTTGCGGTTGAGCAGGCCCGCAATCAGGTCGTCGCTGGCGATCAGCACCAGTTGCCGGATGGCTGCGATGATGTCACCGGAGGTGCTGTTACGCTGCCCCCGTCGACGCTTCGGCAGCCGCATCTCGCTGTGAGCGCCGCCCGCCCAATGCACGACAAGAACGATCTCGGACGCTTCGTCATCGATATCGGCAACGACCTCGTGGATCAGCGTACGGACGATGCGCTTCTTCAGCCGCGCATCGATGGTCGGCCCTGACCAGATTGACTTGAGGTCTGAGGCCAGCACGCTGAGCATCTTTGGATCGATCGCTGTCGGTGCGGTCGTCGCATCATGCGCGGCAATCTTGCTCTCTACCTCGGCGACGCGGGCAAGCGAGCGATTCCAGCGCGTCTCAAGCTCCGCGGCAACCAGGCGATTTGCCGGATCCGCCGTGTCATATTGCCGGAAGGCGCGATCGGCGGCGTAACGGGCCGCTTCGAGATCACGGCCGAGCGCTTCGCGAACTTGATCCCTCTGATGTGTGGCTTGGGCTGCCGCGGCCGTAGCCGCCGCAACGGCGCCGGGTCCGACAACGCCGAGCAGTGCCCCTTCGATCGCATCATCGACGCGCAAGCCACCGAACGCGATGCAGCGCGGTTCGCCGTTGTCCATCCAGCCGCGCGAGCAGCTGTAACGGGGGATGTGATGCTTCATACCGCTGTAGCGCAGCGTCAGCTTGCGGCCACAACGCCGGCAGCGGATGAGCCCGGTGAGCAGCGCCTCGCATGCTTGGGCGCGCCATGATGCCGGCTCGTGGGCACGTTACTGGAGACCATTGTACGGATCGCTTCGAACCTCTCCCAGTTCACATACCCTTCGTGGGCGTCCGGCTTGAGGACGAGCCACTCGGCGCGCGCCTTCCGCCGGATCTTCGCGCCTGCGCCATGGACGCCGTACCCCGTCGCTACGGCTGTTCTACCATAGGCGTAGGCTCCGCCGTAGACCGGGTTCTCGACCATCCTGTGGAGAGTCGCGTAGCTGGGCCGTCGCCAGGCTGTGTCGCCGTTCGGCTGCTTCACCGGTAGGTCGAGGCCGTGCTCATGGAACCACAGCAGCGCCTGCCGCGCGGTCCCGAGTTCCTCGATCTTGTCGAAGACGAGCGTAATGGCGTCCTGCACACGCCGGTCCGGATCCTTCTCGTAGCGATCACCGACCTTCACAAAACCGACTGGCGTAGCCGCAATCAGTTCGCCACGGCTGGCCTTCTCGTAGCGTGCCGAGAGCGAGCGTTGTCGCAAAAGGTCCAGCTCATACTCGTTGAGGCTCCCCTTCAGCCCGAGAAGCAGTCGGTCGGTGCCATGCCGCGGAGCATAGACAGCTTCCTGGTCAACCAGCACCGTGTCGACGACGCGACACATCTCGATCAGCTGTTGCCAATCCCGGCTATTGCGGGCAAAGCGCGAGACCTCCCGCGCACAGACTGCGCCGACCTTGCCGAGGCAGACCTCGGCCACCATCCGCTCGAAGCCCGCGCGCTGGACGCCGCCGGCAGCGGAACGCCCAAGATCATCGTCGATCACCTCGATCTTGGACCACCCCAGCGCCGTCAATCGGTCGCGCATCGCGTATTGCAACGCGCTGCTCTCACGATTGTGCAGAACCTGATGGGCGGAGGACTGGCGCACATAGAGGATCGCCTTGCGCTCGAGATGGTGAGGGCGGACCTTGTCACTGATCATGACCGTCTTGCCTCTTCGCGAGCGTTGCGCTTACCCGTGCATGGTCCAGCACCAGCTGCGTCATCAAGTTCACCAGCGCATCCTGCGCCTCCTTCGGCAGCTCCCGCCATTCCGGTACCCCGACGGCGCCGTGCGCTATGCCACCCGTGAACAGGTCCATCTGATGCACGCCGAACCGCCGGTTGCGCCGAACCGGGTTCGCCGATATCGCCGTCCTGCTTGCCATGAGCCTCTCCCCGATTCTGATCGTGAGAGACTCCGCATGAACCGGAAAGCGGTTCATTCAATGATGATGTCGCGCTCTTGACCGCTGAATCGACAAGCGACGACAACGCGTTGAGCGCTTCCAGGCTGACAAAGGGCTCTGCCGTTAGGCTGCCACCGCGAGCACATGCCGCGCGGTCGAACATCCAGGATGGGATCTCCAGAAAACGCTGCGTCTCCGATCCATCCAGCGTGCAGCGGAAAACAACGCCGTCCGCCTTGTCGATCACACCATGGACGAAAACCTCGCGGCCTGCCCAAGGGTGATGCCGGTACAGAACCTCACGGCATACGGTCCCGTGGGCGTTCTCAAGCCTTGTTGTACAATGGCCGCCGTCCACATTCGAGCCTTGACGGCAGCACGCCGGATCACGCCTACTTCACCTCGCTGCCGCTCCGCACGGCAGCCTAACCCCGGCAGAGGCTCCACTTATCGATGCGGAGATTCTGTTCAGACAACCGGGACCGGCTCAAACTACCGGGCTACAACTTGACTCGTATGCGCGCTCTTGGGCACTCAGCACCACGGCTTAATTGGCCGACCTCCAACAGCTGCATTCGCCACAAGTGCTCTCCTCGACAGAGATTCAAGGCGTCATATGATGTGACGAACTTCCGTCCCAGATGACGAGTTTTACGTGGCGGACTCTTAAGAACACCCGACACGCCCACATCGATGCGATGGTGGAGCATGGGTAGTTCAACTGCTGCTACTTATCGGTTATCTTCTTGTTCTACGGATTTAGCGGCGCCCCGAGCGCCATCGTATGGGACGGTAACAAGTAACTTTCGCCGGGCAGACTACCAATCCTGGTAATTGATCTAGCCAACAGAAACATGTCAATTGGGGCGCACAGGCCGGTTAGAAGGCGAGGGATATTGTGCTTTCGGCTGAGCACCGACACTGTCCTCGCACGAAACGTGTCAAAACGAGCTCTGGGCAGAAATTTCAAGCGCTGAGGCGCGCGTTTCCCACGTGGACCGGCCAAAAGCTGAACGCGGCGCGTGGGGCTGCTATTCAATGGAGGAATGAAATGGCACGCAATGGTGAAATGGCACTCGGATTATTCCTTGTTCAAGCGGGATACAATGAAGGTGCATGGCGCGATCCAACTGTACCGGCGAATTGCGGAGTTGATATCAACTATTACGCTGATATGGCGGCAATTGCCGAAGGGGCGGCATTTCACTTCGTATTTCTCGCAGACAGCCCAAGTGTATTAGAACGAGATAATGCGCACATAGCTCGTGTAAGCCGAAACGATGGATTCGAGCCCATCACGCTAGTGTCTGCACTTTCATCAAAAACACAAAACATTGGCCTTGTCGCGACAGCGACGACAACGTACCACCACCCTTATCATCTTGCGCGAATGTTCGCCTCACTCGACTACCTGTCGCAAGGACGTGCGGCCTGGAACATTGTCACGTCGGGAAATAAGTTCGAAGCACCGAATTTCGGTGACAGCGAACTTCCAGATCATGACGCCCGCTATGCTCGAGCGCGAGAGGCGGTAGACGTTGTAAAAGGTCTATGGGACACGTGGACGGACGACGCTTTCGTTCGCGATAAAGCCAGTGGTATCTTCGTTGACACTAAGAAGCTGCATTTGCTTGATCACAGAGGGCAGTACTTCGCAGTCAGAGGCCCTCTCAACATCGCACGGCCTCCGCAAGGATATCCGGTGCTGGTTCAGGCCGGCGCCTCCGATGCCGGAATGCAGTTCGCTGCAGAGGTTGGCGAGGTCGTGTTCACTGCCGCCGGGTCCCTAGAAAACGATAGGCGATATTATGCAGCTCTAAAAGGGAAAGCGCGCGCACTTGGGCGAGAGGACGATCAGGTGCTAGTCATGCCGGGCATTGTTCCAATCGTTGGGAGAACCAAGCAGGAAGCGTCTGAGAAGCTTAAGAGACTACAATCCTATACACACATCGACGTTCTAATTGGAGCGGCCGATCGTTGGTTAGGATTTGTCACTGATCTTCGTTCAGTGGATCTCGACTCATGCGTCCCCGAAACCTTGCCGCAGACTAATTTTATTCAAAGTCGGCAAAAGCTACTCCTGCACCTGGCCGCACGCGAGAAATTTACCTGGAGACAACTCATCCGGTTCATATCGGACAGCCGTGGCCATCTCATGCCCGTCGGAACGCCGGACGAGGTTGCCAACACAATGATTGAGATGTTTGATGAATATGCGTCCGACGGATTCAATGTAATACCGGCAATGGCTCCGGGCGAACTCAAGGATTTTGTTGACCTCGTCGTTCCCGAATTGCGCCGCCGAGGTAAATTCAGGTCCGAATACTCCGGACAGACCCTAAGAGAGAACCTTGGTCTGCGGCGGCCAATCAATAGTGCGGCATAGGGAAATGTAGGCAATCTCCAGTGAAAAAAGCCAAACCCATTGAGAGTTCGGCCTTTGGGATTGCGGGACGGTCAGTAACACATAAGGGGTGCGGCGCCCTATGACAACGCAACGGTCTCGATGTTTGACATCGACAACAGTATCGAGCCGCATGGAGATGCAGCGCTGGTTGAGCGGCTCTCGATCTCAGTGCTCTCGCGGCGGATCGTCGCAAGCACCCCTGTGTAGGTGTTTAGTAGCTCCCGTGCATGATGTCGACGGGAACGTCATCGCGTGAAGAATGGCGGCACGGGAATCGGCATGGCTGGAAAGAGGGGCCCTCGATGGGAGTGTTGTCGCATCTGCGGGTCGTCGAGATTGGTAGCTCGGCCGCAACCAGCTATTGCGCGCGGCTGTTTGCGGACTTCGGCGCCAACGTTCATAAGGTCGAACCACCGGCAGGTGATCCCATTCGCCGCAGCGCGCCACTCACGCCGGGTGGCCAGAGCGCATGGTTCGCGTTCCTCAACTACAACAAGTCAAGCACAGTCATAGATAGCGCCGGCCCCGACGCGATCGCTCGGCTGACTGCAATCATCGAGCATTGCGATATTCTGCTCGACGGGCGCGATGTTGATCCTGCGGATTGTCCGACGATTGATGTCGCCGCAATTCGGCAGCGGTGCCCCGGGTTGATCTATCTCGAAGCAAGCTGGTTCAGCCACGAAGGGCCCTATGCGGGATCTCTGCAACGGATTCGATTGTCCGCGCGCTCGCGGGCCTCATCAAGCTAGTTGGATCGGTTGAGGGGCCACCGTTGCTCGCACCGGATTTCCAGACGGGTATCCTTGCTGGGCTATGGGGCTTCATCGCCGCGGCTTCTTCAGCGTTTGCGCGAATGCAGGGCGGGGCAGGGCGGTCGTGGTCGCTCAGTATCTTTGAATCGAGCCTCACTCTCAGTGAGTATCTTAATGTTCGAAGCGTTTGCGCGCGGGAACGTGATGCACCGGATTGGCATTAACCGCTTCTGGCCGACTTTTCCGGCTGGCATTTATGAAACAAAGAAGGGGTGGCTCGGCGTCACCACAGGGACTCCGGCACAATGGCGGGCGTTCTGCCACATGCTCGATCTGTCGAAATTGGGCAATGACCCGGCCCTGTTCTTGGGCGTCGATCGTCTTGAACACGTGGAGCTGATCGAACGACAGTTCGTTCCGAAGCTGAAGAGGAGGACAGCGCAGGAGTGGTTTGCGGAGGGACTGAAGCGCAAGATCCCGATTGTGCCAGTGCCCGAAATATCCGATCTGCGTCGGGATACGGAGAAGAAGGAGCGCGGCGCGATTGTGCCCGTCGTGTTTGGCGAAGAAGAAGGTCTGACGGTTGGCTCAATGCAGCGACTAACGTTCACGCCGCCGCGCCGCGGCGGAAGGGTTCCGGCTCTCGGCGGGCAGCAGCCTGTCGCAAATATCCGAAGATATGTGACCGGAACTGCGTCCGCATCGTCGGGCCGCATCGGTGTCGCAGCACCGCCATTGCAGGGAATTCGCGTCATCGACTTCTCAATGGGCTGGGCGGGTCCGTTGTGTACCCGTACATTGGCTGACCTCGGTGCCGATGTCATCAAAATCGAGGCCATCCAATATCCGGATTGGTGGCGCGGCGTTGATCGGCGGCCTGCTTACGTCGAAGGGCAGATGTACGAAATGAAGCCCGAATTCTGTGTCATGAACCGCAATAAGCGCGGCATCACACTCGATCTGACGCGGCCGCAAGGCCTTGCCCTTGCGAAACGGCTATTGGCAGGAGCTGATATTGCCGTCAACAATTATTCGGTCGATGTACTGCCAAAGCTCGGGCTTGGCTACGACGCGCTCAAAACTCTCAATCCTCGCCTCGTTGTGATGTCGATGTCAGCGTTTGGCACAAACAGCGTCTATCGTAATTGCCGGGCCTACGGCTCAACGCTCGAGCAGGGCTCGGGGTTGCCGACAGTGATCGGAAACCCCGGCGAGCCACCTGTGATGAGCCACATCGCGTTCGGGGATGCCGTCGGCGGGTTGAACGGCTGCGCTGCGGTGCTGGTTGCGCTAACTCACGCCCGCATTACCGGGCAAGGACAGTTCATCGATCTTGCGCAGATCGAATGCATGATGCCGTTTGTGGCGCCATGGATTACTGTCCATTCAATCAACGATATGCCCCCAAGAAGGTATGGCAATCGACATCCGCAGTTTGTACCGCATGGCTGCTTCCGATGTGCGGGTGAGGACAATTGGATCGTAATAGCCGCGACGGACGTGGATATGTGGCAGAGGCTTGCTACACTTATCGGCCGGCCAGACTGGGCTGCGGATCCATCGCTGAAATCTGCGGAGGGACGCCGGATCATTGAGAATGTGATCGAGAGGGGCATCGAAGCCTGGACGCTCACGCGTGATGCAGATCAAGCCATGTTCGAGTTGCAGGACGCCAGGGTTGCGGCCGGTGTGGCGCGTCTTCCGATTGACCTGCTCGAGGATCGGCATCTCAGCTCGCGCGGGTTTCTGCAGGCGGTCGAGCGAGATTTCATTGGTTTGCATCCGCAGCCCTCGATGCCAATTCGCGAAGGCAAAGAGCCCTATGCGATCCGCGCAGCGGCACCGACGTTGGGGCAACATAACGCAGAGATCCTCTCCGGGCTTCTCGGGCTCTCTGACGACGAGGTTGTACAATTACAAAGGGAAGGCATCATCGGTACAGCGATGCTCTCGGAGGAGGAGCTCGCAAGAACAAGGCAGCCGTCGTTAGGCTGACAAGATGAGCGCTACGACATTGATGTACGCTTCAGCTTGCCAGATTGCGGCTTGCCGATCAGATATCTATCATGGCACAAGGGTTGTTCTCAAGCTTTCGCAAGAGAGAATGGGGCGGCACCACTCCCTACGGATAGACCTCGCGAAGCTCGCGCTTGCGTCAGATTCGCACCAAGCATATGGCGGGTTGACAAACTGAGATCTGCGTCGATGACGGATTTAAGTCGTCATCCGTGAAAAATTCCCGTCTTGAGCTTTCTGGCGAGAGGGAGATTGCAGGCTTTCGGACGTTGATGGGACAAAAGCTTGCAATTTTGATTTTGAGGATTCGGTCGAATCGCACGTTGCTTCGGTTGGACTGGAGGTAACGATGAAGCCACAGGAACAATGCGACAGCGAACAAGCCGATCTTCTCGGGTCGGATCGATCATCGACACGGAGCATCCGCTGGTGAAGCTGGTGCGGATGATCGACTGATATTTCGTCGAGCAGTTCGAGGCAGCCTACGAGGATAGGTCCGGCAGCCCGACGTGGCTGATGGCCGGACTGGCCATTCTCAATCACCTACAATCTCTGCGACGAGGCTTTGCGCGAGCGCTGGGAGAACTCCTGTTACCAGTTCTTCTGCGGCTTGACGCGCTGGCGCAGCGCATCGAGAAGCTGCAAGCGTTGCTGCAGGAGAGTCTTGCGGTCGCAACAAGATCGAGGCGATCAAACCGTCTGATCTCAACCGCAACAGCCCTTATCATCGATGCTACGGTGTAGCCCAGGACGTGATGTTCCCGACCAACGCAAGGCTCCTGAACCGGGCGCGCGAGCCTATTCGACAAGGAAGCCGTTATCCAGCTGCGTCAGTCCTATGCGCCGCTCGGTAGGTTCGCCCTGATCAAGTACCAAGCATTGCGCTATCGCTATCAGCAGTTCGCGCAGCCTGGCCCGGAGCTAGGCGTCAGGAGGCCGGCGGGATCGCTAGTGCATCATCCTCGGGTCCGCCGCTTATCATCGAGCGGGCCAGCCGCTCCAGAGTCCCATCGGGCTGCAGATGGGCCACCGCGGCGCTTGGTGGCGGGCCATAACATTTTGAGAGCAGCTCCCGCGACGCCGCCGCATCGAGCATCTGCTCGGCCAGCAGCTTCTTCAGCCTGGCATTCTAATCTCAAGCGCCTTCAGCCGCTCGGCCTCGAAGAGGTCCATGCCGCTGTATTTGGCTTTCCAGTTGTAAAACGTTGTCTCTGATATCCCGTGTTTCCGCCGAGATCGGCCGTTTTGACCGCGGCCTCGTGCTCTTTCAGCACCGCAATGATCTGCTGTTCCGCAACGTGCTCGCCTTGTTCCTTCGTCCTTCTCAGGTCGGACTCTAACTCGTTCTGGAGGAAAGTCTTAGAGGGAGGTCAGAACCTATCTCGGGTACGTCCGCAGCGACATCGCCCGCAAGCTTGACGCGATGTCGGCTTGCTCCCTGAGATCGCGCTCGACCCCTCGTTGGCGCTGGCGGGGCGCGTGCCTGATCGAAAGCAGCGCCAGCGAGGGTCCGAAGGTCTATCCGCTGCCGCCCCGGAAGTGCAGTTCATCGAGAAGGCAAGGCGCACCGGCCTTACGAGTTCGGAGTCACGGTCTGCCTTGCCACGCTATCGCACGCAGGCGGCCAGTTCGTCACCTATGTGAAGGCCATTTCCAACAACCTCTATGACGGCCATGCGCTCAAGACCGTCGTCAGGAAATGGAAGCGCTGATCGGCAAAACACATCGAGAGCCTCGTTCTCAACAAAGGCTATCGCGGTCACATGCGCCAAGGTTCTGGGTGTTCATCTAAGGCCAAGCGGCGGGTGCCCCCGAAGATCAAGCGTGACATGCAGATACCACCTCGTCCCGAGTCGACATCAGAGTCACTGTCGATGAACTCTGCTACTATGATAATCGGGGGTGGTTTCGCAAATAGCCAGCCTTCACCGACTAAATCGTTCGGGAAACAAGCCTCGAGCGACAAATTCGCCGATTGGCGATCGCCCGCTCGGGTGTTCGCGCTGGAACAGGCCGAACGGCAAGCGTGCGCCATCACCCCTGCGCCCGACCGCGATCGCGATCTCCACAGAGAAGCTGTCCGGCACCCTGAGCACCGCGCGTGCCTTCTCGTCGTCCAATCCACTCATCCCATGTGTCGCCCAACCGGCGGCCATTGCCTGATTGGCTAAATTAGCCCACGCGGCACCGCTGTCGAAGGAATGAGTGCGGGAGAGTTGTGGCTCTGTCTTTCCCGGCGGAGTAAAGTCCTTCTTCGACAGCAGATAGATCAACGCCGATGCATGTCGCGCCCAACCTTGATTGAACTCGATTAAGGGCGTAAGAAATATGTCAAATTCCGACTGATCGCGCAAAGCATAGATAAAACGCCACGGCTGTGAATTAAAAGCTGACGGCGCCCACCGAGCGGCCTCAAACAAGCTGTTCAGAACAGCTTCCGAGATCTGATCCTCCGCGAATGCACGCGGCGACCATCGCTCGACGAATATCCATTCGACGACATGTTCGGGAACGCGGACTTTAGAACCCGGCTTCTGTATTGTCATGCTCTTCTCCTTCGTCTCGGGGAAATCGAGGACGCCCGTCTGGTGCGTGGAGGTCGCGAACGTGGCATCTCGTGCAAATCAATATCCTTAGATGTCGAAGTTCGCTCGCCAGAGCGATCACATTCAAGCTGGATAGATAATTGCGCCAGTGCAATCATCACTGCTATCCGCTCTTCGTGGAAGCATAGCAAAACGCAGCACTCGAGCGCATCAATTCCGCATCGGGAGACGCGTCTGCCGACAATTCACGATCGACAGGAGGTTCTAGTTCGAGTGGGCATGATACCTCGACGATCATCCTTGGATGATTTCCGCTCTCGAGCAGAGCATACTTCAACGCTTGGGCCCCATTAACGAAAAGGCCGCCGAACATGCCATTCTGGTCGCGAGCACCCCAGTGGCCACAATGATCCTTGCCAACGAAAACGATCGACGCCTCGGGACTGAACTGACGTTCGGAGAGCTTCATGTTATGGTGATCCCCGACTTGCGAAAGTGATAAAGATGTAAACCTGAACGAGCCTATACTTCCCACACCCGAAAATCTGCTTAGTGAGCATGAAGGCGAGAGCAGCGTCTCCGCGCTGTGGTGTCTTAATCCGGGTGCGTGTCGATCGCGTACGTAGAGCTCTTTCCGGATACGCGACGCCATGCGCGACTAAGTGTATTGGGGCTGGAGCCGTTGGCTGAGAAGAAGCATTCGACACGGCTCGCCGGATGTAATCTGGCAGTACGAAGGTCCGCTTTCGCCCAAGGTCGAAACCGCAGTCGTTTGTAAAACTGCAGCACTCCTTGGTGGCCTTAGTGAGGCTCGCGACAACAGTGTTGATGAATGCTGCTAGGGCGCTGCGAAACAGAGAGGCTATCAGTGCATACAGTCGCATCATTCGGGTAAGCGTCATCAGCAACTGCCGAAACGAACTACCGCACGTTGGAGGTGGCTCTTTGTGCCTCATAGCAACGGGCGTGCCACTCTCGGAATCTGGCGCGCGCTTCGCTTGACAAGGGCCTGTCGGAGGGCCCAATCGAACGCGCCATTCCACGTTGGTCCGCTTTACGACATCGAGGTATTCAATCGAACAGGAACGACGAATATCAAGGAAGATCGTACGGCTTGTGCAGCGTTTAGCTTTGACAAGTTGCTCTTTAGATGACGGGTCTGCCCTTTCATTATGACGACCAGCTTAGTCCTAGGCGGATTATCCGGCGTGTTGCGGCTAATCCCCGACCTCGAGCGTCTCGCTAGCCGCTATTTGGAGCCGTGGGTCTCCGATCACAATTCGGTAGTGTGCGGGATGTTCTGCAAAAGCCGAGCGGCTGAAGCGGTCATGGTAAGTCCGGTGGTTGCGAAGATCACCGCTCGTAGAGGAGCATGGACCACCATGACCGTGACGAAGATTGGGACGGATGTCTCTCCGTTAAACGGCTTTTGGCGTCGGACAAAGAGTTCCTCAAACCGCTGATCCAGGCTGCCGTGCAGGAGACGCTGGAAGCCGAGATGACGGAGACGCTGGGCGCGGAGAAAGGCGAGCGCTCCGAAGCGCGGCTTGGCTATCGCTCCGGCTACTACACGCGCTCGCTGATCACCCGGGTCGGTAAGATCGAGCTCAAGGTGCGGCAGGACCGGCAGGGACGGTTCTCGACCGAGCTGTTCGAGCGCTACCAGCGCTCGGAGAAGGCGTTGGTTGCGGCGCTGGCCGAGATGTACGTGCAAGGGGTCTCGACACGGAAGGTGAAACAGGTCACCGAGGAATTGGTGGGCCATGCCTTCTCGGCCTCGGCGATCAGTGCCATCAACAAGCGGCTGGATGCGTCACTGAAAGCGTTCTGCGAACGCAAGCTGAAGGAGCCCTTTCCCTATCTGATCCTGGACGCGCGCTACGAGCGCATCCGAGACGATGGCATCATCTCGAGCCAGGCGGTGCTGATCGCGATCGGGGTCGACTGGGAAGGCCGGCGCCAGGTGCTCGCGGTCGAACTCGCCAACCGGGAGAGCCGGTCGAGCTGGAAGGACTTCTTGGAGACCTTGAAGGCGCGTGGCCTGCATGGCGTCGAGTTCGTCGTCTCCGACGACAACCCGGGGCTGAAGAAGGCCATTCCCGAAGTGCTTACGGGCGGGTTCTGGCAGCGCTGCTATGTCACTTCCTCAGGAACGCGCTCGACTATGTGCCGCGCAAGGTCGACGACGATTGCCTGCTGGAGCTGCGCTGGATGTACGACCGGCGCGATCTCGCTGAGGTCCGGCGTGATCTCGCCGCCTGGCTCGGCAAATGGGGCGGCAAGTACCCCAAGCTCACCGGCTGGGTCGAGGAGAACATCGAAGAGACGCTGACCTACTTCCGCCTGCCGCTGGCGCACCGCAAGCATATGAAGTCGACCAACATGCTGGAGCGCCTCAACGAGGAGATCAGGCGGCGCACCTATGTGGTGCGAATCTTCCCCAATGCCGAGCCTGCGGCTTGTCCGTGCGCTCACCGTCGAGCGTCACGAGGCCTGGCTCGAGGATCATCGCTATCGCAATATGGATCTGCTCAAGGAACACAAGAAGGAGGCACTACGCCGGGCGGCCTGACGATGCTCAGGACCCACCAAGGGGATGGGCCATCCCTCATTTGCGCTAGGTTAGTCGTGCGCGGAGATTGTCGTGTTGTTTTCGACGCCGACGCGGAGGCTCGCAGAAGTGGCGGCGTGTTCGGCTGAAGAGATTACGGACAGCCTGCCAAAGCAGTGGTCGGCGAATGGCGGCGCAAATGGTCGTCAAGGCGATCTTCATGAGGCGCCAGCGCGATGGGCTTGCCGGGGGGGGTCGTCGCGTCCAGAGGGGAAGAGTCCGGGACTTGCCCGGCGATCTGTTCGGCGATGATGGCAACGATCAGCCTGGCATAGATCCATGCCCGTGCAAGTTCAGGCTTTTTGGCCGGCAGCATGTCGAGGCCAGCCAGGCTCTTGAACCGCTTAAATGCCAGCTCCATCTGCCAGCGGAAGCGATAGAGGGCGAGGATATCGGCCGGCGGGAAGGTGCCGGCTGGCAGCGAGGAATGTACTTCGCAGCCTCCAGACTGCGCGGATCAGGCTGCTTGCCGCGCTTCTTGGCGTCCTTGAGCAGGCGCTTGCGCTCGGCTTCCGCCTGTTCCGGATCCTTGCGTCGGACAATGAGGCGCAAGATCAGCGGCTGTTGCGACGGGCTCTCTGTCGTACCTTCATGGATACGGACTTGCAGCTCGCCTTCCTGTTCAGCCTGAGCGGCGAGCGCAGCAAACAGATCAAGGGGCTCGCCGTTGGCCTGCAACAGGCGCAACGAGTTCCAGCCGGTTCGCACGATGAAGTCCGCACCGGCATCGATCACCGGTCGCAGATCGCGCGGCCTTGCATAATAGCGATCCGCCAGTACGACATCGCCAGGCGCGTAAATCAGGCGCTGGATATGCTCGGCACCACGCCCGTCGGTCAACTCGAGCTGATCGACCTGACCACTCGCCAGGTCATAGCCGACATGCAGCCGCCAAGTCGTGCGGTCAGCTCCCGGCTCGCAGATCGATGTCCCGTCGAGGGCGCGCAGGCGATACCCGTCCCAGCGGTCTGCCGGCACTTTGGCTTGCTCCGCAATCAGCACTGCCACGATATCGCCGAGCCAGGGCGCGGCTTTGCACAGCCGCTCAAGCAGGGATGGATCGGACAAGCTTGCGATCCCGCCAGCCTCGGCCCACGCACAGGTCTCGCGCAGCGACATGCCGAGACCGCCATAGGCAAGTGCTAGCCGCAACAGCGTCGCGGCGCTCTTGATCTCCCGCACCCGCGTGAGCGCCCCGCGCGACTGCGCGGTCGCTTCCAAGCTAAAGCCTGCCGGAAGCTGCTCACTCACCTCCGGCCAATGATCCAAAATCTCCGGACAAATCCTCATCCCAAGCTTGAATCACATCGAGATTCTTTGTGTCTAGAGTTAAACCTAGCGCAAATGGGGCCACCCCTCTCCGCCGCCGTCGCTCGCCCGCTGCGCTTCTGGGTGAGGCGAGCGACGGCGGCTCCGAGGGGATGACTCGGCCGGACCCATGATCGATTTTGCTGAACTTGACGCACAGAACTCACACAATCCACCCACCAATTGGAAAGATGTCTGATGATCCGCTCTGAAGCACCCAAGCGACTAGTCGCGATCTTATTGAGACTTCGTTAGCGTCGCAGTTTCTGGTCGTTGGGAGCAATCGCGGATTTAGAGGACCTGTAGTGAGGACAGCGAGACGTGCATTTCCGAGCCATGCGCCAATGCCGCCGGAGCAGCGGCCGACGATCGAACGCATATTGCCGCACAACGGCTTAGCTCGTAAATCGAACAGTGCTGATGGTGATCAGGAGAGCCGATAGATGTTGTGCCACTCGGCGCCCTATCGCGATGCGCACCAAAGCGCCAGCGAGAGCGATCTCAGGTGCGGATTTGCATCGTGGGTCGTCGGCAGCAAATGCCGCATACCACGAGCGCTCGGGACGAACGCATTAATGGGCGGGTGTTTGCTCTTGTGGTAGGTGGCGTGATCCGACCTGATCCTCTCAGGAAATGCCTTCAGACTTCCTGTCGTTTCTTTGATTAACCGCGGGGCGGTGATCGGCATATGCTGCCTCTTACAAGCGTTTTCACCGCGCCATCGCGAAACGTTACGCCCGTATCTACGAAGATAGCCGGAGCGCCTCCACACAGATAGTTGCTATCGACTTTTCAACCGCGGAAGCCGCATATCGAAACATTGGCTTGGGCGTGCGAGCCTTTGACTCACAATACTATCAACTTCGGTAGGTTCGCTGCTCCCAATTCTTGGGTAAGTGAGTGGCGCCGGTCCGGGAGCTACGCGTGGTCGACGCTGTCAGGCAGCAGCGCGCGCTATCCCGGTCGCAATGTCGGGACTCGGCGTACCTTAGAGCCGGGCGTGAGCCTCGAACGACTTACTTGCGGAGTAGACGGTCATGGAGGGAGTAACTACGCGAGTCACGCAATATGCGGACTGTCGAAGCGTTAGAATCAAATGTTCGCTCATACTCACGTTCGTTTCCGGCTATCTTTAGCCGAGCGCGTGGCTCTATCATGTTAACAGAGGATGGTCGACAAATTATTGACTTCCTCTCGGGTGCAGGAACGCTAAACTACGGCCATAACAATCACCAGATTAAAGCCGCTATCACGCAGTATCTATCATCAGATGCCGTGGTCCACGGGCTTGATATGGCGACCCCTGCCAAGCTCCAGTTCATGGAAACGTTCAGCTCTGTCATACTTCGGGAACGGGATCTGCAGTATCGATTTCAATTCACTGGGCCAACCGGGGCTAGTGCTGTTGAGGCTGCTTTAAAGCTCTCACGCAAAGTAACAGGACGTCAAAATATAATTTCATTCACCCATGGCTACCACGGCATGAGCCTAGGAGCGATTGCCGCGAGCGGTAATCGATTTTATCGCGCTGGCAGCGGCGCTTCTTTGCCAGGCACAACTTTCATGCCCTACGATGGTTATCTTGGGGAGACCGTCGACACAGCTGATTATCTGCGAAAGATGCTGATGGACGAGAGCAGTGGTGTTGACCGTCCAGCTGCCATCCTCGTCGAGACCGTGCAAGGAGAAGGTGGCATAAATGTAGCTAGTAAGCGATGGTTGCGATCAATCGAGGCTCTAGCAAAGAATGTTGGCGCCCTGCTTATCGTTGACGATATCCAGATGGGCTGTGGTCGTACAGGCGAGTTCTTTAGCTTTGAGTTCGCAGCATTGTCTCCGGATATCGTCGTACTGTCGAAATCGCTAAGTGGGTACGGTCTGCCATTGTCGATGCTGTTGATCAAGGAGGAGATCGACGCTTGGCGACCAGGAGAACACACAGGTACATTTCGAGGAAACAACCTTGCACTTATATCTGGAACCGCAGCAATTGATCTCTATTGGGGCGACCGAACTTTCTCGGAGGGAGTTCGGCGCATGGGAGACCTAATGCGGCGTAGGCTTGAAGTGATTGCATCCCAGTATGGTAACGCCTTTGCTGTTCGAGGTCGAGGGATGGCGATTGGGTTCGATTGCCAAGTTGCCGATATCGCAGAAACGACGGCACGAAAAGCATTTGAGAAGGGATTGATGGTTGAACGATGCGGCCCCTTAGATCAAGTCGTGAAATTCTTGCCGGCACTCACTATTGATTGCGATACACTAAACCGAGGCCTCGAGATATTCGAAATATCGTTAGCCGATACAGTGAAGCAGACTAGGCTGGCAGTGACCGGATCCTAGGGGGAATATCGCCGTGGCATATGAGACCATCAAGTATGAAGTCGCCGAGAAGATTCTCATGATCACTTTGAGCCGGCCCGAGAAGCTCAATGCCTGTACTGCGGCCATGGAGCGCGAGTTAATTGACGCTTTTGACCGCGCCGACAAAGATGACGATGTCGGTGCTATAATTGTCACCGGTGCTGGCCGCGCGTTTTGCGCCGGGGCCGATCTTTCTCGTGGTGCCGACACATTTGACATCGACGCACGGCGTGGGCCAGTAAAACGGCTGTCCAATGGCTCGGTGGATTACAGCGATCCGAACATCAGCGACAGCGGAGGCCATCTCACGCTGCAAATCTTCAAGTGCCTCAAGCCGGTGATCGCGGCGGTGAACGGTCCGGCCATCGGCATGGGCGTGACTATGCAGTTAGCGATGGACATCCGTATTGCGTCTGAAGCCGCGCGCTTCGCCTTTGTATTCTCCCAACGTGGTATCGTGCCGGAGGAAGCTTCCTGTTGGTTCTTGCCCCGCATCGTCGGCATTGAGCAGGCGCTCGAGTGGTGCTACACGGGCCGCATCTTTCCAGCGTCGGAGGCGCTTGCCGGGAGGTTAGTCAGCAAAGTGGTGCCGCCCGATCAACTGCTGCCAACAGCTCGCGCGCTGGCGCGCAAAATCATCGAAAAAACCGCGCCGGTATCGATCGCGTTGATCCGGCAAATGATGTGGCGCATGCTGGGCGCCGACGATCCGATAGAAGCTCACAAGATCGACAGCCGCGGTATGTATACGCGCGGTCGTTCCGCCGACGCTAAGGAGGGCGTAATAGCATTCCTGGAGAAGCGGCCCCCGCTCTTCAAGGATAAAGTATCCACCGACATGCCGGATTATTTCCCGTGGTGGACGGAACGAAAGTACAAATGATTATTCCTCGTTCGCCAAGGCAAAACCAGAAGTCGCGTGTGCGTGAGTTGTTTGGTGGTAGGAGTCCGCTCTATGTGAGTCACGCACATGCAGCCGAAGCCTGCATCAAGCGAGTGCGCTGTGGAGGCGGGGCGCAGGGGAACGAGCTACCCGGGATAATGACCGATCGTTATGGTTCGATGAGGCAGAGTCCAAACGAGCCATCTAAGAGCAAGACCGGTCACCGCAGCGACATAGATAAAGTTCGATGCACGTTTCGGACCGGCGGTCCGAGTGATACTCGTAGAGCCAAGGAAATCAAACGCGCAGGCCTACCCGGCGTGAGCGAGTCACTCTTGAAGCGCAGTATCACCGAGCACTGCGCCAACGCTCGTACTCGAACGCCCACTCCCTCCAGAGTTGGTAATATCTCGATCCATTAGTGATACGCTATCATCACTCAAGTTGAGTAGCCGGTAGTCTAAGAAGCGGCTTATTATGCTGGGAGCAAGGTGCGGCAATGACAGTTGTAGTCGATCCATTGCAAGTCTCGCGGTTCCTTCAATCGTATGACGCCGCCGCCACTCAAAAAGGCATAAAGCTTTCGATAGGATTCGATTTTAATGAGTATGTCTCGATTACCGGCGCCCTTCCAACAAAGAAGCGTACCGAACCATGTTTCAGACCAGATCGCTCGATAATTAAATCAGGCGAGGGATACTGGATGCTAGGCCTCGACAGGAGCAATGAGGTCGCGCTCGTGGAAGCTGCTCGGCTGTATGATCTCTCGCACAGCAACTTTGCAGAACATCTTGAATCGCTGAACGCGTTCTACACGGATCCCGCCAAGCATGCACACCCGCAGGATCGGTGTACTTGCACGTCACCAAGCGCGAGGAAGATTTCCGGAAGGGTAGCCTACCATGGTGATTTTTGGCTGCGCAAAGATTTTCGACGGCAGGGCGTCCCCAAGATGATGGCTGCCGTGTTGCGCGGTGTGTCGTTTTCCATGTGGGCGCCCGACTTCGTATGTGGACTTGCAGAGCGTTGGATGCTCGACAAGGGCGTTCTTGCCCAATACGGACATACGCATCATGAGCCCGGTGGGGCTTTATTGCATCTGGTAGAAGAGAACATTGTGGAAGAGGATCTGATCGTTTGGATGACCGGAGATGAATTGAGAAGCCTTGTTTATCGTCGCGACACTGACCTAGATCAACTCCCGTGACTTTGCGTCCAACTCACGCGAACGCATCTGGGATGGGATGAGCGTGCGGAGCGCGATTTTGGGAGCCGCCCAGTTAAGACCAATCTCAGAGTGCGGCAAGAGGCAGCTGGGTACTGTTTAATTACGTTTGCGGTTCGGGTAACCGCTGCGATGGCTCATACTCGTTCGATGGTCCTGTAGACAAGCACCGACGCTGAGAACGTAAGCCGTGGAGTATTAGGTCTTCGAAAGCGGCACCTGCGAGAAGGTGCGACTGCACGCTCAATGGAGATGACAAAGACATCGAGGAGAATAGCGTGGAGTGTGTAGCTAGGGCCGAACTCGGGCGTGCTGGGCGGAGATCTCGGGATAGCTTTTCCCGTGCGCAATTGGTTTTTCCTGACGGTACGTCGCGAGCGACCATTGAGCGAGATCCAGGTCCGCTCTATATTCAGCGCGGGGAGGGCAGTTATGTTGTCGATGCCGACGGCCGGCGGTTTCTAGATCTCAATGGAAACTTCACGACTCTAATCCACGGTCATTCCTTCGCGCCCGTAGTGGAAGCGCTAACCCGTCAGCTTCAATGCGGCAGTTGCTTCGGAAATCCGACTGAAAGCGAGATCGAACTCGCGGAACTACTCTGCGGCCGAATTCCGCAACTAGATCGTGTTCGCTTCGTCAATACCGGAACCGAAGCCGTGCTGTTTGCGATCAAGGCCGCGCGGGCGTTTTCCGGACGTTCAAAGATCGCCAAGCTTGAGGGCGCTTATCATGGCGCCTATGACTGGGCCGAAGTGAGTATGGCAGCAACGCCGGATAACTGGGGTGACTCCGCTGCGCCCAAACCCACGCCTCTATATCGCGGAACGCCAGCCAGCGTTCTCGATGAAGTGGTTGTGCTCCGGTTCAACGATGTAGAAGGTGTGCGCCGGTCGCTGTCACAGCATGCACGCGACCTTGCCGCCGTCCTTTTAGACCCTATGCCAAGCCGCGGCGGTCTAATTGCGCCAAAGCCGGAATTCATTGCTGCGGTTCAGGAAACCGCTCGTAGTAACAGCATTCTGGTAATTGCTGACGAAGTCCTGAATCTGAGACAGGGTTTTCGGGGGGCCTCCGCCCGCTATGGCCTCGTTCCGGACCTCGTCACGATGGGCAAGATCATTGGCGGCGGTTTGCCGATTGGGGCAATCGGTGGCCGCGAGGACGTGATGAAAGTATTCGATGCGTCAGCGGGCCGGCCGGTGCTTCCGCAGGGCGGAACATTTTCCGCCAACCCTCTATCCATGACAGCAGGTCTTGCCGCAATGCGGCATCTTGATCGTGCGGCTTTTGCAAATCTCGAGATGCTTGGAAACGTTGTTCGGGAGGGAATTGGTCAGGCGATAGCAAGCCGCGGGGCACCATTGTGTGTAACCGGAGCCGCCTCGCTGTTCCGTATTCACCCGTTGGCACAGACCCCGAGCGAATATCGAGCGGCCTATCCGGCGCCGGCCGGCGCCGCTCTAATGAAGCGGCTCACGCGCTTCTTCTTGGAGAACGAAATCATTCTCCCGTACGGCGCCGCCGCTTCGATCTCGACACCGATGTGTCGTGCTGACGCCGAGAGCATCGTTGATGTGTTCGCAGGCTTTCTCGATAGCTACCAAGACATGCTGGAGTCGACGTGGGCGCTCGGGAGTTCTCCGGATGACGAGTGAAGTATGTGTCATTTGGATGGAGCTGTGATTGTTCAGGTGCCTTTCAGACGAGAGCAACGATTGTGGGGAGATAGCCTCAACATGCGCAGGAGAACCTCAAGCGTTGGGTCGTGGACGCACGCGGGCTAGAGTGTTCGGGCGGCTCAGGTTGCGGCTTTCACAGGGTGCAACCGGCGGCAACTAGGTGGGAATCAGGATCCTGCCAACAAGAAGGTCGATGGTGAGGCTGCAAGAAAGAAGTTTGATGTCGCTCATCTTTATAGGCGTCGCACGGCTTCGGGTATTCTCGTTGGTCAATGTCGCTGCTGTGCCTGCGCGTCCGTTCGTCGGCAGGCCTAACTGGGAGCGATCAAGCACCTACATCTGAGACCTCTTGGGAACGAGCGAACGGGACGTATGAGGCGGGTTGAGGTAGGAGCCGAAAGCATCCGAACAACTAGCGATGAAACTGACCGCTCGTGACAGCTTCAACTTATGTTTGGCGCGCTGCAGGTCCGGTACGGCGCAGATCTATCTGTGCCATGGCTTCTTCCGCAAGCAGCGCAATGTTGGCGACGAGCGCGGTGGAGTTTTTCCAGAGCGCGACAACTGCTGCAGTCGCTCCCTCTTGACAGCAATCTCTCCCCTAAACTTGCATCACTCAAGCCCTGGTAGGCAATCCTCAAAAGGATCATGGTCTCAAGGACAAGTGCAAGCTGCAGCGCCGCGGCGGAATGACTTCACCGCTCAGGCCACCAATCGGGAGGCATTTCGCTCGCGCTTATAGTGACAGTGGGCCGGTCCGACATGGAAGCGTGTCACTCAACTCTTTGGTGCCGTAGCCTATCCGACTTGGTAGTTGGCCAAGCGACATCGCCGGTGGTTAAGTCTCTGAATGTGGGGGCGCAATCTCAGTTGCCCTCAGGATGGTACATACAGAACTTCCGGACCTGGCCGACGTCGTGAAGGCACTTGTCGTGCCCCATTGATCTGCCCGGTCGATTGCGCATGCTTGGCAGATGGGAGAATGAGATGCAACACGGGAGCTCCCCTTCCAATGGTGGCCGGCCGATCGGGCATTTCCGGAATACGGCCTACATGATCAATAAGAGCCGGCCATACTTTGATGCAGCCCACACGGCTGGTCTCATGGCGGTCCAGGGGCGTTCCACCACTGGACGCCGCTTTGTCTTGGGCACCGGTCCACTCGACAGTCGACCGGAAATAATCGACTTCGTGCGCTGCTCCTACCTGGGCTTGGACAATCATCCTGTAGTCGTTGCCGGCGCAATTGATGCGATTGAGGCGCATCAGTCATTGCATTGGTCATGTGCGCGCACGCGGCTCAATTTTGACCTTCTGGCAGAGCTTGAATCCAATCTGTCGCAGATGTTTGACGCACGTGTGCTCGCCTTTTCCACCGTGATGCTCGCCAACCTTGGAGCGATGCCACTCCTGGCTTCGGGTCAATTGACTGGTGGGAAAAAGCCGCTCGTTGTATTCGATCGAAGCGCGCACATATCCCTCGCCTATCACAAACCGATCATCGCCGATGAGACGCAGGTGGAAACGATTGCGCACAACGACATTGGCGCGCTTGAACGCTTGTGTCACGAACATTCAGTGCTCGCATACGTATGTGATGGTGTGTACTCGATGGGAGGCAATGCGCCCATTGAAGAACTACGACAGCTTCAGGAACGCTACGGTCTCTTTCTCTATATTGATGATGCTCACGGCATATCGTTGTTCGGAACACGGGGCGAAGGGTTTGCCCGCTCTCAATTTCCGCGCGTGTTGGGTGAACGCACGATCATAGTCGCCTCGCTGGCCAAGGGATTCGGTGCATCTGGCGGCATGTTGATGTTAGGAACTACCGAACAGGAAGCGCTCTTTCGGCGGTACTCAATTCCTTATGCCTTTTCTGTCGCCCCCAATCTGGCGGCGGTTGGCGCGGCGCTTGGCTCGTGCAAGATTCATCGCTCAGCAGAACTTGGTGAACGTCAATGGCGGTTGGCACAACGGATCGAAGTCTTCGACCGCCGGGTCGTAACTGCCGAGCAAGGCAATTCACTGCCTATCAGAATGATCCCTATCGGATCGGAAGCCAGGGCGATTGCAATTGCAAAAGAGCTTCTGAACAGCGGCTTCTACACCTCCGTGACATTCTTCCCGACGGTTGCACAGGGGGAGGCAGGAATTCGAGTGTGCATTACGGCCGATCATGAAGATCGCGATATAGAGCGACTGTGCAATTGCATCCTCGAGAATAACATGGGATAGCGCTGGCGCAGATCATCGACAAGGTACGAAGATGTTTCCATCATGTTGTCTCGGAGGATGTCCGTCAGGCTCGATGCATCGTTCGAGCGAAGCTTCGGATCGCTATCCTCGGCGTGCCAGTGCGTGAGAATGAATGCCGGGACAGTCGTGCCTGCTCCTAGTGAGATCAATATGAACACACACACACCTTCGCCGCGTGGTCCGGAGAATAATCCGTTTAAGACCTTGGCGCCATGTACCATGTGTGTCGGATATAGAGTGTTCGAGGCATCGTTGCTGAATCGAAACGAGCAGAAAGCCATGCCGATCGTAAAAACAGGCAGCAACGCTGACGATGTTCTCCTGGGCTCTTCGTCTCAACTCTCCGGCCGGTTTAGCTTGCTCATAACTCGATGCGTTCGACGAACATGGTGAAACCAGGAAGGCTCATAATCGAAAGCGGCAGGCACGTTGCTCTCGTGACGGGCGGGGCACGCGGGATTGGATTGGAGATCGTGCGCCGGTTCTTGGGCGATGGCTATCTAGTCGCCTTTGTCGCGACAAAGGGAGAACATGTGGAGCGAGCGCTTGATCTTCTCGGACGTCCGGAAGATCGACTCTATGCTGAGAGGGTCGACGTAACGCGACAAGACGAGGCGGAGAGGTTTGTTGATCGGGTCCGCGCACGCTGGGGTGAGATATCGATTCTGGTGAACAACGCAGGCATCTCTCCGAAACGCATCGATCAGAATGCGCCTTGGCTTTCGCAGATGTCCCCCGCGGAATGGGCGCGCGTCATCGATGTCAATCTCACCGGTCCCTTCACGTTCATACGCCTCTTAGCGCCATCGATGATTGCAAAAGGCTATGGGCGCATCATCAACGTAGGCTCACTTGCGGGCCGTGCCATCCCAATGATCGCAGGGCCTCATTATGCGGCTTCGAAAGCAGGACTGGTCGGATTGACGCGCGCTGCTGCGCGAGATCTCGCTCCATACGGCATCACTGTCGATTGTATCGCTCCAGGGCGGGTTCTCAGTGATCTCACTGGGCCAGCCGATGCTGCGGTCAACCGCTCCGCTCTTAACCGCATTCCGGTCGGCCGTTTTGGAACAGCTGAAGAGGTAGCGCACGTCACAGCTTTCCTGGCTTCGCCGATGATGGGCTTTATCACCGGTGCAACCATCGACATCACGGGCGGCGAATTCGCTGCTTAAGCTGATACCTTTGGCTTTGATGGGAAAGTTGCATTGATCGGAGCTGGCGAGGAGTTGGCTTATAGAAAAATGCTGCAAGGCGCGCATAATTGTTGGCTCTATCACGGTGGGCGCGACCGGAACGGATCGTACAACGACGTCCTCTCGCCGCGTATCGCAGGGCAGTCCAAGCCTGGGTCTTTGAGCTCGATGCCCGCCTCGATCGGGAAGACCCAGCGTTGGATCCGGACTGCTATGCCTTCGGTCCTACTGGTTCCCACTTCGCTGCAATCGAAACCCCGCGTGGCGGCGCTGTACGCGGTGGGGCAGGCGGGCATGACCTGGCAGATGAAGTGTTTTGAACGTCAGCATGGCTGGAAGAATGGAGCCATTAATGGGAATGTTGTCTCATCTGCGCGTCGTCGAGATTGGTAGCTCAGCTGCAACCAGTTATTGCGCCCGGCTGTTTGCAGATTTCGGCGCCGATGTCCAAAAGGTCGAGCCGCCAGTCGGTGATCCACTTCGTCGCGCTGCGCCACTCACGACGGGTGGCCAGAGCGCGTGGTTCGCGTTTCTCAACTACAACAAGTCAAGCACAGTCATAGATAGCGCCGAACTCGACGCGATCACAAGGCTAACTGAAGTCATCGAAAATTGCAACATTCTGATCGATGGGCGCGATGTTGAGCCTGCGGATTGTCCCGCCATTGATATCGCCGCAATTCGGGAGCGGCGCCCGGGGTTGATCTATCTCGAAGCAAGCTGGTTCGGCCACGAAGGGCCCTATGCGGGATTCGTCGCGACCAATTCGACCGTCCGCGCGCTCGCTGGCCTCGTGAAGCTGGTTGGACCGGTTGAGGGACCTCCATTGCTCGCACCGGATTTCCAGACGGGCGTCCTTGCTGGCTTATGGGGCTTCATCGCCGCGGCTTCTTCAGCGTTTACGCGAATGCAGGGCGGGGCAGGGCGGTCCTGGTCGCTCAGTATCTTCGAATCGAGCCTCGCTCTGAGCGAGTATCAGATGTTCGAAGCGTTTGAGCGGGGCGGCCTGATGCACCGGAGTGGCATCAATCGGTTTTGGCCGAACTTCCCGGTCGGCATTTACGAAACAAAGAATGGATGGCTCGGTGTTTCGACAATCACTCCAGCACAATGGCGGGCGTTCTGCCACATGCTCGATCTGTCGAAATTGGGCAATGACCCTGCTCTGCTCTTGGGAGTCGATCGTCTGCGGCACATTGAGCTGATCGAACGACAGTTCGTTCAAAGGTTGAAGACGCAGACAGCGCAGGAGTGGTTTGCTGAGGGTCTGAAGCGCAAGATTCCGATTGTGCCTGTACCCGAAATATCCGATCTGCGGCAGGATGCGGAGAAGAAGGAGCGCGGCGCGATTGTGCCCGTCTTGCTTGGCGAAGAAGAAGGTCTGAGCGTTGGCTCGATGCAGCGACTGACGTTGACGCCGCCGCGCCGCGGCGGAAGGGTTCCGGCTCTCGGCGAGCAGCAGCCTGTCGTGAATATCCGAAGATATGTGACCGGCACTGCGTCGGCATCGTCGGGCCGCATCGATATCGGAGGGCTACCATTGGATGGAATTCGAGTCATCGACTTCTCAATGGGCTGGGCGGGGCCGTTGTGTACCCGTACATTGGCTGACCTCGGTGCCGATGTCATCAAGATCGAGGCCATCCAATATCCGGATTGGTGGCGCGGCGTTGACCGTCGGGCTGCTTACGTAGACGGGCAGATGTACGAAAAGACAGCTCGATTCTGCATGATAAATCGCAATAAGCGCGGCATCACACTCGATCTGACGCGGCCGCAAGGCCTTGCCCTTGCGAAACGGCTATTGGCAGGAGCTGATATTGCCGTCAACAATTATTCGGTCGATGTACTGCCAAAGCTCGGGCTTGGCTACGACGCGCTCAAAACTCTCAATCCTCGCCTCGTTGTGATGTCGATGTCAGCGTTTGGCACAAACAGCGTCTATCGTAATTGCCGGGCCTACGGCTCAACGCTCGAGCAGGGCTCGGGGTTGCCGACAGTGATCGGAAACCCCGGCGAGCCACCTGTGATGAGCCACATCGCGTTCGGGGATGCCGTCGGCGGGTTGAACGGCTGCGCTGCGGTGCTGGTTGCGCTAACTCACGCCCGCATTACCGGGCAAGGACAGTTCATCGATCTTGCGCAGATCGAATGCATGATGCCGTTTGTGGCGCCATGGATTACTGTCCATTCAATCAACGATATGCCCCCAAGAAGGTATGGCAATCGACATCCGCAGTTTGTACCGCATGGCTGCTTCCGATGTGCGGGTGAGGACAATTGGATCGTAATAGCCGCGACGGACGTGGATATGTGGCAGAGGCTTGCTACACTTATCGGCCGGCCAGACTGGGCTGCGGATCCATCGCTGAAATCTGCGGAGGGACGCCGGATCATTGAGAATGTGATCGAGAGGGGCATCGAAGCCTGGACGCTCACGCGTGATGCAGATCAAGCCATGTTCGAGTTGCAGGACGCCAGGGTTGCGGCCGGTGTGGCGCGTCTTCCGATTGACCTGCTCGAGGATCGGCATCTCAGCTCGCGCGGGTTTCTGCAGGCGGTCGAGCGAGATTTCATTGGTTTGCATCCGCAGCCCTCGATGCCAATTCGCGAAGGCAAAGAGCCCTATGCGATCCGCGCAGCGGCACCGACGTTGGGCGACATAACGCAGAGATCCTCTCCGGGCTTCTCGGGCTCTCTGACGACGAGGTTGTACAATTACAAAGGGAAGGCATCATCGGTACAGCGATGCTCTCGGAAGACGAGCTCGCAAGAACAAGGTAGCTGTCCCCAGACTGATAACGCTCTGGCACGATGACGTACCGCTTGGCAGAGGGGCGCTTCCTGATCAGCGCATTTATTGCGCAAAGCGTTTTCCATTCTTTCGCAAGCCGGAATGGCGCAGCACGACCGCGAGGAGGCTATTCGTTCTCGTAGCCGTTTGCGGTCTGACGGCACCTTCGACGACGTCGGAGTCGAGCTCGATGCCGCCGCCGGTCATGAAGCGTTCGAAGATAGCACGGCGCGATATCGCGTAGCGGGTCGCCTCGGCCAGTTTTGATTTGCCGGAGATCTTCCGCAGGGTCTATTACCAGACATCGGAGAGATCTGCGACGACGGCCGCGGAGGCTTGCTGGCGCGACAACGCGGCAGTTGGGGCTTTGACCGCGCACAGTCTTCTCGACGAGCCAGAGCTTCGCCATCCACTCGAGCGTCGTCCTTGCCATGGCTGAACTTCCTGCAACATTCGGCTCGTAGAACTTGCGCCCGCTGTATCACCAACTTGCGTCAGGATAAGTCCTGAAAAGGAGGAATGTAATCTGAAACCTTTAAGCTGACTCAGAGGGTTCGACGCCTTCCCGACAAGGAGCCCGCCAGCCGGAAGCGGCTCTCGCACGGGTGACGGCAACATCGCTCGTGAAACGTGGACAGCCGGTACCGAAGTCCTGCGCCTAGCCTCGAAATCATAGACCAGCTGAAGTCTTCGCCGTGTTGGATCCGAGGGCAGCTGGGAAAGCCGCTATGGCCACTCTGACCGGTCGGCCGGGTCTCTGAGCAGGGCAAAGCATGGGATGAGCCTCCAGGAAACCTGAGGTGCCGTTTGTGCCCACATGGAAAGCAGGCATGGAGCACTGGCCACGACAACGCTCCAGGCCCGATGACCGAATTGGCGAGCATCGGGAGCGCGCACGCGAACACGAAGCAGCAAGAGATGTCAAATCCGGAGGTGAAGACATAAGCCGACGAAGGCGCGCTGCGGGAAATCGAGCGGCTTCGTAGTACAAGGCGGGAATTGGGCTCATCGGGACCCACTGCTGGGAAAGGAGCCGCCACGCGTTAAGACCCATTGACGAGAAACACGGAAGGGAGCACTGATTCGAACGAATCTCTCCACGAAACGACAATGGATAGCGGTTCTGCGAGCAACACTCCCAAACGGGTGCTGACCTCGCTGCATCACCCGATTGATCGTGAATGGATAGTCGAGTCCTGTCGGCTGAGTGCAAGCGCGCGTCCGGCATCGACCGCGTGATGGCGACGGACTGTGAAGCAAACCTGGAGGCCAACCTAGGTGATCTCCTGGCATGCATCAAATCCGACGTTACATCGCACCGCCGGTGCGATGGCATTACGTCCCGAAGGCAGATGGGCCCGAACGGCCACTCGGCCCCTGACACTCAAAGGACGATTCCAACTGGTCCGACAGACGCGGTGATCGCCTTCGAGAACCGTCTGCTTGGCAAGCAATTTCTGAATGTGCTGGTAAGCGGCTCGTTCGGTACAGCTTCAACTCCATCCGACCAAGACCCGCTTGGCAGCTTCCGGTTCAAACGCCCGGGTGGCGTCATCACGCGACTGCGGGGACCACATTCAACTTCCTTGGCTTCCTCATTTATGGGCTCAATCGAGGAAGAGCAAGAATGTCGCCCGACAGATAACGGCAAAAGACCGTTATGATCGCGCCGCTTTCGCGATGGAATGGGGCGGCCGAACCTGCATCGTCCGTTCCGGGAACACCACGCGCAGTTGTCGCGGGTGATCCGGGGGCACTGCGCCCACCAGCAGCATGCAGTCCGGTGAGCGAAGCTCAGCGTGTGGGTGCGGGTAATCCGCTCGTCCAGGTTTGTGAGGGCGGGGATAGCAACATCCCCGCCTACTCGGCACCCAGCCAAGGTCATGCCATCATTGCCGCGGTCGGATCGCGGGCTGGGCGACGTAGCCATCCACCTGCAGGATACCGCAATGGCCACTGAGATGCCGGACCGCATACTGCCGAGCGGCTGTCTTCGAATTGATAAGCCACCATGGGTGGTCCGCTGCGACCAAGTGTTCGGTCATCCCTCGCGTAGGCCCACAAATATACCGTCTTCGACGATCGGGAGCCGGGAGCGAGCGTCGGCAAAGTGGTTTCGTCGGCAAACACCCGTTCGGCCTTCTTGACGTCGCCGAAGATTAGAGGCCATGCTGAGCTTCCGAGCTTGCCCCTCCATTGCACCGTCAACTGGCGCTCGAGTTCAACATGACCGCGGGCATAGATAGCCTCCTGCGGTAGAGCGGCAGGCAGTTAGCTGCGACGACGCGGTAAAGTTTGCCGTCCGCTTGCTCACGGCCCTTGTTGACGCGCGCTTTGATCGCGGCAATGCCGGTCTCGATCTCAAGACCAAGGCCTGCTGTTCATCATCGCCGAGCCGAGTTTTTTCCGATCGTCGTCCGAACCAGGCGCGCGCGAAGGCCGTTAGGATCTGCCTGAGCCGGTCGATGCGCGCATCGGATCGGTGTTGGGGGCCTAGAGATCGGCGACTTCACTCTGCAGGGCACCGGCGCGGGCCGCTTTCTCGGCCATGGCACTGGCCTTCAGCGCCTCTATGTCATTGTGAAGCCTGAGATCGGGCGGCGTCATTGCCCGACCAGAGCACATTTTGCCTCGTTTCTCTTGCCCTTTCACTTCGCAGTGCTTTTACCCAACAATCTCCGGCGGCTTGACCGGCCGCGGTCCGGACCCGCTTCCAGTGCATTCCATCGACCAGGGCTGTCAACTGCGCAGATTCAGCTGCATCCGATGATGCCCGATCGGCGGCCAGCAGAACCACGCCTTCTCAAGCCGTTTTAAATAGAAGCACACGCCGGAGCCATCACACCATACGATCTTTCCTCTGTCGGCTCTCTTGGCGCGGAATACATAAACCCTGCCGTCGAGCGGACTGAGCCGGCATCGCGCACCAGCGCGACTAGGCCATTGATACCTTGGGGAAATCGACTGGATAACTCGATGGCTGGCCAAGAGTTGCAAACGCGTTCGTCGACACCCACGCCGGCGCGCCCGACGACCTTGCCAATGGCAATCTCGATCACCGAGCATCTCGGTGGCAGGCGAATAGCTGAGACGGGTGCATCCCGATCCGGCGGTGATCGCCGATACGCTCGCGCCAGGCTCGAGGCGCCTCTGTCACAACTCCCGCCTTGAACTCGTCCGACCGGCGTCGGCAGAGCTGCCGCGGCGCCCCTCAAGACCGTCGGCGAACGCTTCAATCACGGAAAGTTCTAGTTCCAGATTAGGCGCAGGCATAGAAGCTCACATCGACTCACAAACTCAGCAGCCGACAGCCGATCGCTCACCCACTCCGCCAGGGACCGGCTGTCTTTGCCGCTTACCGAAATGGGCAACACCACCATCACGGTGCGACGATCGAGAAGCTTCGGTCTGCGTCCCTCATGGGGAACGGCTTCCGGGCGCGTGTACAGCCATGCGGGGCGCGTGACTAACCTACGGCGGGCGGGGTGCATCGTTCTGTTTGTGGGTGATTGCCCGCCGCTTCCGCCGCAATGCCCTCCTATGCGGACCAGATCTTCTCTGAGAGGTGATCCAACGACGGCCTCAGATCGTAGTGCCGCCGTTGTCGCGCCGAATCGATTGAATCTTTGCAGGATTCCTCAATTCAAAGGACTTCAGGCGCGTAGTTCTGCTTCTATAAACGGATACTCTGTCGGCAGCTGAGGATACAGGGGCTCTCCTACCTTACATTGTGGATGACGCAACGCAACATCGTGCTGTGGAAAAATAGAAATGAACCTCGACGTAGCTGCACAGGCCGCTCTCATTGTTTTCTCGGATAACTATTTCGAAGCTCGCCAGAAACTTCGTGAGATTGCACCAGGCTCTCAAGCTTATGAATGCAGCGTAAAAGGCCCAGATGGCGAGGACCTATTTACAGACGTGGCGTACTTTGGACCTGTTAACGCGAAAAAGCTCCTCGTCTTAGTATCTGGGACTCATGGTGTAGAGGGGTACTGCGGGTCCGCTGCCCAACTTCTTTTTCTCAAGACCGAATTACATGACGTACTACCATCTGCGACGGCGGTGCTTATCATTCATGCACTAAATTGTTACGGCTTCGCGTGGGATCGCCGCGTCACAGCAGAGGGGGTGGACCTCAACCGCAACTTCATAGATTTCTCCAAGCCACTTCCGCAAAATCCGGGCTACGAAGAGCTCGCAGAATACCTGGTTCCGGTGAACACCTCGAAGGAAGTCCTGCGGCGCGCGGATGAGATCTTGGCAGCATACGAGGCGACCCACGGCACTGAGAAATTCCGATTGGCTTATTCGGGGGGCCAATACTCCCGACCGGAGGGAATCTTCTATGGAGGTAAGCAGCCTACAGAGGCGAGGAGAACACTTGAGAAAATTGCAGCCGACTATGATGTGGCATCACGCGACGAGGTGATCATTCTAGACTACCATACCGGTCTGGGCCCATATGGATATGGCGAGTTGCAGTGCGAGCAGTCAACAGGACAGCCGAACTATGACCGAGCGGTTAGGATTTTCGGTGCCTCGGTTACCTCGCCTGACGTCGGCACCTCAACGTCCGTGTCGCTGCGGGGCACACAAGATCTATTCTGGCAAAGGATATTAGGAGAGCGCGGCACATACGTTGGGCCGGAGTTTGGAACCTATCCTCTACCTGGGGGGCGCATAGCGCTTCGTCGTGACCACTGGCTCTTCGCATATAGTCCCGACAACGTGAACTCGGAGCTCGGTCGAAAAATTCGCGATGCTACGAAAAGACACTACTATCCACAGGAGCTGGATTGGAAGGAGATGGTAGCTTGGAGATCGCATCAGCTGCATAGGCAGGTGTTGGAGGGGTTGGCGTCTGGCAAATAGCATTTGATGTTGTCAATTTCCTTGCAGTTGACGCCTCGCGAACGTGCCGTTCGGATGGACCAACCTGGATCTTTTTCATCTCCGCTCTGCGCACGCTACAGGCGTCAGGCTAACACGTCGTGCCGACGGCAGCCCCTTCAGCTTTCGCACGCCCAAAGGCAAATGCAGCAATTGCCGTGTCTTGAATGCCGGTACCGGTAAGATCGGCGATAGTTATCTGCACGCTGCTTGAGCGGGCCGTACTTTTTCCGGCAATGATGTCTCCAAGTTCGAGGCAGGCGGACGTGTCGGCGATGGCCCCCGATGCCAATGCGTGGTGCAATTCACCAAGTCTTCTTGTCTGCTGCAAGCTATCCGCCACGTAGAGATCAGCGCGGGCAATCGCGGCGGCCTCTATCTCGTTCTTGTGTTCAGCATCCGAGCCCATCGCTGTGACATGCTGTCCTGGCTGGAGCCATGTGGCGCTTAGGACTGGGGTGCTGGCAGGTGTTGTCGTGACAATGATATCCGAGCCGCTCACGGCGAAACCGGGATCGTCGTAAGGAATTACCGATATGCCGAGCTTCCTTGAGAGATCTTCGGCAAGGCCTTTTGCTTTGGAAAAATCGCGAGCCCAGATCCTCGCCTCTTCGACCGGGCGCACCAGCATCAGTGCCTCCAGCTGCAATCTGGCCTGCACGCCGGCTCCAATGATCGTAGCAACGGCAGCATGCTCACGTGAGAGGTACTGCGCTGCGACCGCCCCTGCCGCGGCCGTACGAATGTCAGTCAGATAACCATTGTCCAGCAAAATAGCCTGAGGAATGCCAGTTTTGCTGCAGAAGAGTGCTATCATGCCGCTTGCACTCGGCAGACCCATTTTCGGATTTTCGAAGAAGCCGGATCCAATCTTCACGGCGAAATAGTCATCGCCAAGTATGTAAGCAGTCTTTACATCAACCTCCCCGTGATGGTCGAGTATATTGAGCCGGAGTATCGGCGGCATCTCCACCGGTTTTGTCGAGAGAGCACAGAAGGCATCTTCGACACACCGTACAGCCGCTCGGTCGAGCGGCACGAGCTTCCTGAGCTCTTGCTCAGTTATGATCTTTACCATAACTATTACTCTCCAAACGGGGCAAGCGCGCCCTCTATGACGCTGCGGTGCACCTCCGGATCAACGTTACGACCGGATAGTACGACCGCGACGGGTCCTCGTATGAACGGTATTTTACGCGCGAGCAGTGTCGCGATGCCTGTCGCACCTGCCCCTCAACCACCTCACGCTCTTGCTCATAAGCATAACGCATGCCTATCGAGATCTCACTTTCACTAAGCAGGATGACATCGTCGAGAAGGGCGCGACACATCGAGAAAGTCAGCTTGTTGTTAATGCCTATTCCTCCGCAGAGGGCGTCCGCTAAACTCTCGTACTCTTTAACCTGCACGGGATGGCCAGCATCAAGGCTGGCCTTCATAGCTGCCCCTCGTTCCATAGTTAGTCCGATTATGCGAGCGCTTGGCCGCAGGCCTTTCACTGCTCCCGCGATGCCAGCGGACAGCCCTCCGCTTCCTAATGGAACGAGCACAGTAGAGACATTTGGCACTGCTTTTACGATCTCAAGACCGATCGTAGCCTGTCCAGCTATGATGGCGGCATCATCGGACGGATGGACCATTACTCGCCCCTCTTCGGCGACTAGCCGATCGAGCTCTCTCTCCGCGTCATCGTAAGAATCGCCCACAATCCGCACGTCCGCGCCCAAGCGTCTGATCTCGGAGACTTTGTGCTCCGGAACCAATCTAGACATGCAGATCGTCGCAGATGACCCGGCTGCTTTCGCAGCATAGGCAACGGCGCGACCGTGATTGCCTGTCGACGCTGTAGCGACCCCCCGGCGCAGTTCGTGCTCTGACAGCTGCAACATGGCATTTGTCGCGCCACGCAATTTGAAGCTGCCGGTCCTTTGTCGATGTTCCATCTTGAGAAACACTTCCACACCGCAAAGAGAAGATAGCTCTCTTGAGCGGACAATCGGCGTCTTGGTGAGGTAGTCGCGAATGCGCCGATCTGCCTTAAGCGCTCCGGCCAATGCGGTCCTCAATGTCCATGCTGCTGGTTGATGACCGCTCGTTACTGGATGAGTTGTCTCCACCTTAGCTTCCTTGAATCCTCGATTTAGCCTCTGGGATAGGTTGGATAATACGCGCTCACCGCGGTGTTCTTTCCCGCGTTTTCATGCGCGGAGACGCGGTTTTTAGGCCCGAGACGGTGAAAATGAGCCGAAAATGGGCGGATGGCCAGGCGACACCGGTCGCGCGACACCGCGGTTGGCCGACAAAGGTCGGCTCGGTCAGTTGGCGATAGCCGGGAAGCTCACCGGGATCATCGCTAAACGGCGATGGTTTCTGGTGCCAGGTAACGGGCGGGCTGGACACCCATTCGTCGTCTTTTCGAGCAGGATCGCGCCGGTCAAAGGGCCGGCGGCATCTTCATTGGGAAGATGCCGACCACTTCGAATTCGAGCGTGCGCGTGCAGCGATGTAGCGAGATAGATTGCTGGCAGACCAAACATCCGGAGCGCTGGCCCCATCTAGCCGAAGAGACTAGAATCTCGACAGGAGCTTTCTCGTCCAATCGGTAGTAACGCCTCTTCGATGGCGCCGACGAGGTCGGAGATGGCCATCGATGACGAACTTCGCCGGAGAATCCGGCCTGAGTGATGAAAAATGGCGTAAACGATTGCATTTCTGCAGCAATGAGAAAATGAAGTGTCCTACATTTCGCCAGAGCAAATGGATGGAAAGTGACACCATGACAGACACTTCGCCCATGTCGGATCGTCAGCAGGCCGGACTTGGCAACCCGAAGCCGTCGACGCTCCGAGACGCGCCGGATATCGCGCATCGACCGCTACAAGGCATTCGCGTCGTTGATCTCACCCACGTGCTAGCAGGCCCCTCTTGCACTACCATCTTGGCGGATTTGGGGGCGGAGGTCGTAAAGATTGAGCGGCTGGGCGTGGGCGATCTCTCTCGCCAAGTTGATCCCTTCCGTCACGGGGAGAGCTATTTCTTTGCTGGCCTCAATCGGAATAAGCGCAGCGTCGCTCTCGATCTCAAGCGCGACGGAGCCAAGCGCGCGCTTGAAGAACTCGTGGGACGCGCGGATGTTCTGGTCGAGAATTATCGTCCCGGCTTGCTCGAACGCGCTGGGTTTTGGTTATGAGCGGCTTCGCGAGCTCAATCCTGCTCTCGTCGTGTGCTCCATCTCAGGCTTTGGACAAACAGGACCCCTGCGGGAACATAAGTCCTTCGATCTGGTTGCGCAGGCAATGACCGGTGTGATGAGCTTGACTGGCGAACCAGGGCGGCCTCCGGTGCGGGCAGGCGTGCCGATCGGGGATATTCTTGCCGGCGTTTATGGGGCTGTCGCCATTGCCTCGGCGCTGATCGGCCGCACGAAATCCGGCAAGGGTTGCGTCATTGATCTCAGCATGTTTGATACTCTTCTTACCGCATTCCCGTATTTCACAGGCTGCTATTTGGCGGACGGTCTCCTGTTCCCGCCAGTAGGCTCTGGCGATCCGAAAGTCGCTCCCTACGGCGCTTTCCCCGCGTCTGACGGCTACATTGCGATCGCCGTATTTGGGGACGATTTCTGGCCGCTTCTGTGCCGTGCTATTGAACGACCAGATCTTGCTGCAAATGCTGAGCTAACCAGTGCCGCAGGTCGTGTACAGCGACGGCAGGAGGTCGAGTCCGCCCTTGTCGAGCGCCTGAAGACCAAGACCATCGCGCAGTGGTGCGAGATCTTTGCTGCTGCGGGAATTCCGCACGCTCCGGTTCTCAGCGTCGGAGCCGCACTGGACCATCCGCATACACAGGCGCGGCGATTGATTGTGGAGTTGGAGCATCAGAAGTGCGGCAAAGTGAAAACCGTTGGCAGTCCCATCAACATCAACGGCGAGTCTATCACCACGTCTGCGACGCCCGGTCCCATGCTTGGTGAGCACACTGAGCAGGTACTAAAAGAACTCGGATACGACGATCTGATTATCGCTCAGCTGCGGATGGAACGCGCGATTGACTCGTGAACACAAAAAAAACGTGTCGAGTGCAAAGCTATAAGTTAATCCTAGGCGAAGCGCGACCCATCTCAGACCCAGCAATATTGCGAAAGAAGGGGCAGTCGCCTACCCTCAAGCGACTAGCAGGCTGTTGAAGAACTCAGCCGCGTTCGCAAACGAAGGCTGAGTCGTCGCCATTGTGGATGTAGAAGTGGCCGACGAGCCTGCCCAGTACCGATCATAGCCCATCCGCGACCACAGGACGGATCATTCTCGTCGTGCCCTTCCCATGAGAACTCGGCGCAGGCCGATGCGTCGCGGGTGCCGTAGCGCACGTCCAGGAAACCCTTGAGAGCCCCAAAGGCGATTTCGCCATCGGACTTGCCCTGGAAGGTGAGATGCGCCTCTTCGACAAGATCGAGGAACTCGCTGTCCCAGACGTTCATCTCGACGATGCGCCAGCGGCCGGCAAAGGCCTTGGCGAAGCCGGGCACCTTGGCCATCAGCCGGTCTCCGCGATCAGCTTGGGCAGCCGCACCAGATTGTAGGCGATGGCAGCGAAGGTAAAGGCCCATGCAACGCGATCACGGCCACGGAAGCTGGTCTTCTCTTGCCCGGCGACCGTCTTGATCCAGCCGAATGCCTCCTCGATCCGCTTGCGGATGCGCTGTGAGTGACGCGGCGGCTGTCGGGAATCTGACTAACCTGCGCCGGCGCAAATATCGAGAAGCTCCTGCATCGCTTGATGGCCAAACCACCAGGGCGCTACGGAGAATTCGCACGTGACTGCAAGTTCGTGGACAACGGCCGAGAGCCCGAGATATTCCAGCTCCAGTTTGAAGCTTAGGGGCCGCGCGGGACTTCTCCAGCGCACACCTTCAAGCGTTACTCCATGCCGTAAGCCGGCCGCAGCTGGGATTTGAGGGGAGCGGCGATCAGGCGTTCCGCTTCTTGGGCCGGCGCTCTGATTGTTGTCTGTCCACCTGCACTTGTCGTGTACGCGACAATTCAGCATGATAGTTGAAGCGCGAGGCTGCGCGATCGTTGGCAGCATGCGTAATTTCAGGCCTCAAGGCGCTGTCGTCATCACTGGCATGGTCCGTGCTAGATCAGCGGGTAACGCGAGGTTGCCCATGAAAGCGCATCTAGGTGCATCGAGGTGGCTCTCACGTAGTATCGCACCGAAACTGCCAACCTGGAGAATATACCGTGAGTGAATCGGGTCTAATCGATAATGTCATTCCGCGTTGCCATGTCATCAAGCGTGCGGCACGCATTGGCGCCGAAATCAAGGATATCAAGCTGTCGGCCGATCTGCCAGACCAGACCATTACTGCCATCAACGGTCTGCTGCTTGAGCATAAGGTAATCTTCTTCCGCGATCAGGGCCATCTCGACGACGCCGAGCAGGAGCGCTTTGCCCTTCGGTTCGGGAAGCTTGTGCCGCCGGCGCTAGGCGCTGCCGAGGGAACGATGGCGATTCTCGAGCTTGATTCCGCACGCGGAGGTGTCCGGGCTGACAGTTGGCACATCGACATATCCTGCATGCTGGCCTATCCGAAGATTTCGGTGCTGCGGGGCGTTGTGATCCCACTAGTTGGCGGCGACACGGTATGGTCAAACACAGCGACAGCGTATCTCGACCTGCCGCCACCGCTGCAACGGCTTGCGGATGACCTCTGGGCTGTTCACAGCAACGCGTTCGACTTCGCCGTAACCGTCCGCCCCACCGAAGCCGATAAGAAGCTTTATGACGACTTCCTGACCAAAACGAGGTTCGAGACTGAGCATCCCGTAGTACGGGTCCACCCCGAGACCGGCGAGCGCACGCTTGTCCTAGGTACTTATTTGACGCGTTTTGTTGATATCCCGAAATATGACGGCCAACAGTTGTTCAATCTATTCGAGTCTCATATCACCGCGCCGGAGAACACCGTTCGCTGGAATTGGAAGCAGGGCGACGTCGTTATTTGGGACAACCGCGCCACGATGCATTATGCGGTCAAAGATTACGGCAACCAAGGGCGCGTCGTTCGTCGCGTGGCCATCGATGGCGAGGTCCCCGTCAGCGTTGGCGGCCGGCGCAGCGTAGCGCGCACGTCAAGGTCAGCAGGCAGCCCGCCGTGAAGAGCATCGCGCTGATGCGCCAGTCCGTGCTCGAGCAAGTGCTGTCGCGTGGGCAGGTCGCGGACGGGGTCTATCATGACGAGGCGGCCAAACTGCATATCCACCTCACGAGGACGCTGCGGCCTCTCACCCAGGACGGATTCGAGCCAAAGCGGGTCGCGATCATCGACGACGACGGGCAGCCGACGTGTAGAGCGACGGGCGTAGACATGTGGCAGAGGCTTGCCATCCTCATTGGCCGGCCAGATGGGCCGCAGATCCATCGCTAAGATCTGCGGAAGGTCGTCGCGGGATCGAGATCGAGAGAGGCATCGAAAGCTGGACGCTCACGCGAGATGCAGATCAAGCTATGTTCGAGTTGCAGGACGCAAGGATTTCGGCTGGCGTGGCTCGCCTGCCCATTGATCTGCTCGAGGATCGGCATCTCAGCTCGCGCAGGTTCCTGCAGGCGGTGAAGCGTTTCATTGGCTTGCATCCGCAGCCCTCGATGCGGATTCGTGAAGGTAAAGAGCCGTATGCGATCCGCGCAGCGGCACCAACGCTGGGACAACAAGCGCAGAGATCCTCTCCGGGCTTCTCGGGCTCTCTGACAACGAGGTTGCGCAATTACAAAGGGAGGGCATTATCGGTACAGAGATGCTCCCGGAAGACGAGCTCGCAAGCTGAAAGATCCACCTGCAGCCGAATCACACTGAATATGCAACACTAGCCTGCCGGCCCAGCCATTCAGCGAATGAAGGTCGTGAAGGACGAGGCAAGTCCGCCTACAAGTCCGCTTCCCGAAGTCCACGAGACGCGAACTTGCTAACCGCGGGCGCGATTGGACCAGACATTAGGCGGGCATTGTTCGCGAGAAGTGCCGCCATTCCTGTCATATGTGCTGGCGCATAGTCGTCTCGGCGCCGACGAGCGGCCTTGCATCCGTCTCCCAGCGTTTCCCAACGACCTGTCTCGCCCGTAGATGATGAAGGTTCGAAAAGTGATTCCCCACAGACTTGCCAACCCTGAAACGCTCTAAGGGGCCTGCGTCGGATGCACGATCACCTTGCCTCCAACATGCGAGCTGCCGCGAACAAGCTCGTGGTGCTGTTACGCTGTAGTCGTGAGTCATGGTGCCGGCCGCCCCTTCCATGGGCAGACCAAACTGGATGCGATCGAGAGCCTGGATCTGCGAGGCGGACCGAGAGGTGTGCGATGCGCCATGTGCGCGATGTGATCAGATTAATGTCGGTGGGAGTGGTGGGCTGACGATCCGCTGTTCCGAGGCGGAGCTGACCAGGCTATAGCCAGGCGACGCGTGATGATCCCGCTCGAGTGCTCGGCGCCGATCCCTTGCTGCGCTATCCGTAGCCTCAAGCCTCGGGATGAACTTCCGTTTGATCTGCTCCGTATGTTGAAGCACGCTTGCTGACCTAAGTGCTGACGTGATCAAGATCTAAGCGATCCGGTTTCCGGACTGGTGGCGCGGAGTTGCCCGGGCCTGATTACATCAGCCGCCAGATGTACGAAAAGACAATGCGCTTCTGCATGATGACCCGCAATAAGCATGGCATCACACTTGACCTGACCAGACCCGAGGGGGCCTCACGCTTGCTACGCGCCTGATAGCGAGCGCCAACATTGTCGTTATTCGCTCGACGTGCTGCCAAAGATTTGGGCTTGGTTACGAAGTTCTCAGAAAGCGAACTCGCGCCTCGTGGTAATGTCGATGTCAGCCTTTTTGGCAAGAACGGCGCTCATCGGGGCTGCCGAGCATACGCTTGAGCCCGGAGCGGCGGTAAGGGCTACCGAGCGTGGTAGCAAGTTTTAATGTGCCGCCGGTGATTGTGCCAGGTTGCTATCGGGCATGCCACATGGTTCGCGCGCCAAAATTTGACCTGGTATGGCACGACAATCAGGATGAGAGCGAGGTCTCACCTTGATCGCCGCCGCCCAACCTGGATACAGCTGGTCCGCTTGATATCGGGCTCGCGCGGAATTGCGCCGACGCGGCAAGTTTAGGTCGGGAAGCTCCGGACGGACTCTTCGAGAAAACCTCGGGCTCAAGCGGCCACTCAATCAGTTTACGCGAGCGGCGTAAGCGCTCATTTCGAAGATGCTCTGGCTACTTGGAGGCAGATCGCGCTGGCGCTGTTTAAGCGGAACCGTGCTGATGCGGCATCGGCTGGAGCCGGAGGTGGGAATCGCCGCCGCAGATTCGAAGCGGGCACGTGAGGCCGCTCCGGCTCGTCTGCGCTCCAAACATGGCTCTCTGAAATAGTTACTTGCTATTCCGGCACTGGCGTGCCGGCTTGCGTCCTCTAGACATCGGTTTGGGAGGCGTCGCCCCCATGGCCGGCTCAGCGAACAATTCGGACAAGTGAATACCTAAGGTCGCGGCGATACGGTCTAGGAGGTCAATGGTCGGGTTCTCTTTCTTCTGCTCAATGCGCCCCATATATGAGCGGTCGATCCCGGCATCATAGGCCAATTGCTCTTGCGGAATGCCGCGCTCTACGCGGATCCGGCGCACATTCCAGGCCACAAGCGCACGAGCGTTCATGCGCAAAGCCAGCCATTATGACGATTATGAAACCACTGGTTATAGCCAGACTATTACGATAAGCTCACACCCAAGCAGTTGGCGGTCCTAGGGCTGTTGCTTCTAGGAAGCAGGTCACCGTGAGACGCAGATGTCGTCGACTTTATCGTTTTCGACTGCCGTTGGCCCAGCACAAGCGGGCTCATGGTGCGATAGCGCGTTACTGGCGGGTGAGCAAAATGGCCCCAGAGGTACTGCGGCTTTTTCCGGGCGCCGCGACCAAATAGGACAACCGTTCAGCTGGAGCTCGAAAGGTGAACGAATTCTTTCCATTTGGCTGCCTTTAGGCCGCGGCTTTTCACCAGCGCGCCGGCAAACGACAGGCCTTCATTCCGTTCCCGGTAGGGTGAAGAGCAAGAACTTAAGCTGTGTGGCAAATCCGCGATCAGTCACCGGTATGGACTGCGAGTAGATCCAGCGCCGATGGAGAAGAGCAAATGCCCAGAATGGAGTCACCAGGTCATTGTGAGCCGATATGCGCTCGCAGTTACGAAGTTGGGCAAAAAAGAGCTTGGGACCGCGACGATACGAGCGGTACCAAAATGGCCCCAAGTCAGGTATCGTTGCTCCGATTTCGATAGATTTTTCAGCTTGGTAGGAGTTTCAGGCAGTGCCGGCCGATCCGAAGATCGCAGATTTGGCGCCGAGCGCGCACGAGCTCACGTCATATGACAAGGAGCACGCTATCATCTACATGCGACTTCTCGATGCCGACGCTGACAAGGCAGATTGGCGCGAAATCGCGCGCATTGTGCTTGGGCTTGACCCGACCGTTGAACCGGACCGTGCGCGACGTACCTTCGAAAGTCATCTGGCTCGGGCCGAGTGGCTAGCGGGCCACGGCTATCGTGATCTGCTGCGTGGCGGTTGGCCAAAGGAATGAACACGGCCGATCTCAGGATTTGCGGAATTCCTAGCAATCGTAAAACATGATCATTGCATCGACTCAGTGCATGCAAGGCGGGTAAGCGGCACGCACGCAACCGTAAAGCGCCACAATCATTGGCTGCATTCCGCTGCGTGTGTAGATCATGCGGGGAAATGGTGCGATGCCGGATACTGACTGGAGATCTGAGGAAGCATACAGCGGCCTCAAGAAGGCAGAGGCTGCCGACCTGGCCTGGGAGTGGCTGCGCCGGGATCGCAACTACCAAGAGGATTATAGGCGGTTATCTCGCCGCCAACGATCCAGCGCAACCACGGACCAGTTCCGACGGAAGTGGGGGCTCTCGTTTTCCAGCTGATCCGCAAAAGACTTTCGACAAGCAAGCAGTCTTCTGGGCACCCGAGGTGCTGTCGACCGTACTGGCTGTGCGGGCGGCCAGCTGCATGGCGCCCAAAAGCTACCATCTCGATTTCGCCAATCTGCCGGGCAGCGAGCTTCGCCGCGCGCCGGATGGATGGCATGCGATCGTGCCGCTCGGGGGCGCGAAGCATCGCCTTTGGCTGAGTAAGCTTCCGGCGAGCGGATGTGCTGTCACTATCGATCTCCCGCTCGAGGCGAATCTCGAGCTTCGCTTGCAGGCCACACGTCGATTTTGGCGCGCGCTTGAGCATCGGCCGCTCGGAACGCCACCTCTTGCTTTGCCGGCTTTGAAGCGGCGTCGGCTGATCCTCGCGCTGCGCGCACTGGATGGATGGCAGCAAGGAAATAGCTATCGCCAAATCGCGCAAGGCCTGTTTGGAAGCCATCGCATTGCGGACCGGGGCTGGAAAACAGACGATTTGCGCAGCCGAACCATTCGACTTGTTAAGCTGGGGCGGCGCCTCATGCGCCTTCGCTGCCGCGCATTGCTCCACAAAGGTAGACGCAGGAATGACAGTTCATGAGCTCTTCGATCAATGGCGTACCTCCGCTCTCTGCAGCCAATTCTTCTGATATGGCACGATTGCGGATAGGATGAAATCTTTGCGTTCCGATCTCTCACTTTTGGTGTCTGGATTGCTGCAACAGAGAGGCGCTATCTTCGGGGTCTGACGACACTACTCGGATGATTTTCTCAACTTGAGTGCTATCGACTTGGAATAGCAATGCATCGATCTCGAGTTGTACCGGATTGAGGGCGCCTGCTAGGCGTCAGGCAGCCTGCGCAAGTGCTGCCTTCTTACAAAGACGAGCCACCCATCGGCAAAAAGAACGAGCAATCTCGGGATGCTCGCTTCGATCCACGGCATAGGCCCTATACTGCATGCCACTTGGAGCGCGTGAGCCGGGTATGATTTGCAAAGCGCCCCCTCGCACCAGATCACTGACGATGATTTCTGGTGCGACAAGAAGGCATTTTCCGGTCATGACGGCCGGCAGAGCAAGATAATTGTGATCATAGCGCGCGCCCGCTCGTATGTCGTTTGAGGACAGATTCATGGCCCTCAGCCATGTCGGCAGGATGTCGGGACGCGATGTGATGTTCAGTATCGGGGTCGAGCGAACGATCGAGAGCTCTCTGCCCGCGACCAGATTTGGCGGGCCGACGCATACCAGCTCCTCATTGTAGATCTCCCAACTGTCGGCGGGTTCGATGACGGAAAGGTCGCGTGTAATCAAAATATCGAAATCATCCGAAGATGTCGGCGGCGAGAGGGAGCTCACGACGTCCACGATGACGCCGCCCGCTTCAGAAGAGAAAGCTTGCAGATTTGGAATCAGAAGAGAGAAAGCAAAGGTCGATAGTGACGTGCGGACGACAATCCGATTGGTGCCCGCGGCCGCCCGCCGCCGCATTCTCTTTGCGGTGAAGCCGACTGTCTCGAGCGGTTCAGAGACTGCGTTCAGCAAATAGTCTTCCGAACTCGGTCAAATCACTGCGCCGCCCACGCCGCTCGATGAGGTCCGCACCCAGATAGTCCCGCAGGACGGACAAATAGCGGCTGACCGAACTCTGCGTTGTTCCCAAAGCGGTGGCTGCGCGCGTGACGCTGCCTTCGCGTGCGACGGTCACAAAAGCACGGATGGCGTTTAAAGGAACTTCATCGTCTTGAGCCGCCATTGTCTGCTCCGCCGCCAGAATGAACATCCATCACATTATTCGATGTCCATAGCGGGATTGCCGCGTATCAAGGGTCGCTGCGCACAAAATCCGCGTGGGAGCGCATTGATACTTGGTCCAGTAACCGCACAAGATCTGCGTCAACAGCTCGGTGCTGTCAGGGGGCTAGGTCATTTTGCGGCGTGCCCGCTTCGGCTTGCGACCTTTAGGTAAGGTAGCGGGTGGCGGCGCACCCTTGGATGGCCGAACAAACAGCTCGGATACAGCTACGCCGAGCGTCTCGGCAAGGCGATCGAGAAGATCGATTGTCGGGTTCGCCTGTTGGCGCTCAAGTCCGCTCATATAGGAGCGATCAACACCTGCATCATAGGCCAATTGCTCTTGCGGAATACCGCGCTGGACGCGGATCCGGCGCACATTGTAAGCCACAAGCGCACGAGCTCTCATGCGCGAAGGCAGCCATTTCGATGGTCATCAAACCACTGGCTATAACCGACATAAAAACATCACCAAATTGGAGGTTTTCGATCGAATTATTCGATGAGTGTCACCGAATCGCTATTCCCCCGGCGCTAATGAGGGCGGGCCGCACAAGCGCTGGTATGTCGACCATCTATCATTTCGCGGCGGCGCAGGTTTTGCGAGCGCTGACCGGAGCTCAGCCGTTCGGCTGGCTCGGCAGCCGTTCGATTCCGCTGCCCAATTTGCGCGAGCGGCCTCGAGCCAAAGGCAAAGATGCTGACTGAGAGGGAGCCGATGGTCCTCCATTCAACGAAATGGAGCCGCACCCGATGAAATGAGCCGGCGCAAACCATCGAGATTGCAGCGACAGCCGTTCAGGCAAGGTTCGAGTTAGCCTTCAGCCCTGCATCAGCGCAGAAAGCGCGTTTCAGCTGCCTTAATCTCGTCCATTCTCTGGAGTTCGAAGATTTCCTCTACCGGTAGAATATCCTTGTGGACGTTCTGGACGCCGCCATCAGCGATGATGCGGCGGAAGGTGTCCCTCAAGGCCGTGCTTGAGGCCCGGATACCGTAATTGCCATAGATCATCATCTGGACGTTGCCCAACTCCTTGACCCGACGGGCATCCAGGTCCGGATAAGCATTTGGCACAATGGCCAGCGGCACTGAACCCGTCCAGGCGCGGGAAAAGCTTTTGATCTCGCCAGGATCCTTCTTCTTTGAATGGATCAGGATCATGTCGGCACCAGCCTTCACATATGCTTGCGCGCGGTCTAAGGCTTCAGCTTCGCCAAGGCCAGCGATGAGCGCTTCGGTTCTCGCGATCACAAGAAAATTCGGATCTCGTCTTGTGGCGAGAGCAGCCTCGATCTTGCCCTGGAATTCCTCGACGCGCAGCAGTTGCTGGCGGCCGTCCGCAGCAAGGCTCGTCACCTTGGGGAATGTCTTGTCCTCTATGACAACGGCGCTGGCGCCGGCCCTTTCATACTCGCCAATGGCATGCATGACATTGATCGCATTGCCATAGCCTGTGTCGATGTCGGCCACGATCGGTATCGTCGTGCGCCCGGCGATTGCTCGCAGCATATCCAGATGCTGTGCCATCGAGATCAGGCTCATATCAGCCAAGCCATAAAGTGCGGAAAGTTCGAAACCGGAGGCCCACAGCCCATCGAAGCCGGCTTCCTCAGCGAGGATAGCTGAAAGCGGGCTATGAGCTGCCATAATGTGGACAAGACCGCTTTCGGCCATCCGGGCGCGCAGGCATTTGGCAGGGGACATCTGAAGTCTTTCAAGATAGGGCGGCGCAAGCGGGGATGATCCGATCGCAGGCGCGGGTGAGATCCTCAAGCGAGGAAGCATGTGAGATGCGAACGTCGGGCGCCGCCAGGAAGCCGCCGGGGGCGCTACAGGGACCCAAACGCATCGAGAAGATGCATGGCGAACATGGCTGTCAGTCTCTGTCGCCTTGCCGCCCGGCGTGCGTTTGCCCATCAAACCGGCGCAGGAGGAAAAAGCGTAGAATGCGCCGGGTAAGGGGCACGATGGTCCTTCCGCCTGGTTCAGCTTAGCGACCACGAGTTCGCGGCGTTACGGAAAGGCGTGCGAATTGCCTCAGATGACGGTGGACGCCAGACAGCGCCTCGACAGCTGTATATTGCGCGATCGAGCTTCTGTGGAAAAACGTCCGACTCTGGACGAGAGTGATGGCCTTGACCAGAGTCAAAGGTCCTGCGCCCATACAGAACGCACCAGCCAGTCATTGCGTCAGCCTCCGAATCGCCGTTGCCTTGGTATCTAGACTTGCAAAGTTCGCGTTGAACACGACCTGCCGCCGCAAAAGACGTTGGTCTGAACGATACTGGAATCGAGCCTGCGATCCCGTGGCACCCCAGCGCAGCTGGCTGCTCCCCGCGGTGCATTTCGTCGGCCCGTCGCGGATTGCGCAGATGCCGGCATCGCGGGCAAGGAATGAGTTTTCCAAATCGCTGTCGAGCTGACCGAGTGTGATCACGTCCGCGCCTTGTTCGCGCAGCTCGGCGGCTCGCACCGTCATGGCCTCGGCTTCGGAGGGGCGGACAAGTTTTGAGCCGTTCCGCAACGAGAGACAATGGGGAGCCCTGAAGTTTGACGCAACATTGTTGACGGCTTCTACTCGTTGGCGAAGTTGCGAACAAAACGGTCATTCGTGTTTGTTGAATGAAATGATCGCAAGTCGCGATGCCTTGCGTCGCATCGCGGAAGACGACGGCGCGTGTCGCGGCCGCGCCTCACCAGCGGAGCAATTTGCTCGGCGCTTTGTGCGTTCGGTGCCGCGCAGACGTGTGAATTCTCTTGTCCACCTGGAAACGATCAACAGGACTCGAAGCGCTTTCGGGCTCACGACGGAGAAATTGCGCGGCGCCCATTAAGAAAGCAGCGTCAAGGCTCGCTCGCTGCGGTCGACCGGTTGTTAAGCGACCTTGGCGCCGCTGCTTAGGGCCACACTGTTTAGCTCTGCAGTACCGCTGTTATCGCATATTGCAGGGGCTTCCATCTACTTATTCGATACCTGTCATCCAGCTGTAGCACGATGGGTCTTGAAGGTCCGGAGCTTGCACAAAGAGTTTCATGCCAGCGAGGAAGTGATGCGATGGCATCGGTTTTGATCGAAAGTATCAGTAAGGACTACGGTCAAACGCCGGTCCTGCGCAGCGTCTCACTGTCGATAGCCGATGGTGAATTCCTGACGCTGTTGGGACCATCGGGCTGTGGTAAGTCGACGCTGCTCCGCATCCTGGCCGGACTTGAGGTGCAGGACGCCGGCTCCGTCTCCATCGGCGAGCGCGTGGTGGACGGAGTGCGGCCCAAGCGGCGGGATATCGCAATGGTGTTCCAGTCCTATGCACTCTATCCCCATATGAGCGTCGCGTCGAACATCGCGCTGCCGTTGCGGATGCGTCGGCTCTCTGCCTTGCAGAGGCTCCCCCTTCTCGGCCGTCTTCTACCAAGAACGACGCAGATCGCCGCGGACATTGGCGTGGAAGTCTCCCGTACGGCTAAGTCCCTCGGGATCGCCCACCTGTTGTCGCGCAAACCGGGGCAACTCTCGGGCGGCCAGCGCCAGCGTGTCGCGGTTGGTCGGGCGATGGTACGCCATCCAGCTGTTTTCCTAATGGACGAGCCCCTATCCAATCTCGACGCCAAGCTGCGCGTGCAGATGCGCGCCGAGATCAAAGAACTGCACCAACGGCTCGGGGTCACCTTCGTCTATGTTACGCATGATCAGGCCGAGGCGATGACCCTTTCGGACCGCGTGGCGGTGATGCTCGGTGGTGAGTTGTTGCAGGTTGCTCCACCGCAAAGCATCTATTCCGATCCAGACAATCGCCGCGTTGCCGAATTCATCGGCTCACCCAAGATCAACCTGCTTGATGGCGTGATGCGCGAACACGGCCTCATCGACGTGGCTGGTTCGACGATCCCGATCGAAGCCGATGCCCTGGCAGGCACGCCGCTCTCGCTCGGCATTCGTCCGGAGGCTCTTTATCTCGCAGACCACGCCGGCCAGGGAGTGCTGACGGGTTCGGTGCGAATGGTCGAGCACATGGGATCAGATCTCTTCGTACATCTCGATCTTGCCGGCATCGATCAGCCGTTGATCGCAAGGCTGCTGCCCGAGCGGGCGCCGCACATCGCGCCCGGCCAGACCTTGCATGTCGGCGCGAGACCGGATCGCATTCTTCTGTTTACACGGGATGGACGGCGCTTACGGCGGGAAGCAGATCCTGTTCGCAGACACGTTGCTCCGTTCCGCGAGGCGGTGGGATGAGCGAGCCCCGTGCTTTTTCCAACGCTTATAATCGGTCCTTAACGGGGCGTCGAGCGTCATGTCTTACGGTCTCTCCAGCTCGTCGGCAAGCTGTTGTGATGGCATTCGCAGGATACGGGCTGGCTGGCCCTGCGGTCTTCTTTCTGCTGGTGCTGTTCTTGCTGCCGGTTGTTGGCGTGTTTTTCATCGCGCTGACCGACTGGCAGCTCGGGGCGGGCTCTTTATCCTTCGTCGGCCTCGCCAACTACCGCGAAGCGTTCGCGGACGCCACGTTTAGGGCCTCCCTTGCCAACACCGCTGTCTATGTTCTGATCGTCGTGCCGGGTACGCTTCTTGGCGGCCTTACCGTTGCACTTCTGATCGAAGGCGGAAAATCCTGCCGCTCGTTCTATCGGGCCGTCCATTTCCTGCCCTTTATGGCGACGGTCACGAGTATGGCCATTGTCTGGGAGGCACTGCTGCATCCCACGATAGGCCTCGTGAACCAGATGTTCGCCGCCGTCGGCCTTCCGACCGCCAACTGGCTGCGCAATGAAAATACCGTCCTCCCAGTGTTGGGCGCTCTCGGGATCTGGCAAAACCTCGGCTATGCGATGGTTTTGTTTCTCGCTGGCATCAAAAGCATCCCGCGAGATCTCTACGATGCAGCCGACGTCGATGGTGCCGACTTATGGATTGACCGGCTGCGCACCGTCACTCTGCCCTTGCTCGGGCCGGTCTCGATGTTCGTTGTCATTGTCGTGGCACTGCGGGCCTTGGAATGCTTCGACGCGGTGAAGGTACTGACGCAGGGCGGCCCTGGAGATGCCTCCGAAGTACTGCTCTACACGCTCTATCGAGAGAGTTTTGAGTATCTGCGCACCGGATATGGCGCCGCCATCGCCGTCGTCTTTCTCGCCATGGTCGGAACTCTCACGCTGATCAACGCCATCGTCATGGATAGAAAGGTGCATTACCAATGAGCGCGGTTGCTTCCGTCAAAGGCTTTTCCGCGCTTGCCGGGATCCTTCGCCATGTCGTGTTACTCGTCACAGGAGCGTTGATACTCATTCCCTTCCTGTGGATGATTTCACTCTCGATCAAAGCGCCGGGCGAGATATTCCACGCGTCCTTATCCGTTTGGCCCGTGCAATTCTACGGCATCGAAAACTATGAAAAAGCACTGTCTGAAGCGCCGCTGCTCCGCTACATGGGCAACGGCCTGATGGTATGCGGTCTGATCCTGGCGCTGCAAATTCTCCTATGCGCTCCTTGCGCCTACGCGCTTGCAAAACTGCGATTTTTCGGTCGCGACCTCGTTTTCGGCATGGTGCTTGCCGGTCTGATCCTCCCGCACCAAGTGCTTTCGCTGCCGCTATTCATCCTCGGGTACAAGCTCGCCATCCTCAACACTTACGCCGCGCTGATTCTTCCTTATGTCGTCTCACCCTTCGGCATCTTTCTGCTTCGGCAGTTTTTCAAGACTATTCCGGATGACGTCGTGCACGCTGCCCGTCTCGACGGTCTCTCTGAACTCGCTATCGTCTGGAAGGTCATGGTGCCAATGGCACTACCGGCTGTCATCGCCTTTGCAATCTTCTCGGTGGTCGGGCACTGGAATGAGCTGTTCTGGCCACTGATCGCCGTACGTGATCAGTCTCTGATGCCGCCGCCGCTGGGTATTCTGGTCTTCAAGAACGAGGAGGCCGGCAGCGACTACGGTCCTCTGATGGCCGCATCCACTCTTGTGGTGCTCCCGCTCACCATCGCCTTCCTTGCAGTCCAACGTTGGTTTGTTGAGGGACTGACCGGAGGGGCCGTCAAACAATAGGCGAGCCGAGGCGATCGAAATTCTCCTCTCGTCGCATGCACAGGCATTGCCCGGGCAAGCGCTGGAATGGTTATGGTTGGAAAAGGAACTCCGATGTTCACAATAGCAAAGCTTTCTTCTGCGATCGGCGCGGATGTCGCAAACGTTGATCTCGGCAGATTGGCGGAATCGAAAGACGCCGCCGTTGTCGCTGCGCTTCGTGAAGCGCTTGAAACGCACCTTTTGCTTCGCTTTCGTGGTCAGCATCTGTCACCAAGCGAATTCGTCAGGCTTGCGTCAGCCTTCGGCCATACAAAGACGCTGAAGCGCGCCGCAGCGTCAAGTAGCGCGCATTTGCCTGGCCATCCTGAAATAAAGGTCGTCTCGAACGTAGCGAATGATGATGGCCGCCCGATCGGTGACGGTGGTTCCTCTGAGAATTACTGGCACACCGATGGCACCTATCTGCCACAGCCGGTCAAGTTGACGTTCTTGTACGGACGCGAGTTGCCCAAGACAAATCCGCCGAAGACATTTTTCATGAATCTCTCCGATGTCCATGATCGCCTGCCTCACTGCTTGACGTCCTATCTGAGCCGACTGAGTTGCATCCATTATTCCCAGTATAACTTCGCTCCTGAATATGCCGAGCAAATTGCAGCACTCCCCGAGGGGGCCGATCGTCGGCATATTGGACCCAGCTTTCCGCTCGTACGCCTGAATCCCCATAGTGGAAGACCATCCTTGTATCTTCCGCGCCAGCGACAATGCCTTATCGAGGGCTTGACGAGCGCAGAGAGTGAGAAGCTCTCTGACCTGCTATGGACATACGTCGAAGCCTATAACGATACATGGGGCGACGTGATAGGTGTAGATGATCTCTTCGTTTTCGATAACAGTTACACGCTTCATAGACGTGAGGCGTTCGACTCTCGAGAACGGCGTGTCCTATGGCATATCACGACGGAGGGCGAACCACCGATTCCGTATGCATCGGCGTCCTAATCTGGGTCGCGAGAGCCCAGTGGCAGCAGAAACAATCGCGGCAGAGTGCAGGTGAGAGGTGCCATCCGGCCTGTAAGCGATTCATCCATGCCCGCGAAGACGAGCATACCTTCGCTCCGAGACCCCCAAAACTAGCGGGCCGTTTTCCGGACCACAAGTCGCGCCATCATTGGAGAAGTAGGGTGGTTTCCTGTTCGCCGACAATTTCAGAGCGCGCCCCGAGATCAGCGGCCGCGCTATTTTCGAACGAGCTGTTTATGAATGGCGGCTCGTTTCCTTCGATTGTGTTTTGGCGCCCGCCAACAGGCACCAACCCAACTGTCGTTTTCTTGCCTGGCGGTGGCCATCTGGCCAGGGTCGCATACGGCCACCCGGGCGCGGATCCACGGGACTTCCTCGACTTCTGGCTGCGCGAGGTCGGATGGGGGCTTCTGGCGGTCTCCTATCCCAGTGATCATCCCACCTTTCCCCGGCTCTATCCCGAGATGACCGTGAGCGACTGGGGAGCATCGGTAACCGCGATCACCCTCGGCCTTTTGGCCCCGTGTCCGGCGCCACGGCGAGTGGTCGTGGCCGGCTGGAGCATGGCAGGCCGTGTTGCACGCTCAGTCTGTTCGAGGGCTCGCCCGAAGCGGTTTGCCGCCCATCGGCTTTATCTCGCTCGCTGCGAGCGCTCCGTTTCCCGGCCTGGTGCCCGTCTTCGAGAGGGGCGAGCCGGTGACGGAGGCAGGCTTGTGGGATCTCTCGGTCGATGAGCCTGGTCTTCCAACGCGTCACGCAAATTGGTGTGTTGAACTTGCTGCCCAATCGGCCGACAACGAGCGCGTGGTCATCCCCGAAGATGTCTATCAACGCGACTATCGTGTAAATACCCCGCTTCTGCTGCGCGGAGAGCCGCAATATCTGCGATCGCGCAGCGCGGTCGTCTCGGTTGCAGAAGTGACGGACGAACTTGGCACTTTCGATTTTGGTTCCCATCCGCTGACGGGTGTAATAGCGCCGACGCGGCCTTCTGATGCGCGCCACGCGCTGACCAATTCACTCACCTGGGGTTTCCTGAACGCACAGCACGTCTTCGAGCGCTACGTTAGCGGATGCCCCGGTCTTTCCGCTTTCCCTCCCCAGCTTTGGGAGCAGTTGCGGTCGCTCATGTTAGATTTGCCACGCCGCCTCACGCGTACTGTATCAGGCGGTCATTTCTTCTTCGTAGGTGAGCGCGGCGCCAAAGCAACAGCACGTCATCTGACAAATCTCGCAACTGAAATCGCATTCCTGCAGGCCGAAGTCTCGGCCATCGTCTGCAATCAACCGGCACCACCAACAAAATAGAATGACAGCCTTCAGCCGTTCCCAAGCACTCACTCACTCACTGGATTCATACGCATCTCTGATAATGCCCGCGCCCTTCACCAGGTGTCGCTCAAGCTGGTCCGCCATCACGAGCTGGCCCTCTGGTCGCTCGACTAGTTCGATCACAGTCGGGCCCGCTACCGACGCAATTCAAACATGGTTGACGATCTTTCGATCGTATTGGGGCGGACGGGACGAGGCGCTCGTCTCCTCACAACAAGCCGCGCGCCGAGGTTACTGGGCGTCAAACGAAGGACTGCTGCGATGCTGCTAGTACGCGCCGTCCACAAAAAAAGATCAGATAGGCGGTACAAGCGCGGCGGGAGCCGCGCCTGTACACGTCATCACTTCCTCAGAATGAGTTTGCGCGCCTCCTTAGCGGCGTCGTCGAGCGCCGCCTGCGCCGAGAGTTTACTGGCCAATACCAGTTGCATTTTGTCCACGATCATCGCGGCGGCCTTCGTGCTGTTCTGGCCCGGAAATGCATACCAAGCCACCAGATTGCTGAGTTGCCGCAGCGGAACGATGTAGTTCGGATTTTCCAGATAAAGCTTCTGTAGTTGTGGATCCGATAGGGCGGCCGTGTTGATTGGTGTATAGCCGGTCATTGCCGCCATGATCGCCTGCGCCCGCGGGCTTGCGGCGAACTTGATGTATTTCCACGCTGCTTCCTGCCGAGCGGAGTCCTTGGTTAACATCATCATTCCGTTGCCGGCGGCTAACGTCTTGCCGTCGTGAGCCAAAGGGATCGGCGTCATCGTAAGCATGAAATGCTGACCGATTTGCTGTTCGAAATCTGTGAGAAGGCTGCTGGATGTCAAGTAGATACCAATCCTGCCGCCGACAAAGGACTGACGGGCGTTGTCACGCGACAAGTCAATCATACCAGAATCTGCGGCGCGCGCTACGGTTGTCATAGCGGCAAGCCCTTGCCACTGGTCGAAGGCGATATCGTCCTCGCCCTTGGTCATCATCCTGCCGCCATGCGCAAAAAGCAGTGTTTCAAAACCCCACGCGCCATTGGCATTGTACTCCATGTAGAACCCGCTGACGTTCGGCTCCAGCTTTGAGATCTTCTTTGCCAATTCGAAAACGCCGTCCCAGGTCGTGGGGAGGTTGGCAGGGTCAGCGCCAACGCGGGCGAGAAGGGCATTATTGTAGAACAGCACTGGCGTCGTCAGCGAATAAGGGACGGCATAGGCCTTGTCACCGGGCGATCCGATGTTTCGGATGGCATCGGCAACACCCAGCTGAATCCAATCCGGTTCGGCCGAGATAAAGCGGTCGAGCGGTACGGCAAGGCCACGATCGGCCAGCAGCCGTATATAATTTAGGCCCTGGTGCGAGACGTCGGGCGCATCGTTGATCAATTGGGCGCGCAAGGTACTTTGCAATAGTTCGTCGTAGCTCTTCGCCGTTTCGAACTTGATTGTTATCTCCGGGTGCGCTTTCGTGAATTCAGCCGCGATTGCATTGTACATCGCGGAAAAATTGGCCGGCGAATAGCTCACGCGCAGTTCCAGCGCGTAAACCATGCTCGGTCTGGCGATAACAATCGAAAGCACCAAGAACAAAGCCACCGCAAGCAGACGTCTCATTGTTAGTCTCCAATCGAAAGAATACAGCGAGCAAGCGTCCTCAACCGGTCGCTCGTGGCGCGGGTATGTGTTTCTGCAGCATTTGCGCCGGTCAGCAGTGAACCAAGGAGCAGGCGCCAGGCTTGAGCGTTTCCGATCGCTCGGCTGTCAACGACGCGTTGCCATTGGCCCTCCACATCTCATTGCAACGATCAATTCCTTGACCTCTCGAACGCGCTCGCGAACGACTTCAAGAGGTGGATAGCGACATGCAGATGACATACATCGAAAAATCATATGAGAATCGCGCAACATCTGAACATGGCGTGCTCTTGGCTTGCGTGATGATCATCGAATTGCGATTGTCGGCGGAAACAACAGCAAATTATCTTCGCGGCCGAACGCGACCGGCGAAAAGTGAACACAGGACACGCCCGCGCGTAGCAAGGTCTGGTGCATTGGGAGAGCGGCCAAGCCGTGGCTAGCCGGCTTGAGTGCCCGGCAAGAATTGCAGGAGTTCAGCTCGTCTCCGAAAGCAGAGGTCGCAAATACCCGCCGCGCGACCCGCTCGTTGGAGTGCTGTAAGCTAGGATCAGGCGTCGACCAAACCAATCAACTGCGAGGGGACGCCTTTGGCGTCGCCCTCGCTTACGCCGAGATTAACTTCGTACGCATCACCGGTCGCACAGTCCTCCCGGGGCTCTACGATTTCAGCTTATCCACTCTTGAGCGGCCTTCATCACGTATAACGCGAGCTACTCCGCTAGAAGAATATCGATGTAGACGCTGAGAAATTCAGGGCATGGCCGATTTGGGGCGTATATGTGATGCTTGTCGGGTGATCGATATATGTCAGCCCCAAGCTCGCGTATATTCCGGGGCCAAGATGCGCTGTATATGTTCCGGAGATTGCTTTCGCGTCCCGATGAACGAGATTTCCTTTAGCCGCCGCAGCATCAACTGCAAATTTGCTCCAAACCGTGTCGGTAGCAACAAGCGAGATTTGATCACTTGGCCGGCTATCAAAGAGTCCCTTCGCGTAAAGCCGGAGCTCATAATACTGAGTAACCTTATTGAGGTCAGGCGGAGCTCCCATAATCGAGAATCCACCATAGATGCCACGCGATGCGGCGTCATGGACTTGGCTCTGCCAGAGTTGCCTATCCGCAGCGACGTAATAGAGTCTATTCTCGTCAGATCTCGGTTGGGTTGGATACGCCAAGTTCGTGTAGTGGCTGTTGTTGAAGCCAATACCCGCCCGCAACCACGTCTCGGGTAAACCGGGAGCCGCGCTGTTGCGATACCCGCTCTCGTCAAGCAACAGAATGCCAGCGTTCGCCGTACTCCAGTCTAAGCCCGTTGGATTTGCAGTTATGTGCGCAAACACCCCGTCTGGACTGGTAGAGCGTTGGAGCGACACTTTGTTATACAGTCGGTCATCGAAATGGTAAGTCAGGTTGAGAGTTGGTGTCGGCGCGGGTGCGAAGTTCATCCCTCCTTGATAAAGCACATTCGACGAGGGGCCGAAGACGTTCGCTCCTGGATTCCCTCCGACCACGGTGCCGGCTAACTCATATGAGTTCATGAGGTAGCCGACTTTGAGCTCGAGCTTCCGATCGAAAAAGGTTTGGTAGTAGGCGATCGTGTTGATTCCCCATCTATCCGGGCCTCCGGGCTGCCATGTCCAAGATTGCTGCTCGGTTCCAACAATGATCTGACCGTCGGGGATCCCATACCGGCTGAGATCGTAGGTCACCATCATGTAATTTAGGGTATAGAAGGTCGGATTCTGCCCGCTATATAGTTGGTTGGCGATCGTGCTCTTGGCTGCATTCGGCAGAAGGTTGTTAACGTAGGTATTTTGCGTCCAAGCAATGTATCCGATCCCAATCTCTGCCAGCGCGGATCTGATGCCTCCTTTGTCCTGAACCAAAGTATCGGCTGGACCAGGTAAGTTGACCTCCAATCCCTTTATGCGGAGGTTTTCGAACTTTGCGAATTGGTCGGGCTGGGGCGTGATAGCTTTGGCTGGGCGAGCGCCAGGACGCACTGTTCGTTTTTCAGCAGTATCACTCCCAAGTTGGATCATCTTCTTTTGAACTTTCATCTTGGCGATCTCGGTCGGAGTGTTGCTTTTCTGATAAGGCATATTGGTCGTTTGTGCCAGCGCCGTTCCGGTAATAAGACTAGCTGCCAGGATACATGCAATTGCTAGCTCCGCTTCTCTAATGGTTCGAAAGCGAAACGCATGTCCTGATGTCGAGGGTCTTGTCCGATAATTTTGTACATCGTTGTTCATCTTAACGCGCATAGAATCTCCCCAGACGCGGTTAGAGCCGTTGCGCGCTGTGTTTGGCATCGCGACCGCAACTGGAGGATGACAGGTATCGGATAATTCGATGTGATTGCCTGTAAGATGCGATGGCGCTGACTGTTTGGGATGCTATTGCGAGGGTGTACCCGTGCGACTGCGGAGCGAGATCACTCTACAGGCAGGCGGACCGTCCAAGTTATCGGGCGGAGCAATCTGAGTGTGGTGAAGTGTGAGGCGCCCGGATTCGAAGGCTGTCCGGGGCGGTCATCGCCTTTGGGATTATTCGACATTGCAGTTGAAGCTTGGTGCGTTATAACCTCGGCCGGAATGATGCAAATTTAATCAAGCGTTTATTCGGACTTCTGCTCAGTGCCAGCCGCTTGTGGCGACAATCGAAACGGCTCTCGCTGCAATCGGACAAGTTCGGGCTTGGTCCGGTGTCGCATCCATCTCGGCCTCGAGCCGAGAACGTGCCATTCCGTTGTCTACGCGAAGAGGACTCTCGGTTGGTTGAATTGGCCGGTCTAAAGCATCGGGGCCACGCTCAAGGAGCAGCCGTTGTCCGCAGGTTGGCGATCCCGCGAAGAAGAGATCAATGCCACGGAAGCTCATAGTCGGCTTGGTCGGCTGCCAGCTGGGGCGACGAACACGATCGCGAGTCGCCTCTTTCTCTGCGCGCGATCTAGGCGGTGTCGCAGACAGCGCAGGCCCATTCCAGCGCCAGTAGCGCGAGCCAGACACCTTTTAAGGATCGCTCGACAAGCATCTGCACCGATCGCACACAGCTGCTGCGGCGCGCTCAACAGTCCGGCGCGACCGGCATCGAGCCTAGATGTGAGCCAAACATCGATAACCCGGGGACTTCTTGCTATTCGGATAAAGGAAGTTAGCGCTTCTGCAGCGGTTGCTCCTACCGGGCTCTGCTCAAAACGAGATCGGTCAGCCAGTCAACACTGACATAACCTGACGCGTCCTGATGCCGGTCTAGAAGGGCGTCGACCTCCTTGGCGATCGTTACGGCGCCAGACCTAGCGATCGCCTTCTTTAAATGTCCTGATTGACAGTAGCCGCGAAACTGCTCTGCGGTCGTCGTCTGGCGCCATTCGAGCTTGTAGCGCTCCACAGCCACCAGATCGTGCCTCGAACGGAGTTCCGCTTCGAAATCAGCTTTCCCATAACCGCCCCAGAAATCAGAGTAGTGGTCTCGGCGAAATCCAGGGATGTAGCGCTCTTGAAGGCTGACGAAATCACCGAGAAAAGCGCTTTCCTCGTGCCGATGCTTGTTCTGTAGGAGCAGCAATGTTCCGGAAGGCTTCAGCACCCGTGCAGCCTCTTGGTAGAATAGAGGCCGATCGAACCAGTTAGCCGCCGTTGCTGCCGTCACAAGTTCACATGAATGATCTGGAAGCGGAAGCGTCTCAGCAAACCCGGCGAGGACGTCGAGGCCACGAAACGCCGCGGATCGCTCCTTGGCAACGGCGGCCATATCGCAGTTTGGCTCAATACAGGTTAGGCGCTCAATGCTCGGAACTGACGCCATCAGCTGTCTGCTGAAAATCCCCGTCCCGCTCCGACGTCTGCGGCTGACCGCAGTGGCGCAAGTGCCGAATGATAGTCCGTGAGAAGATCAAAGACCGCGTGAGGATAGCTCGGCCTATACTCGTCGTAGTCCAGAGCGGCGCCGTTATAGAGCTGCCATGTCACCCGTTCATTCATAGCGATCCTCGAGCGGAGAATTAAACAAAGGAGAGCGGCGTTCCCTCACGCAGATGGAGGCCGAGCGGGGAGTAGCTTCGAATCCAACTGATTGCGGGATGGTTTGCGCACGTTCAGGGCGACGAAGACCCCAAGGGTGCCCCGAGCGCGGACGAATTCGTCAAGTCTGCAATCAATCACGCCGCCTATCCTATCAAGCAGCGCTCAAAACGCAGACTATAAATACCAGTAGGTGAAGAGCGAGAGGGGAGGTGCGCACGCATTCAGGTTGGCGCTGTGGGTGCCAATAGCGCCGCTCGCGATTGGTGGCGAAGGTTAGCGACCGCAACAGCGTCCGCGGCGCGTTAAGGAATTAGGATCGGCATTGTGGCAGTTGTGGGTTGGAGAACCGCCAACAATTCGACGATGATGACATCATTGACTGCGGCTAGCGGCTAAGGTGAGGTCGTCCCTTTTGCATCAATCTCTTCAAAGGCAGGAGTTCGCCATGACTCGTGTGCGGTATTCGCTCCGGTGGCGATCGCCCGGTAGATCTCGATTAGCTGCCGTGTGATCGCTCCAGGTTGACCACTCCCTACCACCATGCGGTCGATCGACGTCACCGGAGTGATTTCGGCACCGGTGCCGCAGTAGAACACCTCCTGGGCGAGGATAAGTTCCGTCCGATCGACATCGCGCTCGACCGTATCTACCCCGAGATATTCACGTGCTAACTGAATAACGGTCTGGCGTGTTATCGATTCCAGTATGTCGTTGGTTCCGCTTGGCGTGACCAACTGACCATCGCGAACCATAAATACGCACATCGCTGGCGCCTCCGCCAGTTTTCCCCTTGAATTGAGGAGAAATGCGATATCGTATCCATCGAGTTGGGCCTGCATCATCGCCAATCGCGCGTTGTGATAGTTTGCATTGCATTTGATGCGTGCGGGCATGACGTTGTCCGGCATGCGCATCCAAGAACTGATCTGAGCAGAAGCGCCTTCGATGGATTGTCTAGTGGCCTCGCGGGGCAAGGCCGTAATCGCGGTCCCGACCGGTCCTTTTGCTCCCAAATCGCCGTGCCCATCAATGAACGCCATCATCCGAATATGCACCGTCGTGCGAAATGCATTTGCACGACAGAGGTGAATGAGTGCCTCGATTAGCTTATAACTGGAGATCGGCTGATCGAACCTCATTGCCTTTTGCGAGAAGGCATATCGCTCGAGGTGCTCTGCAAGACGAAAGAGATACAATTGCTGGACGTTTTCGTTCCAATAGCCGCGTATTCCTTCGAAAACACCAATGCCATACTTCGCCACGGGCGAGAATACATGCACCCTGGCGTCATCCCATGGTACAATTCGGCCGTTGAGATAGGCAAATTCTGGCGCCACCATCTATGCTTACACCTGTTCTGAGTTGCCACGATCCGCGAGTTAAGTCCGACTGAGGAGTAAGACCGCTAGAACACTCAGTCCACGTCGGAGGTCCTCGTGAGTTGACGGAGCGATCAGAGATGCTCTGATGTTGTGCTCGACGTTGATGCCAGCTGTCGCAAACACTCCCGGATGTCTCAGGATTACGCCCTTCGTGCGAGCAGCTTGGATGAATGGCTCTGCTGTCCAGGGAGATGGCAAGTCGATCCAGACGTGCAAGGACGATTTGTTCGTGCGCATCACCCCTAGATGCCCAAGCATCTCCTGCGCAATGTCTTGCCGGGCCGCGATCTCCTTGGATATCTGTCCGACAATGTGACTTGCGGCACCACTTTCAATCAGGTGAGTGATAATGGCCGCGGATAACCCTGGTACAAACCAACTCGAGACGCTTGGTATTGGTCGAAGAAGATCGGCAAGGCCGTCCCCCGATGGCGCAATAAGATACGCAGTCCTCAATCCGATGCCCAAGCATTTTGAGACGCTCATCAGGTACCAAGTGAGATCGGGGGCGATCGAAGCCAGCGGAGGGGGCGCATTCTTGGTTATAAGGCCATGTACGTCATCTTCGATAATGGGAAGAGCGTACTTGCGGGCTACTCGAGCGACCCTCTGTCTGCGCTCAAGCGACATCATTGAAGTCGTCGGATTGTGACCTGTCGGGTTGATGTAAACGGCCGCCAGATTGTGAGCTTTGCACAATGACTCAAGGGAATCGTCACGCATGCCGTCTTCGTCTATGTCAACGGGTAGAACGCTAATCCGCCCCAGCATTGCGAGTTGGCCGATCGCTGCATAAGTCAGCTTTTCAGCGGCAATTGCAGCTCCTTGGGGAGCTAGGCGCGAGAATAGGACCATTAGCGTGTTCTGAGTGCCACCTGTCATCAATAAGCGGGTAGGACTAGGGGGCGCGCCGAGCCGGTTCCTCAACCAATCGGCGGCGGCCTCTTTGTCACGTGCACTTCCGTGGAAGCGATGGCGTTGTATTGTGCTGGCAAGGTCCGGTGCGCGCGCCGCCGCAATGAGGCTTCTTTCGACATGTTCGCGGAAAGCTGGCACTTGAGGAGCCCATGTCCGCGTCATATCAATCGGTGCCGTCGCGTCACCAACAGACATTTTTATTCTCCTCGGGCGACCAATACCGCATTACATCAAAGCTGTGGCTTTTGGCCGGCTCTCCGCCGGCAAATTATAGAAGCGAGGTCAGGGAGGCGACTTCCCACGATGCGGTTGATTGTGGGATCGACGGTTTCGCTTCTGCCCCAAATGCCGCGTTCCCTGGTCAGCTGCAGTTTGCTCTGTGACCAGCAGCAGGCCTGTAAGACTGATCAGAGCTCTCGCACGTAACTGGGATTCGTTCGATGACGCCGGCCAGAGCCGCGGGCAATGACCAACCTCATCAGCAAAAGCATGGGAAATCTGCTCGCCAGTAGGAGCCGCTGCATAGAGGTCATTCTGCCGCTCAGAATGGACTATCATCGCGAGCCGCGAAAGAACGAGATCGGCGATCAAGTGTGCACCTCGGGCGATTGAAATTCAGCACAATCTCCATATGCGGAAGCTCCGCAGGATTTCCTTTTTCCTATTGCGTGAAGAACTCCGCTGCATTCCGCCGCTTAGTAGCGGCCGGCGTAAAAGATATCTAAATGGCATCTTTCGATAAACGTATCAGCCGGCGACAGTTGGTGAAGTAGTGAGCGCAACTGCTCGTCGAACTCATCTCGTCTCTGCGTTAGTACACCTGGACAGGCCTTTGATGTGGAATACATATATTGAACGAGTTTCTCGGAGGTCCATGATACCATGTAAGGGATGTGGCTCCTTGTGACGTTCGAAAACGTCGATCGGCGCAGAACAGCGTCGTGATCCACACGTAATTCGCGGCGCTTATCGCCACGTCCGGCGGGAAATAGCCTCCCCACCAGGTGTGCACGAAGTCCCAGATCCTGTTCCACCAATCACTCGGTGCGGTTTCGTCGCGAATTCTTGTGATGATCGCTACCTTGCCGGACGATAGCAGACGACGATCAAGCGTCTCCAGAACGAGCGAGCGGTCCATCCAGTGAAAGGCACTCGCGATCGTGGCCCCTTGGTAGCCGGTCAAGCCCGAATCCATCTCCTCGGCCGTGCTTTCGATCAGCGAAATATTGAGCAGGCCGCGTTCGGAGGAAAGTCGGTCGGCCTCGCCCAGCATGGCGCGATTTGGATCGACGCAGTCCACATGTCCAACGCCGGGAGCAAGTCCAAGTCCGATCTGTCCGGTACCACATCCAAGATCGAGTACGCGACTTTCAGGGGTTAGAAGAAGATGTTCGCTAAGCGACCTGAAGAGTTCGTGCGGATACTCAGGTTGATAGCGAGCATAGTAAAACGCTGCTCCCTCAAAGATGCTACTTGCTAACATCCAGCTCTCCTTTCGGCTGCTTAAGCGGCCCAAACCGCCGCCTGACGTCTCTCGGCCAGCTAAGTCTGGGGATGAACTTGCGAAGATCTGGAGCTCCGTACCGATACCACCTGCGCCACGCTGGTTAGCTTAGACCTCGCAATCCCAGAGCCGATGAAGCGATGACGACGAATATTGAGATTGCGACGTACATGGTCATATTCGGCGCTGGGACGCGAATCGGCGCGACGTGTAGTCCTGCGAGTAGGATGAAAGTGCTGAGCGTGAAGTGTACGAAAAGCTTATCTGAAACCAACGGTCGAGCAAGGAAAGTGATCGCCATCACAGGAATGTCGTATGATAATGGGAGCCCTAGAAAACGGCCGTCGCGTAAGCGGCCGAAGTTGTCAAAGTAGCTGAGCCTAATTGCTCCCGCTGCGAGCAGGGCGGTCGCGGTGACTAGGGCAAAACCCGAGGCTCCGCTGAGTTGGATTAGGATTGCCGCCGGCAAGACGGCTCCGTAGATGAGGTCAGCAAACCCGTCGAGGCTCTTTCCCATCTTGGCAACATCTGGGTGGCGATTTTTCGTGTGAGCTGCCACTATTCCGTCGAGGTGGTCGGACAGGACAGCCCAAAGTGCTGTCGCTATCGACAGTTCAAGGCGATTGGACAGGACAAGAAACAGACTGACGGACGAAAAGAGAAGGCCCCCAGTTGTTATAGCGTTCGCCGGATCCCAGAGATATTTGAGCATCAAAAGTTCACCTTTTGCGAGGCGTGCCTCGGCCTTGCACTCCCCTGAAAAGTCGCTCTGCGACTTGCAGATCTTCAGTGGTGTCGATTTCGTACCATCTGACATGGTCGCACCGCGTAGTGGCGAGCTGCAGGCCGCGCAGTTTAACAAGGTATGAAAGAAGCTCCTCAGTGTAGGCCTGGGTCACTCCGGACCCTATGATCTGGTCCAGCGCTGGAACAATCGTCGCCTTGAGTGTCGACGCTGAAAGTCGCAATAGGTTCATCGTTTTGAAAAGCCGTGGACCATTCGCGGCTAGGTTTTCTCCGGTTTGCCTCATACGGAACTCCGAGATGAGGCCGCTATCCGTCAACAGGACTGCCGAGCCTTCCATCGATTCCTCGAAGGGAACGATTGCGGCCACGTCGGTTGCGGCGCTGTGCAGCAGATGTTGCAGCGCGTCCTCCTCGAAGAACACATCGCCCTCCAGGAGAAAGCAATCTCCGGAAAGCAGCGCGTCACGCGCGAGCCACAGCGAATATGCGCTTCCGGTACGGTCGAAAGCCGATGATTCCACATAGTTGATCGCAAGCGTGCCAAAGCGATGCGCGCACGCGTATTGAATAGCGTGCTTGCGATAACCGACCACGAGCGTCACCTCTTTGACGCCGACGGCTTCTAGATTTCGAAGGGCGTTGTAGAGAATCGGCGTGCCGTTGACCTCGACCAAAGGCTTCGGCCGAAGGACGGTCAGCGGTCGAAGGCGAGAGCCGATGCCGGCGGCGAGAATGATCGCGTTCTTGGGACCGCTCATAGTCATTTGATCGCATCAGCCGCCGAGGTGTACGTGTTTGGTCCAAAGCGTTAGTCTATTCGACGCACATCTGGTGCAGTAGTTTGAGCAGCAAGCGTAGCCATTGTTGGCTGGCCTAAGCCACCTGACTTGGACCGCGAATGACCCTAATGCTGCAGGTTGTTAGGATGGAGGTACCGCGCTTCAGCCTCGGTGAGTTCATCGTAGCTGAACAGCTCAAAAATATCTTCAAGGGGGGCGATATCGGGCTCGATGTTCGCAACGTTCTCTTCAGCGAAGATGCGGCCGCAGACCCGAGCCATTGCGGCGACTGCCGCTCGCATGGAGTGATTGGCCCAAATGACCGTCGAGATGTCGGCGCGACGATACTCGCAGGTCGGTGTCCGATAGTATTTCGTTGGAACGATCACGACCGGCAACCTGTTCTGCCAAGCATTTGCGAACGAAAGGATTTCGTCTGCGGAGCTGCTTCGCGAGTGAATCAGGATCGCATCGGCTCCGGCTTCCCGGTATGCGTGAGCCCGTGCGATTGCTTCGTGCATTCCCTGTCCGGCGATTAGCGCTTCGATCCGGGCCACAAGAACGAGCTCGTTCGCAACCGTGTCCTTCACGGCGCGCAAGCGTCCACAGAATTCGTGAATGTCGGCGAGGGGATGACGGTTGCCAACAAACGAGTTTAGCTTCGGAAAGCAGCTGTCTTCCAGCGCAATACCCGCAACGCCGCGCTCGCAGAGTTTACGAGCCAGCAGGCGAGCATTGTTGAAGTTCCCGAAACCGCCGTCGCCGTCGACCAGCACGGGCAGTTGACTCGAATCTACAATGCGTTCAACCGCGTCAACAAGCTGGCTCCACGATGCTTCGTTCGCGTCACGATAGCCCAGAGAGCAGGCAATCGATAGACCGGACGCCCAAAGACCCTTGAAGCCTGCGCGCTCGGCGATTGCAGCCGAGAGGCCATCATGTGCTTCCATCAGGAAAGAGAGTTCGGCGCTGGAGCAGACCTCTCTGCGCAGCGTATCAGCACGGGAAGAATCGACTTCTCGACCACTGCCGTCGGCGAGGAGAGAATTTGAGTGATCTTGCATGCAGACTCCGGGCGCACCGATCGGTCTGTGTTCATTGCTCGCCAAGTGACATGTTTCTGACAACTCGATCAATCGCTAGAATTGGTAGGTGAAACGGGAATAAAAAGCGGGCATTTCGCTATGGATGCGAGTCGGCAGTTAAGGCGGATTGCTCCGGACCTGTGCTTAAGGTCTAACCCCGTACTAGCGTATTGCATGGACGCGAGCGGCGGTGTGGCAAGCCCGCATTGGGCTGAGGTCGTTTTAGGCCAATCTCCGGCTCGCCCCTTCAAGGATATCTGTTTGCGAAATCTGGCGCTACGGCGCTCATGAGCTGGTGCGAATCTCCAATTCAATCTCACGCGTGACCTCGATGATGCTCTCTGGATGGCCCCCATTCTCGAACAGCGCATATTTCAGGGCTTGGGTGCGGTTGACAAACAGGCCGCCAAAGGAGCCCCCTTGTTCAAGGGCGACCCAGTAACCGGCCCGATTCCTGCCAACAAGAACGGTCCGTGTGGCGGAGCCACGCGAAGTGGACTCGAGGAGCGGAGTCATCGTGTCCCCTCGTGGAACGACGGCTGAGGCTCATGTGACGAAGTCCGTAGCGGAGGCATGCCAACTCGCATCACGAACAGTTGCTGAATTGTCAGGCGACTTACTAGGATGGAGTGACATCAACCTCGTTTTCGCCAGGGTCCACACAGGCTATGGAGCTAGGCGTATGCCGCGCACCGAGCTCGCAATGAATACGACGAATGCGAGCGAGCTTCTCCTACCAGTTCTGGCAAAATGCGAGATTCGCGAGAATGCCCGGCCCGAGCGGGCTAGCGATCAAAAAGCAAGGAAAGGCGTTCGAAATGCACTTCGCAGCAATAAGAGAGGTCTCCGCCGATCTAGCTTGCATCGCTAACGGCCGGCTTCGTAATGTTCGAACAACTTACCCTGAGCTCTGCAGGGCCGTGCGCCGTCCGGATAAGTTCAGCGGCTTGTGAGATGGCGGTCCAAGCAATTCGGACTATGAGATTCTCAATGTCTTGAATTGGTTTCGGATACGCCGGTCGAAAAATCTTCCCTTCGATGAGGCGGCCATCAGCTGCTTGTAAACCGACTTTGGCACCCCCGAGTATTGATAGACGGAATTCTTTTGAAATTCGATTTCTAGCAGTTGTTTGGTTTCATCGTAGCCCACCGAGACCAATGTCGCCGACCGGACCGGTGTTCTCATCATGCTGCGGCTTCCTTCTGGTCGCCAAATGCATTGAGCCGCCTCATGAGCTCCACCAAAACGTCCGGCCTTTTACCCTCAGCCCACGCCACGGCAAGCAGCTCGCCAATCAATGCTGGATTTTTCCCAAGACCTCCGGCAGACGGATCGATGGCGCGCCGAGCCTCATTGTTGATCCTGTCCCAATCCGCACCGTCAAAACACAGCCTAACCGAATCTTCGATGTTGTTAGGCCAAATCGCACAGCAGTCGTCCCACACGATCTCCGGCGGGAAGGCGCCACACCCTAACTGGAGAGCTGTGAGCAAAGCCGTATTGTCGATCTCATGGTGGCGACGAGGGCCAGGACGTGTTTCATCGCCATCGGCATCGAATATGACAAAAGCGGGAATTTCCAGCTCTTGAGCAATCGTCAGCAACTGAAGGATGTTCGACTTTCCCTCGGTCGGCAGAATATGCAGCCCGGCCCTTCGCATTGCGTTCCACTGACCATCCAGATGAAGGGCCGCTGAGAGATAGGCGCGGTCGGCAATGCCTTCGACAAGCACCAAGCGTTGGCTAAAGTACAATTCAGACGGCTCGGGCCTGAGCGCGGCAAGCAGCTTGGCCCTTGCAACCGGGTTCTTATCCGGCTTCCTACCAGTCGCTTTAGCGATGCGCAGGGCAAACCTGTCGAAGTCAGTAGATTTTACGTTCGACTCGCCCGATTTCGCCGCCCGACGAACAAGCCGGATCTCGTCGAACTCCTCGCCCGATACAAAATAAGGGCTGTGAGTCGTAAGCATAACCTGATTGCCAAGGGAGGCCAACTCTCTCAGCACAGTCGATAGGTGCTTTGCTTGCGGCGGGTGCTGGTAGAGCTCGGGTTCCTCGCAGCCCAGAACCAAGGTTGGTTTTTCGTGGCCGTCTTGCGCTGTTGACGCGCTTTCGACGGAAGCCAGCTCTTGCAGAATTGCTAAGAGGAACGACCGCTGCAAGCCGTGACCGAAGCGCAAGATGCTTCCTTTGAATAGGCCTTCCCTAGCTTTGATGGTTGCCCTGGGCTCCCCGATGGAAACAGACTTCTCACTGCCCTGCAGCCACTCGACCATGAGACTAGCATCTGGATGCGCGAAGACGGCTAGCCGCTTGGCCAAGCTGTCTGAGATTTCCTGAAGCGTGCCCTGCTCCGCCTCGAGTAGGGCGTCGTACTCGGCGCGGACGCGCGTGCGCAGAGCCTCCAATGCATCGTCAAAGTTGACCTTCTGACGCACCGTTCGTTGGAGCAGTTTGCCCAACGCGGTGTTTCCGGCTTCTTCGGCTTCTGCAGACGCGTCCTTGACGGCCGGTAGATAAATCCACTGCACGAAGGGCTCAAGCTTTCCCTTGATCTTGCCGACGCCGTAGAAATGATCGCTACTTCGCTGAGTTTCACAAATTTCTGGGCGGGCCTCCTCGTAAGATCGAAGAGCATCGATCATGGCGGCCTTGGCGGGCTTTTTCCCGATATCGGGAAAATCAGCCAATCCCTTGGTTATCTCGAAGAAGCGGGCGCGAAGTGGCTCGACAGTCGTTTTGTTCTTATCGTCCTCAAAGAACGGAGCGAATTGCTTGAAAACGAGCCGTTCTCCCCACTGGATGACAGGAGCCTTAGCTGTTTGAGGATCGAAAACCGCAACTGATGTGATCACCAGCTCGCCATGGCGCACGTAGTGCGATAGCGCCTCTTTAGCTGCCTCGCTGAGCTGATCGAACGTGACGGTGATTTGAATGGGAACGTCCGTGTTCCCACCATGGAAATCTTCTGTCGTGAGCGTTGCTACATCCGTTGCACTGCTCGCTTCTTGAAAGAACACGTTAAGTGCGGACAGGATCGTCGATTTTCCTGCGCCGTTGGGGCCAACCAAACATGTGCATGAGCCGAATGAAACTGTCTCGTCTTCAAAGCCTCTGAAATTTTGTACGCGAACCGCTCGAATTCTCACGTCGCACTCCGGAGTAGTAATTGGATATCACTGAACGGTCCAAATCGGGCGGACTTGTTAATGTCATTTCGATACGCGATGTCTAAAGCTGGAATGCTGCTCATGAGGGCGATGCTCGCAGAGAATCTGCGGGTATTGGACCATTCGTGCAGTTTGGCCCCTTGATTATGGAAGGAAGCTCCTTAGGGGACGCGACCATGATCCTGATGGTAGGCGTTCGGCACAGCCGAACAACGGGTCTGCCAGGCCGATAGCTCAACGGCGGCGGATTGAGCGAGCGGTTGACTCGCAGCGCTGCTCGCTGCATCTAGGGCTCAAGCACCATTGACGCACTTGCCGCGCAGCTTGATGACAGCAAGGCTGTTCGTTAGATCACAGTCCGTGCAATTTGGAGATCGTGCCGGTGCCGTGGCAATGGGGATTCAGACCATCCGCGACATCGACGCGTTGGCTGTCGCCGACTTACCTCTACGAAGGTGACGATCGCGTGTATCCAGCGCAAGGCCGCTGCCAGGCTCGCTGCGCTAGCACCGCAGCCAATCTCGTCGAAGTTGCCCGTCAGCTAGCCCTCGAATACACCTATGCGTCCAGGCAGCTTTGTCTTGAGTAGGTTCGAAGGACGTGTGGCCTAACCCAATAAGCTTAGGTGATGGTCATCTCGCCATCACACGTCGGTCAGCTTAGCTTATCGAAGCGGCCGCAGGCTGGTAGGGAATGACCCGATGGGCGTGCAAGACGGTTCGCCGGCTTTGACCGCGTCCTCCTGGAGGGGGCGTCTCAAGATGCACGTCCCCCGCTTTGGATCAGCCCGCCGATAACATCAGCCCTCGTGCTGAGCCTCCATTGAGCGATCATATGAACTGCTCAGCTAGCCCTCGAATCTGGTTCATCTGCGCCCCACGATAAATAGCCAGAGCAGCTGATGCAGAACGCAGCTTGGAAGTTGTTAACTCGCCTGTTCTTCGCTGAGGCTGCGCATTGATGACAAGGCATAGGCACCTGAGACAAGCTTGTAGCAACAGCATGCCTTTTCTTCGAGCGATTTGGGGTTGTCGATCTGCAAGACGCCCCGCATCTTGCGAATTAGCCCTTGCTCCTCGAAGCGAATCAACGTTTCCGTTACCCCTGCGCGGCGGAGCCCCAGCACTGAGGAAAGATAATCGTGTGTGACTGGCAGCACGCGGGCGTCAACAGCTTCACTGGCAAGGCACATCCAGCTCGCGAGGCGCTGTTCACGATGGTGCCGAACCCCGCACAATCCGGTCTGGACGCACTGGAATGTCAGCGCTTGAACGAACTCAAACAGATGGTCGCGGACCTCTGGATGCGCCTTCATGATCCGACGAAGATCCTCGACACGAATTCTGTGCGCGCTTCCGGGGAAAACGACGACAGATTGATGGGTTGAAAGATGTCCTCCCCATAAGAAAGAAGTGCCGACCGCGCCCCGATAGCCTATGACTGCCGTTTCGAGCATACTGCCCGCGGCAACAACTCTGAGCGAGACGAGGCCGCTCTCGACAAAATAGACGTGCTCGACCGGCCTTTTTGGCTCTTGCAGAACCATCCGTTCTTTCAAGACGACCGGCTCGACGCAGTCCCCTATTGCCGCAAGCTGTTGGATAGAAAGACGCGCCAAGATTACGTTCTTCACAAAGGGGCGTTTCGCAGGACGCACCGGAAGAGAACGCAGAGGCTCCGGTCGTGTGCCAGGCAGCTGCTTGAGAGCTCTATCTTCTGAGCAGTCAGGCACTTCGAGGACGGCGGGCACGCGATCGGTCATGGTCCCTCTCCCGGCAGGAGGCCTTTGCTAGCCTGCGCCTGACCGTAACGAGAACGTGATTACGACTATAGCAACATCTTCATCTTGATTGATGCAACGAGTAACTCAACGGCGCCCAAATCCCGCGTTGAGGGGCCTGTCTTCGACGAATTTCGACCAAGCGAATGGAGGCGCTCGCGCCGGCTCGGACTCAACGCGCCACATTCTTGCATTTGCACCTTGTCGTTAGCGATACGATGATTGCGTCCACGACATTGCCGTATGACCGGGCTCTAGGTGCGTCTTTTCTCGCTATCCTGGTTGAGATCCCAAAAAGCAACCGGAGAGTGGAACGGTCAGATCAACACCTTGATTGCGGGCGCGAGACGATCGCCTGCATCGGTGCAATCAATCGTCTGGGGAAGCTCAACCGGAACAGCAAATCCAACCTTTACGCGATCCAATATGACCATGCTCTTGAAGCCCTTGATGTCGCGATTTTCGTAGAAGAAGCGCCGCGTGAACTCCTCGTACTCCTCCATGGACCGCGCGGTAATATACAGGACGAAGTCGGCATCGCCCGTGACGTAAAAGCCGTTGACGACGTCGATTGATGATTTGATTGCTTTCTTAAATCTATCGATGATATCGGCGCTTTCCCGCTCCAAGGTCACCAGTGCAAGCACTTGAATAGGTCGTCCGACCGCCCTCGGCGATACAACCGACACGTCGGCCTGGATGATGCCCTCCGAGCGCAGCCTCTTCAACCGTCGTTGGCACGCGGTAGGAGAAAGCCCGGCCATCTCGCCAATCACATCTGAAGTCAGACGGTTATTCTTTTGCACGATATCGAGAATGCGGGCATCTATCCGGTCGTACTGCATAACCACCTCCCAGCCTGAGACGTATTTCGCCGCGAGATAACCACTTCGCGCAGGAAATCCTCGAGGGTGAAAATACGAGGAAATCTTCCGTGACAAAGGCCCAACTTGGATGGGATTGTCGCATAGCACTATCAGAGTAGGGATGAGGGGGCCGTGCCGTCGGCATTCTGCGGCGCGGCAGGGGGCGAAGCCACAAAGCCGGCCTTCGGATGAGATCCGGGCCTTCGTTTTCGACAAAGATGTGAACCAAAGCGAAACCGAAGCGCGGCCGAGCCGTGCCGCGTGATAAATTCGTGCGGAAACGGCCTCTTGATTGAGGTTAGCCAGCCACTCGCCCGCTGACGAGCGCACGACAAGGCGCTGTTTTGCCTCCGAGAGGTGAACCTTTGGGTCGACTTCGTCCTGCAGCTCGATAACAGGCGACCCGCAGCTCATTCCATTTTGCTCGACCGGTCAGCTTCTCGAAAGCTAGACCTACCATCCTGGCGAAGTGGAGATATCTCGGGGCTGATCTGCGACTGCACCAAACGTAAACATCCTCAAACGGAGTTGCGAGATGGTTCAAATCCAAGACACGCTCGATACGGCAACGTTAGACTCCGGCAGCACATCGGCCGCCACTGGGCAAGATGAAACCATAGGTCAGGCGGCCTTTGACCAGCACCTGGATGAGAGACCGCAAGAGCAACAGGCTAGTGCAGGTCCTTCCGATCCTAGTGTATCGGACGAGGTGGAGGATCGCCTTGATGCCGTCGATCAGCAACCCGATTTGAAGCTTGTCGTCATTTCGAACCGCGTTGCACCCTTCGACCCCAATAAACCCCAGACCGGCGGGCTCGCCGCGGCTCTCGAGCCGGTGGTGGAACGTTCCGGCGCGGTTTGGATAGGGTCTTCGGAGACCCCAGGCGACGGGATCGAGCGGCCCCTGCCACTGGTGCCGACTGGTGCAGGCCACGTCGCCAGGCTCGATCTGCCGGCCGCAGACCACCCTGGCTACTATCGAGGTTATTCGAATTCAACGCTGTGGCCAGCATTGCACTCCCTGCCGGACCGGATGTCGGGCTCGGAAGAGGATTATGGCAGCTATCGAAGGATCAACGACTTCATCGCGCGCGCGGCTTTCGACGTACGAGATCGGGACGCATTCTGGGTGCATGATTATCATCTGCTCCCGCTCGGGCCGATCTGCATGACCTCGGCATTGAGCGGCCAACCGGCTTTTTCCTCCATACGCCATGGCCCACGCCCGACATGATAGAGTGCGTACCCAACCATCGCGAACTGATGAAATCGATGCTGAAGTACGATCTGCTCGGCTTTCAGACGAACGGGGATCTGAACAATTTCCTGGCCTGCCTGCGAACCCATTTCGGGCTGGAGAGCGAGGATGGCGTTGTGACCACGGAACGTGGCCAGATCCGACTTCAAAAGTTCCCAATCGGTATCGATCCCGAGCAGTTCGCAGCGTATCTTGCGGCAGACCTCTCTCCCGCAGAGCAAGAAAAAGTCTCGTCATTATTGCAAAACTTCCAAGGCGCCAAGTTTGCGATCGGCGTAGACCGGCTCGACTACACGAAAGGCATCGATAAACGGGTCGAAGCGTTCAATGAGCTTTTAACGAAAGAGCCGCAGAGCATCTCGCTTTTGCAGATCGCCCCATCCTCGCGCCGACGTCGAAGAGTATCAGAAATACAAGGAGGGCGTGGAGAATGCGATTAACCACGTCAATGCCGATCATGGCACAGACGAGTGGAGGCCGATCCACTACACGAACGATTTGTTCAGCCAGGCTGCGCTCGCGCGTCTTTACCGCGCGGCAAAGGTAGGTGTGGTCACGCCGCTGCGGGACGGCATGAATCTGGTCGCGAAAGAATATGTTGCTGCACAAGATCCGCAGGATCCGGGCGTTCTGGTGTTATCGAAGTTTGCGGGGGCGGCTGAAGACTTCAACGACGATGAGGCGCTGCTGGTGGATCCAAACGATCCCAAAGAGATCGCAGATGCTATTTCAGAAGCGGCCAACATGCCGCTTGAGGAGCGAGTCAAGCGCTGGCGGTCGATGATGGACAAGCTTGAATCCTATACCATCCACGACTGGTCGGCGGACTACGTCTGGGAACTGGACAGAAGCCGTGTCACTGTTCCGGCTGATCAGTGCCTCCATCTCGGTCTCGGCTGGACCAACGTGGCTCACATGCCGCTGTACCGGAACCATGCCGAGGCGCTGGCCACCTATAACGAGATCGACCCCACGGATGTCGCCCTGAACGAGGCTGCCTATGCAGACGAGAAGAGGGCCTATGAGGCGTTAGAGGCCCGACTGATGCATACACAGCGCAGACTCTGGGATCTGCCGATACCCACAGCTTCGCTCAGCGGTCGTCCCGAACAAGAGCCCGGTGCCGGGGAGGACTGAGCAGACGAGGAGCACAGTACGGCAGATTACGCTGTTCTGCAGCAGCACAGAGGAACAATCCAGATCTTTAGCGCTGACGCGGTTCTTGCAGGTTGCGCCAGCCTGGATGATGACCGGGAATGTTGAACGAGCTGCATCAAGGTATCACGCGAGTGCTCCATAATGGAACGAGAGGTGTGCAGCCAACGCGTTGTTCCGTACCCGTGAACGACGCTTCTTAAGTGGCGTCGGCACCAGCGAGCTTTTGGTCGTTCCGCGCCGGAAAGTGGCGGCTGCCTGTAGCAATGGAGGGCCGCAACAGCACCGTTAGAACAGAGCAGCATGGCTCGCACTCGCCTCGCGCCTGCCAAGCTGCTCCGCCAGCAGCTGGCATTCTCGATCGACATCTCGCCCGCGTAGTACGCCTTCGATGAAGGATCACGGGCTCGTGCGCCGGTTGCCGCGGTAGATTCAGGATCATTGAGCCTGACCCTAGCGACCATAAGAGCTGCTGATGACGGCTTCGGTTCGTCATCTTACCGAAAGATAGAACCTGGACCCGGCGCTTGAACTCGTTTGGCTAGAGGCTCGACCTCAAGACGCGTTGCTGCTTAGAGCCGTAGTCGTTGCTTCTGCCCTCATCGTCTTGAGTGAAATCCTCTAAGCAACGCGCTGCTCTTTGTCATGATCACCCCCGTCGACAAGTCTGCCAAATGAACTCGCTCGGAGGAATTTACCTCATTGGAGGTACACGTTGCGATTGGAGCGGGGCGTGTTCCGTGCTTAGCCGCTGAAGCCGAAAAACCGGTGCTGTCTGACGGACTGTCCGGCCGATACTTTGTCGGTATCTGCTTGGCAACCAGTGTCGGGAAGCGGACATGGCGCTGCAGCCGGAGTGGCTGAAACTTGCGGCTCTTTAGCCGGCACGCGGTTTGCAGTGAATGGTCCGCAACATGGCGCAAGCTACGCTATGTCATGCGCTTGCGTGCTTTTCGCTCCTTCTGCTTGACGCGGCAAGCGTGCGAGCGTGGCCGCCGATCTCATCGGGAGAAAGTCTATGAACACAGCACCACCCTTCTCCGCGGTGTTGCCTTGGGCTGCCAGCGCCACGTCCACGGCGCTTTCACGGGAGCGAACGACATTGGCGACGACGGATGATCCATTCCTCTGGCTCGAGGACATCGAAGGACAAGGCGCATTGGCTTGGGTTCGCGCCGAGAACGAGAAGACGCTCGGGGTGCTCCAGTCAGATCCTCGCTATCGGCACTTCTACGAACAGGCGCTCAGCATCCTGCAGGCCAAGGATCGGATCGCGTACGTCTCGTTGGGACGGCACGGACTGGAAAATTTCTGGCGAGATGATCACCAGGTGCGCGGCATCTGGCGGCGCACCACGCTTGAGAGCTATCGCAGCCAGAACCCGCGATGGGAGACCATCCTCGATATCGACGCGCTGGCTGTCGCCGAGAACAGGAATTGGGTCTTTAAAGGTCGCTGCTACCTTCCGCCTGAAGAGCGCCTCTGCCTGCTTTTTCTTTCCGACGGCGGCAAGGATGCCGCGTCCATACGAGAGTTCGACCGCGACGCCAAGACCTTCGTTGCGGACGGCTTTTATCTTCCAGAGGGCAAGCAGCACGTTAGTTGGGTCGATGGTGACACACTCCTTGTTGCAAGGGACTGGGGCGAGGGGACTTTGACGCAAGCCGGCTACCCCTTTGTCGTGAAGGAGCTCAAACGCGCTCAGCCGCTCAGTGAGGCTTGCGAGATCTTTCGTGGCGAGCCCACCGACGTTCAGACGCACCCCTTCGTGCTTCGTGACAGGGAGGGTCATATTCATGCGACCGGCGCGACCCGCGTGATCAGCTCTTTCGAGTACGAGTATGTGGTCTTCCGCCCTGAGGGGTCCGTCAAGCTCAATCTGCCGAAGAAGGCCGCGATGAGAGGACTAGTGGGTAGTCGCCTGCTTGTGAAGCTTGATGAAGAATGGACGCCGCCCGGCGATATCAGCTTCGCCGCCGGATCGCTGATTTCGTATGACCTGGCCGAATGGAAACAGGATCCGCTCCGCGCTAAGGCCTCGCTTGTCTTTCAACCTGGGCCCCGCCAGGCCCTGAGCGGGTTAAGCGCTACAAAGAATTTGTTGATCCTGACGATCCTTGAAAACGTTCAGAGCAAAGCGTTCGTTTATAAGTACGATCAGGGAGCTTGGTCGGCGACGCCGATCCCGCTGCCGGAACATACAAATGTCAGCCTGTCAGCCGCCTCCGATGAAGCGGACCAGGCCATGTTCGCCGTCTCGAGCTATCTCAGACCGACGTCAGTCTGGTATTTTGATGCCGAAAGCAAAAGCCTTGAGGAATTGAAGACGACACCTACTGCCTTTGATGCGTCCAATCATGTCGTAGAGCAGTTCGAAGCGACTTCGCGTGATGGCACGTCAATTCCTTACTTCCTGGTGCGACCGAAGAACGCAAGGTTTGACGGCGCCATTCCGACACTTCTTTATGGTTATGGCGGGTTCCAGGCTTCGCTTCTGCCCTCTTATCTGGGACCGGTGGGGCGGCTCTGGCTTGAACAAGGCAATGCCTATGTCGTTGCAAACCTGCGTGGGGGCGGCGAGTTTGGTCCACAATGGCATCAAACGGCCCAGGGGGCAACGAAGCAGACGACATGGGATGATTTCATTGCCGTTGCCGAGGACCTGATCCGCCGGAAGATCACGAGTCCGCGCCGGCTCGGCGCGATTGGCGGCAGCCAGGGCGGCCTGCTCGTTGGCACGGCAATCACCCAACGTCCCGAACTCTTCAACGCGGCGATCATCCAGGTGCCGCTGTTCGACATGCTTCGATACACCAAATTGGGCGCGGGCTCCTCCTGGATCGGCGAGTACGGTGACCCCGCCATTGCCGAGCAGCGTGCGTGGATCGAAGCCTACTCGCCTTACCAGAAGCTGGTTGCGGGCAAGACCTATCCCGCTCCCTTAATTCTTACCTCCACCAAGGACGACCGCGTGCATCCCGCGCACGGCCGCAAGGCCGCCGCGAGGCTCGCCGCGCTAGGCCAGCCTTACTTCTACTACGAGAACATCGACGGGGGACACAGCGCCGCGGCCAATCTCATCGAACTCGCGCGTCGGCTGGCCCTTGAATACACCTATGCATCGAGGCGGCTTTGTTCTGAGTAAATTCGTTGGACGGGCTGATCGAAGCAAATAGAATCGAGACCATTCGTTATCTCAACGTCTTCACGTTGCTTAGCTCAATTCATCGAACCCAAGGCGAGAGAGCTGACGAGCGTCGGCGGCGCAATGAAGCTCGTCAGAGCGCAAGTTACCGATTTGAACAGCCGCCACCGGTGGCGAGCGGGTTTCCTGGCTTCCCAAACACAACATGACGAGCGGGCGGTAAGTTGCCAGATGCGATTCCTTGAGGATTGTCTCGACAGACCCCTGTTCGTCCGACATGCCCGGCGTGCGGCTGACATCCAAAGGCGAACAGCCAAAGCGCAGCCCTGCGAGTGTCTTCGCGCTTGAGAGAGTATGCCACGTAGCTTCAATGCAGGCATGGCGCGGATTGGTAATCCTGCTCCAGGCTGTGCGAAGGAGTTCACGACCGCCCTGTTGTTCAACGTCGATCAAACCCATCGGGCAGCTCGGCTGAGCGCGGCGCGTTCGAGGCTCTGCCGCTCTTCTGTGAGCCGGTAGCGCGCGACGAGTGAAGCGAAGGTCAAAACGTTATCCGGATCCCGAAGCCTTGAAGCGAAGTGTCGTCGACGTCAGGGCGCTTTCTGTCGTTTGCACAATCCGGCGGCAGCTAGAGCCACGCGACAAAAAAACGAGCACGTGACCTGCGCACCGACGCCGGGCGTCTCTTGCCGCCCGTCTTGATAGCCGGGAGACTTTTCGCTAGATCAAAACGGTTCACTATGGAGATGCCGCGGTGGCAATGGGTATTGTGAAGTGGTTCAATTCGACCAAAGGTTATGGGTTCATCAGGCCTGGGGACGGAGGTCCCGATGTCTTCGTGCACATCAGTGCCGTCGAAAAGGCCGGCTACACCACCGTCGAAGAGGGGGCACGGGTAAGTTATCAGCTCAAGGCCGGGCGTTCGGGCAAGATGTCAGCTGAGGATCTCCGGGTTGGCTGATCCGACTCGTCTTCGGAAACTACTCTCTGCAAAGCGTGTTCTCGCACCCGTGGGGCGATGCCTTGTCACGGCACGCCGAACTGTTTGGTCTTTTGACCGTCTCTTCCAGCATGAGGCTGTCTCGCAAACCGCATGACAGCCTTGATCTCCTCAAGCCGTGGGCCGATCACTGCCGCCAGAGTTACAGGAGTTTGCCAGCCCGGTCGCAGTGTGGGCGTGGCAAGATATTCCTGCCAGCGGGCCACGAACGGTCCGAACCGTACGCTCGAGACCAACACGCCGGGAAGTGCACGCCGCGCGTCGTCGCAGCTAACAATGCACGGGCTGGTCCTCCCCTTTCCAGGCACGATGCATGTAGCTCATGAAGGTGCTCGCACAACCGGGTTCGTCCGTTATGGACCATACTGTCCGGCTGCGCTGCGGCTGCAGGTCTATTTCTGCTACGCTGATGCCGTTGGCCTTCGAGGGCCGGTGTAAACAAAACCGCATTGGCTTGATGCGGCGCGGCGAGGTCAAATCCCAGGGCGCCCCACGACTGGTGCGAATTTTGTGTTTCGCGATGCTCTCGGCTGGGAAATTACGCAAGACGGGCGGCAATTCCTGTCTGCGATCGAAAAGGCCGTCGCCGGTCAAAGAGCGCGGCCCCAATCAACCATCGATTTCTCGTCCAGCGAAGTCGCTGCGCAAACGGTCACGGATGCTACAAAAATCACTCATTCCTCCGCGCAGCCGCCGTCAGAGGCCGCGGCGACGCAGGAAAGGCGGATCCAATCGACGCACAGCGTGACGCAGCAGTCGCCTCGACTGCCACCCCGGCTGCGAACGCGCGCGGCACTTATTTCAGGTAAAGTGCTATCGTTCTCGCGCAGCATCGATCAAATCGACAGCGATTGTTGATGGGCCCGGAATGATTGTCTTTCCGAGCTGAGAAAGCGTGCGCGTAATCGTCGCTAGATAAGGTCGTAATCAGATTTGGTCGGCTGTCACTGTGCTGCGCCTTTGAGGTATCGCAGCGGAGGGTGCAGCATTGAAGGGCGGCTCTCCCTCGCCCACCCCTGACGGTGATCATCCCGCCGAACAGGACCGGCTCGTGCAAAGCCGTCTGGCGGGAACGGGGCAAGGATAAGCGTCGTGCTTATTACTGAATGACGCGAGCGCTTGCTTCCAGGGGCCAGGGAACCCCGGAAAAAAATCTCTTGCAATGTGACCTGCGTCATATGCAGCTCAATATTTCCCAATCGGCAGTAGTGGAGGGCAATTTTAGGGCGCGCGATGGACGACGAGTTCTGTAGAGAGAGGGTGCGGACCGTGCAGGAACTTGCAGCGCAAGCTGACCCGTTCATCAAGAAGCGCTTGTTGCAGCTGACCGCCAACTACGAACGGCGCGTTGCTCAGGCAAAAAAGCGGATCGAGGTCGCGCTGATCTGCCGGCACAGAGGTCGCCCATCCGGCTTTCGTCATCTCAGGGATGACCACCGGACGGCGATCCCGATGGTGTATTTTCCGGGATGCGCTTGCCCGTTACATATTGATCTTAACCGACAGCGGCAGGCTCAAAGAACGGCCAGCGCGACAAGTCCAGCGGTTTGCTCCGCGGATCGGAGCTGCGCGTGGGCTCCTAGTGGTATGCCAGCGGCGTCCATCGCAACGCTCGGATTCATATCGTTGATCCGCTGCCGCCTAGCCTTGCGGCGAGGAGTATCGGCCCGTGCTCATCCGGCGCATTGCGGAGATCCTCAATCAGCCTACCGCAGCTCCTCGTGCAATGACGCGCCGTTGATCGACAGATTGACGAGTATTCTGTTGTGCGACGCGACGGTCTTTGGGACGAGCGCAGGCGCTGTTGCGCTCGCGTGCTCATGCTGTTGATCAAGATCGGGTCTCCACTCTTACGCTCGATGCTGTGCGTGGTCGCGCCATACCAATGGCATCGGCGCCAATTCTGGCGCCGACGTCGTTACTCGCGAGCCGGCTTCGGATGGGTCGAGAGGAATCTGGAGCTTGGCTTTGGTGGACCTTTCAATCGAACTTATAAGAGGCCTGGAAGAATGTACCCCAGCGCTCCATGCTGTACTTCCCAATATACGGACGGATCACCCATGCAGCCGTGGCTGCTGCACAGAGAGTCACCTCGTTTTTTGGTCCACATGGCCCAATAGCGGCCACCGACCCCGACGCTGATGTTCTGGGTGAGGAAATAGGACAAGACGCCCTCAATCTGGACTTCGCCACCACCATTGCCGCGTTGTTCGTCAAAGGTGGTCTTGGGGCGCAAGAGATGATAGTCACGCCCCTTGAAACCGGTCCATGGCAGGTAGGCGACGTCGGCGCTCAAACGCCAGCGCTCGGTCAGCATGGTTTCGGCGCTCAGGCCGATTCGAGGCGCATTCCATTGAGTATCCTCGCTGCCAACGATCCTGTTGTCACCCGGCTTCAGACATCGATTCCGCGGATTAGCGAACTCAACGCAACCACTCGTGTCCGAACTCTGACCGTAATAGGTCCAGCCTAAGAATCCACCGACCTTGTAGTCGGTACCGCGCAGGAAATCGTAACCGACGTCGGCCGCATAATACGCGAACCTTCCATTTGACTGACCTGAAAGGGTGTCCTGGTAGGACCGTCCCTTGTGGGGCAGCCAATCTTCATCGTTCATCTTCCCTTTGTCGAAGCGCCCGATACCCAGATTGCTCTTCAGGAACACGCTCCAGGGACTGTCAACACGGCCGAATAGCTCGCCGGAAAATCCGTCCAGTCCATGATAAGTGAGCCTCGATACCAGTACACTGGGGTCTTTAGGCCAGCCATACGGCACTGCGCTGTGATCCCACTGGAATTGTCCGCGGCTCAGCCAGAGCCGCGAGCCGCCTTCGAACGACCAGCCGGGCGCGTAGGAAATGGGTGGTACGCTGCCGGCTGATTTCGCATACAGCGGCGCATCGGACCATTGTGCGGCCTCTGGGTCCGCACCAAAGTGGTAGTTCAGGCCAATCTTTCCGATGTGATAGTTGCTGGTCAGGCTGGTTGTGTTCGCCGGCAGAATTGCAAACGGCGGAAACTGGACTGTCGAAGCGGTCGCGACACGCGGTCCGCCAAAATGCAGATAGTCATACTCGACGTTCACCGACCATGCAGGCGTAAAGGCTTGCTCGACGCCCAGACCGATGACGCCACCGAGACGACCATCGTCGAAATGCGTTTTGCCCTGTGGCCAGCCGCCTTCATAGTTGTTGACCACATCGCCCCGATTGTTTTGCCAGGCTACGCCTGCTTTGAGATAGGCCAGGGTGTGCCCGAGCGCGCCAAAGGCATAACCGACGCGACCGGTCCCGGTGGCGAAGAGGCTCGGACCTGCCTTGCAGTTTGCGCTCACAACGAAGCCCGAAGGGGCAAGGCATGTATTTGTGCCCTCGGAGACAGCACCGCTGGCATCCAGCTCGATGCCAAACACCCAGCTGTTGGTCTGCCAATTATAGCCGATCTGGCCACCTGCGACAAACGATGGGAGATCGACGGCGCCGCCATAGATTGATGGACCGTATGGATTGCTGAAGGAGGTTCGGCCGTACCCACCGCCGACGTGTCCGCCAATGTAGGCTCCAGACCAGTTCCATACCGCCGGCGGCAGTTGCACTTCTCGCTCAAAGTTCGCCCTGGCTGCACCGCTTGCAACGAGCGCCATTGTCGTAGCACTCCAAAAAAGAACTCTGGATCGCATCAAAGATTGCCTTGCACTTTGCCGGTCTACAGCCGGCTCCTTAAAGTATCGCCGCACGGCAAATCGTCGGGGCAGACACTGCGGCAACGCGCGCCTGGTCCGACCCGAAGATCACCGCCCTGCGATTGGTGGTGGTGTCAGAAACAGAGCAAGCCGCATGCCGAACTCAGTTCGTATGTTTTGCAGGAATTCGTAAGAGTTTGTCGCGTCAACTTGCTGACAATGGTTTCAATGCTGACAATCAAGTGCCGACAGCTTCTCCGTCGCCCCCTGAATGCAGAAGTCCAGGCGGTCACGCGCGCCTCATGTTCCCAGGGTGGTCGAGCGGCAATCGGTTCAGCCCGGATGAACGGCTATTTGCAAGTACAATGTGCTTGTCGCGGCGCGAGCTGCCGCCCCTGGCAAGCAGCCCGTCGCTTGCAGTTCACCGCCCCGAATTTTTGCGAAACGGTGGGTGCGCGAAAAGTTCAGGAGTAGCGCTTCAATGATGGATGGCAGCCAAAAGCTTCGTGATGAACAATGGAAGAATGCCGCAGTAGATCCGGTTGAACTTGCGATCCATCGAGGAATAGAAGGAAACTGCGCGCCCAGCTAAGCTTGTTGCACGAGGATGCTGGTCCTGGCGTTATTCCTTTTGTCACATGCATCAGCCTCGAGCGCCGCCCAGACATGAAGGCGTGACGGCTCATCCACAAGCCGGCGCGGCTCAGAGCGACCATCCAGTGCATCGCAAAGGGCGCCGCTGCCGCCGAACGTGAGCGAAGCATCCCAGCCAATTCAAACCTGACAACTCGAGTGCGCCCCCCCGCCCTAACAAGGTTGCGTCCTTCCTCGGCTTCGACGACAAGCGGTCCACACGGATCGATTTAGGTTTTGTGAATTGCGGCGGGTCTCGCCAGCTTTTGAGAATTAGGCGCGTTAGAGGTTCGTTGAAGTTGGCGGCGCACGGTAGGGCAGCGCTTTGCCAGAACAGGCAAGGCGCGTCACGCCGCTGCTAGCCTCAATTGCCAGCACGGGGGCGATACAGATAGCCTGGGCTTTTTTTCGTCCAGGCGCTTTGCAGAGATGGCCTGGCTCGTCAGCTTCTCGAAAGGATGGCCCGGTAGTTACGGCCTTTCAGGCAGCCTAATGAGGTGCACGTGGACAATTTCAACGTGCGGCCGGTCGCGCAAGAGCAGCATGCCAGGCAGGCTTCGAAGACAAGGAAGGCGATCGACCGCCGGTCACGATCGGCATGGCGCTTGAAGCGCAAGTCCGACAGCAGGGAAACCGTGCTGGCGCTGTTCGTCGCCGTCGGAGCCGTTCTGAGCTCGAAGGACTTCATCGAACAGCGAGGGAAGTCGCAGTTCCCGGCGCAGTGGGAAGACGTGCGAGCCCGGATCGTCGCGGCGGTCGGCGAAGGCAACTTCGTCAATCATCGCGACCGGGCGAGCGACTACGTCCGCGAGTACATGCGCCATCTTCTGCCGCATTCGCCCTATGGCGAGCAGAACGCCAGCGCCCTGCAGAAATCAATCGTCAACGCGATGACGCTCGACCACAACCAGACGGCCACGCAGTTCGTGCGGAACTACATCCTCGAGGACAGTCCGATCGGCATCAAGGAGCTGCGCGAGTCGATCCAGACATACCGCAACATCAGCGAAACCATCCGAAAGATGCGCCTCAGGCTCGAAGCTCTGAGGGCGCTTCGGGTCGTCCTCGGCACCCTTGAAGAAGCGCCAAAATCAGGGAGGAGTGGATCGCAAAACGCGCGACTTGGCTCGCGGCGCGCGCGACAAACCTGGACTTCAAGACCAAGCGGCGTACCGAGATGGCGCGCCGGGACGCCGCAGCAAAAGAACTCGAATTCATCGACGAGGACGTCAAGGCCATCGATAACGAGATCGAACGTCTCACGGCCGCGATCGCCGAGCACGATGCCGAGACCGGCAGAAAGTCCCTGCAGCAGACGCCGATGTGGCTGGGCAGGCGGCGCACCGCGCCTCGGCGGACTTCAAGGCTCGCATCGAGAACATCCGTCGCCTGGAGCCGCTACGCGCGATGTGCGCCGACGGTTTCGAGGACTTCGTTCCTGCGCTTGAGCGGCTTCTGACCGCCGTCGCCGGGGCCGACATCGGGCGCGTCTCCGACGAGCTCTCCGCGGCCGAGAAGTCCTTCGCCGCAAGAGGGGCGAAATGGCTGCTCGGAGGCGCTCGACATCCTGTTCCGGGGCGACGTGCCCATAGCCCCATGCGCACCGAGCGCCGTACCAGAGCTCCGTCCGCGGCACCACATGCTTGGGCCGCCAGCGGGCCCACCGCCGAGGTCACACCGGCTGCGAAGGTCACGCCGACCGACAAGATCATGCCGGCAAGCGCGGCTGCCGCCACTGCCTCAGTGCCGATATGGCCGATCCAGGCCAGATCCGTCGCCATCATCGCGATCTGTCCGACCTGCGTGAGCGCGATCGGGGTGGCGAGTGTTGCAGTTGCGGCGAGTTCGTCGGTGAGTTGACGGCCAGCTACCCATTTCGCCAACCGACGAGGCCGCGATGCGGGCGTTTTTTCTGCTGTCTTCCTCATGAATACGCTGCCCCGGATTGCGCGCTTCAGCTTCCTTTGCCCTCGCTGACACGATCTTATCGCTGCGGTCGCGTTCGCATCATCGGCGCCATGGCGGGCGATAGCATGGTCTCACACAACAACGCACCGCTCAAAAATGGTGAGAGCATTCGGGCCGAGGTCCGCAAAATCTTTCTCTCTAAATTGACCGTTGCCATAGTGAGTTGTGGTTGCGGCGTTGGCTGTCTCGTTCAAGACGTCGTTTGTTTCAAGCGCGACAACAGCACCGCCTGCAACTACGTGCTGCGGGAAAACAGACATCGCTTCTTCATAAAACGCTCAACCGGCATTGGCATGCCGGTTGCTTGAAGATGTGACGAAACCACTTGTGACCATGATGCTCGTTCGGCACCCGATCCAGGTGTTCAGACGAAACTTGCAGAGGTCTCCTGATGCGCTTTCCAAGCCGTGCGCCTGCGTCGCGAACTCTGCCATCTTCGGATCGCGCTCCGGTTTGCCGGGCAGTGTAAGGAGCTCGCAACGAGTGGCGGTCCTCAAAGATGGTGCGCGCCAGCGTAAAGGCGTCCTCAGAACGATCGTTTGCGTCGCTTTTAGCCCGGTAGGGCGGGGCATCTGCGACATGCGGAGCCTGGGTTCGTGAAGCTAAGCGGCGGACTTCAATCGGTGCTTTCCAGATGATCAATGAGCTGATGCAGGACGATTGGGATCTTGAGAAAATACCAAGGCAACAGGACGAGCTCAAGATCAAGCTGCTTCGCGCCCAATCGGTTGTCGCCGAATGTAAAGCAGGGTTGGCGGAGCTGGAGCGAAGGCTTGAGCGTCGAGCGCTCACATCGTTGATCGATGAACGTCAGCGCAACTCTGCGGCAAACAATTCAATACGTAACGCACGACCGCCCAAATCGCGAAGCGTCGATGATCCTGTTGACCAGGATGCTGCCGTGGCCTTTTCGTCTCGATCATGGGACCGCTGAAAGCTGCCGCCGCGCACGTTATCGGCGACAGGTTTTGTCACGGACCTGGCGATGAGATACTGGATCGGCAATACCTGCATCGTCCGGCGCAAATCGAAAGAGCTTCGGTCGCTCGCGTGCGTGCATTGCCTAGCCCACTCGTTCAGCTTTTGGTGCGGGAGGAGATCGTAAACCGCTCGGTACCTCGAGATTCCTTGATCTGCACCTAGGGTGTCGTGGTTGGTGCAAACAGCGCTGTTGTAAATCGGACGGATGTCGCAGTGCATCAACTCTTAGGACGCGTCAATCTCTTCAAGTGCTTGTCTTGACGGCTAGTCCCCCGGAGCGCGAGTGGTATGACACTTGCTGAGCTTGTTTCGGTCCTTCAAAGTTCTTGGAGAAACGGATGCTCAGTGTCATCTACATCGATCGGTTTCCGGACCTTGCCCGAACCGCCGTGCAGCTTGTCGCCCATGTCTGCAGGCGCAAGGACAGTGACCAGTGTCAACCGATTCGATCGGCCCGTATTGAACGGGGCGGTGGACGTGCGCGAGTCGTTCGACGGCAAGACAATGAGTGCAGCAAATGCACCGCGTTATCTACCCGAACTTGGTTTGTTTGGATTCGAGACCACCGATCGCCTCGAAGATCGCGTGTTGGCCGATGTCGGCTCGCTGCCGATAAGCTATACGCTCGTCGTCGAGATACGCATGAATCAAATGGCGATACAGTCCAGACGAACTCATCTTCGCCCGCAAGCGGGCCCTTGATCGTGGCATCAAGGAACTGGAGCGCGGCATCATCAACCCGATCTGTGCACTGCTGCTCAGAAGCCTGGCTGACGCCGGAACTCTGGATCTCTCCCCACGGGCAATTGAACAGCCGACTGATGTTTGTTTGGCATAGCGGGAAGTCCAACAACGCCATTCAGTCTAGCGCGAAATATGTGCGCAGGCGTCTCCCGCGCGATCCACCATCATTTGGGCGCCGACGAAAGAAACTTGGACATCGCCATGCAAACCGGCGAAAACGCGCAGGCGTTCCGATTGTGCCCATATCCACAATGTGCCCATGCCGGTACCGCGCTGAAGGCTCCGTTCCGACCGTAGCTATCCGCGCAGTCGCGCGTCCGCATTGCGAGCTGGAGCGTGCAAAAAATGCAACGAACTTCCGGCTGAAACAAATTCAATCGAAAGGCGCACAACGGCCTTCTGGCTTGATCGCGTGAGGCGCCAATGAATCTCTTCGGCTTCGTCGAATGCGCTAACAAAACGCAATCGCTCAAAGCGCTGTTTGACCTGCTTGTGAGCTCTGCAAGCGAAGAGGGATTTACTGAAATCGTCTACGGAGCACTTACTTTTGCGGAGCCGCTCCGTCTAGCGGGATGTCCACCACCTCTGGTGGCCATGAAAGTTCCGCCCGACTGGTGCCAGCGCTATTTGGAGCGCAAGTACTACACCATCGATCCGGTGGTCCGACGGACTCCGATGTTTGCGGGGCCATTTCTATGGGATGAGCTCGCCAAAGAATATCGACTTCAGGCATGTGAACAACGTGTACTACAGGAGGCCAGAGAGGCAGGCCTGAAGAATGGTGTTGGCGTGCCACTATTTGGGCCACCAGGACGAATATCAGTGGTCTCATTCGCCTCCCGTTTTGATGATGCCGATCCTCGGACGAATGTGAGGCGCCTCAAGGCACTGGCTTGGCACTTTCATATTGCGTTTGAGGAGATCGCAAAGCCCTCGGACTGCACCTCAGACGGAAAAGTGAGCCTATCCGAGCGCGAAAAGGATTGCCTGCGGTGGGTCGCGGAAGGCAAATCGTCCTGGGAAATCGGCAAGATACTGAGCGTGAGCGAGAATACGGTGAATTTTCATGTTAAGAACGCAATACGAAAGCTCGGCACGGCGAACCGGACTAGTGGTCTAGTAAAGGCAATTCGTCTTGGGCTTATTGAGTTTACGGAGCCCGCGTTGGCCACGCCGATGGTAGCCTGACTGGTATCGCGTCCGCTTGCAGGACGCCGCCACAAACGCGGCCAGTTATTTTCTGTTAACGAACGAGTGCGCCGCCGGGGCCCTCAAATGGCTGTGCAGGTTACCACCAATCCCCTGACATCTACTTACTAGTCAGTTCGACTGATTATGCTGCAACTCAATAAGGCCTCGTGAGCTGACGAGTTGTGCCGTGCCGGTGGACATCTAGCGCGCTGGACAAGATCACGTACTGAAAGACATGCGTACGAATGGTCTTTCGAGGCATTTGCGCATAGGAGCGAGAGGAACGTGTGAAAATGGCTTATGATACAGATCGTTCGATATTCTAGGCTCGCGGGAGAGTCGCCTCCTGCACAACACTGAAGGCCCCGAAGAAGCGTGAAACCATGTCATGGTTTTTTCGAACTACGCGTCAGCAAGTTGTCCCATACGCGGGGTAGAGGATATGCATATCGAACACGATTCTCGGACCATATCGTGCGCGATGAATTTTGCCTGCGATGGACCTGTAGAGGTGCGATCGTCAGGTGCGTAAAATGGTACGCATCCGGCGTAGGCCGCGGGCTCGGTTGGATTATTCTGACGGCCAGCGCTTAAGCAACTCCGGATCTTCTTTGTAAATTTGGATGAGCTCGATGAGGCGTTCGATGCCGAAGTCGGTGAACGCCTGGACACCGTCTTCGCCGACGCCATAGACCCATATGGCTCCGTCCTCGATCTCCATTTCATTGGCGACGTCTCGCAGCCAATCTTCGTCTTCGCCGAGGTCCCTCGCGACCTGGGTGATGGTGGTGACGTGATGGACCTTGTTGACGTGGGTGGTCATGCCGCTCGAGCGGAGATCGCTGATGCTGACGTCCAATTCCAGGGCAGAAGCTCGTCCAGCCGATGAGCCGGATGGGCGGCGATCCGGGCGAGGATATCCGTCAGCCACGCCTGCGGGTCGATGCCGTTCATTTTCGCCGTTTATGCCGCCCGCCGAACTATGCCGACTCGGGTCGTTTTCCCCAGATTTTTCGCTGACCGGCGTTTGGTCGGTTCGGCATAGTTCGTTCTGTGCCTCCGCTTTCAACAGCGGAGTACAGGAAGATGGAAATTGAAGAGTACTTGGACAGAAGCCGGCTGTACCAGCGTCTCAGAAGCGGGCCGCACGGACAGCTCGTCGAGCGCTACGCCGCTCGTCTCGTCGAAGAGAAGCTCGTTCGGCACGGCGCGTGGCGTTGCCTCAACGTGGTTGGCGGGCTCCTGAGTTGGATCGCGGGCCATCGCTATAAGCTGGTCGATCTCAATGAGCAGGTCGTTGAGCGGTACCTCCGACATCGAGGCAGGAGGCAGTCTATCCAACCCGGTGACCGGGCCGCGCTCAAGCGATGGCTGTCGGTGTTGCGCGGGGAAGGCGCGATCGCGCCGTTGGTGCTGCCGCCTCTCACCCCGCACGAACGGATATTCAGGGAGTTCGATGCCTACCTGCGATCAGAGCGCGGCTTGGCCCCGAGGTCCATCGTCCGCCATCTCCCGGTCATCCGCAGGTTCCTGCACGAGGTGTGCTCCGGCGGCGCCGCCGCCCTGTGCAGGATCAGCCAAGAGGACGTGATCCGCTACATTGAGCGCCACGCCCAGGATTGGAGCCCGGGAACAGGCAAGGCGATGTGCTGGTCGTTGCGCGCCTTTCTCCGTTACCTCCACCATCGGGAGCTGAACGCGCGCCCGTTGGCGGATTGCGTTCCATCGATGCGACGATGGAAGCTCGCAACTCTGCCGACCTATCTGCCTGCCGCTCAGGTGCGGAAGGCTCTCGACGGTTGCGACCGAGCGACGGTGATGGGGCGGCGCGACTACGCCATTCTGTTGTTGCTGGCCGAGCTCGGCCTGCGGGCCGACGAGGTCGCGACGCTCACCCTCGATGATATCGACTGGCGCGCCAGCGAGATGCTCGTTCGCGCCAAGGGCCGACAGCGTGCACGGATGCCGATACCGCCAGACGTTGGCGCGGCCATCGTTGCATATCTGCGCAATGGCCGCCCAAAGTCATCGTGCCGACGGTTGTTCGTCCGCACACTCGCGCCACACGTAGGCTTTGCTTCCGGATGTGCGATCACCATGATCGCCAAGGCCGCTCTCGATCGCGTTGGAATCGAAGGTTGCGCACACCGCGGCGCCCATATCTTCCGACACAGTCTCGCTACCGAGCTTCTCCGATCTGGCGCGACCTTGTCGGAGATAGGACAGTTGCTGCGGCACGAGAACCACGACACTACCCGGATCTACGCGAAGGTCGACATCGATGCGCTGAGAACATTGAGCCTGCCCTGGCCGGGAGGCGTGCAATGACCAATCTGCGCTCCGTACTCGATAAGTACCTGAGCATGCGCAAGGGACTGGGATACAAGTACGAGCACCAGACCCGTCGGCTCGCCGACTTCGTCGCCTTCCTGGAGAAGCAAAGCCAGGATCATCACGACGAAGCTGGCAATGGAATGGGCAACGCTGCCGCCGGATCGTCATGCATCCCTGGGCGCTGCGATTGAGCGACGTGCGCGGGTTCGCGCACCATGTCGCCAACTTCGATCCGAGAACGGAGGTGCCGCCCGTCGGCATGCTGCCGGGATGGAACCGCGCCAAGCCCTATGTCTACAGCGACGCGGAGATCGACGCGTTGCTGACGGCAGTGCTGACTCTGCCGCCAGCGGACGGGCGCCGATGGACCTACCATACCTTGTTCGGGCTGATCGCGGTGACGGGCATGCGTATATCCGAGGCGATGGGCCTGGAGCGTGATGACGTCGACCTCGACGCCGGCGTGCTGACGGTCCGGCTGACCAAGTTCGGCAAGTCGCGGCTCGTGCCATTGCATCTGACGACGAGAACCGCGCTGCGCGACTACGCCCACCGGCGCGACGCGCTGCTTGGATCACGCTGCGGCTAGACCTTCTTCGTTGCCGAACAGGGAGGCCGCTTGCTGCACCAGTACGTTCATCGCGTCTTCTGGCGATTGTCCCGAGAGATCGGGCTGCGGCGCCCAGGTGATCGTACCGGGCCACGCGTGCACGACTTCCGTCATCGCTTCGCCATCCGGACGCTGCTCGACTGGTATCGCGAAGGCAAGGATGTCGAGCAGCAACTCCCAGTACTCTCCACTTACCTCGGCCACGCCTGCGTGCGCGATACTTACTGGTATCTCTCGGCCTGCCCCGAGTTGATGGAAGAAGCGGCGCGGCGTCTCGATCGGCGATGGGAGGTGACGCCATGAAGCCCGCCTGCAATGTCGCCACGTTGATCGAGCGCTCCTTCACCGAGCGCCTCATGCGCCAGCGCAATGTTAGCGGCAACACGATCGCCTCCTACAGGGACACGTTCCGGCTGCTGTTCATGTTCGCACAGGTGCGGCTGCGGAAGTCCCCATCGGCCCTGACGCTCGCCGATCTGGATGCAACGTTCATCGGCGCGTTCCTTACCGATCTCGAGGTAAGGCGTGGCGCCAGCGCAAAGACGCGTAACCTGCGTCTGACCGCCATCCGATCCTTCTTCAGGTTCGTGTCCTTCGAGGAACCGGCACACAGTGCGCTGATCCAGCGCGTGCTCGCCATACCGAGCAAGCGCCACGACAAGCGACAGGTGCACTTCCCGACGCGCCCCGAGATCGAGGCGGTTCTCGCCGCGCCCGATCGAACGACGTGGCTTGGCGGCCGCGATCACACCTTGCTGCTGGTCGCGGCCCAGACGGGCTTACGCCTCTCAGAGCTCACTGGCCTTGACCGGGATGCCGTCCACCTCGGGTCTGGCGCACACGTACGATGCGTCGGTAAAGGGCGGAAGGAGCGGACCACTCCGCTGACCACACTCGCTCGGTGTGCGCTCCAGGCATGGCTCAAGGAACCGTTGCGGAAAGGAGCAACAGCGTTGTTCCCCAACGTGCACGGGGGCCGGCTCAGTGCCGACAGCGTCCAGTCGCTGCTGGGAAAGCATGTTCGTGTCGCTCACAAGAGTTGCCCGTCTTTGAAGGCCAAGAGCGTGTCGCCGCACGTGCTGAGGCACAGCGCTGCGATGGGACTGCTGCAAGCCGGCGTCGACTGCTCCGTGATCGGCGCTGTGGCTCGGTCATGAATCGGTCGAGACGACGCAGACGTACCTGCACGCCCACCTCGCCCTCAAGGAAGCTGCTCTGGCGAAGCTCAAGCCGTACGAGCGCGGCAAGCGAACCCGCATTCCAGCCGAACGACCGCCTACTCGCCTTCCTCGAGGCGCTTTGAACGACCAGACTATGCCGAATGGAATGGGGCTGCCGTGCACGCGATCGACGACGCCACCGTGACAACGACGTGCCATACCAAACCCGTTCGGCATAGTTCGGCGGGCGGCATAAACAGCGTTGGACGAAGCCGCTCCGCGGCAGAACACTCGGCAAGAGTGGCCCATCGTCGGATGAAGGAATGCGGCTGAAGCAACTGTAACTGCTTTGGCGTGCCATGGTGAGACGTAATTTGCAGCGTTCATAAGCTTGGCTTCGAGCAAGATGGCGTTGCTGCCCTCGGGCAGTTTTCGTTTTTTTGCCAAGGAGCCTTCAATGACCCCGCTTCGGTTACGCATGATAAACGACATGCAGATCCGCAACTTGTCACCGCATACGCAGGATTCCTATCTGCTGCAGGTTTCGCAGTTCGCCCGCCATTTTGCGAAGTCGCCGGCTTTGCTTGGGCCGGAAGATGTCCGCGCCTACCAAGTCTATCTGACGAACGAGAAGAAGTTGGCGCCGAAGTCGATCCACGTGACCGTCTCAGCGCTCCGTTTCTTGTACCGTGTCACGCTCGGCTTCGAATGGGATTTCGACCTCATCATTCCGTGTCCAAAGGCGCCCAAGACACTCGCCGTCATCCTCAGCCCCGAAGAGGTGCTGCACTTCCTCGGCTGCGTGGAGAGCCGCAAGCATCAAGTGATCCTGACAACATGCTACGCCGCCGGTCTGCGCATTTCCGAAGCGGTACGCCTAAAGCCGGGGGCCATCGACCGACAGCGGATGGTGCTACGTGTCGATCAAGGCAAGGGGAAGAAGGACCGTTACGTCATGCTCTCGGCACGGTTGCTGGAGACACTGACCGACTATTGGCGCGCCGTCCGGCCGAGGACGTGGATGTTTCCCGGCGGTATCCCCAACGAGCCGATATCGACCAACGCGGTGCAGGACGCCTGCAGCAAGGCGCATCGGTTAGCCGGCCTTGCCAAGCCCGTGACGCCGCATTCGCTGCGGCATGCCTTCGCCGTTCATCTACTCGAGGCCGGCACCGATCTTCGCACCATCCAGCTCTTGCTTGGCCATCGCAGCCTGTCCACAACCGCGCAATATCTCCGGATAGCCACGAACAAAGTCTGCGCGGCGACCAGCCCGCTGGAGCTGCTGCCGCGACCAATCCCTAAGGCACCACCACCGCCGCCGCCTGAACATTTCTGACGGCGGCCCCATGGGACGCTCAGGTCCGGAAGTGGCGGATATCTTCCGCCGCTATGGTGCTGCCTGGCGCGAGCAGCACTGGAGGTCTCTATCGACCGAACGGCGTGCAGCAATGACGGCGATCGAGCGCTGCCGAACGGCCGCGCTCGGTGGCCATGTCGAGCAGTGCGATCACTGCGGAGAGCGGCGGATCTCCTACAATAGCTGCCGCTCGCGCAACTGCCCCAAGTGCCAATCGCTCGCGCGGGCAGAATGGATCGAGGACCGACAAGCGGAGCTTCTCGATACGCAGTATTTTCACGTTGTTTTCACCATACCCGACCAAATCGCAGCGATCGCATTCCAGAATGCCGGCACCGTGTACGATATTATGTTCCGCACAGCTGCAGAGACTTTGCGGACTATCGCTGCCGACCCCAAGCACCTCGGTGCGGAGATCGGGTTCTTTTCTGTCCTTCATACTTGGGGCCAGAACCTCCTTCACCATCCCCACCTCCATTGCGTCGTTCCTGGAGGAGGACTGTCCCCGGATGGTAGCCGCTGGATCGCGTGCCGGCCCGGCTTCTTCTTCCCGTGGCCGTGCTTTCCCGTCTGTTCCGGCGCCTATTTCTCAGCGCCTTGCAAAAGTCGTTCGATACCGGCGAGCTACAATTCTTCTCGTCGCTGGAACCGTTGCGTGATCCGGCTGCGTTTCAGCGTTATCTGAACGATGTCCGCAGAATCAATTGGGTTATCTACGCCAAGCCGCCATTTGGCAGCGCCGAACAGGTTGTGCACTATGTCGGCCGCTATACGCATCGGGTAGCGATCAGCAACAGCCGTGTCATCGATATCGAAGACGGCAAAGTACGCTTTCGATGGAAGGATTACCGCCACGGAAGCCAGCAGAAAGTAATGACGCTGGACGCCGGGGAGTTCATTCGGCGTTTCCTCATCCATGTCCTGCCCGAAGGCTTCAAACGTATTCGCTACTATGGATTTCTGGGTAACCGCTACCGCAAGCAAAAGCTCGCTCGCTGCCGTGAACTGCTCGGATTGATATCCGCAGATGCTCATTCGGAGCCGGAAGAGCAATCCGATTGCCCCGAGAAGGCTGAGCACTGCAATGCCGCTTCCTTGCGTCAATGTCCATCCTGTCATCAAGGCCACATGGTGTGCGTCGAGGTCTTGCAGCCAGGTTCGTTCAGTGCCGTTCGCTCACCGGACACTTCTTGATGCGAGACCTCGATCAACCAAGAACCGCCACCTTCCATTTCGCAATTCTTCCGGCCGCCGTGGCAGCCGATAGATGCCCTGTTGTCGTTCTTCCGACGTCAAACCTCCGGCGCTTCGCATTTTTCGGTTACTTCGTTTCCCAGATGTCGCTTCCACCCAGTACTTTCGGGATAATATCCGCTTTGGACTTGTCTCCAGTCCAGATCACGACGCTTCACAAATAACGGCGCAGTGATTCAACACCCATAGCTGCAGCGGCGTGCCCGCGGCTTCGTCCAACACGTTTTTAGATTACCGGCGCCCCTCGCGAGTGCTCGTGTTGGGTACCGAACCACGCGCCGCCAATCTAAAAACGCTCTCTACTATGCCGCACTCGGCATAGCGCTGTGACGATGAGGCTGTACATGGCTGCGGCGCGCCGCCCTCCGCGATCAGATCCGCAGAACAGCCAGGACTTCCGGCCAAGTGCGATGCCTCGCAAGCCTCGCTCGGCGGCGTTGTTCGAGAGGCAAACTCGCCCGTCCTCCAGGAACAGCGTGAAGCTCGCCCAACGCTTGAGGATGTAGTTGAACGCCTTGGCCAGGTCATGGCCGCGGGACAGTTTGGCGAGCTGTTCGCGCATATAGACCTGCAGGTCTTCGATCACGGGCCGGCTCAACGTCTGCCGCACCTGAAGGCGCTCCTCGGCGCTCTTGCCGTTGATCGAGCGTTCGATCTCGAACAGCGCGTCGATCCGCCGCACGACCTCAATCGCGATCGGAGAGAGCGGGATTTCCTTTTTTCCGACGCCCTTGCGCCGCGCATTCTCTTCGATGTCGGCCATGGCGAAGAACGGGCGCCTTCCATGCGACCAGCAGGCAGCTTCCCGGATCGGTTCGGGCTGGCGCCCGGCCAGATAGAGCTGGTTGTAGCCGTCATAGGCGTCGGCCTGCAGGATGCCGGCATACCGGGCCAGATGCCCCTGGGGATGCTCGCCCTTGCGGTCGCGTGAGTAATAGAACATCGCCGCCGGCGGGTCCGTGCCCCCAAACGGCCGGTCGTCCCGGACGTAGATCCAGCAGCGGCCCGTATCGGTCTTGCCCTTGGCCAGCACCGGCACGGTCGTATCATCGGCATGAAGACGCGCGGCCGCCATCACATGGGCCTCAAGGCGGCGCAGCAACGGATCTAGCGAGGCACAGACCGCCCCAACGGCATCCGCCATGGTCGACAGTGCGATCGGCACGCCTTCCAGGGCATAGCGCTCGGCCTGGCGGTTCAAGGGCTGATGCTGGCCGAACTTCTCGAACATGATCATGGCCAGGAGGCTCGGGCCGGCCATCCCCGGGCGATGGCATGGAATGGCGCCGGCGGCTGGCTGATCTTCTCGCAGTCGCGGCAGGAGAACTTCTCCCGGACCGTCTCGATCACCTTCCACTGGCGCGGCACCACTTCCAGCGTCCGCGTCACGTCCTCGCCGAGCTTGCGCAGGCGATTGCTGCCGCAGCATTCACAAGCCGTAGGTCCTTCGATCACCACCCGCTCCCGGGGAAGGTGCTCAGGGAAGGTCTGGCGCTCGGCGCACTTGCGCGTAAATCCGCGCACCGTCGTCGTCTTGGCCACGGCTCGTTCCGCCGCCAGCTCGTCCTCGGTGGCGTCGGCTTCCAGCTCTTCGAACGTCAGCGCCAACTGCTCGATCAGCCGCGCCGAACGTTCCGACCGTTGCCCATAGATCTGGTGTTTCAGCTTGGCGATCTGCAACTGCTGCTGTGCGATCAGCGCTTCGTCTTCCGACGCTTTCGCGCGGGCGACCGCGAGCTCGGCGGCGATCTCCAAACCCTTCGCGCGCTCGACAGCGAGCGCCTCTTTCAGCGCGGCAACGTCATCCGGATCAGCGTCGCGGTCGGCATCCATGCGACGCAGTGAATCACAGATTGAATGCGTTTGGACTCCCCAAAATGCCGGCAGCCGGGAGATTTTTCTGGATCAACCTGCGCTCTGCGGCCGCCAGCTTAGCTGGGGATTCCTCCAGTCGATGCCCTTGAGCATGTAAGCCATTTGCGCCGCCGAGATCGATACCGCGCCGGCCGACGCCGCCGGCCAAATGAACTTGCCGCGGTCCAGGCGTTTGGCATAGAGCGACATGCCTAATCCGTCGTGCCAGAGAATCTTGACCAGGTCACCGCGACGACCCCGGAAGATATAGAGATCGCCGACATGGGGATCGCGCTTCAAGCTCTCCTGAACCGTAAGAGTCAGGCTTTGCATGCCGCGGCGCATGTCGGTGTGGCCTGTTGCGATCCAAACCCTGACGCCGCTCGGAATCGGGATCATCGCCGTCTCAAAAGCTCAACAACCCGCTGCAGCGCCTCACCGTCGACGTCCCGGTCAACGCGAACACCAGCCACCGCCAAGCTCGATCTCGATGATTCCAGCCCTTGCGCGCTGTGCAGGCGGTGAAGACGCCGGTTGCGGCGTGCTGATCAATACCGGAGCCGGCGTAGGTGTGATCTCGACAGGAACGAGAGCTGGCACGGCATCACCGCCCAGGCGGCCCTGGCGTGCCTGCCGACGCCATGTGAACAATAGGCTCGGTGCCACGCCATGCCGCCGCGCCACCCCACAAACAGTCTCGCCGGCCTGCACGGTCTCTTCGACCAGACGAACCTTCTCGTCGTAACTCCAGCGGCGCCGACGTTCGACGCCCAATACCTTCACCTGCATTCGCCACATGACCTTAAGGCTAAACTTAAGGTCACACCCTCAGGCAGCTTGTCGAACCGAACAAGGCGATCGCCGCCGAAGGGATACGTAAAATGCGTCACGCTGTGAAATGTGCCTTAAGTTGCGCGGGTCGATTTTGTTGCGAGATGATGGCCGCAAGCTCGATCCAACATGCGCGAGCGATCAGCGACATTGACGTGCTCTCGTTCCAATCGAGCGCGGGCCCATAATGCAGATCACACATCGTCGCGCTTGTAGATCACCCCGAAGAGGCGGTGTAGCCGTGGCTCGCAGGCATACCGGGAATGTCCTCAGTTGTGTGCCGTCATTGCCAAAAGCCACATCATCGGGATTGATGCTATCAAGGTAGAAGAAGCCGCCAGTCGTGGTGTGCGGACCATTTTAGCTGGACGCAGGAAGTTCAAGCTTTAGCAGAGAGTGGTAGTAACACGCCTCTAGCGTAGTTGTTGATGGACACTATAGCGCCTTGCGCACTCCGTGCGCTCACACCAAGGCAAACGCATCCTTCAACCGTCAGAACGAACAGGCGATACCTTTGAGCCGCCAGCTTTCGAAGAAATAGAGGCGCTTAGGTGACCTTGCGCGCTTAAATTAAACTAAAGAAAGAGCCCGGCCAAAGGGCCGGAGCTCTCGATTGCCGTTTGGAGGTGAGGAGATTGTTATTTGAGAACTACGGGCCAGCCAAACTTGTAATTGAGACGCGCCGTCACGAGATCAAAATCCTGGCGGATGCGATCGTTCCCAAACGTGCCACCACCCGCAGCGGTGAAGTTCACGTCGCTCGTCGGCATGAACACATGGTCGTACTCGAGGCCAGCTGACCAGTTCGGCGTCAAGTTGACCTCGAATCCGGCGCCAACGACGCCGCCCCAACGTGTCGTGTCCGCGCTCCCAAGCTGCGTGCCTGAAGCAACGGAGTTAACCTGATAGCTGCTGCCAACGATCGCGGTGCCAGCTTTGGCGTAAAGCAGTACGTTGCTTACGGCATACCCGATCTGACCAGTGATCAAGCCGAACGCGTTGATCTTTGTCTGGTTCCTGTTGGTTGGAAAGGCAGTGCTGACATTGGAGCCGTTGAAATCGGCCCAGTTGCCCTGGCCTTCGACGCCAAGCACTGTCTGGCCGATCTGCCAGCGATAACCGATCTGCCCACCGACCGTGCCGCCGCTTGCGTCGTGGGAGCCCTCAGGGTTCGTGCCTGCAAAATCCCAGGAGTTATGGCTCGAACCCCAGCCGCCGTTGATACCAGCATAGAAGCCGCTCCAGTCGTAGAGCGCGACCGCGACCGGCGGCGGTGGCGCCTTCGTGTAGACGGGTTGTGCAGCGAGATCCGCGGCGAATGCAGGCGCTGCAGCGGTGAGTGCGACGATGCTCGCAGTCATAAGCAACAAGTTCTTCATTTCGAGCTTCATTTCCTTTAGTGGCCCCTGCCTGCGCGCGTCATAACAGCGCCAACGCAAATTGCTGTAACTGCTCTGCAACATTCACTCTGGAAGAATCCGCTTGATTCGCACGCTGCGTCAGGTTGTACGCTTAAACGTTACGACACCTCACGCGTCGATCTGGGGCGGATGCGTGCGGTAGCTTCGACAATGGAGGTAGGTGGCTGTGTCGAAGCTCGTTAATGGACGTTGAGCGCCCGCATGCTTTCGCGTCGGACAACAACTGGAGTGTGGCACGAATGCGTTTGAATGCGCGACGACAGCAAGTGTGCTTTCCTCGAAGCTGTCGTGCTCATCTGCGATAGAATAAGCGGGGATGCCGTATAGGCGATCGGCCCATTCAGAGTGGCGCGCGATATCCTGACGGCGTCTACAGCACTGTGGCGGGAACACTCCGAAACAATTTGCTATGCTGAGCGTGACCCCATCGGCGATGCCTTGTTGCCTGCGCAGCAGCGAACGTCAGAGTGCTCAAGGTACGGTGCGCCTTCAGCCACTTCGGACAGGGCGCCTGAGATCGTCCGCGCGAGCTCACTGGTCTCCTTGTGGATCGTGAATTTGGTGATGCACTTTTGGTAGCGAGCTCCCATTCTCTGTCTGGTCCCTATCAGCCCGATTTGCGCCGAGGGATGAGCATGCCGACTTGTCTTTTGTATTGACCGTACTGGTCCCCGAACTGCTTGAGAAGATCCCGCTCTTCGAAGAAAATCCCGATAAAGATGTAGATGGTGGTCACAATAGCAAACAGTAGATGCCCGATTGTCATGACCGGCGCGGCCCAGAACGCGATGATAAAACCGAGATAGATGGGATGTCGCACGAACTTGTAGTAAAGCGGCGTTTTGAACTGCGGCGCCGGTATGCCCAGACCCCTGAGATTGGCGATGACGTCACGCAGTCCGAACAGTTCGAAATGATCGATGAGAAACGTACTGGCGAACACCGTCGCCCAGCCTATGAACGATAGCGTCGTGATCATTACGAATACGTCGGGGTCGTCGACCTGCCAAACAACGGCCGGAAGGGGCCTCCACTTCCAGAATAGCAACATGAGGCAGAGGCTCGCCATGAGCACGTAAGTACTTCGTTCAATGCAGTTCGGCACATATCGCGCCCACCGGTTCTTGAACCACTTGCGTGCCATGCCAGTGTGCTGGATGGCAAATAGAGCCATCAACAACGTGTTTATGCAAAGCGCATTGATCGCCGACGTGTCAGGCCCCGTGTCAATTGTCTTCGGTACGCCTATGCGACTTACGAATCCGACAGCGTAGACGATCGTGACGAGAAAGGCCGCGTAAGCAAGCAAGCCATAGAGAAAAACGATCAATCGTAACGATCGAGTTCTGGGAAGCCTGGCTTATGGATGTCACTTTAAGCATGGATTGACTACGCTTTCAGGAAAACGGCCAGCCAAGGGCCGCGTGGCGGTGAGGAATTTGAAAATCACGCGATCAAAGCCGCGCGGTCCTCCAGATACGTCCGTGATGCAGCTTGTGCGGTCAAATGCCTCGATGATCATCAACAAAGGCTACCCATCGTGTGCAGAGATCGGAGTGCATCCAAGGGAAGTCTGGTGTGATTATCGTCAGAACGATATGACAACGAGCAGGTCTCATGGTGAACTCCAGGCGCAGTGCGGTGCGAGCAAGCATTGGTCGCGGGGCGTTCGTCTCATCCCAGCAAAAGGCGTGCCGATCGCGGAAGAGGGGCGCATCTTGCCTGACGAGAGAACGCGCGTGCCAGCGACCGTCCCAAAGGGAGAATGCTGAGACTTGTTGGATTTCTGACATCGCCGTAGTCACTGAATTACGGCTGGTAAGATGGGCACCTATGAGCCACCCCGCGCCGCGCTCGCGCGAAGATTTGACGATGGTGCGCCCCTATGGCAAGTCGGTGTCGAATGCTCCGGTACCGCTTCATGGCTCAATGCGCCGGTGGCCGAGTTAGCATGCGCGGAATTCGACCTGGTCATTGCGCTTGATGCGCTCAGTCCAGGGTTTTTGAATCGCTCATGGCGGTCGGTGATGCCCGCACGGCGGTGCGGCCGGGCCCTGCTGACCATCGTGAGGGGTCGATGGTCAGTCATTGCTGCCTTCAGTTTCACGAAGGAACCCCGCTGATGCGGCAAGATCTCGCTTTCGGTCCCGGCCGCGATCGTCTGTTGATGTCTCGACCTGACGGAATGAATGAGGCGCGAGCAGTCTCTTAATCAACTTGAGGAGAGATGAGAGTCGTCGGTCCTTCTGGGATCGCACACGCTACTGGCGGAAAGACACTCTCGATCAGCGTCGTCGGCGCTCCGGCTGCAGAAATTTCGTACTCGGCCGCCCATCGAGAACCGGTCGTTCGCCACGTTTGAGCACAAGGGGGCAAGGCTCGCAGCGCCTCCCTAACCTTCCCGCCAGCTGTCCCCTCACATAAAGCGACGATCTAAACGATCATCAGCCTCAATCCTCTCTTGATGCGGTGATGATTCGCTCCTCAGGTCGTGCAAAGTTTGAGACGCGGACCTTGCCTGCTATTTGTTCGAATGAATGAGCTTGAAGCTGCTGGCGCGTCAGGTTGTAGACCGAAGGCTCGAGAAAGCATGCATCGGCGGCGTATCGGAGCGCGGTTGGTGCTAACGATGGAGTGAATTGTGTCTGAAGCGTGCTCGCCGATAGAACAGACAGTTCGTGGAAAGCCAACGCTCTCCGCTCCAGATGATGATCCCTATCTGTGGCTGAAAGAGATAGAAGGCGCGCGGGCGCTCGACTTTGTCGCGCAGCAGAATGGCCAAACTTTACAGGTCTTCGGCGGAGGAACATTCACGAGGGACCGCGAGGCGTTGGCTTCGATCTACGACCGGGCGGATAAGATACCCTATGTCAGCCGGCACGGCGAGCATCTCTACGATCTCTGGAAAGATGCCAATAATCCGCGCGGCCTCTGGCGGCGGACACTTTGGAAGAATTTCGAAAGCCCAAGCCGTCATGGGACGTTTTACTCGATGTGGATCGGCTCGCGGCAATTGAAGGCGAGGACTGGCTTGTAGGCTGGATTGGCATGCTGCCTGGTAGCTCGCAAGTGATACTCGCTCTGTCACGAGGCGGCAGCGATGCTGTGGCTCTGCGCGAGTTCGACATGGCTACGAAGAGTTTTGTGCCTGATGGTTTTGTGCTTGAGGAAGCCAAGAGTAGTGCCACTTGGGTCGATCAGGACACGCTGCTGTTGTCCAGCGCCTATGGCGAAGGCATGGCGACAGTGTCGGGCTATGCGAGGACCGTCCGGTTGTGGCGTCGAGGTGAACTCATCGAGCGCGCGACCGTGGTGTTCGAGACGTCGTCCGATGGTATGGGCGTCAGCTGCGGGATCGATCGTACCGGACAAGAGCAACGCGTCTGGTTCGCTGATCGGCTCAATTTCTTCAATTCCCAGACATGGCGAGTCAGGGGCGCACATCAAGCTCGATCTTCCTACCGATATCTGGCTGCAGGCACATCAGAACTGGCTCGCGGTGAAGCTCCGCTCGGCTGCGACAATCGCCGGAGTGATCTACCCGGCCGATACCCTGGTCGGCATATCCTTGACCGCCTTTCTCGATGGGAAGCGCAATTTCGCGGTCCTTTTTGTGGCGAGCCCGCGGCGAGCCCTGCAGGGATTTTTCTGGTCGGGCGGTAAGCTTGTGCTCTCCATCCTGGACGAGCAGCGGCCCGTGTTCGAGATCTGCACACCATCTACCGCGACTTGGAGCCGCGAGCAGCTAAGCATGCTCCCCGATATAGGCCACGTAGATGTCTGGCCGCTTGATCGCGATCCATCCGAGAGCAATGGTGACTTGCTCGCAAAGATCCAGGATCCGCTCACGCCCCGTTACTGATGCTCTTGGAGCAGGGCGTCGCCAGTCCAGCCGTGCTGAAGGAGGCGCCGAAAGCTTTTATGGCTGATGGTCTCGTGGTCACCCAGCACGAGGCGATCTCGGTCGACGGCGAGCGTATTCCCTATGTGCAGACCGGTCCGAAACGGGAGACCGGCGAAGCGCCCGTCCATATGAGCGGTTATGGCGGGTTCGGCATCTCAGTGAAGCCGTACTACAATTCCGCGCTCGGCAAGCTCTGGCTTGAGCGCGGGGGCACCACTGTGCAGGCGCATTTGCGCGGCGGCGGCGAGTTCGGCACGCGGTGGCACGATGCTGGACGCCTCGCCGGCAAGCGGCTCTCCCATGATGATTTCGCGGCGGTGGCCGCCGATCTCGTCCGCCGCGGTGTCACACACGCAAAGCGGATCGCGGCCGAGGGCGGATCGAACGGCGGCATTCTCATCAGCAATATGCTGGCGCGGTACCCTGAGCGTTTCGGCGCGCTGTTCTGCACCATCCCGCTGATTGAAATGCGTCGTTACACGAAGCTGCTCGCGGGCGCGAGTTGGATCGCGGAATTTGGCGATCCTGACAAGCCCGAGGAATGGGAATGGCTCAAGACTTATTCCGCCTACCATATTGCCAAGCCCGGGCAGGACTATCCGCCGATCCTGATCGCCACCACACGCCGGGACGAAGGCGTCCATCCCGGACACGCCCGTAAGATGGTCGCCAAGCTTCAGGGGATATGAGGCTTATCTCTACGAGCCGGAGGCTGGCGGTCACGGCTATGGCAGGGACAACAAGGAACATGCCGCCTTTCAGGTGCTGGGCTTCCAATTCCTGAAAAGCAAGATTGGCTGGCTGAAGAAGGCGTAAGCGAACTCGCACATTCGATCTCGCAAAGACCAGCGTGAAATTGCTGGCCGGATCTTTAGGGGACCTGGACCAGCGCGAGGTCCGAATCGAGCGCAGACTTCTCTAGAGCAGTATTTTTCGGAACGCTGTTCGAGATTTGGTCCGTGCGCAATCAATATGTATCGCCCAGATTTTTACTTACCAGTGACATATTCGCGTGGCCCATCTACAAAATTGGCTCGTATCTAGATGGGCCGTCGCTAAACTCCGAAGAAAGTAAGGGGTATCCGATGGGTAGGAGGCCTTGCGCATACAACCTACGCATGCTTGGCAGCTCCACTTCATCCCTGCTAGATCTGTGCACAGAATGCCAACGGAGTTGCTATGCCCAAGACGCTGACTAAGAAGGTTGTACGTCGCGAGTACACGAAGACGGACGTGAAGGAACTGCGTGCACACTCGAAGGCGAAAACACCCGTTACGAAAATCGCAAAGCTTACAAAGCGAACGGCCGGATCGCTGCGTCAGAAGGCGCGAAAACTAGGCATCCCGCTCGGACACCGACGGTAGTCAGCGCGCCGCGTGGATGGAAGGGGCGCGCGGAAGCACCCCAAACGACTACATCGGAAACCAAAGCTCAGCGTTATCTGAGCTTGATGTCTGCACTCGTCGCCACCATCTACCGGCTGTGCCCCTGGCGCCAGCTCGTGCTGCAAGCAGGGCGGTGCTGGCGAGCGTAGGACGATGACACGCTCGGCGGCGTCATCGAAAAGCAGCGACTGGCATCTTGCCGGCCACATTATCGAGCGCACTGTTACGACGAGGAGCTGGTTTATCGGGGCAGCGCCGCGTCTTGATCGTCGGCCAGAAGTGCCGTCTCTTTGGCGTAATGAAACGCGAGCTCAGGCCACTCTTCGATCGAATCCGTAGATTGGTCGCGTCAAGTCGGCGGCATCTTGGCCGCTGCCATCTTGAACCCTCCGCGACTGGTTGCACTCGATGCACCGTCGGTGCGATCGCCCACAATCCTGCGCTGGTGTTCGCCGAGCTGGTTGGCCTAGCTGGGCTTTGCTCGGCCGGTCGCTTCGCTCATAGCGGAAGCCAATCATTGCCCGGACCGTTAGACGTCATCCTACCGTTCGGGACGCAGGGGCTACTTGCACGGATATTATTGTTACCATTTCTGGAACTCGCATACGTATTGAATTGGCGCGTGACCGCTAGGCAGAAAAGCGGTTACGTCACACTTCGAATCGCCCGTTTTCGGCGAGCGTTCATAAGGATCTGCCGTACTGCCTAGCATGCAGCTTATCCAACCTCGCCAGTCCCTCTTCAATTACATTCATCGGCAGGTAGCTAAAGCACAGGCGTACCTGCTGGCAACTTCGTGGGCCATAATGACGTCCGTGCACGAGGTGCACGTCGTGCTCGCAGCGCGCAGCCTCAATGAAAGTCTCAGCCTGAATTCCAGGGGCGAGGCGTACCCAAAACGAGAAACCACCGCTTGGAACGAGATATTTTGGTTCGCAAAGGCCGCTACCCTGCAGTAGCGTGTGCATGCTGTCCCGCCTGGCACGATAATGCTGGCGCAATCGCGCAATGTGCGTATCAAGTGCGTCCGACTGCAGCAAGGATAGGACGATATTGCTGGCGATAGGGCTGACGCCGCCGTCGCATTTGAGGTGTGCCAGTCTGTTGATTACATCGGAATCTGCAAGCACCCAGCCGACCCGTAACCCCGGTCCGGCGACCTTGGAGATGCTGTGTACATTTATGACATTGCCGCCCGGTGGCAGCCAATCAGCTATATCGTTGTATGGCAACTCCGAATAGACGAGATCCTGTACCAACGCCACCCCGTGCTGGGCTAGCATCGCCGCAACCCGTGCCATATGGGCGCGCGATATCTGGCGCCCAGTCGGATTGTGAAATGCTGGAGTCGTGTAGAAGAGCTTTACCCGGCCATTGCGACGTAACGTCGTTTCAAGCTCATCCAGATCGACACCCTCGGCGCTCATACCGAGCTGGAGGATGGTTGCCCCCATGATCGAAAAGATGCGCAGTGCGCCCAAATAAGAGGGGTCCTCGGTCAAAACGACATCGCCCGGATCGAGACAAGCTTCGGCAAGCAACTGCAAGGCCTGTGAAGCACCACCGGTGAGGATAACCTCCTCATGCTGCACACCATAGCGCTGCGCGAGCTTTGTTCGGAGCTCGGGCAAGCCCATCGCATCCGTATACTGAGGCAGATCGGTAGGGGCGACACCCGTATCTGGGTCAAATGCATCCGGCCAAGCAAGTTGCGAGAACATCATCGGATCGGGGAGCCCGTACCCGAAATTGATGGCGTGCTTCGCACGTGAGTAGTTGAACGGCGCAAAGCCCTGAGCGAGGGAGCTGCGGGCCGAGATACGCAGGTTCATTGCTTCCTCGTTCATTGATATTGCTCGGCTTGGCGCTTGCGAAAACGCTCATTGTACGATGCGATAAAATGCGTGGGCACCGCGGCGCTGAGGCATGGAAAGTCGATCCTTGGTGGCAGGCCAGCTTTGGCTGCCAGTTTGTTGAAGGACGGCTGCCAGGCTGCACCGAAGAAATGCCGGCCATATCGGATCGAAAGCTCAGGTACCACAGGATACAGTAGGCTCAGGAACAGCGAAATCTCCATGGCGTTCCACAGGCCGCTGTCGTCACGCGCAAAATCGGCTAGCTCGAAGTACCTATCGACGATATCAAGCGCATCCCAAAATCGGAGTTCCTCGATTGCGTCCGCGTAGCGCTGAGCAAGGATGCGTAGACGAGATCGGAGACGTCTAGTGTCCAATGTTTTGGCGTTGTTGGCATATTGGCGCAGTGCATCTTCCCAAATCCGAAGGTGGGATGCCGCCGTGACCAACCCGTCAACATCGAACTCGTTTTCGCCTCGGCCGAATGGTCGTGCAATCCGAGCGAGCGCGTAACGAAGTACATTGGAGTCCACTTCGCGCGCTACCTCGTCGGCCCAAAGCGCATGGTCGCGACTGGTGGAAAACTTCTCGCCCTCGATCTTGTAGAAATCCTGGATCGAGTGGTTTGTGGGAATGGGATAGCCACGCGCGAGCAGGGCGCCGGACACACCTATCGTGTAGTAGAAGCGGTTGTCCTGGCCCATGAAAAATACAAGTCGGGTGCTAGGGTCGTGCATGGTTGATTTTGCGCTCAGAAAGTCATTGGCGCATTGCTCGCGAATTCCGGTCTCGAAGCACCATAAGCCTTCAAACCATGTGAGCAGGGTTTGGCCGAACAAATCATCGGGATGCAGCAGCTCTACACCATGACTGAAGTGACGCGACATCGGTAAACCATGCGCATCGCCGGCAAGCCAAGCTCGCGCCTTATCCCGTATGGGCTCGGGCCAGGCGCTTTGTCCGATGGCTGTGTCGAGCGCCCGGGCAAGGCGGGGCGTATCGAACACGGCCTGCTCGATGCGCCTTAGTACAAGATTATGGCCGCACGTCGTATGCCGGGCGTTGCATAACGTGTCGTGGCGAATTGCCAGGCCACAGTTCTCACACAGATTACTGTCGGTGGCGGAGTTGCATGCCGGACAATTCCCGGCTGCCAGGGAGTCCGCGACAAATTCATCGCAGTGCTCGCAATAGAGTTGGACACCCTCGTGGATTTGGACGTACCCGGCCTCCTGCAACTCGCGGAAAATCGCCAGAGCATTGTCCTTGTGGACCTCGCTGGACGTCCGAACGAACACATCAGGCGTGATGTGCACCGAACGCAGGCACTGTAGGATCTCGTCGATGTGCTTTTGCGCGACCTCGCTAACGGGCTGCCCAAGCTTTCGCGCCTTTACGAGCGTATACGTGCCGTGCTCATCTGCGCCCGTGATGTAGTGCGCGCGATGGCCGGCCATCCGTTGAAAGCGCACGAAGATATCGGCGAGCAAGTACACACCGCCGATGTGACCGAGATGTAGTTTGCCGTTAGGGCAAGGGGGGCTGGACATACGAAATAGGTGCGCATGTCAATCCCACCAGATAGAGAGGAATTTCAGGGTGTTCTCCTGGCTGCGATTGCGGATAGCGTGCATCTGATGTGGTGGCATGTAGAACAAGGTCACGTCCTTCACCGAGCGAGTCTGACCTCCAGCTTCGAATTCTCCCTCACCGGAAATCAGAACCCACAATTCGTGCTCGTGGTGCGCGTGCAGATCGACCGCGCCGCCGGGTGCGACCTCAACGACCGAGGTACCAAACTCGGGGCTGAGATCATCCGGCAAATGCTCCAGCAGGCGACAAACCAGCACGCCATATTCGGTTCGCATTAGGGAGCGATCGATCTGCTTCGTATACACGTCGTCTTTCCTTATGAGTTGCGATCACTCGCGATAGAATATGCCGTTAGGCGTTTTCAGATCTTCAAGCTCGGATACCTTGCCCTCAGGCGGGTTATAGGCACGCTTCATACGGTTGTATTCGGCACGATCAGGCCCCCCAGTAGACGCCCGCTGGAACACCAAATAGAGCGTGCGGCGAGAGCGATCGCTCTTGTTCGGTAGTGAGTAGTGGGGCGCGTAGTCGTCGAAAATAAACACATCGCCGGCCTTCCACGGCACCGGTTCCCATTCGAAGCTCTCGGCCACGTCCGGGTTGATGACGCCGCCCGCATCCATGGGAAAAACACCCTCCTTATGGCGCCCCGGAGTGAAGAACAAACCTCCATTGTCGGGATCCGAATCGTCGATCGCAATGGCTGCTATGGCATGCACCATTCGCTCCGGGAGCTTGTGGGGGATATGATATATGTCCTGATGTGGGCGGTACCCGCCGCTATCAGGATACTTGAAGATCAGCAGCTCTTTGAGCATCCGCGTGTCTTCATCGAGTAACTTCTCGATCGCGCTGAAGATACGACCGTCGGCAAGGAGCGTCTGGCGTAGAGCGTCATGGTATTCCAAGAAGTTTTCGACCTTTGAGACGATTTTGCGATCATCACCGGTCTTCTCGAACCACATCATCCATTTGTCGACGCTTACGTCCCAGCGCGAGACGTCCTCGACGAAATCAGAAATATTGTCGCGCGTAGGTGCATCAAAGAAGCCTTCGAGCCGAAGATATCCATCCTGATTCCATTTCGCCTTTTGTGCGTCGGTCAGCATTTTGCGAGCTCCTTTTTTGAGGTTACAGAGAGCCAATTCTTGCCTTTGGGCGGAGTGTGGTTGCCAGCACTCCGTTGAAGGCGGTCGCACCCAATAGCGTGAGCAACATCGCATCGGGGCCAAATTCGCGGATCAACTGCCCTCCAAGGAACGGAAAGCCGAACAACCCGAGAAAATAGGCTAAGGTGAAGATCTGTGAGGTAACTGGTACGGAGAGCCCACGCTCGCCGGCGAGATTGACGGCCATTCCGTTAAGGGTGGAATAGCTGAGCCCGTATCCTGTGGCGAAGATTGTGGCGGCCAGGATATAGAGCAGACTGTTCTCAGTATTGACAATTAACAACGCCAATGAGGCGCCGGTCGCGATAAAGAGCGTGAGCGCAAGGCGGTGTACAGGCATGCGGTCCAGCATGTGGGCGACAGAAAACCGAAGCGCCACGCTGGTAAGGGTGAATACCAGGAAGAAGAGGTCGGGATTAAGCCGACGTGATGCTGCATAGGCGCTCTGATAGGTTGACAGCCCCGAGAAGATACAGGCCGCAACCACTATCATGACGATCGGTGCGGCCGTCGCGTGTCGAAGCAGAGCGACAGCCGTGGTCAAGGTGACCTCGATGTGCGGCATAGGTACTGAGGGGATGCTCAACATGGCGCGTCGCGCCACGCCTACGCAGATGGCTGCGATGACGCAGGCGATCGCGAACAGTACGTACATGATCGCCATTGAGCCTGTGTATTCTGCCAAGAAGTGGCCGAGCGGAGCTGCTAGGCCAAGGCCGGCCATCTGCGCGCCCGACAAGATCGTCAGATGTTGGATACGCGCCGTGGGGTGTAGATGACGGATGATCTGCAGCGGCGACAGGATGAACAATACGGACCACCCCACGCCAACGAGCATGCCGCCTGCATAGGCGATTCGCGCGTCGACGACTGCAGCGGCAAAGGCTGCCATGGCCAGCGCCATCACGATCGAGGCGGCAGCTATCGTCGGCATAATTCCAATACGCTGAGCCAGGCGACCTGCCAGGCAGCAACACACGATTGTTGTAACCATGCCACTTGAAATAATGGAGCCCACGACGTCACGCTCCATACCGAGCATTTCCATATATTCCGGCAATATGAAGCTCGTGCCATAGGCTGCAGCAATGACGCTCGATGCGAGCAAAAATGGTCCGGAAGCGCGGTAGGGCAGTCTGCAAGCGAGGCGGTCTGCAGCTGCAGGGGGCACATCGGCGATACGCAAGATAGAGGACCGTGCCGTGCTCATATGATCGCGCTCATCTTTTCTGCCATTGTCATTGCATCGAACACGGCGTTCTGCTCGGCCGGACTCTCGTGGCCGCCGAGGAGTTGCCCCGATTGATCGACATAGAATGGCTGTCCGAGGAGGCTGTTGATAATGAGGCTATTGCGGTAAGCCACCAGCGACAGGTTTGCGCTCTGTAATCCGTGCTGGAGACGACTTTGATTCTGCAAATCGACCGGTCCTGGCATGTTCTGCGTGAAGCTGACCGCGTAGTCAGGGCCGAGCACGGGCAGGTCGTCCTCCATGTGCGCGTTGCTAAGGAGCGACTGCAAAAAGAGGGGAGTGCGCGGCCGAAAGCCCGTAGCGAGGACTATGCGATCAACGACGATCCTGTGATGCTGCTGCTTCGTGAGACCGGTCAGATCTACTTGCCAGCGCTTGTTGAGCGGCGTGATGTGCTTGACGACGACACTGGGGAGTAAATGGAAACTCTCAGACAATGCACCTTCCACCTCTCGTTCATACAGAACGTCATAGAGCCGATTGCACAATTCGGCTGAAATGCCATCGCTTGTCAGCTTTTCATTGTCGATGATGGCACGGCGGTGCTGAAGCGGCAGGGCGTGAAAGCGCCGGCTGTAACGGGGCATATAGGCCTCGTTGACGAAACTGGTATCGTCCATCGCAAACAGGTTTGAGCGCGAAGTGACCCAGGTTATCCGAGGAGAATCGGCGCGATTGAGCATGTGCTCGGCAATCTCCGCGCCGCTCTGACCACCTCCCACAATGAGCACATGCTCGTCCGGTCGAGGTGAGCCACGGTCAAGATAATCGGCCGCATGGTAGACGCTGTCGCCAATGTACGGTTTAGCGCACGGGGGGATCTTTGGCTCAACGCCAACTGCTATCACCACGGCGCGCGCCAGGTATGAAGTTGTGCTCGTACTGACGCGATAGGCGTCCCTGAAGGGGGCAACGTCTAAGACTTCTTCGTTGAAGCGGACCGTGCCGAGTTGACGTGCGACCCACCGATAATAGTCAGTGAACTCCCGCCGCGAAGTCGAGCCGTTGCGTTTGTTGATGAAACTGTAGAGCCGCCCGTGGTGTGCGAGGTAATTTAGGAAAGAATAGGGACTGGTAGGGCTTACCAAGGTCACGCAATCCTTGAACGGCGATACTTGTAGGCGGCTGTTTGGAAGCGCCATCCCCGGATGCCAGCAGAATGCTTCGCGCTTCTCCAGGAATAGTGCGCGTAGAGGTGTAGGTTCAATCAGCGCTGCTAGGCTGAGATTGAACGGACCGATTCCGACGCCGATGACATCCAGCGAATCCACGAAGTTTTCTCTCACGCTTTTGTAAGGTCCCGCTTGAGGAAGATTGTCAGTTGCCGCGTATGAAAGCCTACAATCTGACGCCGCGTGAGATGCAAGATGTTTTGTCGTCTTCCGTACCGAATGTTTTGAGTGAGGTGCCGCCTCTCCTCGCTAACTGCGTCTCACATACGGACGAGTCTCATCGGCGAAAAGACGTAGATCGGCATAAAGCCATGCCAGGACATGTGCGTAATAGTGACCGGCCGCGCCCAAGCGATGTAAACGACTGTCGCGTCTGCTGAAAGCGTTCTCTTTTGGCTGCTGGCGGACACAGCTTGCTGAGAATGCGATACGACTTGAGGTGTTGCGGCTGCCGCTGTCTGAGTGAGGCGAGGCGTGCGATAGAAAAGCCTATCCTCAAGCTCGAAAGCTCTTTGTTAGTCGCAAAAAGTTCTTCAGCAGAGCATCCCCTTGTGGGGTCAGTATCGATTCAGGATGGAACTGGACGCCAAAAGTCGGTTGATCGCGATGCGCAATGGCCATGATCTCGCCCTCGTCCGAGCGCGCCGTTACTATGAGGTGTGAGATGTGTGACTGATCGATCTCAACAATAAGGGAATGGTAGCGCCCCACGCAGAGAGGAGAAGGCAGTCCTTCGAATAGCCCTGCGCCGCCATGCGTGACGTATGAGGACCGGCCGTGCATGGGGCGACGTGCACGTGCCACCTGTGCGCCGAACACACTCCCGATGCACTGGTGTCCAAGGCAAATGCCGAAGATCGGGACACGGCCTGAAAGTTCGCGAACGATCGAGGTAGATATTCCCGCCTCTGATGGGGAGCAGGGGCCGGGGGAAATGACCACGGCGCTCGGCTTGAGACGAGCAATATCACCGACGCCGATCACGTCATTTCGGACCACTTCCGTTGCTTCACCGAGCCTGCGGAAGTAGCGGGCAATGTTGAAGACGAAGGAATCGTAGTTGTCGATGATGACAATCAAGGATCACCGGTAGAATCTGTGGCAAATGCGTCAAACATTCGCTGTGCCTTTACGATTGTCTCCTCGTATTCGGCCGCTGGATCCGACATCGCCGTTATCCCGCCCCCTGCGTGAAACACAGCCAAGCCGCCATCGATCGTGACAGTGCGGATTGCAATATTCGTATCCATGTGGCCGTTGAAGGCGATGAAGCCGATCGCCCCGCAATAGACCTCTCGCGCCACTCGCTCGATTTCGGTAATAATTTCCATCGATCTCACCTTCGGCGCTCCGGTGATGGAGCCGCCCGGAAAGCAGGCGCGAAGAAGGGCAACCGCATCTTGGCTTTTTTCGAGTTCACCCGTAACGACCGACACGAGGTGGTGCACCGAGGCGTAGGATTCGAGATTGCACAGCGCTGGAACGTCAACTGAATGCGAAGTGCATACACGTGACAGATCACTTCGTAAGAGGTCGACGATCATGATGTTCTCGGCACGATCTTTGTCCGAGGTGACCAGGAGTTGAGCCCGACGCTTATCTTCCTTGGAATCGGTAGACCGCGCGCTCGTGCCTTTGATGGGGCGCGTTTCCACCCCTCGCCCGTCGAGCTTCAGGAAACGCTCCGGCGAGCTCGATGCAATGGTGAGAGTGCCGTAGCGCAGAAGCGCTGCAAACGGTGCCGGGTTCAATGACCGCAGTTGGCAGTAGAAGGCAACGGGATCAAATGAGGTCGGCAAGCGCGCGCTAAAACGCTGCGCGATGTTGACTTGAAAGACGTCTCCGGCCTGAATCAGGTCGATCACGCGTTGGACCGCCGCCATGTAGCCCTCGCGGCTGAAGTTCGAGTGCCATGGTCCGACCGCGCCATAGGCGTCATTCCGCGCCGGATTTGAGGTAGCAAGAAGAGCTGCGAACTCATTGGCTCGATGGCGTGCACGCGCAGCTCGGCGCGCGGGATCCTGCTCCGGCCACCCTGTAGAAACGATCCAGCATCTGTTCTCGTGGTGATCGTAGCTGACGACCACGTCATAAAAATGCAGAATGGATTGCGGCAAGCGGTGTTCGGAGGCTGCCGGAACTGGCAATCGCTCCAACGTCCTGTTCAGGTCGTAACCAAAGTATCCGGCCGCCCCGCCCTGAAATGGCGGCAGATCAGGGCGATGCTTTTGCGGATAGTTAGCAAGCAGCGTGCGAAGGACGTCCCATGGATCACCGTCAAGAGCTCGCTCGTTCCAACTTGCCCGTCCGTCCGCGACCATATAGGTGCCGAACGGATCGCAGGTCAGATACGAGTAGCGCCCAAGGATCCCGTGGCTTGATGCGCTATCAAGAAATGTAAGATGGGAGCGGCGGGCGAGGCGGCGCATTGCCGTGACAGGGGCGATCCATTGCAGCTCTTGGACATGCATTGGCTATCAGTCACCAGCGAGTGGTGTTCGCGCGCCTCCGATTGTGACCCGCCAAGCGAGAGCGAGGTTCGATCGGAGGCAAGTTCGTGAGACCGGCGGTCAGCTTAGCCTCAGCCAGCAGAGACCGAGCGGCGAGTGAGGAGCCGCACATCGGTCGATACACAATAGTCTGCCGCGAACCGCAGTTCGCGCAGCGGCCGTACTCGCCTGATCAATTCCTGGTAAAGATCATGCGCCTTGTAGGCTGCGAGTGCCGCCTCGCTCTCGAACTCACCATAAACGATAACGTCGATGTCGTTACCGAGCTGGTCGCTCTTGCGGTTGCGAGCAACCTCCAGCCGGTTTGCATGCGGGATATTCGTGAGAACCGATAGGCCTTCGATGATCCGGTCAATGTGCGCCTCATCCTTGGCGGTGAATAGAACGATGTGACGGATCATGGTTGGCTCTAGGAGTGCTATTAGGGATGCGGCGCATAACTAACTTGGGATCGTGCGCTGCGCAATGCACTCTGCTGCATCGTTGCTTGATGATAAATTGTTCGCTGTTGTACCCCGCACTCCGTAACTCACCTCGGCAGGGGCGTTTCTTGATCAGGAGGATGGGCCAGGCGCTCAATGGTTTGAATGTGACGCGCGAGCAGATTACAGGCTTGGTCAAGGTTGCGCCCTCGCAGGGCCTGCAAGATGAGGCGGTGATCTTGGTTGGACCGTGGGCGCCAGCCGGCCGTCCGCGCCATCGCGAACACTAGCCTAGAGTTCGCAAGCTGTAGTTCGTCAAGGCTGGCGAGCAGTCGCGGCATCGCACAGGGTGCAACCAGAGCGTAGTGAAAGGCCCGATTGGCCATCTCGAAATCCTCAATGGTCTTGGCATTGTCACCTTCAATGAGGGCGAGTTCGATGCGTGCCAGGTGGACCGATGAGAGCTTTGGAGCTGCATTGCGCAGCGCGACCACCTCGAGTGCAGCACGCATCTCGGCGATCTCCTTCACCGAATTCGTGTCGAGCGGAGCAACCCGCACGCCGCGGCGAGGCGCACTCACAACAAGATGTTGAGCCTCCAATTGTCGAAAAGCCTCGCGCACCGGGACGTGACTTGAGTTGAATTCCCGCGCGACATGATCCTGCCGAAGTGGGGAGTCTGGCTGCAGCGCGCCGTTGATAATGCGCTCACCAATCGATTCGGCGATGCGTCCTGCGGTCGTCCTGTTCTCGCTCATCATAGATTATCTACTGGAAAAATGCGTGCGCCCCGACAATGCATCGACTAGCATCAATCCAATGTCGCTGACGATAGATAATTCGCGCGATTATCTATGATTATGGGCTCGATGCTTATGAACGTTTGTGCGGGAGTTGACCGAAACGGAGGCTGCGAGCTCGTGCAGGTGGACGGGGAATGGCAGCGCGCCGCGGCCGAGGCGCTCTATCATCTGCCTTTCGCTGAGCTGATGTTTCGAGCGCAAAGCGTTCATCGCAACAACTTCGATCCAAACCACGTCGAAACAGCGAGCCTGCTCAGCGTCAAGACCGGCGGCTGCCCGGAAGACTGCGGCTACTGCGCGCAGAGCGCGCACTACGAGACAGGGGTGAAAGCAACCCGCCTGATGGATTGCGCCGACGTGGTTGCGGCTGCGCAGCGTGCCAAGGAGGCGGGCGCGACCCGCTTCTGCATGGCTGCGGCTTGGCGAAGTCCTAAGGACCGCGATCTCGATAGGGTCTGCGAGATGGTCATCGCGGTCAAGGATCTTGGCATGGAGACCTGCGTCACGCTCGGCATGCTGACGCCGAAACAGGCGACGCTGCTCTCCGAGGCGGGGCTCGACTTCTACAATCACAACGTGGACACCTCGCCTGATTTTTACCGCAGGATCATCACCACCCGCACGCTGCAGGACCGGATTGACACGCTTGAGCACGTACGCGAAGCGGGCATCAAGATCTGCTGCGGCGGCATTATCGGTATGGGCGAGCGTGTTGAGGACCGCCTCGACATGCTCGTCCTGCTCGCCAACCTCCGAGAGCCTCCGGAAAGCGTGCCGATCAATCTTTGGAACGAGGTCAAGGGGGTTCCTGTCATTGATACCGCGGCGGCTCCCGATCCGATCGCGCTGGTGCGTCTGGTCGCAACCGCCCGGATCATGATGCCGCACAGCGTGATTCGATTGTCCGCCGGGCGACATGACATGACCGACGAATTGCACGCCTTGTGCTTTTTGGCAGGTGCAAATTCAATTTTTATCGGCGACGTGCTGTTGACCACGAAAAATCAGAAAGTGGACCGCGACGCAAAGTTGCTGACCAAGCTCGGCATCACATCCGCCCTGGCCTGAATCATACGGGCAGCGAGCGCTTCGTGTAAAGACCTTCAAGATTAGGTGAGAAATGCAGATTACTTTGTTGAAAGGAAAAATTCACTGCGCATCGGTGACCGAAGCCGATCTGCACTATGAGGGGTCAATCTCAATTGATCGCGCGCTGCTGGACGCGGCAGGGTTCCTGGTGAACGAACGCGTGGAAATTCATAACGTCGAAACCGGCTCGCGGTTCGCCACTTTTGTCACCGAAGCGCCGCGCGGCTCGGGTACCGTAGACTTGAACGGTGCGGCTGCGCGACTTGCCTTGCCCGGAGACAAAATCAGCATCCTTGCCTACGTCTTGCTCGATGAGGCGGAGGCCCAGACGTTCAGACCCCGCATTGTGCTCGTCGATCGAGAAAATCGAACAGTGCCGGTTTGATCGCCAATCGGCCAACCGAAGCCGATTTTCTGCGTGCTGGCCAGAATTTTGCGCGATTTCAAAGCCCTGGGAGTGCACAATGAACTCGGTCCACCCGGGAAAAGCTGCCCCATATATTTCGGCCTTGAACGTCCTGAAAGAAGCCCACCGGTTGCGGAGCCTCAATCCGCGTGCAGGAATCGATTTCACGTCAAACGACTATTTGGCGCTCGCGAGCGCGCCGCGCATGAAGAACGCCGTCTTGGCAGCGATCGAAGCCGGCACACCGATCGGGGCCGGCGGTTCGCGGCTGCTGCGCGGCAATTGCGAGGAACACGAAAGTCTGGAAGCCGAAGCTGCCAATTTCTTTGGTGCCGAAGCAGCGCTCTTCTTTGGCAGCGGTTATGTCGCAAATTTTGCAGTCCTGACGACGGTGCCGCAGAAAGGCGATCTGCTCGTTCTCGATTCTCTGGTGCACGCGAGCATCCATGAAGGTGCGCGAGCCGGCCGCGCTGACTTTCGGATGAGCACGCATAACGACCCAGAGTCGGTTGAAAGCACGATTCGTGACTGGCGGGCAAAGGGCGGAGTTGGCCGCATCTGGATCGTGGCCGAAAGTCTCTACAGCATGGACGGCGATTTCGCGCCGCTCAAAGAGCTGGTTGCGCTCGCCGACCGGCATGATGCGTTCCTGATGGTGGATGAGGCCCATGCCACAGGTGTTTACGGTGCGAAGGGACGGGGGCTCACCGCCTCCTACGAGGGACGAGAAAATCTCCTGATCGTTCATACTTGCGGCAAGGCGCTCGGCGCTGCGGGGGCGCTTGTCACGGCATCCGGCATTCTGCGAGACTTCATGGTCAATCGGTGCCGTCCATTTATCTTCGCCACCGCTCCCTCGCCGTTGCTCGCAGTCGCCGTTCGAGAGGCGATTCTGATCCTGCAGCAGGAACCCGAGCGTCAGCAGCGCCTCAGCGAACTGGTCGCGTTCACACATGGGCAGATCAAGCAGCGCGGTTGGACAAGTCCGTCGGACTCGCAGATCGTGCCATACATCGTGGGCGACAACGCGCGTGCGATGCGGCTTGCCTCTGCGCTGCAGGCTCGCGGCTTCGACATCCGTGGAATCCGCCCGCCAACCGTGCCGACGGGCACGGCCCGCCTGCGAGTGTCGCTGACGCTCAATGTCGCCGAGAGTGACGTACGCGCAATGCTCGATGCTCTGGTCGAGGAGACGGAAGGTAGACTTCAATGAGTTCAAGGATCGTGGTGACGGGCACAGATACCGGGATCGGAAAGACGGTGTTTTCTGCTGGGCTCGCGAACCTTCTCGGCGCAAATTATTGGAAACCGATCCAGGCTGGCCTCGACGGAGAGTCCGATACCGAGACAGTCGCACGGTTAGGCGGCTTGTCGGCCGCTCGCATCATCCCAGAGTGCTACCGCCTTCGAACCCCCGCTTCGCCCCACTACTCTGCTGAGGTCGATGGAATTCGCCTTGATGCAAATTCGCTCGAGGTGCCGGACACGGGGGACAGCCATTGGTCATCGAGGGCGCGGGCGGGCTGATGGTGCCGCTGAGTGGCGATACACTTTACATCGATGTGTTCGAGCGCTGGCGGCTTCCTGTTGTGCTCTGCGCGAGTACAGAGCTGGGCACTATCAATCACTCACTGCTCTCGATAGAGGCTCTCCGAAAACGTGAGATCCCCATTCTCGGGATGGCCTTCATTGGCGAAAGAAACGCCGAAACTCAGACCGTCATCCGCGAGATGGGCCGGGTGCGTTGGCTAGGACGATTGCCATGGCTCTCTCCCCTCACCCCCGATACGCTGCAGGCGGCGTTCATAACCTCATTTCGGGCAGATAGTTTCAACTTGCATGCCAAAGAATAAGTCTCCGATCTGGCATCCGTTCACGCAACACGCTCTTCAAGACGAAATGACGAGGGTTGTTCGTGGAAGTGGTGCCTATCTCCACACTTCGGATGGTCGCCGTATCATCGATGCAATCTCATCCTGGTGGGTGGTGACGCATGGTCATTGCCATCCACATATTGTGCGCGCAATTCAGGAACAGGCAGGCAAGCTCAATCAGATTATCTTTGCCGGTCATACCCACGATCCTGCGGAGGAAGTTGCCGCGCAGCTTCTGAAGCTGGCGCCCCGCGGGCTCGAGCATGTCTTTTTCTCGGACAGCGGCTCAGCAAGCGTCGAAGTCGCGCTAAAAATGGCGCTTGGCTATTGGCATAATGTAGGCAAGCAACGAATCCGCATCGTCGTGATGCAACATTCCTATCATGGCGACACAATAGGTGGGATGTCGGTCGGAGCCCGCGGTGTCTTCAACGAGGCGTACGGACCCTTGCTGTTCGACGTCACCTCAGTCCCGTTTCCCGCAACAGGTCGTGAACAGGAGACGTTGGACGCCCTTGAGTCCGCATGTCGAAACGAGATTCCGGCAGCCTTTATTGCGGAGCCTCTGATCTTAGGGGCCGGCGGAATGCTGATGTATCCAGCCTGGGTACTCAGGGAGATGAAGCGGATCTGCGAGGCATCGGACGTCCTGTTCATTGCCGATGAGGTCATGACCGGCTGGGGCCGCACGGGAACACTCTTCGCCTGCGAGCAAGCCAATATCACACCGGATATCGTCTGTTATTCCAAGGGCATTACCGGAGGAGCGCTTCCCCTCGCGGTAACACTCTGTCGCGCGGATATTTTCGATGCCCACTACTCGAAAGATCGCACGCGTACTTTCTTTCATTCGAGCTCATATACCGCAAATCCTGTGGCCTGCGCGGCCGCAAGAGCCAATCTGGAGCTCTGGCAAGATCCCAATACTCGCCAACGCGCGGCGGCGATCGCCGTGATGCAAGAACAGGCACTTGAACCGTTCCGGGCCGATGCACGCTTCGAAAATGTTCGTCGAACCGGCACGATTACAGCACTTGATCTGAAGACGAGCGATTCGGGTTATCTTGCGGACATAGGTCCAAGCTTCACGCCTTCTTCAAGAATCGAAATCTGCTGCTGCGGCCGCTCGGCAATACGGTCTACGTGATGCCGCCGTACTGCGCGACTGCGGCAGATCTCGATGAAATCTATGCTGGCATCTGGGATGCCGCGGATGCGCTGGCTGGAAAGGAAGCACTGCGGGCATAGAACGCGAAAGCGAGCGTTATTAACCTCTCGGCGCTGTTGGGATGATCGCAATCGCCAAAACCCGACCCTGCCGTAGGCGTCAGTAGAGGACTGAGAAAGCGCTGAAATTGGCGCGCGTCCGATCCGGGCCGACGCAACCCGCTATACGTTCAGCCAGCCCGCAAATTACGAACGCTGATCTGAACCGTGGCTGTTCGTCGCCTGTCCCAGCGGACCTACAAAGATGCAACGTCTCGGATCACCGGCCAAGATCGGCGTACCGACCTCATCCACATGACATCGACACCTCATCCTGCGTGGTGGCGGATTGTCGGTTCGCGACGAAATTTCGGTAAGTTGACGATGGGTACGGTCAACCAGAGCGCAATAAATTGACAATTCAGGCCGGCACGCGACTTGCTTTGTTTAGGGCGCCATACCGATTGTTTTCGAGAGCGGGGCCAGGTCGATCGGCAATTTCGAGCAAAGGCGCGGAGCTAAGTTATGTCGCAAACCGACGTCGAGCATTTCGTCAACGATTTAGGAAAAAAAGGTACTCTGCTTAAAAGTATCAAACCAGTTGCTACGGGTCTTGCACCGATTGTAGCGATGGCAAAGAGCCTCGACTACGATTTCACCCTTGATGACGTTAAGAGCTACATCCGGGTGGACCGCCGACAGAAGTCGAGGGAAAAGAAGCCAAAATCTATTGCGGGCCGCAAGCACTGTTCCGGCGCTGAAGCATTGAGCAGTCTTGTACAAACCCGTGATTTGGCTAATTGCGCTATGGACCTGCCGACGAGCACTATGCAAGTGGCGGAAGTGTTCCCGAGCTTCGCTGCGGTCGTCCTTATTGTTGTTATTGTTGTCTCGGTCGCATGAAAGGAAACCTCGTCGGGGGTGAGATCATGCGGTCAGGCCTACAAGATGACGGTTTAGGGGCGCACCCGTACGGTCAAAGCGAACACTGTCGACAGATTGTTGACCGGCTCACCCCCGAGCGGCGACACGCGTTTTCGCACGTCAAGCGCTTCATGGAGCGGCTGGCCGGTGACCTAGAGTTCCGTAGGGCACTTTCGGAGAACACCGACGCCCCCCGGGCTGTAACAGAGCGCTACGGCATCGAGGTTGACCCGATGGAGATGCTGCCGCTCTGGCGCGAGGGTTACGTCAAATATCGCTTTAAGCCGGAGTCGGCCCCGTGGCCGCTGGCGATGATGTGGGACGAGCATATGGGCGAGATGTTGCGTCATCGCGACCTCCTGCGCGACCAAGGCGGAATGTCGACGATCAATCCTCGCTTTCATGCTTGGCGTGAGCGCCAAATTCGGCGTTGCAGCGACGAATTGGGCAAATCGGCGCCGGCGGTCACCCATCCCATTCTCGCTTTCGAGCTGAGCGAAGGCTGCAGCGTCGGTTGTTGGTTCTGCGGACTCTCGGCCGATAGCTTTCAAGGCTATTACGAGTATAGCAAAGAGCATGCAGAGCTTTGGCGCGGCGTGGTCGGCGTCGCGAGCGAGATGTTTGGTCCGGCGGCCCGTACTGGCTTCTGCTACTGGGCCACAGAGCCTATGGACAATCCACACTACGACCGATTTCTGTTCGACTACTATCAGATCACGGGCACATTGCCGCAAACAACGACGGCAGTCCCGCTCAAGGATGAGGCCCTCACGAGGCGAGTGCTCGAACTGTTCAACCTGCATGGAACTACGACGAATCGTTTTTCCGTGCTGAGCACAAGACATCTCAATGAGATCCACTCGGCATTTTCGCCTGAGGAACTGATGCGAGTCGAACTCATCCTGCAGGGCAAGCAGGCGCCGATCGCAAAGGCTCTGACAGGACGTGCGCTCGAGCGGAAGGAGAAGCTCAGGGTCGTCGACAAAGATGATGCAATCGCCATCCTGGAGCGCGATCACACGACCATCGCGTGTGTTTCGGGCTTCCTCGTCAATATGCGGCAGGGGCGTTTACAACTGGTCACGCCGGTACCGGGTAGCGAACGCTGGCCCCTCGGGTACCGCATCCTGGGTCAACATTTCTTCAGGACGCCTGACGAGTTTAAGGAGGGGATGCAGAGTATGATCGATCAACATATGCTCGATAGCCCAGCCCCAGACCTGCCGATCCGCTTCCGCAGGGATTTGCAATACGAACCAGGAAACCAGTACTTTCATCTCCGCTCACGTAACAAGGAACACCGGGTGCTCGACGACGTCGGTCCGATCTCCGTTGGGGAGCTCATTGCGTGCGGCAACTGCACCGCGTCGGAGCTGGTTAGGCGGGTCACGACAGACGCAACCAGCGTACTTGCGGTCGCGGACCTGCTCGATCAGTTATACGCAGCGGGGGTCATCGAAGAGGACCTCAATGACCGCTTCACCTGAGAAAGACCGGATGGCGAAGCCACATGGAAGGGCCAAACACGCGGCTTCCTGTGCGGCCTTGGCTTCATTTCTCATCGAGGCGCTGCACCACGTCCCTCTGAACGAACCGCGGCGTCTTACCATCTGCCGGTATGGAGCGTAATGACAAAGCTGCACAAGTCGGTCGAGCCCCAGGGCCAACGATACGCAGCCATCGGCTGACAGAGTAGCGCAGGGTACAGTGAACTTCATGGACGCTTCTCCATCAGGAAACGAATTCGGCCAGCCGCCGGGCCTAATAGTGGTACTCGTATCCAAGCCCTTCGCACGGCAGAGCTGCGAACTTTTTAGGCTGGAGTGTCTCGACGGGTACTTGGCGCCGTCGGATATCGTAGGAAAAGCAGCGGCGCGTCGCCGAAAACTACGACGCGCCGACGATTGGTGGCCGTAAACGCGGCGTGAAGGGCTGTACGCGAGCCAATTGTTCGCGTGCTGCCGGTTGGTGCGCTAAGGCCGCCGCTGCGCATGTTCCGGCAGTGCCTTTACGCTGTCCCCGGCATCGCCCTCTTCTCCGACGTCCTCGTCTTCACCTCCTGCGCCGCGCATGAAGACCCAAGTCATCGAGGTCGAGTTTGGCGCTCGCACCTGCAGCTCAATTTCATATAGGGAAGTGAGAGATGTCTCGACCTCAACCTCGCGCCTTGGCGGAGTCCTCAGTGCGAGTGAGGGGGACCGCTTCTTCTCTGGCAGATGGACGCGCGCCACGAACCGGGCCGACCTTATCCGATGGCGAGCAGGACCTTCCTTTGATGATCGCGCTACCATTTGGATGTTTAGCTGCGTCTGTTCTTGACTTTTGAGGCGCACATTTGTCTTTTCGGCTCGCCACTGGCGGTTTTCTGCTGTCTTCCTGACAAGCGACGACTCCAGCTATGCGGATCGGCTGACGGATCAAACTTAAGATGAGCCACATTTCGGACCGGCCTATTGAACGCGTCACGATTCCAGTGCTGCAGCAGTGGAAAGGCGAGGGGCGGCGTGTTGCTATGACCACCGCTTACGATGCGGTCACGGCTCGCATCGCCGACCCCATTGTCGACATTCTCCTTGTCGGGGATAGCGTTGGCAATGTCTGCCTCGGTTTCGACAATACGCTACCGGTCAGTATGGCGATGATGAACCATCACCTCGAAGCCGTGGCGCGCACAAGGCCTCATGCCTTGCTTGTTGCCGATATGCCCTTTCTAAGCTTTCACCTCAGTCCCGAGGAGACGATTCGCAGCGCCGGAGGCTTCCTGCAGCGGGGGGCCGATGCCGTGAAACTCGAGGGTGGAGCAAAGCGTGCCGACACGGTACGCGCCTTGATCGATTGCGAGATTCCAGTGATGGGCCATCTCGGCCTGACGCCGCAGAGCGTCAATATGATGGGTGGTTTCAAGGTGCAGGGCCGGAAAGCCGATGATGCCTTGCGTCTGCTCGACGACGCCCACAGTCTGCAGGAGGCCGGATGCTTCGCTCTCGTCCTGGAGGGCATCCCGGCCGAGCTCGCCGCTCGAGCGACCGAGTCCCTGACGATACCGACGATCGGGATCGGGGCTGGTCCCAGTTGTTCCGGCCAGGTGCTTGTATTCCATGATGTGCTCGGCTTGACCGAAAGTCATCGGCCCAAATTCGTCCGCGCCTATGTCGAGGGTTTTCGGCTATTGCAGGAGGCGCTGTCCCGCTGGGCCGCAGATGTCCGCAATGGTGCATTCCCGGCGGCACAAGAATCGTATCGGCTTCCTGTAGGGTTGAGCGATGCGATCGCAAATTGGGCGCCTTCCGATCCAACCTGATGTCAAGCTCGAACATGCAAACGATTACGACGGTCGCTGAGCTTCGTGACGCTCTTGCAAAAGCGCGTGACAAACGTGTCGGCTTCGTGCCGACAATGGGCTATCTGCATGACGGCCACTTGGCGTTGGTCGAGGCAAGTCGTGCACAGTGCGACGTCACGGTCGTAAGTATCTTCGTCAACCCCACTCAGTTCGGGCCGACCGAGGACCTCAGCACCTATCCGCGCGACTTTTTGCGCGATGAAAAGCTGTGTCGCGATGCCGGTGTCGCGATCGTCTTCGCTCCAGAGGCACGGGAGGTCTATCCGGTTCAGTTTGAGACCTTTCTTGAACCCGGCGAACTAGCAAAATCATTGTGCGGGGCGTTCAGGCCGGGACACTTTCGAGGTGTCGCAACCGTCGTCTGCAAGCTGTTCAACATGGTGCAGCCGGATATCGCATTTTTCGGACAGAAGGATTTCCAGCAATGCGCTGTCGTGCGGCGGATGGTAATTGATCTCAATCTTCCGATCGAGATCGTCACCGTGCCAACCGTTCGGGAGCCGGACAGGCTCGCCATGAGCAGCCGCAATCGATACCTCAATAAAGAAGAGCGCCGGAGGGCTCTTGCGATCAGTCGCGGTCTGTTCGCTGCGGAGGCTGAATTTCGTGTCGGCGAGCGCCAATGCGAGAAGCTCGTCGCGATCGCTAGGCGGCATTTGGACGAAGTCGACCGGCTGCAGTACCTCGAGCTGGTCGATGCCGACACGCTTGAGCCGGCCTCGAGTCCCCTGAGCCATCCTGCGGCTCTATGCGCTGCGGCTTACGTCGGGTCGACACGGCTGATCGATAACCTACTTCTTAAGCCGTAAGTGAGCACGTCATAGGGGCGATCAAGCTCTAGCGACCACATCGACCGCCACGACGCCGCGTGGTAAAACGGGATGATCATCACGCGCGAAGATCACTGCTGAACAAGAGCGCGGGCGTCCCGACTCTGCGCATAGCGAAACAAGTGCCAATCGAGGGGTGGCCGTCCTGTTTCTGTCCGATCCGGCCAATCTTGTCGTGTGGTGGTTGTGCGGCAATTTGTCTGCCGTCCGCAATCTCACCTTTTCTGAGCGCTGCGACACAAAACGCCACGCCATAATTTCATACGACTTGCCGTCCGTCTTCCTCAGTAAGGCATGCACTTGAGTTCGCCACATCAAACACAGCGGTCACATCTCAGCTGCCCGCAGTGATGACGCTGATCGAGCAGCTTGGGACGGCAATTGGTTTGCTGCCCTTTGACAGTGCGAGTTGGCGCTTACTTCCTCTAGTGCAGGCAAAATGCACGTCATTTCAATTCAAGTTAAAATTCGCCAGAAATCGGCTTTGAGCCGCAGGATTTAGGCTCAAATTCGCGCCGGATTGCAGCAATCAAGATCGGATCGCGCTTATAGTCACTAACCTCGGCGAAGCCGTTCCATGGAGTGGTTGCTTCGTCAAATCGATGCACATCAAACGCTTGCGCGGACCTCCGTACCGTCCGGCAGCTTGGCGTCGGCCGACGTTGCCTGCGCGCGTAGTGCTGAAACGCCGGGCAAGGATATCCACCTAATACCGCCATAGGAGGCGAGAATGCGTAATGGCTTCCATCATTCAGAACATGATCCAGGAATTTGCTGTGCTGTCTGCGGTGGAAGGTTCGGTCTGATCCGCTACTACTGCTGGCGAACGCCGCTTTGTTCCAAGAAATGCATCACGCGGTTCAAGGCGCGGCGAGAGGCCGATCAAGAATGGCTTCGCTGGTTGCGAGCGGCCTAATTAATCCCCGTGTACACAGACCTTGGGGGAGATTGCATTGCCGCGATGCGTCTTGAGCGTCCACCCGGGCCATAGGCGGTGTTACTGCGCGACAGTCGAGGAATACGCGTCAACCCTGCGCTTCCGCATGTGATCTGCGGTCGCCCGAGATTGGCACGCTTTCGAAACTCGAATCGTTGCAAAATCTCAGGCCGGACGGACTACCCTAATGGGCTATACCATGAAAGCCATCCTGGTGAATGACCGAACCCCGTACGGCGAGCAAACCTGCACGACCTGTTCTCGGCCGTTAGGTCCTGGTTACCTGCGAGATGTAGCAACGCGGAGAGAATATTGCGGCTACGATTGCTACCGACTCTGTCACCTAACAGACATCGCCATCCCTTTCCGCAACCAGCGTGCCTTCGTTGGGCATGATAGGAAAGATCTTGCTCCTGTTGGACTCGCAGCCCTGCTGACCGCGGCTTCGTGCTGGATACAGGTCGGGCTAGCCACAATGTCATGGATCAATACGATCGCGTACCCAGCAGAGCCGTCTAAAGCTGAAAGACCTCCGTCGGCTTAAGCGGGAGGAAACGCGAAGGCCTAGCTTTACTGCATGGTAAGTGCAGATTGAACTGATTTGACCCTCGCGTGGTGCGGAGAACGGCGACCAAACCCGCCCTGCGGCTGATTTCGAGTGAGAAGGACATATGTCAGGACGCAGGTGCTTCCTTTCGTTGAGCCGTATGCCAGCGCCTTTCGACAGAGGAGTTGCGAACGATAGAATGGCGCCGACCCATGTCATTGGTTGTCGTTGTGCAATGGTCGCTCGCGTTGGCGGGGCCACCGCCTCTGAAAGCGGCGGCCCCTTGCCGCGAAGCAGCCGGCTACGCGAAACATAGGCAGCTCCGCGGCTGCAGCACAATGAGCGCCCTCGATATGCGGGACAACGAGCTTCGCTCGTTAGCATTACCGGTTATGGTTTCCGCTGTGCAATGCTGCATGCTACTGTCGTGACCTGGTAAATGGGCCATTCAAAGCAACTGTTTGTTTGAGAGATAGATGTCGCTTTCGGTTGAGTTAATTGTCAAGGGCTATGTCAGGCTAAGGGATCGTGACGCGCTAGAGGACCTTCTTGCGCATCGGCGGGAGCTGCTGAGGCAACTAAGAAGCGTCACGGGCATCGATCCAAGACAAGCCGTCGAGCAGATAACCCAAGAAATCTCAGTAATCGAAGCTGGCCTTGCGATGATCGCGCCAGAGTGATTGGGCGCCCGACCATTCAGTTGTCGCGCAACTGTAGCGGCTCCGCCGCTCCCTGTCCCTGCGGGTTGCCCCAGGGCGACCAGCCCGAGTAAGGAACAGCAGCTCGCCCGATAACGCCTTCCAACGAACGAAGCGCCGCGCCGAGTATATGGCGCGGCGACCTCGGCTCGGCTGGACCCGGACGAGCAATGACCGGTCTGCGGAGCCTAGCGCCCCTCAGAACCGCCGCAACCAAACGCCTGCATTAAGCTTGATGTCGCCGCAGCGAGTTAATTCGGGAAAGGCTCAGCTAATGTTGGCAGCACGTCTTCGGCGGCATATGGCCTATCAGGGGAGTGATGACGTGCTGAGGCACGGCGGACGTGATCAGAACAAGCCCTGGCTTGAAAGCCAAAACTCCATATCAGATTTCGCTCGGCTTCGGTCTCGCGGCTTCACTTGCTCACCTGATTAGGCCGATCAAGAAAATCCAGGGCGGTTCTTATCTGCTCGAGCTGTTGCTCGATCCTTTCGCGCTGCCGAACATCTTGGGCCGAATCAAGCTGCTCGATAAGCTTCTGCTTTCGGGCAAGCAGATTTTTAATGACCGTGCTCATCCGACCTCCGTTGACCAGCTCGCAATCCATCGTGCGATGCTGTTCAGTTCGTTATCAACATCCAGTGCGGCTCCTTGAGAAGCCAGAACAGCAGTTGGGGCCTGCGGCTCGCTGAGACTAGCGGTCGCGCCAAACGAGACAGTTGGGAGGATCGACCTGACGCATATTCATTTGATAACCTGCGTGATCGTGATCGTGGAGTACGGAGAACGACACTATGGGCCTAATGATGGGGACGGTGTCTCCGTTGGGCGCGTCGGCAATATCGGATACGCGATCTTGGGTGGGCGCCCGCTCAGTGAATTGAGAAAAGCAACAATATCGCTGTTCTCCTTCTCGCTGAGCTTGGCACCGAGCTGGACTTCACTCATAACACCTACGGCTTCCTTGAGCGTCCAAACCTGACCCGAATGGAAGTAGGGAGCCCGCAAAGCGACGTTGCGCAAGGGTGCAACGCGGAATACGTACTCGTCGCTGAGGACCTTGGTGACTGCGAACCGTCCCTTGTCGGCCGCGGGAAGCAGTTTGCTGTCGGGTTTTTCAAGCACACCAAACGGTACGAAGTCCTGCCCACCGATATTGATTCCGTTGTGGCAAGAAGCGCATCCCTTCTCCATGAACAGCTTTAATCCCTCTTTCTGCTGATCATCCAGCGCGTCGACGGCACCATTAAGGTACTGATCGAACGGAGCCGCCGGCGTTGTGAGAGTTGCTTCAAAAGCCTCAAGTGCTTTCGCAAAATTGTCAAAACTAATAGCTGGTGTATCATCCGGAAACGCTTGCTTGAACATCCTGACATAGTCTTTCATCGAGTTTAACGTGTTCAACACGTGATCCGGAGTCGCATTCATTTCGACGCTCGCCTGAACGGGTCCCTTGGCTTGTGCCTTGAGATCCGGCGCGCGTCCGTCCCAGAACTGCGCGACATTAAACACCGAATTGTAGACGGTTGGCGCGCGACGCGCTCCCTTTTGCCAGCCGTGGCCAACTGAGGTCGGACCGACGTCGACCCCACCGGTGCCAAGATTATGGCAGGTCTTGCAGCTAATGATCCCGCTTGCCGAAAGGCGAGGATCGAAGAATAACATCTTACCGAGTTCGACCTTCTGGGCAGTGACAGGATTGTCCTTAACCGTGGGGGTCGCAGAGGGAATCGGCTTCAAACTCTGTCTGGCTGCCGTCATCAAATTGTCATCTGCAATAGCATGGAATGAGACGAACACTGCAACAGCAGCAATAGACGCCTTGCGCATCACGTGAGACTTCCGACTCTTTCAATACGACTACCAAGCACTATTCTTTAGAGAGCGCTCGCTACATGATGGCCTGCCGCCATGCAGGAACTGAGCCATCCCGCGCGAGTGCATCGCCGCTGGTCTCTCCCTGGTCGACGTCGGCTTCGTGCCACTATGCGGGCGGACCGACACAAAGTGGGTTCGGCGCAGCGTGAAACATGTCGTGACATCGCTCGTATAGCAGCCGCAAAGCGCCAACGGCACGCTAGTTGCAGCGAGAACATCAGCGGCACTTGTCAGACGAATTCAGATGACGATTGCTCAATTGGGTTCAAACCGATGCCATAGATGTCGCACTATCGTTTTGTCTGGCCGATCGAACCTGGGAAGATTTCGCCACTGCACCGCGGTCACCTTCAATTACTGGCTTGGGGCTTTTGCGTGGAGAAGGCGGCGGCTATGACTGCCAGACTGAAACGTGGCCGAGCTTCGCGAAAGTGCGAGAAGACTTAGCTTCCCGTCTGCCTCAATGCATGGTGACCCGCCGTGGTCGCCCCGCACCGCGACATTCCAGGTGGCTTGTCATCCGACAGGGCGCCGAACCCAAAACTCACGCTGATTCTTAAGTGAAGGAGAGCTGATCGAGAGTTCCTTATGGCTAAAGAGAAGTACATGAAGCCATTACCCCAAGCGTTGTACTGCCAAGCTGACCAGCACGCGCGCAGTCATCAGAAAAGCTCTAGGGTGACACGAGAGCTGAGCGCGCGGTTCACCATGCGCGCTGCGATCGCGACGTGCGCGCTAAGGATCTGCAGCGGCGGCGACACTGCCGGGCAACTGCTGTTGCTTACCCGCGGCCACCTTCTTCAGTTTCGCGGCCATTCTTCAAAGACAAACTCGTCAATTGCGAGAAGAACCATGAGCTATGTAATTCGACACCGGTCCAGTACACTTTTGACTAGCGCCGTATCGCTGCTCGCCGTTACGAGCGCGTACGCACAAGGTCGTCTCACCGAACCAGCCTCACGCGTTGTGCTGTGTACCCAGCACAGGAACAAAGATTGTCCAATTAATCTGTGGAGAGCAAATGCCATGGAAAGCGGCAAGTTCTTCCGGCCGTGGACGGGGGGCTGCTCGACTCGATCGCACCGACCGACGTGCAAAACGCGACGCCACCAAAGGATGGCCACATCGCCGGTAGTAGCGTTCGCGGTGATGTGCCGTTGCTCGATGAGCAGACGCCAACGCGCTGGGAGAAGATTCGGCTGCGCTCGGGCGCGAAGCAGAATTTCAAGTGGGAATACAGCACGGTTCGACTAACACGTCGTTGGAACTACTTCATCACACGGATAGGCTGGAATCCATCAATCCCTCTCACGCGCGCGCAGTTCGAGCTGAAGCCATTCTGCACGATTGAGCATCTCGGCCAGCCGTTCTGGGATCCGAATGCCAATCTGATGCCTCCGAAGCTCACCGTGCACACGTGTGAGCTACCCAAACGCAGCGGCTATCACATCATTTTGGCGGTGTGGGAGGTCGCCAATAGCCCTATGGCGTTTTATCAGATCATTGACGCGACGTTCGAGGAACGAAAATCGTCGAGCGCCAGTGATTCCGATTGAAAAGAAACAAGTTGCTGTCGCAGCCGAAATCCAGGCACTTGGCCGGCCTGAACAGATCCACGACAAACATTGCTGTGCCAGCAAAGGACACGCCGACTGAAGGCAGTTATCCTCGACTTCGCTCCGTGATAGTCGGGCCTCAGAGATCTGCGCGTTGTCGTTGCTCCCTGGGGTGCTAGCCTCGAAGATGTCCTTTTGAGCTGTGATGGGCGCCACGCACGATCCGCCCTCAAAAACGGCTGCAGCCTCTAGCTATGAAGGGCGTGCCGATCTGAGCGCCCGCACTGCTAGCATCTACATGAAGGGCCACCTTCTCAGGATCTCGCCCATGCTGACGAGAGGCTTACAGCTTCGGCCCCATAGTGCAAAGGTCAGTTGCTGACAGCTTGCGGCCATCGCGGTCCCAGAGCTTACCGTTTCACCTGTTTTTGAGTAGGACGCGCCGACCAGGCCCGAGCCGACCTGACGCCCTGAAACGATAAAGCGCCGAGTCCTCCCTATGCCCGCCGAGGGACGTGGTGAGACGTGAACAGAGCAGGCAGCGTGCCATATCGAAGGCGGCAGGCTTCGGTAGGCATTCGGGCCGTCGCGACTTCGAGCGCGCGGAGCGTCTCATTGCTGGAATTGGCGCACAGCTGGCAAGCCATCTTTGCTACTGGCGTATTGTGGGAAGACCAGGGTGGGCCTTCTCCGGGAGAAAGCACCTGCAAGCCGCTTGCGAGATCCTCCAACACGACTGACCGTCAGGCATTGCGGAACAACAACGTTGACGGGAGCGCGCGAAGCTTCTCTGCGCCGAATTTCGGTCAATGGGCCGTCCGGAGCATTGGCGTTAGCGGCGGCGAATCGCCATGCTGTATCTCACCAATGACCTTGAAGCCGTGACGCTCGTAAAAGGGAATGTTTTCGGGGTTTGAACTTTCGAGATAGGCGGCAGTGCCCTCCGAATCACATCGTTTCAGAGCGTGTTTCATCAGCAGGGTGCCAAGTCCCGTTCCCACCCAGTTCGGATCGGTGGCAATGAGAGGCAGATACCAATGGGGCTCGGCTGGATGATGTTCGGCCATTCCCAGCCGTAGCTGTGCCATATCCTCGGTGATCTCCGGGCGTAGGGAGTGAGCCATAATTGCATCGAGCGCCTCCTCATCTTGCTGCACGCCGGGTGGCAGCCAGAGGGCCGCCGCGCGAATCCCTTCCGTCACGTATGCCGTTCCATGCTCGAATGCTCGTCCGCCGCAGGCCTTAACGAACTGAGGCATGCTCGCAAGATATTGGTTTGGCTCAGGCCAACTCCATCGCGCCAATGGGTCTGCGGCAAAGCCCAGCACAAGCGTCCAAACGGTGGTTGCCTGCGTTTTTGCGTGCGCAGATTTGATGCCCGTCTCCGCTGTCATGATGCCTCTTCCAAGTCTCTATTTGAGCGCTAAAGTTACAAAACTAGATCGCACCCCGGGTGCCTCTGAACGAGCACAGAGCGGATGCACCAATGGAGTGTCGTCGGCCGCATTTCGTTTCCGTTCCAAGCTCTTCTCGTCCCTCACATGGTTGCGCTTACGACCGCTTCAGAACGAACGCTCGCCAGTTGACCCTTCAATCGGATCTCCTTGGCGGGCTTCGCTGCTTCGTCGATCTGGGAGCGTCATCACGCCGCCCCTAAAGCAGGCTACGAGTGTGTTCGCGTTGATAGGCGTCGCGGGCCTGCAACAGTCCTCGAAGGAAGCGACCTAGCGAACTTTTCGAGTTTGCAACGAGAGGAACTCTTGGGACACGCTCGGCAGGAACAGCTGCGTTCGAGATCGCGGGCAGTTAGTAAGCGTCGCACATCAAGGTCGACGGCAGGCACTGATCTTGTGCGATAACACCTCGATTCCCAGTGAGCTGTTCTGGTTGAGGTCTCTCGTTCAAAACACGTGCCAACTTTGCGAGCCTCGGGCCATCTCCTTGAATGTTCGAGTCCTGACATCTTCGGAATAAGTCGCGCTTGATCTGGATCTAGCAATTATGATCCTTACCCCTCGTCGCGCTGGCGATGGCAGAGCCTCGAAGGGCGGCATAGCGAATAGTTGCGAGAAAGTTTAAGCGCGAAGAGGGATGCAAACTCGAGCTGTTGAAAGAGGAGCGACTTTCCTTCCGCCGATAATCTGGTTGTGGTCGCGATCGTGGCGACAAGAATGTAGCATTCCATTCAAGGAGAGCGTCTCATTCGCGCAACAAATGTCGCGTTTGACGAAGAATTACAAAATCGGATTATCTCAACCGCCGGAAAAATAGTTTGTCTTCGACTCGCGCGGACGCAAGTTCTCTGAGAGGATAATGAGGAATGATGCCGACCAGGGACGTTCTTGATGCGTAACAGCACTGTCGACCAAGCGAGTGATTTGACGGAGTCCGCGGCTTGCCGGTGCGTTTGGGCGTACGCGTGTGGCGCCATTGTATTGCGGCTCGGATTGAGTCCGAGGCGAATGTCGTTCTTCCTGAACCAATAGCTTAGACGACGTCTGTGAATAGCACGTGAGCCGCGCCCGTTTCAACGGGCGTGACGGCTGGGCGCTGCCCGTCTCAGATCGTCGCTCTTCTCCGCGCAAGCCTAAATCTTGAGGGACAACCAGGATGACTGTGAACAAGAATCCAATCAAGTTCGCTTACTGGGTGCCGAACGTATCCGGCGGCCTTGTGATTTCTTCGATTGAGCAACGAACCAGCTGGGATATCGATTACAATCGCAAGCTTGCCCAGATCGCCGAGAAAGCCGGCTTCGACTATGCTTTGAGTCAGATCCGATTCACTGCAGGTTATGGCGCCGACAATCAGCACGAGTCCGTCAGCTTCTCCCAGGCGCTCCTTGCCGCGACCGAGAAGCTCAAGGTTATCGCTGCGCTTCTTCCAGGGCCTTGGAACCCGGCGCTGGCCGCAAAGCAGATTGCGACGATCAGCCAGCTCACCAATGCGCGCGTTGCGGTCAACATCGTATCGGGCTGGTTTCGCGGCGAATTCCACGCGATCGGCGAGCCTTGGTTGGATCATGACGAGCGTTACCGCCGGTCGGAGGAATTCATCAACGCGCTTCGCGGGACTTGGACCGAGGAAACGTTTACCCTGAAAGGCGACTTCTATCGGTTCAACGACTATTCACTCAAGCCAAAGCCGCTCGATCCGTTACCGGAGATCTTTCAGGGTGGCTCCTCGCGGGCAGCCCGGGACATGGCAGCTCGCGTGTCCGATTGGTATTTCACCAATGGCAACACGCCAGATGCTCTGAAGACCCAAGTTGAGGACATCAGGACCAAGGAAAAGGCCTTCGGCAAAAACTGGCAAACCAAGATTGGAATCAACGCCTTCGGTATCGTCCGAGAAACGGAAGACGAGGCGAAGGAGGTGTTGCGTGAGATCATCGAGCAGGCGATCCCCGATGCAGTACGTGGCTTCCATCATGAGGTTCAGAATGCCGGTAATGCCAGCCCGGAGCGCGAGGGCAATTGGGCCAAATCCACATTTCAGGATCTTGTTCAATACAATGATGGCTTCCGCTCCAACCTGATTGGCACCCCGCAACAGGTCGCCGAACGCATTATCGAGCTCAAGGGCGCTGGTGCGGATCTGATCCTGCTCGGATTCCTCCATTTTCAGGAAGAGGTCGAGTATTTCGGCAAGCACGTAATCCCGCTGGTCCGCGAACTCGAAGCGAACCAACTCGTGCGCGCTGAGGCTGCCGAATAGGCGCTGCAAGGAGAGGCAGCCAAGTGACTGGGATTGTGACGGAAGAGAGTGCGCTTCGTCTGGATGAGGGGACTCCCGAAGAACCTTTCCGTTCCCGGAGGCGAGAACGTGGCGCAGCGAGCGTTGGCCGAATGGAACGTTTGCGCTCATGGCGGCGACGTGCAACAACGCTATCCCTGCCGCAACCGAGGCATCGTTGGCGGTTCGGCGCGGCGAGGTCGTCGCTCTGCTCGGCGCCGACGGAGGGGGCAAGGCGACAACCCTTCAGTCAATCTCGGGACTCCTGCCGGCGCGATGCGACCAGGTGGCCGGCGGGCGGATCATCTTTGATGGTTGCGACCTCGTACATGCGTCGCCCGCTAAGTTAGTTCGGTCCGGGGCGTTCCCGTGCTTGAAGGTCGTTGTTGAGCATTTTCCTAGCCTCGAAGCAGCTCAACAAAGAGCGGGGCCTCTCGATCCTGGTAGCTGAACGGAATTCGGCGGTCGCGCTACGCTTTTCGGCCCATGCAGTCGTTTTCGGGAACGGCCATAGCGTCCTGTCCTGCGCATCAATCGCCTTGCGCACCCGCGACGACATTAAGGCGCGCTTACTTCGGGACTCTGTCCAAACTGAGTGCAGAAGGAAAGTGCTGACGCACGCCGTGGCTTGAATTCGCTGGAAAAAGGAGAGACTGACTATGGCTACAGCCAAGCTGGTGCAGAACTTCGACCTCTATTCTCGGCTGGATGCTGCCATCGACGCGACCGTAAGAACCAATGCTGATCGCAATGATCTCGAAAGCCGCTTTCCAAAAGAGAATCTGAAGGCGTTGGCGGAAGCGGGTTGGACCGGCGTTTTGAACGAGACCCGGTTTGGCGGTCTTGGCCTAGGCCATGCGGATTTCGCCGAAGCTGCCTATCGCATTGGTCAGGTCGATGCATCGACGGGCCTCGTCTACGTCATGCATGTCGGCGCGGCTCAGACGGTCAACCTGTATGGCAACGATGACCAGAAGGAACGCTGGCTCAAAGCGAAGAACGGCACCCTTCTTGGCACATATTCGACCAGCGAACGCGCGACCGGCGGACACTGGTGGTACAATCTGTCCGAAGCCTCACGCGATGGCGACGATTATCTGCTCGATGCGAGGAAATCATTCACGACGAGCTCCGGTCAGGCCGATTTCTATGTGGTCCAGACACGCACGCCCGGCGCCAAAGATCAGGCCGACATTGTCCTCTTCATCGTGCACGGCAAGTCTCCGGGGATCGAATCGAAGCCTTGGAACGCCCTCGGCGTGCGCGCCAATCACTCGGGGCCCATCCACTACAACAACGTGCGGGTACAGCGGCGGGACCGGCTCGGCGCAGAAGGGCAAGGCAAGGAAATCATCTACAATGGTGTCTCACCCGTCTATCTGATCGGGCTCGGCGCCGTCTGGGAAGGCCTTGCCCGCGGCGCGTTGAATGCCGCCGTCAAGCACACTGAGAGTTTCGTGCACAAGGATCGGAACAAGAGACTTGCGGATTACCAAGCGATCCGGCAGGAGCTCGGTGCGGCCAAGGTGCTCGTCGAATCATTGCGGCCGTGGCGGCTCGAACTGGCAACAAGGCTGGACGAACTCTGGCGCGCCGGCAAGCCGCAGAGCGAAATCCTGATCTCGCTAACCGAGTTCAAGGTGCATGCCGCCGAGGTGGCGAACAAAGTTGCAGCCGCTGCGCTAACAGTGACCGGAGGCTACGGCTATCACCGAGGGCCGATCGAACGTTCCTTTCGCGACGCGCGCGCGGCCATTGCCATGGGCCCATCGAACATCATCGCTCGGGACTGGATCGGAAAATCTCTGGTCGGCCTGCCGCTAGAGCTCTTTTACGAAGGGGGAGAATAGGTCGAACGCCAGTTCCGAAACGTCTCCATGCCGCAACAGATGGGCCATCAGGCTAAGGTGAGGAACGCAGGTCAAGGCGTCGGCCAGCCCGGGGGGCGACCTATCCGGCCTTGGGAGTTCTTCATGACTATACTAGTTGAACGTGCCGATCGAGCCGGGCGAGAGCCGGAATTCCATGTCGTCCCAAGGGCGCAACTCATCAGTTCTGATACGGAGGCGATTGACACTGCGCACAAAGTGGCCGCCGAACTAGCGCTCGAAGCTGCTGCGCGCGATCGGGAACCGCATCTGCCGGTAGCCGAGCTTGATCGCTTTTCGTCAAGCGGTCTTTGGGGCATCACCGTACCGAAGGCTTATGGTGGGGCCGGCGTCTCCTCCGTGACGGTTGCAGAAGTGCTCAAGATCATCTCGGCCGCAGATCCCTCGCTTGGGTAGATTCCGCAAAGTCATCTCAGAGTCCTGGACCTATTGGGACTGACTGGCTCGGAAGAGCAGAAGCACTTCTGGTTTGGTCAGGTCTTGCAAGGCTATCGTTTTGGCAACGCGGTCTCAGAAGCCAAAAGCAAGCATATCGGCATTTGCCAGACGACGATGACCCCTGATGGCGACGCTTATCACATTAATGGTCAGAAGTTCTATGCGACCGGGGCACTATTTGCCCATTATAGCGCACCGACGCCTTTCCTCATCGGCAGCGTGAGGAGGGTAAGCGGGTTGCAAAAGAGAGACCTTCGGGACAATTCGGAGAATAAAGTTGCTATCGTGGCGGTAGCAAAAGTCGGCCAACCGCTTCTATGCGAGCAGGCGCGCAGACCGTTAAAGGCTCACGAGCTTGCGTTATTTGTCGACCTTTCCTTGATAGACCTGTTGTTTTTGGCGATCACGTGCGCAGGCGCCATGCCAACCAACTTTTCGTAAAGACGAGGATCGGTCGCACCCTCGGTGTTGATCAGGAAAACTCGTGCATTCGGTCCAAGCCCAATCTTGGCGCGCAGAGTTGGATTGCACGCAGCCTTGACTAACCCTGCAAGGCCAACACCACCGCTTTCGCCAGCAACAACAGCTGGATCGCTATCGTTCGGATTTGCCAACCGCTTCATTACGCTGATTGCGTCCTTGTCGTCGACGGTCATGAACGCGTCAGCTGCGCGCGAAAGGATGCGCCAGGCGATGAGCGAAGGTTCGTAGCATTCGAGCATTGCCATTACGGTGGGTTGCCCGGAATCCACTTTGACAGGATGCCCGGCTCGCGCGCTTTCGAGGAGGCACGCCGCCCGTGAGGGCTCGACAACCGTGAAGAACGGCCGCGCCTTGCCGAACAGGATCGAGAAATGTCCGGAAATCGCGCCGGCGAGTCCACCAACGCCGGCCTGAACGAACACATGAGTTGGAGGTTCACGCAATTGACGCAGAGCCTCACTCAATAGGGCGGTATATCCCTGCATCACCAGCCCCGGGATGCGCTCGTAACCGGGCCAGGACGTGTCAGACACCGTAATCCAACTGCTTTTTGCCGCAACTCGAGTTGCCTCAGCAACTGAATTGTCATAGTTGCCCTCGACGCGGATCATCTGCGCGCCAAAGCGAGCAATGGCGGCGATGCGCTCGTTGCTCACGCCTGCATGAACGAAAATGGCGCATTTTGCCCCAACCAGCTTTGCGCCGTAAGCAACGGATCTGCCATGGTTGCCATCCGTGGCGCATGAGACCGTCATGGTTCGCGCGACGGCCTGAATGTCAGATGCGTGCAATTCGGATAGCTCAACATTGCGACCGAGCTTCCGAGCTGCTTCCTCGAGCACTAGGCGGATCACAGCATAAGAACCGCCCAGCGCTTTAAAACTCCCAAGGCCGAGACGATGACCTTCATTCTTGAGATGGATCGAACCAACTCCGATCCCACGAGCAAGGCCCGCCAAAGAAACAAGGGGAGTTTCCTTGTGTCCATCGCGATGCCTAAGAAAGTGCTCGACCTTGCGAGCGGCTTCGACGCTCAGCATGTCGGCGTCCGAAGCATGGAGGGAAGCGCGGTGATCGGTATGCGAGTTGAAGAAAAACATAGTGGGATCTATATACGCGTTGATGTTGACTTAAGCTACGGCGCAGTCCTTCGAAAAAGATCGAATCAACCATGGTACGATGCGAAGGAGCTGCCTCACGCGGGTGTCACACGTGATGCTGCGCATTGGCTGACTGATAGCACCTCGCAGCCACCCCGGGTGCCACGCAAAGCGCAGAGCGTTGGCTAAACAGATACAGTCCAATCGTCAGTTTGTCTCTTATACTGATACTTTTGTTCGAAAGGCGCGTTCCTTCAGCTCCTTGACGAGGCCGCCGTCGGCCCCTGGCGCTTTCATCCAGCTCCGGCGTCAACTACCAAGGTTAGCGATTGATCGAGATGAAAAAATAGGACGATAATGTTCAAAGAACATCGGCTTCGTTAGAAGGAGAGGCATCACCGGAACCTGTTAACGCGCCCTCGCCGTAGCGGACTAGCCTGTTCGCTTGGGGTGGAGTCAATTTCGGAGCAGTCAATGAGACCAAGCTGAATGGCTTTAAGGAGCGCTTGCGTGCGTGTCCTTGTTCCCATTTTCTGGCGCACGCTCCTAATGTGAAAATTCACTGTATTCTCGCTAATGTTCAGGTGCTTGCCGATATGCCAGGACGACTTGCCTTTAGCCACCAAGCTCAAGCACTCTTTTTGCCGTTCGGACAAAATCTCTTCCGTATCGCCGCTACTATCCGCTGGCGGCGCGATCTCCGAAAATGCGAGGTGAAAATTAGAGGCCAGCGCCGCTAATCGAGGCACTTGGCCCTGAGGATCGGCATCGTCGAGCTGGGATGCAAATAACACCACAGATACGCGCCCGAAAGCGCCGAACAAGGGCACGCTGACGCCATGCTTCAGGCCTGCCTGTCTGGATTCCTCCAATACGCGTTGCTCGTCTGGTCTTAATTTACATCGTTGGCGAAGTTGTTCCCAGAGAAACGGCCCCGAAAACATTGGCGCTCGGTGGACCGCCGGATCAACAGCGTAGTATTTGCGATCTAGATAGCGGTGGCACCAATCGGCCGAAAAGCTCACGGCAATGAGGGGCGGCGCGCAGCGGGGCAGGCGAAGCGGCTCGGGAAAGGTCACTGCTGCGTAAGCGACTTCATTGAAACCCTCCTTGCTCGCGCCGCTCACAAGAAGGTCGAACAATAGCGGGAGAGATTGCGTTCGATTTGCGCATTCGATGAAGCTGAACATGCTCATAGCGACCTCATGACCTCGGATAAGGAGGCTGGACTTGCGTCGTTTGATGCGCCTCCTTTACATAGTTCCATCCCGCTTCTTGGTTCTCCGTCACTAAATCCGAGACAGCGTCATTTCTCGCCACCGGCCGCGTTTCGCGTGAAGCAACGTCTAGGGATCGAAGCCTCCGCAGTCCAGGACAGGACAGTCCAACGCGCCGATCCGCTCTATAAATGGAGCTGATCGACGTGATGTGGCCGTCCTGCTACTTCCCAGGACAGTGGAGATGGGCACCTAAGCTCTGTACAAAGCTCGGCCGATCCGGATCGTCCGCGGGGGCGAGCCAGTCTAGCGCGAGTCAGGCAACAGCCCCGATCTCTGCATCGCAGGTCAGCGCCTAGCCTGAAGAGCATGCGGCTCTTTGCGGTATGCTTGCTGAGCGCAGCGTTAGTGCATCGAATGATAGGATAGTCCGTGGTTCTATAGCTGAGAGTAGCGAGCTGTGTGTTGGCTTGAGCGGCGTCGGGAAACTTGTTGCGGCGGAGGACATTGTACATGCGCTTCTCCAACGTTGCGGTCCGTAATCAGGACAGCAAGTCTTGTACCAGCTTGTTCTCCTTTGATTGGAGTCGAGCGAGGATCCCTTTTGCGGACATTAATAGGCGCGCATGTCAGCCGGAGCTCGGCCCGATTGCGGCAAACGTCGAGAATGCGACAACGCCGTTTGCGGCAGCCGCGACATCGATTGACATGAGACAGAACATTCCGGTCTGAGAGCGTCCCCGGTTGCTCGTTGAGCCTGCGCGCGGAGATGACAGATCGGCAGTCGCGGCGATCGCGTGAAGTCTTCACCGCAGTCACTAGCGAAGACCGCTCGGCCAAACAACAAGGTTCGCACTGGAGATGGTCTTGATGCTCAGCAGGAACTCTGGCTAAATCCCGCTTAATCAATTTGGAGTGGTGTGGTGGCAGTAGGTACCGTGAAATGGTTTAGCCCGACTAAGGGCTACGGCTTCATAAAGCCTGATGATGGCGGCCCCGATGTCTTCGTGCACATTCGGGCTGTTGAAAAGGCCGGCTATACCGCGCTGGCAGAGGGTGCAAAGATCAGCTACGAGATAAGGGCTGGACGTGCTGGCAAAATGTCCGCCGAGAACGTTCGACTTGAATAGTCTCGCTCGCTCGAACAAAAAAAGCAGTCCAACGTCAACTTGGCTCCGCCTCCGGCTTGCCCGCGAGGCGTAGGGACGGCCTCAGCATATCCCCCCGGAGCCGCTGAGGCCGTTTCCTTGCCTGGCGCTGTGTGAGCGCACCCGCAGAGGACTACGTCGAAGCATTCTCACGTTCGCTTTTGGCTCGAAGCCTGCTCGTCAACGAACAGGAGCGAGGGTCTTCCAAGAGCAGCCTCGCCTAGAACTCTCGAAGGCATCAACAAAATGGCGTTCAGACGATCCATCAGCTTAACTAATGCGCGCTTTAGGCCCCTTTCATGGTGGCGCCAAAGTTCATAAGTGGAGCCATCATTCGCGTCTGCCACTCCTAGCAAAGGCAGTTGTCCCAAACCGCTCGAATTTACTGAGCCTCGGATCGATTCGAGCAGTGGAAGGCTGATACTTGGCCGGACGAAAAACTGCGCGCTCTCGCGAGCAAAGGCAGAATTTCGGCGAAAGAGCGCGCAATAATGAGAAGTTTCTCCGGCCTTGCCAGGTAATATCTGCGAGACGTGGAGCTAAGCTGGCGTTGGCAGAGCCGGCTATCCATTATGATCCATACTATGGGGCAAATGGGATGGACGGCGCTGCGTGGCCTCAGGTGAGAGGAGATCTTTCATCGACGCGCTGGGGTGCGGCCGCGTTCCTCAACAATCTCGAGGCCGCCTGCACAACCATAAGCCAAAGTGAATGGAGCGTAAGATGGACAAACATCGGAGATGCCCACCGCCTTCTCGGTGATACGAATTTAGAGAAAGGAAACCTTGATGAGGCGGCAGAAGATTGGCTATGCGCGCTAACCGCCCTCGAGGTTGCCAGGCGATTAGCTTGTGAAAACTCTTCAGGAAGCGCAGGCGTTTCGGGCACGATCAACGCCGTAATTCAAAAATTTGGCGCGCTGAAACAGAACATCGAGCGAATACAAGTTAAGTGCTGCGATCACTGTGAGATCCCAGCCTACTATTTGCCCGCTGGCGATCGCACCTCAAGCGCCCCAGCAATCCTTTGCATCAGCACGGAAGAGGAAACAGCAACGATACTGCTCGGAAGGCTGTTGCCCGTCGTGACGGATAGAGGCATGTCCGTCCTGGTGGTCGCTCATGATGACCTCTCAGACGCTCGACGCAGTCAATCGGACATGTTCTTGTCTTGCTGTATGGACTATTTATCGACCCGGTCTGACGTTGATGCAACTCGAATTGGCGTCTACGGAGACGGGCTGTCCGCCGCCCTGGCAACCGACCTCGCCGCATTTGACGGTCGTGTGGCCGCAGCGGTCTGTGACGGCGGTCTGTGGAATCTCGCTCGCATGCTGGCGTCTGTCGACTGGCTTACGAGAACTGCAGATGCCCCTGACGAGGAAGTGGTCTCACCCGTCGCTTGCGAGTGCTCCGGCAATTGAGATGCCCAGTTCTCGTCGTGGCCGGTGGGCGCGGCATCGTCAGTGCCGCGGAAGCGATGAAACTACTAGTATTTCTGCACAGTGATTATGACTCTTTGGAAGCGTTTGGGTAGGCGCGTCCCATTTTGGCGCGGGCCTTTTCTGTTGTGAACATCCATTTGATGCGGGAGCGGGCAGCATTTCTCTGCCGTTCCCAGGCGGAGATTTCGTGGCGCAACCGCTTGGGGTCGTCGATCCTGCGGGCGAGGCACTGTCCCCGCAAGACGCCAATCTCGATCTCAACCATGTTGAGCCAGCTTGCGTGCTTGGGGGTGTAGTGGAACTCGATCCGCCGCAGGATGCGCCGTGCCTCAGCGGGCAGGAACGTCTGATACAGGGCGCCGGCGGAGTGGGTCGATAAATTATCCTGCACGACGCGGATGATCTCGGCATCGGGATAATGGATGTCGACGAGGTCGCGCATGCATTGAGCATAGTCTTTTGCCGTTCGCCGTTCGGTGAGCTTGACCTTCCGCCAGGGGCGATGCACGTCGAGGAGAACGAAGAGATTGACCGTCCCATTGCGCCGGTATTCGTAGTCGTAACGTTCGAGCCGGCCCGGCCTTGGCGGAATTGGCCGACGGACCTCGCCGATGAGCTGCACGGGGCTTTCGTCGAAGCACACCACCGGCCTGCTCGGATCGGGCGCCTCGGCATAGAGATCGAGCACGTCCTCCATTCGGGCGACGTATTCGCCGTCGACCCGTGGAATGCACCACATGTCCTTGCGCCAGGGTTTGAGGTCATTCTCCGCCAGACGTCGCCGGATCGTCTCGCGCGACAGGCTTTTGTGTTCGGTGAGCCTGACGAGCGCACCCGCCAGCAGATCGAGCGTCCAGCGGGCGCGACCGTTTGGAGGGGCCGCACAGGCGGTCGCCACCAGCAAGGCTTCTTCCTTGCCCGTGAGCTTGCGTTCCGCCCCGGGTCGCGGCCCTCGCTCAGCGCCCGTTCCAGATTGCCTTCCACGAAGCGGCGCTTCGTCCGGTACACGGTCGAGCCGCTCACGCCGACGCTCCTGGCGATCTCCTCGTCGCCGGCCCCGGCATCGGCAGCCAGCAAAATCTGGCCGCGCTTGAGCTTGCGGGACGCATGCTTGCCGCCGCTGAGCAGCGCCTTGAGTTCGCCGCGCTCGACTTGGCTGAGTTCGACCCGATAGCGTACATTCATGCCTGCCTCCCCGAGAGGCACGCACGAACAACTAAATCGGATGGCCGGCGTAAGTCCTTCGGCAAAAACCTTCACGCCCAGGCAGGGGCAGTACCTCGCCTTCATTCACCTCTATACGAAGCTTCACCGAAGGCCGCCGGCGGAAGCCGACATGCAGGAATATTTCCGCGTCAGCCCGCCTTCGGTTCACCAAATGGTGCGATCGCTCGAGACCGCCGGACTTATCAAAAGGTTGCCAAGGACAGCTCGCAGTATCGAACTCCTCGTTGATCCCAAGAACTCTGCCGGAGCTAATCTGACCGACTGACCCAACCGGTCAAAATCACTGTGACAAGCCATTAGTTGATGACGCCGTCCCGCCCGTTGATCTGCAGTTGGCCCTACCGAGGACGATCACGACGGACGGAGAAGAGGTCAGAAAATTTTCTGACGGCCGACGATCGCATTTTCGGGTGGCTCGAGCATAAGCTTGTGCTGAAGTCGCTCTCTCACGATTGTTGAGTTGCACAGCAGCGCAAGCCTTTGTGATAGCGCTGCTGTGTGGCGATCCATGCCATAGACGATGCCACAGCGGACGCCATTCAGCTCACCTGTGAGTTTGTCTTTAAGCCGAATTGACTGTAGCCTTGGCGTGCACGGCCGCTGATAACGCCAGAACAATTTCGTTTCGGTTGTGGGAAGATTAATTAGATCCCCAGAGTCTCCGGCCAATCCAATTGCGCTGCCACTCCCATGCTCGCGGGACATGTCACGTCCCCTTACGAGATTGCGAGGTGACAGCGCAAGGGTCTCCGCGGTCCAAGTGGTACCAAGCGATCAAGCTGTGATGCTTGCACAGAACACGTCTCTACAATATCCCGATGCTTAGCTTTTGAGATGCCAATCGACTATTTTTGGCGATCAAGAGTAGCCGTTTGTTGACGTAGTGAAGAGACGGCGGATCAGAGCTGCGACCACATGGCTATATTCGGGGTGGTAGTTGTCGCCTAGAGGTTGCTCGCCATCACGCTGATGAAGTCGCTTTCGTACTGACTGCGATAGGCTTCCACCATCTTGATCCCGGCGATCTTGGTGACCGCATAGGGCTCGTTCGTCGGCTTAAGCAGGCTGGACAGCACCATGTGTTCGCGCAACGGCTGGGAAGCAAGTTTTGGATAGATGCAGGACGAGCCCAGGAACATCAGCTTCTCGGCACCATTCAGATGGCAGCATGGATGACGTTCGGGCGATCGCGATGTTGTCGTAAAAGAGTTCGTCGCGCAGCGTGTTATTGGCGACGATGCCGCCGAGCTTGGCGGCAGCCAGAAATACCAACTGTTGCCGCGTCTGGGCGAACCAGCCGAATGCCTTTGTCGCGCAGATCGACCTCGCGCCGCTCCACCGTGACGAGCCGCACCTCCTCCTGTGCGAGCCGACGCGTGAGCGCCCTGCCGACCATGCCGCGACGGCCCGCTACATAGACTGCCTTCCCTTTCGGCTCAAACCGTACGCTTGGCATTTTCCGCTTCCCGCTTCGCCTCGGCAAGATCGCTTGCGACCATCTCCTGCACGAGCTGCGCAAAGCTGCGCTTCGGCTTCCAACCGAGTTGTTCGCGTGCTTTGCTGGCATCTCCTATGAGAAGATCGACCTCCGTCGGCCGGAAATAGGTTGGGTCGATCCTGACCACGGTCTTACCGCTCTTGGTATCGACGCCAGTTTCCTCTACGCCCTTGCCGCGCCATTCGATGCGGTGGCCGACCTCCGCAAAGGCGAGTTCGACCATCTCGCGCACCGACCGCGTCTCGCCGGTTGCGAGCACGAAATCGTCGGGCTTCTCGGCCTGCAGGATCATGTGCATGCCCTCGACGTAATCGCGTGCATGGCCCCAATCGCGCTTGGCCTCGAGGTTGCCAAGATAAAGTGTATCCTCAAGTCCAACCTCAATGCGGGCGACGGCGCGGGTGATCTTGCGAGTAACAAAGGTCTCGCCGCGGATTGGGCTTTCGTGATTGAACAGAATGCCGTTACTTGCGAACATGCCATACGCTTCGCGGTAGTTCACCGTAATCCAGTAGCCATAGAGTTTTGCCACACCATAGGGCGAGCGCGGATAAACGGAGTGGTCTCCTTCTGGGGGATTTCCTGAACAAGGCCGTAAAGCTCGGACGTAGACGCCTGGTAGAAGCGCGTCTCTTTCTCAAGGCCAAGAATTCGGATCGCCTCGAGCAGGCGCAGCACGCCAATCGCGTCGGCGTTTGCGGTATATTCCGGGCTTTCAAAGCTAACACCGACATAGACTCTGGGCGGCCAGATTGTAGATTTCGGTCGGCCTAATCTGCTGGATCAAGCGGATCAAGTTGGTCGAAATCGGTCATGTCGCCGTAGTGCATGAGAAACGGCACATTCCCGGCATGCCGGTCATGATAGAGATGATCGACGCGCGCGGTGTTGAAGGAAGATGACCGCCGCTTGATGCCATGCACGACATAGCCGAGCGACATTAGATATTCGGTGAGATAGGCGCCATCCTGCCCGGTCACGCCGGTGATCAGAGCGACCCGCCGTTGAGAGTTCTCGTTAGTCAAAGTGTACCCTATACAAGCGAACTGATCAGTTTCCGTACCCTCGTTCACCAACCGGTCGTACGTATTCGGCCAGAGCTCTGTTCGAGGGGCAAAACCGACCAGGTGATAAACAAAAGGCCGCTGAAGAACAATAGACGCTGATATTGGACGCTTACGACAATGATTTTGCAGAGCTTTTAGCCCCTTTCTAGATTTTGGCCATGCAGAAGTTCAGGACAGTCGCTCCGAGCGTGCCGATCCAACCCTAGGTGCTCCGCAGTTTCCACACTGTCGGCGATCGTAGGCTCGTCACGATGTTATTTCGGCGTCGCAATCTCAGAGGCGATAGAAGATATCGAAGTTGTGAGGATGACGGTCAGAGCGAGCAAGTGAAATCCGTCGAAAAAGGGCGATCAGGCGCGGAAATAATGCGCCGAAATAGGACTCCTTGCATCGATCCAAATGGAAGCGTTGGCCAGCCCGCAATAACAACTCCAAACTGTTGGGCGCACCTTTGTGCGGGTAGCTAGAGAGAATGAGGCGGTAAACCAACGCCAAATCAGCGAAGGCAATTCAGGGCATTGCTAGCGCGATCCGCCTAGAAGTTGGCGCACGCGCGGATAAAACAGTAGTAGAAGCGAAGTCGTGATCTATCCCACTTGAATTTAAGAACCTGCGATCCGATTATCTGATCATGAGGGCAAGGGGGATCTCCAAATGCTGGATTCGGCTACCGCCGAGCTTCTGCGCGCTATCCTTGATGAGGTCTGCGCGAACATCTCCCGCTACGAAACAGGGGTCCGTGCACATGTTGCCGCTAGGCTTCTCGAAGCCGCCACCAGGGGTGAAAAGACGCCCAGCCGCCTTAAACAGATTGGTGTCGAAGCGCTTCGCGAAGCACCGACCATGTGGCGGTAGGCGCGGACAATATGATGTCTCACTCAGGTGAATTTCCAAGTTACCGTCCTAAAGATCCTTGTGAGCTATCCGGACGGCTTCGCGTCGATGGCGGAGCTTAAGCGCGACATGGCGATTCTAGCGACGAGCGGTCGAGAGTGGGCCGAGCGCACGGCGAGAATGGCCGCCCGTGTCCAGAACCTCGACATTTTTTCCCAGAAGCTCATTGAGCGGGTGAACGGTGGCTGGCGTATCACTGAAGAGGGGCGTGCCGTCCTCGATCTGATGGAAGGCCGACCGGTGGTTGCGCAGCTGCCGCCGGAAACGAACGAATCGGCCTCCGAGCAAGGAGAGGCCGATCAGGCATCGAGAAATTCGTGCAGGCGAGGTGAACGCTGAATTTAGCCGCGTCGGAAAGTTGCGTCTTAATGTCTCAGTCCCGTGCTCTGTGCTCATAGTTTCGGCTGCGACTGGTCGCCGCGCCTTGTTGCTTCCCGCTGACGAGGATGGTGTGCCGCTCAAGGTTTATCGTTCTCAGCAAAGGCCGTCGGACTTGGCTTATGCCACAAGTAGGAAAAGCGATCGAAGCCATTATCCGGCCTCTGCGATATTTGGCCGTTCTTTGCGCTGAGCGCATGTGGCGCGTTACGTAGAGATCGCACCAACGCTCTCGGACCAACTCCTTGGCTCTGACCGAGAGTCTAGGCGCGTGGTTGCACCGAAACGGGTGGGACGATGCCAACGATCAAGGACAGGGAACGATTCGCGGCGGCTTGCCGCTCTCGTGGTCAAGCATTCCCTGTTTCGGCCCGGGTCGTGCTCATGCGATCGCTGCCTACTTGTATTTCGCGATCAAGCCTCAGTCGCGCCCATTATGCGAACGATGAAGCAGAGCAGGGCGATTGAGGCGGTCCACAGGGCGAGGTGTTCCCACCAATACAACCGACGCTCCGACATCTCATGTGCGATGGCAGCGGCCAAGCCGCCCAAGGTTATTCCGGCTATGACGATTACAAACAAATCAATGCCTTCCATAGGTGCTCCGTTCAACCAGGCGTGCAACTGTTGCCATCGTATCTCCGGCTCGCTTGTTTGGCGTTATTACGCATCTTCGCTCAAGAAGTTGCCTTGAGCTCGAACGTTGCGGTTCGTTTCACGTAAAGCTGGTTGCGCATAGTTATCGATGCCGCGACTAGCCTTTACGGGTCTTGATTGGAAGGTCGAAATATCAACGTCGACCCACCGTGCTCAGCACTCTGACAAACAGAGAAAGGGGAACATGCGACCGCCCACACGACGGGCTATCGAATATCCAACTATGAAAACAAGGTCATCCGGTCGAGAAGGCCAAGGGCACAATCCGTTTCAGCGTCATTTGTGTCACGATCTTGGAATGTGCGTCGTCCGCGTTGCTACAGCACAAGGTCAGGCGACGCAGGGGCGGGACCTATCCACTCTCGCACCTTTACGGGCACTTCGGGCTCGTACGTCTAACCGCGCTTGGTCGCGACCAGCCGTGGGTGAAGGCGTGAGGTCTTGTCCGAGAGCCGGATGCGGGAGATCTGCCTGTCCGGTTCGTAGAGTTGGTGGCGAAGTTGAACCGCTTAGCGGAGGTCGCGGAGAAAAGGACCTCATTGAATTATTCCTACAACTTGACCCTACGTACAATTCAATCCCGAAGAACGTTCGTGCGAAATTGTCCAAAGGCTGTTCGGGCGCAGGCGCACTCTTGAAATGCACGTGGCATCCTGTTGCATGATCCGGTGGGCCGATATCTGCGATGTGTTTTTACCCTCCGGCCTGCCGACCCTCAGCTCTTGAGCGACATCAATGCGCTTTAAGAGCGTCTCCATCTAAACTGCGTTTGTAGCCGAACAACCGCGCTTTTTGGATTGCTGAGGCTATGGGCTCGGATTGCTGCGCAGTCCGAGCCCACCGCCTCGCGAAGCAGCTCGGAATTCACGTTTTGACTGAGCTCGAATTGCACGGCCGCCGCCACGCGCGTTGATTTCCGAACTCGCAAACATTTCTGATGAAAAACTACGCGCAGTGGGTTGCCGTGGCGGCACGCCGTTGCCAAGCCTACGTCGGAGGCGACGGGCATTGTTGCGTTAGTGACAGTTCGGATGGGTTTTTGTTCATAAAAGCTGTCCCTTCGAGAATTCTCGTTCGAATTGCTTGTGAATGCAGCGCTCTCAGTTGCGGCACGCCACTTGCTTTGTTCAGCGTCGCATCGCCACCCAGCCTGGTGATGTGGGGGCGGGCCGGCGCGCCCCCGCTCGTGCGTCAGGCCCGCCCTGTTTCGCTCTCTGAGCCAGACTTGCATCGGCCTGGCGGCAATTCAAAAACTTGAGACGGCCCAATATTGAAGGCCGTCCGAAGGGATAGTCGTATGGAACGCCTGGACCAACCGCAGTCGCAGTATCGCTTGTCGCATGCGGGCCTAAACATGCGAAGGCCATTGTCGTATCTGAGGCGCATCGTCGGCATTGTTGCGTTGCAGCCACAAAACGTCGCCCACAGTGAGACAACGCCAATCCACTCACACCATCCTCTGGTGCTGGATGCCTGTCTCGCGGTGTGAGATCTGCCGTTTCGTCAGTCCAAATTCCCTACAGCTATTGGAGAGATAGCCGATGCACAACGTCGTCTGCATAAAGCAGGTTCCGGATTCCGCGGCAGATTCGCGTCCATCCCGTAACGAACACCATTATGCGTCAGGGCGTACCGACAATCGTCAATCCTTACGATTTGTTTGCGCTCGAGGCAGCCATGGAGCTGCGCGACAAGATTGGCGGCGAGATCACTGTTCTCACCATGGGCCCTCCAGCCGCCGAGGACTCGCTGCGAAAAGCGCTGACCTTCGGCGCAGATCGCGCTGTATTGCTCACCGATCGTGTTTTCGCAGGCGCTGATACGCTGGCAACGACTTACGCGCTGGCGGCGGCCATTCGTAAGATCGGACAAGAGTACGGCCCGCCAGACCTCATATTCGCTGGCAAGCAGACGATCGATGGCGACACTGCGCAGGTTGGGCCTGGTATTGCCAAGCGGCTTGGCGTGGTTCAGCTCACCTACGTCGCCGGAATCACGAGCCTGGATCTGGCGGCCCGCGCAATCGAGGTGGAGCGACGTTCGGAAGGCGGCGTACAGGTGCTGCGTACAAAGCTTCCATGTCTCATCACCATGCTCGAGGCGACAAATGAGATCCGGCGAGGTGGAATGGTGGATGCGCTGCGCGCGGCGCGTACTGACATCGTAAAATGGAATGCACATGATGCCGGTATTGCAGATATCTCGAAATGTGGTCTTAAGGGCTCGCCGACTATCGTCAAGCGCGTTTTCGCCCCCTCCAAGCGCGCGGAGAAGGCGATGCTCGTCGAGGGGGCCGACCAACCTGTGTCGGCATTGATCGACGCAATTTTCAAGCACCGGCCGAAGCTTGAAACTGACCTTGCAGCCCTGGCGCGCTCTTCCGATGTGGGGTTGGAGCGATGATCCGTTGAAATGTCTTTCGGTTTTCGCGTCGTGGTGCGTCCCATGAAGCCTTGGTACAAGAGTCTGTACGTACAGGTGCTGATCGCCATTGTGCTGGGCACCATCGTCGGCTGGCTATGGCCCTCGGTCGCCACCAACGACTGGGTCAAGGCAATGGGCGACGGCTTCATCAAGCTGATTAAGATGGTGATCGCCCCGATCATCTTCTGTACCGTGGTCTCCGGCATTGCCCATATCCAGGACGCAAAGAAGGTTGGTCGCATCGGCGTGAAGGCGCTGGTCTATTTCGAGATTGTATCGACCTTCGCACTCCTGATCGGGCTCATCGTCGGCAATCTGGTCAAGCCGGGTGCCGGCTTTGGCAGTGCGGCGGCGAGCGCGAATGCGGTCGCCCACTACGCCAAGCAGGCCGAGGGGCAGAAGACCGTCGACCTCATTCTGCACATCATCCCCGACACCGTTGTCGGGGCCTTTGCACAAGGCGAGATCCTGCAAGTGCTGCTGTTCTCGGTGCTGTTCGGATTCGCCATCATGGGCCTCGGCGAGCGCGGCCACGCGATCCGCAACTTCATCGACGATGCGGCCCATGCTGTGTTCGGCGTCATCTCGATCGTGATGCGGGCAGCGCCGATCGGGGCGTTCGGCGCGATGGCCTACACGATTGGCAAGTTTGGTACCGGCGCGATCCTCAACCTGCTCGGGCTGATCGCGACGTTCTACGTCACAGCCGCATTGTTCGTGTTCATTGTGCTCGGCACCATCGCGCGATTCGCCGGCTTCTCGATCTTTCGCTTCCTGGCCTACATCAAGGATGAGCTATTGATCGTGCTCGGCACCTCGTCGTCGGAAAGCGCGCTGCCATCCTTGATGGTAAAGCTGGAACGCCTCGGCTGCTCCAAATCGGTGGTCGGTCTCGTGGTGCCCACCGGCTACTCGTTTAACCTCGATGGCACCAACATCTACATGACGTTGGCGACGCTCTTCATTGCGCAGGCGCTTGGCTTCGATCTCACCTTGGGCCAGCAACTGACGATCCTGGTGGTGGCGATGCTGACCTCAAAAGGCGCCTCCGGCATCACGGGCGCAGGCTTCATCACGCTCGCCGCGACGCTCGCGGTGGTCGATCCGCGGCTCGTGCCGGGTATGGCGATCGTGCTCGGCATCGACAAATTCATGAGTGAATGCCGCGCACTAACCAATCTCTGCGGTAACGGCGTCGCCTGCGTGATCGTCGCCTGGTGGGAGGGCGAGCTCGACCGGAAGAAGCTCAATGGGCGCGTCTGCCAAAATCGATCCCACGAGCATCAGCAAATCAGGATAGACTAGGGGGCGTTACGCACCGGACATTGGGATAGCCGAATCGGCACGTGGCGGCAATCCGGGGGCTGATGACCTAGGCATGACCGGAGGGTAACCTACAGATTCGAATGTCGCTGCCAAGCCAAGAAGCCAGCGGATTTCGATATCTAGATACTAGGAGAGCCGGACGTAGCCGATTTCTTAAGCTCATGGACATCGGCGCTAGCTCGCGATGGAGCCCAAGGGGTATCTGGAGGCGACACTATTCAGGTGCAAGGTGCGCAACCCTCCACCGGGGCCGACTGAGTTGATTTGCTCCGGCGACCGTCCGCCACGCTTGCATGAGCCGTCCCCTTTCTTAGCTCGCGCCATGTCTTAGCGATGTCGTGGCCGAATTGGAACTGCTGGTCAAATGCTTGGCGGTTTGAAGTCGCGCCAGACCTGCTCTTGTATCTGGCATCTCCGCAGCCGCTACCGTGTGTTGATGAGTAAGCGTGGGATTCACCAAGCTGGTGGGATGGCCGGTCGTGCATAAGGGTTTGGCGTGGGCTTGAATCTGACGTTACGTCAGGTTGTAGGACTGCAGACAATCGAGATCGACCTCACGGCGACACGCGGGTCGATGTCGTCGGCGCTCGGAGAGAGTTGGCGGCCTCGCGGGGGATCAAACACGTGTAAAGAGCGTTCAAATCAATGCGCGATGAAGGGCACAAGCGAGATCAGGATCGCTATGGTCGCAGCGTTCGTATCGAAGCGCCCGCACGTGGCCGCCAATGGCGGAAGGAGCCTTTGAGGGCGAACGCGGCGCGACCGTTTCGTTCGGCCCGGATGCTCGAAGCATTGCAGCGAACGACAACGGAGCTCGAGGTCAAGGTCGCCGCTGGTCGCTATCGGTGAACTAGCGCGTTGGTTCTGGTGCCTGGGAACCCCGAAGCGAGATCGGCGCGTTCAAATCGATCGATCGAACAAGCCAACAGAAGTGGTGCGTGGCGCTCCCTGTCGTTGCATCTGGGGCGTATCTACCCAGTGTGGACGCGATGGCGCCTTGGTCCAAATCAGGACGAGGCACGCCAGAGCAGAGCTGAACGCGCGGAATAATGACGCATCACATTGATGCTTAGAGTGAACGGATCAGGAAGCAGAATGGTCTCGTCAGTCAGGAAAGTTGCACGGCGTCATCCCAGGAAAGGCTCCCTGCCACATCCGCTTACAGATCATCACATTAGAAGGGACGTAACAGCATTGTTCGGCAGTGCTCGTCTGAAGGCGAAGGCCTGGGCAGAACGTGATCTACGCCAGAACAGTGTATCTGCGCGGCAAAGGAGGTAGCATGCGAGCACAAATAGGGGACCAGCTCGAGGACGGTCGTGTACGATATGGACAATTCGCCAGTGCACCGGGATCAGGCCCTTGCGGTCTCTTCATTGTGCAGGGGCCGTGCGGCTGTGAACTCAAGATTATTGGACTGCTCCACCCGGGTTGGGAACACGTCTCCGTTTCGATACCGCGGCGCTGTCCGAATTGGCAAGAGATGTGCTTCGTCAAGGATCTATTTTGGGATGAGGAAGAGTGCGTGATGCAGCTTCATCCGCCCCGCTCCGAATACGTGAATAACAACCGATACTGTCTGCATCTCTGGAGGCCGACTAGTCAGGAAATCCCAACGCCACCCTCGGGGCTCGTCGGCATAGTCGGGATTGGTCCATCCGAAGCGGCTAGGCTCGCTGCACAAATACGGGTCGGATGACCCCGACCCGTTGGACCTGTCTTGAGGGAGAGGGCGCGATCAAGAATTGAGGCGCATCTTCCCGTAAAGGAGGTGCGCCGCACGGCGGTCCGTGGGCAGAAAGCACTGACGGTTACCTCGATCCATTTCGCGGTTCTCAAGAACTGCGACATGGATCCGTAATCGTTCGCGCTCGCGGTCCGTGCTCGTAGTCATCGCCCACTTTTGCCCATGATGCGGACCCATCCACTGTTCGGATATGTTCTATCGATACAATCGATTTTACGAGCTACCGAGAACGGCGGATAAGAAAAACACTTCAAAGACGAATTCAGGTATATCAGGATGGCACCGAGAAGAATTCTCAGGTTCGCCGCGAGCATCGAGGGCGGTCGCCCATCAAGGCGACGTCTTCTCGGCGGCTCACGCAAAAACTTGCCAGAGGCGCCTGGTCGACCGCCGTCAGCAAACCTTCGTATAGATGTCCCAACCAATTCGACTTCTGCCACCTACTTCCGTTCGATTGAACCTTCCGGTGCTCCCGTCCTAGCCTCGCGGCGAAGTCGAGAACTGTCGATTGCAGGTGTCTAAATGCTGCTTCAGAAGGATCGAGTGCCGTGCGGTCAGATCGTGCCGAAAGTGCAAACGAGGTCACTCCTAGATCTCGTCCGAATGGCCCACAAGCTCGATGTCGTCTCCGTCGTGTGCGACGATGGATCGGTTCAAGAACCACTATTGAACCTGCTCATCTCCGCCGGCTGCGTGCCAGAGCTCTTCCAGAGTGCCGATGAATTCCTGAGCTCAAAAGGCTACATCAGCACGTCGTGTTTGATTGCGGACATGGAGTTACCGACCGCAAGTGGGCACGAACTATACGAGCAGCTCATCGCATTCGGAAAAGTAATTCCCACCATTCTACTTGTGGCTGCCCCAGACGACGACAGCCGTGTGGGCGCGATGCAAGCCGGCGTGTCGCATTTCCTGCGTAAGCCGCTCAACAATAGCGAACTGCTCGCGTGCATCAAATCGACACTCAAACCGAATGACGCTTCGAGGGCGCCCGTTAATATGGGCATGCCAGCTTCGAGATCCCGTGGTGCGGGCACCGGTTGAGCCCGCTCCTGGGCCGCGAACGGGATAAGGATGTCAACCACGCCGAAACTCAAATCGTTTGGCCTAACGATTCCGCTTTTCCAGCGCATTGAAAGACGATCGAACGAAGAGCGCCAGCGCGTTGGCTGACAATCGCACGGCAAGAAACGCACGTGCCTTAAGTAGAGGAGAGGTTCAGTGAAATGAGGTCATTGTTCAGAAAGAGTGTACCGGCGGCGATAACGCAATTCGCGCACGAGGACCACAGCGCATGTTAGAATCGACCTCATCTTTAGATGTACACCAGCAGCTTGTTTCCCTTCTGGGAAATCCAAGCCCTGTTATCTTAGATATAGGCTGTAACGATGGAACTGATACGAAACGGTTTCTCGAGCTGTGCCCCGAGGCGCTGTTCTATTGTTTTGAGCCGGATCCCCGTGCGCTGGCCCGCTTTAAAAAGAACATGCAACCGGATCTCAACAACGTGAGGCTGTTTGAGATCGCCATCAGCGATCGCAATGGACAGATTGAATTCCACCCCAGCAATGCAGATGGAGAGGTGCGCGAATGGGACCTCTCCGGTTCAATACGCCGGCCAAAGAACCACCTTGCTGAGTATGAGTGGGTTCGATTTGATCAACCAATCTCCGTTGAAACGCGAAGGTTGGATGACTGGGCGAGTGAGGCGGATATAAGCAAGGTTGACTTGATCTGGATGGATGTCCAGGGGGCGGAGTCGGATGTCATCACTGGCGGCAGGCGGACCTTAAGCAATACGCGGTTCATCTACACGGAGTATAGCGACCGCGAGCTTTATGAAGGGCAGCTGACCCTGCACGCCATTCTGGACCTCCTACCTTCATTCGAAGTGGTAAGGGTCTTTTCCCGCGAAGTGGAGGGTGATGTATTGCTTAGGAATACGGGCTGTTAGCGGTCTCCGCCTTCTTTGCGGCCAGCTGTCGCATCACGCGGCTGCGTGATGCGACAGCGCGATTCTGGTCAGGGCGTCAGGGCAAGCAGATGCTTCTTAAAGTGGTTATTCGTTTCGCTCACTGGCGATAGCGCTTGCGGATGAATTCGCGCGAGACTATTTGGTTGATGAAAGTTCTCGCGCTGGCAGATCGCAATGAAAATGAATGACCTGAAGTCCATGAGTGTCGACGAGTTGTGGAATCTCCACGAGAAGGTGTCCGCCGCTCTAACACAACGGATTACAGCGGAAAAGGTCAGACTCGATGAGCGGCTGCGAACCCTCGGAGCGGTCGACAAACCCATACGGCCCGCCCCTGAGCGTCGGCCCTACCCGCCTGTGCGGCCGAAGTATCGAAATCCAAAGAACCCGGCACAAACCTGGTCAGGGCGTGGTAAATTGCCCAGCTGGCTCGACCCGCAACTTCGTGCCGGCCGAAAGTTGGATGAGTTCCTCATTGACCGATCTGCGCGTAAGCATCGCCACAAAGCCTGACAGGCCGGCCAGCAATGCTGATTTGACTTATGCGACCATCGTTGTTTCTTGTTTCGAGCTATTGGCTCTGACCAATTACGGGTCTCTTCACGCGTGTGGCGCTCGATAGCCTCGTCAGTGCCTTCTCTCCGCGTCCGCACCTTCCGGGCCACCAGTAGCCAAACATGAGCGTCCAACGCTGTCCGCGCGAGGGCTCGATGGTTTTAGTTTAGAGACCTTTCGACAAATCTCCTCCATAAACGCAATCGGCATCGCCTGTTCGGGGCCCGAAGATCTTCCAATGGAGGAGTAATGATCGGCTAGCCACCGGAGCAACGTGCCACGCATCATTCGCTGACTAAGAGATCTGGTCCGTCTTATTGCACATCTGTTTGCGTTCGCGGCCCAAAGCGCTCGAGCGGCAAAGAAAAGGCTGCTAAGTCGCGCCACAACGTCGTTAAGGGCGATGGAAGGCAAGCAATGGCTTAAAGCCGGCTACCTCAACGAGGTTAGCCGCTTCTGTGGATCTATTGGATTGCGAGTGCAGGTCCACATTTTGGACCAAGCAACCTGACGCCACGGGCTATATAGCTACCGCGCGGCGGCTCAACATGGTCGACCCCGTCGATCCAAAAGGACATATCATCGATCGCAAGCTGCGGATTATAGGTCCACCCCGTCTGGACGGCTTTCACCAGAGCGAATGCCCCGCGCGGTGAAAACGAATCCGGGATGACGACATCAGCATCCTGCTCGCATCTTGATAGAAGTTCAATAAGCTCTTTCACCTTCATTTTCGCAGCCCTGGGATCGCAGTTGCGAGGAGTATCCGTCTACGACTTCTGTAGGATCAGTAAGCCCCACGTCAAGCTGCAAGCGACCGATCGCGATCAACCGTCGCCTCTGCTGTTGCGTCCACGCGCAGCATGCTGCAGGCGTGGTCAAAGGTTCGACGCAGCCCGGCGCTTTGGGCGGCTATCATAATTAATCCGTGGCGGAATTGATCTGGCCTCTACGGAAAGATCCGCTCTCTCAGCGCCATCACAAAAGCGAAGCTGGGCGAGGAACGAGCGGCGGAATGGGATGTTCCACGAGCAGGAAGGCTAGCTCACCGCGCAGCTGATTCGTTTTCAGGCCAGCAAGGTGGTGCAAATGAGCTGATCCCTCCGATTTGGGCAGCTACGCTAACTCAGTCGAACATCATCAGTACGTCTCAGGCGATCAGGTCTTGAGTGAAGCATATCGGCCGCCGCTAATGCAGCAGCATAATATTCAAGGCGAGAGCCTCCGGGGGCTTGAACCGGACCCTGCGTCAAGTTGTAGAATCGCAAAGTAGTGTCGACACAAACAACAAAAGGGACGTTTCATGATGTCCTCGCTGTCCTTTTCGAAAGGCGCGATTGCTTTAGAAAGAGAGGCTTCTCAATGACGCTGTTTCTAGTTCTTCCGATTTTGTTCGTGGGTTTGGCAGCTGGGTACGCTGCCCATGCATGGCGTTCTCGGACGAGGCGTGAGCGGTATCGTTTGCACATGGCTCACCTTCGGCCAACATCGCGCATTACTGAACGTCCGACGGAATTGTCTAAGCGCAGAGCGTTTTGATGCGTCATGCTAACGGAGATTGGAGCTGAGGCCGACTGACTAGTGGGAAGGGCCGATAGTGGGAAGGCGCGCGTAGTTTGCGGTTCATCGAATAACGCGGATGTGTCGCTTTCGGCAAGCGATGCACATCTTGTCGACCATACGGATCATGAACGTAAAGGCGCTGGTGCAGACAGCCAGTGGTCAGAGCGGCCAATGAGTGCGGGTCCTTGATGCGACGCCTCGTTCGCGAGCCTCGCGTGATCGACTTTCAGAGCCCCCGCCGAGTGCACCGGCGCGGGTTTCTTCTGAATGCCTGCCGTCTTAAGGATGCACCGTCAGGGCATCGGCAATTGCCATCGCCCTGCCGTGAGCGAAATGTGCCGCACTAACACTGGTCTTTGGGCAGGCGGAGTGTCTCAATTCCGTCGCACGCGTTGCAGCTCAATTGACCAGCCAGAATGATGATCGTCCGCTCCTCGGTGGCTGTTTCGAAAGGCCATATCCGCCGCGATGGTCCCCGCATGAGCCGTGATGCGGGCGAAGGGAATGAAGCTCGCCAGAAGTCTTACAAGGAATGGAGCGCGCACCAGAGGAGGCGGATTGTGACGAATACTACTCGTCGCTTTATCTCACCTGATTGACCTCGCCGCTACGCGCGGCAGTCAAATCAGGCGAACTCTTCGGGCCAAGGCTGGCACCTGGAAGCTGTCGATCGCAACTTCTTGAGCCGCAGAGCGACCGCGGGCTCGCTCCGCTCGAGCAGGATAGAAATTCTCTTCGGCGGTTCGTTTTTCGAAGCGAGATCGAGAAGGCGTCTGTCGTCTTCTTTGCACCATCGACGAGATCGGTTCCTAAGCATTCTTCACTTTCGGTGATTTCCATTCCGAACGAGTCTAAGCTGAGCCACGCTAGGTAGTTCCATCCAAAATCCTGGCCGGGAGCGAATATTCTCCTCTCATGAGAAGTGCAGCACTGTTTCTTTACGCCGCCAGTCGCTGACGTGACCATCCCGAAGGAATAGTCGCGGCGCAGATACTGACAAATGTCCGGTACGCGAGGCTCATTGCGGGGCGGAATGGCGTCGAGGCTGAATAGTGTAGCAAATGCTTGCTAAGCTCGTGCACGCCGGCGTTGGCGCCCGTCTGCTTACGTTTGTGAGTGTGTGGGCGTCGAACTCGTTCGCCGAAATGGCTTGAACCTGCCGCAGTGTCAAGTTGTAAGCTTTAAAGATCGATCGTGAGGCAAAGCGACTGGTGCGCGCGAATGGCGCAGCTAGGCTCATCGCGCGCGTGAATGCTGAAATGAGGGTGGCGGGCGTGCCGGAAACGCGATCTGAAGCATCTTACAGTTGGCCCGCGCTTCACTGGATGTTGCCAAACAGTCATTGGCGCGGCCTTTGTGGAGGCCAGAAGTGGCGCCGGACAGACGGAAGGCTGTAGCGGAGCCAAACGTCAGTCTTCCACGTCGCGCATAAGCGCGCCGCTTAATTCCGTAAGCGCTACTAATAACAACTCCGACAGGCTCAAGAGCACGTGATGGATCTCAAATTGATCATGGGCAAAGTCGCCAGCGGCGTCCCATTGGACCACCAGGAAATGGCCTTGGCCTTCGACATTATGATGTCGGGCCAGGCGACGCCCTCGCAGATAGGCGGATTGCTGCTGGCGCTGAGGGTGCGCGGCGAGACGGTTGAAGAAATCACCGGCGCGGCTTCCGCGATGCGCGGCAAAATGCTGCGGGTCAATGCGCCCGCCGACTCGATCGACATTGCGGGCACGGGCGGCGACGGTCTGGGGTCAGTTAACGTCTCGACATGTACTTCTTTTATTATCGCGGGCGCTGGCATTCCTGTCGCCAAGCATGGCAACCGCGCGCTCTCGTCACGCTCGGGCTCGGCCGATGTACTGACATCGCTGGGCGTGAAGATCGACTTGAAGCCAGAAGGCGTCGCTCGCTGCATTCGGGATGCCGGCATCGGGTTCATGTTTGCGCCGGACCACCATCCGGCACTGAAAAGCGTGAGCGCAACGCGGGTCGAGCTCGCGACCCGCACAATCTTTAATCTCGTCGGACCGCTCTGCAATCCTGCGGGGGTAAAGCGGCAGATGATTGGCGTGTTTTCGCGCAAATGGGTGCAGCCTTTAGCGGAAGTCTGCATGAGGCTCGGCGCGGAATCGGCGTGGGTGGTGCATGGCTGCGATGGGCTCGACGAGATGACGCTCACCGGCCCTACCTTTGTCAGCGCCCTCGACAAGGGTCAGATTCGCAGCTTCGAGGTGACGCCGGAAGAAGCCGGGCTCCCCCGTTACGGAAAGGAGGAACTGAGGGGTGGGGACCCCCACACTAACGCGATTGCACTACGAAACGTACTCGAGGGCGTGCCAGGTCCATATCGCGATGTCGCTCTCTTGAATGCAGCAGGGGCCTTTATACTGGCCGGTCGGGCCACAACTTTGAAGCAAGGGGTCGCTATCGGGCAGGAGTCACTTGACAGTGGTGCCGCCGCAGCGCGCCTGAAGCATCTGGTCGCAATCTCCAACGCCGAATAGACAAGATGACTGACCCCGACATTCTGACGAGAATTGAAACGTATAAGCGTGAAGAAATTGCAGCGGCAAGGCGCGCGCTTTCGCGTGCCGAACTCGACGCGCGCGCAAAGTGCGCGCCATCTCCGCGAGGCTTTCTAAGCACAATCCGCAAAAAGCACGCGTCGGGTGGCTATGCCCTGATCGCTGAAATTAAGAGAGCGTCGCCCTCAAAGGGGCTCATCCGCACCAACTTCCACCCGCCATCACTCGCCAGGTCGTATGAAGCAGGGGGTGCGGCTTGCCTTTCAGTCTTAACGGACAAACCGTCTTTCATGGGTGACCTCGATTTTATGGAGACGGCGCGCGCCGCCACAAACCTACCAGTCTTGCGCAAGGATTTCATTTTCGACACTTACCAGGTGGTCGAGGCTCGCGCCCGTGGTGCCGACTGCATTCTATTGATTATGGCCGCGCTGGACGACGGGGCGGCCCACGACCTCGAGGCTGCCGCCTTAGCATACGGTATGGACGTGTTGATCGAGATCCATGATCGCTCCGAACTCGATCGCGCCCTAAAACTACGCTCGCAGATGATCGGCATCAATAACCGCAACCTGCGCACGTTTGTGACAAATCTGAAGACAAGTGAAGCGCTGGCATCACTCATCCCGCAGGATCGACTCATCGTCAGCGAAAGCGGAATTTGTGAGTTCACTGACCTCGAGCGGCTCTCACGAGCTGGTATCGCAACCTTCCTTGTGGGCGAGAGTCTAATGCGGCAGCCCGACCTCACGGCAGCAACTCGCGCGCTGCTTTCAAAAAACTAAGCTGGAGCCATGTGGGGCGCATCAATGACACGCAAAGTCTCAAGCCCGTCGATACGGCAAGCGCGCCGAGAGACTCAAGCAAGACAATGTCTGCACAGAGTTAAGGCGCGAACTTGCACTTTGCCTACAGGTAGGATGCTGTTCCTTGGTTGTCTTGCCTAATGAGTGAGATTCAATCAATCGAGGCAGCCGAGTTTCGCCAGGCAATGCGAAATCTGGCCAGCGGCGTTGCCATCGTGGCGACAGGAACGGCGCTTGAACGGCGTGGGTTAACGGTGAGTTCCATTACCTCGATATGCATAGAACCCCCCTGTTTGCTGGTTGGTATTAATCTCAGTTCCGGGACACATGATGCGATACTTGCGAACGGCAGGTTTGGCGTGAGCCTCCTTGCTATTGATCATCAGGACATCGCTCTGCGGTTCGCCGGCCGGGATGGCTCCAAAGGAGTCCAGCGGTTCGACACGGGTCCCTGGGACCAGGGAAGTCTCGATGTACCTTTATTGCAAGGCGCAATCTGCGCTCTCGAATGCGTTCTACACCACCATCAGGTCATTGGCACGCATGGAATATTTGTCGGTCGAACGATTGCGGTGTATCCAGGCGACGGCAATCCGCTCATCAACTGTCGTGGCGAACTTCGAGCATTACCATCAGACTGAGCGCTGTTCTGCGGGCGTTCTACACAGTGATGAAGCGATTGCCGGACATTGCTTGCGCGAGAGCGGCGCCCATCTGCGGAGCCGCTCGATAGTTGTGAGTTCAAGCGCGCCTTGAGAGGTACGCGCAGCGTCCGGCCGGGGGGCGGGGAGCAATCACCGTCGCTGACAAAGACAATGGGGGCCCAACTGCCTGATCGCCCGCTGGACGACCGCGCGTGGGCGTGGCTTGTGGGCAGATGATCGCTGGTGCCCGCGAACGCGCCTGGATCGACCTCACGCAATTGCGGTCCGAGTAGACCGCGAAAGCGGCATCTAAACGGAGAGCCTCCACTTCCCGCGCGAGCCGTTCGCGTATGCGTGTGCTTAACACTTCTCATCTCGGCTCGGTCTTCAGACCCGGCACAGATCACGATCTTTAACATTCCGAGCCAAGTCTTACCTCTCCCAAACAACACTATCGCAAGCACCGCCATCGCTGGTTCTCGGGGATGCCCATGTTCGAGAGCCGAAGTCCAAGAACGCGCGTACTTCGCCAGTGCAGGGCGCCGTTGCCGTTGTGTGCTACTCTAGCATCTCACCTGCAAATGGGATCCAAATCCCTTTGGTGCTGGGACGATTTAAGCGTTTCCTGCTTACGAGATCGCACGCGCGAGAGAGCACGGCTCGCGCCTGCCACGTGATCTCACAGGACCTCAAGATTCGGCAAATCAGTGCGTTTCTGGTTCACCATCTGGACAGAGATCAGCATGGATCGGAAAACGTTATTCTTTGACCTTTGGAAGCGTGTCGTGGCCGCGATCAGGGGTGGGGTGTCCGGCAATCAAGCGGCCAAGGAGTTTGGAGTCGCGATCAGCACGGCAATTGGCTCGATGAAGGCGTTCGGCCCCAGCGGTGGCCGCCTCGCGATCTCCGCGCGGCCCGCAGGCAGCCGTTACGTCCGCCTCCATCGATGGTGCGGAATGCTTTCGTCCCTGCTGCAAGACAAAACCGAACGAAACTCTCCATTTCCGCCTAGCCTTCCTCACAGCCCCGGTTGCTGGCCAAGCAGCCACTATGTCATCTCTCGTCAGGGCATTGGTCTGCTTTTGCAATCAGCACCCCGAACCTACCGGCTCAGGGTTGCAACCTCGACCCCCTCAGAAATCCAACAGAAACAGGAACATCGCGGTCCACGGACCTCTCCTCCTCACCGAGCCAAGCCGGCGTATGGAACTGGAGGAAACCCTTTCGTGCTGACTGGTCAGCCTCTCGTAAGCTCGTTTACCTAGTACAAAGTCCGATGCGGATGGTGATCGTCGCTTGGGGTAGCAGACGAAACGTCAGGGCACTCCGCAGCTTATATTTTGGAATAGAGATCGGTATGGATCGTTCGCGGTTCAATCATCAGCAGTTGAACCCGTTTGTGCTAGGCTTCCCGGAGCAGAATACGGATTTGCCGCTAGAGCAACGGGCCGCCGACGCAAGTCTGCAAGCGAGCTTTGAGCAGCATTTTCGGCCAATTGCAACACACTTCGTCTGAGCAGCACGGCGGAGAGATCCGGAGCGGCCCCGGGTGCGTCCCGTTGGGTGGCGCGGAGGCGGCGGCGCGCGGACCGGGCCCACGGCCGAACAGTAGAGGACAGCAGCCGGCGGAGGTCCGCGTAGGCGCCAAGCGCGACCGCTCCGAGCCCTTTGCCGAGGACAAGAGGCTTGTTGCCACCTTCAAGAAAGCGGCCCTTAATGCGAAGACGCACGAGAGGACCGTCAAGAGAATGGTAGGTGATCTGCACCATTTGAGCCGCTGGCTGCGCGAAGAAAATCGGAGCCCGATATCCGGCCGGTTTAACCCTGATTCTCCTGGCCATGGTTCTTTTGTCGCTGATGTGCAGGACTATCTCAGGGATGGTGGGCGCCCTGCTGTAGTTGGACAGCTGAACAAGGTTGCGCCCGGAAGCCTCCCGTCTTTAGAGCAGATGACGGAGGACCTCCCTGCCGAAGACGCGGATCTCTTGGCAAAGTTCCGGGTTAAGGCCGAGGAACGCGAGGTTACCTCAGGCGCCATCAGTAACTCTCTTTCCGGATTTAGGAATTTTGCTCGGTGGCTCCAAGCTAACAATAAGGGCACTTTGGCTTCTCGGTTGCGAGGCGGTCCACTAGATGATGAAATTTCGGTGTACAGGAGACTGGGGCGGGATCCTCAGAAACGGCTTAAATCGGCGCTGAATGATCTCAGGGCGGTCTTGCCCGGGTGTGAAGAAGCCGAAGGACTCGAACGCCGTGGCATTGGTCGCCCTCGTTACCTGGCTCCCCATCCCGAAGACGCCGCCCTGATCGATGGTGCGCTTGGCCAAGCCTTGAAAGATCTTAAAACTCCGACTGCGGAGCTAAGGCAAGCTGCGCAGAAGCGGGCTGGACGTCTTCGTGCCCTGAGTGCGTGGCTTAAAGAAGGTGGCAAGCAGAGCATAGCTGGCCGACTTAACAGCTCTAGCAAGGAGCAGTTAACGCTGCACAACGATGTGGAAGCGTTCCAACTGGCTGGACGCAGATTACATAGTCCCGATTTGTCGCATCTTCGGAGCTACTTAAAACTCGTCGAGGCGAACCAAGCCGTTGGGCTGCAAGCCCGTGAGCAGTCGGCTTTGCCAGCCGGGTTATGCGCTGTGCGGCCCAGCCCGCCGCAGTCGCTTCCCGCAACCCGAACCACCGCGAGCCAGGGAGCTTGGGCCCTGTTACGACTGGAGATGCGAGAACGCGCGTCGCCATCAGCTGCTAGGGCTGCCTCAGACATCTACGGCGATCTTGCGCCATTCGTTGATCTGAATGCGCCGACGCTGTCCGAGTTGCGCGATGATGCTCACTTTGCGCCCGCGCCCTGTGCCAGAGCTCGTTCAGATACCTACGGCGGGCTTGCGTCATTTGTTGATCTGAATGCGCCGACGCCGTCCGAGCTGCGCGATGATGCTCACTTTGCGCCCGCGCCCTCTGCCAGTGCTCATTCAGACGCCTACGGCGGACTTGCGTCACTTGTTGATCTGAATGCGCCGACGCCGTCCGAGCTGCGCGATGATGCTCACTTTGCGCCCGCGCCCTCTGCCAGTGCTCGTTCAGACACCTACGGCGGACTTGCGTCACTTGTCGATCTGAATGCGCCGACGCCGTCCGAGCTGCGCGATGATGCTCACTTTGCGCCCGCGCCCCCTGCCAGAAGTCGCTCAGATACCTACGGCGGGCTTGCGTCATTTGTTGATCTGAATGCGCCGACGCCGTCCGAGCTGCGCGATGATGCTCACTTTGCGCCCGCGCCCTGTGCCAGAGCTCGTTCAGATACCTACGGCGGGCTTGCGTCATTTGTTGATCTGAATGCGCCGACGCCGTCCGAGCTGCGCGATGATGCTCACTTTGCGCCCGCGCCCTCTGCCAGTGCTCATTCAGACGCCTACGGCGGACTTGCGTCACTTGTCGATCTGAATGCGCCGACGCCGTCCGAGCTGCGCGATGATGCTCACTTTGCGCCCGCGCCCTCTGCCAGTGCTCGTTCAGACACCTACGGCGGGCTTGCGTCATTTGTTGATCTGAACCCGCCGACGCCGTCCGAGTTGCGCGATGATGCCCACTTTGGGCCAGCGCCCTCTGCCAGAAGTCGCTCAGATACCTACGGCGGGCTTGCGTCATTTGTTGATCTGAATGCGCCGACGCCGTCCGAGCTGCGCGATGATGCTCACTTTGCGCCCGCGCTCTCCGGCCGGACTCCAACCGGCATCTACCGCGGTCTCTCTTTGGTTGATCTGACTACGCCCACGCCGTCTGGGATAAGCGATGAGGTTAATTCTGTGCGGCCGTTTCCGACCATCTCTTCGGATGCTCAGAGCGCGGCTCTGGATCCGACAGCCTTGTCCCGGGACCGTGGGCTGGTGCTTGAGGACACGCAATGGCTGGGCGATGAGCATATCCATAGGGATTACGAGCTGCTGGAGCAGTGGTTGCAGTCGAACCATCCGGGTCTGGCCGCCCGGACGCAGCTCGTGGATCCCATGGTTGCCCATTATCAGCTTCGCTTGGCGGCCACCGATAGCGACGCGCGACGCACACTCCAGCTCCTCATCGATCGGAATGGTAATGATACAGCCGACTTCCTATTTCTGCCAATGAACGATGCCGACCGTCTTAACCAGCGCGGTAATCATTGGTCGCTGCTGTTCGTCGATCGCAGGGACAGGCAACGGCCGGTCGCCTATCACTACGACTCCGTCCGGGGATCAACGACAAGCGCGCAGCAAAGCTCGGAGAACGGCTTGGCTTCAGCTTAAAGCCAGCTGACATGGCGCAGCAGCAGAACAGCTACGATTGCGGCGTCTTTGTCGTGGACGGTACGAGAGCGCTGGTCCTACGATTGGCGCAAGGAGAGCGACCCGAACACGAGCCGTTGCACCTCAACAAACTCGTCGCTGATCGGCAGGCACTCCAAAACCGGCTTAGCACTACGGTTGTATTTTTTTTCTGAGTGCGCTGTACGTGCGTTAACTTGATGAGCCCTGCGCCACAAGGAACAAGTAAGTGTGCATGCTAGATAGGGGATGTCAGAATAGCTGTTGAACGTCGGGCCGACGTTGCCAGAATGAATGTTGCGCCGCCCTCGTGACGTAGACAACCGCGATGATCGTCATGCGATCGTGGCGAGCCTTGAAGCGTCGCACGCAGGAGCGACAACCGCTTATGGCGCCTTCTATCGTGGAGGCTCTTGTCGGCCTCGAACATGCCAGCGGCGACTATTGCAAGGCATACGGACATCCCGCCAGCGTTTGACGTTGCGCGTGACGAGGCTTGTACAGCGGACCGTCATGTTCAACCAACTCCCGCGGCGACTTCCGACCGAATGATGGTCGCCGTGTTCAATGAAGCATCCGAGAGAGGTCCCCAAATGCGAGCTGACAAAGAAGGTAATTGGCGCCCGCCTCTTCAAGATGATTAAGAAGAGTGCGTCGAATCGAAGCGGCCGTCCCGGCAACGCACAACTCGCTCTCGATTGCTGCATCGAAGGTCAGGGGGAGGTTCGGCGGAGTGGGGATGTTGTTGCGCTCATAAAGGAACTTGAAGCTCTTGAGCCAATGATCGTAAGCCGGCGCAGCGAGTGCATAAGCGTCTGCTTCAGAGCTGCCGGCCACAACCATGCGGAGCAAGCCAAGAAATGGCGATTTGGCATTCGCGTCTGAACCTCAGCTCTCGACGTGAGCGGTACGCATCAGTAACCCTTCGAACAGACGATGCAGGTCCGATGCTTGCGATGTTCGCGCCAATCTCAGCGGCCCAGCTTGCCGAGCCAGGTTGATTTACGGCGATCCATGTCGGGGGGTGCGGTCGCTGATGAGGTGTTAGCGTCAATGGAACGTCATCCAACCGGAAGTGGTCCCCCTCGTAGCAGACCGAGCCGCCTCGCATGGCTTTAACAAGGATTTCACTGGCCTCTGCATAACGCCCTGGTGCCGCGTCGGCACTGACCCCGAAATAGCCCAATTCCACTGGAAGTGAGCCGCGTCCGATGCCAAGCTCGAGTCGTCCGCCGCTCAACTGGTCCAGCATACATGCCTCTTCAAACGCTCGCAGCGGGTGATGAAGGCTAAGCAGCATGACCATTGGGCCGACGCGAAGACGTGTCGTGCGCTGTGCGACGCTCGACAAGAACAGATTCGGTACGGGGCTTCTCCCATGCGGAGTGCAGTGGTGCTCTGCTAGATGGTACGCATAGAATCCCAGGCGATCGCATGCCTCAGCAAGTAGGAGGCGATCGTTGTATTGTTGGGCTACGTCATGACCGTTCGCGTCCAGGTGATCGAAGATGCCGAACGCTAGTTTTGAAGGGAAAGTACTTGTCACTCGATCACCTCATGTAGTGGAAGCAGCATAGCCATTGGCTTGGAGTCAGTTTGACGAGGAAAAAATATCACTGACGGTTGAAAGAAACGCATCCATTTGCGCTGCTGTACCGATGGTAATGCGTATGAAATTCTCAAGATCGCTTTCTGGGAAAAATGCCACAAGCACGTTCTGCCTCCGGAGTGCGGCTTGCCACCAGGCGCCGTCGTGGCCTTCGGGCACGCGGGCTAGCAGGAAGTTGGCGTGGGAAGGCAAGACGGTAAACCCGAGTTTTGATAGCTCGACGCTCGTTCGCTCCCGTTCAAGCATGATATGTTGATGGTTGTCGTCGAATGCGGCTCGATGCTCAATGATGCTCATGCCGACCGCATAGCCAATCACATTCATGTTGAAGAGGTTCTGCATGGTACGAAGCCTGCCGATCAGCTCGGGGTGACCGAAGCCGAAGCCGATGCGGAGGCCCGCGGCGGCATAACTTTTTGAGAACGTGCGCAATAGCAGAACATTTGAATAGCGGTTGACGAGCCGTAGTCCATTGTCCGGCGCGAAGTCGGCATACGCTTCGTCAAGGACGATCAGCCGATCAGATTGTGCTACGAGCCTTTCGACATCAGCGATCGGAACAAACGTTCCCGTCGGATTATTCGGATTGGCTAGCACAACAAACTTGGCCGCTCGGGCGGGGCCGAAAAGCAGTTCGTGCGTTGGCAAGGAATGATCCTCACCCCACCCAATCTCCAGAAACTGGGCCTCGTGCAACATGGCGAGCTTGCGGTTGAACGAAAATCCGGGCGACATCATCGCTACGGCGTCGCCTGGAGCGAGGAACGCTTTGTAGATAAGGCCGAGAAGTTCGGACGATCCGTTCCCAGCGATCACCTGATCGGCGGAAAGGCCGTAAGCACAGGCGGCGGCCTCTCTTAAGCCGACATTGTCATCTTCCGGATACAAATAGTGCCGCTCAAAGGCGGCAATTGCGCTTTCCTTGACAACTGCGGGCAATGGAAATCGATTCTCATTCATGTTGAGTTTGACGCAATTTGCGTCAAGCGCGGGGAGAGCGGGTGGCGGAACGTCTAACTGTTTTGCCACGTGCGAAAGGGATGAGAGTGCGCTTAGCAGCCTTGCGTCTGACATGTGGTCGCTCCGTCGAAAAGCATGGGTTTTGAGCATGGCTATGGTCCTATCTGGGTGAATACTCTGGTACTTGGCGCATGAGCTGGTGCGTCAGCAGGCCGACCATGTCTCTCCACAGCCGGCCGGCGCGGAGCTTCACCCGTTTTTAGAGACCGATCCTTACAGTTGCATGAAGCGAAATGCGAAACCGAAACTTGCGTAAGTCGGATCGTGTATTTGCGAAGAGCGCACCAGTCGGATGTGCGCTCCCCCATGATCAAGCAGAGAAGGGGTCCCAACTAGGGTGTTGTTTAACTGCCGTGAATAGTCATTGCTGAGTTTGTAAACCTCAGCGATACCGCGCGGTAAGCTGTCGGCACAGACTCTGGCCAGAACTGTTCGACAACGGTTGCGCGCACGAATGTCCGTCGGAGGCCTGGTCGAGCCTCCAATGGAGGGGCAATGCGGTTGCGCTCTAGCAGGCACACGCAGGTGCTTGCAGGCATTTTGCTGGAGGTGATCAGAGGGAGTGACGGTTGGTCGCGGCACAAACATTTGCGTTTGAGACATTCACAATCCTCGTTCGCCAGCTATCGGAGGCCCCGATGCCTCCCTAGTTTTGGTAGTTTACAACTTGACCTTACGTTCGTTTCAAGAGCTTTCGATCATGATCGGAAAATGTCTCACTCCCTACAACGAGAGCCGATCTCGATATGAGTGAGCTGAATTGCCAAGCCATAAATAATTGTGACAAGTCGTGCAGCGGATCATCCGCTGGCAAATGTCAGCGAGGCTCAAAGTCGCATTGAATCCAGCATCTCAAGTGGATTCACAAATGAGATCGCAGTCGCATTGCTCGAGATTGGCATTGTTGTTGCACCAGCAATGCAGCCGAAGCAGGCAGGTGGCTCACAGCGCGGCAACATGGCGCGAGCGGGAAGGAATGCGATGGAAGAGAAATTGTCATGAAGGCTCTGGAAGATAAAAGCGACGTAAGAGACACGGAAACTCTCCTTTGTCACCTTGGTCGTGCGCCGGCAGAACATGCTGGGATGGCTAATGTGCCAATCTACCGCGGATCTACGATCGTATCGGAGACCTTAGAGGAATGGGACATCCGGAACAAAGACAATCCGAGCTACGGTCGCTTCGGCACGCCACTGTCGCGTGCGCTGGAGGCCGCGATCTGTAAGTTAGAGGGCGGCTATCGTTCAATTCTCTTCCCATCAGGACAATCGGCTTGTACTCACTCTCTGCTAGCGTGTCTGAAGGCGGGCGACGCGGTTCTGATCAGCGACGGCGTTTATGCGCCTGTGAGAGCCTTCGCGGAAAATGTTCTCGCGAGGCTGCAAATCAAGGTGGAGTATTTCTGTCCAACCGAGCCGTCAGAATTGGCCGCGAAGATCAATGCAAATACACGCGCCATCTATTTGGAATCGCCATCGTCTATGACGTTCGAAGTTCAAGATGTGCCAGCGCTCGCGGCGATTGCACATCGCTCGGACGTACTTGTGATCATGGACAATACGTGGGCGACACCTCTGTATTTCAAACCGTTCGAGCACGGGGTCGACATTTCGATCCAGGCAGCGACGAAGTATATCGTTGGTCATTCCGATGCGTTGCTTGGCGTTGCCACTGCTAACGAAGCGGCATGGCACGGCCTGAAGTCAACTGCGCATCATTTTGGCGAAATTGGCGGACCAGACGATATTTATCTGGCCCTACGTGGACTTCGTACTCTAGGTTTGCGCATGAAGTGCCATTGGGAAAATGGCCTTATCCTGGCGCAGAATCTGCAAACCCATCCAGCCGTCGACAGGGTGTTGCACCCAGCCCTTCCCAACGATCCCGGCCATCTCATTTGGAAGAGAGATTTTCTGGGCGCCAGTGGACTCTTCGGAATTGTTCTGAAGCCTATGTCACGGCCGCAACTTTCGGTTCTCTTCAGCAGCCTGCGTCTCTTTGGGATTGGTCTGTCCTGGGGCGGGTACGAAAGTCTCGCGTTGCTCGTCGAGCCTCCGAAACGGATGGAAGGCTCGCTTCAGCTTCCAGGACCGCTGCTTCGCATACACGCGGGCATGGAAAGTCCGACCGAGCTGATCGCGGACATGCATGGGGCACTGAACGCCGCCTGCGAAGCTGCAGCTGACAGCATCGTTCCTCCGGAAACGAGCGAGGTCGTCAGTCAATGTCAAATAGTCAGCTAGTGTTCGTGTTTTGAACCTGACGGCTCGAGGCCGCTGCGCTAACGATCGTTCAGCGGCCCCTCCCCGCTGGTATACGTGGTACACGAGGTGGAATGCGCATTGCGCGCGATAGGACGATAATGAATTGTTCGACAGCAATTCAGTCGCCGAAGGAATGATCCTCGGCGCGTGTGCAAGCTACCAGATCCAGCCAAGCCCTCGCGGCGGGCGAGAGACACGCCTCGCGCCGCCAGATCATTGCAATGCGCCGGTCTGTATCAGCTTCGTCGAGAGGCAACCGCGCGAGCGAGAAATGCGCACGTTGCTCCGCAATCATCCGTGGCAGAAAGGCGGCGCCCATGCCCGCCGCAGCAAGCTCGATGATAAAGTCAATCTGATTGCTGCGTGCTACGACGCGCGGCTCAAAGCCGTGCCGTTGGCAAGCATCCATAATCATGTGGTTCGATGCAAATCCGGGTTCGAAGAGAATGAACGGATCTCACGCAATGTCGAAAGATTAAGGGATTGACGCTGCGAAAGCTCATGGTCAACCGGTAGCAGCACAGCAAAGGGCTCGCGTTTGACGTCTTGCCATTCAAAGGCGTCCGATACGGGAAGAAGCGAAGCGGCAAGTTCGATCTCGCCTAATAGCAAAATGTCTTGCAGGCGCTCGCTTCCGTACTCCACGAGACGGATGTCGACGTCTGGATAACGTTTACGGAAGATCGCAAAAAGCTTCGCGAAGAGTGTGCCAATCCCAACCGGTGGCAAACCGAGCTTGAGAATGCCGCATTTGAGGCCGCGCAGCTCGTTGAGTTCGGAAATTAGATCGTCCCGTTCAGTCAGAATCCTGATCGCACGGCGGTAAACAATTTCGCCGGCAGCGGTAAGTTTGCTGCGATGGCCGATCCGATCAAGTAAGGGCACGCCGATCTCATCCTCCAACTGCTTGACCGCCTTGCTGACCGTAGACTGGGTCGCGAATACGACTTTGCCGGCCTTGGAGAACCCGCCCTGCCGTACGACCTCCACGAAAGCGCGTAGTTTACGAAGCTCCATGTGAATTCCAAAACCGAATAGACTCTTGTCGATCAATTCATTCGCTGCGCTATCGGCGGTTCTCCACGTGAGCCCGTGTCCCCGCACTGGCCTGCCACGACAGCGCAACTCTGCAGGCCAAAAAATCTATTCTTGTTTTCGCTTCTTTGGGGCGGTTATCTGTTGTGACCGGTCGTCTTACATGCTGATCATGCTCTTGCGGCTGCGGAATCACTGTGAGTTCGCGCACCTTCCTGCATGATGTCGAAGTGCCCGATTGGACCACGGACAGATCAGTTTGCGCTACTAGCAGCATTCAGTACGAATGCAATTGTCAATCTGGATGAGCTTGCTGACTAAACTCTTACGGATCGTCCAATTCTAAACACAAGCAATGGTCTGACCGATCGGACTCGCGGCGCGCCGTTGAGCCCGTAAGTCGAGCGGAATGGCCGTTTCCGTGTATGCAGTCTTGTTTTACGAAGGACAATGCCTGCTTAGCGCCTCGCACGCTCGAATGGTGCTCAGTCTTGGCTCGCTCGCGTGAGCGAAGTTAACAAAGGCAGGAAATTGGAAGGCACGAATCGACGACAATTCCTGACCTCCGTACCATGGCCAGATGGTTTTGCTCAGGCGTTCTGCGTCTCGCCCGTAAGATTGCGCAGTCACAATCCGATCGACGTCGCTTTGCCCGCATCCATCACGCCAGTGCGCTTAACTGCGCATCGATCGACAGGTCGACATGCTCCTGACCGGCGCGCCGCAGGTCGGTCTTGTTTTTGCCCTAACGCAGCCAAACGCCCTTGCAAGGAGCCGAGCCGCCAGCGCGATGTTTCGACAGGAGAGATGGTACAAGTGTTGCAGGTACGAGGTGAGGTCTTCGATGCAGAAGTCCTTTCGGTGTTGGGGAAGATCTATGATGAAGCGGTGGCGGCGCTGCCTGCAAGTATGCGAACTCCCGTCAATCGAACAGAGATTGCCAAGCTGGTACTTGAACGTACGGCCGCTGGTGAGGCCGAATTGGCTCTCCTAAGAAGGCTGATGGTGGCTATCGCGCCAGTCGCTTAGTCGAGCAGCGGTTGAATGCCTCTACTTGAATTCCAGAACTATAACCGCGTTATCCGAACGCCATTGCAGCAGACTGTTGCTTGTATATTGCATGTCACTCAGCCTGCTGAGCCGTTTGCCGCAAGTCGAGGTTCGATATTGCCGACGGAAAGTTGGCAACAAAATCTGCAGGCTGTCGAAACCGCTTGAACCTCACGTGACGTTAGGTTGTAGGTTTGAAAAAGAGAAACATGACCAGACCTACAGTATTCAGGCGCCGGTGGCGGCGCATCGGTGAACTTGCAGAGGCGACCGGCGTGACCGTGCGCGCTCTGCGTCACTATGAGCACACCGGATTGCTCTCAGCGTCGCAGCGCACGGGCGGTGGTCACCGGATCTATGACTGTGAAAGCGTCAGAAGAGTGTATCACATTCTGGCGCTTCGCGAGCTTGGATTGTCTTTGCAAGAGATCCGGAAAGCGATGGAGGGCAGATCCTCGCTTCCTAACTTGTTGAGCGAACAATTGGAACGAGCGGAGATCCAGGTCGCGCGAGCGACCAAGTTGCGCGATCGTTTGCGCAATATCACGCAGAACGCCGAATTGGACGTGAGTGTAGAGGAGCTACCTGCTCGCCTTGATGCGATGTCGCAGGAAGGCTGCGGGCGTACCCGCCGGCGCGCACGCGCTCCGGATGATTCTGATCGATAGGCAGGTAGGAAAGAACCGTTGAGCTACGCGAACGATCGCCTGGGCAAGGCGACGTTCTGCACGACCGCCGATATCGCGACCGAGGCGGGTGTTCGAAACCACAGCAAGTCCTAAGACAAAACATAGCCAGGGACGTCAAATGGCATTCTTTAGCAAGCGTTCTATTACCGGCGCTGCGATCCTAACGTCTGTATTGATCTCAGTCGCTTCCGCTGACGATGTCTATATTGCAGTGGCCGGTCCCATGACGGGCAGCAACGCTGCAGTTGGTGAGCAGATGCGGTATGGTGCCAGTGCGGCCGTGGATGATTTGAATTCTTCCGGAGTGCTTCTCGATACAAAGATCAGATTGATCATTGCCGACGACGCCTGCGATCCGAAGCAAGCCGTCGCGGTCGCGAATCGGTTGGCGGCGGACCAGGTCAGGTTGGTCATTGGTCACTATTGTTCCTCTTCATCCATTCCCGCCTCCGACGTTTACGCTGAAGCCGCAATTATCCAGATTTCACCTGGATCAACTAATCCTCAGCTGACCGAGCGGGGCCTCAAAACCGTTTTTCGAATCTGCGGCCGCGACGACCAGCAGGGGGTAGTCGCCGCCGACTATATCTTGCGGCACTATTCCAATAGCAAGATTGCCATCCTTGATGACAAGAGCACTGCGGGGAAAGGCATAGCCGATATAGTTGCATCTCGTCTTCACGATGCTGGCCTGCAGAACCTCATGCGGCAGAGCTATATGGCCGGCGAGAAGGATTACACGGCCCTGGTGTCGAGGCTGAAGAGAGAAGGAATTCAGATCGCTTATATCGGCGGCTACTACGCGGAGATCGGCCTGATTGTACGGCAAGCCGCTGACGCACAAGCCGGTCTTACCGTCATGGCGAACGATCCCTTGATGACCGGCGAGTTTTGGGCGATTGCGAGCGGTGCCGCAAACGGCACTCTCTTCACATTCATGCCTGACGCCACCAAAAAACCTGAGGCGGCCGACGTCGTAGCTCGCTTGAAAGCCTCAAAGCGGTCCGCGGAGGGCTACACGCTTTACGCGTACGCCGCCGTGCAAGCATGGGCCGACGCGGCGAAACGCGCTGGCTCGTTCAACGCGCTGCGCGTGGCGAAAGCCCTCCGGTCGCACGAGGTCGACACCGTAGTCGGCCAAGTCTATTTCGATGCGAAAGGAGACAATGCATCTCCCGGTTTCGTAGTTAATCGCTGGCACGACAACACGATTGAATTGGTCGAGTAGCATCGGCTGACTAAGGGCCGTTCAGGTCGACGAGGGCGCGACCTGATCTGACCAATCATTTCCAATGCTTTGGGCGGAGTGCCGAAGATGGAAGCTAGGGCAAACGAAAGCTGGAAGAGAGCATGCGATCAATTGGCAGCCGGACGGATTATATTGTGAAGAGCAATTAACGGCTGAGCTGATCTTGAGAAAACGCTGGCACAGCGAGCTATGTGGCCTGGCCACTCCCGTCGAGCGAGTGGCGGTCCGTCATTCTGAGGCATCTGAAGCCGTGTCTGTAGCTGACGAAGAGGGGTTCGATAGATGGCCTACGAGCGTCTTAGAACCAGCATGGCCAGGAGCTAGGCGCGCTGCCTCCTCTAACAAAACCTCGCGCATCCATATGCTGGCTGGATCTGTATTGTGGACCGAAGGCCACTGGAGCGCCTCGGTAAAACCAGGAAGCGGTAGCGGAAGTCTGTTGGTCCGCAGTGGCATCGTCTTTGCGAAGTACTTCACCAGCGTTAAGGGCATCGTAGCTATTCGGTTGGTGCCCACGAGCATATGCGGGATCATGCCAAAGCTCTGCACGACGACCTCGACCCGTCTCTTCAGGCCGTGCTCTTTCATGTACCAATCGTCTATGGAGGGCACTCGAGAGCGCCCGAACTTGACGGCAACATGCCCCATCGACATGTATCGCTCGAATGTAAGCTGTCGAGACAGCTGCTTGTTCGAACGGCAACCGACGCACACTACGGTTTCATCAAAGAGCGCAACTCTGGGATGCGTGTCCGACATATACACCTCTGGCACGATGAGAAAGTCGATTTCCGCGCGTTCGAGCGGTTGATCGAATGGGTCAGCGTGAGGCATGAACTCGAATCTTATGCCGGGAGCCTCTCGCGCGACACGCTCCACCACGTTTCGCAGTAGTACGATCGTGGCAAAGTCCGACACGCAGATTCTGAAACGACGATTCGATTCGCTCGGTTTGAACGTATTTCCGGACGTAATAGAGAACTGGATGTGGAGCAGAGCCTCCCGAGTCGGGCCAGCGAGGGCTTCCGCACGTGGAGTCGGGATAAGCTCGCGCCCCCTCATCGTAAAGAGCTCGTCGCGGAAATACGTGCGCAGTCGGCCAACCGCCGCGCTCATGGCCGGTTGACTCAAGTTGATGCTGCGTGCCGCCGCCGTGAGGTTGCGCTCTGTCATCAGAGCATCGAGCGCGACGAGAAGATTTAGATCAAGGCCCCTGAAACGCATTGTCACCTATCCGCAGTGTAGATGTTTCTCATCCAAACAATCGATTTTACCAGTTCGCGCAGCGCCGGTTAGGAAACTGTCAGTAGTTAAGAACGTGGTAGATTTTGGAGAGGCAGAGCGTGGCGCCGCGGATCGCAAAAATTGGCGACGGGATTTCGTCCGCAGTTGCGCGCAGCTTAGCTCGACGGTCGTCATCATATTGTAGCCTTCGAAAACATTGCATCGATTCCAATACTAGCCACTCGTGCGAACGAGCTGCGATCGCTCCTGTAGAAATCCATCAAACTCTTCTCAAGTTCATTGAACGGCGCGAAATGCGTCGCGTGCACCATCGTCAGCACCAGATATTGAACTGGGCAAATCAAGCCGCGACTAAGATCATCCCGTTCCGTGTTCTTGACACGCAAGCAGCAGTTTCGCTGTGCAAGCTGGGAAGCGTGACGCCTGGTGCATCGCAGTGGCGGCACCTTCGCAACACAACCCGTCGCGAAAAAGGTTCTACATCACCGTCGTGTTCCGTTGCAACCGAATGCCGTTCAATGGCGCGTCCAGGAGCGTGGTTTAAACCATCGTATAGTCGCTACATACGGTTCTATGGAAGGCGTCTACCCCGATATGAATGGGTAGATGCGTGCTCCTTCGATAGCTTGTGTGGACCGCAGAGCCGTCGCGCAGAATGGACGTTTGGGCGCAATGGCAAGAAGATGAGATGCAGAGCAGTACATGAAGCATTTGTTCTAAAAGCACCGACCGCTACTCGCCTGACGGAGACGGCGGCAACAGTTAGCTGCGGCATACGCTGGATCGAAAGTATTCAAACGCTCGCTTGCCGCGACACCGCAAACGCCGTCAACAAGCCAACATCATTCACAGTCGCTGACGAAACCATGGAACGAGCACCGTCACGATGCTCGTCGGCAGCCTGATGCTTGCCTCAGGTACACTGCAAGAAGCAGGAGAATCTTTCATGCGCCCTCAGCTCAAGTGGAGGACGTGTTGGGAAAATGACTTACAACTCGCCGACCACGTCGAGATATCCGAGTTCTTTCGAAATGCCTACGGACCGACGGGGGCTTTTAATGCAAAACCCTTTGAAGGCAATCGAAGCTGGGCCGGCGCCAGGCCTGAGCTCCGTGTAGTCGGCTACGATGAACGTGGCGTGGCGGCTCATATCGGCGCGCTGCGCCGGTATATCAAGGTCGGCGAAATCGATCTGCTGGTGGCTGAACTCGGACTGTACGCGGTGCGTCCGGATCTCGAGGGGCTCGGAATTTCCCATTCCATGCGCGTGATGTATCCTGTGCTGCAGCAGCTTGGCGTTCCGTTCGGCTTCGGTACGGTTCGACATGAACTCAAAGAACATATCTCAAGGCTGCTCGGCCGCCCGGGCTTGGCGACGATTGTTTCGGGCGTTCGCGTGCGGTCCACTCTTCCAGATATCTATCTCAACTTGCCGCCGACTCTGCGTCGATGACGCACTCCTCGTCGTCTTCCCTATAGCGCGATCGATGAGCGAGTGGCCGCCCGGTACAATCATCGAGCGTAACGGGCCAGAGCTATGAAAGACGCCAATTGCGCTTTCCAAGCGCACAGCAACCGCGCCAAGGATACCCGCAGCGTCTATTTGACGTTTGATGACGGGCCGAATCCATACTGCACGCCGGATATTCTCGATGTGCTGGCGGAATATCGCGCGCCGGCCACATTCTGCGTCATTGGCATGTATGTGGCGAATGAGCCGGGGCTAATCCGACGGATGGTCGCTGAAGGCCACGAGGTCGCTAACCACACGATGACGCATCCGGATCTATCCAGATGCGAACCAGAGGAAGTGCAATATGAAGTACTAGCGGCGAGTCGGGCGATCAGAAGCGCGTGCCCGCAGGCCGCGGTGCGTCGCGTGCGTGCGCCTTATGGCATTTGGACCGAACAAGTGTTCGCGATGTCAGCGGAGGCCGGGCTCGCCTCTCTGCACTGGTCGGTAGATCCGCGCGATTGGTCCTGCCCCGGCGCCGATGCGATCGTAGACGCAGTACTAGCATCTGTCCGTCCCGGCGCGATTGTGCTCCTGCACGATGGATGCCCTCCCGATGAGGTGGGGCGACGCAGTCATGCCGATCTCCGTAGCCAGACCTTGATGGCGCTCTCCCAACTTATACCCGCTCTGCGTGATCGTGGATTTGCGATCTGCCCGCTTCCCCAACTTCACTGAACAAGATTGAGCCCTATGAGCCTGCTTGCCACAACCAGCACTGTCGTCGTCTCGTCCTATGCGCTGCTCTCCGCGGTCTACAAGACCGCGCAGGCATTTCATGCCTCACCGGAAAACACGCCGTCGACGTCGACACATGCGGTTCGCCCTGAAGCCATGCCCAGCGTGGATGTGATCGTGCCATGCTTCAACGAGGACCCGCGAACACTGTCGGCGTGTCTAGGATCGATCGCAAGCCAAGATTACGCCGGGCAGCTCCGCGTCTATGTGGTTGATGACGGTTCGTCAAATCGTGAGGACGTGGCATACGTTCATGAGGAATTTGCGCGTGACGTGAGGTTCAATTTCATTCTGCTGCAGAAGAACGTTGGAAAGCGGAAGGCGCAGATTGCCGCGATTCGCCGCTCATCCGGAGATCTTGTGCTCAATGTCGATTCGGACACGATACTGGCGACCGATATGGTCGGAAGGCTTGCATTGAAAATGCAAGACACCGAGGTCGGTGCGGCCATGGGTCAGTTAACAGCGAGCAACCGGAATGCCACTTGGTTAACTTCCTTGATCGACATGGAGTACTGGCTGGCGTGCAACGAAGAGCGCGCAGCTCAAGCGCGTTTCGGCGCGGTCATGTGCTGCTGCGGCCCATGTGCCATGTACCGACGATCCGCACTCGCTTTGCTGCTGGATCAGTACGAGGCGCAATACTTTCGAGGAAAGCCAAGCGATTTCGGTGAGGATCGCCATCTCACGATTCTCATGTTGAAAGCTGGGTTTCGAACTGAGTACGTTCCTGACGCCTACGCCGCGACAGTCGTTCCGGATAAGTTTGGCCCGTATCTGCGCCAACAGCTGCGCTGGGCCCGGAGCACCTTCCGAGACACGCTGCTTGCGTTGCGGCTTCTGCCGGGTCTCGATCCATACCTGACATTAGATGTTATTGGGCAAAACGTCGGACCCCTTCTTCTGGCTCTTTCGGTTGTAACGGGTATCGCGCAACTCGCACTCACGGGCACAGTGCCATGGTGGACATGTGTCATGATCGCATCAATGACGATGGTCCGATGCGGCGTAGCGGCCTTTCGTGCTCGTCAATTGCGATTTCTCGCGTTTTCACTGCACACCCCCATCAATATCTTTCTGCTACTTCCGGTAAAGGCATATGCCTTGTGTACGCTAAGCAACAGCGATTGGCTCTCACGCAAGTCGGCCAAGGCCACCAGTGCTGGCGGAAAAAGGTGAGTAAGCAGAGCGAGCAGCCTCAACCGGGCGCCGCCCCGCTGTCGGGACTCGGCGTGCCGGCACGCAAGCGGGATAGTTCGCGCCGCCCTTCGGGCGGTGAGGCGACCGTACTCGCCGCGGCCAGTGATCGTGCGGACTGAGCGGCAGCTGGCCATGAACCTGCATGAGATTCGACAATTGTTGGAACGAGAATTGGCTGCCGATGATCCGTGGAAATTGGACGGCAATCCGTTCGAGCGAGAGCGTCACGCGCAAATGCTGCGGCTTTCACTTTTCAATGGCGCTATCAAGAATGGGCTCGAAGTCGGGTGCGCAGCCGGCGCGTTCACGGAAAAGCTGGCGCCGCACTGCGAGCGCCTCACAGTCGTCGACGTCGTGCCGCGAGCGATCGATCGGGCAAGCCTACGGACGATGCAATGGTCGCACATTACGTGGATTGTCTCTGACATTGAACAGTTCTCGACAGCTGAGCGGTTCGATCTGATCGTGGCGGCGGAAGTGTTCTACTATCTCCGCGATGTCGCCGAGATGCGTACGGCCGTCAGCAATCTGGTGCGAATGCTCGCGCCTGATGGTCATCTGGTCTTCGGATCAGCGCGCGATGCCACCTGCCGGGGCTGGGGGCATGCTGCCGGTGCGGAGACGATCATCGCAATGTTGAGCGAAACATTGGTCGAGGCCGAGCGGGTGCAATGCCAAGGTGTCTCGGCCAGCGAAGACTGCTTGCTCGCTCGTTTTCGGAATTCGAACCCATCCTCCGTTCTACTCGAGAATCCATCTTAAGCATTGAGGCATTATGCGCATCTGTGGCATCAAGCTGACGCATGACGGATCCGTCGCTCTTGTAGAGGATGGACAGCTGGTCTTTTGCATCGAGCAGGAGAAACGCGAAAACAATCGGCGGTATCAAACCATTGAGAATCTCGATGCAGTTGTTCTTGCTTTGGCGGAGCACGGGCTGGATCCCGGCGACATTGATCAGTTCGTCATCGACGGTTGGGACGGCGAGACCGAATCGGAATTCCAGGTCTTAAGTGGGGCCGAACTTCTCACGCTCAAAGGTGCGCCGTATGTTGAAGGTCCCGAGGGACTCCTCTCAGCACACGAGAGGCCGGGCCTTGTGCTCGACGGGAAAAGTTTCTCTTACAGAAGCTATGCACACCTCACGGGCCATGTTGCCTCCGCATACTGCACTAGCCCCTTTGCGAAAGCTGGAGAGTCCGCCTTCTGCCTCGTGTGGGACGGATGCATCTTTCCACGGCTCTATTATGTGGAACCCGGTGGCGGCCGCTTCCTGGATTCCCTGTTCCCGATGATAGGCCATGCTTATGCTGTTGCGGGCCACCGCTTCGGGCCGTACCAGCAACCGAACCGGAATCACTGGGACCTTGGCGTCGCGGGGAAACTGATGGCCTATATCGGCCTGGGGGCCCTGATGAAGACATTATAGCGGTGTTTAAGGACGGCTATGAGAAGCACTTTGCGGCCGACACTGAGGCTGCTCGGCGTTACCGTGCAAACATAAACAACGCCGAAGCGTCACTTGGGGCTACGCACGATTTTTTCGCGGAAAGCGCCCTTCGATTGGACGCGAAGCGCCCCGAAGACATCCTTGCATCGTTTCATGTTTTTGTAGAGCGTCTGCTCGTGCGGGAGATGGGCCTTGCTCTCCTGCGGCATTCGAATTTTCCGGGACCGCGCAACCTGTGCATAGCCGGTGGTTGTGGTCTCAACATTAAGTGGAACAGTGCGTTACGTGCGACCGGGCTATTTGATGCTGTATGGCTACCTCCTTTTCCGAATGACAGTGGCTCAGCAATAGGGGCCGCTTGTTCGGCAATGGTGGCCGACAACGGTTTCGCGCCACTGGAGTGGTCGGTCTATAGCGGTCCGTCACTCGCAAGCGGCGATGCTTCGGCGGAATGGAACGCCGCCCCGTGCAGCATGAGTGAACTCGCCGCGCTTCTTGCGAGTAATAAGCCCGTGGTCTTCCTCGCCGGTCGCGCCGAACTCGGACCGCGCGCTTTGGGTGGCAGAAGCATCCTTGCCGCGGCGACATCGCCCGGAATGAAGGACTATCTCAACGACATCAAATTTCGCGAACACTTCCGCCCGGTTGCCCCGATATGCCTGGAGGACCGAGCGTCGGATATTTTCGATCCTGGAACGCCGGATCCGTACATGCTCTTCGATCATCAGACGCGGCCAGAATGGCGAGACAAAATCCCATCCGTTGTGCACCTTGACGGATCTGCACGGTTGCAGACGATCGGCAGAACATCCCAGCATAAGGTTGCTGAACTGCTCATTGAATACGAAAAACTCACAGGCATCCCGCTGCTCTGCAACACTAGCGCCAACCACCATGGACGTGGTTTCTTCCCCGATGTCGCATCCGCCTGCGAATGGGGACGCGTCGAACACATCTGGTGCGACGGCCTGCTCTGGACCCAAACGCCAGCAACAAAAGTGTTGTCGTCCGGTCGACAAGCTGAGATAGACGCATGCCGGGCGTAGCGATCGACTTTGCCGCTGTAAACAAATCATACCGCGACAAAGTCGTTGTCAACGGGCTAACGTTCACCGTTGCGGCGGGAGAGTGCTTCGGGCTGCTTGGACCCAATGGCGCGGGCAAAAGCACCATCGTGCGTATGATCCTCGGTATGGTGGCGCCGGACTCTGGGAAGATCGCGGTGCTCGGCAAGCAAGTACCAGTACACGCTCGTTTGGCACGTGCAGGCGTGGGCGTGGTCCCGCAGTTTGACAACCTTGAGAACGAGTTCACAGTACGCGAGAACTTACTGGTGTTCGGCCGCTATTTCAGCATGAGTGCGCGTGAAATCGAGGCAGTTATTCCATCACTGCTCGAATTTGCTCGCCTCGAGAGCAAGGCGGATACGCGCGTTTCTGAGCTATCCGGCGGCATGAAGCGGCGGCTGGTGCTGGCACGTGCGCTGATCAACGATCCGCAACTGCTCGTTATGGACGAGCCAACGACCGGGCTCGATCCGCATGCCCGCCATTTGATCTGGGAACGACTACGATCGCTACTTGCCCGGGGCAAGACAATCCTGCTGACGACTCACTTTATGGAAGAGGCCGAGCGGTTGTGCGACAGGCTGTGCGTGCTTGAAGAAGGACGCAAGATCGCCGAAGGCGAGCCTCACGCGCTAATCAACGAGCAGATTGGCTGCGACGTCATGGAGATCTATGGCGGCAATCCGCAGGAATCTATTGAGCTGATAGCGCCTTACGCGCAGCGCATCGAACAGAGTGGCGAGACCATTTTTTGCTATGCGCCGGATCTGGAGCAGGTGCGGAAGAAGTTGCGGGGGCGTGCGGGCGTGCGCCTTCTGGAACGTCCGCCGAATCTCGAGGATGTGTTCTTGCGACTCACCGGACGCGAGATAGAGATATGATGAGAACGAGTTATAGCGCGGCCATGCCCGCCAATGCGGTTAACTGGATCGCAGTTTGGCGTCGCAACTACTTGGCATGGAGAAAAGTTGCGCTTGCATCGCTTCTTGGCAACCTCGCCGATCCGATGACGAATCTGCTTGGTCTTGGCTTCGGCCTCGGACTAATCGTTGGTCGTGTAAACGGGACTTCCTATATCGATTTTCTGGTGGGAGGCATGGTCGCCACGAGCGCAATGACTTCCGCGAGCTTCGAAACCATTTACGCCACATTCGCCCGCATGCACAGTCAACGGACTTGGGAGGCGATGCTGTGCACACAGCTTACGCTCGGCGACATCCTGCTCGGTGAAGTGGCATGGGCAGCCAGCAAGGCCTTGTTGGCCGGCACAGGAATTACAATCGTGGCGGCGGGGATGGGTTATGCTGCATGGCCATCCATGCTCTACGCACTACCCGCAATTGCCCTCACTGGGTTCGTCTTCGCGAGCTTGGCGATGGTCATCGTGTCACTAGCGCCGAGCTACGACTATTTCGTGTTTTACCAGACGCTAGTCCTGACACCGATGGTGTTCCTCTGCGGCGCAGTGTTCCCGATCACCCAGTTGCCCTCCGGCTTCCAGCTCGCAGCAGGCCTGTTGCCCTTGGAACACTCGATTGAACTCATTCGCCCGGCGATGCTGGGCCGGCCAGTCAGCGGAGCCGGCATACATATTGGCGCACTTTGCATTTACGCGGTGGCGCCGTTCTTATTGTCGATTGCGCTGCTTCTCCGACGCCTTATGCGCTGAGAGGCCGCAGTGGCAACTTTAACGAACGCACGGTCCATAATTTCGAGATCCGAGAAGCTTGCTAGGTCTCTTAGCCTAGTGATGGCGGGCTGGTGCATGCAGCGGCGAACAGCTGAGAGGCCGCTGGTCTCAAGGTGGCTTTCTTACAATGAATGGAGAGTATGATGCTGTGTCTCGGCGTGAGCGGTGGACTGGACAAGGTTTATGAATGCCGGCCCGAGCTTCCTAGCACATTTCTTCACGATGGCGCCGCGGTGCTCGTGCGCGACGGACGTGTGATAGCGGCCGTCGAAGAAGAACGACTCAATCGGGTCAAACATTCTAATAAATTCCCAAGCCACTCGATCCAATACTGCCTCGAAACTGCAGGTGTTCAACTGAAGGACGTCGATCGAATCGCGTTCTATGCGACCGAAGCGTACTGCAATGCTATGCTGGAGCGCCTGTTTGTTTCGCAGCCGTCCGACGCTATCCCTATGGATGCCAGGCTCTTACTGAGGATGATGCTGGGGCAAGAGTTCGGCACCGAAGTCGATCCGTCCAGAATCTCATTCGTAAGTCACCATCAGGCGCACGCTGTGAGTGCATTCGCAATGTCTGGATTTGAGCAAAGTCTGGTACTTGCAATCGATGGCGGTGGTGATTTCCTTTCTGGTCTCGTGGCCATCGGGTCCGGAACCGAAGTCAACCTGCTCGAGAGCTTCCCGGAAAGCAACTCATTGGGGTTGTTTTATCTCGAGACGATCCGGTATCTCGGCTATAGCTTGTTCGATGAGTACAAGGTCATGGGACTTGCGCCTTACGGTGATCCCGCGCCCTATCGCAAGCTGTTTGAGCAGTTCTACGAGCTCTCTGAGAACGGGTGCTACCGGCTCTACCTCGATCGTATCGGTCCAGCGTTGGTCCGCAATATTCAGGTCCGACGAAAAGGAATGCCATTCACCCAACAGCATCGAGATGTCAGCGCGTCATTGCAAGAAGCGCTTGAGCGGATCGTGTTCCATGTACTTCGACATTATCGAGAAATCACAGGCATGAAGCGGCTATGCTTGGCTGGCGGCGTAGCCCACAACTGCACCGTGAATGGTAAGCTACTCTATTCAGGGCTCTTCGACGATATTTTCGTGCAGCCGGCGGCCCACGATGCTGGTTGCGCATTAGGGGCCGCACTCATGGCGTCTGATGAGGGTGGTCGGCCCGCGCCGCGCGAGCGGCTCCAGGATGTCTATTGGGGACCCGATCTCGGTACCGAGCATGCCATGGAACAGGAACTGAATGCGTGGGCCGGGCACCTCCACATTGAGCGCAGTGATGACGTGGCGGGCAGAGCGGCCGATTGGATGGCAAACGGCTCAGTGATCGGCTGGGTGCAGGGTCGATCGGAGTTCGGACCACGTGCCCTGGGTAACCGCAGTATTCTCGCCGACCCCCGACCTGCAGCTAACAAGGATCGCATAAACGCGATGGTCAAGAAGCGCGAGGGCTATCGACCATTTGCGCCTTCCGTGCTGGGGGAGGATGCACCAGAATACTTCGATCTACCGGCGGGTCCGAGAGAATTGCCATTCATGAACTTCGTAGTTCGTGTGCGCGAGTCCAAGCGCGACTTGCTGGGCGCCATTACGCATGTTGATGGCACTGCACGGCTGCAGACAGTCTCTCGGAAGTCAAATCCGACCTACTGGGGCCTAATCCATGAGTTCAAGAAACGAACAGGCATTCCAGTTCTGCTCAATACCTCATTTAACAATAATGCCGAACCGATCGTCAGATTCGGTCGCAGACGCCGTCGCCACATTTCTGACCACCGAGCTCGATGCCCTTGTTGTCGGTCCGTTTCTAGTGAAAAAGCGGGCGGTAACGCTTGAGGATTGGACTTCGCTCGCGGTTTCATTGCCGCCGTATGTATCCCTGCATCGCGTCCGCGCTCATACAGCACGAGATCGGCAAGAGACGGTATGCGAGATCCGCACGGCGTTCTCCGGCGGTGGGGCAGTGCGCATCTCAGGTGTGTTGTTCGATCTGTTGATGCGGATCAAGGGCGAATCCGTTCTCCGCGACCTCTTCGATTCTTTGATGATGGACCAGGCTGAGCGTGCAACTCTGGTCGAAGAACTGAGAGGACTGTGGGAGCAACGCCGGGTTCGCCTACATCCTCCCTCACGCGCTACTCACTTGAAGAGTGCGCCCCATCAGATGACAGAGCAAGCACAAGCGGGCTCAATATAGTCGGAGAATCTCGCAAATATAAGTTCAGGGCTCGAAAGGAGAGCGTATTCCGGCGATAGACCCTCCAGGCGGAGGAGCCGACCGACCTATTCAAATGCTGTGTCAAAACACCATAGCATTCGAGCAGATGGCCACTAGGTCCTAAGCAGCTTCAAAGAGCATTGCGGGGCGTCGAAGAATGCGATGGGCTCGAGCCTAAGGTTTACGCGACCTGCTGACCAACCCGGTACGTTGTGACGAGGAAAGTTAAAATGCATGTTGGAGTAGCAAAGGAAAGGTTCGTCGTTTCTCGACGCCGCACCGGTCTCGGCGATTGCCTGTGGTCGCTCGCGGCAGCTTGGCAGTACGCCAAGCGGACAGGACGTACACTGGTTATCGATTGGCGCGGCTCTTGCTATCTCGACCAACCCTTTACTAATGCTTTTCGGGTCTTCTTCGAACAAATCCATGACATCGCCGGCGTACGCGTGATCTGCGATGATCAGGTCAACTCTCTCTCACTTCCAGGACCGTTTTTTCCAACCTGGTGGAATCGCCCGCCCATCGACTGCGTTTATCGACCTGATGAACAGATATTCCGAGAACGCGACGAGCTGAGGCAGCTCTTCGAGGCCAAAGATGATACTCATGCCAATACGGTAGTGTGTGATGCTTGTTTGATGTGGGCTTGCGATCAGGAGGCCGAGCGACAAATATTTCGTAGCATCAAAGTGCGGGCTGAAATTCAAGCTCGGATCGACGCGATATATCACGAGCACTTTGAGAGTCGGAGCGTAATCGGCGTTCATGTTCGACACGGAAATGGCGAGGATATCATGGCGCACAGGCCCTACTGGGCCGATCCAGATCTTGCCTTGCGGCAGGTATGCACTGCTATCCAAAAGGCCAAAGCATTGCCCCATGCAAAACCTACGAGAGTCTTTTTGTGCACAGACAGCCCGAAGGTTCTGGATCAGGTCTCGGCTAGGTTCCCAGACGTGTTTACGATCCCAAAACGCTTTCAGGCGGATCAAGCGGGCCCGTTACACAGTTCCGAACTGGGAGCGGACGGCGGATCGTCGGCTCTCATCGAGATGTACCTTCTCGGACGATGCGATACCGTGATTCGCTTTCCGCCGACCAGTGCATTTACGCGCTATGCGCGACTTGTTGTTCCGCGCATTATCGAGTTCGATTTGAATGATCCGAGCCGCTTAATCCTGATCGACGAGGCGCCCAAGCATCACACGGTCTCCTGAACCGCATAGCACATTCTCGCCGATCCGGCGATGTCGCATGTGCTCGTTGGCGCTTCGTCGATGAAGCGTCCCGCAGAGCCGTGTCGGCTGCCGCATGGGAAGACTTACATCTTCGCGTCGACGAACGAGCTTGTTAGTGACGGGCAGGGAGCCCTGAGGACGCCTCTAGATCACATCATCCAAGTCAAGAAGGGTGCAAAGCCGCCGGAGCTAATCGTGCTCATATTGTGTCGCCTGTGGGACGGCTTAGCGGACAAATCGGACGTATAAGGCTGCCACGTCTGATTCCCGATTTTAGCGAAGCGCGCCAAGACAATTAACGCCGTTGGCGCTGATGTGCGCGCTGACATGTAAGCTGCTGTTCTCGATGTCCACGGGCCCGACAGTCGGGGGCCGGTTTGGACCAGAGAGAGGGTAGATTGAAAGGAAACCGGCCGCGCCTCATTGTCAGAACACCGCGGCAAGAGCTCACAATGCTCTTTCCTAGGCATTGAAGGCTCTCTGCCAGCGATCCAAATAGCGGACGTAACGCTCGTCGGCTCGCAAACAAATTGTCCGCCTTAGGAGGCATTGAAGCATTTCCGACAAACGAGGCGCGATTGTGCGGTTGCTGTCGCGGTTACGCCAATTCGAAAAGATGGCGGGGCACGTGTCCCTGGTGCGACCTCTCGAACAAAGAGCGGGTACACCGCGCGTTCTACTCTCAGAAACGGCGCGAACAAGATATCCGGAAGGTGCATAGATGTTTGCGCGGCGCGACACTGCGTCGAAATCGTGTCAAATTCCCCCGCATAGCACTGGTCCAAATCCTGCACGCACTAGGACTGAGTGAATGCGGAAGGGCAAAAAGAGAGTCGTTCATTTGTTGACATGTCAGACGACGATGCGCTCTGGCGTTAATTGTTGGCAATGGACGTCGACATCTGTTCGGCGGCCATGAGTGTGGGGCAGAGTGCGAAGATCTGAAGATCACGGCTCGAAGATCCTGCGTCAGTGAAGGAAAGCTGATCTTGTCCTCGAGTTAAAACCAAATCACGCAAGATCTCAATTCGTGGCGTAGAACATATGTGGTCGGATGCGTAGACCTGGGAGAAATTGCTGCCCTGCTTTTGCTGGATTGACGCCGGTGCTATTCCAACAGAGTTCCCGCGCGATGTTTTGAAGGAGATTGAACGAATGAAGGTCTCTTATTTATCGTCGCGCCATGAAAAAGTGTTATCTCCTGGTGCCGTTAGAGTAGGCGCGAGATCGAGAGTGAGATGCAGGACGATGATTCGAAGGGCGAACTAACTGCAAGCAAAGAAAGCAAGGGCGGCGCCGACCTTGTTAAGGTGCAGATTGAGTCCGAATGCGAATGGCACGGCCCGGAAGACGGCTCGAAGCATCCCGTGGTCTTGCCGGTGAACGAAATTGCGCTCAGAGGAGTGTTCGAAATCTCGAACATGCTCGCCAGCCCGTCGCGAACTCGAAGTCGCGCTGGCAAGCGTGATCGACTTGCTGCAGTCGTCCTTGCAGATGCGGCATGGTGTCGTGTCCCTCCTAGCCGACGATGACATGCCCGAGATTGCGGTTGGCGCTGGCTGGAGCGAAGGAAGCGATGAGCGCTACCGCATGCGCCTGCCGCAAAAGGCGATTGAGGAGATTGTGACGACGGGCCTGCCGTTTGTCGCTGAAGACATCGCCAAGCATCCCGCATTTAGCGCAGCTGACCTGGATGTGATCGGCGCGTCCGATCACATGCGACTATCGTTCATCGGGGTTCCTATAAGCATCGATGGAAAGGTCGTTGGCACCCTGTCCATCGAGCGTGTGCCCGACCTGGACTCGATGTTCCCGCTCGATTCCGATGTCAGGCTACTCACCATGATCGCCAACTTGATTGGACAGGCGGTGAAGCTCCATCGCTTGGTTGCGCGCGACCGCAAGCGCCTCATGGCGGAGAGCTATCGGTGGCAGAAGGAGCTGCTCGACTTTAAGCAGCCAGCGCGAGAGCGTAAAAAGGTTCACATTGACGGTATTATCGGTAACAGTCCGGCGCTGCGCGGGCTGCTCGACAAGATCGCGGTGGTAGCCAAGTCGAATGCTACGGTTCTGTTGCGAGGTGAATCAGGCACCGGCAAGGAGCTGGTGGCCAAGGCAATTCACGAGCTATCCCCGCGTGCAAAACGGCCGTTCATCAAGATGAACTGCGCAGCGCTGCCGGAGACCGTGTTGGAATCCGAATTGTTCGGTCATGAAAAAGGAGCCTTTACCGGCGCCCTTAATTCGCGCAAAGGCCGCTTCGAACTTGCCGACAAGGGAACCCTATTTCTGGACGAGATTGGCGAGATCTCAGGCTCGTTTCAGGCAAAGTTGTTGCGGGTTCTTCAGGAGCAGGAGTTCGAACGTGTCGGTAGCGGCCACACGATGAAAGTTGACGTCCGAGTGATTGCCGCAACCAACAAGGATCTGGAAGGGGCGGTCACAAAGAACGAGTTTCGCGCTGATCTCTATTATCGTATTAGCGTAGTTCCATTGATGCTGCCTCCGTTGCGCGAAAGGCGCAGCGATATTCCGCTGCTTGCCGCTGAGTTTCTGAAGAACTTCAACTGCGAGAACAGCCGTACATTAACGCTTGATCCGAGTGCCGTAGACGTGCTGATGAATTGCGGGTTTCCCGGCAACGTACGTGAACTCGAGAATTGCGTGCAGCGGACGGCTACACTGGCGCCCGGGCCATTCATTGTCAGGAACGATTTTGCTTGCTGCCATGGTCAATGCCTTTCCGCCCTACTGTGGAAGAGCGGATTAGATGAAGCGAAACCGCGGGCCGCACCGATCGGTGAGCTGCCAGCCAAGGCAGCTACGCCAATCCCCGACGCAGCAGCGCCGGTTGCGGTTCTGAGCCCGCCTGTCGTGGCTGAGCCGGTCGATGGTGCCATTGTAAGCGGTGCGAAGCTGACGGATCGCGAGCGCCTCATTGCCGCCATGGAGAAAACTGGCTGGGTGCAGGCAAAGGCGGCGCGACTACTCGGACTAACGCCGCGCCAAATCGGCTACGCGCTCAGGAAATATTGTATCGAAATTAAGCGCCTGTGAGTGGTTGCTGAACCTGGTCAAGATATGAATTTGTCGGTTCTCGCATTCAAACGCAGTCATATTAGATCTTTCGCTAGATTAGGGGAGGGCATAGTAGGCCAAGGACCCGGCGGCGCTCTGCAAGTCCTTCGTAGACCAACCAGCACCGGCCGCAGAGTAACCTCAGCATCTATATGCTCGGACTGACGCTCGCCGGGCCAGCGGTGCTAAAGTGCCAACCGGGCGCACAGCGACTGCGATCTATATGCTTACCAGCTATACTTAAAGCCGGAGTATATGGGACGATCGCGAGCTGTGACAGCAGGCGCGCAGGTGATGCAATGATCAGCGGTTACCGTCGAGAGCGGCCCGCCGCGGCAGTCGGCACTTGCGGCCGACTTCGCGGCCTCCAGTGAGCCGACACTATAGTCCGTTATAGTTGGGGCTGCCGTCCAAGTTCTGTACGCAAATTCCAGATAGCGTTGTTTGCCAGATGAAGTACATTTTTCTCGCCGTTCTTCAATGAACGTTCAAGGTGAAGGCGCAGCCGAGCGCGCAACAATGTCTCCGCATTATGGGTCAGGAATGGGTCCTTCTCTACGAAACGCCATGACTTCTCAAATGCAACGCTCATGAGAGCATCAAATGTTTGCTTCTGTTGTGAAGAAGTTTGATCCATGAATGGAAGCTCCAGCAGAAGATCCTTTCAGCAACAGCGCGCTGCTGCCAGAATTGGGAGGTCGAAAGCTGACGCTTGAACGCTGGAAGAGTCGCAGTCATTCAGCTCATATAACGCATGTCGATGCGTTGATCCGAGCCTATACATGCGATTGTTGAAGCCATGATGACTATCCTCGCGGAATTCGGTATTTTAGTATTCTAGATGTGAGATTGATGCGTTTTGCAGGGCAGACGCGCCGGTCGGTCCCCTTCGGGAGGCGGCGGCAGCTTGTATGGGCTGAGCACTCACCCACCTTTATAACGGGTTCAAGCAACACCTTCATCGGGAAAGAGCGAGAAGGCCGGAGAATCTTTGCCCGGGAGCGGCTATGTTTGAAGCAAGCCCCGTAAGTTTATGTACACATATACGCAGCCTTGAAGCTTGATCGGCGACGTCGTTTGGCGCAATTCGACATGTAATTGAGCGCGCAATAACAGCTGACCACGATGAGAGGTATCACCGGATATCAACTCCGGAATGAACTCAGTTGAGAGTCTTCGCCGAAGACGCAAGGTGAGTTGGATCTTGCGATGGAACGCCGCACGTCGGTCGATCTTGGCACATCGGAGGTCTGTCAACGATTCTAAGTTGTACTTCTAGTTCGGCGGAGTTTCCTTACCTCTCACGACTACTCTGGCCGCGTTATGGCGTGCTCCGAGCACTTGGTCTTCAGTCATGAATCCGGTTTCGACCAAGTTGTCCAGCACCGCGTTAGCGCGAGCATGCGCGGCCGTCAGATCGATGTGAGCGGTCGGTGCGTTGATCAGGCCGACCAGCATCGCAGCTTCGGCGAGACTCATATCGCGCGCGGGCTTGTTGAAGTAAAACCGTGCCGCACCATCAACGCCGAGAGTGTCGGCGCCCATATCAACACAGTTGAGATAAAGTCTCAGAATTTCATCTTTAGTCATATGCCATTCGAGCCAGACCGCAAGCAATGCCTGTTTGATGGTGTGTCCGATGCCGCGCCCGTCGTTCAAAAGCAGAGTCCGGGCGAGTTGCTGGCTTATCGAGGAGCCGTCTTGGTGGCGGCCGCCGTTCTTCGCGCTTACCAGCAGCGCATGAAGAGCGCCTGGGAAATCGCGCCCGAAGTGATCATAAAAATGGCGGTCCTCGGTTGCGAGCGTGGCCTTGATTAGCGTGTCCGGAAAGTCTCCGAGAGGTACCGCAATCCGCCCGCCAACCGTCGCATCGGCGAACTGGCTCAGAAGGCAGACCGTGACATCGGAAGCCTTCGCGCAATCCTCTTGAGAGCGGGCGCGAGTAGTCGGGTTCGCGAACGCCAACAACAGGAGCAATCCGCCCAAAGCGAGGGTCAGGGCTTCGGAAGCAGGTTCGAGAAGGAGCCAGCGTTGCCACCGGCCGAAAGAGATACCGTCAATAAACCTCGAGTAGCGATAGCATAATTCCCGCAACTCGCTTGCGTAAGACAGTAGAGCGGGGGCGGAAGGCGACTTGCGATCGGACGAGCAGTGCGGGATGGCGGGCCGCTTAGGCGGTGCAATTTGAATCACGTGGATCTTTCAGGGTTAGGTAAGGGGCCTCGGTGAGAAGGCGACCGGGCGCTATTCGGAAGTGCTGCAGCAAAACTCAAAGCATTTGCAGCCTCAGCAGCCCGCTGCTTCGATTTGGCACGGGGTGCAGAGGCTACCGCGATGTTGAGATATGCGGCCCGTCATCTGCCGCGGCTACGGACGCTTGCGCCCGAGTCCGTAGTCATCGACACAGCCCGAGTTCGTGGATGTCCGGCCAGCCAAAATGCCAACGATAGTTCGAAAGACCGAGGGTGAGAGGGGATCGGGGCTTGCACGTCAGTCTTTCAGCTCGAACTCACTTTCTTAAAATTTAACTTGTTCAGATCGATCCCGGTCGCAATGACGATCTTTCACTGCACCTAGAAAGCTGCGGAGCGTCCGTTTCTTTGCTTGCCTTCGGCGAGCTATATCGAAACAGTTGATGTTCTGAACAGGTATCGTTTTTCCAGCGGTCTGATGTGCATTCTGCGCTGCAATTCGTCGAACAACCTCAGCCGCCTTCATACGGGGCAAGTGTGGCGCCTTCGCGCGCTTGCCGAAGCGACAAATCGACAAGACCTGACATCTTTCGCGGATGTGTCAGCTTTTCCTCCCGAAAACTCGCCGAGGATGTGTTGCGGACAACTGCACTCCGTCTGGCCGTTGGCTGAACGATGATTAATTCGCGGCTATCCGAGATGCCCGAGCGACAGCTGCCCGGAATCTCGCTCTATCCCGCAGGAAACGCGATCTCAGCCTAACTGAGATGCTCTGCTGAATTTCTGGCCATGGCGCAACTGCCACGCGCGGATGAAGCGCATGAGCGTGACGGCGGGGGAACTTGCGACGAGGCCCAGAGTAGGGTCGTCAATCGTTCAAATCGTGTTCTTCTGAGCGAGAATCGAGCTTTCTGAGTACAGCGTGCTGAACCTTGCCCAGTGCCGTTCTCGGTAATACCTCCGTGAAAATGATTTCGCGCGGAGCTTTGAAACGTGCAAGATGCGATTGCACATGCGCTACAAGTGTCCCGGCCTCTATCTGGGCTCCGGGCCGCCTGATCACATACGCAACCGGTACCTCATCCCATTGCGGATCGGGCCGGCCGATGACCGCGCATTCCGCAACATCAGGATGCTCCAAGAGTACGCGCTCGACCTCCGCCGGATAGATGTTTTCTCCACCGGAAATGATCAGGTTTTTCTTACGGTCCTGAACCCAAAAATATCCGTCGGCGTCGCGACGTGCGATGTCACCCGTACGGTACCACCCGTCATGAAGCGCCTCGCACGTGGCCGGAAGATTGCGCCAATACTCCTGCAAGACGTTGGGCCCGCGTACAACGATCTCTCCCGGCGTCCCTGCGGGCGTCTCGTTACCGGCATCATCCATGACAACCGCTTCACAGCATAGCCCAGGCAGCCCGGTCGACCCCTTCCGCGAAAGGTCTCCGCCGAGCCTCGTATAAATCGCAATGGGGCTCGTTTCGGTGGAGCCGTAAACCTGGAGCACCGGCACGCAGCGCGCAACCAAGCGATCAACCAGATACTGCGGCACGGTCGTTGAGCCGACGGAAACCGCCTTCAATGATGATAGATCGGTACTGGACCACCTGAGGTGGTCGGTCAAGGCCTGGATGGTCGCAGGCACCAGGACCGTCAAAGTGGGCCGATCATCCTCGACCGAAGCAAGGGTAGCCTCAGTCGTAAAGCGTGAATGGATCGTGACAGTCGCGCCGAGTTGTAGTGCAGGGGTCGTTTGAATGTTGAGGCCGCCGACGTGAAATAGCGGCAGTACGGTCAGAACGTGATCGTCCGATGTCAGGGCATGCATGTGTTGACTCATGACGCCATTCCATAGCAAGGCCTCCTGCCGCAGCACTGCTCCCTTCGGTCGGCCAGTGGTTCCCGAAGTGTAGACGATCAGAAGCGGGTCGGCCAGCTGTGCGCAGAGGTCGTAGCTGTCTCCGTGCGTCTGATCCAACAAGCCTTCCCACGTGCACGCACCGCAAGACGCAAAGCCGAAGCCAACAGTTGCGATTTCGGGCAGCGCCTCTAATAGAATCGGCAGAACTGCTTCAAAAGCCTGCTCAAGGACCAGCACCTTAGCACCAACGTCGGACAGGATGAAAAGCTGCTCGGACACCGCTAGTCGCCAATTCAACGGAACCAGTATCGCCCCGAGCCGGGCACAAGCGTAGAGGAGAACTAGGTAATCAGGGCGGTTGAGGCTCAGGAGAGCGACGCGATCGCCTCTCTTGACGCCAAACGCAGTTTGCAGAGCGCTTGCTGCCCGGCCGATGCGTCCATCAAGGTCGGCGTAACTCAAGGTGGCGCCCTCAAAATTGATCGCAGGCTTGTTAGGAGCGAACGCTGCGTTACGCTCTATCAATGTGGAGAGATTCACCTGTCCGTGATCCTGTGTTGTTGGGTCCACATGGCTCGCACCCAACTTGGCGGAGCCAACGCGTGTCAGCATTGTTTAAAGGTCGTGATCGCGTGTTACACCGTCCAGGCGAATGCAGCTAAGCTGCACGCCAAACGGTTCGAGCTGAGGCGCAATGATGCGAGTGCAGTTGGCCGCACTCTCCTGAAGGCCTGTGTGAGGCTGAGGCGGCCGTGTTGGGATCAGGGGCGTTCGGCACAACTACATTTGCGACATCGTCGCAACCGATCGAACTCCAGTTCCCGTGTCGGACCACCTGTGTTCTGCGTCAAAACGACCATTGCGGGATCACGCTCAGCTCGATATCGCGAAAAATCGTGTAATTCCGCCGAATCCACTGATGAAGTTCCGACGAAGAGTCCCTCTCATGGCGTAGATAGCCGGTGAAAGACAAGCCTAGTCGGCAGATGTAGTTATGTAGAAACACCGGCAGTGCCGCCAAACGGACCACGCGGCCCTGGCTCATGGCTTCAAACAATTCGCCCCGGACGAAGAATTCGTTGTGGACGGTGATCAGAATCTGCCTCGGAATCAGCCGCCGCAACATTTCATGCGCGCGCGCCGAGACCCTGTCAGTATCTGCCACGAATAGCACGATTGGCACGACCTTTTGTTGTATGGCCTCGCTCAGGAAGCCGATCTCTCCGCACATCTTGAAGAACTCGTCAAAAGCGTGGAAGCCAAGGTCGATCACCTTGGCCACTCCATCGTTGAAAACAAGTCGATCAACTAGCTGCATTTTTCCATAGGTATCAGTGACATCTGCTGTCTCTGTGATGGATGGGAGATAGTCGAGCAAGGACGGCTCCCTCAGGTTGATGTCGAAGGAGACCACCGCACCGTTCTTCAGCAGCAAAAATTCGCTCAAGAGCCGAGCAATTAGGGTCTTTCCGACCTGCGGGCTTGCAGAGCAGATGATGTAGACGGGGGTGGGCAAAATCGCCAAACCAGTGCGCATAGGTCCGCAAGCGGCTATCTTTCGCCCGCACGGGTCACCGACTTGGCGCCGGCGAGGTCTGTTAGATTGATGCGGTCATACTCGCTCCAGACGTTGGCGAGCCAGTGCCTTACGTAGCCGCGCAGCACAAACGAGAAGTTCGCCGCGTCATCGTGTTGTCCCTTGTTCGCGACAAAATTGACGAACGGAACAGAGGCGACCTCGACCTGCTCATAGGCCATCTCGTTGAGTTTCGGGATGGTCAGATCAGTGGCGTCTTTGATCCGGTTGAAATAAGAATTGTAGGTCGACTGATCCCACTGAAAGAACTGGGTGTCATTGATGAAGTTCTTGACCAGGAAGTATTTTGCGCCACCCATGAAATCGCTTGTTTCTGCGATCTCATCTAGCGAGGCGATCGACGACCCCAATACATGAAACACGGCGAAGGTGAGTTGGCCTGACCGGGCGGCGTCCAAAAAGCCTATGTCTCGTAGGGACGCGAGCGCTGGTGACATCAGTCCGGCTCGAACGTCGATGACGGTGACGGACAGGCCTGAATTCAGCGTATCGAAGATCTTCATCTGGTCCGCGGTTCTCGTCATGTCCACTATTTCGGTGATCGCAGGGTGAAAGCGCTTCAGCGTCCCGCGGGGCGAACTCGGTGTCGAATGCGCGGGTTTGCACGTTATTCGCGCTGAAATAGTCCAAAAGCGTGCGAGAGACGGTCGTTTTTCCGACGCCGCCCTTGTCCGCGCCGACCACAATTACAACTGGCTTTGCCATAGAAGTCCTCTCAAGTTGTTTGTTCTTCAATTCACGCGACCGCGAAGCGTGCGGTCTGCGTGTTTCCAGTCCTGCCTTCGACACTATGTTGGCCAAAGGAGAAGATCGTCCGATCTGCGAGACATAGACCGGCGTTATAGTTGCGGAGGGGCGCCGTCTATTACGGTCCCGGAAGCGAGTGCATTTCGGTTTGTGTCGGAGTTTACATGTTTTGATAGACTCTTCGGTTTGGGCTGAATGCGGCAGCCGTCGCCGTGAGATCCTCGATCTACGTTGCGCGAATCCGTGGCAGCATCATCGGACCGACCAGAGCGAAAAGGCCGATGGGTGAGAGAAACGGGCTTGTCGCAACACTTCCATTCGTCAACAAGTGATAGATGCGGCATTTTATAATCGTGGGGCACACCATGATGGAAACCACCCTGGTAGAGCGGCTAAGTTGATGAACATCGCCGCCCACAGCGAACTCCTGCAGCGTCAGGCGCGATAGATAATCAGGTGGGCGTTCTCGAGAGCGTCGAGGATCTCGCCTGCAACGCGCTGAGCGCCACTCTTGTGTTCGCCAACCAAGTGTGATGCCACGACTTCAGCGACTATTGCATATGCCCTTTCGCGCACGACCAACTCCTTCTCAACAAAGTCGCCGCAGGCGTTGCAAGCGATCACAGGGCGACCGCTCCAAGGGTCGTGTGACGTGCTTTGATCATTGGCACGACATTTCGGGCATTGCATGGTCAGCATGTGTCAGCTTGCAACTGATCTCGGGTGGGTGGAAAGAACTGCATACCGGTGAAAGAGAGTAGCGCCTCGCGGGGAGCGGCAAGCCAGACCGGAGCTGGAGCTCTCTTACGTAGGACGTGTGCGTCAGCGTGACAGATGTGACAGTCTTCCACGTCACCTGCGGGCTACATTCGGAAGACACCGTAGTGAGGGGCTTCGATTGGAGCATTAAGCGAGGCGCTTAAAGCGATTGAGAGTGCGTTTCGGGTATCTACGGGATCAAGAATACCGTCATCCCACAGCTCCGAAGTTGCGTAATAGGCGCTGGATCGCGCCCGATACTCCCTCATAATCGGTTCTCGAATGGCTGCCAGTTCTTGGTCGGACAAGCGCCCCCCGTCACGAGCCAATTGCCTTGCTTTGACATGGGTGAGAACGCCTGCCGCTTGCTCCGCTCCCATCGCCGAAATCTGCGATTGTGGCCAAGTAAACATAAAACGGGGGTCGAATGCTCGCCCCGCCATGGCGTATGTTCCTGCTCCGTGAGAGCCGTTGCAAATCACTGTAAGCTTTGGGACCGACGCTGCGGAAACGGCCATGATGAGGTTGGCGCCACTCTTGGTGATGCCATCATGTTCGTATTCTCGTCCAACCATAAAGCCAGTGGTATTCTGCAGGAACAGCAAGGGTGTCCGGTTCTTATCGCAGAGTTGGATGAAGTGAGCGCCTTTCAAAACACTGTGGTTCTGTAGCACGCCATTGTTTGCAATAATCCCGATCTGATGTCCCTGAAGACGCGCGAAACCGCATATCAGGGTTTGGCCATAGCTCGGCTGGTACTCATGGAGCCGGCTACCATCCACAAGGCGAGCGATGATCTCCCGAATGTCGAATTGAACGCGGGGATCTTTTGGAATGATGCCATATAGTTCGGATGCGTCGTAGACGGGAGGCTCCGGCGCGGATCGATCAACGGCTTCTTTTGTTTGACGCGTCATGTTAGCGACAATGTCCCGCGCGATGGCAATCGCATGCATTTCGCACGTCGCGAGGTAGTCACTCGTCCCCGACATGCTCGTATGAATTTCGGCGCCACCAAGCTCTTCGGCTGATACCACCTCGCCGGTGGCGGCCTTTACCGACCGGCGGTCCGCCGAGAAAGATGGCTCCATTCCCTTGCACGATGATGTTGTAATCGCTCAGCGCCGGAACGTAGGCCCCTCCTGCAGTACAGTGGCCCATCACGATGGCGACCTGCGGCACTCCCATCTTAGAGAGAATTGATTGGTTGCGCAGGATTCGACCCGCGTGGTAGCGATCAGCGAAGAATTCCGCTTGCAGAGGCAAGAAGCCGCCGGCGCAGTCGCAAAGATGGACCACCATAAGGCGGTTCTCAATTGCAATATCCAACGCCCGTACAATCTTCTTTACGGATAGTGGATACCAAGCGCCGCCCTTCACGCTGGCGTCATCCGCATGAACGATGACCTCGCGACCCGCAACAACGCCGATGCCGACAATCTGCCCTGCGCATGGTACCTCACCATCGTAGGCCTTGTTGGCGGCGAGCGTCGATAGTTCGAGAAATGGAGTTCCTGGATCAAGCAGCGCATCGATCCGATCGCGAACAAAGAGCTTGTTTTGCCGGCGCAGACGTTCAATGTCTCGCGCCGGTCGATCGAAGCGAGCGGAACGCTGTCGCTCCTTCAGTTCGGCTGCAAGCCGTCGGTTATGGAGCTCGTTGAGGCGAAATTCCTGCGAGGTGGTGTCCACCCGAGAGACAATCCTCTGCATGTCAGCGCCTTTCCTCGGAAAACGTGACCAAAGGGACGCCTCGTTCAAAGCTTTCGCCTACACCAAAGTGAATACGCTCGACCACCCCGCCACGAGGCGCACGCACTACAAACTCCAATTTCATGCTCTCGACCAACATCAGCGTCGCGCCTGCGCTAACCACATCACCTTGGCATACCTTGGTCGCAATCACGACACCGGGCATTGGCGCGCGGGTTACAAGGTGACTTGCCTGCTCGTCGGAGCATGCAAGTTCTTGCAATTGATCGCGGTATCGCAGGACATGTGTCCTGCCGCGGATATGCAGGTGGAGTGCGTCACCGTCGATTGCAAATCTGATCGGGAGAGTCTCGCCCGCAATGACAAGGAGGCCGCTTCCGTCGAAATGATGTGAGAGTGCCACCGGCGCAACTACCTCATCGGCCAAGTGAAGGCGATAGTCGCGTTGGCCAGGTGAAAGCCACAATTCATAGTTTTCGACATTAAACTCAAAACAGTGCTTCACGTCAGTTTCTCCAGTTGCCCAGCTCCGCGTGAAGCCTGGGCACGGCGTCTGCCGAATCTCGAACGCTCCTGGTCAGGAGTGCACCGGCTGCCAAGATGGCGGATAGGTCGCTTCCACGTGGGCCAATGGCCAGGTGCGGATGTTCATCGAGATAACCCGTATGAATATGTCCGCTCAAAAATGTGTCGTCCATGAGCAGTCGCGCGAGAAAATCGGCGTTTGTCTCGCAGCCAAGAAGCACCAGCTGACGCATCACATGTGCCGCCTTCAATGCCGCTTCACGGCGAGTGGCCGAATGTACCACGACCTTTGCGAGCATCGGATCAAATGCGGCCGTGATCTGCTGACCTTGGACGATACCGCTATCGATACGCACACCGTCGCACTCCGGGTACTCCAACATGAGAATCTTCCCACTTGTCGGCGCGTATTCGCGTTCGGGGGCTTCGGCGTATAGCCTCGCTTCAATCGCGTGACCTTTGGAGACGATGTCGGCTTGCGAGAATGTGAGTTCGTGCCCCGCGGCGACATGGAGTTGTTCGGCAACAAGATCGACGCCGGTGACCATTTCGGTCACGGGATGCTCGACTTGAAGCCGAGTATTCATCTCAAGGAAATAAAACTCATGCCCATCGAAGATAAACTCGACGGTTCCTGCATTTCGATAATTGGCGCTACGAGCGATTCCGACCGCCATTTCACAGATCCGTTCCCGCAATTCTGCGGACAGGACAGGCGAAGGCGTCTCCTCGATGATCTTCTGGAAGCGGCGCTGCACAGAGCACTCGCGTTCGAAGAAGTGGACCACATTTCCGAAGAGATCGCCTAGCACCTGCACTTCGATGTGGCGTGGTTTATCAACATATCGCTCCACGTAGAGCCGGCCATCCCCGAAGTGGCGCAGTCCCTCGCGACGCGCTTGAGCAATCGCGTCATCGAGAGTGTCGAGATCGCGTGCAATCCGCATGCCCTTGCCACCACCGCCTGCCGAAGGTTTCACCAGCAAAGGTAAGCCAAGGGCCCGGGCTCTGGATGCGAAGGTTGCGGGTTCGTCTTCTTCGATAGCTGAGAGGGCGACCGGAAATCCGATCTTCTGAGCAAATTTCCGCGCGCGGATTTTATCACCCATCAGTTCGATGCTTTCGGGGCTTGGCCCGACGAATGCAATGCCAGCCCCTGCAACGGCCCTCGCAAATGCGGCGCTCTCCGACAGAAATCCATAGCCAGGATGCAACGCGTCGACGTTAGCTCTGCGGGCGGAGGCGATGATTTGCTCGGCGTCGAGATAGGCAGCAACTGGGGAACAGCCCTCGAGCGCGATTGCTGTATCCGCCATGGAAACCGCTGGTGTGGCCGCATCCACATCGTGGTAGACGATAGCTGAGCGCAAGCCCAGCTTTCGCAAGGTCTTGATGATGCGGACGGCTATCTCGCCCCTATTGGCGATCAGAACTGTATCGAATGGTAGTTTCTGCATTCGCCTATTCGCTCAAGCACAGATCGGGTCTTCGGCGTTCGAGAGCTGCCGGGTCTACGAGGAACTGTCGAGGCTATTCGTAACTACGACATGCTAACGATGCCGCTCTGGATCAGGACATCCAGGGCCACGACCGTTCGGACACTTGATGCGGTCCTCATTTCGAGTCTGCTTTTACCTTTTTGCTGTCATGTGCCGACATCACGTAGCGACACTGGTCACTTAAGCTGTTGAGCTTCGTTCTGAGGCAAGCAGTGATTGCAGCGACATCCGGGATGGCGCTGCTACACAACCGAAACACATCCGGGGTGCACGCTCTTTGCTCTTCCTCCGTTGCTCCGCGATCTCGGGCCACAGCGCTTAGAGAACTCATTGCCGCAAAAGCAATGAAAGCGGTTACATGCCAACCTGCTCGGTAGCTTTGACGAGAAAAGAGATGCTGCCTTCGGTCCACGATATCCTCTTTAAGAGTGCTTGGCGCCGCATTGGCCGTCCTGCGAGGCTCAAGCGGTGCATTTGGGGAAGTCGGCTAAAGGCTCGGATTAGCCGGGGCAGTTGAACCCGCTGCCGGAGCTTGGGTCCGATCCATCGGTCCGTTCACTGCAGGATGAGCGCGATGGAAAATGCATTCGATGGTGAGACTGGTAAGAGACATAGCTGTTCTATGTCGGACAGCCTCGTGGCGCATAGGGCTGGTGCTTTATCGTACCAAGTTAGTTTGTGAGGAAGAGTACGCGGCACAATGCGACCTCGAGTGTCTGAACGGGGCCGAACTCTCTCGCGATTGGCAAAGCAAGTTGGGCTCAACTTTGACGTCGCTGTCGTTCGCCCAAGATGGGTCGAAAACCGCAGGCGATTCCACGTAAATGGGAGCCCTGGATCCTCATAGTGTCGTGCGGTGTAGATTTGAGCAGGCTGAGACACTGGCGATCCTTGAACTAGTCAGAGGCGTCGGTCCCGACGGAGACCACCGCTACTTGTTCGAGATCGTACAATTTGACGCTACGTACAATTCAACCCCTCCGAGCGGCTGATCCGACAAAATCTGTGAATTCTTATGTCGGCGGCAGCTCCTCTCGTGCAACCGTCTACAAAGTAGGGCGTCGGGCTAGACGGACAACACAACCTGAATGCTCCGGCGGCGCATCGTGCCGATTCTGCGAACGCGCTGGGCAAAAGTTAGGGCTGTTCTGTCGCCAAAGAAGCGGCCCTTCGGATTGTGCCGAGCTGCTGTTGGCCGACCCGAGCTCCGGAGTCTCGTCGCTGCAGGACACCTGGCCGGTGCTGATGATCACGTGTCGCCCGCTGAAGGCACTCAGGTGGGGAATGAGAGCAAGTTTGCGGCCGAGACCCACTAGATCTGGTGAGGGTCGGAAGAACAGCTTGAAACTCACGTAACGTGACATTGTAGGCGTGGGTCGCGGAACACGAAAGGTGCGCGCCATGCTTCACATGCTTCCCATTTACACGCTCGGCACAGAGCATAGCGACATCACGCCGGGAGCCCATGATGCCCTAGTCGTCAAATGCGGCTGGTCTAAGGACGAGCAGGAGAGAGCATTAAACCTATGGGCCTGCTGCTTCTCACCTCAGGATCGAATCAAGTACATCCGCAAAAATCGTCCACAGTTTGAATTTCACGACTACCGTCAGATGGTCGACGTCGTTCGGGGGCGCTGCTTTACCGGCTGCGCATCGGATCTAGTCAACTGGCGCCGTCAATTCAGGGTAAGGGCATGGCGCATCGCCTTATTGTTCTGCGTCGCAACGTGGATAGCTATTGCCCTTGCGGTGATTCGCGCAGCCAGTTGAACGTTTGGGCAGGCTCGCGAAGATAAGAGCAAACAGCCTTAGTGAATGGGCTCCGATCCAGAGCGCGAGAAGGCTTGCGAGCGTTCGCGAATCCGACGCGATCACGTGCCAACAGTGGACCAGGTGATCTCAGTGGATCATCGGGCTGAGGCCCGGTTAGACGAAGCAGCGGCTTCGGTGAAGATCTAGCCAAACCGGAAGTTGGTTCGCCCTGCCGTGAATTCGGCGGTCGAGGAGGATTCGACATTTGCGATGTGCTCGAGATCGCGTCCCTCGGGATTGTCGAGCCGTCCGCACGGAGGCGAAGGCGCTCGACGCTCCTCTTTGTTGGAATCAGTACTCTGTCTGTATCGCTTGATGGTGCGGCGAAAGAGGTGGATCAGCCATCTCAAGCGGCATCGACCAGGGCGGTAATCAACTTAATAAGAAGTCGCGGTTCAACATGATCAATAGATGCACGTTCTAAAATGAGTTTGGCGATCTCGATACGGTTGGAAGGCGTTCGCATGCTTGCAGGTAATGCCAAGACTGCCCCGTCAAAAAGCCGTCCTAGAGTGGAAAGCTGTTCCGGCTCGTACAGTTTTCCGTGTTCCTGTTCGAGACGGTTGGCCTCGCCTGCGTTAAACGCACTACCAGCTTGCTCGTCGAGCTGTGAACACATGCCGAGCTTCGCCTTTACCAGCTCGCTTGTAAGCGCATTGAGATGTCGGGTCGCTTCGAGCGCGCTCTCGTCCTCACAGATCAGTCTTGCAACCTCTTCGATTTGCGAATCGATGGTTTGCTTAAGATATTGAAGATGCGAATTGCAGCGATCAGAGTGACGAGTACATTCTCCTGAGGGTGACGTATGTGGGGTAGCATCAGCCTTCCGTCGAACGGAAGATAAGTTGGCGAAAACGCGGAGGGGAAGGACGAAATATCGAAGGAGTTGCGCAAAAAAGCCAAACGTCATCTCGCGATAGGCTTGATTTAATGGCTCCACCGTCCTGGATTTACTGGACCCGTACACACTCATAGTCATGGCTGCCTCATGCATCGTTCTGGCACACGAATCGACCTTCACCGCGGTGACCTCAGCGCGGCGTAGTTGCGGCTTGACAAGACACTGCTGGCAACCGTTCGAAAACCATTCTTGAGCCTTCGTCGCGCAGGAGACAAACTAGGCCACCTAGAGCAACGGACCTCAACAGTCGACGGTTAATCCTCCCGACCTGCACTATCCCCCAGCTCAATCGCCGCTTTGACTAGCAGCCTTCATCAGGGTTGGTAAAATAGATTGTTATGATGGAGGCCATTCACCTCATGGATAGAACACAGCGGCCATTGAGTCTCCCGGCCTCCCTCTGACCTAATGACAAGCCTTACACGTAGGAACAAGATTTCTCCGGTGAACGCGTTCTGAGAGTTCGCCTGCCCAATTCCGGCCGCGACGAGGAGGGGCTGCGAGTCATTGTTTGATCCTACAAGCTGACGCAGCGTGCGATTCAAGGCGGCCCTTGCTGCTGGTCTCGCATAATTCATCTTAATCCGCCATGCGCGCATTGCATCTTGAGACAAGCTGAGGCCGCGTTTCGCGGCAGGGGACAAAACCGAGTTGCTGCTAGCAGTTACTGCAGCGCGACCAACTTCGTTGCGCTGCCGATCAGGTCCGACAGATTGCTGCAACAGGAGTTGCCCGTTTCAACTCGTTGCGGGAAACGGAGGGCTTACACGGACGGCATCTTGTCGCTGCCGGGGTACGATCGCTATCGTAGGTCTACAACGCGCTTTCCAACGCGTCGTCGGTGATCACGCCCATTCGCGTATCTCACGTCCAACTTAATTGTAGAGACAAGCTTCACGAGAACCCGAGCCGCGACAGCCGACGTCGAGAAAAGTCAGGGTTGCGCTTGCGCGAGGACGCCGAGTCTTGCGCTTGTGTCAGCTATCGCTTGTAAGTTGCGCAAGGCTTTCGCCAAGTGTCCATGGAAAAAATCAACGGGCGAGCATTAGTTCGTACCGTTCGGCATAGCAGATTGAGTGTTTGGCAGAGTTGAGCGTGGCCTCGCTCCGAGGACCAGTCGCGACATGAAGCCAAGGTCGTCCACACTCCAGCGAACAATTATCGCGATGATAACGATCGCCATGCCAAGCACAATTGCGACAGCAATTCTAGTCGGAAGATCCCAGAGTTCTCCAAATTGGACGAGGTCCATGAGACGAAAGAGGCTTGCTTGAACCAGGTAAAGAACCAGGGTGCTCTGACCCAGCTCCACCGCGATAAAGCGAGCAATCCGACTTGAACGGCCAATTTGCCAGCATCGCAGCACCATCTCAACGGCGACAGCAGAGGCAGCTGCAGAGCCAATGAACATCAGCAATACTTGTTTGGCCGACTGCGCATCGTGAATCAGGACGAGATTGTTGTAGACGTAGGTCTCCTTGCCCCAAGCAAGGAAGCATACGAGAGCCAGACCAGAGAGTAAGAAGAATAGAATCGATCTGTGACGTAGAAGAGCGCTCGTCCGCCAGTCGGAAGACCTGGCGAGCAAGAACCCGAGGCAAAAAAATGGATAGGTGTACCTAATCAACGGAGCTATCGAAAGTGTGACGGGCGCGAACGCGACCAGGACTGCAGATATGGATATGATCCTTGTCGAACCCAGACCGGCGGCGGTGAGAAGCCCAATGAGAAGAAAAGAAGCAAAGTTTGCCCAAACGAACCAGTATGCGCCTGCGAACTCGCTTGGAAGGCCCAGCAGACCGCTTGCTGCGGCGGGCGAAAATGCGGCCAACTTAACTGCTTCCATGAGCGTGCACCAGAAAAGCACAGGCAACAGTAACTGGGTCGCGCGCTCCTTGAGGCCCCGAGTGAACGTTTTTCGCAGAAGTGCGCCCGAGGAGAGATATCCGCTTATTCCCATAAAGAGAGGCATGTGAAACATGTAGATTGATTTGAAGTATGGCGAATACCAATACTCATTATCTCTGTAGATGATGTATTGTAATAGATGGCCGAGGATCACCAAAAGAATGAGAACTCCTTTAGCGAAATCAAAGCGCAGGTCTCTGTCGGGTGAAGTCGATTTGCGTTCTGTTACGGCTGTGGGTGTTTGATCAGGCATCAAAGTTCTAACTATTCGTTCCATGCGCGCGTCGTTGCCGGTTCCATTCATCAACGAAGATGACCGCGGCTCTTGCGAGCAGCGACAGAGGCAGCAGAACGCTTTCATAGCATTTCTGGTTCTCCGGATACTGGCAGACGGGCTCTCATAGCAATGGGTCCTTTGTCAATCCTGAACGTGGAAAGGTGTACACCGCAACGGCTAAACGGGATTTATTGCGGCGGATGTCTGGGGTTGCCATGCAAGAAAACGCCTCGGTATCCCTAAGACTGAATTCGCAGGGCCTGTAGTCAGCAACTTGTGATTATGCTCTTCCGCGTCCTGAAAACGGGATTCGGGGGCGTCGAGCGGCTTTAGATGGTGCGTGTCATTGCTGTTCGCGCAAGTCTGCGAGTAGAGCCGAGCTTAGGCCAGAGTGCGCGCCGGCCCGATGGTTGTCAGATGCTGTAGCCGGGCGATCTCAGAGAGCCGAATGAGAGTAGCTGCACTATCCATAGCGTGGATGCGGTCCATCAACACAATCGATTTTACCAATCCTGTCGGATCTTGCATAACAAAAGCCTCGTTGGAAGAGCTTTCGGTCTAATCTGAATGGTCATCGATCTTCGGCGGCGCGCGAGAACGTTCAGTAGCGAGCGCGCATAACCTAAGCGCTCGTGCGGTCTATCTCGTTCGGTGTCTCTCACTGTTCGATACGACGGGCCGTAGCGCAAGAACTGAGCATTGTCACAAGAGCTGCGTGCTGGCGAGCATGAGGTCGAGTTCCTTAAACGGTCTAATGGAACAGAAGAAAGAAATACAACATTACGTTGGAAGCGGATATCGGCCTTCTGTGGCTAAGGTTAGCGGCGAATGCCCTTGCCGCAAATGGACCGCCGGTAGCAGCCCTCCCTCTGCCGGTGGAAGCTGGTGCGATGTGTAGCAGCGTCGCTCCTCCGAGACTGACTTCTGCCCGGCCACCGAAAGGGGCCGGGCTTCTTTTGCGGGCCGAGTATGAGCGAGAGCATGAAGGCGGAGGCCCCAATCAGCTATTCGCTTCATTCCGGCAGGCGCGGTGCACCTCTTTTGAAAACGGGGCTGGTGCATCATGAACGATCCTCGGCGCGATCGGCAATTCGTGAAGTTCATACTCGTAAATCATAGGACTCCTAGCAGCGGGTCGACCTGTGTCGACTGTCATCGACCGCTAGGGATCGGTTACTTGCGAGAGATGTCCACGCGGCAACCCTATTGCGACTACAATTGCTATCGTCATTATCGGGAGAAGAGACCATGCGTGCATCGGCTCGCGACCAAATGGAGCATCGATGGGCTCGCACTTGGCTATTTGATCTACCTCGAAACTGTCGTTTCATTTGCGACAGTTGCGTGCTGGTATTCGGTCATGTTCGTCAAGGCGGCGCTGCGGTTCGGCGAGCCGAAACTAATGAATAGACCCCTATGAGAATAACGGTCCGACAGCGAGCGCGTCAAACTTGTCTGTTAGCGAGCGCAATCCAGTGTCGCAAAACGGCGACGCGGAGTTGAGAATTATCTTGTCAAAGGTCGGAGGAAATTGATCCGCATGTGCGGGATTGTCGGCATTCTCGGTCGCGAACCGGTTGCAGAGCAACTGGTGGCTTCGCTCAAGCGGCTTGAATATCGCGGCTACGACTCTGCAGGTGTTGCCACGCTCGAAAGCGACCACCTGGAGCGCCGCCGCGCCGAAGGCAAGCTGAAGAACCTCGAGGCAAGGCTGCGCGAGATGCCGCTGAAGGGGACGACCGGCATCGGTCACACCCGCTGGGCCACCCACGGCAAGCCGACCGAGCATAATGCCCATCCGCACGCCACCGTGCGCGTCGCGGTGGTCCATAACGGCATCATCGAGAATTTCCGCGAGTTGCGCGAGGATCTCGAAGCAAAGGGTACGGTATTTCGCACCGAGACCGACACCGAGGTCGTGCTGCATCTGGTCGACGATCTGCTCGCGCACGGCAACAAGCCGGTCGAGGCGGTGAAGTTCGCCTTGAGCCGGCTGCGCGGCGCCTTCGCGCTCGGCTTCATTTTCGCGGGCGAGGGCGACCTGATGATCGGCGCTCGCAACGGACCGCCACTCGCGGTCGGCTACGGCGATGGCGAGATGTTCCTGGGCTCGGACGCAATCGCGCTCGGCCCGTTCACCGACACGATCAGCTATCTCGAGGACGGCGACTGGGTCGTGCCGACTCGCAACAGCGTTGTCATCTTCGACAAGGGGGGCTGCGCCGTCCAGCGCGACAAGATTAAGCATGTGGCCTCGACCTCGCTGGTCGACAAGGCCAACTACCGGCACTTCATGGCGAAGGAAATCCACGAGCAGCCCGAGGTTGTTGGCCATACTCTGGCCCGCTATGTGGACATGGCCACCGAGCGCGTGTCGCTGCCGGTGAAGCTGCCATTCGACTTCCGCGACATCCAGCGCGTCACGATCACGGCCTGCGGCACCGCGAGCTACGCTGGCTATGTCGCAAAGTACTGGTTTGAGCACACGGCCCGCCTGCCGGTCGAGGTCGACGTCGCGTCCGAGTTCCGCTACCGCGAGTCCCCCTTGCGCAAGGGCGATCTGGCGATCTTCATTTCGCAGTCGGGCGAGACCGCCGACACGCTCGCCGCGCTCCGCTACGCCAAGGCCGAAGGCGTGCACACGCTCGCAGTCGTCAACGTGCCGACCTCGACGATCGCGCGTGAGAGCGAGACGGTGCTCCAGACGCTCGCTGGTCCCGAGATAGGCGTTGCCTCGACAAAAGCCTTCACCTGCCAGCTCATGGTGCTCGCCTCGCTCGCCGTCGCGGCCGGCAAGGCGCGCGGCGAATTGTCCGAGGAAGACGAGACCAAGCTGGTGCACGGCCTGGTCGAGGTTCCGCGCCTGATGGCGGACGCGCTCACCACAGAGCTGCAGATCGAGAAGCTTTCGCACAGGATCGCCAAGTCGCGCGACGTGCTCTATCTTGGCCGCGGCACCAGCTTCCCGCTGGCGCTCGAAGGCGCCCTGAAGTTGAAGGAGATCTCCTACATCCATGCCGAGGGCTACGCCGCCGGCGAGCTCAAGCACGGACCGATCGCGCTGATCGACGAGACCGTGCCGGTCGTGGTGATAGCGCCCCACGATCGCGTATTCGAGAAGACCGTCTCCAACATGCAGGAAGTCGCCGCCCGCGGCGGCAACATCATCCTGATGACGGACTCCAAGGGCGCAGCGGAGGCGACGGTGGATTCGCTCGCCACCATCATCATGCCTGATATGGCGGACGCCGTCACGCCGATGGTCTATGCCATCCCGGTGCAACTACTCGCTTACCACACGGCCGTTGTGATGGGCACCGACGTCGACCAGCCGCGTAATCTCGCCAAATCCGTGACCGTCGAATAAGCCGACAGATCGGGCCGATTCTTCCTGGTCTTCAAATTTGTGGACCCTCATGACTGCGCATTTCACATCGTTTGAGGGCGACAGAAGTTTAAGTTGCTGGCGGGCGCCGCCTGACGCAGACCCGCCTTTTGTTTCTGTGTCGCGTGGACGTGCCACACGTTCGTCCGTTCTAGCTCTTCAGACGGAAGGCTACGGCAGCTGTGGGTTCGGCATTCGGAGTAGATCGACGACGTAGGCAGAGTCCGCAAGATGAGAGTTCTTATGTTGGGCCGTTTGCACTCTTGGGCTTTCCTGTCGATGCTTGCCGTCATGGGTCTTGCACAAGCCAAGGATAGGCGCACTGTCGCCGAGCCCATCGCACCTAGCCATATCTGCACTCGGCTGGCGCCATCGAACGAAAGCGTCACTGATAGACTGCAAGATGCCATTGCTCACTGTCCCTCTGGATCGGCGGTTTATTTGGCGGGCGGTATCTTCCTGTCGGGCCCCCTCGAGATGAAATCCGGAGTGATGCTATGGATCGAGCGTAACGCCACGCTTATCGCTCTCGCTCAGCCGAAGGCCTATGACAGAGGCTTGGGAAATTGTGGTCGCATCGGAGGCAAGGGCGACGGCTGCCGGCCATTCATTAGCTTCTTCAAAACGCAGGGAGGCGGCATCTATGGCGATGGCATCATCGACGGCCAGGGCGGCGCGCTCATGGCCGGCGCGGGCGAGAGTTGGTGGCAGCTGGCACGGCGCGCACAAACTGAAGGTGGCAAACAGAACGTCCCGCGCCTCATCCAGATCGACCATGCCCAGGACATTACTTTCCATGGCATCACACTGCGTAATGCGCCCAATTTCCATGTGGCGATGAACCGGGTCGAAGGCGCGACCTTTTGGGGCGTGACAATCGATACACCGGCGGATGCCCGCAACACAGACGGCATCGATCCTGGCGCCAGCCAGGATGTGACAATTGCCCACTGTCAGATCCGTACTGGAGACGACAATGTCGCTATCAAAGCCGGAAGCAATGGTCCCGCCCGCTATATTTCCATCATCGACAACTACTTCGGCTGGGGGCATGGTATGTCCATCGGTAGCGAGGTTAACTCAGGTGTCAGCGACATACTGGTGCACGGCCTGACCCTGGACGGCACGACATCTGGCCTGCGCATTAAGAGTGATGTCAGCCGGGGTGGCCTGGTGGAGAGGGTCACCTATGAAGACGTGTGCCTGCGGAAGAACCGATGGCCTATTTATTTCGATACACGCTATGATCCCCAGGCGCACGGCGACGAAATTCCGGTCTATCGACAAATCGCTCTGCGCCACGTGCGTGGCGGGGCTGGTGCGCTGGTGATGCACGGAACTCGATGGAGACCATCCGCTCGAGATTGAGCTCGATGATGTGCGATTTTCCGATAGCGCGACTTGGCAGGTGGAAAATGCAAATGTGGTAGGTTCAGACGTTTGGCCGCCCTTGCGGGGTGGCCAAGGCCAAGTATCGTTTAGCGCATGGAAAGGCTGTGCAAAGGCATTCTTCAAAACAGCCAGCAAACGCACGATCGGCAACGCCCCCCATAGAACCTGTTGCTTCGGTGCACTGGACCAACCAGAGTAGCAGGGCTCTAAAGGTAGCTGGGCTATCTGATACCGTCCCGGCCCGATCGTCTCATCGGATATGATCGGCGCTTCCGATTAGCTGACGAAGTTCACGAGGGGAGCGGTGCACAGGTGTGTGCGGCAGATCCAGTGTAGATGGACCAGAATTCCACGAACGCCTCATAGCTTCCCTATCTTGATGGTGGGTTCGGCAGCCAGGTCGTGTCATCAGCAAAGAACGCTCTGAGCGACCATTGCTTGGCTTCATCGTCGGTCAGCTGATGGGAATAAGGTTCCCGTCCTTTGGGATTGGCGCCGATACCGGTGGATTTGTATTCGGCATAGTAAGCGGTCTTCAGCCTGTTGGTCTTGGTGCGATCCCACTCGCTCCAGCCCTCGGCGATGACCGGCGCATTCATCCGGGTGGATAAAAAGATCACTGTAGCGTAAGAGCGCCAAGGCCGGCCAAGGGCGATGCTGTGTGCGGCGCGATCGGCGGTCAGGATGCAATGGTCGAAAACGTAGGCGCTGTCTTCGCCCGGCGAGTCTTTGCTTTGTGCTGTATACACCACAGCCTGGTTGGCGATGCCGTGCAGCTCACAACGCTGGAAATAGGCTTTGGAGTTGCCAAATATGTAGTCGACATGTCCCTCAATGTAGCAGTCCGAAAAGTATTGCCGTGTAGGGCGGCCGTGCGGCCCTTTGTTGGCGAACAGTGTATCCTGTGCGCCGAGCAGCCGGACGCGGGTGATAACGTCCTTGTCGCCGGTAAGAGACAACGCCACCGCCTGCGACGGCGGATTCGCCGGATCCAAGGAGTATTCGTTTTGTATCGTCACATTGTCGAGCCGGAAGTCATCGCCTGATGCTTCCATGGTGGCTGAATGAACGGTTCCACCCACTTTAATGGCGCCGTCACCGTAGACGACCACCGTGTCCTCCGGCTCGTCGCCGCCGCCTCTGATGTGAACACCAGGCTTGGCAACCTTGACCTTCTCGCGATAGATGCCCGGCGCGATTAAAATGTCGCCGCCTCGAGGCGGCAACGCGTCTACCGCCTCCTGAACGGAGCGATAGCCCACGTGGCCGGTTTGCGAAACCAAAAGTCGCTCAGCATGTGCGTCCGAAACGTGGAACCAGCTGGCCAGAACGGCGACGTACATCAAGAAAAGTCGCACAACGCTCTCTCTTCGTAAGGCTAAGCGTTCTACTGTGGGCGCTTAGGATTGATCTGGACGCGATGCTCATTCAAACCTTATGTACCCGCATCTTCCTAGCAGCTTCGTGAATGCATGATCGCGCCGGATGTTCATGTCGGAAACACGACATTAGGGTGAAACTCCTTCGCTGGTCGACGAAAATCGTTGCGTTTTTCTTCCAATCGGCTGCTTGCAGGGCATGGCACGCCCATTGCTCGTAGACGGCAAGAGCCCGTCAACGACAATAGCCTTGTTGCAGTCGCTGGCGGTGAGTTCAGATGAAAAACTCACCGGCTGGTCCGGGCCATGCTCTGACAAGTTCGGCTTCTCGTCAGCTTGAACAGCGGGGCAGTGCAGCACCGCTTGTGGGGACAAGAGCTGTGCCAATCAGTGTGAAGTGACCCGAAAAGTCGGGTTGCATGGTGCCACCGGTGGTGATTGATGGCGCGACAGTGCGTGTCGCATCTGAGAACCAATGAGGATATCACAAGCGTTCAAGTTTGAGGCAGCCCACTGCCTCCCCAACGTGCCGGCCACGCACAGGTGCAGCCGCATGCACGGGCACTCCTATCGAATTGAGGTGCAACTAGATGGGCCCGTGGACCCGGTCACCGGATTCATCGTCGATTTTTTTTGACCTGGAGGAGTCCTTTGTCGAAATCGTAAATGCACTTGATCATCGATATCTGAATGAGGTCGAAGGATTGTATAATCCTACGGCAGAAAACCTTGCTGTTTGGATCTGGGAAAGATTGCATCGCAAATTTCCCCAGATCTCGTGCGTCCGGGTCTATGAAACGTCTGATGCCTGGGCCGAATATGACGGACGTTGAGCATAAACCTGTCTCTTACGAGCGTTTCTCAGCTTTTCTCCTCCAGGATCCGCTCTTAACGACAGCGATAGGCGAGTGGTCGTGCGGCGCGACGCGAACGCCGATCGCACAGCCAGCTTGCTGGACCAACTTACCGATCACGCTCGTCGACACGGAGCCAGCATCACGGTCAGTCCGTGCGACGCGAGAAGGTGCCGCAGGAGCAAAACGTCGAAGCGGACCGTCGCACCTCGCCAGGATGAAAGTGCGCCGGTCCGCGAGACATTGCCAATGCATTCATGGCAACGTCGTCTCCAATGAATCAAGCAGCATGGCGAATCTGAGGCGACGCTCGTCTGTCAAAGCCGCCTCTGCAGCATTTGCGCGCAGACCTAATGGAGCTTGAATCTCACGTAACGTCACGTTGTATAACCTGCCGTAGGCGGTTCGGACTTGGCGAAAGGTGAGCAAGATATGATTTCTCACAGTGTGCGGGGGCGCGAATCAAGCCGCGCATGCGTCGCGGGTGGGTTGCGTTTGCTGCTCGCCCTAGACGGGAAAGCGGTTTCTCCTCCGTCTGAGTTCCTTCTTCTGGATTAGCTTCGGAAGACCTCTGCCGTGCCGGAATGGGGGCGTCGTCTGATATCCTCCCAACGTCCATTTTCTGGGTGCCGTAGGTGCGATAGCCGATAAGCCATCGATGGACCTCTGAGTAACGGATGCTTCTCCTGTCACTCAGCGGCAAGCTCAGAGTAGATCGGGGTGCATACACCGAATTCGTGGCGGAAAGTGCTGGTAAAGGCAAGGAGCCGCAAGTCCCTCGTACGCGTTCATGAGGGTTATCCTCCGGGCTCGCTGAACTTTGCCAATCGCCCTCGCTCCTGCCTCTGTAGCAATGGTGGATCTTGTATGCTCGCGTGGCCTCTGATTGCCCAGCCGTTGCTCGCACAAAGAATCAACAAGGCGGCTCAAGCCGTCTTGCCGGGTACGCAAATGCGTGAGGCGGCCTTTACATCACCTATAGCCGAAGACAGGCTTCACGACTCTGATCAGGTTTGGCGACAAAAGGGAATTTAGCCGTGGACGAAACTAGCCTTCGTGACTTTGATGAAGCGATGTCGCCTCAAGCCTTGCGGTCGTGGAAAGCTTGGAGAGGAGACAGAGAGCCAGAGGCGCAAACAGAACAAGTCGCAACGACCCATTCTTCCCTATGGCCGCTGGCCATTGTGATGTGGTGCCTGCTTTCCTTCGTCGCGTTCGCAAGTTGGGTGCGAACGCACGGCGCCATGAAGTCATAGCGCCGTAATTTTCTCCACGTCCTGGACACCTTGCGGTTAGGGAGGTGGTCTCCTTGTGGGCACTGGCTGCCGGATCAGATATTCGATCGTGTCGTCGGGAGCCCACGTTCCATAGGTCGGCGCGTAATGCCGGAAGACAGTTGGCTCGACGACCTCGGAGCCAAAGCATGCACCCGCACAGTGCTAGCCAAATCCATGCGCCGCATGTACCGAATGATAGTGAGGCCACTCACAAGCGGTCGCACGCTTTCGTATCGGCAATCGTGGAATTCCCAGAGTGCGTCAATCGTCGTGGTGCTCGACAGAAAATAGGCGACACCGCCAGATGCGATCTCATGACTTTGCAGCGCCGGATCGCGGTGAACGTCGGATTGACGGTGATCTCAAACTTGCTCGTTGCGCTAGCGTCGTCGATCCGAAAGTAGCGACGGATCTTTCTAGCTCGATCAGTGGATTCGTTGACGTACGTCAGCCTGATCTTTGCCCCTAGCCAGTCTTGTTGGCGTGCAAACGCAGAATCTGAGATTGTACCAATTTACGCTACGTGCGATTCAAGCTCTTTCGAAGTGTTATCTCAAATTGTCTCTCAGCGCTGTAGAGCCGGTCTAGTAGCCTCAGTTTCGCCACGCTGCTCGCGTCAGTCAGAGCAGCATCATCACGGATGTACTGGTGGTGCAGAGGCGGGACCCGGCGCATTTTACGAATGGTAAAAGTGCGCCGGGCGCCTCGGTTGGCTGCGAGCCGATGTGTGGATGTCCTATCGATCGCATTCTCATAGGGCGTTTGATGGGATTTGAGTGCTGCCTCTAGCAGCATGCCATGAAATTTAAGCAGCTTTGGAGTAAACGCGCCTTTTCAGGTGCTTCGAAGAGCGCCGAGTTCTGGCACTGAATGTAGTGTGAAAGGCAGATGGAGCTCTTTGCTTCAAACCGAGAAAGTATCCGAAAAGACAGAATGGTTTCGCGCATTACCTGCCATGGTCCAATTTTTGCAAACCTTCCTGCCAAAGATGCCAACGTTGCTTATCTCATCATGTTTTAGGGAGCTCGCTTGCCTCTTCATAGGTTAGATGGAAACAGTGTTACTGGTCCGACCTCCGCGCCGAATCTGGCGCTGTGTCCATTTCACGACGATAAGTCGCACGCGCGACTTGGCGAACGGAAGACTGTTGTACTGACCGGTGCCTCGCGCGGCATTGGTCACGCTACAGGTAGATTGTTCTCCGAAGCCGGTTGGCGAATTATCTCCTGCTCTCGACAGCCTTTCGATAGCAGTCGATGTCCATGGGATTCCGGAATCAACAATCACGTGCAGGTGGAACTAAGCGATCATGCCGCATTGCCGCGGGCGATTACCGAGATCAGAGCGCAACTCGACGGAGACCCGCTTCACGCCCTAGTCAACAATGCTGGGATTTCTCCCAAGGCACCAGACGGCAGTCGGCTGAGTTCGCTAACAACATCTGTCGAAACGTGGATGAGGGTGTTTCACGTCAATTTGGTCGCTCCGATTTTACTTGCCCAAGGTCTATTCGAAGAATTGAAAGTGGCATCCGGCTCGATCGTCAATGTCACCTCAATCGTTGGCACTCGTGTGCATCCTTTCGCAGGAACTGCCTATGCGACCTCCAAGGCGGCGCTGGCCTGCCTCACGCGCGAGATGGCGCATGACTACGCTCCGTATGGTATTCGGGTCAACGCGATCGCGCCGGGCGAGATCAAGACCGACATTCTGTCACCTGAAACTGAAGCGAAGTTGGCGCCGGTCATACCGCTACACCGTGTCGGCACTCCGGACGAAGTCGCGAAGGTTATTTTTTTCCTTTGCTCGAGCGCCGCGAGTTACGTCACAGGTGCGGAAGTGCCGATCAATGGCGGACAACACGTTTGATACTGCCGGAGTGGCTAGTGGCGGGTTGCTGCGCTAATCAAGACAAGATGTCGGTGTCCGTCGTGCAATGTCAACTCTAGTGTTGCAAACTGGCCAAGTACGAAGGCGACAAGAGGTTTACGGTAGGCCGATAACGTGAATGTGGCCTTCCAGCGTAGCGCAGCACGAAGCAGGGAAAGTCTAGTCTCGTCGGACATTCCTTTCCGAAGGTGACAGCTGGCGCTGCGAGCAGACCCGCCGAGCCAAGCCAGCAGCCCCGCGAATGGCCGCTCGCAGATCGACGACACGCGGAAGACATTTGTCGCCGAATTCGAGCGCTGATGATGGGACAGGCACAGGTGCAAGTGCTGTATCGCTGGCGACGACCGGGAAAGTCGGTGTCGAGAGTTCTAGTCTCGGCGTGTGGCATGAGGCTTGAAGGGAGATGTCGAACGTACCGCCCAACCCTAGGAGTCGCAATCCATGGCCTACAAGATCGTCGCCTCGCAATGCTCGGTTTGCGGTGCATGTGAGTTCGAGTGTCCGAACGGCGCGATCAGCCTAAAGCGCGACATCTATGTGATCGATCCGGAAAAGTGCACAGAGTGCGAGGGGCATTGCGATTCGCCGCAATGCGCGATCGTCTGTCCGATCGAGGGCACATGCGTTCCTGCCTGACAATGCCGAGCAAGATTCTGGCGCCGATGGGTTCAATCGGTCGATCGTCGGCGCGCGTCCACCGGAGCGGCGTGATCAATCTTGAAATTGCGTGGCGTCGTCACTGTAGCCAGATCGCGTGGTCGAAGTAGGACGCGATACGTCGGTTGACAAGCGGAGTAATGGATAGCCAGGGCTCACAAAAAGTCGAGCGGAGGAAGCGGTTTCGATGTCGATCGATCGTTAGCCCTGATGCACCACAAGAAGGTCCTGAAGGAACGAAAGCTGCCAGAGAAGAAGTGAGCTCGCCAAGGTGCTAGCAATGGCAGCTGGAGGGCTATTGCCGCTCGCTGATGATGACCGTGTCCAGGTGCGCGTCCATTCCGAGATCGGAAGTTCGGCAGATCCATTGCTTGGTGACACTGAGATCGAAGGCCTCGGGCGTCTCGCCTCGGCACGACCGATTGAGATCCGGAAGACCGACGAGAAAGCTGCTATTACTCTGCGCGACGTCGCGATGCTGGCGATAAGTCCTGTGAAATCACGGTGGAAGCAGTCTTCAGACGGTGTTTATGGCCCGGACCCTCATACGCTGAGCCCGCGTGAAGCTTATGGCAATTGGGAGGGCATCCGAGAGTATCCCGAGCTGGGACTGCACCATCCGAAACTGCGCAAGGAACTCCTCAATCGAACCTAGGTGGAATCAGAATGGGGGGCGGTTTGGAAAGACTGGTGCACCCAACGCTGTCCTGACGGCTCCGCAAACAGAATTGAAGGAGATTGGATTGCTGGTGTACCCGTGTGCACCTCGTTCAAGCCCAGTCTGCACCAGAGGATCGGATTTCCGCTCCGCTACGAGCAGGATCTTGGTGCGCACGAATACCCTGGCGAGCTCTCCCACGACTGCCTCTCCTCGGTCGCGCAGAATAGCAATGCCGACTAGGATTACGTCGGGAGTCTTAATTGGCGACGTCATGGCCTCATCCACATTGGCAAAAGCATGTGTCTGGTACCCTTCACGTAGGATGTAATCGAGCGCGGAACGCACGACCTGATCAGGTTCGATCAGGAAAATGGTCGGACGCTCGCTACTCGTATAAGCCTCGGTGTCGAACAGCATAATTGCCTCCGTGCATTGATCGGAACGCATCAAGCAAGCTCCGTACCGTCGCCTCTCCAGCTGTGTGCGGACGAAAGCTGTCGTTTTCGGAGGAGGTAAAGCAAAGCATTGCCTTGTTTCAGACAAGCGAATGCGACCGCTCATGTCGAGAAGTTCCGATGTCGGACTTGCGACAGCACCACCCTCTGAACCGGTATGTATCTACTCTTGCACTGCTATTTGTCTTAGGCGAGCGCTGGCACGCTCGTTGCAAAAGTCGTTGTGCAGGGGCGCGGTTGTCGGCCTTTGTAGCTCACCGAGCTGCGAATGCGGCGAGCCGAGTGATGGGATTACGAGAGAGCGCAGACGCAGATCGTCAATCGATTGATGGAGAACAACATGGCTTCGCTGAGACAAATCGCGTTTTACGGCAAGGGTGGTATCGGAAAATCCACGACGTCACAGAACACGCTGGCAGCTCTTGCCGAGATGGGCCACAAAATCCTGATCGTCGGCTGTGATCCGAAGGCCGACTCGACCCGCTTGATCCTGCATGCCAAGGCCCAGGACACGATCTTGAGTCTCGCGGCCGACGCCGGCAGCGTCGAGGACCTCGAGATCGAGGATGTCTTGAAGGTGGGCTATAAGGATATTCGCTGCGTTGAATCCGGTGGTCCGGAGCCGGGCGTCGGGTGCGCCGGCAGGGGCGTCATTACATCGATTAACTTCTTGGAAGAAAACGGCGCCTACGAGGACATTGATTACGTATCCTACGACGTGCTCGGCGACGTCGTCTGCGGCGGCTTTGCGATGCCGATACGGGAGAATAAGGCGCAAGAGATCTACATCGTCATGTCCGGCGAGATGATGGCGATGTACGCCGCCAATAACATCTCAAAAGGCATTTTGAAATATGCCAACTCCGGTGGCGTGCGGCTCGGCGGCTTGATTTGCAACGAGCGGCAGACCGACAAGGAGCTGGAGCTGGCGGAGGCGCTGGCCAAGAAGCTCGGCACTCAGCTAATCTACTTTGTTCCCCGGGACAACGTCGTCCAGCACGCCGAACTACGCCGAATGACGGTGCTGGAATATGCGCCGGACTCCAAGCAGGCGGAACACTATCGCAACCTCGCGACCAAAATCCACAACAACGGCGGCAAGGGTATCATCCCGACGCCGATCAGCATGGACGAACTTGAGGACATGCTGATGGAGCACGGGATCATGAAGCCGATCGACGAAAGCCAGGTCGGCAAGACTGCTTCCGAACTCGCCGCCGTTTCGGCCTGAACCGATACCTCACATTCAGCACAAGAAAGCGTCGGTCCAAAGGCGCAGAGAGCAATAAGGACATTCGCATGAGTCTGGCATCCACCCAGAGCGTTGCAGAGATCAAGGCCCGCAACAAGGAATTGATCGACGAGGTCTTGAAGGTCTACCCCGAGAAGACCGCTAAACGGCGTGCCAAGCACCTTAATGTCCACGAGGCTGGCAAGCCTGACTGCGGTGTTAAATCGAATCTCAAATCGATCCCTGGTGTAATGACCATCCGAGGCTGCGCCTACGCCGGCTCGAAAGGGGTCGTGTGGGGTCCGATCAAGGACATGATCCACATTAGCCACGGCCCGGTCGGTTGTGGCCAGTATTCCTGGGGATCGCGACGCAACTATTATGTCGGCACCACCGGCATCGATGCCTTCGGGACCATGCAGTTCACTTCCGACTTCCAGGAGAAGGATATTGTCTTCGGCGGCGATAAGAAGCTCGCCAAGGTGATTGACGAGATCCAGGGCTTGTTTCCGCTCAACCGCGGAATCACCGTCCAGTCGGAATGTCCGATCGGCCTCATAGGCGATGACATAGAAGCAGTGTCGAGGGCAAAGTCGAAGGAATATGATGGCAAGACAATCGTGCCGGTGCGCTGCGAAGGGTTCCGCGGCGTATCGCAGTCGCTTGGCCACCACATCGCCAATGACGCTGTACGCGACTGGATTTTCGACAAGATCAGTCCGGAAGCCGAGCGGCGGTTCGAATCCACGCCCTATGACGTTGCCATCATCGGCGACTACAACATCGGTGGCGACGCCTGGTCATCTCGCATCCTACTGGAGGAGATGGGCCTGCGCGTGATCGCGCAGTGGTCGGGCGATGGCAGCCTCGCCGAGCTTGAAGCGACGCCGAAAGCGAAGCTGAATATCCTGCACTGCTATCGCTCAATGAATTACATCTCTCGCCATATGGAGGAAAAGTTCGGAATTCCCTGGTGCGAATATAACTTCTTCGGCCCATCCAAGATCGCGGAGTCGCTGCGTAAGATCGCGAGCTTCTTCGATGAGAAGATTAGCGAAGGGGCCGAGCGAGTCATAGCTGAAATACCAGCCTTTGGTCGATGCTGTCATCGCCAAGTACCGGCCACGTCTAGAAGGCAAGTCCGTGATGCTCTTCGTTGGTGGTTTGCGACCTCGGCACGTGATTGGCGCGTATGAAGATCTCGGTATGGAGGTTATCGGGACCGGCTACGAATTCGGTCACAACGACGATTATCAGCGTACGGCCCAGCATTACGTCAAGGACGGCACATTAATATACGACGACGTCACTGGCTACGAATTCGAGCGCTTCGTCGAGAAGATCCAGCCCGATCTCGTTGGTTCTGGCATTAAGGAGAAGTACGTCTTCCAGAAGATGGGCGTGCCGTTCCGGCAGATGCACTCCTGGGACTATTCGGGCCCCTATCATGGCTATGATGGGTTCGCGATCTTCGCCCGCGACATGGATATGGCAGTCAATTCTCCGGTCTGGAAGAAGACCAGGCCGCCGTGGAAGGACGCTCCGCGGCCGAGCCTGATGGCGGCGGAATAAACGAGCAGGGCCAGACGATCGAACACGAATCCAATAAGGACGCCACGATGACACAGAATGCCGAAAACGTGCTCGATCATCTCGAGCTGTTCCGAGGCCCGGAATACCAGCAAATGCTGGCGAACAAACGGGCGCTCTTCGAGAATGCGCATGATCCTGCGGAGGTCGAACGTATCCGCGAATGGGCCAAAACACCCGAATATCGCGAGAAGAACTTCGCGCGCGAGGAGCTGACCATCAATCCGGCCAAGGCTTGCCAGCCGTTGGGTGCCGTGTTTGCTTCCGTCGGTTTCGAGAGCACGTTGCCTTTCGTGCACGGCTCACAGGGCTGCGTCGCCTATTATCGAAGCCACCTGTCGCGCCACTTCAAGGAGCCGACCTCCTGCGTTTCCTCGTCAATGACCGAAGATGCAGCTGTATTCGGCGGTCTCAATAACATGATCGACGGGCTCGCCAACAGCTACAATATGTACAAGCCGAAGATGATTGCGGTCTCGACCACCTGCATGGCGGAAGTAATCGGCGATGATCTCAACGCCTTCATCAAGACGTCAAAGGAAAAAGGCTCGGTTCCCGCCGAGTTTGACGTTCCCTTCGCCCACACGCCCGCCTTCGTCGGCAGCCATGTCACGGGCTATGACAACGCCCTAAAAGGCATCATCGAGCATTTCTGGGACGGCAAAGCGGGTTCTGAGCCAAAGCTCGAGCGCCAACCGAACGAAAGTATCAACTTCATTGGCGGCTTCGACGGCTACACCGTAGGCAACATCCGTGAGATAAAGCGCATTTTCGAATTGATGGGCGTCGAGTACACGATTCTCGCTGATAACAGTGACGTGTTCGACACGCCGACGGACGGTGAGTTTCGAATGTATGATGGAGGGACAACGCTGGCGGACGCCGCAAATGCCATCCACGCCAAGGCGACCATCTCAATGCAGCAGTCTTGTACAGAGAAAACGCTAGCTTTCATCGAGAGTCATGGCCAACAGGTCGTTTCGTTTAATCATCCGGTCGGCGTCAGCGCGACCGACGACTTTCTGATGACGCTGTCGCGCATTACGGGCAAAACAATCCCGAAGGTCCTAGAACAGGAGCGGGGCCGTCTCGTCGATGCCATGGCCAACTCCAGTGCGCACATTCACGGTAAAAAGTTCGCAATCTATGGCGATCCCGACCTCTGCTATGGCCTAGCGGCCTTCCTGCTCGAGCTCGGCGCCGAACCCACCCACGTCCTGTCAACCAACGGCAACAAGGCGTGGGAAGACAAGATGCAGGCGTTGTTTGCCAATTCGCAGTTCGGCAAGGACTGCCATGCCTATCCGGGGAAAGACCTTTGGCACATGCGTTCGCTGCTGTTCACCGAGCCGGTCGATTTTCTGATCGGCAACACCTACGGCAAGTACCTGGAGCGCGACACCGGCACGCCGCTGATCCGCATCGGCTTTCCCGTGTTCGATCGGCACCACCATCACCGCTATCCAGTATGGGGCTATCAGGGCGGCATGAATGTGCTGGTGAAGATACTCGATAAGATATTCGAGGAGATAGACAAGAGCACCAACGTCGTGGGTAAAACCGACTACAGCTTTGACATCATCCGTTAATGCGAGCGTCTCTCCACCTCATCGCCGCATGTCGCAGCCTTGAGGTGGGGATCTACACACCCGCTACCATTCATGCAGACAAAAGGCGTCTGCGGAAGGAGACAACCGTGACTTCGCTGTCAGCCACGATCCAACACGTCTTCAACGAGGCGGACTGCGCCAAGAACGCCAGTAAATCGCAGGCTGAACGAAAGAAAGGCTGCACCAAGCAGCTGCAGCCGGGCGGGGCGGCCGGAGGGTGTTCTTTTGATGGCGCCAAGATTGCTCTGCAGCCATTTACGGATGTCGCTCATCTCGTTCATGGCCCGATCGCGTGCGAAGGCAATTCCTGGGACAATCGCGGCTCTGTCTCCTCAGGGTCTGATCTGTGGCGCAGAAGCTTCACGACGGATATGCATGAGATTGATGTCGTGTTCGGCGGCGAAAAGCGGCTGTACAAGGCCATCAAGGAAATCATCGAGAAGTATGATCCTCCCGCGATCTTCGTGTACCAGACCTGCGTGCCGTCCATGATCGGTGACGATATCAATGCGGTCTGCAAGATCGCGGCAGCGAAATTCGGCAAGCCCGTCATTCCCGTCAACTCGCCGGGCTTTGTTGGTTCGAAAAACCTCGGCAATAAGCTCGCCGGTGAAGCGCTGCTAGAGTACGTGATTGGCACGCAGGAGCCCGATTGCACAACACCCTACGATATCAATCTCATCGGCGAATACAATTTGTCAGGCGAGCTCTGGCAGATCAAGCCGCTGCTGGACGAAATCGGCATCCGCGTCCTGTCCTGCATCTCCGGCGATGGCAAATATCGCGAGGTCGCCTCCTCACATCGTGCGCGCGGGGCCATGCTGGTGTGCTCCAAGGCCATGATTAACGTTGCGAGTAGTATGAAAGAGCGCTTCGGTATCCCATTCTTCGAAGGATCATTCTACGGCATCCAGGACACGAGCGAGGCTCTGCGAACCATCGCGCGTATGCTGATCGAGCGCGGTGCGCCGCCCCAGTTAATGGAGCGCACTGAGGCAGCAATCGCTCGTGAGGAAGCGAAGGCTTGGGCGGCGATCGAGCGCTTCAAGCCGCGGTTTGCCGGCAAGAAGGTGCTGCTCGTCACCGGGGGCGTGAAGTCATGGTCGGTGGTCGCGGCTCTGCAGGAAGCAGGGCTCGAGATCGTCGGCACTTCTGTCAAGAAATCCACGAGCCAGGACAAGGAGCGCATTCAGAAGTTGATGGGGCATGATGCCCACATGATCGACGATCTTACGCCACTTGAAATGTACAAGATGCTCAGAGAGGCTAAAGCGGACATCATGCTCTCGGGCGGCAAGTCGCAATTTGTCGCTCTGAAAACGGCCATGCCATGGCTCGACATCAATCAAGAGCGCTGCCACGCCTACATGGGCTATGTGGGCATCGTCAAGCTCATGGAAGAGATCGATAAGGCGCTTTACAATCCGATGTGGGATCAGCTCCGTAGGCCAGCGCCGTGGGATGTCGCTGAGGTCAACTGGCAAGCTGAAGCGCTTGGGCAAATGGATGTGCCCGTCGCTCGAGGCGGGCTGAATTCGCTCGGTGCCGAGAAGGCCGCGCGCGGCAAGAAAACCGAGTCGTGCAAAACGGTCGATCCCAGCATCATCAAGGATCGCATTACCGCTCACGGCTCGACCGCTACCGATGCCATCGGCCATGATGCCAAGGCTTCCACCGCCTGTATGCGTCAGACCGTTGACAACATGCCGGCCCAGCCGACGTTCGGACTGCAGGCGGCGGAGTAGGGCGACAAGCAGAGTGCAAGCCATGGCTATCGTTACGTGTTCCGACAAGGCCTGCACGATCAACCCGCTCAAGATGAGCCAACCGATCGGCGGCTCCTTCGCCTTCTTGGGACTTCGGGGGGCGATGCCACTCTTACATGGTCCTCAGGGCTGCACGTCCTTCGGGTTAACCCTGTTTGTCCGACATTTCAAGGAAGCGGTACCGCTGCAGACCACCGCGATGAGCGAGGTGTCGACCGTGCTCGGTGGCTACGAGAATGTCGAGCAGGCAATTCTCAATATCCACAAGCGCGTCAAGCCGGAGATCATCGGCATCAATTCGACAGGTGTCACGGAGACCAAGGGCGACGACGTGGAGGCGTTCATCCGCCTTATTCGGCAGAATCACCCGCATCTCAAAAAGTTGCCGCTCGTCTACGTTTCGACGCCCGATTTCAAGGATGCCTTTCAGGATGGCTGGGAAAAAACTGTAGCCCGAGTGGTCGAAGTGCTTGTTGATCCCGTTGATGTGGCCGCGCCGCGTGATTCCTCGCGCGTTAATGTCCTACCTGGCTGCCACCTCACCCCTGGCGACCTGGACGAGCTACGGACGATCTTTGAGGACTTCGGGCTGAGACCGTCCTTCTTGCCGGATATCTCAGGTTCGCTCGACGGTCACATCCCCGACGAATTCACGCCGACTACGATCGGCGGGATCGGGGTCGACGAGATCGCGACTATGGGGCAGGCGGCCTGGACGATTGCTATCGGAGCGCAGATGAGGCGTGCGGCCGAGGCGATGCAGGCCAGTACTGGCGTGCCGTTCCGGCTATTCGAACGGCTCTGTGGCCTCATTCCCAATGATGAATTTATCACTTTCTTGAGCGAGATCAGCGGCAAGGCGGTGCCGAAAAAATATCGCCGGCAACGTTGCCAGCTCGCGGACGCCATGCTGGATGCGCATTTCCATATCGGAGGTCGAAAGCTCGCCATTGGGGCCGAGCCGGACCTCTTGTTCGATATCTCGAGCATGCTGTACGAGATGGGTGCGCAGGTGACCGCGGCGGTGACGACAACGGCATCTCCGGTGCTCGAACAGGTCAAGGCGCAAGAAGTCGTCATCGGCGATCTCGGAGATTTGGAGGATCTTGCCAAGGCGCGGCAGTGCGACCTGCTGATCTCTCATTCGCACGGCCGGCAAGCGGCCGCACGGTTAGAAATTCCGTTCTACCGCGCCGGCTTTCCGATGTTCGATCGCCTAGGCGCAGGTCACCGGATGAGCGTGGGCTATCGCGGTACGCGCGATCTTATCTTTGATCTCGCGAACCTCATCATTGCTGACCGCGAGGACAACCGCCAGCCCACGCCGACAACGTGGCGGATCGCAGACACCGGTCTGCATGTCGTTCCGCCACAACTAAATTGACGCGAAATAGGAATCAGAGCCGATGAAGGTTGCATTCGCCACCCAGGATCTAAAGCGCGTCGATGCACATTTTGGCTGGGCCAAAAACATCGCCATCTACGACGTCAGGCCGGAAGGGCACCGCTTGATCGAGGCCATCCAGTTCGACGGCGATCTTAAGGAGGACGGCAATGAGGACAAGCTTGCGCCGAAGATCGAGGCCATCAAAGACTGCGCCATCCTCTACGTTGCCGCGATCGGCGGCTCTGGTGCCGCACGTGTCGTGGCAAACAATATCCATCCGATGAAAGTGACCCAACCCGAAGCGATCGACGATCTCTGTATCAAGCTCGAAGGTGTGTTGAAAGGCTCGCCGCCACCCTGGTTGCGCAAGGTGCTGGCCAAAGGCCAGGATCGCTCGTTTGATTTCGAGGACTGAGGGAAAACGACTATGAACGAGGCGGGTGAATTGAGTCAAACCGGCCCTGCGGAGGGGGCACCCTTTGTGAAGGAGCTCGTCAAGATCTGGCGCGCCGAGGACGGCCACGGCGCTTGGGAGGGCAAAAGGGACCTCGAGCTGCTCGAGCCCTATATTCTCGACAGGGAGAAGCGCCGCGCCTTGCCGATTGTGGGCGATCCCGATCCGGACACGATCTGGCGATTGGAATTGTTCTTCAACGCTGTTGCGATATCCATCGAGAAGGCTACCGGCGTCATGATTTCGCCGATGCTGAAAATGCACCACGAAGGCTTTGGCCGCATAGTGCTGATAGGCGGTCGACTGATTGTCGTAAATAAGCAGCTGCGCGACGTGCATCGTTTCGGTTTTGACAATCTCTCAAAGCTCGTTACGGAAGCTGACAGACATGTCGACAGCGGAATCGAGATGATACGAAAGTTCCCGGAAGTTGCAAACTACTGAGGTGATGGATGAGCAACCTGGAAGCACTGGAAGCCGAGATCAAGAAGCTCTCGGCCAAGGCTACTCAGGCAAAGATGGATCTCCACGACCTGGCTGAGGAACTGCCCGCAAACTGGACGTCGATCCTTAGCGTTGCCCAACAGGTTCACGATGCCTTCGACGAGCTCGAGCGCAAGCGAGAGGATCTCAAGGCGCAGGAACAAGAATACGGATCGTGACATGTCATTTGCAACGCGCGACGGTCGCAATTGGACGCCCGAGTATCTGATTTCCATCGACCCCAAGAAGTGCATTGGCTGTGGCCGTTGCTACAAAGTATGCGGGCGCGAAGTCATGATGCTGAAGGGCCTCAATGAGGCCGGCGAGATTATCGATCTAGAAGATGATGATGACGAGATCGAAAAGAAGGTCATGGTGCTGAAGGATCAAGGAGCGTGCATCGGCTGCGGCGCCTGTGCACGGGTGTGCCCGGCCAATTGCCAGACCCACTCTCCAGCCGCTTGAATGTAGCCATCGCGACAGGCGAAGCGATGATCGCTTAGGTTCTTCGGAAGTGGGCCAAGCGCTGTTAGCCCGGAAGGCTCTTAACGAGAGTACGAGTGACATTTCCTCCTCTCGCCGGCGGCTTGGAATAATTCTAACAAAGGGTAGGAGATCGGCGCTTAGTCCGCGGCGGTTCGGCATGCAGCAGGCAACTCGGCAGTTAGGTACTTAGTGCTAGCTCCGAGGCATTCAACTCTTGCTACTCGATCCCCTGTTCACGGGCCTTCGTCATCGCAGCAATGCGAAACCGTTCGTGGATAGCGAGGCGATTGCCGAGCATATCGGCCTGCGCCTTGTTGAAAGCGGCGAGAACGATCTCCGCTTCCTCGCGCGTTAGCGGGACGCGGCCAGCCATGTGGGTGGCCTCTGGCACCATGGCCCGAATCGCTCGGCGGTATGGGTGATCCTTGACTTCGATGAGCTCGCTAGCTTCAAGCCTGCCCCCAAGCATGATTGCGAGCCCCACAACCTCGAGCTTGCGGCCGTCCTGCGTGGTCTTGATCAGCGTTGCCATTTCTGTTCGGTCTCCAGCGCTGCAAACCAGATATAGCCAGGCGTTCCCAGAGGTGGCGTCAAGGCACGGCCGGAGCTCGAAGCGCGGTGGTCTGTCAGACCGCGCGGCAACTCGGTTGAAAGCATGAGGTATCCGGGGGGCAGATCCACAATGGGAGGCTGCGTTGGACCGCAGCGCAGAATCGGGCAGCTTTGTCGAGGCCAGCAACTCGAATCCCGTCGCGTCAAACCGACACCTTTTGGCGCTTCACCCATCTTCGCACCCGCTCCTTGGACGCGGCAGAAATATCGGCCTGGCGAAGCCCGGAGTTGGCGGACATTGTCGTTGTCGGGCCATTCCAGCCGTCCTCAGTGATGATTGAAAGACCCCAATCTTCAGCAGCGCATCTTGCATGCAAGAAGACTTCCGCAACTTCCGACTCGTGCTTGGCTGGCCCCAGCGTAGAAGTTCATTGTCAAGCAAACGAGCCTGGCGGCACGAGAACAGCGAACAATTCTGACGCGAAACGCTAAACAGGGCGGTTCTCGTTACGATTCTTCACGGGCTTCATCTTAGCGAGACCTTCCTCGTAGGAGATTTCGGCATAACAGGCGTCGACGTTTTTGGCGGCATCGAGCACATAATCGAGCTTGCCTCCGGTATCTAGCTTCTTGATGTCGTTCTTGTCGACACGGGCGAGATCCATCATCTCCTTCCATACCGTCGATTCGTCACATGGCAGCACGCGGAATGTGATATCACCGATCTTGGTACGATATCTCGCCAATAAGTCGATGTTGTTGCAGAAAATGAAGTAGCTACCCTTCTGGCTCAAGGCACCATCCAGCACTTTTGCGACATCGGAAAGATAAGCAAAAGAATGCAGGTAGCCGGCGAGCACGGGGATCGTTGCCTCTCCCTCGTCTGCGATAGTCAGTACTTGCTCGAGCGAATAGTCGGGCGGACGCTTCTCGTCGGCAACCTGAGCCTGGAACTTCAGGGCGATATCGCCGCGGAAGCCGAAGCGGCCGGGTTTTGTGGTTTCGCCCTTTAGCACCGCATTTAGTAGACGGCCTTCCTTGTCGAGCCGACCGAGAACGGTGTTGTTAATGGACGTCATGAATCCCCTCGTTTGATGTAGCCGGTGCAAATGTCGCACCGCGTGAAATCGCCTTGGCCTGCATGCAAATTGTTTGCCGCTTCGAAAGTGTGCAGCGAACGCTAGAAAAGCGGCCCTTTGTCTGTGCTTAGCCAGACATGTGTTTCCTAGCGCGACAATCGTGGCAGAGCCGTCCCAGGCTGCAAAGCCTTGTGTCGGAAGCCCGACATCCCTTGCAACGCCTTCAGGCGGCAGAAGCCAAGCGCTGTCAGGAGCGCGATCCTTGGCATGGGACTTGCCAACATTTTCGCCAAAGAGCGCAGAGGGAAACCGATGATCAACCTGACAGAGAGCGCGCAAAATGCGCTGAAGAGCGCAATCTCCGCGGCAGCGCAGCCAGTGAGCGGCTTGCGGATAATGGTCGAAGGGGGCGGCTGTGCGGGCTTCAAATACACGATGGGACTTGCCGCGGCACCGAAGCCCGACGACACTGTGATCGAACGAGGCGGCATCAAGCTGTTTATCGACAACGATAGTCACGAGCATCTTGCCGGAACCACGATCGATTTTGTGGTGGCGTTCGATAGCTCAGGTTTCACCTTTGACAATCCAAACGCAAAGTCGAACTGCTCATGTGGAAAGTCATTTAGCTAGGGCTGACTTGCGAAGAACACGACAGAGAGCCGACAAATGCTCGTTGAGTCCGAACAATCGAGACAACTGAGAGCCGACGAGCCTTCGGGGCGTGAGCGGATCGTCCGTGCCGTGCTTGACGAAATCCGGCCTAGGCTGAAGCGTGACGGCGGAGATTGCGAGCTTGTCGGGATCGACGGCGATAAGATCATGGTCAAGCTCACAGGTGCGTGCGTTTTCTGCAAGCTCGCAAATGCGACCCTCGAAGGCATTCGGGCGCGATTGATCGAGCGGCTGGGCGAGTTCGTCCGCCTGATCCCGGTCGCGGGTTCTGCCAGAAATGGAAACTAAGGAAGACGAACGGTGCGGCCGATCTACCTCGACAACAACGCAACCACACGCACGGATCCGTCGGTCGTCGCGGCCATGCTGCCATTTTTTTCCGAGCAGTTCGGCAATGCCTCCTCAGCGCATGCGGTCGGCAGGAAAGTCGCGGAAAGCATAAGGGCGGCTCGCAGGAGCGTGCAGACGCTGATCGGTGCCGCCTTTGATCACGAGGTCGTCTTTACCTCAGGCGGTACCGAATCGGACAATACCGCGATCCTCTCGGCGCTCGCTATACAGGAACAACGCGACGAGATCGTCACCACGGCTGTAGAACACCCCGCCGTGCTCTCGCTCGTAGACGAGCTCGGCCGCCGCGGCAACAAATGCCATCTAATTCCTGTCGATTGCGCCGGACGACTGGACATTGATGCCTATGGCCGCGCCTTGTCTCAGCGTACCGCGGTTGCTTCCGTCATGTGGGCCAATAATGAGACCGGCACGATCTTTCCAGTCAAAATCCTCGCCAAGATGGCGCGCGCTGCCGGCGCGCTCTTCCACACTGATGCCGTGCAGGCTGTGGGTCGAATTCCAATCGACGTGAAGACGACCGCGGTCGACATGCTGTCGCTTTCTGGTCACAAGCTGCATGGTCCAAAAGGCATTGGCGCGCTCTATGTGCGCAAAGACACTAAATTTAGGCGGCTGATCTACGGCGGACCGCAGGAGCGTCGCCGACGTCCTGGCACCGAGAATGTGCCCGGCATCATTGGGCTGGGTAGGGCTGCGGAGCTCGTTGCGGTGGAGCTCGGACGGGAGCGGATGGAAATTGCCGCGCTGCGCGATCGGTTTGAGCAAGGCGTCCTTGATCTCGGCAATTGCGTGGTGCTCGGGGACGAAGAGAACCGCCTGCCAAACACATCAAACATTGCCTTTGAACATATGGAAGGTGAAGCAATCACTCACCATTTGAATCGCGCTGGCGTTGCCGCGTCCCTGGGATCAGCGTGCAGGTCTGGCTCTATGGAGCCATCGCATGTGCTACGCGCGATGAACGTACCGTCGGCCCGGCTGCGCGGCGCGATCCGCTTCTCACTCTCTCGCGAGACCACCAGCGACGAGATCGATCATGTCCTGGTTGCGCTCCGGAAGATCATTACGAAACTGAGAGAGGCATCTCCCGGATGGCTGGAGCGTACAAGAGCGACCTCACGATACAATGAGTCTATTCTATGAAAATTATTATTCGTCGTTCCCCTGAAAGTGGTCTTTCGATTTACGTCCCCAAGAAGGATCTTGAAGAGCCGATTGTTGAATCCGAATACGAGACGCTGTGGGGCGGCTGGATCAGAATTGCCAACGGCTGGGTGCTCGATCTGCCGCAGATGAGGAGCGACACAACGTTGCCGATTACGGTCAACGCAAAGAAGCGCGGCGGGGACCGAGAGGAAGCATGAACGTTCCCGATCCATGCATCGCGTTCGTTCATCTGCGGGCTGCCGAAGCCATGCTCCGCAAGGTTAGTGAGGGGCTTCGTCATGGCAATGTTGTTCCCTATCTGGGGCCCGGCTTAGCGAAGTTGTCGAATCCGAGTGTGCCGATGAATCCGGAGGACCTAGCGGTATTCTTCGCGGCCAAGGTGGCCTTGCCAAGGCGCGCGCGAGGGAACGCCTGGGCGTCTGCGCAGTACATCGAAAGAACGAGGCACCGTACGACATTGACAGCGATGATGGCGGACGCCTTTAGCAGGCCGGTCGAACCAACGCAGTTGCACCAATATCTTGCAATGCTGCCGCTGCCGCTCATCGTGGATAGTTGGTACGATGGCGCGATGAGAAATGCCCTGACTGGGTATAGCAATTGGGGCGAGATCCAGGGAATCAGCCGCGCCGGTCTCGGTGAGCGCCGCTGGTATCGGTTCTATGATGCCCCAGGTACCGAAGTCGATCGCTCTTCGGCAAGGAATTGGAAAACCATCCTCTACAAGCCGCACGGCAGCGTCGCCCCGGCCAAGAATTTTCTGGTCTCCGACGCCGATTATGTTGAGGTGCTAACCGAAATCGACATACAGACGCCGATTCCGGAAGAGGTGATGGCTCGCCGTACCGATCGCAGCTTCCTATTTCTTGGCTGCCGTTTCAATGACCAGCTTCTACGGACCTATGCGCGGCAGCTGTCGAAGCGCTCATCCGATGTACACTACGCGGTGGTCGAGCCAGGCACGCTCTCCAAGAATGAACGCCGTTTCTTGCTTGAGCAGGGCGTGACGCCAATCGCAATTCCGCTCACCCAGGCCGTGGAGATCCTCTCGGCCAGTTAGCGGACGCATCGCGCAATCATTCTTTTCGGCAGTTCGCAAGGAATCGTCGTCACTGCATGGCCGCCACCTGGCGAGGCATCCCTCCAGGAAAAATAGAGACGAATGAGGCGATGGGTCTGTCAACATCTCTGCTCACGCCGTCGCCACAAAGCATGTCGGCTTTCCGACATGCCTCGGCAACCCTCTATCCCTGCGTTTTCTAACTCTTTGAACACGACGACAAAAAAGCGCCTGCCGGTGCCATGGCATGCCGGTTGCTAAGATCTGGCTACACCATGAGTTTCAGGCCTGAAGGGAGAACTGGGCATATGGATGCTCCAACGCTACAGGAAGCATCGAGCAGCGATCATGAGATCGGCGAGATCAGGCAACTGTTTGGCGGGCAAAAGGGCTGCGGCACGGCTGGTTGCGGTTCGCGAGCGGGCCGTGGCGATCTGCCGGCCGAGACATGGGAGAAAGTAAAAAACCACCCGTGCTACAGTGAACAAGCGCATCATCACTACGCGCGCATGCATGTCGGGGTCGCACCAGCGTGCAATATCCAGTGCAATTACTGCAACCGCAAATATGATTGTGCCAATGAATCGCGTCCGGGTGTGGTGAGCGAGAGGCTGACGCCCGAGCAGGCCGCTAGGAAAGTGATGGCGGTTGCTTCTACCATTCCGCAGATGACCGTGGTCGGCATCGCCGGTCCTGGCGATCCGCTCGCCAACTCCGAAAAGACCTTCAAGACGATCGAGCTCGTGCATGAAGTAGCACCCGATCTCAAGCTGTGTCTGTCGACGAACGGTCTGGCGTTACCCGATCACATCGACGCCATCACAAAATTAAATGTCGAGCACGTCACGATTACGATCAATATGGTCGATCCCGAGATCGGCGCAAAGATCTATCCCTGGATCTTCTATAAGCACAAACGCTACACCGGCATCCAAGCCGCAAGAATTCTCAGCGATCGCCAGCTCCAAGGGCTTGAGATGCTCGCAGAGCGCGCAATCCTCTGCAAAATCAACTCGGTCATGATCCCCGGGATAAATGATCGGCACCTCATCGAGGTCAACAAGGCCGTGAAATCCCGCGGTGCTTTCCTGCACAACATCGTGCCGCTGATTTCCTCGCCCGAACACGGAACCGTGTTCGGCCTGAATGGCCAGCGTGGCCCGACCACACGGGAACTGAAGGCGCTGCAGGATAGCTGCGAGGGTGAGATGCAGATGATGCGCCATTGCCGTCAGTGCCGCGCCGACGCGGTCGGCCTTCTCGGGGAAGACCGCAGAGCGGAGTTCACCACCGAGAAGATCATGCAGATGGATGTCAAATACGATGTCGAGAGCCGGAAGGGCTACCAGATCAAGATCGAGGAGGGGCGTTCCGCTAAGACTGTTGCCGAGGGCGCGGAGCTTACGAAACGCGCAGAGAGCGGTAACGACATTAAAGTGCTGGTGGCAGTCGCGACCAAGGGGTCAGGTCTGATCAACGAGCACTTTGGTCATGCCAAGGAATTCCAGATATATGAGCTCTCCACAGGCGGCGCCAAATTCGTTGGCCATCGCCGCGTCGATGTGTATTGCCAGGGTGGCTATGCCGAGGAAGGAAGCCTCGGGACCATCATCCGCAGCATCAACGATTGCCACGCGGTATTCATCGCCAAGATCGGCGGCTGCCCTAAAGCCGAATTGACTAGGGCCGGCGTTGAGCCAGTCGATCAATACGCTCATGAGCCAATCGATAAGTCGACGAGCGCTTGGTTCGAAGCCTATCTCAACAGGGTGAGCAGCGGCGCGATCAAACATGTAGAACACGGCGATCCTGCGATCTGCCGACGCACGCCAATCTCCGCGGCGTGAGATAGGAGAAACAATGCCATTCAAGATTATTGCCTCTCAGTGCACGGGCTGCTCCGCGTGCGCGCCAGAATGTCCGAACGTCGCGATCACAGAGAAGGGCGGAACGTTCGTGATTGATCCAAAAAAGTGTACTGAATGCATCGGCCATTTCGATGAGCCGCAATGCGCGGCGGTCTGTCCAGTCGACAACACTTGTGTCATCGACACGACGCTTGCGCGCTACCAGGTGCCCGCATGAGCAGGAGACAGCATATGAAGCGCAGGCTTATAGAAGCTGTACGACGAATGGTCCGCATGATTCTCCACTCCAATGGGCTCGCCGGCTGCGACTCTTGTCTTGCGATTAGCCCTAGCGGATGCTCCGGGCTTGCCTGTCGCGTGCTCAGGAGCCGCGCGTCTTTGACGCCGGGGCCGAGCCTGATCACGTCAGGCTCTTCATGGGCCGGAAGAGACCGCTGTGCTGCGCGGCGGTGGGACGGTCGACGCCGATAAGCTGAAGCCTACCTGGTCCGCATTATCAGAGCGCCGGAAAGTCTCCTGCGCGAACGATTGATTGGAGGAGGCTGCCAGCGATGCCAGATGCTCCGTTCAGCCCACAATCCGAAATCAATGATGCGCTTCTCACCAGCACCTTACTCGGACATGGGTTGCCCAGCGAAGCTGAGCATCACCTTTGGGAGGCGAGCCTTTTCTATCATCTCGATGACATTGCCGAAAGCCACTTGCGCCAGGCGGAGGCGCTCGCACCAGGGCACGCGGCGGTGCTGATTGGCCTCTTTCGCTTTTATTTCTACAAGGCGCGCCTTCCCGAGGCGCTGCAGGTCGCTCAGCGCTGCATAACCAAGGCGGCCGAGGTGAATAGTCTTTCGACAGACTGGCGCCTTGTGCGAGCGGGTGACGCGGAGTTCGGGCGATATGAAAGCATTCTGCCGCGCTTTTTTCTATTTTCTCTGAAAGGATATGCCTATTTACAAATGCGCCTCGGTGAAACCGAGGAAGGGCGCACAGCTATTCAAAAGCTCTTGGAGCTCGATCCCAGCGATAAGATTGGTGCCAAGGTCCTCCTGCATGTGCTGCAACGCATGGGGCAATACGATGAGTGACGACATCGACGAGGCCCGAAATTGGCAGGACAAACAGGTCGATTGTGCGCGCTGCGCGCATGCCGATCTGAAGGCCTCTGGCCGCTGTCAGCCAAAGCACGCTTGCGTGGACGACCGCTATACTCAACGGGTCGATCGCTTCTTCGACTGGAATCCAGAACTCGCGGACACGTACCTAGCTCACCCGTATTTTGAGGTGCGCGCGACCGCGGCGAAATTCGCCAGTCTCTTTCTTTTGCCTCCATTGCTCGCCGATGACGATGAAACCGTACGTTCAAGCGCTGTCCGCCGCCTGCCTGGACGCTACGCCCTGCAACTACGCAATGATCCTTGTGATGAAGTCAGGATGTGGGTCGCAACTCGGATCGAAGGCGATGATCTACTGCTGGTCGTTTCGGATAAAGAATATTACGTCCGCCTTGTGGTAGCGCGGCGGATCGCGCCATCGCTGCTCGGCGGATTGGTCCACGATGAGGAAGCCGAGGTTCGTCGTGTGGTAGCGCGACGGATCCCGGATGAATGGCTGCTTCGCATGGTCGACGACCGCGACGCGTCGGTGAGGCTGACGATAGCCCAACGACTGTCGCCGCAGTTATTGTCGCTTCTGCGCCACGACCAAGACTGGCGCATCCGGCACGAGGTGGCGAGCCGGATCGCACCCTCCGAACTCATAGGCCTTATCGATGACCCATACAGCCTAGTGCGTGACGTCGCGCGCTCGCGACTTGTCCTCGAGCCAGGACGAGGACCGGGGGCACCGGCATGAGCAGTGGTGTTCCTGATAATGACCTCGTCGAGCTGATCGCTGCACCCGCGTTCGACTTCGGCGAGAAGGTGCGGGCCAATCGTACCATCCGCAATGACGGGACCTATGCTGGCAAGGAGATCGGCGACATCCTGGCCAAGAAGGGCGAGGTCGGCTACGTCGTATCGATAGGCACTTTCCTGCAGCAGTTCTACATCTACGGAGTCGAATTCATCGAATCCGGCAACGAGAGTCGGCATGAAGCGTAAGGAACTTGATCGGGTCGTACCACGCGACGGGGCCGAAGACCTGCTCTTGCGCGGGAGCTGAATCACGATGATCGAAGCCAAACCGCCAAAATATCAGCGGGGCCAGCGCGTCAAGGCGATGTTCGATCTGATCAATGACGGGTCCTTTTCCGATGCTCGACCCCAAGGCGTCCTGGTCAGTCTCCGCGACATTGGCAAGATCGTCCGAGTTCTCCGGCGCAGCGAGGCGAACCTGCCGATCTATCTGGTCGAGTTCCGTAATAAATTGGTCGTCGGCTGCCTCGAAAGAGAAATCGGCCTGATCGAGGAAGAGGGCGCATGATCGTCGGCTCAGGCGTAAATCCAAGGCGACCGGCGCACCCTAACGACATCGATCGCAGGCGAATCGAGCGTGCGCTGAAGTCGAGAGACCGCTACCGGTATGTTTCAGCGAGTATCACCTTGGTTGCCGGCGGCTACTTGATCAAAAGCCCATGCTGCTCGCGTAACATCGACACCGAAGGCGGCATCATTGAGGTGGCCCTGCTGCGCCACGACAGCGCAAGCGGTTGGTGGAAGGTGTTCCGAAAGGATCATAAGCAATGCGTCTGGAAGCTGCACTCGACGCACCGGCGCTTGGCAGCGGTTACCGATCTCTTGAACGCCGATCCGGAACGGCTGTTCTGGCAGTAAGGAGACAATCGATGGCTTTGGCGGCAGTTGAAATCGCAAGTATCGAGCAGGAACTCGAGTCATTCGATGATGTGTCTCAAGCCTACGCGGCTTTGCGACAGAGATACCCGCATCTGGCTTGGGTCCGCTGCGACTCCTCCGACCTCACCGAAACACCCTTCTGCAGTATCAGGCAATTCGACCTGCATTTGCTCGATAGCGCTGATCATTGTGTGCGGATCACGGACGACCCGAGACGTGCGACCGGGATTGTTCTGGCCAAGAGGGTGGCCGGGCCGTGACGGACCACGCCTAGCTTACGGCTACGCTATAGAGGCGGACGAAGAGTTGGGTTCAAGGAGACCCGAAGGCTCCGTCGTCATTTACCCAGGCCGAAATCGCGGCAGTCGATCGCGTGTTGCGCTCACAAGCGCTCTCGGATGGCGTGTTCACGGTAAAATGGAAAGCGCAATTCGCCGCCTATCTCGCGCGCAAGCATGCCGTTGCGGTACTGACCGGCACCATCGGCCATCTCGTCGAATGACGGTCGTTGAAGTTGGTTCGGAGCTTGCATGGAGCCGTGCGAGAGCAGGAGTGAACGACCATGGCGATGGAAGGACCGGCGATTGAGACGTTGATCCGCGAAGCGTTTCCGGACGCAGATGTGATTGTGACCAAGCTCGCAGGCACCGGGCGCCATTGTGGGGTACGAATCGTGTCGCAGGCCTTTGCCGGCAAGAGTCGCATCGAACAGCATCAGATGATCTATGAGGCGCTAAAGGGAAAGATAACCGATACGGTCCACCCGCTCGTGCTCGAAACCGCCGTTCCAATGAGCCACTTGCAAGGAAAGACTTAATGGGTGACCTAACTCATCAATGCATTAAACACGTCAGTGCTGGAGGCGACATCAAAAGTGTTTCGAACTGGCCGATTATCCTGCCGCTCTACGTTAACACAGAAACTCTCGGCGGCTGCGAGAGTGATCCCAAGATGTCCAGAGAGGTCAGCCTAACACGTCTGACGATGGTGGATTAGGGTAACAGCAGTATGAGCAGCAACATGAACGAGTGTGAAATCCCCCAGCTCTACCGGCATCACGTTTTTGCCTGCCACACTGAACGCCCACCCGACCATCCACATGGTAGCTGTGGGACGGCGGGCGGTGGACCGTTGTGGGAGCGGCTCGGCAAAGCGATCGAGACGAGAGGCCTCACCGATGTCGGTTTCACTGCAACCAGCTGTCTCGGCTTCTGCAGCTCCGGTCCACTGATGGTCGTCTATCCTGACGGTGTCTGGTATCGTCCGCGTACCCCGGAAGACATTGACGAGATTGTTGACTCGCATCTGACGCATGGCCACCGCGTTGACCGCCTCGTGATCGTGCTCACGCGAAGTTAGCGCCCCGTGTGGTATAAAGACGGACGCCGCTGCGTTGGCGCGGGGAGGAAACCCCTCTCCTCGCACTTCAGCGGCGGCCTGCTGGAACGATGCTGCGCGTCTTTCCGCTGCCCAGAAATGCTGCTTTCATTCGGTCTTACAAGGCGGTGACGTCTCTGTGCGCGTGCAGCCCTGAAGCTCCCGCTTCGGGCTTGCGCCTAGGAGTGACAGTACCGGCTCCCGGTCAAATCCGGCACATTTCAGGTTAATGGCCTCGATCAGTGGACGCCGGATCAGCAGCGGATCCTCAAGCAATAAGGCGATCGCGTCGATTGCATTGATGGCCGCCGGGTCAACGGCACCCGATTTCACCCGCGGCGCGGCGGGATTGAACCATGATCGAACCGGCGAGTCACCAAAGAAAGAGAGCAGAGTTGGCGCGGTCCAGAGCTCGGTCATCAAGTTCTTTGCAATGACCTGATGGCCCGCCGACTCCAGCGCGCGAATCTGGCGCGCGTTCGTGCCGCAACCAGGCTTCTCCCAAATCAGAACAGTAGCCATGTCCAAAATCCCTATTCCATTGCGCTGAGCTGGATCAGTGGCGCCGTGTCGATCCGTTTTTCGGATGCGTCGAGCGTTTGGGTTGATCACCGCAGCTGTTGTTCCCGTCGGTGCGATCATCTCGTCGGATTTGTCTAGGCGATCAAAATGCAGACAGCTTCCAGGTTCCCGGCGAATTGCCGATTGGGTCCAACTCGCCGCTTTTCAGTAAGGAGAGCCGAGCAGGCGTATGGGGCGAGCGAGTTGATGGTGCTGAACTTGTCATGAGCTCCCTATTGCAATGCCGTGCGTGATCTCGTGCTCAGCGATCACGAGACGCACCGCTGGTCAACTGCTCTGGTTGCCCCGAGACGCGATCTGTATGTCGAGGTTGTCCTCATATCGCCGCTTGGCAAGGGCCAGCAATTTCTGTTCCGCGCGGTTGACGGTTGGATCCGCAGCAGAATTCCACTTTCGCGACCGGCTTTGTCCTGCTTCTAACAGGACCGCTATTAACGGGGCCGTTATCGGTCGGGGCGCCTGGCAGCCGTGAACTTCAACAGTTCTTTGAGCGTGATCAAGCACCTAACGCACGCGCCGCGAATGGCACGCCAGTTGCTAATTGGATGCTGCAGCAGCGCTGGGCATGCCGGCGCCTCTGCCGAGACCTTGCGAGCAAAGGCCGGCATCGAAATTGAAAGCCTAACGCGCTGGAGTTGTTCGTGGTTGTAGAACATAGGCCAATCGATTTGATGTCAGCTCCGTTAGGCGGCCTCCCTGCGGGTACACGGCAGGCCGGAATTGAACTCTACAATCTTTTAACTGGCTGCGATCCGGCGGATGCCGACGTAAGAGACGACCGAGATTTTGACCGGCATGTACTCGCCTCCGTCCTTTGTGCCGCTGTGATGGATGGCGGGCCGCTCCCCGAGCGAGCGGGCCTGACCGCGGAGGATCTCAATGAATTGCTGGCGCAGTGTTTCTCATCGGCGCCCGTTCCCACCGTCGTTGCAATGGAGAATGCCGGTTCGACCAGCGACGAGGAGATCATGGTGCGTGATCTTCTGCTTGCACAGCGATCGACGGAAGGCGACATCAGCCGCTGGTTGGCGGCCATGATCGCACGGCGAGCGATGGAGCCGAATCATTTGTGGGAAGATCTCGGATTGCGCGAGCGGCCCGAGTTGTCGCGCCTGTTGGCCCGCCATTTTGCTCCCTTGGCAGCGCAAAATACCAAGAACATGCGCTGGAAGCGTTTCTTCTATCGCAGATTGTGTGAGGACGATGGTTTGGTCATGTGCACGACGCCTGTATGTACGCAATGCAATGATTTCAATCACTGTTTCGGTGAGGAGGGCGGCGAGAGCCGGATGGCCGCGCCGCCGCGACTAGCTGCGCGGAGATGAAGGCATGTCGGTGCCGCCAGCAATTCACAAGGCTGAGTGAAGATTATGGACGGGCGCTCCGCCAACAAACTCGCAGGAGCCCCGGAGGCTGCGCAGCCTGAACTTGCGCGATCGCATTGCACCGAAAATTCAGCGAAACCGTGTATGCACCGACTGCGTGCGGCGGGCATGCGGCAGACGCGCCGGCGCGTACTGCTGGCTCAGTTACTCTTCGCAAGGGGCAAGCGCCACGTCACAACCGAAATGCTCTTCAACGAGGCGATCGAAGCCCACATCGAAGTCGCGATTGCGACCGTATACAACACGCTAAGCCAGTTCACGGAAGCTGGCTTATTACGCCGAATCATGCCCAACCGCTCAAAATCATTCTTTGACACCGACACCAGCATACATCCGCATTTCTATCTCATCGGCGAAGGCACCTTGATCGATATCCCCGAAAAGCTTCTGTTCGCGCGGACGCCGACGGCCTTACCGGGCTATGAGATTTCCCGGCTCGACATCGTCGTCCACATCCGCCGTAGGCGCCCCGACATCTGATGCGTCAGGTCTCCTACATTGTTGTATTTGCGACCAACCGGTTGCTGCCCATAAGTACTTCAATTTCAGGAGCCTGCGTCATCCATTTCGCTGGCACAGCCGTTGCTCACGATTGAGCGGGGAGACGGGATCCGCGCATGGCCTTTGGAACGACTGTGTCTGGCTGGTTGCAGACAAGACAGATAGTCCTAAATGACACCACGTTGCGCGACGGTGAGCAGGCCCCCGGCGTGGCCTTCACAACAGCGGAAAAGGTATCCATTGCACGTGTGCTCGCAAAGGCTGGGATCACCGAGATCGAGGCCGGCACGCCAGCGATGGGCCATGAAGAAGTCAGCGCAATCCGCGCAATTGTCGAAGCCGGCCTGGCAGCGACAATCATCGGCTGGTGTAGGCTGAAAACGTCAGATGTCGACGCGGCAATCGATTCCGGCGTCTCTATGGTGAATGTCTCCGTCCCATCCTCTGACCTGCAACTAGCTGCCAAGCTCGGTACCGGTCGGGTCGCCGCGCTCGAGCAATTGAAGCGGGTCGTGGGCTACGCTCGCGACAGGGAGCTCGATGTCGCAGTTGGAGGCGAAGACTCCTCGCGTGCGGATGTCGACTTCCTAGTCGAGCTAATTGCCGCGGCGAAAAGTGCCGGCGCCCGGCGCTTTCGTGTCGCCGATACGCTCAGCGTACTCGATCCAGATGCAAGCTTTGCGCTGGTATCGGAGTTATGTGCAACCACCGATCTTGAGATCGAATTCCACGGCCACGACGATCTGGGCCTCGCAACCGCTAACACGCTCGCCGCAATCAAGGCCGGCGCAACTCACGCGTCAGTCACCGTGATCGGCCTCGGTGAACGTGCTGGCAATGCGCCGTTGGAAGAGGTCGCCGTCGCGCTCAAACAGCTGTATGGATGCGATACGGGCGTCGCGCTGTCGGAGCTCGAGACTGTTGCGGCCCTCGTCGCGGGTGCCGCCGCCCGCGCCATTCCGCTCAACAAGGCGATCGTCGGCGAGCATGTCTTTACCCACGAGTCCGGCATTCATGTCGATGGTCTGCGGAAGGATCAGCGGAGCTATCAGGCACTCGATCCACGACTGCTCGGTCGCTCAAACCGCTTTGTGATAGGTAAACACTCCGGGCTGTCTGCTATCACGGCGTTGCTGTCCGAACTGCAGCTTTCGGTCACCAAGGAGGAAAGCAGGGCGATACTTGCGCGCGTCCGGAAGCATGCCATTGAGCACAAGGGCGGGGTTGCGCGCGAGACTGTGATGACGATCTGGCGGGAGGTCCGCGAGCGCTCGCTGCTTAACGGAACGTAAGGCCGGCATGTCACGAATCGCGTCATCTCGGTCCTTGAACAGGTGGTTAAGTCAGCACGCCAGGATGTTGGCGCCTTGATGACCCGCGTGCTGGCCGTACCCAGCACTGCACAACGCTAGAGGCGCGGAGGGAAACGATGGCTAGCGGAATCCTTTTTCAATTGAGCAAGGCCGCTGCGGCCGAAGAGTTTTTTGAACTGCTGGGTGTCAAGTACGATCCTAAAATCGTGAATGTGGCGCGGCTCCATATTCTGCGGCGCATGGGGCAGTATCTCGCAGGCGAAGACTTGACTGCAGAAAACGATGCGGAAGTCGCGGAACGGTGTAAGGCGGTGCTGGAACGGGCCTACGCCGACTTCGTGACTTCCTCTCCAATCGATCAACGCGTTTTCAAAGTTCTCAAGGAAGCTGTCGCGCCACAGCCGAAGAAAGGACCCTTCGTGCAACTGAAAGGTTGAAGTGACAGTACTTTACGTCACCTCACCTCGCTTCCATTCGCTGCTCGTCCTGGGAGGCACAGGGTGCGGGAGCCCGGATTTGCTTGAAAGCTCTTGAGGCGAACGTTCGGTTTGCGACATCATGCTAACACTCCTGGTCGTGGCGATGTTCGCCTGCGACGAGCATCAGAACGGCTCCAGTGCCTCTGTTCGGTTTCCGACGCGTCGTCCGCCTATCTTTGTCAGGCCTCGGGCCTCTGACGGAAGAAGGGCACGCCGCGGATCTTGTAAGTCTCTATATTAACACCGAATTCGATTGTGTGCCCAGTTGGTACGACACTTGCTGTCTCTATTCGCAGCGAAGCCTTGGAGAAGCGCATGCACATCGTAGTCTGCACTAAGCAAGTCCCTGTTTCCGCGCAGATGCGAGTGCACCCTGTGAAGAAGACGATCATACCACAGACTGAGAGGGCCAACCTCGACGACCCGTTTGCACTCCTGGAATGCGGCCTCCGCCGCTCGGCGTCTATGCCGAGCGCCTATTCGGGCCTGGGTCACGCAGTGGGATATTTCTAATCGAAGTTCGGCGAGCAACCCGGCCGCGGCGCTTAAAGGGGTGATCCTCGCGGGCCAGACGAACTCGAAAGCCGATTTCGCGGCGTTGGCGCGTGGCTCGTACAGCAAGGAAAACCAATACCATGAGCACCACCTCTAAAAGCCGCGCTCCGGCCGCTGCTTCTGGACGCGCCGCGACCAAGAAGGAGTTGCCTGAGCGCTTTAAGGCCTACAAGCACGTCTGGGTCTTTATCGAACAGGAACGCGGAATTGTGCACCCCGTGTCGTGGGAACTCATGGGGGCCGGCCGTAGGCTTGCCGATAAGCTCAAGGTGGATCTCGCGGCAGTGATCATCGGACCAGAAGGCGAGGCGACACAGCAGGCGGCTTCCGAGTCTTTCTGCTACGGCGCTGACCTCGTTTACATGGTTCCAGACAATCTTTTGGCCGACTATCGCAACGAGTCCTACACGAAGGCTCTGACTGACCTCGTCAACGGCTACAAGCCGGAGATCCTGCTCTTGGGTGCCACTACGCTCGGCCGGGATCTCGCAGGCTCCGTCGCAACCACGCTGCTCACGGGACTTACTGCCGATTGCACAGAGCTCGACGTCGACGCCGACGGATCGCTCGCCGCGACGCGGCCGACCTTCGGCGGCTCTTTACTCTGCACGATCTATACGCTGAACTTTCGCCCGCAGATGGCAACCGTCCGCCCACGTGTGATGCCGATGCCAAAGCGCATCACGCGCCCTGTCGGTCGCATTATCACGCACTCACTCGGTCTCGTCGAACACGACATCATTACAAAAGTTCTCGATTTCCTGCCCGACCGCAACTCAGCAAAATCCAACCTCGCTTATGCAGACGCCGTCGTCGCCGGCGGCCTTGGGCTCGGATCACCCGAGAATTTTCAGCTGGTACACCAACTGGCGACCGCGCTCGGTGCCGAATACGGCAGTTCGCGGCCGCTGGTGCAGAAGGGCTGGGTCACCTCCGATCGTCAGATCGGCCAGACGGGCAAGACGATCCGACCAAAACTCTATATCGCCGCCGGCATTTCGGGAGCAATCCAGCACCGAGTCGGCGTCGAGGGGGCCGATCTTATCGTCGCTATCAACACCGATAAGAACGCGCCAATCTTCGACTTCGCTCATATAGGCATCGTTACCGACGCCATTCATTTCTTGCCGCCCCTCATCGCTGCGTTCCGCGAGCGGCTGTCGCCGTATTCCCGCGATCGGATAGCAGGTTAAAGGAGTACGACCATGATCGAGGAAAAATTCGATGCCATCGTCGTTGGCGCAGGCATGGCCGGCAATGCGGCCGCGCTCACCATGGCCGAGGGTGGCATGAAGGTGCTGCAGCTCGAACGCGGTGAGTATTCGGGCTCGAAGAATGTGCAGGGAGCGATCCTCTACGCTGACATGCTCGAAAAGCTGATCCCCGATTTCCGTGAGGACGCTCCGCTTGAGCGACACTTGGTCGAGCAGCGCTTCTGGATGATGGATGATCGTTCGCACACCGGCTTGCATTACCGGTCCGAGGATTTTAACGAGGAGAAGCCGAACCGTTACACCATCATCCGAGCCCAATTCGACAAATGGTTTTCGCACAAGGTTCGCGAGGCCGGCGCCACGGTATTATGCGAAACGACGGTCACCGACCTCGCGCGAGACGCCTCCGGCAAGGTCATCGGCGTGAAGACCGATCGCCGCGATGGGGAAATCCACGGCGACGTCGTCGTACTGGCGGAGGGCGTGAATGGCATGCTCGGTACGCGAGCTGGCCTGCGTGAGCGGCCGAAGCCCGAGAAGGTTGCGCTCGCAGTCAAGGAAATGCACTTCCTGCCGCGCGAGACTATTGAGGCGCGTTTCAATCTTAGGGGTGACGAAGGCGTCGTGATCGAGGCCGTAGGTACCATTTCTCGCGGGATGACCGGCATGGGCTTTATCTATGCCAACAAGGAATGCATCTCGCTGGGCATCGGCTGCCTGGTCGCCGATTTCCAGCGGACCGGCGAGGCGCCTTATGACTTGCTTGATCGTTTCAAGCGTCATCCTTCGGTCGCCCCACTGATAGAAAGCTCCGAGGTGAAGGAATACTCCGCCCATCTCATTCCAGAGGGAGGGTTCAAGGCGATACCGCAACTCTACGGCAAGGGCTGGGTAGTGGTCGGCGACGCCGCTCAGCTAAACAACACAATTCATCGCGAAGGATCAAACCTCGCGATGACCTCGGGCCGGATTGCAGCGGAAGCGATTCTTAAGATCAAGTCGCGGAATCAACCGCTGATCCCGCAGAACCTCGCGCTGTACAAGAAGATGCTCGATGAATCCTTCGTGATAAAGGATCTAAGGAAGTACAAGGATATGCCGGCGCTGATGCACACCCGCTCGCAAAACTTCTTCCTGACCTATCCGCAGCTCGTATCCAAGGCTATGCAGAACTTTCTGCGCGTCGATGGCACGCCTAAGATCGACAAGGAGAAGCTCGCACTCAAGTCGTTTACAAACGCGCGCTCGCGGAGCGGCCTGTTTGGCGACGCCTTTCGCCTCGTGCGCGCATGGCGGTGAATGGAAGACCGCGACGTCAAAGACGGAGACTGAACTATGTCGATCGAGCTATCCACGCGCGTCGAGGACAAGCTATTCAATAATCGCTATCTCGTCGATACGGGCCGCCCCCATATCAAGGTGCGTCCCCATGCCAAGCCATCGCCGCAGCTTTTATCAATGCTCAAGGCCTGCCCAGCGCGTTGCTATGAGCTCAACGAACATGGCCAGGTTGAGGCAACCGTCGATGGCTGCATCGAATGCGGTACTTGCCGAATAATTTGCGAGGAGGGCGGCGACATTGAATGGAGCTATCCTCGAGGCGGTTACGGCGTGCTGTTCAAATTCGGCTAAGACAAAAATGAACGGCGAGATTCAGCAGTTATCAAGTTCCGATCGAGGGCCCCAGGGGGCCGTGAAACTGTCCGAGGATGACGAGCTTTCGGGCGAAAGCAGGCTCTCGGCGTGCGATCAGAGCAGACCTATTTCGAGCATCGCGGAGGATTTCGATGAGGGCCGAACATCTCCCCTCCTACGTTTTAAAGGGTGGAGAAGAGGGGCGGGCACGTCTTGCAGTACTCGCCCGCGTGCTGGCCGAGCCGACACGCTTGCTGCTCGATCAATCGGAACCGCTCGAGGGGCGCATGGCCATCGATGCAGGGTGCGGCGGTGGCGATGTCACGTTCGATCTGGCAAAGAGGGTTGGTAATGCCGGTCGAGTCATCGGTCTGGATTTCGACGAAGACAAGATCCTCCTGGCGCGAGCAGAGGCCAAGCGACGCGGTGTCCCAAATGTGGAATTCCGCTGCGCAAACATCACGCATCATTGGCCGGAGAGCGGGGTATCCCTGGTGAGCGTGCGGTTCGTTCTTACCCATCTCGCCAATCCTGCCGATGCGCTCAAACGAGCATACGAGGCACTTAGCCCGGGGGGCATCGTCGTGGTGCAGGAGATCGATTGCGAAGGCGAGTTCTGCGATCCGGCGTCGGCTGCATTTCGTCGCAAAGGCGAGCTCTTCATTGAAGCCGTGCGTCGGCGCGGCGGAGATCCGTTGATTGGCCGCAGCCTTGTCGGCCTCCTCGAAGCGGCAGGCTTCTCTGACGTTCATTCTTCAGTGGTTCAGCCGTACGGTCGCAACGGTGACATCAAACGCGTTCCATTGCTGACTTTCGCAGCTCTTCGCGACGCGCTGATGCAGCTCGGACTTACCAGCATCGAGGAGATCGGGACCATTACGTCTGAGCTCGAAGCCTTCCTTGATCGACCTGACACGACTGTCGGGCTACCGCGTATCTTCCAAGCGTGGGGACGGAGGCGGTGAAAGTGCAGCCTGTCGCTTGGTATTTCAAACGAGGCTTCACGATGGTTTGAGAACGCATGATGATGGTTCGTCAGTGCATGACGTTGGGAGTGCTGCTGGACCGTCCGTTGCCGGGCGCACTGCCAGCAATCCGCAGCAAAGGAGGCGCTACGAAAGGCTCGTCAGCGTCCGCTCACCAGCGCGTTGCACAAATTCAAGTACGCAAAGACGAAAGCGTGAAAAGGATGATGAGCGAAGAATTTGCTGCCCTGCGCACTCACCGTAACCGGATCCATCGATATCGCCGTTTGCTAAAGGCCCAGCCAAATGGGCCCGAGCGTCTATATCTCGAGCGACGGTTTGGCGATGAGCGTAGTGCTTTCGACGCCTTGGTGGCCTGTAGCTTTCCGCTAGTGTTCGAAACCCAACATCTCGCTGACCGACAGACGTCTGTTTCAGCAGCGGCGCAGGGCGCTATCCTTTGACCAAAGGCGCCAGGACCGCTGCCGCCTCAATGCCGTTCTCTTCTGCGGCAACGACTATCAGTTGTCGCATCCAAACGTTGTGAGTTTTGTTCGTTTTGCAACGGGGTCCCCGTCACCAGCTAGCTTACAAGCCTATATAGTTCTGAGTATGGCGCCTGCGGCGCCTCGCTCGCGTTCAGTGAAATCAGAGATGCTGCCAGAGACGATTAAACGCTGTATGCGAAGTACGAGTCGTCGTTGTAGTCGAAAAGATGGGCGTCACGACGCGTAACTTTCACGGAGAAACGGGACGACGTGTCCCGATCAAAGCCGCTGTACGCCCCGGAGCCGTTCGGCGTGAGCTTAAAACGCGATCTCTCACCATGGTGGTAGACGTTCGCTAACTCGCCACTGACGTAACAATGGCTGATGTAGTCATATCCGCTCACTCTGCCGTCCCGTACGGAGACGCTGATCCTGTTGTAGGCGTTGGTCTCGTGGTCGTAAACCCTAATGACAAGGCGCCCGAGATTGTGAGCCAAAGCGACAGCGGCTGCGGCTGCCCGAATACAGTGTTTCACGTTGCCTCCGTGCTGATTGATCGAAGAAACTGAGGCTAGCGGCGGCCTGATACCGGCCCGGAGATGCGCGAATCCAACTAGACGGGAGTTGGCGGTTTGTGCCTCAAGAAGCAAGCAGTATGCCGAGCTGCATCTCAACCGGCGGCAAGCGCCACCGCTCTCGAAAAGTTCTCGTCTCTGAGCCATTCTGTGTCGAAATAGTCGGCACGACAGTGATAAGTGCCTGACGTAAGTCGTCGGTCGTGACCGCGCGAACGTGAGGAGGAGAATCCCTTCCGAAAAGGGTTGAATCGGACGTTGCGTCAAGTTGTACATGGGATGCGAGAAACGCGTATCAGAAGACCTAACCAAGATGACACGAACCTTCCTTGCTACTATACTATGTTCCGCATTCGGCTTGATTGGGATGGGCGGAGCCACGCTCGCTGGCACAATCGGACGCTACGATTGCACCATAGTCGCTTCAACTCGATATCCAGTCGGTGATCGCAATGAACACGACGTTGTCAGCTTTCAATATACGTGCACTGGCGTTGATGGGGTATTCAAAGAAGCCGTAGTGACAGCAATCGCTGTCGTCGAACTTGAAAACGAGGAGGGAAACCTTTTGGCTTCCTTCGGTCTTCACCGCTCGCCCCATGGTTTTGCAGCCGAGCAGCTTTTGGAAGGCGTGGGGAACATTGTCCTAGAAGACGACAACGCAGTTGGAGTCGAGGCATACGGTAAGACGTCGTTTAAATTCGCATTGGGTACCTTGGAGTGTCTCACAGACAAGACGGTCAACTTCAAAGCAAAGCCAGCCGGTTTTGGTCAATTCAAGCTTGAGTTTACAGACTGAGTCGTTCGTCAACTGAAGCCATCCGTGCTGCGTGGAAACGGCGCTCCAGGTGGCAAAACGCTCCTGACCTTGTCCTCTTGATCAACTTGACCTGTCGCCGCAAAGCTTTGCGGCGCAGAAGCGGCACACGACAAATGCGTCCCCCTTAGAAAGGAAGCCGCAGCGGTTTAGTGGTGTGGTGCGACACCTATGTTCCTGGTATTGATCTGTCAGTTATGCATGCGCCGGAGGCGATGCCTATCTACCGTCGTTGCGAGACCCGCTAATTGAGTAGTCCCGAGCAAGCTATCGACCCGGGGGCGTTCTGTGCGCGGCATATGGGAGGCGAATGTAAGGCCAGCTCCGCTGCAAAGCGCCGATATTGCACGCGTCTTTTAGACATCAAAATGGCCATGACCGTGTGTGGGCCATCGACGATCGCATTCCCCAGTTCGTTCGAGTGCAGCTCGAAACGCACGAGCCGTGCCTTCTAGGAACGTGACGCCCCTTGGCGCGGCCGATCAGTCTCAGTTCGTCAACAGGAAAGCTTCCGCGGCCTGGGGGCTTGTCTCGGTGTGCGGTGTAATCGTTACTCGCTCCTGCGCCTCGAACAAGCTGAGATCGAAGCAAGAGATTGCAGGGCGGAATCGTCGGCGATTAGCTGACCGAGCTCTCTGGGGCGCACAATCCGCGATGCGTGATTAATCATCCGATGAAGCGCAGCTATGCCAGGACTTGATGAGCCGGTTCGAGACCACGTGGCTGGGTAATAATCGTACAGACCGTTCTGCTCGATGTCGTGCGTCTGATGTCCGACCATAGGTGCCGATGTCAAGCAGTGACCAAGTTGTCGCGAGAACTGACATTTGTCGGAAAGGCAACACGCGTGCCTGCGTCCCACTGGCCCAAATCCTGCACCGCACAAAAAAGCGACGCCCAAGGCTTACGGAGCGGAGGCCCATTTGAAATTCGATGTAGTAAAGCGACGCTGCGGATGTGTCTCCACTGCTGGTGAAACATGGTGGCAATTTGCCCAAAAGCCTGGAGGACGCAAGGCGCATCGTCCCGACAACTTCAGCAGAAGCCTCGATGACCTCGTTCGAGGACAATCGGCGGGCGATCTGGCTCGCGCAAGGTCTCGTTTGCGAGACGGCCGTCGATCCGACATTGATTCCTTGCTGGCGGGCGCACCGACTTGGCGGCGCCGACCATGCCGCTCGCAGTGATGCGAGTGTTGCTGGCTCGGGAGGCCTCGATGGGCGATCAAATGGATTTGGCATTATTCAAACTGCACCCCGAGCGGGAAGCTGTCCTTGGCGAAGTGCATGCGCGACCGTTTACCGGCATAGTTTCGTCCCTCGGCATGGTGCGTTTTGTATTCCTTGCGAAGGGCGACGATGCGACAAACGATCGCCGTCGGTTTATAGACTTCTGTCGGCGCACAAGGTAACCCCGCCCGGTCCATCCGCGAAGCATCATCAGATCGGGCTCGGGCCGGTGGTGCTACGCTGGGAGCAGCATTCGGAATTTGCAACCTTCACTTGGATCTGGAGAACCACGAACAGTCCAGCCGCTCGTCAATTCGGCGACGTCCATAACTCCGCGCATTCACTCATCCGTGCACTACCGCAGACTGGAGAATTGCTCGCCGCGATCAAGTTAGAGGTAGAGCGGGGCACTTGTCCGGCCGAGCGGGCCGAGGAGATCTTTGATGAAAGCAGCCTGGCGATGGTCAACGTCAAAGGCGGGGCGGGTGTTGTGGCCTCCGACTTTCGCGCTGACGATAAGGGTTTCACGAGAATTCTGGTCCACGATCGCGGATTGACGCCACACGATCTCGGTGCGCTGGTGCAGCGTTTGTTAGAAATCGAGACCTACCGATCCCTGGCGCTGCTTGGTCTATCGACCGCGTTGGAGCTTGCGCCACCGGTCGATCGAATAGATCGCCGTCTCGTCGAGGTGCTCGAGGAGATGCAGGGCGCACAAGGGCTAAAGGTCAGCAACCATCTCCTTGAAGAACTGACAGAGCTGGCAGTCTCTTTTGAAAGAGACGTGGCCGGAAGTTTGTTCCGTTTCGGTGCCAGCAGAGCATACAATGAGCTAGTGCAATCGCGATTGTCGATCGTTGAAGGCGACGGCATCGCAGATTATCCGACTTGGTCGTCCTTCCTGGCGCGCCGAATGGCGCCTGCGATACGAACTTGTGCAACGATGGAGGAGCGTCAAGCAAATCTATCGGATAAGCTGGCACGCGCTGCGGATCTATTGCGAACACGTGTAGACGTTGAAATCGAGCAACAGAATCGCGACCTGTTGCGCTCGATCAACGAACGAACGAGGCAACAGCTTCGCCTGCAGTCCACAGTCGAGGGATTGTCAGTCGGGGCCATCGGATATTATGTGGTCAGCCTATTTGCCTATCTTGCCAAAGGCGCGCAGGATGTCGGACTGCACGTAGAGCCTGCGTCCGTAACGGCGGCTTTCGTCCCGATCGCCGTCGGCGTGATCTGGCTGATCAGTTACAATATTCGCAAACGGCACCTTAAGCCAGACGAGGCGTCGTCCAGGGCTGGCGAGTAGGGTTTCTTGAGACAACATCGATCGCGAAGTCCCGCAGCGCGGGCGCAGTCGGCAAGCGCATATATCAACGACACGCCGAGGGCGATACCAGTTCGCATCGCCAAGGCCAGATTGTTGTCGAAAAACCGTCACAGCTTTCGGGCGCCTGAGGTCCTGCTCCACACGTACGCTCAACCGCCCAATTTGAGACCAAGGGACGTGAAGCGAAGCCGCTATTGATACGGAAGAGTCCGACGTTCCTGCGCCAAGATATCCTTGCATCGTTTGCAATGTCTGCACCGCGTAGAACCAATGCTCGGAGTCGGCCAATTGCCAATTGCTGTGCCGGTTTGTCACGATTCCAACGTCGTCGCGGGATTATGGTCGATCGGAATCCTGCCGAATTCTCCATTTGTGAACGCACGGATCCATTGGCCTGTTTCTTGCTGTTCTCGTCATCGATAACTCATCAACCGGCACAGTCGGTGGGGAGGCTCATGGCCGCGACGACGGAAACGTTTTATGGGGTGATCAGGCGGCAAGGCATCACCCGTCGAAACTTTCATAAATTCTGCAGCCTGACGGCGACGAGCCTCGGGCTAGGGCCTCTGGCGGCGAGCCGAATTGCAAATGCGCTCGAAACAAAGCCACGCATACCGGTGATCTGGATGCACGGGCTCGAATGCACATGCTGTTCCGAGAGCTTCATCCGCTCAGCCCATCCCCTGGTGAAGGATACGATGCTGTCCATGATCTCGCTCGATTATGACGACACCATCATGGCCGCTGCTGGCCATCAGGCCGAAGCGATCCTCGAAGAGACCCGCGCCAAATATAAGGGGCAGTATCTGCTCGCGGTGGAGGGCAATCCGCCGCTGAACGAGGGCGGCATGTTCTGCATCCAGGGTGGCAAGCCGTTCGTAAAGAAGTTGAGGATGATGGCCGAGGATGCGATGGCCATCATCGCCTGGGGCTCCTGCGCTTCATGGGGTTGCGTTCAAGCGGCAGCGCCCAATCCGACGCAGGCAACGCCCATCGACAAAGTTATCACCAGCAAGCCGATCATCAAGGTACCGGGTTGCCCGCCGATCGCGGAAGTGATGACGGGCGTGGTGACCTTCATTACGACCTTTGGTAAGTGCCCCGAGCTCGACCGGCACGGTCGGCCGAAGATGTTCTACTCGCAGCGCATTCACGACAAATGCTACCGACGGGCGCATTTCGACGCAGGCCAGTTCGTCGAGGATTGGGACGATGAGGCTGCACGCAAAGGATATTGCCTATACAAGATAGGCTGTAAGGGGCCGACCACATACAACGCCTGTTCGTCGGTGCGCTGGAACGGCGGTATCTCGTTTCCGATCCAGTCGGGCAACGGCTGCATCGGCTGCTCAGAAGATGGCTTCTGGGACAAGGGCTCGTTCTACGATCGCCTGACCAACATCAAGCAGTACGGAATTGAGAAGAATGCCGATCAGATCGGCATGGCGGCGGCAGGCGCGGTCGGCGCAGTGGTCGCGGCACATGCGACGGTGACGGCGCTGAAGCGCCTCGCCGGCAAACGTAAAGATGCGAACCGAAGCCACTGAGCGTTCTGAGGTAAGACAAGAGTGGGCCTCCGCACATCCAAAGACGTCATGCCTAAAAATTCTGGCAAGCGTATTGTCGTCGATCCGCTGACCCGGATCGAGGGGCACATGCGGGTCGAGGTCAATGTCGACTCCGACAACGTAATCCGCAATGCGGTCTCCTCGGGCACGATGTGGCGGGGCATCGAGATCATTCTGAAGGGCCGCGATCCGCGCGACGCCTGGGCCTTCACCGAGCGGATCTGCGGCGTCTGCACCGGAACGCATGCGCTCACCTCGGTTCGTGCGGTCGAGAACGCGCTAAGCATCTCTATTCCGGAGAATGCCAACTCGATCCGAAACATCATGCAGCTCTGTCTCCAGGTGCACGATCATCTGGTGCATTTCTACCACCTTCATGCCCTGGACTGGGTTGATGTGGTCTCGGCGCTGAAGGCTGATCCGAAGGCGACCTCGGCGCTGGCGCAATCGATCTCGTCCTGGCCGTTGTCCTCTCCCGGCTATTTCAAGGACCTCCTGATCCGGCTGACGAGGTTCGTCGAGTCCGGTCAGCTCGGACCGTTCAAAAACGGCTATTGGGGCCACGCCGCCTATAAGCTGCCGCCCGAAGCGAATCTGATGGTGGTTGCGCATTATTTGGAGGCGCTCGATTTTCAGAAGGACATCGTCAAGATTCACGCCGTCTATGGCGGCAAGAACCCCCATCCGAACTGGCTGGTCGGAGGCGTGCCCTGCGCAATCAATATCGATGGCACCGGCGCGGTGGGCGCCATCAACATGGAGCGGCTGAACCTCGTCTCCTCTGTCATCGATCGCTGCATCGAGTTCACCGAAAAGGTCTACCTGCCCGACATCGTTGCGATCGGCTCGTTTTACAAGGACTGGCTCTATGGCGGCGGGCTCTCTGGCAGAAGCGTGATGGCCTATGGCGACATTCCGGAGGACGCCAACGACTATTCTGCGAAGAACCTGAAACTGCCGCGCGGCGTGATCATCAACGGCAATCTCAACGAGGTGCTGCCCGTCGACCATGCCGATTCCGAGCAGATACAGGAGTTCGTCACTCACTCCTGGTACAAATATGCTGACGAGTTCCAGGGGCCGGCATCCCTGGGACGGCATCACCGAACCGAATTACGTGCTTGGTCCGAATGCCAAGGGCACCAAGACGGACATCAAGGAGCTCGACGAAGGCGGCAAGTACTCCTGGATCAAGGCTCCGCGATGGCGCGGAAATGCCGTCGAGGTCGGGCCACTGGCGCGCTACATCATCGGCTGCGCACAGAACAAGCCGGAATTCAAGGAACCGGCCGAAAAGTTGCTCAAGACGCTAGGCCTGCCGGTTTCCGCATTGTTTTCCACGCTCGGCCGCACCGCGGCACGCGCGTTGGAATGCGAATGGGCGGCGCACCAGATGCGCTACTTCCAAGACAAGCTGGTCGCGCGCATCAAAGCCGGCGACTCCTCGACTGCCAATACCAACAAGTGGAAGCCGGAGAGCTGGCCGAAGGAGGCCAAGGGCTACGGCTTCACCGAGGCGCCTCGCGGCGCGCTCGCGCACTGGATCAAGATCAAGGAGACCAAGATCGACAACTACCAGTGTGTGGTGCCAACCACCTGGAATGGGTCGCCAAGGGATCCCAACGGCAACGGCGGCGCCTTTGAAGCGTCGCTAATGGATACGCCGATGGCGGACCCGGAAAAGCCTTTGGAGATCCTGCGCACGATCCACTCCTTCGATCCCTGCCTCGCGTGCTCGACCCACGTGATGAGCCCCGAAGGCCAAGAAATGGCAACCGCCAAGGTCAGGTAATGAGGGAGGAACGCCATGATTGATGTCGTAGCGCATCCGGCAGAAACCGAGCCGGCTCCCGCCGCAATCGCGGTCGATGCCGCCGGCGAACACGCCGCCGCTCAGCCCACCGTCTATGTCTACGAAGCGCCGGTGCGGATCTGCCACTGGGTGAATGCGTTGACGATCCTGGTGCTTATTGTGAGCGGTTATCTGATTGGCACGCCGCTGCCGACGGTCGCGGCGTCCGAAAACTTCGTGATGGGCGACATCCGGTTTGCCCATCTCGCGGCGGCGCAGGTGCTTGCAGTGTTCTTCCTTGCGCGCATCCTGTGGGCGTTGGCCGGGAACTACCACTCCCGGCAGATATTCTACGTTCCGGTGCATCGCAAGCAGTTCTGGAAGGGGATGCTGCACGAGATCCGCTGGTACGCCTTCCTGGAGCGAGAGCCGAAGATGTATGGCGGCTACAATCCGCTGGCGCAGACCGCGATTTTCACGGGCTTTACGTTGATGGGGGCCTTCATGATCGTCACGGGCTTTGCCCTCTATTCGGAAGGCGCCGGGATCGACAGCTGGCAGCACCAGCTGTTTGGCCAGGTGTTCGCGATCTGGCCCAACAGCCAGGATGTGCGCACTTGGCACCATCTTGGCATGTGGGGGCTGATCATATTTTTGATGTTCCACATTTACGCCGTCGTTCGCGAAGACGTCATGACGCGCGAGGGCATCATCTCCTCCATGATCTCGGGTGCGCGTCAGTGCCGGGACCCGGAGGGCAGCAGGCTTATGCCGACATGTTTACAGTCAAGGCGTGTCCTGGTGCTCGGAATCGGTAATATTCTTTGGGCAGATGAAGGCTTTGGGGTGCGAGCGGTGGAAGAATTTCATCGCCGCTATGCCGTGCCCCATAACGTCATCATCCTGGACGGGGGCACGCAGGGGCTCCAGCTTGTGAATTATCTTCAGGAATCTGACTGCGTGATCGTATTCGACGCGATCGATTATGGCCTGGAGCCTGGACAGTTGAAGCTCGTGCGCGACGAGGACGTGCCACGCTTCACCGGCGTTAGGAAGATGAGCCTACATCATACCGGTTTTCAGGAAGTTGTCAGTGCATGTGACCTGCTCGGACATTGCCCGAAACATCTCGTGTTGATCGGCTGCCAGCCGCTTGATCTCGAGGACTGGGGTGGGCCCCTGACACCGGCCGTGCGTAATCAGATCGACCCTGCGGTCGAGCTTGCCAGCTCCATTTTAGCAGCGTGGGGAATTCAGGTGACGCCGCGCAGCACACCGTTACGGGAATCCGAGTGGTTGCTCGCCAATGGTATCGATCACCTGCATTACGAGATGAGAGTGCGGACCTGAATGGCCATCAAGGTGTCGGAGACATGGCAGATGTGTCTTGGTTTGCCAATGACGATTATCGAAACCGACGGTATCTCTGCGCTTTGCGAATTTCGCGGCAAACGGCGGCGTGTCTCGGTGCTCTTGCTCTCCAGTCCGTCTCCCCGCACCAAGGTACTTGTCCATGTCGACACTGCGATCCGCCTTTTGGATGATGAGGAAGCGCAGCAAATTGGCAATGCTATTGAAGCCATCGGCGCAGCGATCAACGGCGAGGATTGCGATCGCTTCTTCGCCGACCTGATCGACCGCGAGCCGACATTGCCTGAGCATCTCCGGCTCCACAAGGCCTGACCAGCTTCGACATTCCATGACAGACCGCGTGACAAGTACTGGTGAAACGACCAGCGAAGCTCCAAAACAAGCTCTGATCCAAACTGTCAGCTGTTCATGAGCGCGAATGTTCCATCTCGAGAGCTTCGTAGCATAACTAATCTGGCTCAGATCTGGAGGATTGATGGAATTTGAGCACGGGACGCCGGATCTCTCACGACGCAGCCCTTCCGTGCTCGATAAGAGCCCCGCCGGTCGTTCTCAAGCCGCGCCCGGTGAGGCGGGTGCGATCGACCGCACGTCGACGCCGATCAGCCGCCCCCGCGACGCAGTCGTAGCAACCGTCGTCACATACCAAAGGTCACAGGATATCGGGCCATGAAGACGAGTTTCCGGACAACGGCTGAAGACAAGGAGCAGCCAATTTGGGCCCAGATGAATCCCGATGCGGCTGCTGGCGCCCGGAGCGCCGCTGGCGCCTTGGCAAAACTTGCAATGCTCGACAGTGCCGAGCTCGCGAAGAGCTGCTCGAATGGGGTCGAGCTCCTGTCGAAGATGGCTGACGCCATCGCGAGCCAGAAGGCAGACGCGCCGACGCGGTTGTTCCGGCTTGGCGATCTGGAAGCTCTCGAACGCAAGCTCGTCGCTGACGTGATCGGCGAAGGCGAGGTGACCGGCCTCGTCGCCCTGCCGGATGGATCGGTGGTGCAGATCCAGGAAGCGGCGCTTGCAGGCCTCTGGCGTGTGCGGATCAAGACCGACACTCTGCACGAATATCTTGAGGTCGGCGCGATTCCGGAGATCATCAAGCGCGCGGCCACGGACCTGACAGCCGCGGACATTGAGATCAGCCGGCCGCCGGAGGGCGCCATGAACGTGCTGCCGGTGCTAGCCGAGATACGCGAGCATGCGCTCGCCTGGCGGCCCGGTATCCCCTCGCAGATCATCAATTTCACGCTTCTGCCGATGAGTCCGGTCGACTTAAGCTTCCTGCATGAGACGATCAGAAACGGACCAATCCAGCTCGTCTCGCGCGGTTACGGCACCTGCCGCGTGCTTGCGACCGGAATCCGCAATGTCTGGTCGGTGCAGTTCTTCAATGCGATGGACGCGATCATCCTCGACACGATCGAGATCGGCGGTGTGCCGACGGTTGCGGTCGCGGCCGATGAGGATTTCGAGGACTCAGCCGAACGACTCACGGAGATCATCGAGGCCTATTTCAAATGAGCGGATTCGAGAATGTTGGCTTGCGCCAGAATGTCACTGAAGTCACGCGGCTAGAGTGCGGCATCTGCTGGATCGTTTACGATCCCGTCAATGGCGATGATGTGGCGCGGATCGCGCCCGGCACGCCGTTTTCCGCGCTGCCGGAGGATTGGCGCTGCCCGAATTGCGATGCCTCGAAATCGAAATTTATGGCGATCTGAGTCATGGTGCCTGACACGCAAACGCTCACGGCTGACGCCGATCCCCGGCGCGAGCGAGTTGCTGACGCCTATCGCGCGACCGGCCTGCGCGCGATGCGCGATGCATCGATCCGCTATGACGCACTGGGTGTGGAGGCGGTCGGCTTCCGCCCGTTCAGCACTACTATCATTGGCATCATGGTGGCGCCCGGTTACACGAACGCCGTAATGCCGCGGGATGAGATCACACGTGCAGCTTCCGGATCGAGCCTGCTCGTGCATCTGCCGACCGGAACCATCGAGCTCGCGCTCAGCGAGGTCGCGCTTATCGCGAGCTGCTCGCTGTTCTCCCCGATGTTCGACTATGCGGACTTGGCCGTCGCGCGGGCGGCGGAGGGTGGGCGGGCCGAGCTGAGCCTGCCGGCCGACTGTGAGGAAGCCGTCTGTTGCCGTGCGCCCGCGATAGGTCGGATCGTAGGGCGTAACTTCCTGCGCGGTGTCCTGACGGAGCTGCGCGCATGAGCTTGGTTTTTCGCAACGAGATCGACATCACAGTGTGGCTCGCCGGGCGCACCATCGCCGACGTCGCGATCTTGCCACGCAGCCGGCCGCCCGTTATACGCCTGTTTGCGGGCAAGCCGGCCTCGTCGCTGCGCTCGGTGCTGCCCCGGCTGTTCTCGCTTTGCTCGGTCGCCCACCAGGTGGCCTATCTGTCGGCGGTCGAAGCTGCGCGGGGTGAAGGCGCCGCTGCAGATACGGTGCAGCGCCGCGTCATGGTGGTCATCGCGGAACGATTGGCTGAATTGTTACGAGGCCTGTTCGTAGGGCGGCTTGCGTCCGACGGCACCAGCGCCGTGGCCGTGCGCGTCCTGATGCAAGCAGTCACCATTCTTGCCGGTGTTGCCAGCGAAGGCGCATGGGGAATAGCGGGGCGTGAGGCGGTGTCGCAGATCAGCTCCGCGCTGAGTGCGCTCGGGATCATTCGTGAAGATCAACCTCCTCGGCCAGGCAGTGCACTGGCTGCGCATCTCGCGAACTTAAATGGTAAGGCGTTGTCACTTCCGGCCGCAGAGCAATCATTCCTGTCGGCTGCTGACGACCTGGACGTCGTTGTCAAGTTGCTCACCGAGGGCGTGAGCTTTTCCGACGCGCCCGAACTTCACGGTCGGATTCCGGAGACCGGCGTCTGGGCACGCAGGGCCGACCGCGCGCCGATGCTGCCGCCGCACTCAGGTCCAGCCGGGCGCCTCAAGGCCCGGATCGCCGAAGTGGCTCGTCTCTTGGCCTGGCTCGATGACGGCGAGCGGGAGTTTGAAGGCGGCGTTATCGCAAGCTATGGCCTCGGCCCACGGCGGGGGGCGGCCGCGGTCGAATCTGCACGCGGCCGGCTTTACCATGCCGTCGAGCTCGACGACGACGACCGTATCGTGCGCTTCGAATACTTGGCGCCAACCGAATGGAATTTTCACGCCCGCGGACCACTGGTCCGGAGCCTCAAGGGCTCACTGCTCGCCGCCGGCCGGCCCGGAGAGGTCGCGGTTCGTACCCTCGTCGGGTCGTTTGACCCTTGCGTCGGCTTCAATCTGACCTTCCGCGAGGTCCGCCATGCATGAAATGGCGCTATGCGAGGGCATCATCGGGATCGTCGAGGAGGAGGCGCGCAACCGTCCGTTCTCGAAGGTGAAGGCCGTCTGCCTCGAGATCGGCGTGCTCGGTCACGTCGCACCGGAAGCGATGAGATTCTGCTTTGAGGCTGTTGCCGCGCGGACCATTGCGCAAGGTGCAAGGCTCGAGATCTTCGAGATGCCCGGGATCGCGTGGTGCATGGCCTGTTCGAAGAGCGCCAAGATCAGGCAACGTTACGAGCCATGTCCATCCTGCGGCAGCTACCAACTGCAGGTGACTGGCGGTGAGGAAATGCGCGTGAAGGAATTGGAGGTCGACTAATGTGTACGGCTTGCGGTTGCAGTGACGGGAAGACCATCGTCGAGCATGCGCATGATCACGATCATAAGCATGGCAACGACGTCATTCATCCCCATCATGGTGGCGAGCACGGTCATCGTCACGATCATCAAGCCAGCGCTCATATGCGTGACAACGTCGGACCTCTTGATTGCAGCACGAATCCGGCGGATCAGCAGATAGCCCGCATGAGCAGTGACCGTATCATCCAGGTCGAGCGCGACATTCTTGGCAAGAACGATCGTCTCGCCGCCGACAACCGCGCCCGCTTCCGCGCCGACGAAGTGCTTGCCTTCAACCTTGTCTCGAGCCCGGGTGCTGGTAAGACGTCGCTGTTGGTCCGCGCCGTGTCCGAGTTGAAGGGCAGCTTTCCGATCGGCGTGATCGAAGGTGATCAGCAGACCTCCCGCGACGCGGAGCGCATTCGCGCCACAGGCCTGCCGGCCATTCAGGTCAATACCGGAAAGGGCTGTCATCTCGATGCTGCCTTGGTCGGTGAGGCCTATGAGCGGCTGCCTTGGCTGGGCGGTGGCATTCTCTTTATCGAGAACGTCGGCAATCTCGTTTGTCCCGCGGCGTTCGATCTCGGCGAAGCCTGCAAGATCGTCGTATTCTCGACTGCCGAGGGTGAGGACAAGCCGCTGAAATATCCTGATATGTTCGCGGCCTCATCGCTAATGCTGATCAACAAGATCGATCTCGCGACGGTACTCGATTTCGATCTCGCCAGAACCGTCGAATATGCCCATCGGGTCAACTCCAAAATCGAGGTCCTGACGGTGTCGGCGCGCACAGGCGAAGGGCTTCCGGGTTTCTATGACTGGATCCGCAAGCAGGCGTTCAGAGCGAAACCGGCCGCAAGGACTGCGGTAGAATGACGGTCGGCGAAGCCTCAGCGCCGTACGGACGGCGGCTGCGCCTGCATGTGCGTGGCGCCGTGCAGGGCGTCGGCTTTCGTCCCTACATCTACCGTCTCGCCATGCGCTACCGTCTCGGCGGCTTCGTCGCCAATGATCCGCATGGCGTCGTCATCGAGGTCGAGGGCGAGCGCGCATCCGATTTCGTGACCGCACTGCCCCTTGAAAAGCCGCCGCTGGCGCGGATCGACAAGATTTCGGTGCAGCCGATCAGCGCAGTGGCGAGCGAGGAGTTCTGCATCCGCGCCAGCGAGCAGGGCAGGGTGTCGACGCGGATCGTCGCCGACGCTGCAACCTGCCCGGAGTGTCTGGGTGAGCTGTTCGATCCGGCCAGCCGCTTCCACCTTTATCCCTTCGTCAACTGCACCCATTGCGGTCCACGCTACACCATCGCCGAGCAGCTCCCCTATGACCGCGCGGCCACGGCAATGAAGCGCTTTGTGATGTGTGAGGCCTGCGCCGCGGAATATGCCGATCCCGCCAGCCGCCGGTTTCACGCCGAGACGATTGCCTGCCCACGATGCGGCCCGAGACTTAGCCATGCCGTCCCGGATATCGCCGCCGCCATTGCCAAGGGCATGATTGTCGCGATCAAAGGACTCGGCGGCTATCAGCTCATCTGTGATGCCCGCGACGACGAGGCCGTAGAGCGCCTGCGGCAGCGCAAGCAGCGCGATCAAAAGCCCTTCGCCGTCATGGTCGGATCGCTGGACGCGGTTACCGAGATCGCCGCAGCCGATGCTGCCGAGCAGGCGCTGCTTCAGACGTTAGCACGCCCGATTGTGCTGATGACGTCGCGTCATCGTCTCGCGTTTGCGATCGCGCCGGAGCTGTCGCGGGTCGGCGTCATGCTCCCGGTTGCGCCGTTGCACCATCTGATCTTCGATGCGCTGAATGTGGGCCATCCGCGAGACGCCGAAAGCTGGGCGATCGTCACAACAAGCGGCAATCTCGGCGGCGAGCCGCTTCTGATCGACAACGATCAGGCCACGCGACGGCTTGCCGGCATCGCCGATCTCGTCGTCACCCATGACCGCGACATCGTCACTCGCGCCGACGATTCCGTCGTATCGGTCGTGACGGGCCGCACGCAGTTCATCCGTCGCGCCCGCGGTTACGTCCCCGAACCGGTCCGCCTCGCGCGATCCGTGCCGTCGATCCTTGCGGTTGGCGGCGCCCTCAAGTCGACCGTGACGGTTACGCGCGGCAACGAGGCCTTCGTCTCCCAGCACATCGGCGATCTCGATACTGCGGAAGGGATCCGCTTCTTCGAGGAAACGGTGGGGCATCTGCTTACCACGCTGGATGTCAAGCCGGTCGTCGTGGCCCGTGACCTGCATCCGAACTTCGGCTTCGTCCCGCTTCGCCGAAGCGAGCGGGACAAGGCCGGTCGCGGTCCAGCATCACCACGCCCATGCGGCCTCCGTGATGGCGGAACACGGTATCGAAGGGCCGATGCTGGCGCTGGTGCTCGACGGATCCGGCTATGGCAGCGACGGCGGCAATTGGGGAGGCGAACTGCTGCTGTGCGAGCGCGCGCACTTCCGGCGTCTGGGTCATCTCGCACCGCTCAAGATGCCCGGCGGGGACCGCGCAGCGCGCGAGCCGTGGCGGATGGCTGCGAGCGTGTTACATAGCCTGCACCGCGGCGAGGACATTTCGCGCCGCTTTGCGGCGCAGCCGCATGCAAGGCATCTCTCTGCTTTGCTCGATCGGCGCGACTTGCCGGCGACAACGAGCGCTGGACGGCTGTTCGATGCGGCGGCAGGGCTGCTCGGGCTTTCCGCGGTGCAGAGCTACGAAGGCGAGGCCGCGATGAAGCTGGAAGCACGTGTTCGCCAGCCCCGTGTTGCGCAGGACGGCTGGGTCGTCGAGAATGGCGTTCTCTCACTCTTCCCGTTGCTCGAAAGGCTGGCGAGCAACGGGCTGGAGCCGACCGAAGGCGCTGAGCTCTTCCATGGCACGTTTGCCGCCGCCTGCGTCGAATGGATCGTTCGCGCGGCGCAGCAGACCGGTATACCGATCGTGGCCTTGAGCGGCGGCTGCTTCCTCAACGCGATCCTGTGTGCCGAGATTGAGCGGGGCTGCCTCGCCGCGCATCTCGCGCCGCTGCTACCCCGCCAGGTGCCACCGAATGACGGAGGCCTAAGCCTGGGGCAAGCCTGGATTGCCGCGCTCCGCTTGGAACACAACGGCCAGGGAGCCGTCTGATGTGTCTCGCTATACCAGCAGAGGTGACAAAAATCTTGCCAGACGAAATGGCTGTCATCTCCATGGACGGTGTCAGCAAGAAGATTTCGGTCGCCCTGATCGAGGATCTCGCCGTCGGTGACTACGTGATCATTCATGTCGGCTATGCTCTCGCCAAGATCGATCCTGAGGAGGCCAGACGGACATTGGACTTGTTGCGCGAGCTCAGCGCCGATGAACAAGGGCCCATGCAATGAAATACGCCGACGAGTTTCGCGACAAGGAGATCGCGTTGGGGTTGGCGAAAGCGATCCGCGCCGAGACCGATAAGGCAAAACCCTATCGCTTTATGGAATTCTGCGGCGGCCATACGCATGCGATCTCGCGCTATGGTCTCGAGGACGTGCTGCCGACCAACGTTCGGCTGATCCACGGTCCGGGATGCCCGGTCTGCGTGCTGCCGGCGGGGCGTATCGATATGGCAATCCGTCTCGCGACGCGGCGCGAGATCATCCTGTGCGTCTACGGTGACCTGTTGCGCGTGCCGGGTTCGCAAGGCATCTCGCTGCTAAAGGCAAAGGCCCGCGGCGCTGATATCCGCATGGTGTATTCCAGCATGGATGCCATCGCGATCGCAGAGGAGAATCCCTCGCGCGAGGTCGTGTTCTTCGCCATCGGCTTCGAGACCACGACGGCGCCGACGGCCATCATGGTACGTCTGGTCGAAAAGAAGCAGCTTTCGAACTTCAGCGTCTTCTGCAACCACGTGCTGACGCCGCCGGCGATGAAGAACATTCTGGAAGGCTCCGATATCCGCGATAATGGCCAGGTCGAGATCGACGGTTTCGTAGGGCCGGCCCATGTCTCAACCATCATCGGCACGGAGGCTTACGAGGTCTTCGCAGAGGAGTTCAAAAAGGCGGTCGTGATCTCCGGTTTCGAGCCGCTCGACATGATGCAGTCTATCCTGATGCTGGTCCGGCAAATCAATGAACGTCGCCATGAAGTGGAAAACCAGTATCGCCGCGCGGTGACCCGCGACGGCAATCTGCGCGCCAAGAAGGAGATTTCCGACGTGTTCGAGCTGCGAGACCGGTTCGAATGGCGCGGACTCGGTCAAGTCCCCTATAGCGGGTTGAAGCTGAAGCGCGCTTACGCCATATATGACGCGGAGATGCGCTTCGATATGCAAGAGCTTTGCGCTGCCGACAATCGGGCTTGTGAATGTGGCGCCATCCTGCGCGGCGTAAAAAAGCCGGTGGATTGCCAGCTGTTCGGGACGCTCTGCACACCGGAAACGCCGATGGGATCCTGCATGGTTTCCTCGGAAGGCGCCTGCGCCGCGCATTGGACCTATGGCCGTTTCCGCCATCACAGACAGAGGCGAGCCTCATGAGAGGCCATCAGCGCAAGCTCGACGTCGAGAACGGCTGCATCGACCTGTCTCACGGCTCCGGCGGCCGTGCGATGACGCAGCTGATATCGGGACTCTTCCACGAGGCTTTCGGCAATGAATGGCTGGCGCGCGGCAATGATCAATCGGCCTTCGATGTCCGCGCCGGGCGCATGGTGATGACGACCGATGGCTACGTCGTCTCGCCAATATTCTTCCCGGGCGGGAATATCGGTTCGCTGGCCGTGCACGGAACGGTCAACGACATCGCGATGGCCGGAGCGCGACCGCTTTACCTGTCCGCGAGTTTCATTATCGAGGAGGGGTTTCTCTTCTCCGACCTCAAGATGATCGCCGAATCCATGGGGGAAGCGGCACGATCGGCCGGTGTCCACATCATCACCGGCGATACCAAGGTGGTCGAACGCGGCAAAGCCGACCGCCTATTTATCACGACAGCTGGCGTCGGTGTGATCCCTAACGGGCTCGATCTCTCCGCAGAAAACGCGCGCGTCGGGGACCGCGTGCTGATCTCTGGCACGCTCGGCGATCATCGGAATCGCCATCATATCCAAGCGGCAGAACCTGGCTTTTGAAACCGAGATCGTCTCAGATTCGGCCTCGCTCCACGATCTCGTCGCGAAGATGGTGCAGGCCGGCGGCGGCGGCATCCGCCTCATGCGTGATCCGACCCGCGGCGGGCTTGCCGCAACACTCAACGAGATTGCCGAGCACTCGGAGCTGGGCTTTCGCTTGCAGGAAGAGGCGATTCCGGTGAAACCGGGCGTGGCGGCTGCCTGCGAGCTCTTGGGACTTGATCCGCTCCACGTTGCCAATGAAGGCAAGCTGGTTGCGGTCGTGTCGCCCGACGTCGCCAATGCCGTGCTCTCTGCCATGCAGGCGCATCCGCTCGGCCACGATGCCGCCGACATCGGCGAGGCGATCGCGGATGACCATCACTTCGTGCAGATGGCGACCAGTTTTGGCGGGGGCTGCATCGTCGATTGGCTGTCGGGCGAGCAAATACCACGTATCTGCTGAGCCTCGGGCATGCAAAGATCGCAACGTCGCGGTCGCACAGAATCGACTAAGGCACGTTGACTCGCGGCATGGATTCGGTCGCGCGCGGCACGAAAGCGTCTTGGTGCCGGCCCCGTGCCGCCAACATGATTGCAAATGCCGCAATGAGAAGTAGGAGCCTACGCATTCGAAGAGTTATTCCAGAAGCTGCATCGTGATTACAAAGCTCATAGCATTCTGCGTTGAATGAAGGCTGAATAATATTGGCCCGCAAAGGCTCGATGTTATATTGGAGAGCTGCTGCATGCTCCTCAGCATCGATTTTCTTTGCTCGCGCCGCAAGACGGCAAGCCCGTCCCGGATCACGCCGGATAACCGCATGTCTTCGTAGAAACTGCAGGATTATTTGCGCCGGATTCGAGTAATGATTGATGTACAGGCGTCGACCGGAAGCCCCGACCGCGCGCTATCCCTCTTGCTGTGCAAGCGAGGGCTGTATAATCGAGCATTTGTGACCTTATTTCCAATCATCTGCTGGCGCTGACCATGACGGGCCTTGCGCTGCTCTGCTCGAGCCTGCTCGCCTTTGTCTTCACTTGAAGTCAACGTATCGTTCGGCGCGTTGTGGCTTCCGGTTAGGCTCGGCAAACGGTGGTTAGTTCGATTGGCCAAGATCATAAGACGCAGGTTGGATCAGTTAGCTTAGAGAAATTAGGTCGGACAAGTGTGTCCATGCGCTATTGTCGCTTGTTTGTTATTGTGCTCGTAGTCTCCAACGGAGGCAAGCGCGATCGTCGCTCCGCGGGATCGGTCTGGAACGGGAAACGGGTCGACAAAACGTTTATTGCTGGGCGTATCTGGGGATATCTGGGTAGTTGCCAGTTCTCGAGCTATAGCCCAGCGCATCAGGCGCAGACGCTTATTGCGATATAATCCCGTCTACGCTTTGGAACAGTGCAGATCGCACTCCCGCTGATGGTTCCGCAACGGTGCTGCGGAGAGCGCTGAAACCTTGCCGACCAAAGCGGCGCTGCGCGATCCGGATGCTCGTGAACGATCGCCGCAATCAGATAGCCGATAAAATGCGGCTATCCACCATGAGCACCGGCGTCGATAATACAGATAATACTGGCGATTGCAGCCACGTTGGCACCGAGATGTCGCGTGCGGGGCCCGTCAACACCATCACTTCAAGAGGGCCAACAAGTCCCCAAGACGCTGCGGATCTATCTCGGAGCGTCATCGGCGATATCGGCCTCAAGATTGAGAACGACGGCGGACACCAAGCTGTGTTCGCTTGCGCGGCCGTGCGCTCGCGGCTATTCCAGAGATCAACTATCTGTTTCAACGCGTTGGCTTGATTGACACACACATCGGCGGAAGCGGCGAACGTCAGATTGCTCGGGCTGAAAGGCCTCAACTAGAATCGGCAGGGCGCTCCCAGGATCGCTGTTGCCACATACGAAGATATCAGCGGCCGCGTAGGACCTCTCAGGCCAAGTATGCAACGCAATGTGCGATTCGGCCAACAAGGCTATAGCGGAGACGCCGTGCCCCGGACAGAATTTATGAACATGAAGGTGGAGTAACGTCGCCCTCGCCGCACGGATGGCCTTTCGGATTGCATCTTCCGCAATGGTCGGATCGTCGAGATTCTTCGCTCCCCACAGGTCGACAATCATATGCGTTGCACCGGAGGACGAAGCCGCTGGGGCATCCTTCTGTTATCAAGGGCATTCTTCTTGCTAACAATAGTCACTAAGAAATCTCCATTGAACTATCGGCCCATTAAGCTGAGCTGTTCGGGATTTAGAAGAGAAGGTGACGAGCTGGCATCAGTGATGGCGTCGCGAATGAAGCAAGCGGCGTGCCGCTGGAAATTGAGGAATTTCCGGTTATTCATACCGGCTGCAAGTGTCGAGTTGTCGACAATGGTCTTAAAGCTGACAATCACTCTGTAGCGTCCGACAGTATGCTGCATAGCGAGAATCCGCCCTCTCGCTGCAGCAGAAGGACTTTTATTGGCCTTCAGAATTTCGATCTCACCTACGAAACTGTGAAAGCCAATCGGTATCACTGAGAACGGAGCCGGTCTGGACGCTGGGCCCGTCTACCCGCACAGTGCTCGAGCCGGCTACGCCGCGGCTATCGAAGCTCGGCTCGTGGGGAAATCGTCACCATCGATCACTCACGCAACGCAGCTTACCACGCACGCGCGATAATAACACTCCGGCTCCGGCCTCGTCGTAGTGCTAAGCGGACTTGCCGCAATATCATTTGTACCGGTTCTGCTGTAGGCGACCAGACGGAAGCTGCTTTGACGCGCAAAAGGAATAGTCGAGCATGCATTTCGTGAAAGCTAAGCGGCACCGACGCGACACGAATGCGAACATCGGCAGACACCACGGACCACCCCGCCGTAGATGGCTCCGCCGGCGCGATTTGTCATGCTGGCCATAGCTATCGTATTGCGAAGGGAGCAAATGTTCGAGCGCTTAACGACTGTCTCTCAACGACTACGCAACCAACACAGGCCTCGCGGAAAAGGATCACGCGCCTCAGCCTTGGTACTGGCACAGTCGAAGTCATCGCTTGCGGCCGCAGGCAAACTGCAGCCCGTCGAGCATCAAGTTTGCCTTTCACGCCAAGACCACCAAGCCATAGTGCAGGTACCTACAAATATAAGAAATGACAACCCGGAACGAATCTCCGGGCGCGCTGATTTGCGGGTCCAGCGGACCATCGCGTGTCTACTACAAGATCCGGTAGGTGCTAACACCAACTTGGGTCCCTAACGTCCCACCCTGTTCCCCTTCTGATCATCGAGGAAAATGTGGACGCAAAGGACGAGAAGATAACAAAACCGGCAAAACGGCACGCTATGACTGGCAGAAGCAGGGTGGCTACGCAATGTACGCCCCGTTCAGGATCCTCGGTCTTCTGATTTAAGAGCCGCACAGGGCGACGAATGGCGGGAGGCGTATGCCTACAGAAAATCGGTCAGGCGAAGATCTGCTTGTGGAACATCAACACATCGACCCGATCATTGCGATCGATTGCCTTGCAAGGTCGGATCCGGAGAGGGTTGCGCTGAGGTACGGCGCCGACGCACTCACCTACAAGGCGCTGGGATTAAGATCGGATGCCCTCGCAAGGACGTTGCGAGAGCATGGCACTCACGGCGCGGTGGTCGGCTATTGGGGTAATCGAGATCTCGACTGGGCGACGGCGGTAGTCGCAATTTTGAAGGCGGGATCAACGTACCTGCCGCTCGATCCATCGTTACCGGCGTCCCGTACATCATTCATGATCGAGCAAAGTCGCTGCGCTCTGATTATTGGCCCAGATCAGCTGGATTCGCTTAGCCTTTTCCCGGCCGGCAGCAAGGCCATCACGCAATTCGTCGCAATAGGGGCGGCGCTGCGCGAGGTCCAAACTTCGTCTCTTGTGCCATCATCGAGCGACGATGGACTTGCCTACGTTCTGTTTACGTCTGGTTCGACGGGCCGACCCAAGGGCGCAATGATCGAGCGCTCGGCCTTAAACAATCATTTGATGGCAAAGATTGACGCTCTAACCCTCACTCGGACGGATTGCGTCGCGCAAACGGCGTCGCACTGCTTTGACATCTCGCTGTGGCAGCTTCTGGCAGGACTTTGCGTCGGAGGCTGTATTGCACTCATTGACGATGCGACGGTGAGATCACCAGTATATCTTCTCCAAGCACTTCAAGGATACCGCGTAACGGTTGTTCAATTCGTTCCGTCGATGCTTGCAGTATTTGTTGAATATCTGCAGTCGCTTGCGCCGGCTGAGCGAGAACTGGACAGTTTGCGGATTATTTCTACCGTCGGCGAACCTCTTACACCCGGACTGGTGCGCGCGTGGCTTGCCTTATATCCTAGGATTCCCATTCTCAACCACTACGGGCCGACTGAGTGCGCGGACGGTGTTACGCATCATTTGCTTTCCATCCCGCCTGCGCTAGCCGACACTTATGTGCCAATCGGCAAACCGATTTCTAACCTTGAAGTTTATGTCGCGGACGGATCGCGGCTGTGCAACACGGGAGAGGTCGGCGAAATCTGTGTTAGCGGCGTTGGTGTCGCTGCTGGTTATGTCAACGACCAGGACCGCACCAAAGAGTGCTTTGGGCCAAACCCGTTCTCAAACGCCCCTTCGTTCCAGCGCCTATACAGGACAGGTGATCTCGGGCGCGTTCGTTCCGATGGCCTCTTGGAATGTCTCGGTCGACGGGACCGTCAGGTCAAAATTCGCGGGCACAGAATTGAGCTGGGAGAAATCGAGGCCCGCCTCTCCGCTCATCAATTGGTGCGCGGCGCCGTCGCGGTCGCCTCCGTCTGCGCAGGCGTAAAGCTTACGGCGAGAGACATAGCCAGGACCGAAGGGGAAACAGGATCGAGGCGAACTCATCGCGTATGTATTGGCTCCGGCTGAAGTCGGGGAAGGCGAGCTCCAGAACTTTCTTGCCGAAGCGCTTCCTACCTACATGGTCCCAGAAAGAATCATCCACATCGGCAGTATTCCACTGACGAGGAACGGAAAAGTCGATTTTGGAGCGTTGCCGGACCCGACCAGTATTCGCCCTGCATTGCCGACGCCATTCGAGGAGCCGCAAACAGAGCTTGAGGCCCAGCTGTGTCAAATTTGGTCCGGCATTCTGCGTATCGAGAAAATTGGCGTGAATGACGACTTCATAAGCCTCGGCGGAGAACTCTCTTAAGGCAATGCTCATATTGGGTCAGCTCCGAACTCTGCTCGGTGTAAGAACGGATTTCAGGCTGGTTGTGAATGGAACGATCCGATCGCTCGCAGCATCGATCGCGGCCCGAGTCGACTCGAAACCGTGCACAGCCCCGACGTGCGGTCAGCTTACGCGTTCGTCCCTGACGCGTGTTCAGGAGCACTTATGGTTTCTCTCGCAGCTCGACCCTTCCGCCAGGAACTACATCATTCAAGGAGGCCTGCGAATAAAGGGCATCATCGATCTGGCCGCGTTCAATCGCGCGTGGATCGATGTCGTTCAATCCCATCAGGCACTTTCGGCACGCTTCATCGACGAGGACGGTCCGGTTCAGCTTTTCGATACTCCGCAATACGCAAGTCTTGAATTGACTGACGCAGATCATCTCACGGCTCAGGAAGCTGAGGAGCTGATCGCACAGTTACGGCGAAAAGAGCTGAACGGCAGCTTTGATCTCAATCAAGGCCATCTGTTTCGCGCGCGCATGATCCGTTTTAGCCCAGACAACCATCTCATACTGATCACCGCTCACGAAATCATCATCGATGCCTGGTCGATATCCGTCTTGCTCAGGGACCTTCGACAAAGGTATGTCGAGGCCGCCGCATTCTTGCCAGAGAACCGCGTGTCTCTCTCGGCCTACGCGGTCTGGGAAACACAACAGATTACTCCGGAGTCGCTTGCCAACCAACGTAGCTATTGGCGTCGTCAGATTGGTGATGATCCGCCGGTTCTTTCGCTTGGAAGCGGACGAGCGCGGCCGAAAACAACTTCCTACCGCGGCGACTCCCATGCGGTCCTGCTTGGCAGCGAGCTCTCCAAGCAGGTACGGGAGTTTGCACGCCAACATGGGTGCACCACGTCGGCAACGCTACTTGCATGCTTCAAGCTGCTGCTGCGGATGTATAGTGGTCAGGACGATATTATCGTTGGCATACCGCACGTCGTAAGGGATCAACCTGGCAGCACCGAAATTGTTGGCTTTTTCCTGAATATGCTGCCAATCCGCGCCGCGATCGATGTCGGCCAGTCCTTTGCGGTTCATGCCTTGCGCATCCAGGGCCTGGTCAGCGACGCAATCGCAAATTCAGCATATCCATTCGGCTGGATGGTAAGGGATGCCCGTCTATATCGCGAAGCGGGGCGATCACCGATTTTCCAGGTCATGTTCAACATGTACTCCGAGGCCACGGAGCCGCCTGGCCAAGATGGGTTGAATCTCACATTCCGCGAGTATGAGACTGGCTACGTAAAATTCGATCTGACATTGTACGCCCAAGATCAGGGCGAAGAAATTGCTCTCCAGCTAGCGTATGCGGAAGACATATTTTCAAGCGATCTGATCGTCCGCATGGCCGACAATCTGCGCTGCCTGATTGCAGCCTGCATTGAGAACTCGCTCGCGCCCATTAAAGATCTGAGCTGCCTCAGCTCGTCAGACGTCATGATGCTGGACTCGCTGAATGGCTCGGCGCAGCCATATGAGGCTGAATGTTCGCTTGTCGACGCGTTCGAGCAAATCAGCGTGTCTAATCGAAGCCGGGTGGCATATTTTGGCGATTTCGGCGAGATCACATTCGGCGACCTGCGGGATCGCGTAACAGTTATCAGATCGCTGCTACGAGCTTCGGACGTCGGGGCCGGCGATATGATCGCCATGCTGGTCGACCGGTCGCCCGACGTGGCCGCTGTTATTCTTGCTGCACGAGCCTTGCAGGCCATTGTTGTCCCTATATCGCCCGATTATCCGCGTGATCGGATCGAGAACATCTTGCGAGATAGTCAGGCTAAACTTTTAGTTCACGCAAATCCCGCTGAACTCGGCTTCGACGTGTCGTCGGTCTGTCTATTGACCCTAGAACGATCCAGCGTGCCCGCTCACGATTGTGAGTGTAGCGACAAACCATCAGATCATCCGGGAATTGCAAGCCTTATATACACGTCGTCCTCAACCGGGAAGCCGAAGGGGGTTCTTATACCGGAATCAGCAATTCTCAATCGATTGAATTGGATGTGGCGACGCTTTCCCTTCGACACCACCGACGTTATGGTTATCCAGAAGTCCGCATCACTCGTTGCGTCCGCTTGGGAGTACTTTGGAGGGCTTCTGAAGGGCGTGCAGACGCTGATCCTAACCCAAGAGCAGTTGCTGGATCCAGATCTGTTGCTATGCGCGTTGGTGAGACATCGCGCGACACGTTTATTTTCCTCGCCGCCCCTACTGTCCGGTGTCATTGCTTCCCAAGAACGGCACTGGCGACCGACCGCCTTACGGCTGGTCACAAGCAGCGCTGAACCGATGCCTCCTTCGCTCCCCGTTCGCTGGCGTGCGTATTTTCCGGGCGTTCCGTTGTGGAACTTCTATGGTGCGACGGAATGTGCATCGAATGCAGCTGTCTACGAAACATCGGATGTCTACGACGCCTCGTCGCTTGTTCCCGTTGGACGCCCAATCGACAACGTCAAACTCTACGTGCTCGATGCCCAGCTGAATCAGAGTCCCTGTGGGGGCTTCCGGTGAACTCTGCATCGCCGGACGCTGCGTGTCTGCCGGGTACTGGCGGGATCAAGATCGGACCAGCTGCTGTTTCGTGCCGAATCCGTATGATGACGGCCAATACAGCGTCCTATATCGAAGTGGCGATATCGCACGCATCTCAACCAGCGGCGTGCTCGAGATTTGCGGCCGATCGGACAACCAGGTCAAAGTACGGGGCTTTCGCATCGAGTTGGAGGAGGTTGAGGCAGCCCTTCAGTCTCATCCGGCAATCACAAAGGCCGCGGTCGTGGCGGAAGGCATGGATAACCATCGTCGCTTGATCGCGAGCGTGGTTGCGGCTCGCGACAGTCTAAGCTCTGGAGATATCGTCACCCACCTGCGCCACACATTGCCATCCTACATGATACCAGCAGCCTTCCGTTTGGCTGATAGCATCCCCCTTACGGCAAACGGGAAGGTAGATCGTTTTCGCCTGTCGTCCATTTCTTACCGCGACGTCGAGCCAGTTCCATCTGCTGAGCCCCGCACGGGGAAGGAGCGTATTCTTGCTGGAATTTGGCAGGATCTCTTCGGCGCCAAGTGCGTCGGAATCGATCGGAGCTTCTTTGATATCGGTGGAAATTCTCTTCTCACCGTGCGATGCGTCACGCTAGCGCGCAAAGCCGGGCTGAATCTCACTGTCGACCAACTTATCGAACACCGACCATCAGGGAGTTGGCGGCAGACGAAGCGGTGGTTACACTCCATACCGTCCCCTCCGCGGATGGCTCATTGCCAGTCGCGCCCGCAATCTCATCTTGGAACCGTGTTGCCCGCTTCGATGAGCATTTCAACATCGGCGATCTGTTCTTTTTGCCCGCCGGCATCCTAAGCGTCCGAACGCTGGAGCGCGCCCTTGCCCATGTCATAGACAGGCACGAAGGCCTTCGTCTCCGTATTGCCCGATCTGCCGATGGCCTACGTCTGACAATTGGAACTAACGTGGCCGAACGCCCCGTGGAAGAGATCGATCTTGTTGGGATGCCCGACCTACAGCAGCGTAGGACAATCGAGAGCATCTCAGCAAGACGTCAACAGATGTTTCGGTTTGACGGCCAGACGCCTCTTGTTAACGTCACGGCGTTCCGCACAGGAAAAAGCGGTGATTGCTATTTGCTGGTCCTGATGCATCATTTTGCAGCGGACGGGATAGGTTATCGACTGTTCCTGGAAGCATTGGATGCGGCGTACAATGCCGTTGCCTCGGGTCATACCGTGAGTGGTCCCGAGAACATACAAATGCTCTCTCCATGGTGGAAGCGCCTTGAGCAGTATGCGAACAACGAAGCGCCAGCCGAACTCAAATACTGGGAGAGGATTGGCTACGATCAGTTCAATTTTCACGTCAGCGACACGTCATCAGGCGGCGCGACCTTCTCGAAAGTGACCGCGAGAGAACTTCACAATGCGAGGCTTGAAGGTCGCATGGACGAAGCGAACAGCCGATCGCTTTGGGAAGATCAGGCCAAGTACCATCTCGAGCTTGACAAAGAAGCGACAGCTGATCTCCTCAATATTGCAGCCAGAGTGGCACATTGTCAGGACGTTGATGTTCTTCTTGCCGCCATATCTGGTGCCTTTGGACGCGTTTTCGGCAACTACTCGCTCTGGATTGATAGCCTTACCTCAATCCGAGGTCGGCTGTTTGACGATTTCGATCCATCTCAGATCATCGGCCATATCAGCGAGCTCGTCCCGCTTCCCTTGATTCTGACCGGAACAGAGCAGCGTCCCGATCGCGCTCGTTCAATATACCGCCAGCGCAATGCCCTGCCGCGCGGGGATTGGGGTTTCGGGCCATGAAATTCCTAAACCGAGATCCAGCCGTGCGGAGCCGGATCGATCGGCTGCCCTTACCCAGAATTGGATTGAATTATCGAGCTGGTGTGCAGCGCCATTTTCCACGCCGTCTCCTAGACAACGAACCATCTCGATTATGGATCGGCGAAGACATGGATGAAGCATCCGTGATTCACCTCTTCTGGTTCGACGTCGGATATCAAGCCGGCCATCTGCAGATTGAAGCGAGGTATGATTCAACCCAAGTTGGTTACCAGGTGACCCGAGAGCTTTGCACCGCGTTGCAACAGGAGCTGTTGCAGACGATTGGCGAATTCGGAAGAGCTCGCGACACTTTCACATGAATGAGCCCGATACGGAATTTGTCGTCGAGAGCGATCGCGATGTGACGCCAAAGAAAAGGCAGCACATCGATCTATCGGACCCCAATCTCTCGCGCCTCATCCTTCGGCTCGCCATTCCCTCTGTCGTCGGCTTATCGATCAATGCCTTACAGCAGATCGTCAACGCGATCTTTGTGGGTGCACTTGGCGCGCAGGCTATCGCAGCCGTCAGCATGGCCCTGCCAATCGTGGTCCTACTAGCGAGCAGCCGGACAGGGGATCGGTGTTGGAACGGCGTCGCTCATATCTCGTCATCTTGGCGCTGGTGATGACCTGGAGGCGAGTCGAGATGCGAGTACCGCACTTGCGCTCGCCGTTCCGATCGGTATGGCGGTCACCGCCGCTCTGCTTCTAAACCTACGAGAGATCTTCGTAATCCTCGGGCAACTCCAACCATCATGCCCATGGCAGTCGATTACGCCGCGACGCTTTTGTTCGGGTACACCCTGATGCTACTAAACATCGTCAATGGATTCATTGTCAGAGCCGAAGGCAATACGCGTTTCAGCATGTGGACGATGATTACTGCCTTCATACTGAACGCTGTGCTTGATCCGGTGTTCATATTCCTACTGGACCTCGGTGTGCGAGGCGCAGCCCTCGCTACGCTGGCATCTCAGATCGCTGCTATTAGTCTCTATATTGCTCATTTTGCGAAGATACGCGGGGTGATCCTTGTCAGGATGTCACACGTCTCGTTGGGGGCGGGCCGAATCAGACAGCTTGCGTTCATTGGGGCGCCGGCGTCCGCGACCAGTATTTTATCTGCTATTGCCGTTATGCTCTTGAACAGAGCCGCTGCGCCGTTCGGAGACGAGTCCATCGCGGCCGTAGGAATAGCCGTGCAAATCTTGACGATCGGCGCACTGCCTATTACCGGCTTCTGTATAGGTTCTCAAGCTATCCTCGGTTTCAGCTGGGGGGCACGCAACTTTGCACGCGTATTGAAGGCTGCGAAGTTCATGCTCTCCATAACTGTCGCTTCTTCCATTGCGTATTCTGCGGCTGTTGTGATCTTTGCGCGACCTTTGGTCAGGCTGTTCAGCGATAGCGATAAGGTTACGGAAATTGCCGTCTCGACCTGCATCGTCTTCCATCTTTTTTTGGACTGTTTGGCATTGAGAGTTTTGTGACGACGATGCTTCAGTCGTTCGGGAGAGCACGCCTCAGTGCGGTGGTGTCCTTCGCGAGGCAGGGTTATCTCTTCATACCGGCCGTACTGGTGTTCCCGGTCATAGCGGGTTTCAAGGGAGTGTTGGCCAGTCAAGCAATCGCTGAGGTGGGCGCCGGCATGATCGCACTATTTGTCATGTCCCACCAGTTCGCTGAGCTCCGACGAGCGCTCCCGCTCCCTACCGGCGTCACTGAAACCGCATGACGAGCTCGTCCCCGGGTCTTGATCGCCAAGGGGGAGCTGCCGATCTTACGACGCAATCGGGTTTGAAGCGCGATTCCGTCTCGGTGAGCGGTTGGCAGCGGCCAAAGGGAATATGCCCCCAACCTCTGATGACCGAAAAGCCAGTTTCCTCGAAGCGATCAACGCGGAGAATCCAACCTGGCAAGATCGGCCGCTTCGTACTTGCTTAGAAAATCTTCAATCGTTAGCTTGCGGAAATCTTGCAGCGCCGCATGCAGGCGATGGTGATCCCAGTCCCACCACGCAAGCCTGGCGAGCCGCCCGGCGATCTCCTCCGAGAATCGGGGCCTGACCAGGCGGGCCGGATTGCCCGCCACGATCGCGTAGGCCGGCACGTCTTTGGTAACGATTGCACCGCCTGCGACCACGGCACCGGTGCCGATGTTGCGGCCTGGAAGTACGATTACGCCGTGACCGATCCAGACATCGTGACCGATCTGGACCTGATGTTGCCTCAGCTGCGCGGCGGGATGGACGGTCGGTTGGACTGAAAGGGATTTGGCGGTCATAGCTGCTCTGCAAATGAACGGTGGGCGCTTGTTTTGAACGGGTTGATCATGATTTTCGGACTGGTCGATACTGTTTTGCTGGAATCTGAAGCAGCAGGGCACTGCCGACATCCAGCATCGCCGGGACGCAGGCCGCCAGCATGACCTCAGTCCCTGTCGAAAACACTATCGGCGAGGAGTTCAGTTGGATTGCGCTCCGCCACGATCTGTCCCTTCTGGACGAAATGATGGCTAGCCCCAAGCTGATCAGGGCGAGAAGCGCAATGGAGTTGACCACCGCGAAGCACAATATGACGAACTGGTCCATGATCTATCTCGGCTTGCGAAAACGGAGACGGGCCGGTGGGCGGCGGCGCCGGCAAATGTGCGGCGCCGCGGGCCCAGCCACCTAGATCTGCGGCATCAGAAAATCGGTCTGATTGGGATTGGTGAAGACGTTGCACTTGCCGCCATACGTGTCCGGCGGAATCTGCTCCTTCTTCTCGATCAGGCTCCAGACACGGTTCTTGACTCTGATGATGTGAACGTCCTGAGTCGTGTTGTGGGTAGGGCCATTCGTGGTCATCACTCCGGCCGGGCCTTCCCACCGGATGCCGCTTTCGAGAGCCGCCAGAACCGGCTCCCGCTCGAAGCCGCCGGCACGTTTGACGGCTTCAGCCCAAAGCATGACGCCGCTGTAGCCGCCAAAGACTTCACCGTTGATGTAGGGGTGGCTCTTGCCGGCTACGGCTTCGACCTTGGCCAGAAATTCCTTGTTCTTGGGCGTGTCGAGCTCCTGGAAGTAATTGTAGGCGACGATCACCCCGTCAGTTTCTTCCGGAGCAAGGACTCGTGCTCATTGCCGGCGGCAAACACGATCGAGATGATCGGGATCTTGGTCAGCATTCCGGCCGCTGCCCGCTGCCGGTAGAACGCCATGGCAGGGCCGCCAACGAGACAGGAATGGCGATATCCGGCTTTGCGGCCTGGATTTTGGCGATGGCCGCGGTGAAATCCGTGACATCCAGCGGGTAGTAATCATCTGCTAGCACTTGGCCGCCTTCGCGCTTGGCCATCACGTGGTTCCAGATGCCGAAATTGCGTGGCGCGTTATAGTCTGACGCGATGTAGTAGAGCTTCTTGCCGAGATTTTTGAATGACCATTCGAGCAGCGGCACCACCTGCTGGTTGCCCCCCGTGTTGACACAGAACGTGTTCTTCTCGCAAAGCCCGCCTTCGTAGAACGAGCCGTAAATGAACGGTATCTTGTACTTGCGTAAGACGGGGCGTGTGGCCTCGCGCGCGGCCCCGCTAAGCGCGCCTTGCACCATGACGACCTTGTCGTTCAATGCCGCCTTCTGCGCATATTGCGGATATTTGTTGATGTCGGACTGGCCGTCATAGACCTTGAGTTCGACTTTTTTGCCGAGCAGGCCGCCGGCGGCATTGATCTCCTCGACGGCCACCACCTTCATGCACAAATTAGAAGGGACGCCATAGATATCCAGCGCTCCCGACAAATCGTGCAGGGAGGCGATCGCCACAGTGTCAGATGCGGCGATCGCGCGGCCGGAAAATGAGCCGGCGATGGATGCCGCGCAGAGCGCTGCGCTAGAAAATCAAGGGAATAGTGTTCGCCCTTAGAGGGATATGAACATATCCTGAGCTTTTTGGATAGTTCGCGCATTCGTCTTTGGATGTCGAGGAGTTCGCCGACCTTGCGTCAAATTGCTTGGACATGCGTGTGGGGCGGCTCGCATCCCTTGAGCTGGCGATACCTGCTCGATCGCATTAGGGTCGGCACTGTAGGGCGGCAGGAAGAGTAAATGCGCTCCTCTGGCGCAGATGGCGTTTGCAATGTCGCGCGGTAGAAGAGGATGGTATGGGCGAGTTGCCGGTTAGAATACATCGGGATTCTGGAAGGACTTGCCAAAACTCTATGCGACAGACGAAAATGTTCATCAGCCAAGTACGCTGCCGTCGCAGTGACCTTGCCGGCGCATCGAGTTCAGGATCGGCCTAGTATCCGGCTTACGGCCCAGCTCCAGTGGACAGCTCGATCAATGTAGCTGCCTTCAGCCTTCCGACTCCGGCGCCAACAGGCCAGGAACAATTTTTAGAGGCAATGCGCTTGCATGCCGTGCTGTCGAGCGCATTTCGCCGGAGACGATTTTTTTCCTTTACGACGTGAACCATACCGCGACTTTGCTGTCATCAGACCAGCAGGATTGAGCGCTTCCGCGCCACCTGAACTCCATAACGCTGCATCGTGATATGCGGGATGGCTGCTGTTGCCATCAGCTCGACCAGCGTCAGGACCTGCAGCGACGAGGGGCTCGGGAGCAAGATCAAGGCAAGCTTCCGCGCCAGCGACTGCACCCACGGTGCATGCCGCATCTGGCGTGACCTGCTGACCCCCAACAGAAGACGCACGCATCTTGCCCCTGGCGGAACTCGGAATAGCGTCGTCGTCAGGTTCTCGACAGCTATCACCCATAGCTGGGTCTCCAGAGGCGGTCATAGCTGCCGATCGCAAGGAAAGAACATGGAGCGCGGTTGGGGTGCTTGGATACGGCATGTTGGGACGTTCACTGCGTATTGGGCTCTGATGCTGCCAACTCAATTCCCGGCCAAATCACAGGCTTCAGTTGGCCTATATTCCGAAAGTGAGAACGAATGGAGCTCCGATCAACCAACCGGCTGCGTCAACAATCGGGCAGCGCCGACCCGCAAGAGAGCTCACAGGCTCCGTCCGCAGACTCGGCGGCCTTTGAGCATCAGCTGAGCGAAATCGGCAATTCAGGCGGTCGCGTGCTGATGCAGCCGCTCAGCGATCAACTGGAGGGATCGGCATCGGAGCCTCAGGCCGTCACGCAAGGGAGTGGGCCAGTAGATGCGCCAGCGCCGCACAGTAGAGGTGGTGGGGCGATGCTGGGGGGCTCGGCGCAGCCGATTCAGTCAAATGGGGTTTTGGTCGGTCACAGCAATCGCCCCGTTTATTCCCAAGATGCGCTCATTATTTCGAGGCTTGAGCTTGCCCTCATCAAAGGAAACGCTGCGAAGCGCACCGCAGGGAACAATGTAAGTAATCTTCTCACTCTCGACCGCTGGCTCTTTGAAAACAGGAAGGGGGCTATTGCTGCTCGGCTTGATGACCAGTCGCTGGCGGCTGATGTCGAGGAGTTCATAAAAAAGGGCGGTACCAAGAAGGTCCGTAAGGCACTAGATCATCTTCGCACCTCCGAGTCCGCGGGCGGAGTCGTGCCGATTGCGGGCGCCGTTAAGTTAACTCCTCATCCAGAGGACGCGGCTCTCATCAGGCAGTACAAAAACGAAACACGAACCGGTACCGGCCAAAACAACGCGACTGCTCTGACCAGGTTCAGTGACTACCTACGCGAAAAGAACAAGCCGAACATTGCTGGTCGGCTTTCCGACAAGTCGCTAGACAATGATGTCGACGATTATAAGAAAAGGCCCGGATATGATCCGAAGATCGTGTCCGCATTAGGTCGTCTGCGAAAATCGCAAGCGGGCGCACAAGCGATTGAAGTGGAGCGCCATGTTCCGCCCGCTCCATGTTCTGAAGACGCGGTCCTGGCGGAGCCGACGTTCATTGGGGACGCCGCTACGCAGCACAGCTTGTCGGAGGGAGCTAGCAGCTGGCCAGAGGTCCTTCGTGCGGAAGGTCACGATGAGGACCTTCCTTTGGAGTCGATGGACGAAGCCGACCCCTCGTCACCTTTCCAGTCGAGTACCCAAGTGGGCGCATCGCCCGCGGGGGATCCGCTCATCGTGCAGCAGAGCGTGCAGGACCACTCGCCAACTCCGTATGATAAAGACGGCGGAACGATGCTTGGCGTTTCGCTAGCACAGTCGGCTCGGTCAGCTGGAGTTTACGTCGATGGCGGCCCGCTCCCTCTCTATTCCGATGACGCATCCCTTATCCTCGGCCTCGAGGAGACCGTCGTTGGGTCCAATGGAGAGCCGTTGCTCAACTTAGCTCGCTGGCTCTTTGCAAGCGATAAGCCGGGTATTGCTGCTCGGTTGCACGACAACTCGCTCAGTCGGGATGTCGAAGAGTTCGAAAGAAGCTGTGGCTCCTCATCCGTCGTTACGGCCTTAGCTCTTCTGAGGGCTCCCCGGTCGGCGGACGTAGCTCCGCCGCGTGTGAAACGCGTCCTGAATCCCTATCCCGAAGACGCGGCCCTCGTGAACGAGTACAAAAAAGCGCCTGCGGAAGGGATCACTCAAGATACCGCGAAGAGCTACGCACCCCTTCTTGCCGATTTCAGCAACTATCTGCGTAACAAAAACAGGCCGGGCATCGCCGCTCAGCTTTCCGGCAGGTCGCTGCATGAATTGGATAGGGATGTCGAGGGCTATAAGGACTCCGGTGGTAAGCGGAAGATTCGTACCGCACTGGCTCATTTTCTAAAGTCGCCGGCAGGCGTCAGGGCGATGGAGCTCGAGCGCCAGTTTCCCCCCGGTCCTGATCCCGGCGTGGTCCTGACAGAGCCGGGACACGTCGGAGATGATGCTTCGCACCACAGCGCCTCGCTGGGAGCTGTGAGCTTGGCCGAGGTCCTCCCGCGGACGGGTACGACCAGAATTTGGCTTCCGAGATGATGGACGAAGCCGGCTCATCGTCGGCGCTTGAGCCAACCGCGCAACTCGCTGCCTCAGTACCGGAGAGGCAGCCCATCGCGCAGGCGAGAGGGGGCGAATACACCCCCACGTCGCACGAAGACCGATCAGTGCCCGGCGCGTCCCCGCTGCAGTCAGGCCAGTCGCCTTGGGCTTTCGTCGGTCTCATCGGAGACCCCCTCTATTCCCGGGACGCATCCCTTATCGCTGGACTAAAGCCAGCACTCATCAAGCGCCGCTTCAAGCCGCGCACCATCACCGATAATGTAAACGCTCTTCTCAGATTGGGACGTTGGCTCCTTAAGAACAACAAGCCGGAAATTTCTGCTCGGCTTAACCACAAGTCGCTGGATGAAGATACCAAGGCATTCGACAAGACTCCGAACCGGTCCATCCTTAAGGCATTAGATCATCTCCGAGCCTCACAGTCGGAAAGCGGGGGCCCGCCAATCGCAAGCCGCACAAAACTCAATCCCTACGACAATGATGCGGCGCTCATTGAAGAGTACAAAGCAACCGCCACCAAGAATCGCAAAACCAAGAGCCAATACGCAACCGCTCTTAGCGAATTCAGTGAGTACCTCCGCACGAGCAACAAGCCGGGATTTGCTGCTCGGCTCTCCAATAAATCGCTGGATGAAGATGTCACGGCTTACAGGAAGGAGGCCGGCAGCAATCGGAGGATCGGTACCGCACTGTCTCACCTGCGAGAATCGCCGGCAGGCGCCCGGGCGATTGAACTTGAGGAGCCATCACGCGAAGAGGTCGTCATCAACGACGAGCGAGATACGCAAGTCACAGCGGCGTTAACGCTAGCAGAGAGGACGGGTGCTTCAGACGATTCGCAAGCAGTTCCCGCTGAGCGCCAGCTCGGCGGGAGCGATAACTTAGGCGGTCGCGCGCCACCGGCTTTCACGGATGAAGTGGAGCCGGCCTGGCAGGAGGCGCAGCCCACGATGCACGCAGGCGGATATGGATACACGAGCTCGTCGCATGCGGTAGGCGGGGCAGTCGAGCTTCCTGCCAACATGAAAGCGGAGTCTCGTCGCCAGTTGCGCGTGGGCCGACGGCCGAGCACGCGGTCGATCTATCCTGAGGATGCGTCTTTCATCTCGGGGTTTAAGGAAGCGATGATGTCGGCAGGTTATCAGGAGAGTACCGCAATCGAGAATGTACGGGCTCTGCGCAGGCTGAGCCGTTGGCTCTTGGTCAACGAGAAATCAGCAATAAATGCTCGGCTTGAGAGCAAATCGCTGGACCGGGATGCCGAGAAGTGCGGTGGGTACTTCGCCGGTCTGGCACTAAACCACCTCCGGGCGTTCAAATCGGCCGGCGGAATCGCTCCAATCACATTGCGAGGTCAGGTTGCGGCGGAGACCGCTGCACAGCACGGCGCGTCGCAAAGGCCTTTCAACTGGCCGGAGGAGCTCCCTCCGGGGGAGGATGACCAGGGTATTCCTGAGCAAGGAATGCCGCCGGCGGAGGATAACGACCGGATGTCTCTCGAGCCCGCTGCGAGCGGGTACCAGGCTCACGGCCCTGGCGACGCCGTCCTCTCTCAGAGCTGGCGGCATGAGCACCGTCAGGACTCCCACGAGCTATTGCATGCGCTAGATACAAGCAACCTTCCGCCAGGCGACGGGGTGATGATCAACTATGAACGTCGAACAGTGGATTTCACGCCGGCGAAGAGGCGGAAGATCTTAAGTCCGCAAAGTCTTGCCACGACCTCCCACTCGGCCAGCCAAGTTGTGACGGCCGCAGGAGACGAGTCTGCCTATCCCGACGACGTGAACCTCATCAAAAACTACAAAATACAAGCTGCGATTGAGGGCACTTCGGGCAGAGCTAAGTCTTATGCGAGTCTTCTCATTCATTTCAGTCGCTACCTTCGTCAGAACAAGAAACGCAGCATTGCTGCCCAACTTAACGACACGTCAGTCAATGAACTGGATCAAGATGCCAACCTCTATCGAGAAGCCGGCGGTTATAGAGCTGTCAATGCGGCGCTGGCTGATCTCCGGGACGGAGCGAGCAAACGCATGCCCGCTCCCTTATACTCTGCGGACGCGTCCCTTATTGCAGGTCTCGAGCCCGCACTGATCGGCGCGGGGTACGAGGCGATCACTGCCAAAACCCAATATGTTCGTCCTCTTCGCAGATTCAGCCAGTGGCTGTTTGCAAACCACAGGTCGGGGATCGCTGCTCGGCTCAACGATGGCTCGCTCGACCGCGATGCCGAGGCCTTCGAAAAAGATCGAAAGAGGCGAACCGTTCCTACGGCTCTAGATCGTCTCCGGGACTTCCGGTCTGAGCGCGGAATAGCGTCGATCACAGTCCGCCGGAGGAACGTTGATGGTCTCGCTCTGGAACACAATTGGCCAGAGGAGCTCCCTCCGGAAGGTGACGATCAGGATCTGCTTTGGAGGATAGAGGAAGGCGGCCCATCGTACGGCGTGACTACCCCTGAACGCACGCAGGAGGTAGAACAAGCTCTACGGCAGGAACCTGCCGGGTCCACCTCAACGTGGTCGCTACAGATACCGTCTGACTTTGATTGGAGTATGTGGCCGGCCGGGGAAGCCGAGCCATCATTGCCTGTCGCGGCTCAGTCGCCGTCGACACCGTACGAGCTGCGTGACGATGCTCACTATCCGTTTCCGCGCACACCGTCCGATGCTCTACTCGGGACTTGGGTTCCGACAGCCTCGATCCACGGACCTAGCGGGCAGTTGCTCGACGACATGGAATGGCTGGGCGATGAGCATATCGCGGCGGATTACGCACTCCTGTTACGGGACTTGCAGAAGGACAATCCGGATCTGGCGGCCCGGACTCGCCTCGTGGAGCCTGCAACAGCACATGTGCTGCGCAGGACTTCTGAACGAGGACGTCCTCCTGGAAAACTTGCATGGGATCGTCAACGACCAGGATGGTAACGATACGGCCCGCTTCCTGTTTCTGCCGGTGAACGATGACGAGGACGATGGCGGCCGCCATTGGTCCCTGCTGCTCCTTGATCGCGACGCGCCGGAAGGGCCGGTTGCCTATCATTACGACTCCGCCGAGGGACGCAATCACACCCATGCAGCAAAGCTCGCAGAAGTGCTAGATGCCCGCCTTGAGCGACGCCCCATGGCCCAGCAGCAGAACAGTTATGATTGCGGCGTCTACGTGGTGGATGGCACGCGAGAGCTGGTTAGCCAATTGTCGCAAGGACAACGGCCAGAGCAGCTAAACCTCGACAACCTCGTCGCGAGCCGGCGGGCACTGCAAAACCGTCTTAGGGGCTGACCACGTTGATGGACACTCCCAACAACTCGCAATGTGAGGACGAATACTTACCCTTTTCACCAGGCGGACATACCAGATTTTCCTTCAAGGACTTGGCCTCGACAGCAAGTCCTCTCTTCGAGCTGCTCCTGACACACCCAGCGTGTTGGAGAGCATTGCCTTGCAGAAAGCAGGCACCCTAGCGTTAACGTGCGGGTCACTTGATCACCGCCTCAGCCGTACCGGGGCGGCCGGAGCTGCTCCAGTCCATCCTCGATCACTCGGAGGTCTTCAAGTATAGAATCTCGCGACTGAGCGGGGTTGGTGATGGGTGTCGACTGTAGTGTTCCCATTGGCTGCGAAGGTTCTCGATGTTCTTGAGGGGCTCCCCCCAGCCCGGTGCGGACGCGTGCGCTTTTCCATACACCCGCACCGGCAGTAGCTCGGCGCCAGCCGATCTCAGTTCAGCTTCCATTTCGTCACACAGGAAGGGCTGGTCTGAAGCACGTCTGTAATTGAACGAACCGTCCCACCCGCGTGAGCCCTCGCCAGAGGGCGTTCACGCATGTCGAGTAGGGTCGCGTCATCGATGCTGGCCACGGATGAGATTGTCTCCTCTGGGAACCCCGATTCAGGCAAGAAACGTCATCCTGTAGCGGACGTTTACACTGGTAGCGGAATGAGAGCAGCGACCTCGCGATCCCGAGGGTTCTCGCTCGCAGCGAGGCCCGTAGCGACGCCGACACGATCCGCCTCCGGCCGGTTCTCGATTCATCTTGCGTTTGCCTTCGAAGCGAGTGACTGGCATCCGGATCCCCACGATGCCGCGCAACTCGGATGCGATGAAGTCCGCGGGTGCATCCGAGACAGCCCACGGCTTGAGGCGTGCACCCTCATGTTTGTTGGTCAGGCGCGTCACAACATCCAGCAGGCGCTCCGGCTCCTGAAAGAACTCGACAGGCCCGTAGGCATGGACGGCGACGTAGTTCCACGTCGGCACGACCTTATTGGTCTCCTGCTTGGTCGCGTACCAGGATGGCGTCACGTAGGCATCAGGGCCCGCGAAAATTGCGAGGGCCTCGCCGAGCGGCGACAGACGCCACTGCAGGTTAGCCTTAGCGAGGTGTCCGTACAGCGTGCCGTGGTCGCCCTCGCTCTCCTCAAGAAAGAGCGGAAGAGGCGTAGCCACCGGTCCGTCGGCGGTAGCTGTGACCAAGTTGACCAAGCGGGCACTACGGATAGTGTTCCGGATGCTCTCGACGTCGTCCTTGAAGGCGGGGGGAATATACATCGCGTGTCTCCGTTTTAGAAAGATAGTGAGAATCTGGCCTGCTTGAAACGGCCAGCTTGTGTCGATTTTACCGGTCCAGTTTGCCAGCGATCACGTCCACCGCGATCAATCTGCTGCGCATCCAGGGCCGAGTAGCCCATGACGCGGCCGGCCGCGTCCGGACGGATGAAGCGGCTGTGTCGGCGGTAGTCGTACAGGGCGGAGCGTAGGTGCCTAAGCCTTTCGATTGGGCAATTCGGATCAGCGCCTCCTCTCGAAATTTGCGGCACAAAAATTGCTCGAAGGCATGTATGACGCGGGCGTTGCTGACAGCAGATCGGCGCTCCACATCCCGACAAGTTCGAGATCATGCAAGAGATTGCCGAGATGTGACAACCTGGCTGCTAGTACGGACCCCGTCCCCCGTTATTCCGGTACGATTATCGCAAGCCTCTATCCTGAATTGCATTACGTGCTGCCTTGAACACATCACAATAACATGAACGAGCACTGTCATGACCTCGTCCGCTTCCGACGCACGAACGAAGCTCATCCTTGCCGCCCTTACCATCGCTGCGTTCGCGATTGGGTTGGATACTTTTGTCATCATCGGCGCGCTCGATGTGATCTCTCGTGACCTCTCGATTTCAATTGGTGCCGCGGGCTGGATCATCTCCATCTACGCCCTCTGCTACGCAGCCTTCGCGCCGCTGAATGCGTGGATGTTCAAGGCAATAAGCCGCCGCAATGTCCAGATCCTGTCCGTTTTAATTTTCATCATCGGCAACCTGATCTGCGCGATCGCTCCCAATTTTCTCATTCTTGCCGCGGGTCGCGTCATTTCGGCCTACGGCGCGGCGATGTTCACCCCGGCGGCCACCGCACTGGCGGCCGAACTCCTGCCCCAGCCCGCAAGGGTTTCGCTTTGTCCCTCATCTTCGGCGGCATGACCGTTTCGCAGGTTGCCGGCGCTCCCGCGACTAGTTGGATTGCAGATGTTATCGGCTGGCGCTTCGCATTCGGTTTTGTCGTCATTGTCGGGCTTGCCGCATTGCTAATCGTCGCCCCCATGATGTTTGGTATTCCTGCCGAGGCGCCGGACCGCGGAAACGGCCCGACCACGAAAGGCTTCCCAAAGATCATCTACGGCATCCTTTCCGTGACGCTATTCGTGGTCGTTTCCGAGTTCATCATTTACTCCTATGTGAGCGTCTTCATCACCGGTTCCCTGCTTGCCGGAGTGCCACTGCTCTCGGCTGCGCTCTTTGCGTACGGTTTGGGAGCCGTGACGGGAAACGCAGCCTGCGGCGTTCTGACCGACCGCTTCGGCCCTTTCAAAGTCCTGATCGCGGCCGTAGGCGCACAACTAATTCTGCTCGTTGGTTTGGTTGCGTACGGACACGATGGCGCCGTCACCGTGCTCATCGCCTTTCTTTCGGGCAACGTGAGCTATATGTATCTCGTTCCCATCCAACACCGTCTTCTCGGTCTGGCGGGGGATAGATCGAAGCTGGTACTGGCATGAACAGCTCCATTACCTTCGCGGGCGTCGCGATTGGCGCTTTTATCGGCGGACTCCTCATCGAAATTAGCGGGGTCACATCACTGGCTGTGGGGGCCATTCTGATTGGCATCATCGGCGTCGGGCTCGCTATTATCTTCATGCGTGACCGGTCACCTGCGGAAGTTGCGACGGCGGCGTGAGTCATTCGAGCTGTTGCCGTCCTTGGACTGAGAAGGGATTGCACACGATGGAATCGTCACCCCGAAACCTGCTCTGGATTTCTGATGTGTCATTTCAGGTTGTCTCAAAGCGCGACCACCATTTCTACCTTTCGAGGCGCTCCGTTGAGACTGGAGACGAACTCGCAGATTCTCTGAATTCTGCTCGAAGCGATCGCCTCGATTGGATCTTCACCGGTCTGGAAGTGACATGGACTTTCGAACTTCTACATGGGCACAGCGCATTCCGCCGGCTCGAAGCGGAGCAGGAAAGCCTAGACTGACCATGGAAGCGAGTACGTCTTCAGCACGTGCGAATAGAGGTGGACGCTAGCATCCGCAGGCAGGGGATCAACGAACATGTCGCCAGCTATGACATTGGCGCGACCCGGGTACAAATTACGATTTTTCAGACACGTCCGTGCAAGTTGATCGACGGGAGGGCGCTCAAATATTGTTGCCGAGAGTGACGTATAGCGCATCAACAAATGCGCGGAGTACACACCAGATCCCCCACCTACATCGAGTACGTGGGTATCGTTCGTGCAATCAAGCAGCGTTGCGAGGTGCGGAGCAAAGATCCGTCCGCGTTCCTCCATCCCGCGTGTGTTGAGATCTGCGAACGCATCCGTCTGCATCAAGGCGTCCCAAGACTTGGTGACGCCGCGCTCAATGTGCCAGGTATCAGAGCCATCCTGTCGCAGGATCTCATACAGTTCCCGAACGGAAGGCTTATATTTCATCGTTGCAATGTAGGACGCGATGTTGTCCCGGAATTGCCGCTCAGATACTGAAGGGCTGTTGCGGTTGCGTGTAGCCGGCCAGATTGCTTGGAGATGAGGCCCCATGATTCGAAGAGTTCGAACCATGGTCCGTGTTGGCCGCGCGCGAAGAGAGAAGTGAACTCGCAGTTCCTCTTCGGTTACCGCCATCCAGGTAAGTAAAGAGATCAAGCCATGAGACTGCGGCGATAAATAGATCTGCGGCATAGGAGCTGTCGCGCCACTTGATGATTTGAGCAATATCCGGAGAGGGGATAGGTGCGGCTTCAGATCTTTGGGCGCGTGACGTCGGAGTAGACGAATGCATTGCCGCAAGTCCTTCTCAGAACGATTTCGTATCCCCGAATGACCTTATTGCTGCATGTCGGAAAGCTCTAATCCGACGTTCAGCAAGCAATCAGGTGACACGTGTCTGTCATTTAGATCAATTGCTAGTGTTGGTAGTTGACCGTTCGCAAACTTGCTCGCGCGCGGTTCGGAGTAGCGGCGGTCAATCGGATAGTCGGAAGCTCTTCAGTGATGAGGAAAAATGTAGAAGAGCCATGCGTATTGACTTGACGAATCTCATACGCCTGCACGTCTTCCAACGCCGGAGGGCGGTGTGATACTGCAGACATATGTCGCAATTGCTTCAAAGCTCATAAGACGACTGCAGTCGTCGCGACTTTCTAGGCGGTGTGTTTCCGCTTGACTATGGCGGCCCGCCAACTGGTACGATCCTTGCTGTTCTCCTCGCCAGCTCGCAAGAACAGCCGGGAGGAGAAATGAGCCAGACCACGAACAGGGCCAATGTTGTTAATGGCAGGCATGCGACTGCGAAAGTCGATGCCCTCGTAATCGGAGCCGGCATCGCCGGCCTCTATCAATTGTATCGGCTACGACAGCTCGGGCTGAACGTCAAGGCGATCGACGCGGCCTCGGGCGTCGGCGGTACTTGGTATTGGAACCGCTATCCTGGTGCGCGTGTCGATTCTGAGGGCTACGTCTACCATTACATTTTTTCCGAAGCCCTCTACAAGGGATGGAGCTGGAGCGAAAGGTTTCCGAGCCAGCCCGAAATCGAAGGTTGGCTGAATTACGTGGCGGACCAGCTTGATCTGCGCAAGGACATTCAGTTCGGCACGAGAGTCCAGAGCTGTCATTTCAACGAAGCGACGGAGCGATGGGAAGTCGCGACCGACAAAGGTGATGTGATCGATACCCACTTTCTCGTCACATGCTGCGGTATGCTTTCGGCCCCCCATGTGTCCTTCCCTGGGCAGGAGACATTTAAGGGGCAGGTGTTCCATACAGCGCGATGGCCCCGGCAGCGGGTTGAGTTTGAGGGCAAACGTGTCGGTGTGGTTGGCATCGGGGCGACGGGGATTCAGGTAATCCAAACGATCGCGGAAGAAGTTGACCACCTCAAGGTGTTCGTTCGCACGCCCCAATACATCATCCCCATGAAGAATCCCAAGTACACGGCCGCCGACGTCGAAGCCTATAAGTCAAAGTTCAAAGATCTTACCGAACGGCTGCCACACACGTTCACGGGCTTCGAATTTGATGTTGAGTACGCCTGGGCTGATTTGTCAGCGCAACAGCGCCGCAAGGTGATTGAAGACTGCTGGAAAGATGGTTCTATAAAGTTGTGGGTATCGTCCTTCGCCGAACTGTTCGTCGATGAAGCCGTGAACGCTGAGATCTCCGAGTTCGTGCGCGCTAAAATGCGCGAGCGGCTCAGGGATCCAAAACTGTGCGACCTCTTGATCCCGAGCGATTACGGATTCGGCACCCATCGAGTCCCCTTGGAGCAGAATTTCCTCGAGGCGTTTCATCGAGCAAATGTGGAAATTGTCAGCGTTAAGACGAACGCAATCGAGCGCATCACGGCCGAAGGCATTCAGACCGCCGACGGCACAGTTCACGCGCTCGATGTCATTATCCTGGCAACAGGATTTGACGCAGGAACGGGCGCTTTAACCCGCATCGACATCCGCGGTCGCGGTGGACGATCGCTGAAGGAGGATTGGCGGAGACATCCGGACCACCATGGGGTTGCAGGTGCACGGTTATCCCAATCTCTTCACGACCGCGGCACCGCTTGCCCCCGTCGCCGCGCTTTGCAACGGGACCACCTGCTTGCAGCAGCAGGTCGAGTGGATAACCGGATGCATCAGCTATCTCCGTGACAAAAACTTCAACGTGATCGAGCCCTCCAAAGAGTTGGAAGATCAATGGGTGGCGCATCACGATGAGCTCGCCAACGCAATGCTGATCGCAAAGACGAATTCCTGGTACGTGGGATCAAACGTTGAAGGGAAGCCGCGGCGAGTACTCTCCTACACAGGTGGCGTAGGCAGCTATCGGAAAAAGTGCGACGAAGTGGCCGCAAGCGACTATCGAGGCTTTGCCACACACTAGTTCCTGCTTAGACCGAATCCGGCGGGAGCAATTGTGACAGTCAAAATTCCCGATTGAAGACCTTTGACTGTAAAGATGGAGCCACGATGGGAGTGCTGTCGGATCTGCGGGTCGTCGAAATTGGTAGCTCGGCGGCAACCAGCTATTGCGCGCGATTGTTTGCCGACTTCGGCGCGGATGTTCAGAAGGTCGAACCGCCAGCGGGCGATCCAATTCGGCGCTGCGCGCCGCTCACTCCAATGGGCCAGAGCGCTTGGTTCGCTTTCCTGAACTTCAACAAGTCAAGCACGATCATTGACCCAGCTGCTCCGGACGCGGTCACGCAGTTGACTGCGATGATCGAGAACTGCGATATTCTGATTGACGGTAGGGACATTGATCCGACGAATTGCCCCTCCATCGATATCGTCGCGATCCGCCAGCGGCGATCCAGATTGATCCACCTCGAAGCAAGCTGGTTCGGCCGCGAGGGTCCTTATGCAGGATTCGCCGCAACCGATGCGACCATCCGCGCGCTCGCCGGGCTTATCAAACTTGTTGGACCGGCCGAGGGCCCGCCGCTGCACGCGCCCGATTTCCAAACCGGTATCCTCGCTGGTCTGTGGGGTTTCATCGCGGTGGCTTCTTCGGCGGTGGCACAAATGGAGGGTCAGTCAGGACGGTCGTGGTCGGTCAGTATCTTCGAATCGAGCCTCGCTATCAGCGAATATCTCATGTTCGAGGCTTCGGCGCGTGGTGAGGTCATGCGCCGGATTGGCATTAACCGCTTCTGGCCGGTTTTTCCGGGCGGCATTTACGACACCAAAAGCGGCTGGGTCGGCGTTACCACGTTCACGCCAGCACAATGGCGCGCATTCTGCGATATGCTCGGGCTGTTCGAACTCCGCGATAGTCCGGCTTTGTCCCTCGGTGAAGAGCGTCTGCAGCACATCGAGGAGATCGAGCGACAATTCATGCCACGGCTGAAGACGCGGACAGCGCAGGAGTGGTTTGCGGAGGGACTGAAGCGGAAGATCCCGATTGTACCAGTACCCGACATATCCGATCTGCTCCTCGACAAAGAAAAAGGGAGCGCGGCGCAATCGTGCCTGTCGTCCTAGGCCAAGAAGAGGGCATGACGGTAGGGTCGACACAGCGGCTGACATTGACGCCCCCGCGTCGAGGGGCAGGGTTCCAGCTCCCGGCGAGCAGCAACCTGTCGCGTATATCCCAAAGCAGCCCTCTTTGGCCGGGCCCCGGTCGTCCACGTGCATCGATGCCGAACGACAGCCGTTGCGTGGGGTTCGCATTATCGACTTCACGATGGGCTGGGCGGGCCCGTTGTGTACGCGCACCCTGGCTGATCTTGGCGCGGATGTCATCAAGATCGAGTTCCACCAGGTATCCGGATTGGTGGCGTGGCGTTGACCGGCGGCCCGCTTATGTCGACGCTCAGATGTACGAAAGGCGCCAAGCCTTCTGCGTCATGAACCGCAACAAGCGGGGCATCACGCTCGACCTGTCGCGGCCCCAGGGCCTCGCTCTTGCCAAGCGTCTTGTGGCCGGAGCCGATGTCGTCGTAGACAATTATTCGGTTAATGTGCTGCCGAAGCTCGGGCTTGGTTACGATGTGCTCCGAAGGCTCAATCCTCGGCTCGTCATGTTGTCGATGTCAGCCTTTGGCGCGAACAGCCTCTATCGCGATTGTCGGGCCTACGGTTCGACTCTCGAGCAGGGGTCAGGGCTGCCGATCGTCGTCGGAAATCCGGACGGGCCACCCGTAATGAGCCATGTCGCCTTTGGGGACGCCGTCGGTGGGCTGAACGGCTGCGCAGCAGTTCTGGTCGCGCTGATTCACGCCCGCAATACCGGACGCGGACAGTTCATTGACGTTGCGCAAATCGAATGCATGATGCCGTTTGCGGCGCCGTGGATCACATTTCAATCGATTGGCGGCATGCCGCTCCCTAAGTATGGTACTCGACATCCGCAGTTCGTTCCGTATGGCTCCTTCCGGTGCTCGGGTGAGGACAGCTGGGTCATGCTCGCCGCGATCGACGAGAAGATGTGGCAGAGGCTCGCCATGGTCATCGGACGGCCAGACTGGGCAATAGACGTATCGCTGCAATCTGCAGAAGCTCGCCGCTGTATCGAGGACGAGATAGAGAGGGCCATCGAAGCCTGGACGATCACCCGCGATGCCGACCAGGCGATGTCAAAGTTGCAGGCGGGACGAATTGCGGCCGGCGTGGCCCGACAGCCAACTGACCTGCTCACGGACCCGCATCTCAGGTCGCGTGCATTTCTACAGGAAGTGGAACGCGCGTTCATTGGCTTGCATCCACAGCCGTCGATGCCGATCCGCGACGGTTCGGGGCCGGTTGCGATCCGCACAGCGGCGCCAACGCTCGGAGAGCATAACAATGAGATCCTATCAGGACTTCTCGGGCTCTCCTGCGCCGAGATCGCACAATTGGCCTCGGAGGGAATCATCGGGACGTCGATGCTCTCCGACGGGAGCTAGCACAGCAAACAACTGGTCGTGAACCTAATGGTCGAGCCAACGACGTCCAGGAGACCAAAACGTAGTGATGCCGATGTTGCCGGCATCTGCTGGTCCGAGAGTAGCGACGCAAAAGGCGCCCGTAACGACACCACCGGGTTGGACTACCGATCTAGTGCAGTCACGCCCGGCTTGGCTGACGATCATAGCCGGGCCGAAATGTTGCTGTTGGCTTTGCGAGCGGCGGAGTGAACATCATTGCGAACAACGCACCAATGGCATGTGCTGGTGGCGCCCCTTCAGAGACCCTGTCCTACCGTGAACTCCTGATAAGGAAGCCCAACTTTCAACGCTCTGGTCGACCGCCTTCGATCCGGAGCGTCGGCAGCTGCCAAGAGCCGTAATGAAAGTTGATCCCAGCCCCGGCTGGCAAGTTGAACGATGCCAAAGGAGGGAAGAGAACTGTCGGCTTGAAGAGCTCGGGGCTGGCGAACAGCGGAAGGTCGACGTTCGCGAGGGCTTTCGCGGTTTCAATCGAGTAGATCACATCCTGCGAGACCCGCTGCGTGGCACCTTTTATCCAGGTCTGAAGATAGCCGATTTGATCGTTTGCGGAGGTCGTGGAAGTGACCTTCCCGAAGAGCTCTATCGCCTGCGTAGATTCGGTTTGAATTCGCTCTTGCCAATGCCAATAGATATCGAACAATCTTTTCGAGAACTCCGTCTGCGTTTCGATGGTTTGCTTGGCAAAGTCCTGAAATCCGCCTGTTGCACCGCCGACGTCATCGTTGATTCCGGCTTCCTTCGTCATCCTCATCTCCTGTTATGATCGATCGCGACAGCACTGGTACGCTGGAATCGTCCAGCGTGGCAAAGGCATCGATGTAAAATGCAGTTCGTCGAAACACACCAGAAATTCGTCGCCGGCGGGCCTTCAGGATTCTTGTGTAGCAACATGGCGGTAGGAGTGAACGCTGCCGCTGTCCTCAGCTCGGCGCCGCGACGCCAAGAGCGGCTCCGCACCTGAGGGACGGCAGCATCTGCATGGCTTTGATTGATCGAACGAGAAGCCCTCATCTGAACCCCTGGATTGGAGACTGCAAGAGCACATCGTCGCCCATCACCGCGTCCAACTCTACTTTAGCAATCGCCGTGCCACTAACGACGTGTTCGAGTCCCTTCATTTAAGAACAGGAAACTATGTACTGTGCGCGGCGCCCCGCGGAATGCATCGGCCTTCGTGTAGAAGTTTGGGCATCCGTGTCGTCGGGCCGAGAGAGGTGAAGATCCCAACCGAGAGCGATCGCCTGGACGGATCGTACCGTAGTAGCGGCCGGCTGGCGGCGCCATCTCACCAGAGAGCCTCGAAGTTCCAAATCGGTGGCATCTGTTTGAGACCACTGAGATGTCGCGCCGCTCTTCTAGGCCGAACATTGTATGGAAAGAACTCTCCATCCAGGGCTGATCGACCTGGGAGGGCGGCAATGATGCTGTTCGACAGAAGACGCGCTTATCGAGCGATCAAATGTCAGCGGCCGCCCTCCTCGTACTCACGAATGAATTCGCTGTACCGCGCAGGGTCAACGGTCTTCAGGCGGCTCAGCGCGCGCTTAGCTTCCAGATCGGCGTCTCGGCGATGACGGTCTTTGATCTTGTTTACCGCATCTACCATGTTTCTTAGGCGCCGCATAGGCGTTGTCTGCCCGGATTTCTCCCCGAAGGTCTCCAGTGTAGGTGTCTGCCCGAGTGCCTTCGCGAGCGTCGCGAGCTTATCATCAAGTTCTTCCACGGCGTCGGATAGGGCGTCGAACCGTTCCGTTACGCTAAGTTTTTTGGCTACATCGTCGTCGAGTTGCGCGCCAACATTTGTTTCAATGTCCTGAGCCACTGCCCCGCTGAGTGGCGCAAAGAATGGAAAAGAGTACCATGAGAACCAATTCGGGTTTGACATCGATATTCTCTCGACCATCGAAGTAGGGACGTTCTTTCGTAGTCGTGTTCCAGCAATTGGTGTGCCAACGGCACGGACGAAAGTATGATGCTATTACGCAGATGAACTGAAAGGGGCTCCAAGGCGCCGCTCTGCCTAGTTCTGCGGAAGGATGCGCATCAGCGGAACAGGGCTTGTGTTCGGTCTGGTCACCCGCACGGCGAACAAGCCGATCTCTCGCACGCCTAGTCAAAGTCGCTTCTGCTAGTCGCTACATAAGTGTGAAGGAGGAATGAGACTCAGATGGAGGGTCATCGATCGGCTGTTCGGACGACTAAATCGCTAACTTCCCGACATCAAATTCTGTTCTTCTGTCGAATGCTCAGGGAAGGCTTGCGGTGCGGTCAACTGCCAGCTTTGGCAATTGATGCAGAGGGCGTACACATGGCTATCGTGCTCGATCAACCATCAAGGTAATCGATACGCAACGGAGCCAAACAAATGAAAGAAGTCCTGCTGGGCACATTAGCGCTTATCGCACTGGCCGCGCCGGTCTCCGCCGCTGATCTGGCCGCGCGGCCCTCCATCAAAGCGCTCCCAATGGTCACTCGGATCTACGAGTGGAGCGGCTTCTACACCGGCATTAACGGGGGCGCTGGCTCCGCGCACCAGTGCTGGGATGTCGTCAACGCTGGCGGCCTGGTCATTGCTCCGCCGCTCGCCATGGGGTGCCATGACGCAACAGGAGGTACCGCCGGCGGTCAAATCGGCTACCGCTGGCAGATAGCGAACTCAGTGTTCGGCCTTGAGGCGCAGGGCAACTGGGGCGATTTCAAGGGCTCTAACGCCAATAACGCTTTCGCGGGCGTCCGGGATGAATCCAGAATTGATGCATTTGGGTTGTTTACGGGTCAGGTCGGTTACGTCTGGAATAACGTGCTGCTCTATATGAAGGGGGGCGCTGCGGGCGTCCGCGACAAATATCGGGTCTTCGACTTTGCAACTGGGCTGACAATCGACACTGGCAGGGAAATTCGTTGGGGCGGTACGGTAGGCGCGGGCCTCGAATTTGGCTTCGCTCCGAATTGGTCCGTCGGCATTGAGTACGATCACTTGTTCATTGGCCGTCGGGACGTGGACTTCGTTTTTTCAATCGGCGGCGTAGGCATTCCGGCGGGCGCTCGAGCAGGGACCGCCCGCATCAGTCAGGACGTCGACATCGGTTTAGTCCGTGTGAATTACCGCTCGAGTGACGCCGTCGCGAAATATTGACCCTCGTCTGTAAGATGCATTCCATCGCTGGAAGCTGCGAAGGAAGGTGGTGTGTGGAAACCACTGTCCGGTGAATTTAGGCTCCAGCTAAATGGTTTGGCCGACAATCGATGGGCTGAATGGTCGGCAATTGGTCCGGCTCTTGCTCCGCTGTTTACCGATACTGTGCAGCTCAGCCGCCGGATTGCCGCAGGATAGCGCGTAAATGCAAGCTACTTCAGTGCGCCAAACAACTGATGATCGACTCTCACCCATGCACGAAAACAGGGTTCGGCAAGCATCGTATCCTGGAGCGCAATCTTGCGCCGAGCACATCCGACCAATCGTGAGGGGAGAACATGACCGACGCTAACGCCGTCACATCGGAATTGTCGCCCGACCCGGAGTTGGTAGTTCGTCGGCTGTTCTTTCTCGAAGTGAGCACCAACCGCATTCAAGCCATGAATCCAGATGGCTCCGATCGAACAGTTATTGTTACCGACTGTCGGCTTCCTGACGGAGTCGCAATTGATGTCCGCGCCGGTCATATCTACTGGACCAACATGGGATCCGGTGTCGCCATCAACGATGGCTCGATCGAGCGTGCCGATATCGATGGAACAGATCGTAAAGTCATCGTTCCCCGCGGTGCCACTTTCACACCGAAGCAGATCCAGCTCGATCGCAAATGCGGCAAGCTCTACTGGTGTGATCGCGAAGGGATGCGGGGTATGCGGTGCAACCTCGACGGCACGGACATAGAGACGCTCATCGAGGCAGGCCGCGGTGAGGTGGACCGGCGCGACCCGACCAGGTGGTGCATTGGCGTCACCATCGACACCGAGCGCCGCCGGCTCTATTGGACGCAAAAAGGTCCTGACAATGCCGGTCAAGGCCGAATCTTCCGCGCCAACATCGACATTCCGAACGGTGAGAGCCCGGCGAATCGCTACGACATCGAGGTGCTATTCGAAGGCTTGCCGGAACCGGTTCACCTTGAGTTGGACCTTGCTAACCGCGTTCTCTATTGGACGGACCGCGGTGATCCTCCCCGCGGCAACACAGTCAATCGCGCGCGCGTCGATCTAAAGACGGACCCGGAAATTCTGATCACGCACCATTATTTGAACGGCGCCGCCGACGTTCACGATTGGGGCGCTTCGCCGGCACGGGCGCAAAGCCTGGCCGGTCTGCCGCCAGCCTACGTGCTGACCGCCGGTGCCGATCTGCGCGACGAAGGCAACGAATATGCCGCGCGCCTCAGCCAGGCCGGCGTGCCCGTCACCACCAAGCACTATCCCGGCCAATTCCATGGCTTCTTCACCATGGGCAAACTGTTGCCGCAGGCCAATGTCGCCGTCAGCGAGATCGGTGCGTGGCTGAAGGCCTTGTAGCCCGCATGAGCGATAGCGACATGCGGGACCGCTCTCGCCGCACGCGAACATTTGTCCCGGATATCGCTGCGCTCATCCGGGCTACGGATCTTCACTGACGCAACATCGAGATGCCTCCCGTTCTTCAGACCATCTTCGCCGTTCCGCTGCGCGTCCTGACATGGCTCGGCAGCCAGGGCACCCGCGCGGTCGCCGCTGTCGTGTTCATCGCGGCCGCGGTGCCACCGCTCGGCGCATTGCTGCGTCCCTATCTCACCGAGGCCATCCTGTGCCTGCTCTGCATTTCCTTCATGCGGGTCGATCTGGCCGCCCTCTACAGCCATCTGCGCCGGCCGGCGCTGGTTGCGACCGCCACCGCCTGGACCACGATAGGCGTGCCGCTGATCGTCGGATTGATCGCGCACGCAACCGGCCTCACGGTCCGTGCGCCCGGGCTGACGCTCGCCCTGATGCTCCAGAGCATTGCCTCGCCGATGATGGCTTCCCCGGCCCTGGCGGCGCTGATGGGCCTCGATGCCACGCTCGTGCTGATCACGCTGGTAACCTCGACCGCGCTGGTGCCCTTCACGGCCTCGATGTTCGCAGGCCTCTTCCTCGGCGACATGCTGAGCATCACGCCGCTGACACTGGGTTTGAAGCTGCTTGGCATCCTCGCCGCATCGCTGCTGGCCGCCACAATCATCCGATGGCTCTTCGGCGCAAAGGCGATCCAGCGTCACAAGACGCCGATCGACGGTCTCAACATCATTATCCTCTTCATCTTCGCTACCGCGATCATGGGCGATGTCGTGAGCGACCTCCTCGCACAGCCGCTTTTCACCCTCAGCCTCGCAGCTCTGTCCTTCGCGATCTATTTTACGCTGCTCGCCATCACCACGCTGCTGTTCCGTCGCATCGGCACCGAGCGCGCACTGGCACTCGGTCTGATGGTGTCACAGCGCAATCTCGGCCTGATGCTGGCGGCGACGGCGGGCGCCTTGCCGCCCACCACCTGGCTCTATTTCGCGATGACGCAGTTTCCGATTCATCTTGCGCCGTACATGCTGATGCCGATCGCGCGGCGGCTGACGGGGCGCGATACCTCCAGCACTGCCCCCGCAGGCCGCGTCACCTAGCCGCCTGCACCGCGCGCCCCAGTACCATGGCGACTCCCCGAGGCCGCGAGGCGCCGTCCCGATGTGACGGTCACGCCTTGTGCCGCTTCATCTTCTTGCATTCCGCCAATATCCAGTCCCGGAATGCCTGCATCGCGTTCGTGTCCCGCTTCGATTTCAGGGACGTGAGCCAGTACGATCCGAGATAGACCCTGATATCGTAAGGACAGACCAGCTGCTTGCGCGACACATCCTCTGAAAACAGCGCGACTGGCAACAGCGCAACCCCGCCCCCTTGAGCCGCGGCATGCGCCATGGAGACCGACGAGTCGAAGGTCGGACCCGTCATCCGAGGTTGCCTGCATTTCGCGACATCGAACCATTGTGCCCACTCGCCTGACCGATAGGAACGCAACAGCACCTCTTCGTGGAGATCCCTTGGAGCCCTGAGACGCTTCGCAACGGACGGCGCGCACATCGGCGTGAAAAGAGCCTCGACCAGACGCTCTGCGTTGGTCCCGTGCCACGCGCCGTCGCCAAATCGAATGGCGTAGTCCAGACCTTCGGCGCCGAGGTCGACGCGATTGTTGTTCGCAAAGATCCTTATGTCGACCTGCGGGTGACTTGACGTGAAGCTCCGGAGGCGAGGAACGAGCCAGCCCGACGCGAAGGTTCCGACGACGCCAATCATCAGGGTCTCGCGCATGCGACCATTCTCGAACCGATCCAGCACCTGGTTGATGCGACCGAACGCGTCGGAAATGGCAGGCAACAGTGCCTCGCCTTCCTCTGTCAGAGCCAGCCCGCGAGTTAGCCGCCTGAACAGTTCCACGCGCAGGCTGCGTTCGAGCGTCCGCACCTGCTGGCTCACGGCGGCCTGCGACACACGAAGTTCCAGGCCGGCCTTGGTGAAGCTGAGATGACGCGCGGCAGCCTCGAAGGCGCGGAGCGCGTTCAGTGGAAGGCTGGAAACGCTGAGAGGACGGCGGGCCACATCTGATCCAAGTTTTGCTTATGGATGGCCTTACGAACCATCGTTTGTCAATCGCAAGAGCGCGCAGCAAGAAACGCCTACGCTCAATGGGAGTTCACGATGCTAACGCGACGTCAGTTCGGCACATCCACACTTGCGCTCGCAGGAAGCCTGTTCCTGTCGAAAGCCTCGGGCGCTTCAACAGTCGAAGCAACACGACTGCTCGATGCCGTTCAACAACTTGAGAACAAGAGCGGCGGTCGGCTCGGCGTCGCTGTGCTCGATACCAAGACCGGCGCGTCGGTTCATCACAAGGGAGATGAAAGATTCCCCATGTGCAGCACCTTCAAGGTGCTTGCTTCCGCAGCAATACTGAAGTGCGCTGACGACAAGCTGGACCGGCTCGACCGACGGATCCCGATCGAACAAGCCGACATCGTCGAGAACTCGCCAGTCACCCGTGAGCATGTCGGGCCAGACGGCATGTCGCTCCGAGAACTCTGCGAGGCCGCGATGACGAGGAGCGACAACACCGCGGGCAACCTGCTTCTGAAGAACATGGGCGGCACCGCCGGCCTCACCGCCTTTGCGCGCAGTCTTGGTGACAACGTGACGCGATTGGACCGGACCGAGACCGAATTGAACGAAGCCGCGCCAGGAGATCCCCGCGACACCACGACTCCGAACGCAATGGCAGAGAATTTCAGGCGTTTGCTGTTCGGCAACGACCTCGTGCCCAGATCTCGCGACCAGCTCGCAAAATGGCTGATCGCAAACAAGACGGGCGATAAACGATTGCGCGCCGGTCTTCCACAAGGCTGGCGCGTGGGCGACAAGACCGGAGCCGGCGCACACGGCACCACCAACGACGTTGCGGTGGTCTGGCCGCCGCAGCGTTCGCCGCTCATCATCGCAGTCTACCTCACGGGAGCCTCGCCCGATGTGAACGGGCAAAACGAGGTGATCGCTTCCGCCGGACGCGAGGTCGCGAGAGAGTTCGGCTGATCTGGTCGCTCACACCGACGTCCGGCATAGGCGATCCCGGAGCGGAACGCTTGTGCCTGGCGCCCTACCCCGCCCGCGCCGCGCGCCGCAGCGCCTGCGGCGGCTGGCCGAAGGCGCGGATGAAGGCGCGCCGCATACGCTCGGGGTCGCCGAAGCCGGTTGCCTCCGCGACGAGCTCGATGCCCTCGCGCGAGGACTGCACGCGCTCGCGCGCGACCTCGAGCCGAAGCCGCTCGATCGCCTTCGACGGCGTCGTACCGGTCTCGGCGACGAAGGCGCGGGCGAAATGCCGCGCGCTCATGCCGGCGCGATCGGCGAGATCTTCCACCGCCAGCGGCGCGTCGAGATTTTCGCGCGCCCAGGACAACAACGCGCCGAAGCGGCCGTTCGGCGCCTTCAGCTCCAGCAGCGAGGAAAACTGCGATTGGCCGCCGCTGCGGCGATGATAGAGCACGAGCTGCCGCGCGGCCGCCTGCGCGACCTCCTCGCCATAGTCTTCGGTGACCATCGCAAGGGCCAGATCGATGCCTGCGGAGATGCCCGCCGATGTCCACACGTTGCCGTCGCGGGTGAAGATCCGGTCCGGCTCGAACTTGACCTTCGGATAACGCACGACGAATTCGCGCGTTCGGCCCCAATGCGTGGTGGCGCGGCGACCGTCGAGCAGGCCTGCTTCGGCCAGCACGCCGGTTCGATCTATTCCGCCGACCTTGATGGAAAGAACAAACACAATCTCCTCTGGTCTCAGGGCAACTTCACTGGCATTGCGTACGCTGAATTCTGACCCGCCGAAGGAATGAAATGACCTGGACAAACGCCGTTTCCGACGAAGCGACGTCTTCGCTACCCAGCTGTTGGCGCGAGCTGGGCAGCTCCATTTGCGAGGAGGGCGCAGAGCAAGACGCCGCGCGAGAGTCTAAACGTGGACTGAGGCAGTATGCGGTAGCGGCCGATGCCCAAAAGGGTCGTTTCTCACGTTCGAACGCCATACTCCACCCGGAAAGTTCGCGACTTCCCTCGCATAAAGCGGGCTAGCAGCAGCTATTTCCTGATGCGAGCATTCGCGTCCAAGTCGTGGAGAGTTCCCAGGGCCCAATCGACGCCATCCGGAACAGATCTGAAATCCGGCCTTGAATGGCTTAAGCTGTCAATGATAGGAGACGCAGTATGAAGTTTGAGAGCAAAGTGATTGTCACGATTGCTCCGACGGGAGGCGTGGTGAAAAAATCGCAAAACCCACACCTGCCGACCCAGCCCGCGGAGATCGCCGAGGATGTGTACCGGTGCTACGATGCGGGTGCCTCTATCGTGGCGCTGCATGCGCGCAGGCCAGACGACGGCGCGACCTGTAATCCGGAAATCTACCAAGACATCAATTCTCGGATAATGACAAAGTGCAGCATCATCATCAACAACAGCACTGGTGGAGGCGTTGATGGAGATATGGTGCGATCCCTAGAGCCCGGTCTTGATGAGGTTATATTCGAAGAGCGCCTAAAAGGGCTCGAGGCTGGCGCCGACATGGCGACTTTTGACGCTCACACCGTTTTGGCCAGCTTTGGCGGACGTGAGATTGTCGTTAATACCTCGCCGGCCCGCTGCGACATCATGGCGAAACGATTCCAAAAGACAGGCATCAAACCTGAATGGGAATGTTTCTCACTTTCCCATCTTGTCCAAGATCCAATACGTCTCATCAATAAAGGGTTCGACAAGCCCCCTTATTGGGTCAATTTCGTTCTGGGTGCCGATCGTGGAATTCAGGGCGGATTGCCGTACACTCCGCAGATCCTTGATATGCTGATCGGGAATCTTCCCAAAGGAGCGATGTTTTGCGTTAGTGGGATCGGTCGAGCGCAGCTATCGGCAACAACTCACGCGGTGCTCGCTGGTGGCCATGTTCGTGTCGGGCTAGAGGACAATCTCTACCTCGAACAGGGTATACTTGCTACTAACGTGCGGCTGGTCGAACGGACGGTAAGGATTATCCGAGAACTTGGGTACGAGCCCGCCACTGCAGTGGAGGCTCGAGCGATGCTTGGGCTGGTGCCTCGCAAATTGGGATAGTCGCCGCCCTCGAGTGGAAGGGATGTGCGCTGGCCCGCGCATTCGATGCGTCGTTCAAGATAGATCCTGAGCGCGGGCGCTACGAGTAGAGTGCTGTCGATCTTTGAAGGTGAGATCGGACCTCGGCCCATCGGCCTAATGCCGCCGCGCAGCTCCAAGGCTTGAGCAAAATGTGCGGGTGGGCAGCGACGTGTTTAGGAGCAGACCGAATTGTTGGACGTGGTTGCTGCCCAGTGTCATGCTGCCGACGACAAGCTGAGGTCTGGCTTGGTCGCGAGCGCTGTCGCCAAGAATACGCGGCGGCTCGTGCCGCTTTTGGGCGTCGCTTATTTCTTCAACAACCTCGACCGGACCAGTGTCGGCATCGCCGCGTTGCAGATGAACGAAGCCATTGGCTTAAGTGCCGCACAACTCGGCTGGGGCGCCGGAATCCTCTTCTTTAGTTACTGCCTGCTGGAAGTGCCCAGCAACATGATGATGTATCGTTTCGGTGCGCGCCGCTGGCTGGCTCGCATCATGATGACCTGGGGCCTTGCGGCCGCGGCGACGGCGTTCGCTGTTGGACCATACAGTTTCTATGCGATACGTTTTCTTCTGGGTGCTTTCGAATCGGCTTTTTTCCGGCGTCATATGGTACATCTCCATCTGGTTTCCGGCGCGATTGCGAACAGCTGGTTCATGGCTGCAACACCGTTGTCTTCTTTGATCGGCAATCCGCTATCGGCTTCGTTGTTGGGAATGGATGGAGTGTGGCGGCTGGCCGGCTGGCAATGGATGTTTCTGATCGAAGGTCTTCCGGCCTGCGTCCTATGCCTCGTTCTGCTGGCCGACACGCCGGACAAAGCAGCGTGGCTGACGCCCCGAGAACGCGAAGCGTTGCTGGATGAGCTCGCTAGGGAAGAGCACGATAAAGTCAGAAAGGATCTCTGGGCCGCGATGAAGGACGTCCGCGTGGTAATGTTGACGGGCATCACTCTCGCTTTCACGATCAGCTCCTATGGGATTGGTATCTGGCTTCCTCTGATCTTAAAGAGCCACAACTTGAACAACATGCAGGTTGGCTGGCTCTCGGCCATGCCCTATTTCTTTGTGACAATAGGCATGTTGCTCTGGGCACGCCTTGTCGATCGCAAGGGGAAAAAGATCTACAATCTGATCGCCGCATTGATGCTTGGCGCCACCGGACTTCTCTTTTCGGTAATGCTCACGTCGCTCGTACCGGCGCTCACATGCATGACACTTGCTCTGATCGGCACGATTTCCGCGCGCACAGTCCTTTACACGATCCCGCAAAGTTTCCTTACCGGTCCTGCTGCGGCCGGAGGCATCGCATTTATCAATTCCATTGGTGCCTTCGGCGCCTTCGTCGGCCCGTACATGATGGGCTTCCTTAAGGACAGGACGGGATCCTTTGAAACTGGCATGATCGGGATGGCAATCATTCTAGTTTTTGCAACGGGCATCGCCGGCAGTCTCAGACTCCTGGGTACGCATAATGATGACATTTCTGTCAGAACCGCCTAAGCAGAGCACCCTCGGGGTAAAAACTGTCCGCAAGGCGGCGCCTTTTGGAGCGGACCTTGCTAAAGGAGATCGCGGTATCGGCCTAAGGGGCAACTCAATCCTGACGATGTGCGCAAAACAGGCCTATTCGAAACTTTGCCGACCGATATGTTAGCCTGCCCAGACTTTCAACGATAGAACCGAGCCTGAACAGGTCGGCCGTTCAGGCTCGGCAAGGATCGATCTCGAGGTCGACGCCAAATCAGCTTTTGGACGAAGCGAGCTTCGGCGCATGATAAAGGCGGGATAAAAGATTGGCGTGATGCCGTTCCTGCCCGCCGCGCGCAGGTCATGTCATTTGCGGTTCTTTGTATTCGAGAGCTTCTCGCCTGGGCGGCTCTTGGCAGTCTCTGCGCTAGGGGAAGGCAGTTTCGATTTGTCGCCGCTTGCAAAGGTGAAAGTGTCCGCGCCGGCGCTGATGCCATTCCATGCCACCGGTTCGGCGAGTGAAAGTAGCCAGAGTCCCTGAAATCCCGATGCAGCGTTCAACTGCCCAGTCCATACCGTGGTCGATCCGCAGCCCACAAAATTCACCGAAAAGCTGATCGCCGCGCCACTATTGGTCTGCGCGAGCCAGCCCGTCAACGCCTGAGGGGTACCTTCATCGCAGCTATTGCTCGCATTGTTCGTGTAAGTGCCGGAAATCGCGCCTGTGTTTGGATTATAATTGTCGACCGCTAGGGTTGAGCCGTATTGGTTGGTCCAGGTCCAGATCGGTTGCGCCGCTGCAGGCGCCGCTAGGAGTAGACCTAGACAGGCTGCACTCATACAACTCGTCAATTTCCACTTTGCTTCAGACATTTCCAACTCCATATCGCTCCGGTAGCGGAGCGTACTTCGTTATAAGGCCCTCGATGATCAATTTAAACGAGTGTTATGCCGTGATAGCGCTATCAGGTTGAAACGTGATTGATGCCTAGTGCCAACTCTGCAGGGCAGCGTGGTGCGGTCATTCAGACGCGAGCAGCCGATTCGCGACCGGGCCGGTCTTGCTTGAGCTGTTGTTAGCTCTGCGCCATCAAACGCTGACAGGGGCTTCCGGTCGTCAGTCTTCATGTCCATCGTTTCAGGATCCCGCGTCTGTCTAGGTACACGTGGACACCGGAAGGGAAACCCAGTCCAAATGCGGCTCGTTGTGCCTTGCGTGAAATGGAAACTGACGCTCGTGGCGCTTCGATTTGTATGATCATTCGCAGACCCGGATGCTGCCGGCCGTGCCCTGCGCGACATTAACCTGTTCGGCGCCGGCCCACCCGGCGCCGTAGAGGGCATTCGATCCAGAAATGCATTGGGAAGCTTCGTTAAACAAACCGGTTCTAATCGCGAGCTCACCCTGACATCAGGACGCCTTGCGCATTTCGCGGGCCGCCGCAACCATGTTGACGAGCGCCGGACGGACTTCGGTCCATTTGCGGGTCTTTAGGCCGCAATCCGGATTGATCCAGAGCTGTGAGTCCGCCAGCCGTTGGCGGGCCCGCGCGATGAGATCCTCTATTTCAGCAACTTCGGGAACGCGCGGCGAGTGGATGTCATAGACGCCCGGGCCGATGTCGTTTGGGTATTTGAAGGCAGTGAATGCATCGAGCAGCTCCATCTTAGAACGGGACGTTTCGATCGAGATGACATCCGCGTCCATTGCGGCAATTGCATCGATGATGGCGTTGAACTCCGAGTAGCACATGTGGGTATGGATCTGCGTCGCATCGGCAACACCGGAGGAACAGAGGCGGAAGCTCTCCACTGCCCAGTCGAGATAAGACTTCCAATCGGAGCGGCGGAGGGCAAACCTTCGCGGAGCGCGGCCTCATCGATTTGGATCATGGTTGCGCCGGCCTTTTCCAGTTCGGCGACCTCGTCTCGGATCGCGAGCGCGATCTGACGGCAGGTCTGGCTGCGCGGAATATCGTCACGGACAAACGACCAATTCAGGATCGTCACCGGCCCCGTAAGCATGGCCTTCATCGGCTTTCTGGTTAGGGACTGCGCGTAGCGCCACCATTCGACGGTCATCGGCTTCGGCCGCGAGACATCGCCGAACAGAATCGGCGGACGAACGTAACGTGAGCCGTAAGACTGCACCCAGCCATGCTTAGTGAACACGAAGCCGGAGAGCTGCTCAGCGAAATACTGGACCATGTCGTTGCGCTCGAACTCGCCGTGGACAAGAACGTCCAGCCCAATCTCTTCCTGCCAGAGGACCGCGCGAGCCGTTTCCTCCTTCAGGAATTGTTCATATTCCGCCTTTGTCAATTCTCCTTGGGCACGCGCGGCGCGGGCGTTACGTACCTCGGGGGTCTGTGGGAACGACCCGATTGTGGTCGTGGGAAAAAGCGGCAGGCCGAAACGCTTGCGCTGAACCTCGGCACGGCTCGCAAAAGCGTTCTTGCGGCGGCACATAGCCTCGTCAATCGCCGCCGTCCGCTGGGCGACGGCCCTGTCATGGATCTTCGGCGATGTCCGTCGAGCCTTCGCTCCAAGGGCTGACTCGGAAAGCGCAGCAATGGCGTTTCCGTCGCTCGCAAGCGCTCTCGCCAGGATCGTGAGCTCGTCGATCTTCTGGACCGAGAAGGCAAGCCACCTCTTCACCTCCGAATCGAGATCGGTCTCGAGCTGAACGTCGATTGGGACATGCAAGAGCGAGCAGGAGGGTGCGAGCTGCACGCGATCCTTGCCGAACTTTGCAATGACGGGCTTGAGCCGCTCAACCAGTGCCGATAGGTTCGAGCGCCACACGTTGCGGCCGTCGATGACGCCAAGCGAAATCACGAGGTCGGCATGAGCACCAACTTCAATTTGGCTCAATTGTTGGGGAGCGCGAACCAGATCGACGTGCAGTCCGGCCACGGGCAGTCCCAGAGTGGTCGCCAGATTGTCGCCGATCGCTCCGAAATAAGTTGCAAGCATGATCTTGATGCCAGGCACCTCCTCAGCGAGACGCCCATAAGCACGCTGGAGCGCATTCCGCGTAGTCTCATCGAGATCAAGCACCAGATAGGGCTCGTCAAGCTGGACCCACTCGGCTCCCCGTTTCGCAAGCTCCTTGAGAACCTCGACATAGACGGGCACGAGGCTCTCGAGCAGCGAAATCGGATCAAACGTCGGATCGGCACTCTTGCCCAGCTTTAGGAAGGTGACCGGTCCTACCAAGACAGGACGCGTTTGATAGCCGAGGGCTTTGGCCTCCTCATATTCCTCGATCGGTTTACGGGAGGAGAGCCTGAAGGTCTGTCCTTTATGGAATTCGGGCACCATGTAGTGGTAGTTGGTGTCGAACCACTTAGTCATCTCCTGCGCAGTGGCGCCGTGACCTTGCGCGTGACCGCAGCTCGCGTCGTGTTCCCTGTCTTGTGAGCCTCTTGCCATGGCGAAATAGGTCTTCAGTGAGACCGGACCGCCATCCCAGCCATACGCCTCAGGAATGGCGCCCACCATGACGCTCGTATCGAGAACCTGGTCATAGAGTGAAAAATCATTTGACGGGATAACGGTGACGCCCAGCGACTTCTGACGCGCCCAATTGGCAACGCGTAGAGCAGCCGCTGCTTCAAGAAGCTGCGAGTTGCTGATGTTGCCAGCCCAGTAGCTTTCGAGCGCCAGCTTGAGTTCACGGCGCGGTCCGATACGCGGCGTGCCGAGGGTTGCGACAGGAAGTGAGAGAAGAGACATAGCTTTAACCCCATTGTGTGGGGGCAAAGGCCATGGCGGAAACGCAGGCAGGAGGCCACGAAAGCGGGACCCGCTACTAGGCGTACCACCGGACACCCCGCCCGTGGACGAATAAGTTGTCGGGGCAGGTCTCCTGGCTCGCGGGTCATCGCCTGCATCCGGCCTTCCCGAAGCTTCTGCTTCAGTGACACGTTTGGATGCGGGCTCGCCGCTTACAGTTGCGGGGGCAGCGCCGGCATTGCTTCAATCCTGAACGGATCGAGAGCGCACCGGCTTCCCTCTTAGCTCCGGATCAAACAAGACCTGGAGAACCTCGACGCCTCCGATTATCTGCAACAGAACCAATACGTCAACCCTGAGATCGTCTTTGCTGCGGCATCCCGGCAAGCCTGACGGTCTTACCCATGAGGCATCGAGGTCACCGAACCATGTTGGTGTGAAGCTCTAAGCGCGTTTGATTCGGCAGTGGCGTAACATCGATCGCTTAAGCTTCCACACCGGTCAACTACCAGTGCTGGCAATTGTCAATCTGACAGATCTCGTCAACTCTTAGATCAAAGACCGTAGCGGAGCCGCACCAACAAGTCCGAGGCCGCCTTAGGAGCGCAAGCAGGAACCCGACGCTGTCACCGGGACTCCGACGGATCCCGCGATGCGGTCGGCACTTGAGGTTCGTCAGCTCTAGTCGAGTTTAACGGAAACCGCCAAATTCGAGAGTTGGAGCTATGACTGCTACGATCTTGTCGGATAGTGACGCTCCTCGCGGCGACATCGTCAAATGCGCAGCCCGCATCGGCGCGGAAATCCGGAACGTCAAGCTATCGGGCGACTTGCCGGAGCAGACGATCCGCTCGATCAATGAATTGCTATTGGAGCACAAGGTCATCTTCTTTCGCGACCAGGGGCATCTCGACGATGCGGAGCAAGAGCGCTTTGCCCTTCGTTTCGGGAAGCTGGCACCTCATCCGACGCTCGGTGCAATCAAAGGCACGGCGTCGATCATCGAGCTTGATTCGGCGCGCGCCGGGAGCCGGGCCGACTTGTGGCACACGGATGGAACCTTCGTCGATGCCTACCCCAAGATTGCGGTCCTACGAAGCCTCGTGATGCCGCCATTCGGTGGCGATACGGTCTGGTCAAACACCGTTACGGCGTATCTCGACCTCGCACCGCCGCTGCAGCGGCTTGCAGACAAGCTCTGGGCCGTTCACAGCAACGCCTTCGACTATGCAATATTGGCCCGCGTCAGCGAGCTCGACAAAAAGCATTTGGACGAAATCTTCACTAGAACAATCTATCAGACTGAGCATCCTGTCGTGCGCGTGCATCCCGAGACCGGCGAACGCGCGCTAGTGCTCGGCGCTCTGGTGCAAAATTTCGTTGGTCTTCCGAAATACGACGGCCAGAAGCTGTTTGATCTGTTTCAATCTCATATCGCGGCGCTCGAGAACACCGTGCGGTGGCGCTGGAAGGAGGGCGATGTCGCGATCTGGGACAATCGCGCCACGCAACATTATGCGGTGAACGACTATGGCGACCAGCATCGCCTCGTTCGTCGCGCAACCGTCGTCGGCGAAGTCCCCGTCAGCATCGACGGAAAGAGCAGCGTGACAGTACGCATACGACGAAGACCGCCTGATTGACGCATGCGCGCGGGGGCCGGGTAGCGCTATGATAGCGCTGCGTGAAGGTTAGGCAGCTTGCTGATCGGTGGGTTCGTCGGCTTGGCGCGGGAGCTTCCATTCCCAGGGCAGCAGTTCGTGCAGACGCGAAGCGGGAAGATCGGCGATCCGGGCGAGGACGTCGGCGAGCCAGGCTTTGGGATCGACATCGTTAAGACGACAGGTGGTGATCATCGTCAGCATGATGGCGGCGCGTTCGGCGCCGCGCAGGCTGCCGGCGAAGGTCCAATTGCGCCTTCCCAAGGCGATGCCGCGCAACGCTCTTTCGGCGGCGTTGTTGCTGAGGCAGATCCTGCCATCGTCGAGGAAGCGGGCAAAGTCGGCCCAGCGCCTGAGCATGTAATTCATGGGCTTCAGGACCTCGGAGGAGCGCGAGAGGGTTTCTCGCTCGCGCAGCAGCCAGGCGTACATGTCGTCGAGCAGCGGCTTGCTTCTCTCCTGGCGCACGGCACGCCGCTCGTCGGCGCTGCGGCCGTTGATGGCGCGCTCGATCTCGAACAACGCATCGAGGCGTCTGACCGCCTCCAGCGCGATCGGGGAGACCGGTTTACCCTTACTGCCTTCCCTGGCGTTCTTCTCGATATCGGCCAACTCGAAGAAGCCCCGCCGCGCATGCGCGAAGCAGAATGCCGGCGTGATCGGCATCGCTTTCCTTTGCGGGTCGAACAACGGCTCGAAGCCGCTATAGCAATCGGCTTGCAGGATGCCGGCGAAGGCGGCCAGATGCTTCTGGGGATGCTCGCCCCGTCGATCGCTCGAGGCGTAATAGACCGCAGCCGGCGGCGCCGGCCCACCATAGGGCCGGTCATCCCGCACATAGGTCCAGATCCGGCCGGTCGTGCACTTGCCCTTCGCCAGGACGCGGATGGTGGTGTCGTCGCCATGAAGGCGCTCGGCTGCGAGTACATGACGCTCGATCAGCTGGAAGAGCGGCATGACGGCGAAGGTTCCGTGGCCGACCTGGTCAGCGAGCGTCGACAATGGCAGGTCGATCCTCTCGCACTTGAAGCGCGCGCTCTGGCGGTTGAGCGGGATATGCATGCCGAACTTGTCGAACAGGATCGTCGCCAGCAATTGCGGACCGATGAAGCCGCGCGGCGTGGTATGGAACGGTGCCGGCGGCTGGCTGATCTTCTCGCAATCGCGGCAAGTGAACTTTTCGCGCACGGTCTCGATGACCTTGAACCGGCGCGGGATCTCCTCCAGCGTCTCGGTCACATCCTCGCCCAGCTTCGCAAGGCGCGCCCCACCGCAACAGGCGCAGGTCTTTGGCGCCTCAATGACGACGCGCTCGCGTTCGATGTCGTCCGGCCAGGGCTTGCGTACCGGCCGCTTGCGCGTGAAGGCGCGCACGCTCTGGGTTTTCGCCGCGGCGGCGCGCGCGGCAAGCTCATCCTCGCTCGCCGTGGTGGCGAGTTCTTCGAGTTCCAATTCCAATTGTTCGATCAGCCGCGCCGTGCGCTCGGAGCGCTGCCCGTACAGTTCGCGCTTGAGTTTCTCGATCCGCAACTCGAGATGCGCGATCAGCGCCGCGTTATCCGACAGCTCCGCCCGTGCACTGGCAGCCACCGCCTCGGCTCGCAGCCGCGCCTCACGCTCGGCCTGCAGCGCCGCCAGGGCACTGACAAGGTCCGATGGAAGGTCGTCCGGCTTCGATATCATGAAGCCATTGAATCAGGATCAAGCAGAAGATTCAAACCCAAAACGGCTATCCGACCCGCGTCGGACGCTGGGTTTCTTGGGGGTTGCGCCAATCGATTCCGGACAACAGGTAGCTCATCTGCGCCAGCGAGATCGTCACTGCTTCGCCCGCAACCGAAGGCCAGATGAACCGCCCTCTCTCGAGTCTTTTGGTGAACAGGCATGCTCCCTGGCCATCGTGCCAGATCACCTTCAGAAGATCGCTTCGGCGACCGCGGAAGACAAACAGATGACCGCTGAGCGGGTCCTTGCGCAGCACCTCCTGCACCTGGAGTGCCAGCGACGGAAAGCCTCGGCGCATGTCCGTGTAGCCTGTCGCAAGCCACACTCGTGCGCCCGTCGGAACCGGGATCATCGGCGTACCAAAGCATCGAGAACTCGACGCAGCGCGTCTCCATCAACGTCGCCATCGACCCGGATGCGGTGCCCGCTACCAAGATCAATCTCAATGATGCCCAGGCTCTTCCGTCGACGCGCCGCCGTCGTCGTCAATGACGCTTCGGCCACCTCCCGCGGCGGCACAGACGGCCCAATCTCGACCGGCACGAACGGCGCTATACTCGCTTCACCGTGCTTGCAAAGCTCTTTGCGCCACCTGAACAGCTGGCTTACATGAAGGCCAGCCATGCGAGCCACCTCGGAAACACTGGCTCCGGGCTCGAGCGATGCTGCAACAAGCCGTTCCTTCTCATCCTGCGACCACCGGCGCCGCCGCTCGACCGATGTGATCACCTCCGCCCTCGAAATCGTCATAGTGCTTCTCCTAGGATTACCCCTAGGACCTGCAGCGTTCGCGTCCGTCAAACAAGACGGCCCTCAACGGAGGAATACGCGTGACACGCGTAAAAGCTCCCAAGGAACCCGCCGCGAAGGTCGCCTAGCGGGTTCACAAGACCGGCACCTGCTTCGCAGCACATTGAAAGTGTCGCGCTGCGAGTACTCGGATAAAATCCGAGCAGCATCTACCCTGAGAGACGCCACATCGAGTTCAGCTGCTGCGCGGCGGTGGACCAATTTTCATTTAAGCAGCTGGGCCGTAACTTCGGCTCCTCTCCGACAATGTGGGGTCCGCGCGCTCGGTAAAAGCGCGCGACGTTCGAAGAAAAGCTCCAAGTAGTTTGCGCGCAACCATTGCGCCAGTCTCACTGTCTCGTTGCTCATCCGCAATGATCTCAATTGTCGCCGAGCTCCGTCGAAGCCTTCGGAGTCACAACGGCACGTTTTGTTCATCTTGCGCGACTTTCCGTCTTTAAGAGACCCGCTGTGAGGCAGACGCCATCCTCTTCAAGCATACGAGATCGTCTCAATTTTCGTAACGAGGATGGCAAGAACGCTGCGGGCGTCCCTCCAATCTGTAGCTGAATCCCTGTCCCGAAATGGTCCTCGCATTCGTCGCGAGGCGCCGGGCCTGGAGAAACGAGCGCCATTTTATCTCGTCCCATCGGACGTGAGGGCGCGAATCGGGAAGCAATGCGCTGCGGCTCGCGTCACCTACCAACCCTAGCAATTGATGCGGATGTCGGACACATGGCAATCGTGGACAACGAAGGTCGGCCTTATATGTTAGGGAAAGCGGGATGCAATATGGATCTGACGACGCCGGCAGGCGTGATGGATCTGCTGTCTCGTCATCCGCAGTTATCAGGCCTACTCCTACTGGGATCCCTCACGCCTCAGCGACGTCTGTAGCAAACTGTCCCGCGCGGTCCTCGAGCGCTCAGCCCTCAAAGAACTCAGCGTTTGGCGCGGGTCAATTGTTTCGGCTTGCGGCTACCGCGCTGCAAAAGAAACTTCAGGAATCCCGCGCACAAAGATGGATTGCTGTCGCACTGTCCCTCGCTGCGAGCCCCGTTGGGGGGGCGGCGCTGGCACAAGATGCCAGCATGCCTGGCCCGCAAAGCGGCATTTCCAATAAGATGACCCGAGCAGCAATTCAGAAGAAGAGCCGCCCGGCTACGCTCCCCCGAAGCTCTCGGTCTCAACAACCAGTCCATCTCAGTGCTAGCGAGGCCCTGGCACAAACTGCCAATGCATTTGCAGCAAAGCGGGACAGTGCGGGCTTAGTTGCAAAGAACAGAACTCAACAGAAAGTCGAGTCATTTGCAAAGTTCGAGGGCCTCCGCGAAAAAGGTATGTGGCTCAGTATTCCTGGTCCAGCCGATACGATAGATCAGGACTACGGCGGTGTTAGATCTGCGCTGGCAGAAGTCGGGATCGGCTATATTGGCGGGACAGTAAACACCTTTGTGGCCAATCAACTGCCGAATGCCGCGAGGAGCACCATCCGCGATCAGCTATATGCTGGTCAGAACCCCACATTTAATACTCTAAACTTCATGATCGCGACGTACGATCTCAGTCGATTTGGGATTCCCGATGGTCAGATCATCGTAGGAGCGCAGCAGCAGTATTGGACCTGGAAGCCCGGGGGACCAGATAGAGCGGGGATCAATACCATTGCCTACTATCAGACGCTTTTTGGCGGGAAGCTCGAACTCGAAATGGGCTATCTCAGAAACATAAATGAGTTCGTAGGTACCGTGGTCGGAGGGAACGCAGCAGTAAACGTTTTTGGGGCTTCGTCCAATATCCTGTACCAGGCAGGCATGAGCAATAATGCTGCGCCGACGCCAGCTCTCAATCTGAAGTACAATTTCGATGAACGCTTCTACAATAGGACGTCAATACAGCGCTCACTCAGTCCAGACGGTCAATTTGCACACATTACCGAAAATCCGACCGGATTAGACTGGAGCACTGCAAACTCCGGCGTTCTTTTCCTCGACGAAGCTGGCTACAAGAACAAAGCTGCACCAGGCTTGCCCGAAACTTGGTTGCGGGTAGGCGCCGGTTTCAACAATAGCAGCTACACCGACTTGCGCTATCCGGCGCAACCGAGAGCCAACGCGAATAGCATCTATTACGTCGCAGCCGACAGGCAACTCTGGCAGTCCGACCTTCAGGGTTCCGCCGCGCGTGGCATCTATGCAGGATTCTCTGTGATGTACGCGCCGCCGGACTTGAACAGAGTGAGCCAATATTACGAGCTCCGTCTTTATGCCAAGGGCTTATTACGACAGCCGTCCACGCGACCAGATTGCCCTCGTTGCCACCAACACTGCGTGGAGCAACGTTGCAGTGGATGCTGCCATGGGTAAGGGCCATCTTGTTCATCGCGACAGTACGGCGATTTCGGGAACATACACCGCGCATCTCGCGCCCGGGATCTATTCAAGCGTAGGACTGACATACATCAACAACCCGACAAGCATCACATACACACCCAAAACAGGACATGCGTTGAACTTGCTGGTGTCCACGTCGGTATTCTTCTAAGCAAAAAATCGAGATGCGGAGCTTGGAAGCCCGCGTCGTCCCTGATGCTCGGGCGAACATCGCAGCCGGCTCGCGTGAGGCCGCCGCACTAGCGCTAGATCGTAGCTTGCAAACTAGCGGCATTGCTCGAATTGGGTCGAACTTGCCGCCTCGTCGGAATATCGAGGGTCGTAGAAACACTAGAAAGTTATTGTCATGGTCCAAATGCGAACCGAGGAAGATATCTCGGTAAGAAAGAGCTGCCTGCGGACGCACTCTACGGCATCAATACTGTTCGGGCTTTGGAGAATTTCCCACTAACGGGCCGCACGATCGCTGCGCTGCCTCAGTTTGTCCCCGCATTGGTCATGATAAAAGAAGCCGCGGCGCTCGCCAATCTCGAGATCGGCGCGCTGTCAGCGCAGAAAGCGGAAGCTATCGTTGAGGCGTGCCAAGAGATCCGCACCGGAAAGTACGATGTTCACCTCATTGTCGACGCGCTCGAAGGCTCGGGCGGCACATCGTCGAACATGAACCTCAATGAGGTGATCGCAAATCTGGCCGCACGGCTGGCCGGAAAGCCAGCCGGTGACTACACCTTCGTCCATCCAAATGATCACGTCAATCTCGGTCAATCTACCAACGACGTGATTCCGACAGCCATAAAGCTTGCGGTTTTTCGGGTCTCAGAGGGGACTTCGCTTGCCTTGATGCAACTGGCCGCCGCCTTCTCGGAGAAGAAGATACAGCATTCCCAAACCCTACGGCTTGGTCGGACATGTTTGCAGGATGCCGTTCCGATGCTGTTCGGTCAGACATTCGGGGGATATCAGGCGGTCCTCGAACGCCATGCCAAGTATGTCGAGCAGTTGCGGCGCCAATTATTGGTCGTTCCGCTGGGCGGTACTGCGGTTGGTACCGGATTAAATTCGAGACCGGGCTACAAACGGGCGATTTTCCAGCATTTGTCAGCGCTAATTTGCCAGGAGATCAAACCGGCGGCCGATCCATTCGACGGGATGCAGAACTTAGATGCGTGTGCCCGGTTATCAGCCGAAGTCCGACATTCCGCAAACTCCCTCTGGAAGATAGCCAACGATCTCATGGTGCTCTCGTCAGGCCCTGTCGCCGCTGTCGGAGAGATTGCGTTGCCTGCGATCCAGGCTGGATCTTCCATTATGCCCGGCAAGGTGAATCCAGTTGTTCCAATAGCGGTCTGCCAAGCGGCGTTTGCCATCTCCGGAAACGATGCGGCCGTAGCAATGGCCTGCCAACAAGGACTGCTGGAGATCAATTGCTACGGCATGCTCGTCTGCGATCGCCTGATCGATTTTATCATTCTTCTCCAACGTTCAGCGACCATCTTGCGCGAACGGTGTGTACGCTCGCTCACGGTAGATGAGGAGCGGTGCCAGCAAAATCTGCTCGCGTCGACCGGGCTAGCAGCAGCGCTGGTACCCGAGTTCGGCTACGCAAATGTGGCCGCAATCGTGCGGGCAGCGCATGATGAACATCGATCGTTTCTCGAGATCGCCATCGAGCGTGGATTGCTGGGGCAGAACGACGTGCACTCACTCATGCGCCGCGCTGCCGATGTATCGCGGGCCGAGTGAGTCAGATCCGCCAAAGCGACAGGACACGAAGTCTGAGAGCGGGGATCGTTGGAAGACGTTCTTCTGCAAAGCTTTCGCTTTTGCAATGCGCGCATCAAGCGCCGAACGACCTCGCAAACCGTTGCGAGGTCCTCGCCGGCGATCGCCATGCCGCAGGTCATTCCCAACTCAATGCGCCTCCGTTCTGATATTCGATGACGCGGGTTTCGAAGAAGTTCTTCTCTTTCTTCAGGTCCATCGTCTCCGACATCCAGGGGAACGGGTTCTCGACTTCGGCGAATACAGGCGAAAGTCCGAGCTGCGCGCAGCGCCGGTTCGCGATGAAGTGCATGTACTGCTCACAGAGAGCCGAATTCAGGCCAAGGAACCCACGCGGCATCGTATCGCGCCCGTAAGCGGCTTCGAGCTCAGTTGCGTCACGAAGCATGCCGCGGACCTCATCCTGTAATGCGGGTGTCCATAGGTGCGGATTCTCGATCTTGATCTGGTTGATGACATCTATACCGAAATTCAGGTGAATGCTCTCGTCGCGCAGGATGTACTGATACTGTTCGGCGATGCCGACCATCTTGTTGCGGCGGCCAAGCGACAAAATCTGAGCAAATCCGGTGTAGAACCACATGCCTTCGAACACGACGTAGAAGGCAACGAGATCGCGCAGGAAGGCGCGGCCATTGTCCGGCGTCCCGGTCTCGAACAACGGGTCGCCGAGGTGCTGCGTGTGCTTGAGCGCCCAAGCCGCCTTGTCGGTGATCGAGGGTATCTCGCGGTACATGTCTGAACAGCTCACCCTCGTCCAGGCCAAGGCTATCGACGATGTACTGGAAGGTGTGGGTGTGGACCGCCTCCTCGAACGCCTGCCGCAAGAGGTACTGCCGACACTCGGGGTTGGTGAGGTGACGGTAGATTGCCAGCACGATGTTGTTGGCGACGAGCGATTCCGAAGCTGCGAAGAAGCCGAGATTGCGCTTTATCATGCGCCGCTCATCCTCCGTCAGCCCGTTGCGCGACTTCCACAAAGCTATATCAGACTGCATCGAGACTTCGGTCGGCATCCAGTGATTGTTGCAAGCAGAGAGATATTTCTCCCAGGCCCATTTGTACTTCAGCGGCAGGAGCTGGTTGACGTCTGCGCGGCAGTTGATCATCCGCTTCTCATCGACCGACACGCGGCCGCCAGCACGGTCAATCTCGCCGAGGCCGGTCGGATTGGCCGGCTCGTGCTTGAGCCGATTCTGTGGAGGCCGCGTGGTGGTGAGGCTTGAGACGGCGGGAGCCGCCGCAGCGATCGTTTCGGTATTGGACCAATCGAGCATCGTCATCTCCTTACTGGCAGGTTTCGCATTCGGGATCGGTGATCCGGCAGGCTTTCATGCCGTCGAAGTCCGGCTCGGGGACCACGATCGGCGCGTACGAGATCGCGGCCGAGGCGGACACGGCATTGAGCTTGCCGTCAGTGCCCTTCAGGGTCGATTTTTCGACGTGGGTGGCACTGTGAGATCGCAGATAGTAGGTCGTCTTCAATCCACGGCGCCAAGCCAAGCGGTAAAGTGCATCGAGTTTCTTGCCAGATGGATTGGCGATGTAGAGGTTGAGCGACTGCGACTGGTCGATCCATTTTTGCCGGCGCGCAGCCGCTTCGATCAGCCAGGAGCTGTCGACCTCGAAGGCTGTCGCATAGAGATGCTTGAGATCGTCGGGCACCCGATCGATCCGGCCGACGCTGCCGTCGAAATATTTCAGGTCGGAGACCATCACCTCATCCCATAGGCCGCGGGCTTTGAGATCGCGGACCAGAAGCTCGTTCACGACCGTGAAGTTCCCGGACATGTTCGATTTGACGAAGAGGTTTTGATAGTTTGGCTCGATCGACTGCGACACGCCGCAGATGTTGGAGATCGTCGCCGTCGGCGCGATTGCCATGACGTTGGAATTGCGCATGCCGCCAGCGACGACCTTCTTGCGCAGGCGCTCCCAGTCCAGCGTCGAGGAGCGGTCGACATCGAGTCCACCGCGTGCATCGTTCAGCAGTTGGATAGAGTCGAGCGGCAAAATACCTTTCGACCAGAGTGAGCCCTCGAAGCTCGGGTAGCGTCCGCGCTCGGTAGCGAGATCGGACGACGCCTCGATGGCGTGGAAAGAGATTGCCTCCATGCTGATATCCGCGAACGTGACCGCCCGATCCGACGCGATCGGGATGCGCTGGACCTGAAGCGCCTCCTGGAAGCCCATCAGGCCGAGACCGACCGGCCGGTGGCGCATGTTGGAGCGGCGCGCCTCCGGAATGGTGTAGAAATTGATGTCGATGACGTTGTCGAGCATCCGCACGGCGGTCGTCACCGTCCGCTTCAGCTTGGCCTGGTCGATGCCGTCGGGGCCGACATGATTAAGCACATTGACGGAGCCGAGATTGCAAACGGCGACTTCGTCGGCCGAAGTGTTCAGCGTGATCTCGGTACAGAGATTCGAGGAATGGATCACGCCCATGTGGCGCTGTGGCGAGCGGAGGTTGCAAGGATCTTTGAAAGCAATCCAGGGATGGCCGGTCTCGAATAGCATGGTCAGCATGCGACGCCAGAGGTCGCTGGCCCGTACCGTCTTGAAGAGCCGCATGCCACCGGCCTTGGCTTTGGCTTCATAGGCTTCGTACGCCGTCCTGAATGCCTCGCCGTAGAGATCATGCAGGTCTGGCGTCTCGTCCGGCGAGAATAGCGTCCACTCGCCGTCGGCATCGACGCGCTGCATGAATAGGTCCGGCACCCAGTTGGCAGTGTTCATGTCGTGGGTGCGGCGGCGGTCGTCGCCGGTGTTCTTGCGAAGGTCGAGGAATTCCTCGATGTCGATGTGCCAGGTCTCAAGGTAAGCGCAGACGGCGCCCTTGCGCTTTCCACCCTGGTTGACGGCGATCGCGGTGTCGTTGGCGACTTTGAGGAACGGGATGATACCCTGGCTCTCGCCATTGGTGCCCTTGATGTGAGCGCCTAACCCGCGAACTGGCGTCCAGTCATTGCCGAGGCCACCCGAATATTTGGCGAGCAGCGCATTGTCCTTGATCGACTTGAAAATGCCGTCGAGGTCATCGCAGACCGTGGTGAGGAAGCAGGACGACAACTGCGGACGCAGCGTGCCGGAATTGAACAGCGTGGGTGTCGAGGCCATGAAGTCGAACGAAGACAAGAGATCGTAGAACTCGATCGCCTTTGCCTCGCGATCGATCTCGCGCAGCGCCAGCCCCATCGCAACCCGCATGAAGAAGGCCTGCGGCAGCTCGATCCGTTTGCCGTGCTGATGCAGGAAATAGCGGTCGTAAAGCGTCTGAAGGCCGAGGAACTGGAAGTTCAGGTCTCGTTCCGGCTTCAGCGCTGCCGTGATGCTCTGGAGATCGAAGCGGGCGAGTTCTGGATCGAGCAGCTCGGCGGCGATCCCGACCTTCACATAGGCCGGAAAGTATTCGGCATAGCGTGTCGCCATGTCGGCCTGCGAGGCCGACGTGGCAACGCCATAGACGTGCGAGAGCACCTCGCCGCGGAGCTTGTCAAGCAGCAAGCGCGCGCTGACGTAAGCATAATTTGGCTCGTGCTCGACCAGCGTGCGCGCTGCCATGATCGAAGCCAGCGCCAGCTCGTCCTGGCTGATACCGTCGTACAGATTGCGGGTGGTCTCGGCCAGCACGGGCTCGACAGAGACGCCATCGAGGCCGGCGCAGGCTTCGCCAATGATAAGCGCAAGGCGGTTGGTATCCAGCCCGACACGTGAACCATCCGCCAACGTGACGTGAAGGGCCGGAGCGCCGGCGGGCGTCGGCTGCGCGGCTGCGTCCTCGGCGCGCTGACGCGCGCGCTCTTCGCGATACAACACATAGGCGCGCGCGACCTTGTGGTTCTCACTACGCATCAAGGCGAGTTCGACCTGATCCTGCACATCCTCGATGTGGAAGGTGCGTCCTTCGCCCGCGCGCCGCATCAGCGCTGCGACGACCTCGGCGGTCAATTGCTCAACGCTCTCATGCACGCGACGCGAGGCGGCCGCCGTGGTGCCTTCGACGGCCAGAAAGGCCTTGGTCATGGCCACCGCAATCTTGGCGGAGTCAAACGTGGTCACCTTGCCGTTACGGCGGATGATCTGCATGGTCGGCTCGCTTGGCGCGAGCGATTGAGGACGCGACTGGAAAATGGGAGCGGACGCATTGTCCGCGTCGTGCAGGTTCAGTGACATCAATAGGCCCCGTGATGCGTGTTGTGTTTGAACGGGGCTGTAGGGAGGGCGCTGCAGAAACGCCGGCAGTGGAGTTGCCGGACGGTGCATGCAAGCGACCGCCGGGACACCCCGCCCGTGGACGTTCTGACCGTCACGGCAGGTCTCCTGGCTTGCAGGTCGTTGCACTTCCTGTCTTCCCGGCGCAGTCGCACCAGTGACGTCGTTCGGAAGCAGCTCGCTGCTGACAGTTGCGGGGGCAGCGCCGGAATTCCGCGCACAAGGCGCAGTTCACCGGCTTCCCTCTTAGCCACTAAATCTTGCGATTCAGTAGAACCGTGACGCCTATATCTAGTGATGTCCGGGACGCGCTGTCAACACCTGATGAAGGTGCCGGCGCGGACTTGCTCGTGGAATGCTGAAATCTCACGGGCGCCTGCTTCTGACCTCCTGATCCGATGGGCGTTCTCATTCGATACCGAGAGAGCGGCCAGGCTTGCGCAGCCGCGTTGCAACTCGGCCACGAATTGGCTCTCTCCTCTCCAAGCTTACAGCGAAGTTTGGGAGGACTCCGTAGGGTCGGGATAACCACGAACCGCCAAAGCCTGGCTATTTAGTACCAATGTCGCGTTCCAGACAATGTGTTGCGACTTCGACGAGAGATCACTGCTGCTTCACAAGCCTGTCGTGTTTTTCAGGTGATGACCGGTGAGATGGGTCGAGTCACTTCGTTTATGCACTGGTACGACGCTTGCTTGAGATTGTCAGACGATGTGTTCACGTAGCCTAGGCCGAACTTATTCTCCCTCCGACGCTGGGCTCCTCAACAAGAAGATTAGCATGTCGGACGTTGCCGGCGCGTTTCCTTCGCCTTTAACCCGCACCCCATCTGCGCTTGCTAATTCCCGTGTCGTCGTGACTGTGCGGGCATGATGGCATCGATTTCTCATCGTCCACGTCGAGATGCGAACCGCAGAAGGGCAAAACCGCGATTCAATGGCGGATCTTTTCCATGCGCCGATCCATCCCTGCTTAAGGTCGAATCATGAAACCTATTCTTGTCTTTGACTGGAACGGCACGCTGCTCGACGATGCGCACATGCTACTGCAGACGACAAATGCAATACTGGATCGCTTCGGCCGCACAACTATCGATATGGATACGTTTCGGAACCATTGCGACGTCCCACTTTCTATCCTGTATCGCAGTCTGGGAATGTCGGAATCGGAAATTGCCGACGTAGATCGAGATGCGGGTGCAATGTTTCACGACACCTACGAACAGTTTGCGAGCAAAGCTGACCTGCGCGAGGGCGCTCGTAGAATTCTGGAAATGGCGCGCGAGCGAGACGCTTCGTCCATCATCGTAAGCAACCATGTCGTCGAGCCTCTCCAATCGCAATTGCGAAGGCTTGGAATCAATGACTACATTAACGAGGTGATCGCTTTTGAAAGCCGCGCGGCGCAGTTCAAGTCAACGAGCAAAGGTGAGCGGCTTCGTCGCTATATGCAAGAGAACGACCTGAAGCCACAGGCGACCTTCATCATCGGCGATATGCCAGTCGAAACGAATATTGCTCGCGACCTCGGGCTCATAAGCGTGTCCATTACCGGCGGATTTGTCTCCGATTCGCGATTGCAGGCAGCAGAACCGGACTACATCATTCGCAGTCACCACGAGCTGTTGCCGATCTTGCAGGGGCACGGCTTTTTCCGGGATGCATAAACGATAATAAGAACGATGATGCGACGTCCTGCTGCAGCGATCACGCATGTGCCTCAGCTAGGCTGAGAATACCTCGACGGCGGCCATAGACTCTCGCGTTTATTGTAGTGGCCACGAATGGAATTTAACCATTCTGCCGTTTTCCTTGCGGTAGAGCTGCGCGGGTTCGCGCCCTTGGACTATTCAGGCTGCGAAGAATCCCGGTTTGCCGCTCAGACGGTTCGCTATTGTGAGGGCCGGCATTGCGACCCGCTAAAGCCGCGCCTACCGATCCAAGACGTCGTTCGCAAGCCATTCTCACATTACCCAAACTTACCCAACCTTCGTCTGGAAAGGCCGCTTACGGTTGAGAACGGCGGCTAGCTTTCACTTACTGCGGCCTCTGCAAGAGGAGGGGCGCGTGGTTTGCGGGCCAAAGAGCCCATGTCGGAGGGAATCATGCCAAGGACGCTCGCCGTTTTGCGCGGCCATTCGGCCAATTTTGTCAAAAAGGCTCTTATCTGCTCCACGCTTCTGGCCGGAACAGTCATCAGCCAAGCCAAGGCGGACGACATCAACTGGCGCCAGTTCGAGGGCACTTCGATCGTCTGGGCCTACGACATTCATCCCTATGCCGATGCGGTCGCAGCCCAGTTGCCAGAATTCGAGAAACTCACCGGCATCAAGGTGACGCCCGAGCTTTATCCGGACGATGCCTATTGGAATAAGCTGACCATCCAGCTCAGCACAAAATCGCCGAGCTGGGACGTCGTAGGCACGGGCATTCAACCGGCCTGGGATCTTGCGCCAGGCCAATTGCTCGAGCCACTCGACCGTTATCTGAACGATCCGAAACTCACCGCGGCCGGGTACGACTACAAAGATTTCTTCCCTGCATTGCGGGATGCACTGACCTGGAAGGTCAAGGAAGGGCAGATCGAGCCGGGAAGCGGGCAGGTGTGGGCCATCCCACACGGCTTTGAGAATATTCAGCTGTTCTACCGCAAAGACATCCTCGAGAAGCATGGCGTCACGGTTCCAACAACTCCGCCGCAGATGTCCCTCGCGTGCGAGAAACTCAAGGCTGCGGACCCCGCGATCACACCTTTGGGCGTGCGCGGTGTGCGGTTTTGGAGCAGCATTCACACCGCTGCGATCTCGATTGCCAGGTCCTACGGCGTGCATGATTTCATCGTCAAGGACGGAAAGCTCGACACAGGCCTGGACTCACCCGAGTTCGATCGCGTTCCACAAGGACTATGTGGACATGATCAAGAAATGCGCAGCTCCGTCCTTCGCCAACGACAACTGGTACCAGGTCGTCGATGGCATCAATTCAGGACGCACCGCGATGGCGATCGACTCTAACATGTTTGGCTTTTGGAATGATGTGGCTGGCAAGCCCGCCTCAGGCAAGATCGCATTCGCGCCTCCGTTGCGGGCTCCGAACAGCAAGAATTTTGAATCCAACATCTGGATCTGGTCTCTTGCGATGAACGCTGCTTCCCGGAAGAAGGGTGCAGCCTGGCTGTTCATCCAGTGGGCAACTTCAAAGCAGGTCGAGCTGAACGGCGCTGTAGCCGGCAAGCTCGTCAACTCTCCGCGTTCCTCGACGTGGAGCGACAAGGCTTGGCTTGAATACGCGGCAAAGCCTGAATTCAACAATTTCGTCGAAGCGTTCAGGGCCGTGCAAGACAGGGCGCAGCTGGCCTTTACAGCCCGCGTCGGCTTTGCCGAAGCAATGAATGCCTGGGCCGTGGCCATGCAGAAAATGGTCAATGGAGCTGACGTCAAGGCAACGCTATCCGACCTCGCCTCGGAAATCCGTTCGTCCATGTGAAGGTAAAAGGGGCGGCAGATCGAGCTGCCGCCCCTTTGCATATTAGAGAATAGTGAAATGGACCTTCGAGGATTCGACGCAACCGTGACGCTGCAGTCTTCGGCCAGTCAACTGACCTCGTCAAAAGATGATCTGGTCAAGAACGCCGCGCCGGTGCGTGTTGACTGGTGGAGTATTGCCGCGATTGCTCCAGCGATCGCCATACTGCTCGGATTTCTTTTCCTGTTCTTCTATGGCGTATTTCAGTCGCTGACTGACCTCAAGTTCGGTCGGCCGCTGGTTCACTTCATTGGCCTCAACAACTACGCAGCGCTGATCAAGACAGATGATTTCTGGAACAGCATCCGCGGCACTCTGGTCTACGCCGGATCGGCGGTCATTGCAGAGGCCGCGTTCGGTCTTGCACTTGCCAAGCTGTTCGCAACTGAAGTTTTCCTAGCGCGTGTGATGCGGCCGGTCATTCTCTTGCCGCTCGTTCTGCCCCCGATGAGCGTAGCGCTGATGTGGACGACAATGATGGATCCGCAAAACGGGATCATGAACTACTTATTGTCCCTTGTCGGCATCAGCCGATTTGCGTGGATTTCGGATCCGAACACCGCGATGTTCTCCTTGGTCCTCATCGATGTATGGACCTATACGCCGTTCTTCGCACTAATTATCTTCGCTGGCCTTCAGGGCATCGATGATGAGGTGAGGGAGGCAGCCCGCGTCAATGGTGCGAAGGGATGGGCGACATTTGTTCATATCGAGCTGCCGCTGATTACTCCGTACATTCTGATTGCCGCGTTGTTTCGCCTGATCGAATCCCTCAATCAGTTCGACATTGTTTTCGGAACCACGCAGGGCGGGCCTGGGAATAGCACCTCCGTACTTTCGGTGCGCGCCTACATTACCGCATTCCAAAATCTCGCCTTTGGACGTGGTGCCGCCCTCATGGTCGTAAATTGGATGATCGTGCTGGTCGGAGCCTTCGCCATGGTCAAGTTGTGGCGCTTCGTTCGGCGGCGCGTCAGCTGAAGAGGTCGCCCATGCGCTTCAATCGCTCGACCCTCGCAAACCTGGTCTTCAACCTGCTCGTCGGCGTTTGTACGTTGATTCTCGCCTTTCCGCTTATCTGGATCCTGATGATGTCGCTGAAGCAGCAAGCAGAGGTCATGGCCTGGCCGCCGAGCTTCCTGTTTTCGCCGACACTGGAAAACTTCCGCGTCCTATTCGATGTCGCCCAGGCAGGAGCAACGAGCTATGGAACGATCAAAGTCGACTTTTTGACGCCGATCGCGAACAGCGTCCTCATAGCACTCGGCTCTGTCGTCCTTTCCTTGGCTGTGGGAGTGCCGGCCGGTTACGTGCTGGCGAGGCGGGACGTACCTTTCAAGGAAGACATTGCCTTCTTCATTTTGGGTTTCCGTTTCGCCCCCGTCCTTCTAGTGGTCATCCCGCTTTTCAGTGTTTTCCAGGCGATTGGATTATATGACACCTATATCGGCATGATCTGGGTCTACCAGGTCGTCACATTGCCGATGATCGTTTGGCTGAGTCGCTCCTATATCGAAGACATCCCGAAGGACATCGAGGAGGCGGCCGCCATGGATGGCGCCAAGCCAGCAAGGGTCGTGTGGCACATCGTGCTGCCGCTTTTGAAGCCGGGCCTGATCGGCGCCTCATTGCTCATCTTCTTGCTGGCCTGGCACAATTTCGCCCTCGGTCTGATCCTCAGTTCGACCAAGGCGCCGGTGACCGTCGCTCTTCTCAAGCTGCTCAATCCCGGCGTGCAGTTCTATCCCGTCATGGCCGCAGGGCTGGTTGTGACGATGATCATTCCCGTCATTCTAATCGTCATCGGACAGCGTCACCTCGAACGTGGCCTTACCTTTGGTGCCGTGAAATCGAGTTCCAGGCCATTGATGTTCTTTGGAACGACAAATCTCGATCTATGCTTCCAGGTCGACCGGCTTCCAACGCCAGGTGAAAGCGTGATGGGCACGCTGATCCGCTACGCGGGAGGTAAGGGCGCCAATCAGGCTGTTGCGGCCGCCCGCCTTGGGCTCGAGCCAAACTTCTACACGCGTCTTGGCGATGATGATGCCGGTCGCTTTTTGCTGCAGTCGCTGCGGAAGGCCGGCGTTCGCGCGGACGCAATCGAGATGTCGCCGGGGGAAGTCTCGGGCTCAGCCCTGGTCATGGTCGGTGATGACGGCTCCAATATGATCGTCATAGACCCTGGCGCCAATCTGAACGTGACGCCAGATATGGTCGAGAGCGCGGCCGGGTTCATAGAGCGCGACGCGATCGTGGTGGCTGAAATGGGCATGCCAATCGAAGCGCTCAATCGGCTCTTCGAGATGAAGCGCGACAAGGGTTTCGAACTGATTTTCAATCCAGCGCCGGTGAGGCCGGGGCTTTCATCAGCCGCGTGGAAAAGCGTTGATTTCGTCACACCGAACCAGACAGAAGCTTTCGAGCTAACAGGGGTGGAGGTCTGCGACTTCAACAGCGCCGCCAGCGCCGCCTTGAAGCTTATCGAGCTCGGACCTCGGGCTGCGCTGATTACCCTCGGGGCGCAAGGAGCTTATTACGCTGACGCCGCACGCTCCTTTGCTCTGAGTGCCTTTCCCGTCAAGGTCGTCGATACGACGGCCGCAGGAGATGCCTTTAACGGAGCTTTCGCCGCGTCACTGGCACAGCGCTTGCCTTTGAGAGAAGCCGTAGAGAAGGGCTTTGGCGGTGGGCGCCCTGTGTGTGACGCGTCGCGGCGCTCAAACCTCCATGCCGAGCGCAGAGGCCGTTGACGAGTTTTTGAAGTCCCAAACGATCTTGGAGTTGGAATGACCGAACAGTTCTCAGTTTCAGACAGAACGGTGCTCGTGACCGGAGCCGGTGGAGGCATCGGGTCTGCCATTGTGAATGCGTTTCGGGCAGGAGGAGCGAACGTCCTTGCCACCGATGCTAACCTCGAAAACCTCGAAGACACTTTGGCAGCCTTGCCCCATGGTAACGGCACATTACCGATGGCAATGGACGTCGCACGCGAGGAAGATGTCACCAGGGTTCTCGATGAGGTTGCCAGACGCTTTGGCCGCCTCAACGTGCTGGTCAATAACGCCGGTATTAAATCCGCCCAGCCGCTCCTCAATGGCAATGCGCAGACGATTGAGCGTACGATTCAGATCAATTCGGTCGCTGTCTTGCGCTGCTCAAAACTGGCGATTGAACGCTTCATGAAGACCAAGGGCGGTCGCATCGTCAACGTTGGCTCCTCACTGTCTTCGCAGGGGGCAGTGTTCAACTACCAGGCCGGCGGCGCCGACTATTGCCTATCGAAAGCGATCGTTCACGACGTCACCAAACTGCTTGCCTATGAATGCGCGCCCCTCAAGATCAATGTGAACGCAATCGCGCCCGGAATCATCGATACGCCAATGCATGGCCGTCCGCGTGAGGAGACCGAAGCCCGGCACAGCAGCCGCATCCCGCTGGGACGCGTGGGCGTGCCGGAGGATATCGCAGGGCTTGCAGTCTTCCTCGCAAGTCCTGCAGCGTCCTACATGACCGGGCAGATCGTGCACGTGAACGGCGGGATGCTGATGAATGGCTAATACCGCTTCTGACCTCAACTGGGCGTCGATCGAAGGGATCATTTCGGATCTGGATGGCGTCGTCTATCGTGGTAACGCTGCGATCGGCGAGGCCATTCAGGCATTTAAAGAGTGGCAGGCGGCCGGATGGCCGTTCTGCTTCGTGACGAATAATTCGACGCACACTCCGGAAGAGGTCGTCCGCAAGCTGGAGAGGTTTGGGCTTATTATCGAGCCGAAAGACGTTGTCACCAGCGCCGTCACCGCCGCTGAGCTTGCTCGCACCAAATACCCGGATCTCAGGCGCGTGTTTGTCATCGGCGCGCCGTCCCTTGTTGATGCAGTGGCAGGCGCGGGGTTCGAGATAACCGATCGGAAGCCCGAAGCTGTCGTCATGGGGCTGGACCGTCAGATTACCCATGAGAAGATGCGGATTGCTGTCGATGCGATCTTGAATGGAGCAGTATTCATCGGCACCAACCCCGATCTCCTCTTGCCCACCGCAGGCGGATTTGAGCCGGGCGCAGGAGCAACGATCACCGCTGTCGCTGTGGCTACACAGGTCAAACCTTTAATCGTTGGTAAGCCCGAGCCACACATGATCGAAACCGCACTGTCCCGCCTAGGAACAGCTCGCAGCGCCACGCTGATGATCGGCGATCAGATTCCGACCGATATTCAAGCTGGTAAGCGAGCCGGTCTTCCGACCGTGTTGGTCACGACCGGCGTGCCGCCCCTCAAGGATCCATCTCTGGCGCCGCCGGATTTCGTCGTGTCCAGCTTGGCAGAAATTAAGGTGTTGCCGGCGCTGGCTCAAAGCCCCAGACAGAGGAGAGCATGATGGCCGATGTTCGCCTGGAGGGAGTGAATAAAGCCTATGGGACCATCCACGTCCTGCGTAACATCGACCTGACGATCGACCACGGCGAATTCGTCGTCTTCGTCGGGCCATCCGGATCTGGCAAATCGACGCTCCTGCGAATGATCGGCGGACTGGAGCGCATCAGTGGAGGGCGGCTGCTGATTGACAACGAGGTCGTCAACGATGTTGATGCCGCTGACCGGAACCTCGGCATGGTGTTTCAGAGCTATGCTCTTTACCCGCACATGACCGTGCGAGACAACCTTGCCTTTCCTCTGCGGATGGCGAAAGTGGCGAGGGCCGGGATCGATATCAGGGTCGCCGAGACTGCATCATTATTGCAGATCGATCATCTGTTGGATCGTAAGCCTCGACAACTCTCAGGCGGACAGCGGCAGCGCGTGGCGATCGGGCGCGCGATCGTCCGCGAGCCCAAGGTGTTCCTATTCGACGAGCCTCTGTCGAATCTGGACACGGAATTGCGGGTGCAAATGCGGGTTCAGATTGCTAAACTGCACAAGCAGCTTGGAAATACCATGATGTACGTGACCCACGACCAGGTCGAGGCCATGACGATGGCTGACAAGATCGTCGTGCTCAAGGACGGCAATATCGAGCAAGTGGGCAGCCCGCACGATCTCTATCACAATCCGGCATCTCGCTTCGTAGCCGGATTCATTGGCTCGCCCAAGATGAATTTCCTCAATGGCCACGTCGAGGCGGCGCACGAGACGGGCATGGACGTCAGGCTCGACGCGGGCGCGACGCTCTGCGTGCCCGTCCATCCGGATCAACTGCTTGTCGGCAAACCGATCACGCTCGGGATTCGGCCGGATGATTTCTCTCCATCCGCGGCGGAGAAGACCGACATCGGAATCGAGCTCGATGTCGATTTCATCGAGCATCTTGGCAGCGTCACCTACATCTATGGCAACGCCGGGAGGGAAACGGTCGTTGCCAAAGCGCCAACGGTGGAGCCGCCGAAGAGGGCTGGCAGAGTTCATCTTGCGGCTTCGCCTGCGAACTGCCACCTCTTCACGACGAACGGAAAAGCGCTGCGACGATTGCGCGCGCCTGCAAATTGGAGCTAGTCTTCGCAACCGCCCTGCAGGAGGCGGGCCGGGATGCACACGCGGGTGGACCAGGTAAAGGGCGGCGGGATCAGGCAGTTCTTCCGGAATTCCCGTTCGTTTGTGCTCGGGGCAGCAATCGGATCGGGCATGACTGCGAGAGCTGCCGAACGCGCAGGGGCGGATTTCGTGCTTGCGCTCAATGCTGGCCGCTTTCGCGCGATGGGTGGCTCTTCGCCGGCCTCAATTCTACCTATCCGCAGTTGCAACGAATTCGTGGCCGCGTTCGGCCGAACAGAGATCCTGCCCAGCACGAAATTGCCGGTATTTTTCGGAGCCTGTACCTTCGATCCGCAGCTCGATATTGACCATTGGCTCGATCGGATCATCAGGTGGGGCTTCTCCGGCGTCACCAACTTTCCATCCGTGATCCACATCGATGGATACAGGAGGTCATTGCTTGAGAAATGCGGCCTCGGCTACGCTCGGGAAATTGAGCTCCTGGTGAAGGCCGCAAGGCGCGGGCTGATGACCATTGGTTATACGCGGACCCAGGCCGAAGTAAAACAGATGGTCGAAGCTGGCACTCAGGCCATCTGCATCAACTTCAATCTCAATCGCGGCCTGGAAAGCGGATCTGATCCGTCGATTAGCCTGGCGGAGCTTGCTGCGCGTACGAGCGCTGTTGCGCGTGTCGCTCAATCCATCAACAGAAACGTGATCTGCCTGCTGGGTGGCGGACCGATAACGAAACCCGACGAATTGCTGGATATTTGTCGCGAAACTGGTGTCCAGGGGTTCATCGGCGGCTCTTCGCTCGATCGCGTCCCATTGGAAATGTCAGTCCTTGAAGTCACCTCAGGGTTCAAGACCATTCACTTGCTGCGGGAGAAGGTCGATCTCCTTGAGCGCCAGCTTCAGTTGAGCGGGTTCAAGCATGGAGTGATCGCACAGTCCTCAATCATGAAGCGCGTCCTCGAGACTGCGAAACGCTTGGCTGCCAATCCCAATCCCGTGCTCGTTTGGGGTGAGACGGGCTCAGGAAAAAGGCGCATAGCGAGCCTTGTTCATGCCTTCAGTGATCGGAAACACACCAAGCCGGCGCTGTTTCATTGCCGGCCGGGGCCAGCAATCGATACGATCGGTGCGCTGTTCGGGGCCGAGCGCAGTGAAAATAGGCGACGTCAACTGTCACTGTTGGAAAGTGCAAGCGATACTGCCGTGTTGCTGCTGCATCTGGATCAGCTGTCCCGGGACGGGCAGGAGCGTCTTGCCGATTACCTTGAGGCCGGCGCTTTCATGCCCTTAAACGGGGTATCCACTGTGCGCTCTACTGCGCGGATCATCGCAACCGCTTCCGTCGCTCGCGCCGCGAGCCTTCAAACTGTGCTATGTCCCCGTCTTCTCGCCCTGTTTGCCGGGCTCGATATTGAGTTACCCGCCTTGCCGGACCGCCTGGAGGACCTTCCGCAGCTCATTCAGCATTTCACGGTCGAGGCGAAGGGAGAACTCGAACGCCCCGACGCTCGCAATTGAAAATTCTGCGTTCTTGGTGCTCGCTGGTCACAATTGGCCCGGCAACCTTAAGGAACTACGCCAGATCGTCAACCGGCTGGTGACTCTGCAGCAGACGCATATTACCGCTGATGTCTTGAAGCCGCTATTGACCGGGTCATCACCCGTCAAGCCGACAGCTACATTCTCCGAACGCGAGTGGATCATCGAAGGCTTGAAGCGCAACAAGCTTCACCGCGGAAAGACCGCCAAGTCTCTCGGTCTTTCAAGAAAAACATTATACAACAAGATCAAGAAGCTGCGGATCCTGGAGTAGCTCCTGTCTTCACCTTTTTCGCATCGCGCCTGTCCCATCAAGGAGCGCGAACGTCGGAACTGACAAATCCTGGTCATTGAGGCCGACCAGCTTCATCTCTCGCCCAATCGACAGTTTGAGAGCCTCCTCCGGCAGATGGACGATGCCGTGGAGATGCGAGCCAAGTCTCCTCTCGGCTGCTGCGACTTCGGAACGATGACCGGCGGCGAACAAGATCTTGAATCCGAGGTGTGCAAACCATTCCATTCGCCGAAGTTCGAGCTCCTGTCCGCTGTCAACGGGCACGCCAGTGGTTGCTCGCTCAATGAGGGATGCAGGTGGAAAATTTATCAACCCGTTGATTCCAGCGTCGGCCAACAACTCGGCAACATCCTCCCAGCACGCGAAGGGATCGATCATGACTATCGCGGCGTAGACATTATCGGATGTCCTCTTGGGAAGTGTTCGCAAGTCTTGCAAAAGGCAGTCGTTCCAGTCAATGACAGGCAAGGTGGCCATGACGAGCATGGAGCCTTCTGGAAGGCGTCGCAAAGACGGCGCGTAGACTTCTACGGTCGCGCTCTGAGGTGCAGCCGACAGGTGCGTGACGAGTTTGCCGACAAGCGTCGCTTTCACCACTTCTACCCAAATCTACCCAGTTGGACGTGGCGCTGATCTTATACGCCGTGTCAGAGCGGTCTAGACAAACCTGTGTTGAGAATGTTCCGGAAGGAAGATCGGGTGTCAACTTTGGACGCACGACCGGGTTCGGGCCTCGACGGCCTCTTCAAACCCGTTCCAAGCGAGGCCTCGCTCAAGCTCGCACCGTTATTCGTGATCCTGAAGTGCCGTTCGGCGATATGAAAACTCCGACCATGGGGGCGAGCAAAGGCTTAGCTTGACAGCAACTTTGTGCCCCAGGCGAGCGCGCATAGCGGACTCGATTTGTACCTCCTCTGGCAGACCGGTTCGTCTGCCTCCTCCCTGGATTTGAGCCGCTGTTGGAGCAATCCAGCAGCGGCACCTTTTCTGTCGGCATTGTCATCGGCGCGTCAGGACAGGTCGACGCCGCGGTGCGCGTCTCAGTGGAGAGCCAACAATCTCGTCCACCGACAATGCGCGGGTGCCGATGCCATGCGCCGCGAGACGAGGGCGCAACCCTACAACAAATTTCCAGGGAGGTGCTACCCAACCTTACCCATTTGGACCTTCTGCCGTTCTTATTCGCGGTTTGAGCTCGGTTTAGACCTCTTGTTGTTAAAAACGTTCCGGGAGGAAAATCGTGTCTCACCATTGCACGGACGCCCAGGGGTCGGTCCGCGATGGTAGCCCGTCCGAACTTTCGGGCGCAGTCGCGATCGTGGCGACGCTTGATACCAAGGGGCGCGAAGTGTCTTACCTTGCGGATATTATCGCGACCTGCGGCCGCAAGACCGTTCTGATCGATGTCGGCACCTCGAGCATAGCAGGCAGGACGAAGCAAGCTGATGGCAATCGCGATCGCGTCGCTTCGCCCGCTGAGCTGTTGAAAGAGATAGCCGCAACAACGCGCGTCAATGTTCATGATCTCCAGGCATCAGGCACCATCAGCGCGATTATCGGCGTTGCCGGTGGTAAGGGGAGTGCGGCTTTCGGCGAGGTCGTATCTGACTTGCCTTATGGCTTTCCCAAGCTGCTGGTGAGTAGTGCAAGACCAGCGCTTCTCGCCGAATTGGCCGTTCATAGTGACATTATTCTCTATCCGACGCTGGTCGATCTCTGCGGCATCAACGCGTTTACTGAAAGGGTGCTTGAAAATGCCGGGCGGGCCATCGCCGCGATGCACTACAGGCGGGCAAAAGCGGGACGAAACAAGAAGATCGTCGCGATCACGGCCTTTGGTGTGACGACGCCCGCGGCAAATTTGTGCATGGCCCGCCTTGCGCAAGCCGGCGTAGACACGATCGTCTTTCCTGCCAATGGCGCTGGGGGCCGGAAAATGGAGCAGCTGATCGCGGCCGACGAATTCGACGCTGTCATCGATCTCACCACAACGGAGCTCGCTGACGAAATCGTCGGAGGGACCGCGAGCGCTGGTCCAGATCGAACTCAAGGCAGCTTCACGCCAATTGATCCCTCAAGTGATCGCGCCTGGCGCGGTCGATATGGTCAATTTTGGTCCGCCTTCGAGTGTGCCTGATCAATTTCGCGGCCGCCAATTCTACGCGCATACCCCATATACGACGCTCATGCGCACGAGCATTTCCGAGAACGAGAGCATCGGCCGCCTCACGGCCGAGCGGCTGTCGCGGGCAGAGGGGCCGGCAATCGTCCTTTGGCCAACGAAAGGTGTTTCCGATTACGACCGTGATGGCGGAATTTTTCGCAACGCCGATGCCGACCGGGCTTGGCTCGATGCGGTCAAGAACCATCTCCCGCCAAAAGTCACAATCCGCGAACTGAACTGCCACATCAACGATCCCGAATTCTCCGAGGCGGCCGCGACATGGATCCTCAAACAATTGGGACAAGGAGACTGATCGCGATGCGGATGTTTGAGCGCACCGAGATTCTTTCGAGAATTGCAAGTCAAGTCGCAGAGCAAAAAGCGGTCCTTGCCGCTGGAAGCAGCTGCGGCTTGGTTGCCAAGTGCGCCGTCCTCGGAGGCGCCGACCTGCTGGTGGTCTACAGCACCGGGCTGTCGCGACTCATGGGGCTTCCCACGAGCCGGATTGGCGATTCCAACGCGCGTACGCTTGAGCTTGCGGCGGAAATTCGCAACGTCGTCTCTTCCGTGCCGGTCATCGGTGGTGTGGAAGCCTGGGATCCGCTCCGGCTCGATCTTAATGCGCTTCTTGACAAGTTCTGGGCTGCTGGCTTCTCCGGCGTGATCAATTATCCGACCATCTCCACCATGGGCGAAAAATGGCGTGATCGCCGCGGCCGCGTCGGGCTCGGCTTCGAACGCGAGCTCGAGATGATCGCGATGGCTCGCAAGAAGAACATTTTCTCGCTGGCCTATGTGGCGAGCCCAGAAGACGCCAAAGCGATGGCAAGCATTGGTGCTGATTGCATCGTGCCCCATGTTGGTGCAACGCGCGGCGGCCTCGTGGGCCATGAAGAGGGGCAGTCAATTCAAGAAGCGATCAGGCGCATCAACGACATCAATGCCGCGGCGAGAAGCGTGCGCTCCGATGTGATCCTGCTTTGCCACGGCGGGGCAATCGCGGAACCGCAAGATACGGTCGAGGTCTATCGATCGACGCAGTGTGTCGGGTTCGTCGGCGCTTCGTCCATTGAACGAATTCCAATCGAACGGGCAGTGAAGTCGGCCGCTCAGGAGTTCAAGGCCGTCCCGCTTGCGCGAAATCACTGACGTTGATCGCAAGATATTGCAGCGGGACCGAAATGGACAAGCCAATGGGCCAAGCAACTGAGCATAAGACCGCGGTATTCCCGGGAGGAAGCGGGCCGGATCATGATTGGGAAACAGATGTTCTCGTGATCGGGAGCGGTGCGGCCGGACTGTCGGCGGCCCTCTATGCGGCAAAGGCCGGACTGCGCGTCACCGTATGCGAGAAATCCCCGCGACTTGGCGGCACGACAGCTCTGTCGAATGGCATGATCTGGGTTCCTTGTTCACCCCAGGCGCGATCCGCAAACATCGATAACTCGCTCACGAAAGCGAGGACCTACCTGAAGCATGAACTTGGCGCCTCCTATCGGGCGAGCTTTGTTGAGGCCTATCTTGAGGACGGCCCAACTGCACTCGCCGCACTTGAGAACGGAACAGAGGTCAAGTTCACGCTCTCGACTGCCCCTGACTATCATTCAAGCCAAAACGGCGGGGTCGACAAGGGCCGCGCACTGAGCCCTGCACCCTACGATGGGCGGCTTCTCGGCACTGACTTCGAGTTGTTAGGCGACCCAATTCGCGTTGTGCTCGGTGGAATGATGATCTCATCGGGCGAGGTGCGAAGCTTCCTGAACCCGTTCCAATCTTTAACTTCGCTGAAACATGTCTTGCGCCGCGTCAGCCGGTACGCGTGGGATCGCTTAAGTTACAGGCGTGGCACCGAGCTCAGCGGAGGCAACGCCCTGATCGCGCGGCTGCTCGTGAGCCTACGCAAGCGCGGCGTGGAAATCTGGCCCTCGTCTCCTCTCATAGAGCTGATCAAGGAAGAGGGGCGTGTCACCGGGGCAGTCGTCAAGCTGATCGACTCTCATATTCGCGTGCGCGCCTCGCATGGAGTGATTCTGGCAACGGGCGGCTTTGCTCGTAATGCGCAATTGAGAGCGCAGCTCAGCGGCGCCCACCAGCACAACGAGACGCTGGCCCATCCCGATGTCACGGGCGACGGTATTAAACTTGCGACCAAGCTCGGAGCTGCGATTGACAATGATGTCGCCTCAGCCGGCTTTTGGACGCCGGTGTCGGTATTGAGGAGCGGCAGCGCTGAGCAAATTGTCCCCTACGGCTGGCTCGATCGCGGCCGTCCCGGCGTCATTGCTGTGGGGCCAAATGCAAGTCGTTTCGTCGACGAGTCGAACTCGTACCATGACATTTGCCTCGCAATGTTCAAAAGCGGATATCCAACAGATAAGCGGTTCTACTTCATCTGCGACCAGGACTTCGTTCGCCTGAGAGGCATGGGACATTCACTCCCCTGGCCCTGGACCTTGAGCATCGGTAAATACGCGCGCCTCGGCTACATAAAGGTCGGCCGCACGATTGCGGAACTCGCGAAGCAGTTGGGACTGGAGGCCGGAGAGCTCCAGAAGACGATCGAGGAACACAACGCGCACGCTGCCGAAGGACGCGATCCGCTCTTCAAGCGCGGCGAATCAGCCTTTAATCGCACGCTGGGCGATCCAGCGCTGGGAACGAAAAATCCAAATCTCGGACCGATCAGAAATGGCCCTTTTGTCGCGCTGCCAATTGTTCCGGCAACGCTCGGCACGGCGACTGGATTGGCAACTGATACTTACGGAAAGGTCTTGGACCGAAATGGTTGGCCGATCTCAGGTCTGTATGCTTGCGGCAACGACATGACCTCGCCAATGCGCGGAATCTATCCCGGGGCAGGCATCACAATCGGTCCGGCCATCGTGTTCGCCTACCGCGCGGTCAACAGCATCGTACTATCAGCTCAGCTTCGGCAAAAGCCGCGGCTTCGGGGACTTGACGATCAAGTTCACCGCGCCACGCAGTGATGCTGTCGCAGAAACAGTAAGCCGAGTGCCTATCCGATCGAAGCAACGCAGCATCACAAGCATAGTGTGGCACGTCTCGGTTGTTCCATGATTGAAGCCCCGCAAGCTGGCGAGAAGTGCTACACAGCCCACTGGCGTTGATCTAGAAACCTTCCTCGGGGGCGGTTTCCAATCCGTTGTGGCGCCCGCCGGCCACACAACACGAGGCAAGTCGCGCTGCAACATATCCAGTCTTCATGACAGGTAGTGGAGCAGCTATTAAATCCCGCTCCGGTCCCTCTGGGCATGCTCTTTGCTTCGTTGAAGTCAACATCGCCGATATCCTGGGTGATGTCGGGGCGGAGTTGGCGCGGCACCTGAGGCGTTCGCGCGTCGGGCCGCCGCGCTTTCCTTTCTGAACGCCCATCGATAGGAAATTCATGAAGGTGCACGTTCGGGCTGCCGTGGCTGCGGTTGCCTTGGCCCACACTCTCGGACGCGCTATCGTCCGCGTTCATGAATTCGAAGCCTCTGTATCTCTCAGGATGAGCGTGCGCGTACGAGACGGCCTCGTTAGCGCATACGACCACGGCAGGCATTGCTATGTTACGGGCGCATTACCGAACCTGTACCACCATGGTGAGCGTTCGCATTTAGTGATCAAACCGGAAGCCTCGGGAGTGTATTGCGGCTTCGATCACGATACGTCATCTTACTTTTCTGTAAGCGTCACGGGCGTTGAAGCCTACATTTTCGACTACAAAGAAGACTTGTACTTCGCATACAGTGTCTAAGCACCCGTCCCCCGGCGAGCGCCTGCATTGGTTCGGCGCCTCGATCTCGGGTAAGGGACTTCATGTTGACATAGACCCAACAAAATCTGTGGCATCCGCTACAACCCGGCACTGCCGCGCTGTGTGTTGAGACGCTCAGCTAACACGTGAACAGGAAAATGAACTAGCGAGGAACCGACCTTCCTTTTAGCACATCGGCGGCCAACGAGTTGTGGGCGCCGGCAGGCATTGAGATCGCTTTTTGCTAAAGCAACCCTGTCGCTCCCTGGCTTTCATCTCACTGGAGCGCGGCCGGCGCAGTCTTCATTCGTGTTGCAAGGTTTAGGATCTTGACGTGGCCAAGATCGAGCACCGTAGAGGACCTGCAGGAATGCGCCCTAATTCCATGCGTACTTGATACGATATTCTCATTGGTATGTGAGGACATCATTCGCTTATGAGATGGCATGATGACCGAGCGGGGGCGGGGCTAAGCGTCACTCATGAAGGCAATGCGATGCAGTGCCGCAGCCCGTACAGAGTCCGTGAGCTCCGAAGGAAAGCTTTGCCATGACTTGGCCCAAAGTCCGGTTCGAAGGTCTCTGCGAAAGGCTTGATATCGGTGAGCCGCTATTGCTGTCGCTCTTTCGCTGGGTAGGCAACGCCGTGAGGCAGATCGTTGCGAAGCGTTGCATATTTGCAACCCGCAAAACAGTTCGGGGTAGTAGGCTGGTCGATCGGAATGACCAAAACATATTTCGTGTTTACTTCGATACGATCAGCGGGGGCGAAAAGTGTTTGATGTCTATCGCAATGGGAAGCGTGACTTGCTCGTTCTAAGCGCAGGCTCCGCGATACCGGGGGCTTACTCTGCAAAAAAGTGGCGCAAGAGCAGAAAAAGAATTCTCAAAGTAAGCGACGAGATTAGGTCAACCGTTCAGCGACAAGGCTATTACGTCCGTAGCTTGCGGGTCACGAGGAAGGGGATGATCTAGTTCGGGTCCGGTCTGGCGTTTAGCCGCTACTTGGCCAACTTGGCTCCGATGCCCAGCGTATTCCGCGAGCCATGCTTGCCGAATTTCGATAGCGTCCTCGACGCAACTTGCATACTATAATACCGGCCGCCCGCAACCTCATAACTGTTTGTCAACCGCTTTGGCGTAAATTCCGAACAGCGGCGCGGCCATGATTGTCATGGCAAGGCTAGTCCGAGTTGGCCTGTCCGTTGTACTCGCGTATAGCTGTATTTTTTCTTCATCACTTTTTTGATCATCTTCGGCACAGCAGCGCTGACCCCCTAGAGATTTGCGACGATGTCGTCAGTGCTAAGATTTCGGCCACGCCACAAAGCAAAATCTAAGACAAGTCCTTCGTGCCAGAGACTGCCTGAGATTCTAGCGAACGTCGCCGCTCTGTTGTCCCAAGTTCAAGCGCTCGAAATTCAAACAAAAGATGACATCCATCGAGCCATCCTCATTCTTGAATTCGCGAATTGCTGCATCCGATCGATCGTGGGACAGACCAAACTGAATGACATGACCAGAACAACTCTACTAGCTCAGTCGGCGAAGATCGATTTGCTCATTGCAGAGGCGCGCAGGGACGCGGCGCATTTATTTGGAGAGACTGATTTGAAATTGGGGATTGCAGATGACGGGCAACAATCGAAAGGCGTACCGTGTTCGGTTTGAACACAAGCATACCGTCAGCATCATGGGTGTCGATGGAACGTGGCGGCGCAGCTGTATTCTTGTCGACGCCTCTGCAAGCGGCGCCAAGCTTGAGGTCGAAGGCTCGACAGACCCCCTGAAAGCACAGGAATTCTTCTTGGTGCTGTCGTCCACGGGTCTGGCATTTCGACGATGCGAGCTGATTTGGGTGGACGGGTCTCACGTCGGAGTTCAATTCGTCACAGCAAAGACAAAGGGTAAGACGAACGCAGAGAAGCGTCTCGTCGGTTCACAATCAGACGGGTCGGGATTTACCCATGATCGCTCAGCAGACTGACAGGCTTATCGTCGGCTGTCGCTTCCGGATGAGCGGGCTTGGGATCGTTCAGTTCCCACACTTAGCCCACAAGACCGGGACCGTTGTTGCAATTGGCATTCGTACGAGCGGCATAACGGTGCTGTTCGACGGCGCCACAAGACCGACGGTCCTCGACCGAAACTATCTAGCTCCCCTATCGAAGTAATCGTTGCCGACGACGAAACCTTCTCCGATTTGTGCAGGTCGAGCACCCCATGAAAACACCAAAGCCCGAGCAATGGGCTGCGCAGGAGGTTCGACGGTTGGGTCACGCTGAGCAGGCAGGGCGTTGGCGCATCGACGATCGCCGCCGAATCAGGCGGCTACGCCGGATCAGTAGGGCGGATAGCGCGAACGAAGGGAATACTGTTGAAGAAATAGTGCGGTGCGACGGCTCTTCCTCCGCCGGATACATTTTCCTAGTCTTGCGTTGCACATGCAATGTTCGGCGTCGAGTTGTGATCGACGTTTGTGACGATCTAGTTTTTGGATGAAGACGCATGGGCGTCAAAGCTATGATGGTGAGGATTCTTCAGGACCAGCTGGCATTGCGCGGCGTTCATTCTTTGACGCCATCCGACTATGACGAGATCATAGAGCAGTTGATCGAACAGCTGAGAGAGCTGGAGCTCAACATGGCTGCTCGCGAGTTGGCTGGCAAGCATGAGCCGAAGTAGCCTTATGCCGGGGACTGAGACTGTGCATTCAGGATTGGCCAATCCGCCGTAGCCGAGCTGTCGGGCCTGGAATTTCCGATGACCGCCCGTCTAGAAACCAAACCCGCGGCTGATCTCCCGGATAAGCCTGATCGCGGCCTCAGTATTTCGCCCCCTGAAGAGCGCTCCATCAAGCTGAGAGAAGATGCCCATTCCAAATAGCGCGATAGCAATGCCTCTAAGCATAGTTGTGGCCTGGATTGAACGATGCTGAGCAAGTTCAACACGGCCCCAGCCGCAGGATGGGGTAAGCAGCCGGGGCCGGCATTCCCATTCCATGTGCCGCAATCGACGGTGGGCGGCACGTTCCAAGATTAGGCACAGAGGAGCTAACGAATTATTTCGCGAGACCACTGCCCGATTTCATTGGGCTCTATGCGAGACGCAGTGAGGACATTCGCCGTCTGCTGCTTTGTGAGCTGTCGTGCAGTTTCTTCCCTAAGCTCCTGAGGCGTCCAACGTACCGCTGCTCTTGGCGATCCTCTTGGTGCGTTCGAGGGCAGCTTCGGCTGCAATCATCGCCCACATGCCGGCCGCTCGAGTTCGCATCGCGATGAATGTCGGCGACTGCACACGGATTGGAAAATTGAGGGCAGGTTAAAGGATAACCATTAAACTCGCGGCGCGATATCGGCTTCTTCAAGATGTAAAGGCGCCGTTGCCGCCTGTCCGAATGCCGGGAGTGAGGAATGGCAGCTAATCGTTTGAAGTCTGGTGTTAGCGGTAATTTCGAAAATGGTGCCGTGCCTTTTCGCCGAAAGCGCGCACGTCTATCGCGTCGAGATTAGCCCGCTCGCTGTTGCAACTATCCAGCGGTTGCCCCAACGCACGATAGAGTTCGACTCGCCCGATGCCGGGACTATGTCGCCCCGTGCCGCCATTCGAATCCCATCGGGTCCTTCGAGCACCGCCGTTCCACCGCGAACGTCAAGGACTGCCCAACCCTCAATAGTCGTCGGCCTTGTGTCGGGGACCGACAGGAGCGGCCCTGTAGGCTGGACCGAGCCCGTCACAGACATGTCCGTCTCGACACCCGAAGAAGCTGGGTTCGAAGCCTCCGCCGATTGCACCCCACTCGCCGCCTTGGCTAGAGGCTTCGGAGCAAGGCTCGCGCTGAGTGTGGAGGGTTGACCTAAACCAGGCGGTGTTCGCGAGCCTGATCCTGATGACACCTTTCGGGTGCTTTCGGCCTTACCGCCTGGCTTTGTGTCCGGCATGCGGCGAGAAGCCGTTTCTATCTGAGCACTTTGGTTGAGAGCCGAGATGGTTGCGGGACCGTACCAAGCGCCAGCCCATCCCAATCCAAAGCCCGCGGCCAATGCGACCACGACGAGCCAAATAGTGGATTGTGACTGACCGCTTCGCGCAAGTAGGGCCAGGACCTCGTCGCGATTGGAGGTCGAGAAATCGAATTGGTCGAGAGTGACGGGGCACGTTGCTGCCCCGCCACTATCGTGATCCGCGACCTTCTCGATCCTTTCCAAGGTATTGGCATGGTGCAATTTCATGCTCGCGCCCCTTGTGGTCCCCAATGATCATGCCGGGAACTAAACCAACCCTTAACATCCGATGCACCTCAGCACGAATAAGACAGCAGTGGATCGCATAGGGAACCAAAGGCGTGATGTCCGGCGATCGCCGAGGCTCCACCGTGAACTGCTGGAGTTGGCTCGCATTCGGACCTGGATCTCGCGTCAGGAGCACGATGAATCCACCGCGCCGCCAGATTTGAGCGCGTGCCGGGCCAAGTCGAGGTTGAGCAACTTCTCGCCGCCGCGCCGCCGACTCACCTCAAGCTATGCCGATGAGCGCGCGCGTTGCGAAAGGCGCACGACGAAGCGCGCAGCTGGACGGCCTGGCTCGGTGTGTTGCTGATCGCATTTGGTAGCTACTCGAAGCTCGAGCCCGCACGCTTCAATACGCGGTGAGATTACGCCGCTGAGGTAGCTCGATATGCTAGGCACCATACCTGGCTCGCCGCCGCGCGAGGGATGAATTCCAGGAGCTGGTATTGCCGAATTGCCACACGTACAAAGGTTCCGCGCGTCCGCACGTGGTTTGGCACTGCCTTAGACGGACATTCGATTACGATGACGGTCCCTTTGGAGTGGGGCTGCATCATGCGGTACAAAGTGTTCGTGGTGGACAGCAGGCGGCGAGTGATCTGCGCCGCAAAACTCGACTGCATTGACGAACAGGCCGCGAGACGTCGAGCCGAGCAAATGGATGGCGGGCATGACGTTGAGCTTTGGGAAGGTGATCGAACTCGTTGCTATATTTCGAGGTGCAACGTCGAACGAAAATGGGGGTGACGGCTCCGTCCGAAAAGACGGCCGGTCTCACCGCCGCGTTAGGTTGCACATTGTCAGGCACGCCAGCACGGCAGGGTGCGACATTTCGCAGGGCACAATCGCCGAGGCTGGCGACTGCGGGATGAAGGCACCAGCATTCCTCTAAATAATGGCAGATGCGATGATCGCGGGTGATCCATGCATGGAAATCGCGCGAGTGAGCGAACGCGAATCAATCTTCGGACCCGGAGGATCTCTAAACTGCTCTCGCTCTGCCGCTCGCTTTGGTGCGCCGTCTTCTGCCGATCGTTCTCGCTTCTACATGCCGGAGCTTATTTCGAAGCTTCTCCACCTCTCTAAGCTCCGCCACAAGCGCTCGGAGCCGTTCGCTCAGAATAGCAGAAGAATCAAGCTCTGCGCGATAGCGCGCCTCGCGCAGGCGCGACGCCGGCCGTTCAGAGGGATTGCGACCGATTTCAGCTTGGAGCTCGATAATATCGATGAACACGTCGCCTTGGCGGCGCAGCTCGTCGGCAATCATCGTGGGATGGCCGGCGATCGTGGAGATCACGGCAGACGCGGGCGCTCGACCCCCTACGCGACGCGACCGGATCCTGTTGCGGCACGATGGCTGTGCTAACTGGGGGAGCGGTATGGATAGGCGTCGAAAGCGGCAGCAACAGATCGAATCAGAAAACGATGTTCCTGCCTCACGCGGATCAAACCATCTTCGATGTCCACTATGCCGTCTTCGGCGAGGGGCACCAAGCGTTCAGCTGAATCGAGAAAAGGAACCGGATCAAATCCGTGGCCGGCACAGATTGCCGGCACGTCGACCTCCAAATCGCACATCAGCCGTTCGATTATTGCACCCCGGACGCGGTCTTCCGGAGTAAGACAGCAGCCCTTTAACGTCGCCAAACGGCCCGCTCTGATCTGCCGGCTGTAAGAACCCGCAGTAACCTCATTCTGGACGTAGCCGTCACCCAACCGCCCAATAGCCGATGGTCCGAAGCCAATCAGAACTCTACAGGTGTCTGCCGAGTAACCCAAGGAGTTCCGCCGTAAGCGACCGGCTTTCTGCACAAGCGCGAGCTCGTCGTCAGGCAAGGCGAAATGGTCGAGTCCAACTTGACAGTAGCCGGCGGCGACAAGCGTATCGGCAATCGCCGCCGCCTGTTCAGCGCGTGTGCCGCTATCTGGCAACTCTGCCTCGTCTATGAGGCGCTGGTTCTTCTTGAAGGACGGAATGTGGGCGTACCCGAAAACCGCGAGCCGGTCGGGGCGCATGGCCGCAGCCAGTGTCGCAGTCTCTACGCATGACTGCACAGTCTGCCTTGGAAGGCCGTAGATGAGATCAAAGTTGATACGGTTTATTTCATGCTCGCGCAGATTTTTGACTGCAGCCGCTGTTTGCGCCTCAGTCTGAACTCGGTTGATGGCATTTTGAACAACGGGATCAAAACTCTGCACGCCCAGGCTGGCGCGGCTCACTCCGGCTGCTCCCAAGGCTTCCGCCATCTCTGCCGTGAACGCACGCGGGTCGATCTCGATGGCGATGCTTGCCGATCTCCTGAATGCGAAGTGAAGACGTAAAAGCCCCATCAAATCCAGAAACTCTGCTGGCTTGATGAGGGTCGGCGTCCCGCCGCCGAAATGTACGTCGTTCACAGGTAATCCTTGAGGCGCCCGCTCCGCGACCAAGCGGATCTCTTCTCGCAGCACTGCCAAGTAATCGAGGAGCGGCGCATGCCGAAGGATCATGGTAGTTGGAAAGCCGCAATACCAGCAAATCGAGCGGCAGAACGGAATGTGGAAATAGAGCGACACAGGCTCGCAGGGCGGCAGGCGACTTAACCATTTCTCATAGGCCTTGGCATCGACCTCAGCGGAGAACTGAGATGCAGTTGGATAAATCGTGTACCAAGGCGGCTGGGCACCACAATATTTCTTCAGGACTGACGACTGCAATGGTTCCTATCTCTCACCTGTATTCGGATGTAGAATCAACAATGCAAAAGCGTTTCCGGAGTGCTATGCACGTGGGTCTCTCGTCGCTGGCTGGCTGCAGAGGCCAGCCAGCGCCTAACCGATGAAAGCCTCCTTGTGCGACATTGATTAGCATTAGCACTGGTGCTAATCCGGTACCCACGATCACTCGCCAGTTTAAGCGCCGCTCAATCGCTGTTCGGTCCGAGCCGAAGCTACATGGAGCGAGCGAGTGCCTTTGAACAGAGTGGCATACATCACCCGAAAGCGACGAGCTGAGTTGCCGCGCTTCCTGCTTCAAGCATGCAACCCGCGGTCCTGAGGGCAATGCTGGCGAGTACGAGCTCTTCGAGCGGCCTCCTCAGGTACTCGGATGAGGTGGTCGACAAAACTGTAATCTAATCTGCCGGAGTCGTCGGTGAAGTGAACTGTCGTCTTTACTTGCAATCGATCAGGTCCCACGAGCGTCAAGCGTGTGCTTCTCACTGAGGATCTAGAGCTCCATTTGACTTCCAGACTTCCATAATAAGCGTCGGAACTCTGCGTCCGCGCGATACCCCAATCGCAGTCGGTCGGCCGACACCTGCTCCATGCATGAACGAGGGCTTTGTCGAACTGTTGGTCGACAAACATTTGTGTGACGATCCCGGTGCTCCGGTCCTCATTAGACCACTTTCCAGCAAACTCAGCCATTGTCGCGTCGCCTGCATTGCGCGGTGTCACCATGTTGATTTGCTCGCCAAATGCTGGTCCGAGAAGCAGGAGCGCAAGCGGCATGACCGCGGACATTCGCAGCATTGTATTTGTCCTGTTACCTTGACATTCGAAAGGTTGGCAACAAACGTGCCAGCAGCTGGACTCGGAAATGGGAACGTTTGGAGTGCATCTTAGGTCTGCAACCGGCAGATGCCTCGTCATAAATCCGACAATCCGCCGCGCCGGCAGACGACGCGTGCCAGACTTCTTACACTTCGGTTCGATTTTTGGCGTTAGGTGCGAGAGCAGCACAGAATAGCATACTCCTCGCCTCAGCGTCCCATGTGGCATCGGTCTTGCCAGCGCTGCTGGACGGCATGACGCTCTTTACCGAGTGCTCACGGAAGCAGGTGCGGGTACTCGACCGGCCCCTGATTTATCTCCGAATGAATCCAATTGCCCCCGAACTCGTGGAGAGTTAATTGCGCATCTGTGGTATCAAGCTGGGGCATGATGGGGCGATAGCTCTCGTCGAAGATGGGCGGCTGGTCTTTTGTGTCGAGCAGGAGAAACGAGGCAACAATCGACGATACCAAGCGATCGAGGATTTCGACGTTGTCGTCGACGATTTAGCGGAGCACGGTGTTGATCCGTGCGATGTTGATCTATTCGTCGTCGACGGAGCGTGGTGGAGAGACGGTCTTCGGCTCCGCAGTGGGGGCAAACCTGTCAGTCTCGAGTGGGCATCGTATGTTGAAAGCCATCCAGAGGACCTTCTTGCTTCACACGGCTGCGTTGGCCTCATCCTCAGCGGCAGGTCATTTCCTTATCGAAGCTATCCGCATGTCACTGGGCATCTGGCCGCCGCATTCTGCACCAGCCCATTTGCCAAAGCCGGACAGGGCGCATTTGTTCTGATCTGGGACGGTATCATTTTTCCACAGACTCTACTATGTGGACCCCCGCGGCGCTCGGCTCATTGAATGTCTGTTTCCGCTGATAGGTCAGGTCTACGCGACAGCAGCGGATCACTTCGGACCGTACACGAATCGGTCCAGCTGGGATGATCTAGGTGTTGCCGGCAAGTTAATGGCGTACATCGCTCTGGGATCTGCCGACGAAGAAATCATAGCTGTATTTCAGGGCCTCTACGAGGAGCGTCTTGCTGCCGCCCCGCAGCACGCTCGGAACTATCATGCAGAGAGCAGTGTGGACGCCTCACTTGCGGCCATACACGACTTCTTCTGCGCGAGCGCCATGGCCCTAAAGGCCAAGCGAGTGGAAGATGTGCTTGCATCTTTTCATTGTTTCCTTGAGCGCCTTCTCATCCACAGCATGACGACTATTTTACAACAGTATTCGGGCCTTCCGGGCTCACGCAATTTGTGTATCGCTGGTGGCTGCGCTCTCAATATAAAATGGAACAGCGCATTGCGTGCCTCCGGTCTGTTCGACGCCGTCTGGGTGCCGCCCTTTCCGAATGACAGCGGGGCGGCAATAGGTGCCGCTTGCTCGGCCATGGCCGCAGACAGCGGCTTCATTCCCTTAGAGTGGTCGGTGTACAGTGGCCCAGCCCTGCAGCGCGGTGATGTGCCACCTGAATGGGAGGCGACACCGTGCAGCATGCGTGAACTCGCCGTCTTCCTTGCGAGCAGCAAGCCTGTGGTGTTTCTTGCCGGCCGCGCCGAACTCGGACCGCGGGCATTGGGTGGCAGAAGCATTCTGGCCGCCGCAACGTCGAGAGGAATGAAGAACTATCTCAACGATATCAAACTTCGCGAATACTTCCGGCCAGTGGCGCCGATATGCCTAGAAGATCGCGCTCCCTTTATTTTCAACCCAGGAACGCCGGATCCTTACATGCTGTTCGATCACGAGACGCGGGCAGAATGGCGGGACAAAGTCCCCGCCATTGTACACCTTGACGGATCGGCCCGACTGCAGACAATACCTAGAACGTCTCAGCATGAAGTCGCAGAGCTTCTTGTCGAATACGAGAAGCTCACGAGCATTCCCCTGCTTTGCAATACGAGCGCCAATCAACATGGACGCGGCTTCTTCCCGGATGTGGCCTCAGCCTGCCGGTGGGGACGCGTCGAACACGTTTGGTCGGGTGGCCTGCTATGGACTAAGAGGACTCGGAACTGAGCTGGTTGACTGCTTTTTCGCTGATGAACGGGTCTAAGTAAGCGATCGCCCTTGGGTCTTGCGGCCTAGGAATGTGCAACGATTTGATAGCTTTGCCTGCCAGTTCGAGTTGTTCGCCAAAACATCCTTTTCTCCATCCGGGCAATGCCGATTTGGCCGACGTTCGTCCTCAGCTGATGCTTGCATCCGGTCTGCCCGTTCAATAGATACCTGGCGCTTCAAAGGCGCCATGCATCCTGACTTAGTTGATCCAGTTGCCACCCCGTAGGCTCGAACGAGCACACAAATGCGCCTCTAGAATTCTTTGCTTCAATCAGACTTTGTCACGCGGCGGACTAGTCAGTATCCGCTTTACGTGTTCGGCTTGCTCCATCGTCAGGTTGGCCGCCAAACTGGTCCCAATCTGCGCTGGACCCTTTCGTTCACGATCATAAACCATCCAACCCTTGCCTCCTTTGCGGATGAAAAATCTGGCCGGTGAAGACGCACTTTCGCTCAAGCATTGGCCTCCAGTTGTTTGTCGAGGGAAGGGGGCCATCCCGCACAGCGCATTTGCCTATGTAAATCTTCGGTCTTTTTTTGCGCAGTTCACATCCCCTGGAATCGCGCACCCAGAAGAACGGCAGACCGCGCGATAGTGGATTCAAGCTACTATGGCCTTAAGCCAAGCCGGCGGAGTCGATAGTCCAGTTTTGGTCTGCTGATCTTCAAAAGGCGTGCGGCGGCCGACACGTTGCCTTCGGCCTGGGCCAGGGCGGAGCGATAAGCGGCGACCTCAATGTCGGCAAACGACGTCTCGCCTGACGCTGCGCCTGTTTTGAGTAAGGCAGCGCTCTCTTTTGCTGACGGCGGATCCACTTCAAGTAGCGTTGTGCGTCCGAGCCGCCCTTCACTGGTGAGCTGGATGGAGAACGGCGGCAGGAGCTCCGAGCCGCTGAACAGATGTCCGATATCGATGACGCCGCCATCGTCTGCATAGACGACGCCTCGTTCGATTAGGTTCTGCAGTTCACGGATGTTGCCGGGATAATCATATTTGAGCAGCGCGTCGGTGGCGCGGCGGCTGAAGCCCATGAGATGCCGGCCGTGGCGCGCGCAATAAAGGGCGAGGAAATGCGCCATCAAGAGTGGGATATCGTCGCGCCGATCCCGCAGCGGCGGGATCGTAATAGGGAACACGCAGAGCCGGAAATAGAGATCTTGCCGGAAGCGGCCGGCCGCGACCTCGGCGGTCAGATCGACATTGGATGCCGCCACCACACGGACGTTGAGAGACCGTCTTGGTACCGCCGATGCGTTCGATCTTGCGTTCCTGTAGCGCCCGCAGCACCTTGCCCTGCGCCGAATAGGTCAGTGAGGCTATCTCGTCGAGAAACAACGTGCCCCCGGAAGCGCGTTCGAAATAGCCGGCGCGCGAGGCGATGGCGCCGGTATAGGCGCCCTTCTCAACTCCGAACAATTCGGATTCGACGAGCTGCTCGGGGATCGCCGCGCAGTTGATCGCGACGAAAGGACCGTCGGAGCGTCGGCTGATGGCGTGAAGCTGGCTGGAGAACAGCTCCTTGCCGACGCCGGATTCGCCGACGAACAGCACGGTGGCGTCGGTCGCGGCGACCCGCTCGAGCTGGCGGCGGGTGCGGACGAACGCAGCGGAGACGCCGACCGCGACGGTATTGTCATCGCCTACGGGGGCAGGGCTTTCGTCCGCCGCGACCGGCACCTTGCCGACCGCGTGCACCGAGCGGCTCTTCCAATCCAACCCGAAATAGTTGCGCTCAGGCGCGTCGTCGCCCCATGCATCGGCGTGCTGGCCGACCACCACGCAATGCGGCGCGCCCATGCCGGCGCATTCGACTTCGCGGAAGATCACCGGCCAGCCGCACAGCTTGGTGGTGTAACCAGAGGGATAACCGACCTGTAGCCAGCAGACCGGTTCGCTGGCGAGGCCATAGCTCGCGAGGTGCTCGGCTGCCTCCGAGGAATCCTGCCACAGGAATTCACCGAAATAGGTGCACCTGTCGAGGTCGAACTCGAAATGCCGTGTGGTCACCTTGACGAAACCTTCCAGCGTATGCACGCGCGGCCCGGCAGCGAGCGCGTGGGTGAGGTCTTCGTTCGGGAAGCGCTTCTGGATCAACTCGGCGTCTCGCATACCCTGCACGTAACCCACACGCGTGAACAGTGCTCTTGCGGTCTCGATGCCGAAGGCGTCGATGATCTCGGCGCGGAGGCGCCCGAGCACCTGGGACTGCATCAGCACCATGCGCTGGTCGTTGAGCCAGATGCGGCCGTCGCCGAGCGCGAAATGCAACGACTCGGCGAGATCATTGAAGGTCGGTGCCGCGCCGGTTTCGAGCTCGCTGCTGGCGCCGCGCGCGAGGATTCGGGCGGCGCGTCGGGACGCTTCCGCCAGTGAAATACGGGAGCCACGCTCCGCCATCAGGCCTCACTCTTCATTAAATGGTGAAATCTCTTCTGGAGAGAGCTTCATTATTTCAGGAAAATCAAGCCATGGTAGTCCCACCCGATCGAGCACCCCGACATTGCCGTTTTTCGCATAAGCGATTGTTCTGACACAGAAATTATAGAAATCGCGATGCCGCCCTAGCCGGCCGTCATCAGCTGGCATCGGCCTTGCTAATTGCTGAGCCATTCGCGGGAGGAAGCGAGCAAGAAGGCCAATCGAAGGTCTTGACCCTGGGTGCGGCGAGCGCCGACGACTGCGCGGCGTGCAGCAAACGGTCTTGCGCCTCTTTCTCCCGGCACCGCAAGCCGCGGTCCAACGACCGCAATATCAATCAATCCGCACCAGCGGAGGGAGGACCTTTCGATGAACATGCAGGCTCGCGATTTCATTGCCGTCGACCGTTGGCACGGCAAGGCGTTCTTGGGCGAGTGGTGCGCCACCGCCGGCGGTGTGATGGAGATCAGCGACCCTGCGACGCGCGCTGTGCTCGGTTCGGTCGGTCTCGCCGATCCCAAGGACATCGCCAGGGCCGCACAAAAGGCGCGTCAGGCGCAGCCGGCGTGGGCCGCGAGGCTGCCGCAGGAGCGCGCGGCAATCCTCAACAAGGCTGCCGACTTGCTCGAGCAGAACGGCGAAGAGCTGATCGGCTGGATCATGCGCGAGAGCGGCTCGATCCAACCCAAGGCTGCGATCGAGATCGAGCACGGCGCGGGCTTCGTACGCCACGCGGCAGCGATCGCGATCGAGCCCAACGGCATCATGTTGCCGTCGATGGAGCTGGGGCGGTCGAACACCGCGAAGCGCGTGCCTCATGGCGTTGTCGGCGTGATCTCGCCGTTCAACTTCCCGCTGGTGCTTTCCATCCGTGCGATCGCTGCGGCGCTTGCAGTAGGCAACGCCGTGGTGCACAAGCCAGATCCCCGTACCGCGGTGTCCGGCGGCATCATCATCGCCCGCATCTTCGAGGACGCGGGCCTGCCCAAAGGTGTGCTGCAGGTCGCGCCGGGCGGCGCTGCCGCGGGCGAGGCCATGTGCAGCGACCCAAACATCGCGATGATCTCCTTCACCGGGTCGGCGGAAGGCGGCAGCAAGGTCGGCGAGGTCGCCGGCCGCCATCTCAAGAAGGTCCAGCTCGAACTCGGCGGCAAGAATTCGTTGATCGTGCTCGACGATGCCGATGTCGACGTTGCGGCTTCCAACGCTGCCTGGGGTGCGTTCCTGCATCAGGGGCAAATCTGCATGTCGACTGGCCTCGTGCTCGCGCACGCGGGCATCGCTGACGCGCTGGCGATGAAGGTCGCCGACAAGGCGCGACATCTGCCGGCTGGCGATCCGTCCTCCCAGCAGGTTGCGCTCGGACCCATTATCAGCGACGCGCAGGTGGCGAAGATCCAAGCGATCGTCGACGACGCGGTGGCAAAGGGCGCGCGGCTACTTGCCGGCGGTCGCCACGACGATCGCTACTACCAGGCGACGGTGCTGGCCGGCGTGAGGACCGGCATGCGCGCATTCGAGGAGGAGATCTTCGGGCCCGTCGCGTGCATCGTCAGTTTCGCCACGGACGATGAAGCGATTGAGCTTGCCAACCGCTCTGAGTATGGCCTCGCCGCCGGCGTAATTTCAGGTTCGATTGCACGAGCACGCGCCGTGGGCGATCGCCTCGCCGTAGGCCAGCTCCACATTAACGATCAGACTGTCAATGGCGGTCCGTTCGCGCCGTTCGGCGGGCGTGGCCGTTCCGGCAATGGCAGCCGCATCGGCGGTCCGGCAATCTGGGAAGAGTTCACACAATGGGTTTGGACCTCGGAAAAGCCGCAGGCGACGCCGTATCCGTTCTGATCCGCTTCGCGCATCGCACTGCTTCCGGCGTCCGCGCGCCGGGATCCATCCGCCGGCAACATTTGACCTCTGGAGACCAGATGAAGATCCGTGCCGCCGTCGCCCGCGAAAAGGGCGCGCCGCTGAACCTTGAAACCATCGACCTTGAAGCCCCGCGCCCTGACGAGATTCTCGTCAAGGTGAAGGCTACTGGTGTCTGTCATACCGACCTCGTCGTTCGCGACGGCATGCTGCCGACGCCGTTTCCGGTCGTGCTCGGCCACGAAGGTGCCGGCGTCGTCGAAGCGGTCGGTGCCGCCATCGCCAAGGTAAAACCCGGAGATCACGTGGTGATGACCTTCAATTCCTGCGGCGGGTGTTCGAGCTGCCAGGACCACGCGGCCAGCTACTGCCATGAATTCTTCCCGCGCAACTTCTTCGCCGCGCGCGCGGACGGGACAAGCGCGCTGTCGGCGGACGGCGCGCGGATCAACGGCAACTTCTTCGGTCAGTCGTCGTTCGCGACCCATGCGATTTGCCACGAGGTCAATGTGGTGAAGGTCGCATCCGAGGTGCCGCTCGAACTGCTCGGGCCGCTTGCCTGTGGCGTGCAGACCGGCGCCGGAGCAGTCTTTAACGCGCTGAAGGTCTCCGCAGGAAAATCCTTCGGGGTGTTCGGATCGGGCTCGGTCGGGCTCTCCGCGCTGATGGCAGCGCACGTCGTCGGCGCCACCAGTATCATTGCGATCGATACCAATCCAGCAAGGCTCGAAATCGCGAAATCTTTGGGCGCGACGCATATGATCGATCCGCGTCAGACCAATGCGGTTGAGGAGATCATGCGGATCACCGGCACCGGACTGAACTTCGCGCTCGATACTACGGGCCTGCCGGCGGTGATCCGCAACGCCGTGGAGAGCCTCGGCCCGCGCGGCGCCTGCGGCATTCTCGGCGCGTCCGGTCCAGACGCGGAAATTGTGCTGAACGAGACGCATTTCATGAGCGCCGGCCGCCGGCTGATCGGTATCGTCGAGGGCGATTCCAATCCCGACGTCTTCATTCCGATGCTGATCGATCTCCACCGTAACGGCCGCTTCCCGTTTGACAAGCTCGTCAAGTTCTATTCGCTCGATGAGATCAACACTGCGATCCACGATTCCGAGACCGGCGCCGTGATCAAGCCGATCGTACGGATGAACTGAGCTCAGGTCATTCGTTGCGGCAACGGGCCGGGCCGGCAGCTCGTCCGCTTTCACAAAGAGATGGCAACGACCGATCTACCGGCATCTCGCACAGCATCGAAAGGGAAAACATGTCCAAGCAGCAACTCGCAGCGATTTTCACATGAGCCCGCAATTCCCGCCCCGCCAATGGCAGCCCGGCGGACATGCGCGCTTGATTCGAAGGATCAATGTGCAGGCGCCGATTCCGGACGGTACCATCATCGAGCGGGTAGCGTCGGGCCGGTCGGCGGTGACTTGATCCACCACCCCGCGTCTGACGCCAAGCGTCTCATCATCTATATCTATTTTCACGGCGGCGGTTTCCTCTTCTCGTCGCGCTCGCACCGCGTCGTCGTCGCCAATCTCGCGCTTCTAAGCATTTCGTGAGGAAGTGCTGGCGGCCGGAAAGCTAACAATCGAGAGGAAACGCTCTCCGTTCGATTGAATGGTCGATGGCGAGTGGCCCACCACTGGCTGAAAATTGCGACAGTGGCAGCGTGGCCCGTTGATCCGCCGCCCTGCGCTGCGCTCGCCTATTCCGCGGTGATGTTCTTAACGCAATGTGGCTCGACGAGCGCGCCGTAGGTCGAAGGTTGACGGTTGGCGAACATATGGACGTTCGCCATCATATGCTTCTGACGTGCATTGGCGATCTCGATGACCTCCACGACTACCTTGTGCATGTCGGGATAGCACGGAACCGCGACATCAACGTCCCACACCGGAAACTGGGCGGGCAACGCCACCATGCTGCCGCCGCCGAATGGCGCGTCGACACGGTTGGCGAGGATGACAGCGCATCGGTTGTCCACTGCGCGTGGCACGGCCAGCAAGGTCCGCTCCTTGCGATCTTGCAAGCGAGATGGCCACAGGATCACGTCGGCGCCGTTGGTTCCGAGGCAACGGGCTGATTCGGGAAACATCCCGTCATATCCCATCATGATGCCGATGCGCCCGAACGGCGTTTCGATGACGGGGTAGTCTGAACCAGCTGTCGCCCACGCACGTTCATCCGTAAAGAGATGGACTTTTCGGTAAGACATCAGCATGTTGCCGTCCGGTCCGATCAGGAAGGACGTCGAGAAGAGCTTTCCATCCTCCTCTTCGACGTTCGGCATAAGGATTGCGCATTCTTCTGACTTGCAGAGCTCGCCAAATGTCTTCAGAAGCTTGCCATTTATGGAGGCTAGCCGCGTAGCCTCGGTGGGGTCGATCCTCCAGTTCGGCGACGCGAAATATTCCGGCAGCACCATGAGTTTGACACCGAACCTTGCCGCATGCCCGACTTGCTCCACTACGCAATCGAGGGTCGTGAGCTGAGATTCCGAAACATGGCTCTGAATTGCAGCCATGTTGAAGGTCATTTCGCCCGGAACGATTGGCCGGTTGCTGACTTCCGCAACTTTCGTGTCGGTGTAGGCAGCCGTCAGGACCTTATAAGTGTCGGGCCGCCGGTCGGCGAACTTGTCCGCACCGAGACTCATGGCTTTGTTGTCCGCGAGCGCCGGGTCGATATCGCCAATGGCCATGCCGTGTGTGTCCCAGGCGACCTTGGCGCGCAGATTGCCGCTGGGGTCGACTATCATGCTTCCGCCCGGATAGTAGATCGATCGCTCCTGTCCTGCCTTCGTAGCGGCACATATCCAGACGCCATTCTCGAAAGCGCGGGCAGGACGCCACATGTCCGCCTGATCGATCAGAAAGAAGTTGGCCATATCGATAATGACCTGCGCTCCACTTAAAGCCGTGCAGCGCGGAATTTCAGGGATGCGGCCATCGAAGCAGATCATGAGCCCGACGCGCCCGAGCTCGGTCTCGACGACCGGGAAACCGCGCTCGCCAACCGTGAACCAGTTCTGGTCGTGCGTCGTCAGGAATTGCTTGTGATAGTGAACAACAAGCTCTCCTTTTCTGTCGAGAAGAATTCCGGTATTGAAGATCTTTTCTGCTTTCGGATCCCACTCCGTCATGCCGGTGGCGACGAACATATCGTTCTCGCGCGCGAGCTTCGCAAGGCTGCGGACAAAACGCCCGTTGACTGTGTCCGCGATCCTTCGAGCGTGGGAGATTGAATCGTAAAGATATCCGGCGTTCATGCACTCCGGAAACACGATGAGACGTACACCTTGATAGGCAGCCTGTTTCACATAGTGCTCGCAGATTTTAAGATTCGCCTCGATATTTCCGACCTCGGCGAGCGTCTGCACCGCGGCAGCGCGATATAAATAGGATTTCATGGGATGCTCCGTTAGTCGCGATGACGACTGTATGAGATGGCGGTAGCGATTGTCTGAGCAACGCCGCTGCTTCTCAAAGCAGTGTGCGTGCCGATACGCCCTGTGTCCCTTCATTTTGGCGCTGAGGTGACGATGACCGGATCGGTCGATCCGCTCTTTTGAGGACACGTCGGGAGGCGGCAGCGGCTACGTCCAGATCTCCGGCGCTGCACGATCTCGGCGTCGCGACAACCGCCAACTTTGCCAGAAAATGGTCCAATGAGAGTCTAAGTACGGGTATTGTCAAACACATATCTATCGACCAGCAGCTCGACAAAGCCCTCGTTCATGCGTCGTGGATAATCGCAACATCTTCTGTGTCCTGCTGTTTGACATCAAAGAAGGTGGCAACAACCATGCCATTCGGCTGGATTGGGAAATTGGCGCATTGGGAGTAGATCTCCTGTGCACAGCTCAGTGGCGTCGCGTCGTAAGCTCGACAATCCAGCGCATCAATAGACGCGCGTGTCAGATTGATTACCTCATGTTTTTGATTCGAACGCGATCTGATAATTGTGTAGCTGCTCTCCGACGGCGTGGTACGACCGGTGCGATGACCAGGTCAAATTGCGCACTAGGTGTGGTCTTTCAGGAAGTTGTCCATCTGGTCTGAACCGAGGAAGCTGAGGTTGCGAACCTTCATTTTTCCAGGGAGAGACCAGATGAACGTCCACAAGAATGCGCCCTTGAAACGCCCCAGACCTCAGATGGCTCACCATCGTTGCTGCACGGTGTCTTCCATGCTCCATAGGGCTACCTGGATCAGTCGGCTTCCAGAAAATTCGTGTATTCGGCGCGGGGCATTGGACGTTCAACGTTATGTCTGTATTCCGCCGGCGGTGTCTGGAAGGCCCGAACGAATGCGCGGCGCATGTTTGCCGGGTTGCCGAATCCGATCCGATGGGAAATTTGCTGGATAGACAGTGGGGTTGTCTCCAGAAGGATACGGGCGGCTTCGACCCTGATGCTTTCGACGAAACGGGCTGGAGTCGTCATCATTTCGTCCATGAACGCACGACTGAAGTTGCGAGGGCTCATCGCGGCGCGCTTGGCGAGCGCATCAATCGAAAGATCTGCGTCGAGATTCGTCAGCGCCCAATCCATGACGTGACTGATTTGGTTATTTCGGATCGATTGCGCCTTGAGAAATTCACTGATCTGCGGCTGATTGCCCGGCCGGCGCAGGAAGATGACGAGCATCCGGGCGACGTCGAGTGATGTTGGCCGTCCACAGTCGTTCTCGATGAGATAGAGGCAGAGGTCGATGCCGGCCGTTCCGCCGACCGCGGTGTAATAAGAGCCGTCACGAACGAAAAGCCGGTCTGACTCGACGTGAACTTTCGGAAACATCGCCGAGAACTGCCCGGTGTAGTCGCGATGCGTTGCCGCGCGTCGCCGGTCGAGTAAACCAGCGGACGCGAGGACGAACGTTCCTGTGCAGGTCGCGCAAATCCGGCGCGCCGATGGTGCGCTTCGGACAAGCCAATCGATGAGCGGCTGGTTAGCTTCAGCTAGCTGAAGTTCGTGACTGCCGGCGACCAGGATCGTGTCGTAGGACGTATCGAGCTCGGGTCCGATGACTTTGTCGGAAAGCATGCGCACGCCGGAAGAGCCCACGATGGGGCCCGATGTCGCGGCAATCAGATCTACCTTGTAGGAAACGGGCGTCGTCGATGATCGGCTGGCTTCGTTGAACGCGTCGATCGGCCCCATGAAGTCGATCGCGTTGGCGCCGTTGACGACGACGATTCCCACACGAATGATCTGTTCGGGTACCCCGTGATCATCTGTGGAAGGCCCGAGGGCTGGAGGTCCGAAGTGCGTCATCGACCCTGTTGCGGATAGTCGGCGATCGAGGCGTATCGCGGACAAACGCCGTCGCCCACAGCTCGGCCTCCGCCGGAGCGGGCTGATCAGCTCCCGACCAGGCAAGTTGCTAGGTTACAAATGTAATGGAATTGGCCGTGTGCGATCGGCCAAACTCACGTCGACATCGGCCATCGGTGCGCGAAAGTGCGCCCCCTGCTGCACAATATCATGTGAGCTCGTAAGAATCCGGTGAGCAAGTCTCATCGCCACCGCCGCGGCTTACCGCGGCGGCTTCTGTCGACCAGCGGAAAGGCATCTGTTGGCTAGGGCCGGCTGCCGGCGGCATGAGGTGCGGCGGTGTGGCGCGTGCCGGCCCAGGCGCTGCGAAATCTCTGACGATACTCGCCAGGGCCAATGCCCAAGTTGCGGATGAACGCCCGCCTCATACCGTCGGAATTGCCAAAGCCGCATCGGATCGCGACTTGCTGCAACGACTTTGCGCTATCCTCGAGAAGCAGGCGCGCCGCGTCCAGCCTTGCCGCGTCCACGAATTCGGTGGGCGTCATGTTCATCTCCTGGCGGAATACGCGCGTAAAATTCCGGACGCTCATTCCGGCCTGTTCGGCCAGATTATCGACTGAAAGCGGGGCGGTGAGATTGTCGAGAACGTATTGCTGGACTTGCTGAATCTTGCTCTTGCCCGACATTTGCGCTGCAAGATGCGCGCTGAACTGCGACTGGCCACCGGGGCGCTTCAGGAACATGACCATGTAGCGCGCGACGATCAGCGCCAGCTCGCGTCCGTAGTCTTCCTCGACGAGGGCGAGCGCAAGGTCCATCCCGGCCGTGACACCGGCCGTCGTGCAAAGATTGCCGTCCCTGATGAATATCTGATCGGAATCCACGTCGACGTTGGGATATTCATTCCGCAAGCGCGTCGCGCATTCCCAATGCGTCGTCACGCGCTTTCCTTCGAGCAGGCCCGCCGCCGCGAGCAGGAAGACGCCGGTGCAGACAGAGCCGAGGCGCCGCACAGTGCCGGCCCTGCGCCGTAGCCATTGGACCATGGCGGGATCGACCGCCGCAAATGACGGGTCGCCGCCGACGAGGAGCGTGTCGATCGGCTCGTCGGGATCGAAGATATGGCGATCGGCCACGAACCGCAGTCCGCCCGTTCCGCGCACCGGATCAGCCGACCCGGCGATCACCTGCACCGTGTAGGCGTTCGGATCTCCCAGCCGTCTGGCCGCCTCCCAGAACACCTCGGCCGGGCCGACGATATCGAGAGATTGAACCCCTGGCGGTGCAAGCAAGGCGATGCGCATCAACAATCCTCAATCGAGATCAATTGTTATGCAACTTTCATTCCCGTTGTTCGCCGCGAATGCGTCAGTTTCGGCCAAACTTGCCCGATATTCGGACAACCATGCAGCTATTGAGACTTGAGGCGTTCGGCACTTATAGCATGTGGGGGAGTAAGCGCCGAACTTGCGCGTCGCCATTTGCCCCCTTATCAGGACGCCGCAGCGCCTTGGCTGCCGAGTCCGGACCTTTCGACCATCGTCTCGAGCACCGTAAGCCAGATCTCGTAATAGTCCCAGCTCGGATCGGACTTGTCGTGGATGGCCTCCCACGCGGCGATCGTGGCTATCAGCTCCGAACGGAAGTCGTCCCATTCGAACACCCCCTGCTTGGAGAGGGCCAACGCCATGCCAAAAGCCTGACGCTGCCACGGCGCGCCGAAGCAGAGGCTTCCGTTGTCCTTGGGCGGCATGTCGGATTGCCCCAACATGCTGCCCAACGCGAAGTGCTCGAAATTCGTCTGCATGGACGTCAAGTTCCGGGCGGCTTGACGATGGCAACGCCCATCATCGATTCCGGCGTGACCAGCGCTGCCAGTTGCTCTTCGCTGAAGCCGTCCGTGCCCGCCGGCCGCTCGGGAACCACGAACCAGCGAATCTGGGCGCTGCTGTCCCAGGTTTTGATTTCTTTGCTCGGGTCGATATCAAGGCCGAACTCGCTGAGCACCTTGCGTGGCTCTCGCGCCGCGCGCGCGCGGAAGGATGGGTCCTTGTACCAATACGGAGGTAGCCCAAGGATCGGCCAAGGGTAGCACGAACAAAGCGTGCAGATGATGAGATTATGCACCTCGGGCGTGTTGATCGCCGCTTTCATGTGCTCGCCTTCAGCTCCGGCGCCCTTCGTCACGAAGTTCATTGTCTCGACAGCGGCCATGGTGTCCTCGGCGAGAAGCCTCTTGAAGTCGGGATCGACCCACGCTTTGGCAACGAGCTTGGCCCCATTGAACGGCCCCATCTCGGTGGCGAAGATCGCCATGATCTTGTCGACGGTCTCGCTGGTGATGACGCCTTTCTCGATGAGGAGGGCCTCCAGCGCGCGTGCGCGCGCCGCGTTCACCGCTTCACGGTCCTTCGAATGCTCGAATCGTTCCATCTCGGTTCCTCAGGATGCGGTCGTCGGCTCGAGATACGCCTCGAACAAGTCAGCGTAGAAAGTAAAGTTCGCCTCGGTATTGCCCGGCCAAAGATCCTCGGGATCGAACTTGACGCAATACACCGTCATTGCCTGTCCGATTCCGTCGGGTCCGGTGTCGCAAAGGTAGGTGTAAGCGTCGGGGTAAACACTATCGACGATGCCGACTTTGTTTCGGAGATGACCGGGCAAGCGGGTATGTTCGACCGATTTCGGATCGGCGACCGTGACCATGTCTCCAGCGGCGAAACGGGGCGAGGCTGTGCGCTCGCGTTTCGGATCGTCTCCGATCAGCAGATACTTCCGTACGCGAGCATCGACCTTGGCGTCACCACCCTCAGGCATCGCGGGAGACGACGACAGGAAGGCTTTGGTGCGTGCGTCGAGCTCTGCCTCAGTGATGTACCCCTTGGCGACGAAGTATCCGCAGATACCGCCGAGCCACTTTTCATAGTAGCGGAACTTGAAGTAGTCGAACGGGTTCATCGACTCTGCGCCTTTGCGCAGGTCTGCCCATGTCCACACGGTATTGAACGTACTCGGCGTCGCTTCGAGGTCGAGTTGCGGGCTCAGCGCCATCATCGCCGTGTGGATCCCGAAGATGCGCTCCTCCCAGGCCTCGACGAACACGCGCGTTTCGAGCGAGATCGGATCGAGGCCTTCCAGGCCTCCCAGATAGTGTTGTAGTTTCATGCTGAAAGCCGGTTTTCACTGAAAGTGAGCATGCGGCCAGCTAGGGGCGGCATGTACGAAGACGGATTCTTTGAACACGAAGCCAGCGACGCCTCCGGCCGGCATGGAAGCGCATCGGACAAGACGGATTGCTGATCAGTTTTAGGCAACGAGACTTGCGTCCTTCTCGGTCAGTTTGGCGATCTCGTCGCGAATTTGAGCCGCATCGAGACCTCTTCCAATAAAGACGATCGCGCTGACGCGAGGCTCGTTGGCGGCCCATGCGCGACCGGGCCGTCCGTCGAGCGTCATGTGGACGCCGTGAAATACCCAACGGCGCGCTTCGCTTGCGAGCGACAGAATGCCTTTACAGCGGAGAATGTCTTCGCCGTTCTTTTGGACGAAAGCGTTGAGCCAGCGAAAAAAACGAGGTCCATCCAGGGGCCGATCCTCGCGGACTTCCACGCTGATCACGGATTGATCGTGCTCGTGCTCGAGGTCGGAGAGCAGTCGCGGCTCGATGGCCAAACAGTTCTTCAGATCGAAAGCCCTGACGTCGACGATCGAGCTGACGTTCACCCGGCCTTCGATCGGGGCCACCACGCGAACCATCGGATTGATGGACCGGATGACCGCTTCCGTCTTGGCGAAGACGCCTTCTTCAGCCAGATCCAGCTTGCTGATGACCGCGATGTCGGCAAAGGCGATCTGCTCGGCCGCGACGTTCTCGCCAGAGCTCTGGTCGGCAAGCCAGCGATCGATATGGGTGGCGTCCACCACCGTCACGACCGCATCAAGCGTGGTCGCGGCCGACAGGGCCTCGTCAACAATGAAGCTCTGAATGACGGGGGCGGGATCGGCCAAGCCCGTGGTCTCGATGAGGATCCGGCGTATGCGCCTTGGCCCGGATAGAAGCCTGGTGATCGTCGTAACCAGATCCGTGCGGACCGTGCAGCAGATGCAGCCATTGTTGATCTGGAGGATTTCCTCGTCGACCCCGACGACCAACTCGGCATCGATGCTGATGGCCCCGAATTCATTGACGATGACGGCGGAGTCGGCCATCAGCCCGCTTTCGAGGAGCTGATTTAGCAGCGTAGTCTTGCCCGATCCAAGAAAGCCGGTCAGCACTGTGACCGGAATTTTTTGCGACGTCGTCATCGGCCCTGCGCTTCGTTGCACGAATACTCCGTCGGGCAGGCTAGTTTTGCGATGCGGGACACCGCAACTTCCGTGAGCGTGCAAATCCTGCCAAACAGCGTCAATATCGTGCACTGGCTATGCCAAGGGCTCGACATTTAAGCGTCTGGTAAGAGGACGAGCGCAAGGCTGTCGATCATATTTTTGGTCGTGAGAGCCCCATGTTCTTTCGTGGTTTGAGAGCCAAGTTCCTTGTCGTTATCGCTGTCGCGCTTGCGGGCATGATCGCTCTGGTGCCGATCGCGCTCTACAACATCCGCAGCCAGATGATGACGGATCGACAAGCCAAGATCCACCAGATGGTTGATGTCGGGCACGGCATCCTGGCGCACTATTACAAGCTCGAAACTGACGGAAAGCTTGCCCGCGAGCAGGCTCAGGCGGCGGCGCTCGCTGAGATCAAGGGGCTGCGCTACGACAAGGTCGAGTTCTTCTGGATCAATGACATGGTCCCGCACATGATCATGAGTCCGGCCAAGCCGGAGCTCGATGGCAAGCCGGTCGGAGATTTCAAGGATCCTGCCGGCAACTACCTGTTTCGGGGCTTTGTCGACATCGTACAGAAACAGGGGAGCGGCTTCTACGGGTATCTCTGGCCGAAGATGGGCTCCGATCAGCCGGTCTCCAAATTATCTTATGTCAAAGGATTCGCGCCCTGGGGCTGGATCATCGGAACAGGCATCTATGTCGATGATATTGACGTGATCTTTCGACAGACTGCCTGGACGTTTGCGTGGATTTGCCTTGGTGTCGTCGTTCTGGTGCTCGCCATTTCCTTGGCCATCAGTCGTAGCGTAACGCGGTCGCTTATCACAGTCACCTCTCTTACCGAGAAGCTCGCTTCGGGCGAGGACGATTTCGAAGTGCCCTACACGACCCGTCGCGACGAGGTCGGGAGTCTTGCCCGCGCTCTGCGTGTCTTCAAAGAAAACGCGGCCGTCCGTAAAATGCATGGCGAACAGCAGGAACTCAAGCAAATGGCTGATGAAGACAAGCGTAGGATGATGGTCGAACTTGCCGGCAAGTTCCAGGCAAGCGTCGAAACCGTCGTGCGGGAGGTTTTCGACGAAGCGAGCGAAATGCAGAAGGCTGCCGAGAGCATGTCGGTGAGCGCCGATCATGCCAATGGGCGGGCAAACTCAGTTGCGGAGGCGTGTCACGAGGCTTCCGAGAACGTGCAAATGGTCGCCTCGGCCGCCAGCCAATTGTCCGCCTCGATCAACGAGATCAGCCATCGTGTAACACAGGCGGCTCAGGTTGCCGACAAGGCAGCCAACGACGGGCAGCGTGCGAATGCGACCGTTCAGGGGCTCGCTACGGCGGCCTCCAAGATCGGTGAGGTCGTTGGACTCATCAATCAGGTTGCCGCGCAAACCAACCTGCTTGCGTTGAACGCCACGATCGAGGCGGCGCGTGCGGGAGAGGCCGGAAGAGGCTTTGCGGTCGTCGCCGCCGAAGTGAAATCGCTCGCGACGCAGACCGCCAAGGCGACCGAGGAGATCGGCACGCAGATTTCGTCGATCCAGGCCGAAACGGCCTCAGTGGTCGGCAATATTCAAGGCATCCTGACGACCATAACCGAGGTCAACGAGATATCGTCGTCGATTGCTTCGGCGGTCGAGGAGCAGGGCGTCGCAACGCAAGCAATCGCGCAAAGCGTGCGAGACGCTGCTTCCGGCACGAACCGGGTTTCGCAGAACATCTCTGAGGTCAACACCGCTACGTCTGAAACCGGACAGGTGGCGGCCACGGTCCTTGGGTCGAGTGCACGCTTGGTTAGTAAGCTGCGGCTGCTGCAGGACGAAGTTACCAGTTTTGTTACGAGTGTCAGAGCCGCATAGGGGGCATTGTTCCGAAGTCGAGCTGCCGGCGATCACGAAGAAGACCCGTCGGACTACTTCATTCGTAGCTCCGACCCAGCGACGACGCACGGCGTTCACACGAAGGCATCGTCGACGCGCCTGATGAAGTAATGGCTCAATGACGGCGGTGGTGCGTCAATCGAGGTCACCGGCATGAGGATTGCCAATGGATCACAGTTCAGAGTCCGTTTCGTTGCGGGTGCCGGCGGCTTTCGACAGCGCACTTTCGCTGGACGACTTTCGGACCCATTTTGGATCCGCGATCGTCGAATTGCTGCTAACGATAGAGCGTGCAGTACAGCTCATTACCGCGACTTGCAAGGAGATGCCCGAGACAACCGAAAAACAGGGCCTTGCTGATCAGCGTCGTGAGCTTGTTCGTCAGGCGATACATTTACGGTGGCTACTTGGCAAGGCAGGGCTGACCGCGCGCCGGCCGATGCAGATAATTGTCGCCGGTGAGCTGACGGTGGATGCCTTGGCTTCCCGCAGGCGTTCGCCTTCAGTTGGAGGCCAAGTTTAGGCTTGGGAAAGGAGGGATTGCGGACGGATCAACTCGCGCGGCTACAGTGCCTGCTCTTTCATGAGCCGATAGAGATGTCCGCGGCTGATGCCCAATAGCTCGGCCGCGCGGCGCTTGCTGCCGCCAGATTGCTCCAGGGCAGCTCGAATCTCGATGGCCGTCTGCGATTGGATGCGCTGCTTGAGCGGTTGCGGCGCAGGGTCTGATTTTTGCTCTCGGCCTGGACTTGCCGTGAATGTCGTCAGGCGACCGGTGACCATGAATCGCGTGAGCACATTCTCCAGTTCGCGGACGTTGCCCGGCCATTTATGTGCAGCGAGTGAATTGATTTCTTTCCGGCTCAGGTCTCTTGGTACCGCGTCCAAGCGCTCTGCGATCCGCCTCAGAAGTTCTCGGGTGAGAAATTCGATGTCATCGCGATCGCGAAGGGCAGGTACGTCGATCGGCAGCACGCCGAGGCGGTAGTAGAGATCTTGTCTGAAACGGCCTGCGCGAGCCAGTTCTGGAAGCGATTGGTTGGTCGCGCAAACCACCCGGGCCTTGACGGCAATTGGCGTCGTTCCGCCGACGCGCACTATTTCGTTCGTCTGGAGAACGCGCAGCAGGCTGCCCTGCAGGTGCAGCGGCATATCTCCAATTTCGTCCAGAAATAGAGTGCCGCCGGAAGCCAGCTCGAATTTCCCGAGCTTTCCACGACTCCGCGCTCCGGTGAACGCGCCGCCTTCATAACCGAACAACTCAGCTTCTATCAGTTCGCCTGGAATCGAAGCGCAATTGATCCAAACGAAGGGCCCCTCGGATCTGCTTGAACTCGCGTGGATGGCGTGGGCGGCCAATTCCTTGCCGGAACCGGTTTCTCCCGAGATCAACACGGGGAGGTCGTGTCCGGCGACCACCTCAAGCGAATTGCGGTAAGTATCCATGAGCTCGCCTTGGCCTACGATGTCGCTCATGCTGAACCGCGACCGCCAAGGCTTGTTGCCCTGGGGCATCTCGAGTTCGGCTTGCGTGGCGCGTCGGAAAGTTCTCTTCAGAGCTCCGAGATCCGAGAACAGGGCCAGGCCGACCGCGCCGATGATCTGGCCATCCTGGAGCACGGGAACCTGCCGCGTGATGAGCTGGTGGCCGCGTACCTTCAGCGGATAACCAATATGGCTTCCTTCCCCACGGGCGACGAGATGAAGCTTGGTCTGTGGCCCCACTACGTCGGTGATGTGCCGCCCGACGAAGTCGTCTGCCGCGCCCCCGAGAAGTCTGCAATACGGCTGGTTGATCAGGACAATCGTGCCGGAGGTATCAACCGCGACGAGGCAGTCTGAGACATGATCGAGAACAAGCCTCAGGAAGCCTGCCTCTTCCAACGATCCGGCAATCCACTGCGAAAGGACCATGGAGCAGTTCCGTCTCTTTAGAGTGTCACTGTGATGCGACAGGTGTGTCACGTAATTGATACACTAGCCCCGCCCTCCATTGGCGTCAAACCACGATGGTCCTTCACGGCCATCAAAATTTGGATCGCTCTGCCACGGGGTTAGGCGGCATCGTGCCGCAAGAAGCCGAAATGGCACGGCGCTTGCGAACCTCTCGCTGGGAAACCAATCTCGGGAGGAGCGGAATGACACCCATCAGAACCATCACAATCGGAGACACCGTCGTGCAGGTGTCGGGAGAGGGAATGCCGCTGGTGTTCGTGCACGGCTTCACGACTACAGCGGAGTTCTGGCGCGAGCAGGTCGAGGCGTTCTCGCCCCGTCACCAGATGCTCCGCATCAATCTACCCGGTCATGGCCGTTCGCCACGTCCCGAAGACCGAAGCTATACGATCGATGCCTTCGTCGAAGACGTACTCCGAGTGTATCGCGCATTGGCGATCGACTCGGCGGTTCTCGTTGGGCTTTCGATGGGCGGCACCGTGGCCCAGAACTTCGCGCTGTCCTACCCCGAGCGTGTAAAGGCGCTTGTGCTGGTCGGAGCCACACCGCACGGCTTGGGGGCCGACGTCAACGTCGATAACGTCCTCAAAGCCATCGATGATCTGGGCGTGGTCGCAGCAAGCCAGAAGGTCATCGAACGATCCTTCGGTTCTGCTGCGAGTCCCGCACTCATCGACTTTGCCAAAAACGAGGTGGCGCAGACTTCAGCCTTCGTGGCACGTCAGGCGATCGCCTCGCTTAATGCGTCGGATAGCCGCGCAAGGCTTAGTGAGATCCGCGTGCCGACGTTGGTCGTCGTCGGCGAAGAGGACATCATCACTCCTCCAAGCGAGTCGGAAGTGCTGGCGAGCAACATTCCCAACAGCACGCTTTTTTACGTGCCATCGGCGGGGCATTTTCCAATGCTCGAGCGACCGGACACCTTCAATCGCTTGTTGGAGGATTTCGTGGCACGGCAAGGCTTGTTACCGCCACGTCTGGAAGAAGTGTCGTCTCATTTGCAGCAAAACGTTTGATGCGGGAGGACAAGATGTCAGTTCACGCCCTGGAATCACAAGCGGGCCTCGCTTCCCAACATCTGGATCGCGACACCAAGCGCATCATCTTCGCGGCTGCCCTCGGCACCGTGTTCGAATGGTATGACTTCTTCATCTACGGCTCGTTGGCCGCGTTCTTCAGTACGCTCTTTTTCCCAAAGGGAAATGAAACAGCGGCATTGCTCGCTGCGCTGGCGACTTTCGGGGCGGGTTTCGTCCTTCGCCCGTTTGGTGCGGTCGTCTTCGGGCGGCTCGGTGATCTCGTCGGGCGCAAGAAGACGTTTCTCGTGACCATGCTGGTGATGGGTCTCGCGACTGCGGCGGTAGGGCTACTGCCGACCTTCGAAACGTTTGGCTGGTGGGCTCCGACCATCCTGGTCGGCTTGCGTCTGCTGCAAGGTCTTGCTGTCGGCGGCGAGTTCGGTGGCGCCGTGACGTATGTTGCTGAGCATTCCGATGCGGACCGTAGAGGTTTCACCACAAGCTGGATCCAGATCACGGCGACGCTTGGCCTGTTCCTCTCGCTAGTCGTGATCCTGTTGTGTCGCTCTTCGATGTCGGCGGAGAGCTTCGCGAGCTGGGGCTGGCGCATACCGTTCATCGGATCAATCGCCCTTCTGGTCCTTTCGCTATATATCCGTCTCAAGCTGCACGAGTTGCCGGTGTTTCAGCAGATGAAGGCCGAGGGCAAAGGCTCAAAGAACCCGATCGTCGATACCTTCGGTGACCGCCGCAATCTGCGTCTGGTGCTTGTCGCGATCTTCGGCGTCGTGGCTGGTCAGGCCGTGATTTGGTACACCGGGCATTTCTACAGCCTCTATTTCATGACGACAGTTCTGAAAATGAGCCTCGAACAGGCGAACTTTTATCTGCTCGTCGCCCTGGCTCTTGGCACGCCGTTCTTCCTGTTGTTCGGCTGGCTATCCGACAAGATAGGGCGCAAGCCCATCGTCGTTGCGGGATGCGCCTTGTCGGCGTTGTTGATCAACCCTCTCTTCCAGGGGCTGGCAACCTACGGCAATCCCGCGCTCGCGGAATTCCGCGCGAAAACGGCCGTGGTGATACACGCAAACGACTGTACCGAAGATCAATCATTGTTCAGTCAGCTCTTCAGTCCCCAAGCGACGAAAGAATGCACCCGCGTAAAGTCGTTCCTGACCGCGCGCGCCGTTCCTTACGTCGTGAAGGCCGATGCGGCATCTCTCACCGTCCAGATCGGCGATGAAGCGGCCGTGCCCTTCGACGAGGCCAAGGTCCTCAAGGTGCTCACCGAGAAGGGGCTACCGGCATTGAAGGCACCGGCGGAGCCTAATGGTCCCCTGGTCATCGGAGTGCTATTTGCCCTCGTGTTCCTGGCGACGATGGTTTATGGGCCGCTCGGAGCTCTTCTGGTCGAACTGTTCCCGGTGCGCATAAGATACAGCGGCGTCTCCGTGGCGCTGCAGCTCGGTAACGGCTGGATCGGTGGATTTGCACCATTCGTCGCGACCGCGGTCGTCATCGCAACCGGCAATATTTTCGGTGGGCTTTGGTACACCATCGCGTTCGCAGCTTCGACCGCGATCATCGGGGCTCTACTGCTGCCCGAAACCCGCGGTCGAGATATCAGTACTTGATCGTGGACGTTGGGAATCGGCGAAATCGTCATGTTGCGCTCGCCGGCTTTCAACTGATTGTTCACGTTCGGCATCGGACGACGAGCAAAATGTAAGCAATCCGCTGGCAGACCGGCTTGTCTGCTTAACCTCCCTAGACTGGATGGGCCGCTGCTGATTTACGGCGGCGGCCCTTTTTCGTCCCCGGATTACTAAAAAAACGTAGTCGCACCTCCGAGATGTGCACGTATACAACGAACGGAGGATGTTCGATGAGCGCAGAGAAGAGAGTGGCCGCCGAGACAAGGCATATCCGGTATCGGCCGAGTGGGCAAAGCGCGCCTGGTTCGACCAGGCCAAGTACAAGGACATGTACGCGCCCTCGATCTCGGACCCGAACGGTTTTTGGGTGGAGCAGGCCAAGCACATCGACTGGATGAAGGCGCCGACGAAAATCGAGAACGTCTCGTACGCGCCCGGGAACATCTCCATCAAATGGTTCGAGGACGGCGTCCTCAACGTCGCCGGGAACTGCATCTACCGGCATCTGGCCAAGCGCGCCAATCAGACCGCGATCATCTGGGAAGGCGACGATCCCTAGCAGTCCAAGCACATCACCTACAAGGAGCTGCACGACGAGGTCAACGCGTGTTCGCTGGCATTGGCGAATGTAGTCGCCATCCACCAATTGGGCGAGCAGATGCTGCTGCTAAAAATATCAATACGTCGCAGGGTAGCCGCATCCCCCACAGCGCGCCATTCTGCTCGAATGTCTGCCTGCTGCGAAGGGCAGCGGCTGGCCATTCCCAAGTTTGCGACTGCCTTGAGAGATTGGTCGCTGGCCCTGCAGCTGATGCAAGTGATCGTGATCCGCTTGCTATGATACTTTCAGTGAATGCAAGCGCTGGATAACGGCAGCTTTCACGGAAGTATGAATCGCCTCGGGAAATCGGTTTGGCAACTCGCCCTCGGTTTTGCCGAGAGCAGCTTCAGCAGTAGCAGCTACCATTTCGATCGACTCCTGCACCAGCTTTTTCGGTACGCCCGCCGCTTCGCCCGTCTGGAGGAAATGCCGGCCCTGCACTTCGGCAATTCTGTAGTGGTTGTTTGTCCCGACCACCTCGTATCGGAATTCAATAGCGCCGCTTGCCGCCTTGCTGAGGCGGCCGACGAGGCGGTTGTTGAGAAGCACGCGCAAGGGCGCATGACGGGGGCGGCGCGCCATCAGAATATATCCTCAATGTCCGCTGGACTGGTCTTGCCGCGGGGCACGATCCGGTATTCAAGATCGAGCGCGGCTAGTATGGCGAGGATGGTCTCCAGCCTTGCCGCCGGATTCCCGGTCTCGATCAGGGAAATGGTCTCCTGCCGCACGCCCGCACGTTCGGCGAGTTGCGTTTGGCTAAAATTATGCTTCTTACGGGCGCGGCGGACCAAATTGCCGATCTGCTGCGGCGTTCTTGCAAGGTCAGTCATGTGGCTCTAGGTTTGTTATGTGCTAGATCCGATAAAACCGGAATATCGGATCCGGCGCATAGGAGCGGATTATGCGCCAGAATGCATAAAATCGAGTTATCGGATCTGACGCATAAAAGCTTGTCGCGACGGATGACCCATCGTGCTCCATTGAGAGCTTTCATCAGCAAGGACCGGTCGACCTCGGATCAAACCGCCGGCTGGCTGAACCGTCGCGTGGCCTGGCCGGCGGTAGCGGCTCAGCCCGTGATCCTTCTCAAGGTCGAGAACGTCGCAAACGTTGTCTTGCTTGCCTTCGATCTGGCGCCAGCAGCGCAGAACAGCTGGAGAAATAAGGTGGCGGTCGGGGCGGCAAGTTCGCTCGCAATACCCACTGCATCGTATTCATCTTGATGGGGTAAATTGCATGAAGCACGATAGGGGGCAGGCAAGCTGAACACAGCCGAGGAAGTTCTCGGGGGGACATTACATTCCCAGCGGACGAGGATACAGCACTGCCACCGGATACAGGCAAAGAAGCCCTCGACGAGCCAGCGTCGCCAGTCCTGACCGACGAACTCTCCAACATCGGATAGCTGCTGGCGCTGCACGCTGGTGGCCCGGCGAACGAGGGCGCAACGTCAGGCGCCTTCAAAGAAATCAGCATGACACGCAAGTTGAAGCGCGTGTAGCGCGATGCTGCACGCGTTTGGAAACATCATAGTGCCCCGCTGCAATGACCTGCGTTCGAACCCACTGCGTGGCGCGACAACGTCTGGCCGGCCTGGAGTCGGCAGGCGATTGATTGCTGCGGCCGATCGACTGGGTCCGCTTGCCAACGATTTGGAAGAGAGCGCGTCTCGATCCGCCGATCCTCAAAACAGAGGGAGCCACCGCAACTTGGTGTCGGCGTGAGCCGTTCAGCCACCTCCATCAGCCCAAGTCGGGATGGTTCTCAGCCGGTATTGAAGTGCCTGCCGATCGGCGACGAGGTTGTCGAGGTGCAGCGGCTCGTGCTGTGGCCGCTCTCCTTGGGCCAATCGTCTAACCAGCGCCCGCGTGCCGTCCACCACGAACACGCCGCAATCATAACCGTTCTGCTGCTGGGCCAGGCGGGCTGGCTGCAGGCGAGAGCCCAGCCTTCCTGCGAGTTCTGCTGCAATGGCGCTGTTGGTGGTTCCCCTGGAGTCGTAGTGATAGGCGACTGGCCAGGCCCGCTCGCGGCGATCAATGAGCAGCAGCGACCAATGGGTGCCGCGGCGATTAGGATCCGTAGCACTGGCATCATTCAGGGGCAGGAATAGGAAGTCCGCCGTGTCGTTTCCGTTCTGATTATGGACCAGACGCTGGAATGCGCGAAGCGCGATGCCATCGGCGCCCAAGCGCAGATGATAATGGGCTATGAGCGGATCGGCGAAGCGCGTCCGCATGGCGAGATCCGGATCGTCCCTCTGCAACTCCTGCTCTAGGAGCGCGTAATCCGCCGCGATATGCTCATCGCCGAGCCAGTCGATGGCGCCAAGCTCTAGACCGCTGTGGTCGCGGAGCGCTGTCGGACCCAAAGCCCCGATCTGAGCGTCCGACGGTGTCCGCGGGAACAGCGACAGATAGTTAGTGCCATCACCCAGCTGCTGCGCCGTGGACGGCCAACCGACCAGTGACTCAAGACCGCCGTAGATGTCTACCGGAGCTCTCGCCGGTGCCGCTGGCGCAGCTTCACTATCAGCTGGAGGGTGATGGATGAGCTGAAAGTCATTAAGCCCTCCGGCCCCAACACGGCCCAGTAGCGCTCTCCGCGGATGTTGTAGCTCATGACCCGCTGCGCCGCGTTCGGCAAGAAGCCGAACTGGCGCAACCTAGAAAGCATCCTGTCCGGGACGGGCTGGGTACGGTGGGAAAAGTCCTCGGGAGTGGCGAATGAAACATCAAAACTCTCGCCGACCGCGGGGGACGTCGCCTCTGCCATGGCGGACACGGGCCCAGCTTGCTCCATCGTCCTCCCAAGGTGTTCTGGCGAGGCGTGATTCTCCGGGCGCGAGCTGAGCTGCGGAACGCCTTCCGGTCGATATCTTAGACCAATGGCAACGTTTCGCGAATTGAGTGGCGTGCTCTGCGTCGTCATCCCTGCTGGCATCAGCCCCGCCGTGTAGTGCTCACCGTTGATCAATAAGCTGGTCAGTTGGTTCTCCTGGCTCGGCGGGAGGCCGCTCCTGTCTAGCGCAGCGATCAACTCGTCGGGGGCGCGTTGGTGGCCGTGGCGCCAGTTCAAGTGACGAACAGCCTCCCCGAAATCGGGGGCCTGAGGATGGCGCGCGGTTGGCCCGAGAGACGACGGTGCGCCGGCTTCTTCTATCGTCCCCCGGAGCAGATCCTGATCGTAATCTTCCGCAGGGAGGACGACGGGCGAAGCAACAACCCCGCCTTCGTCATGCGACGCCGAGACGTGTTGGTGCCCGCTCCCCTGCGGTATGAGTTGCGCCCCCCATGGCGAAGCACTCAGTTGATAAATGGGGCCTTGCATCATCACGCGACCGCCTGAATTGCCGATCTCGCTCAGCTGCCGCCCAGTGGCATCTCCTTGGGGATTGCTTAGCGTCTTCTGCCTCTTCGCTGGACTCCACTGCCCCGTGTAATCCTCACCGCTAAGGACCTCGTCTCTTGGTAGGAGGTTGCTCCCTGTCAGATCGTCCGGAGCCGGCTGGTCGTTGTGCGGCCAGTTCAACAGGTGAATGGCCTCATCGGGATCCGGTGCATGATGATCGCGCGGGGTTGGCTCGAGAGACGGCGGTGGGGCTTCTTCTATGGCCCCCCAGAGCAGATCCTGATCGTAATCTTCCGCAGGGAGGACGACGGGCGATGCAACAACCCCGTCTTCGTCATGCGGCGCCGAGACGTGTTGGTGCCCGCTCCCCCGCAGTATGAGTTGCGCCTCCCATGGCGATGCACTCAGTTGATAAATGGGGCCTTGCATTAGCACGCGACCGCCTGAATTGCCGATCTCGCTCAGCTGCCGCCCGGTGGCATCTCCGTGGGGATTGCTTAGCGTCTTCTGCCTCGTCGCTGGTCTCCACTGCCCCGTGTAATCCTTACCGCTAAGGACCTCGTCGCTTGGTAGGAGGTTGCTCCCTGTCAGATCGTCCGGAGCCGGCTGGTCGTTGTGTGGCCAGTTCAACGGGTGAATGGCTTCATCGGGATCCGGTGCCTGATGATCGCGCGGGGTTGGCTCGAAAGGGACGACGGGTCGGCTTCGTCCATCATCCCCGAAATCACATCCTGATCGTGACCTTCCGCAGGCAGCAGGATCTCTGGCCCGCTGGCGCTTCCCTCCGACGCGCTGTGCTGCGCAGGGGACTTCCCGACGCGCCTCGCGACCGCGTCTTCGGGATCAGTGTGCTGCCCAAGTTCCAACGCTCCGTGCGGCAGCGACTTCCGAAAATGAGCCAGTGCCGCACCGACGTAGCGACCGTCGGAGTCCTTATAGTCCTTGACATCTGTATCCAGCGACCCGTCGTGAAGGCGAGCAGCAATCCCCGGCTTGCTTTTTTTGCGCAGGTGGACGCTGAACCCTGTAAGACGGTTTGCATAATTGATGGCCGTATCTTCAGAGATCCCTTCCGCGGGCGCTGCTTTGTACGCTTCGATGAGGGCCAAGTCGTTGGGATAAGGATTCAGGACAGCGCGTCTTACAGTCGGCGGCGCTACGCCCGCCGACCGGGAGGCCTCAGTATCCAAAAGCTGCTCCTGACGGACACTTTGCACCGGCGCATTGGCCGCCGGCTCTAATGCCAACCGCGAACCCCCTCGTTTCCGGCGCGAAGCGCCCCGCCTGCGGTAATCATCAAGCCTGTTCAACGCATAGACGAGCCTCTCGTTGCCCGGAAACAACCTTTTCGCGTGACGGACCAGCGAACCGTGATCGAGCACAGCAATTGAGGAAGGCTGGAGCGCTGCAGATAGCTTGCGAAGTCTGTTAGCATAATCTTCGCCGGTTTGATGGCCGATCGTCCGACAAAAGTTTCCTTCAGCCGCCCTTCTGATGAGGTCCTCGTCCTCTTTGGAGGCACGATATTGTGGTGTAATGGGGCGAGCGGGGGCGTCGGGCTCACGATGCCGACTGAGCATTGACAACGCGGGAACGATTACCTTGTCTCTCGGAAACAACCGTTTAGCATGATCGAGCAACGACTTATGATCAAGCATAGTAATAGTTTGGCCAGAAGGCTTGAGCGCATCAGCTAATTTGCGAAGACTACGTTCATAATTACCGATTGTGACAGCCCTCGGCTCGCCCCTTCGATCGAGGGCTGCATCAGCCGCTGCTCTAATGAGGCGATCGTCTTCCTCAGAGATATCGAAAAGCTCTCTGTCGGGATTAAGGGCATCCGCTTGATGCAGCTCGTTCAAATGCTGCTCAAATTCCGCTTGCTGCTGTTGGGGCTGTTGGACCGTGGAGTTGTAGGTAGCAAAATCTCCGTCCAATGGGTTGATGTTCTTAAATGGGGCCATGTTCCTGTCGGGTTGGGGCCGGCCGCATATCTGAGCAGCGCCGTTCGCTCTCAAGCCCCCCGGTACCTACCGTTAGCTTTCGAGAAGCTGACGCGGTCTAGAGAAAATAGAAGAGGAGCTAATGGAAAAGATGATCTTCCCCCCAAAAAAATGGACAGAGTTAAGCTGCTTTCAGCTCCATCTCGATCGGGCTGATAATGCCGACGGCGACGAGTTTCGATTATAGAAGGCCTCGATATAGGCAAAGATATCCCGTGTGGCTTCTGCCCGTGTTGCATAGTGCCTATCGTGGACGAGCTCCGTCTTGAGCGCGTGAAAGAAGCTCTCCATGGGAGCATTGTCATAGCACTTGCCCTTGCGGCCCATCGACGCCCTGAGGCCGACGGATTGCATCAGCGTGCGGTAATCCGCCGAGGCATATTGGACGCCGCGATCGTAATGGCGGATCAGGCCGGCACCTAGCCGCTGCGCCGAGTTCGCCATCCGCAAGGCCGCCAAGGGCAAGTCGGCGCGCAAATGATCCGCCATCGCCCTGCCGACAATCCTGCGGCTGTACAGATCCATGACGGCGGCCAGATAGAACCATCCCTGATCGGTCTCGATGTAGGTGATATGGGCCAGCCAGATCTAGTTCGGGCAGCGGCGATGAAGTTGCGGTCGAGCAGATTCGGGACGATTGGCAGGTCGTGGTGGCTGTCGGTGGTCCGCACCCGGCGTGGTCGCGCCATGGTGGCCCTGATGCCGCGACGCCGCATCAACCGCTCGATGCGAGCACGGCTCGCCCCCCGGCCCTGAGCCTTCAACTCGACATGGATACGCGGGCTGTCATAACGCCCGCGGGTGTCGCGGTGATCCGCCCGATGTCGTCGACGAGATCACGATTGGTCGGCTCTCCGGGCGCGAGCGCCAAGCGTGATCGCCGGCCGGCGAGACGCTGAGCATGTCGCACAGCAGCGTCCCCGGATAATCGGCGCGGCGATCTTCGATGAAGCGGAATCTCATGTCCGTGTTTCAGCAAAGATCGGGTCCGCCGCAAATACTACGCATCGAAAAGCATGGACGGAAAGGACACGCGTATCTCTACGCCGACGCAGCTGGCGAGTATTCGGCGTTCTGGCCGAGGATCGCCTGATCACGTGGCTGGCGGTTGTCGAGGTGGTCCGGGACAGGATCAGCGTTGCTCAGTATCGGGGGGAAGGCCATGCAAGCTCGCGGCTGCAAGGAGTTCGGACGCAAGGCATGGCTCGAGGACAGCCTTCGCGGCATGGTGGTACAGGGATACGTGCCAACAGAATTGGGTCAGCGGATACTCTCTGATAGGACGACCTATGCGAACGTATAGCTTTCGAAGGAATGCCTCCCCTGCCATTCATTTTGAGGCCGACGCTATGACTGGGAAGAAACGTCGGTATAGAACATCTACATTCGGTCACACTCGAGCCTGTTCAAATGAATTTTCCATATCCTGATTGGGACTGTACTGCGCATTCCAGAACGCGAACGAATCTCAGACAAAGCTTTGGCAACGGGCTCAGCACGGTATTGGCTGAGCCAGGGTCTCGCCGGGGAGAGCTCTTCGCCAGAACCGCGTGAAATTGGAGCTAAGAGGTTGAATGAAGTTACTCTGCGCGCTTCTCGCTGGACCAAACGAGAAGACGAACTGCTGCGCGAGCTTGTTGATGCAGGCACGCCTGTGAAATCCATTTGCGAAACGCTCAACAGGTCCGAACCAGAGCTTCGCAGGCGCGGCTACTACATTGGCCTACCGATGAAATGGTTTAAGCAAACAGCGCATCTGATGCTAAGGCGACGCTCGGCTACAGGCAATTCTTCTTGAGCCGGCCCTGCGGCGGCAGGAAAGACCAAACTGTCATTCGGCCCTCCTCGTATGGGGCCCGCTGAGATACGTCCCCTTTTGCTTCTTGAAAGCTGCGTTGCTTGCAGTTGATGTCGCCAAGTTTCGCTTTTGCAAGGAGACCAACCGCGGTTCCCCTTCCAGAGACTTCGCACTTTAAGGTAGCAGCAACGTGATTGCTGAAACAGTACGTTGGTGACATGTCTGGAGGCTGCTACGGACTGGTAAGTCCAAGGCTTGCGGGAATATCGAAACGACGCACGGCATTGTCCTGCCGACCGTTTTCGATGACGACTGAGCGCTTGTTGCACCCTATCTAACACTCTTGTCGGGATAAGGCCGCGCCCTGAGTATGAGGCTGACCGTTCGGTTTGAAGTTTTTGTGAGTCGCATATCGATTAGGCCTTGGCGAAAATTCCCATTGAACCGGTGGCGCCTCCAGCGAGATGCGCCGGGAATGGCACCGTAGGTGCAGACCTTGAAGTCGAACTCGCTCCGAACCGTCAACCGGCGTGATCGACGACGCGGTACTTGTCGCGGGCCACCGCAGCACCACTTTACTGTTTTGCAACACGTTGTTTCACGCGTAGGCCGGGCTCGTGAACAGGCCGAAGGCATCGAACTTGGTTTCATCCTGGACGCCGCCTAAAGCGAGATTGGGTTGCGCCTTTGAATCGGCCCAGTTACCGTGCGCCTCCAAACCGAACATCGAGTTCGCCACGATAAGCGATTTGGCCGCCGAACGTGCCTCCGGCTGCATTATGCCACCTCGCACCAAGAGCGGATCGAAGACCACCGGCGGCGTTGACACCGACATAGAAGCCGCCCCAGCCAAAATCGGAACGTTTGTTGGAGGCGCGATTCGAAAATTCAATGCGGTTCTTACTGTCGGATATGGTAGGGGAGGCTGCTTGCACTTTGGGATACTCTGTTGAGCAACGACCCGCGCAACCAAAAAACGCCACGGCAGCTCGAACTATGGATCGTGACCAGATCCGTAGATCTCAGAGAGAACAATATGGTCATGAAAACGCGATCGGCGCGCTTGAGAGCCGATGATGTGTGGCAGATCCCGCTGACCAATCTGGATGTAAGCGAAGCCAAGCGCTTTCAGGACGACAGCATATGGGGGTACTTCAAGCGTTTGCGAATGGAAGACCCCGTTCACTACTGTAAAGCCAGCGCTTATGGTCCATATTGGTCCGTAACGAAATACCGAGATATCGTGGCGGTAGATACAAATCACAAAGCGTTCTCGTCGGAGCAGGGTGTCGTTATTGTCGACGTGCCTGACCAGCATTGGACCCAGAGTTTCATCAAAATGGGCCCTCCTAAACATGCCGAGCAGCGCCATACTGTAAGTCCGATCGTCGCACCGGAACACCTGACGAAGCTCGAAAGCTTGATCCGCTGTCGGGTCAAGACGATTCTGGGCAGCTTGCCGCGCAATGAGGACTTCAATTGGGTGGACATGGTCTCCATCGAGTTGACGACGCAGATGCTGGCCACGCTATTCGACTTTCCATTTGAGGATCGGCGGCTCTTGACCTATTGGTCAGACGTAGCTGTTGCAATTCCGAAAAAGGGTCATGCGATCGATAGCTGGGATGAGCGAAGCACGATCTTGTCGGAGTGCCTGGAGTATTTCACGCGGCTTTGGAACGAGCGATTCAATGCCGAGCCACGCATGGACCTGATTTCCCTGATGGCGCACTCGCCTGCAACTCGACACATGGAGCCGAACGAGTTTCTTGGGAATCTCATTCTGCTGATCGTCGGGGAAATGACACCACGCGTAATTCGATTACCGGGGGCCTCCTGTTCATGAACCAGCACCCCTCCGAGCTGCGAAGGCTACGCGATAATCCCGAATTGGTTTCGAGCGCCGTGTCCGAAATCATCCGGTATCAAACGCCGATCGCACATATGCGCCGCAATGCAACGACCGATATTGTCCTAGGTGGGAAACAAATCAGAAAGGGCGACAAGGTCGTCATGTGGTACATCTCTGGTAACCGCGACGAAGAGGTCTTCGAGAACGCCGACACATTTCGCATCGACCGCAAGAACGTGCGGCAGCATCTCTCGTTCGGATTCGGCATCCATCGCTGCGTTGGCAGACATCTCGCGGAACTGCAGTTGAAACTCCTCTGGGAAGAAATGTTGAATGCGCGGCTGGAAGTCAAGGTCGTCGGCGAGCCCGGGCGAATTGCGTCTAACTTTGTGCATGGTTATTCCGCTCTTCCTGTGCAGATTAGAGCTTAGGCTGTGATGCGTTGACGTGGGAAGCGCCACGCAGCAGCCGGCGACCGAGCCGGCCGCAACCGCGGCCAGCAAGGCCTTGGCGAGCTTGCAAACGGCGGGATCAACTGGTTCTCACGCGCGCGCCCAGGAGAAGAACAGAAGAAGCGAGGCCGGCGATCGCGGCATGGCCGATTGGTATCGGCCATCTCATTGAGGTCCTTGACAGCGAGATCGCCGAGATCGAGGCCGACATCAGCGCATTGATCAAGGCCGAGCTGGAGATCTCGGATGATGCCCACCTAATCCGCTCTTGATGGATTTGCTGAAGGAACATAGCTTTCCAAGGCTCACGTAAAGGCCGTGATCGAACAGATGGCGACTGTAGGCTACAGCGAGTTGAATGAGTTCGACGAATTCGTCATTCCCGGCTTGGTCAAAGCTGTCGGTCGTGAATAAACCCGCTACTGAAGCCCGCAGGGAAATCGATCCCTTGAAAGGAGCCGATGGAATTTGCGGCCAAGTCGGCCAGTAAATCGGTTAAAGCGTCACCGCTCAAGGTTGCTAAAGACTTAGTCGCGGTATGACGACGTCGCTGCGCTAGATAAACCAACCGGGCTAGACGGCACAGGCCGTCGACACGCAACGCTCCAGAGAGTCAAGCGATTGCACGACGAAAAATCGCTAGCGAGGTCTGGCGCACCGCCATCGAAAGATGGTCGCAGCGTTGGTGGGATACTCTGACGTAAGCAAGACAGTTCATCACGAGACCGCCTGAATTGACCTAGCGAATACGCTTGCCGGACTGCTGAGCGCATAATGCTAACGTCATCGGCTTAGTATTCACGAACAGCGCCGCCCTTCCGCAGGATTGGAACGACTTGCACGCGAACAGGACGAGACCGTCGGGTAGCCATCGCGGCACGCACGTTCAAGCTGTCGGCCGCGCCGTTCGCGAATCAAGCCCAAAAATGTCTTGCGATCTGGACGTTTATTCTGCGCCGGCGCCCAGCGCTTCCTGGAATGGAAGCAGACACGCAAAGTCAGAGATTAGCAGCTGACATGTCGCGTCATGCCTTACCATTTCCATGTATCTGGGCTCGTGTCGGTAGCAAGCACTCGGATTCCGTAGTTGCTGATGGTTACAATAGCATATGTATAGCCATTGTCACAGTTCGGCTGGTACTCCCCGTCTCGTTCCGACCAGCGCCAATAGTTCCGGTTGCCACTGGATGGGTAAAATTGCTTTCGCAGCGAGCGCTTGCCCGGCTCAAGGCCTTCGACATCGACCTTGATCTCGTTGCCGCTGCTTTTCCACAAAACATGCCCTTTAAGCTTTTCTTTGGTCAGATTCACCACGAAGAATTCGTGCTTCCCTCCGCCCTTCTTTGCTGTTTTCTCCTTCTCTTTTGTCATCATTGTCCCTCATGGCCTGTCCTCTCGGATGGAAGACAGAGTCACTGGAGCTTGCTGACGGAACGTTATCGTTTCAACTACTCGATTTGGTGGGCTTGCATTCACATGCGCTCCGCACGTTGCGTATATCCGCAAGTTGACTGCTGGTTGACATAGGGCGGAGGGCAAAAAAATGAGCAGTCTTAAGCCCGCCAATTTCTTGAACGGCGATCCGCGATCTAAGGAGTCGGTTCTGGCGGGCATCATCGGACGACCCCCACCGAGCCACCCGGTTCGGTCGATGAATTCGATGCGTCAAATAGAAAAGGCCGAGAAGGGTGGATGAGGCGCCATCGCCAGATCGAACAATAGAATAAATCGTTGATTGCCCCGTAACATTTTGCCCCCAGTTTGCGATCAGATGAGACATCTCTCGCAGAAACGATCGATGTAACTTGAGCAGGCCCTCCTTTTGGATTTTGGACCAAAGGCGTGCGAACGCCCGTGTGGGGCAGCAAGGCAGGTTTATGAGGGCAGTTGGCAAGCGCAGCAACGAAGCGCAGTACGGCCGAAAGCTTTGATCGGTAAGCTCGGTCAAACGCTCACGTAATAGGACTCACCTCGGTCGTTACGTGTAACAACCACGCAAGTTGTACCCCGTAGTGGAGGCTGAACACTCGCTAGGGCATTTGCTAGACGTTGTGCCGCACGAAAGGCTTGGAGCTCGTTCTCGAATGCCAGCCCGCCGGGGTCGTCGACATTGTGCTTGCCTTCCAGGTTGAAGTAAAAACGAGCCATTTGTTCGCTCGGTTCGTTGCTTCGGACGCACTGACATTACTATGCAATTAAAGCGGAATTCCCTGATCTAGGACCTTGTGTTGCCGAAATCCGGCGCCTTATCGGAAAGATGCGAAGCGCTTCGCGTGCGAGCTTCCGAGCTTGCCGGGCTCCCCCGAATTCTGCCGACGCCGAACACCTCGTTAGACCTGTTTTCGGCCGCTTCTGGGGCCCTCTCCAATATCGTCTGAGGTGAATTCCGCCGCGAAATGCTTCGGTGGCGCAGGAAAGTGTCCAAAGTGCAGGGAAGTGCGCCGTAAATAGCATTGCAAGAGGAGTATGCTGAAGTTTCAACGCGCGCAGGAGCCAAATCTATGGCAACCACCGTGCTTTCAGACCCGCTGGAAATGCTAGCGGAGGACTTCAAGGAAGCCCTCCTGAGACACTACTCCTTCGGCCAGCGCAAGGCCGCGGTTTCCATCGGCAAGACCACCGGCAACTCCCCGGTGTTATCTGTTCTTCTGGAGGACGGGCAGAGGCTTCGCCTCACCGTCACGAGGGCGCGGTCGTGATCGTCTTTCTTCGGCGATGGTAATCGTCTCCCGCCGACAAGGTGGGACGACGTCCTGCGAGGACGAGGTCGGGATGACTGCGCTGCTCTGTAGCCTGCAGATGGGCTTGAATTCGAGATGCTCTCTTACGCAGCCGGACGATATTGGCCGCTGGGCAGCGCCCCCGCAGCGCCTCGGAGCAGGGTCGGCGTCGAAACGGCACTTCTAGCTTCCAAATCGGTGTGGCCGGCTTCCGAGGTGCATGATTGATCAATAGTCAGCTTTTTTCAAAGCGTGCAGGGCCGCGATAGCCTGCGAGGTCAGTTAGAGCCTGCGCCGATGGCAAGGGAGTGGGCATTTCGAGGCAATGGGGTACAGGGCCGTTAAGACTTCCTTGACCAAGTTATTTATACAACGAGCCGTATTTCCCTCCGAGGCGCCGATGAAGGTCTGGGTCAGCCTGGCTTTGCTTGCGGCATGCATGCTGCTGGGGCAGCGCTTTGCCGCGACGGCAGCGGAGAAATCAGATGGGACGGCGGAGATCCGCGCCGGCTACCGCCGGCCGGCGGCCATTCCGTTCCCAGACCGCAATCCTTATTCGGTGTCAAAAGCGGCTCTCGGAAAGATGTTGTTCTTCGATCCGCTGCTCTCGAGGTCCGGTACCGTTTCCTGTGCAAGTTGCCACAATCCGTCGCTGTCGTGGGGAGACGGCCTTGCGCGAGCGGTTGGGGAGGATCCCAAAGGCCTGCCGTTGCGGGCACCCACTCTGATTGATGTGGCGTTCATCGAGCCGCTGGGCTGGGACGGGAAGTTCAAGGACATCGAATCCGTCACGTTTGGTCCAATCACGGGTCGGTCGAACATGAATCTCACAGAGCCGGAGTTGATTACTCGTCTGTCCGCCGCCCCGGCCTACCTCGATGCGTTCGCAAGCGCGTATGGCGATAGTGCGATCACCCGGCCGAGGATCGAAGCTGCCTTGGCGACGTTCGAACGCACCATTGTTGCCGGCGAGTCCCCGTTCGACCGTTGGATTATGGGCGATGAAACTGCGATCAGCGCGGCAGCAAAACGCGGCTTTGCCGTCTTCAACGGCAAAGGGCGTTGTTCAAACTGCCACAGCGGCCCGTCCTTTACGGATGGATCGTTTCAGGATATCGGCACCGCAAAGGACGGGGATATCGGACGGGGGCGGCTGTTTCCGACGTCACAAAAGCTCCAGTACGCATTCAAGACGCCGACATTGCGCGATGTGGCGAAGCGTGCGCCCTACATGCATGATGGATCGGTCGCAACCCTCGAACAGGTCATCGAACTTTATGATCAGGGTGGGATTGACCGTCCAAGCCGATCCCCTTCGATCAAGCCTTTAGCTCTTACAGCCGAGGAAAAGACCGACCTGCTCGCTTTTCTTCAGACGCTTACCGCCTGGTCTCCGGCCGCGCCTCTTCCCGACTTGCTGCGCTAATTGGCTGCCCCAATCGCGTCGCCGCAACGGACCTCAGTGCATGTGCGGCAATGCCGACCCCAGCAGGGCAAAGCCGATCACAAGTAGTGCGCCCGTCCAAGCCTCCAGGGTCTCGGTCCGCGCTGCGTAACGCTTTACGCCGCAGGCGAGCACCGAGCCTACTGCCACACGCGCCGTACGTAACGCTTCGAACATGGACTGCTCCAGCCGTCCGATTGCCTGATGTTCAGTACGACATCGGGATTGAAGGCTCGTCCTCGAAATCGGTAAAACTTGAACGGCGCTGAAATCCGCCCGGAGCGGCCATATTAACCACCAATCAACCAGCGGGTGTCGCGGACGCCGCAAACCTTAAAATTTATGCTAAGATGAATAAATCGTTAAAGCTGTGCTTTTCCAGGACGGGCGGATCTTGAAATGTTTGGGTCTCTGGGACGAGATACCATATCGGTATCTCGGGACTTACGCTGTTTGCCAGGTTCATCACGGGATTCTCCTTCTGGGTCCTGGGGACCCGAGCCGCCAGCGCCCACGTCAAGTGGTTTTGCGCCTATGACGCTGCCGGTCAGCCGCGAGGCCTGGAAAACGTTCTCTGCCAGGATTTTGAGATCCTCCTGGGCGTTGCCTCGCTCTGGTTCTTTTCAGGTTGTGTGGTGGAGCGCACGTCGCTCGGCGAGCTAGTGGCCCGCTCACTGGACCGTTTCACGGAAAGCCTGCGCTTGCACACCGAGGTAATGATCCGCGCGGTCTGCGGCTTCTTCTTCATCTCGGTCTGGGCGGTCGGAGGAATCATCCTGACCCCCGAACTGAAAACGTCGTCCGCAATGGTAGGACCTCTGCAGCTCGCCATCGCAGCGGGCCTGCTGTCGCGTCGCACCATGCCGCTCTCCGCGGTGGGAATTGTCGTGTTGTTCGGGCTTGCCGTGCGCGATTACGGCACGTTTCATCTTGCCGATTATCCGATTTTTCTGGGCATCGCGGCCTATTTCGCTCTCACCGGGTTGCAACGGAATCTGTTCGGCGTTCCGCCGCTCGACGTCTTGCGCTACACGACCGCCGTTACCTTGATGTGGGCGTCGATAGAGAAGTGGGCCTATCCGGAATGGAGTTTCCCGCTTCTGATCGAGCACCCTGGTATTACGTTTGGGTTCGACAACGAGTTCTACATGCGGGCAGCAGGCATGGTCGAGTTCACACTCGCCTTTGCGCTTGCTTGGACGCCGCTGGTTCGTCGTGTAGCTGCAGCCATGCTGCTCGGCATGTTCATCAGCGCGTGCTTCGAATTCGGCAAGCTTGATGTTATCGGGCACTCAGCAATTATCGTCGTACTGATCGCGATCCTTTCCGACAATCGGCCGACGGAGGTCGCCTATCGACGTCCGTGGCTCGCCCCGGCCGGACTGTGTGCGGCGCTGACAGTTACGCTCTTGGCCTACTATGTTGGCCACGCCGCCATCTTCAACACCGCGATCCTTTAGGCGCGCTATTTGGTGACGCGCACGCCAAGCTTCATCTTGGGATGGATGCCGCACAGCACCGTATAGTCACCAGGCACCGAGAAGACCACCTCGAACTGACTGCCCGGCTGCTGATCACCGGTATCGAAATCAAAGGTCTCCGAACTCAAATAGGCGTGGTGCAGGAGCTCACCATCGTCGTTAATGAACCGTAAAGTCTCGCCGCGCTTGATGATAATCTCTCGTGGCCTGAATTCTCGATCCCTTTGCGAGATCGTATAGGGACTTGCCCCCAGAGCTGCGCCTGCGAGCAGTCCGCCGGTCACCGCGGCTGTGATCTGGAGACCGAGCTTGCCCACGCGCAAGGGTAAAAGTCTAACCATCAGTTCAACCCCGTTGAAACTTCAACTTTACCAAATATACCGTCTTGCTCGGATCGTCCGAGCGCGTGAGTGCTCCTGTACTTATCACAGGTTGATCTTAACGATTTCCGCATCCCTTGCAGTCATTACTAGGGAAATTTGAGGCGGAGGCAGGTCGACTGTGTCCGCGCGTATGTTTTGCGATTAGTTGTTTGCAACGAAAGACACCATGATGAGTGTTTTCGTCGGGAGGGTTATGCGGCAACCGAAGGCGGTTCTTGAGGCGCTTCGGCCCACAGTCGCCTGCCTGTCGCGGCTTGTCAGAGCGCGAGGCTCAATTCGAACCGCGATCTTGCTCTTCTGTCTGGCAATGAGCGCGGTTGCGGCTGCCCTCGGAGGCTATTCGACCCTCGGTATCCGACACGCCGGTGACTTGGTTGCCAGAACCTTCGACGAGTCACTGATGTCGATCAACTACGCGCGTGCGGCGGGCGCCGATTTCGCGGCCATGCGCGTGGCGTCTGCACAACGCCTTCTCACAAAAGACCCGACGGTCCATTCTCGACTGGAAGCCCTTATTGACGAGCTTGCCAAAACGCTTTCGGAAGACGTGACGATAGCGGCCGAGCGGTCCCAGTCCGCGCGCGCGGCAAAGGCGGCCGCCAAAGTCCAGGAGGCCGCAAATGCCTGGATCGCGCTTCATCGCCGTCTCGCTCAAGCGCCCGCCGCCGAGCACGGGAGCATCGAAGCGAATACGCGTGAGATCGGCGATCTCGAAAAGTATTCCGACGTTCTCAATCAGCAGATCGAATTACTGGTGAACTATACGGCCGGAGATGGCTTTCTATTTCGTCAACGGGCGCTTGCTGCGATCAAGCGCGATCTGCAAGTCAACGTCGGCGGGTTGATCGTCGCGCTCCTTCTGTCCGGGCTGTTTTCATGGATTTTGGTGCGCCGGATCATTGGTCCAGTCGCGATTGCCTCCAAAGCGGCAAGAAGCATCGCCGATGGCGACTTGAACACAAACATTCCAGAAGGCGGCGGTGATGAGCTCGGCACTCTTCTGACTGCCATGGGGAGAATGCGAGAAAACATCAGGGCGATGGTGGATCGAGAGGTAGCGCAGCGGCGTTCAGCGCAGGGACGGCTTTCGGATGCCCTTGAGAACTCCCGTGAGGGCGTCGTCCTGCTCGATAGGGAAGGCCAGATTGCGTTGGCCAATTCCAGAGCCGGCGAGTTCATTGATTGCCTGCCACAGCTGGTCCACCCGGGTTCCTTAGGAGTGGCGCGGGTGTCAGGCGACGAAAACTCACCAGAACCCAATCTCCGGCATAGCTTTGGCCAGGCCGATAGCATGGAGGGTGAAGCCCAGCTTCCCGATGGGCGGTGGCTGCGGATCAGCCGCAGTCCGACCCGGGAAGGCGGCGTGATGCTGGTCTACAGCGACATTACCGGCTTGAAGCAGCAGAAGGCCGAGCTGCACGCGACGAATCTGAGGCTGGATGCGGCGCTCGCGCACATGTCGCAAGGACTCTGCCTCTATGACAGAGAGGGACGGCTCCAGGTCGTCAACCGTCGGTTCTGCGAGATTTTTGATATTTCGCCGCAATTGTTGCTGCCAGGGATGACGTTCGAAGACGTCCTCCGCCTGAGTGTTGCCGCCGGCAATCATGGCAGCCGGACGGTGGCCGATCTTCTGACGGAATGCGAAGAGTTCGTGGCTCGGCGCAAGAGCGGCAACTACCTCCAGAATCTGAGCGACGGGCGCGTTGTCTCGATCGCTCATCGCTCCACATCCGACGGCGGCTGGCTCATCAGTTGCGAAGATGTGACCGAGCAACACAGGGCGCAATCGCAAATCGCGTTCATGGCGCGTCATGATGCTCTGACCAGATTGCCAAACCGGTCCCTGTTCGCCGAGCGGATCGAGCAGGCCGTCGCCGAGGTCGGCCGGGGAGCTGGCTTTGCCGTGTTCTGTATCGATTTGGATAACTTCAAGCAGATCAATGATGGCTTGGGACATCCGGTCGGTGACGCGCTGCTTTGCGCAGTTGCCGACCGGTTAAGTGCGTGCGTCCGAGAGGTTGATACCGTCGCGCGTTTAGGGGGCGACGAGTTTGCCGTCATTCAATGTGGAGTCCGAGCCGCTGAAGAGGCCGAACGCCTGGCCCAGCGCATGGTGGAGTGTGTCGGAGCGCCCTACGATCTGAATGGCCATCGCCTCATCATCGGGTGCAGCGTCGGAATTTCGCTCGCGCCCAGTGACGGGACGACCCGCGAAAAGCTTCTGAAAAACGCGGACATGGCGCTGTACCGGTCCAAAATGGACGGTAGGGGAACCTGGCGGTTTTTCGAGCCGGCAATGGACGCAAACCGGCGAAGCCGGCGAGCGCTCGAAATCGACCTGCGCGAGGCTATGGACAAGGACGAGTTCGCATTGTTCTACCAGCCCATCTATGACTTAAGAATGGACCGGATCAGCGGCTTCGAAGCATTGTTGCGCTGGCAGCATCCCAAGAGGGGGTTCGTGCCGCCCGACCAGTTCATCCCGCTCGCAGAAGATATGGGTCTCATCGCTCGGCTCGGCGAATGGGTTCTCAATCGTGCGTGCGAGCAGGCGGCCAATTGGCCGGCGGAGCTCAAGATTGCTGTCAACGTTTCGGCAAGTCAGTTTCGTGACCCGAGGTTTGCAGACGTCATCGCCACCGCGATCGACGCGTCAGCGCTGGCGCCACATCGACTTGAGCTCGAAATCACGGAATCGATCCTCCTTGGCAACAGCTCCGAAACGATGGCAACCCTGCATGAGCTGAAGGCACGTGGACTGCGCATCGCGTTGGACGATTTCGGTACCGGCTATTCGTCGCTAAGTTATCTCCGCAGTTTTCCCTTTGACAAAATCAAGATTGATCAATCCTTTGTTCGTGACGCAACGGAGACAAACGGGTCAAAATTGATCGTCAGGGCGATCACCAGCCTCGGAAGAAGCCTTGGTATGATAACAACAGCCGAGGGGGTCGAGACCGTTGAGCAGTTGAACCAGATGAAGGCGGAAGGATGCAACGAGGCCCAGGGGTTCCTGTTCAGCCGTCCGGTCCCTGCAACCGAACTCGCATCAACGATCCTGAGCTTGCGAAGCGGCCTCAAGCCAAGTGACCGGAGCAGAGCGAGAGCCAGTTAGGAGCATCGATGTCATGTGTCTTAACACTTAGCGAAATTGTTATGGGGTCCTGGGCATCCCCGCAGCCTTGCGGCGTTCGCCGCGAACCCCTGTGCGCACTCAGAGTCGGCTAGGGGAATTGGCGGACTCAGGCGCGATGTTGATCACGGAAGGTATTAGAAAGTGGCTGGCCGCTAGGTTTGCTTCAGCCATAAAGCATGCGACGCGCGCGGAAGACCAAGGAGTCGCCATAAAGTGGCTAAGCGATTCTCGCGCTGTCATCGCAAGTGATCTGAGCCCAACGGAAAAGTTGAAGGAATTGAATGCGTTCGTCAATTCGCGGAGAGCAATTGTTGCGATTGCAAAGAGCGTTTTCGGTTTCAAACTACCGCAGCTCCGATCTTCCATTGGCCATGAAGATCGCCCTTCCTGCAACTTTTATAGCCGCATCGCGTATAGCCGCATCGCGCCAGTCGGTTTTAACCCGATGCGCGGCCTTCATCGGGATCAGCGAGGGGGCAACCACCATGCAGCTCTGCCCAGTCACCTCAGTTGTCGATGCAGGCCATATCCGCCGGGACCGGCTTCGTAGCAAAAACTTAGCTGCCGGTCAGCCTTACCGAGCTTCTTCGCCAGCTTGTCGATCTGGCCAAGGCCGCAGTCCTAAACTAGCGATCGAAGAGGAGCAGCTGCTAGGGCTTGGCCTGAAGCCCGCAGAGCTAATCGACACACGATGACGAGATTGATCAATCACCTCACGTTCTCGGCTTCACTGAGTGCTGCACGTTCAATTTCGTTCAATGAATGTCCAGTTTATCACATGGATATCCGAAAGCTAAACTAGCAGTGCGCTGGGGCGGTGTCGAAGCACACTATTCATTCGCTCTTGTTATTGCGCTCTTGCATTCTGATGTTCGTCTGGCTCGCTGGTTGCGAGAGACGTATGGGCTTGGCTGCTCATATTTTTGCGCAACCCATGAGATAGCCACGCGCGGCGTAAACTTGCACGGGGCGACCTCCCGCCGTCCCTGGCTTTTCTATCGCCCCAAGCTTTGGCGGCCTCGGCAAGCGCCGCGCTTCGTGGAGATTACGCCATGACCTGTGACAGGCTTTCGAGAAAGCCATTATGGTACTCCGAGAATGGTCTGGGCAGACCGAAGCGAGCATCGTGCTTGCCACGAACGCGCAGCTTATGGCGAGAAAGGCACCTCAAAAACAGAAGCTCTCTTCATCGGTTGGCTCTGACGGTCAATTAGGGAGGCTTGCTGCAGATGGACAGGCTCAAATTCGGAACGGCTTTCGAGGCCACTGTTGGCTCTGCCGGTCCCGCCAAGCTCGCCGTACTTCGAGATGCCACCCGCGAGCGCGGACGCCCTGATGAGTTTGCGATTACGAGCACCGAACTCATACGCAAAGCATCCGATTACGTTTTTGGGCTGCTTAAGATCATCTCCGATGCGGCGCATCGGCGGCATCGTCCGTAAGCATCAACTCAGTCTCTCAAAGTTATAGCGGCGACAACGACCTTGCCCTGATGCGGCGGATCGACGAGTGTTCACCGCCTGGCCGTTTCTGGGCTCGCGACGAATGTGAAGGCTGAGGGGCTTCAGGTCAATCGCAAGCGCGTGCAGCGGTCGATGCTCACATGAGCGTCGCAGCGCTGGGCGGCCTACCCTTGGCAGAGGCTCCACTTATCGACGCGGAAAATCTGTTCAGACAACCGGGACAAACTCACTGGGACTGGCCTCACTTTTGCTTACTTTTGGTTCGCTGGCGGGCAGGTCTCAGGTGGAGATTAGAATGTCTGAGTTGTCGAAGGTAAAAGTACTTGCGCTGCCTTTTGCGGTAATGATTGCGCTATTCCCAGCATCCGCGAAAGCGCCGATCTGGAGTTCGCGCGATCAATACGGCACTTTTTCCCTTAATGGCTATTCCTGGAACAACGACGTATATGGTCAAGGTGCTGGGCCTCAAACGATCTCGGTGCATTCGGTCAATCAATGGAGCGTGTGGTCGAATCAACCTGATACCGGCGGCATCAAGAGCTATCCCCACGAGGCTTTCAATGTTTGGAAACCGTTGAGCGCGATCAACAACCTGAGTTCAAGCTTCAACCAGAGCGCCCCGAGTATCGGCCGCTGGAACTTCGCCTACGATATCTGGGACAGCTCAAATGCCTATGAAATAATGCTTTGGACCAATTACACCGGGAATCCTGACGGAAGCGGCGACGTTAAGCCCATTTCTTACAAATATAATTCGTCAGGGACTACCGCGATCCCAGTCTACACGGGCGTCAATGTGGGCGGAGCGACTTGGAACGTGTTTGAAGGCTGGAACAAACACAAGGTCATCTCCTTCCTGCGCACTTCCAAGACCAACAGCGAGACCGTGGATCTCAAGAGTATCCTGCAATGGATAAAGTCGAAAGGATATTTTGGGGACATAACCGTCGGCAGCGTCCAATACGGCGTTGAGATCACCTCGTCTCCCGGCGGACTACGCTTTGACGTCAATCATTGGGCCGTGATCTCGAAGTGACTACTTTGGGACCGTCGATGAGGTGATAGTCCGCCCGAACGGGAGGTCCTTGCGGGTCGTCTGCAGCAAGGCGGCCCCTTGCCTGCCTCCCGTCTAATTCGGCCCGGCGTTGGCGTGTGGAGTTCAGATCGTCTTCGAGCGTGGCGGCTTTCAGTCTCTCTGGCTGCGCGCAAAGATCATAAGCAATACGTCGGGTCTCTTGACCGGCTCCGCCTGGAGGTTGTGCCGCCCAGTTAAGCGGACCTGATGGCTTCGGTTCTGAATGTGGCGGATATCTCGGGAAGTCTTTCGGCAAGCCCATACCAAGCATTTGGGCCGCGCCGAGCGGCGAGTCATGCGCGCGACCACAGCATGCCGGGCGGTAGTGTTCGGCGGCCACGTCGAGCAGTGCGATGACTGCGGCGCCACGTGCATTGCCTACAACTCCTGTCGCAATCCGTACGCCACCGCCAGGTCGATCTCGGTCAAGTTCGGTAGTTTAGGTGACCGACGAGATCACCAGAGCTGAGATTAAGTTTTTTGGCCAGTCTTGTGCATCGGCGTCCTTCCTCTGCATCAAACGGCAATAACTGCTTGTTCGCCGTCAGCGCTCATCCGACTGGAGCGGGTCAGGAATTGCAGCCCGGAAGATGTAACGAGGTCAGATCATCGAGCGTCACGAAACTTGGCCTTGACCTTCTGCTCCGCTCTTGAGCGTTTCGCACGTCCAGTTCGACGGTGCTCTGGCAGACTTCGGAAATCTGGTCGTTTTCTCCGAGCACGTCCTTGATATCGCCCATCTCCGAGGTGCCTTCCGGATGAGCGAACGCGGGCATGTAAAGCCATCGGCTGGCCGCCCATGACCATGAGATACCGAACGACCTTGGCGGACGAAGCCCGCCCTTCGGATGGAACGCGGCAGACCGAAGATGGTGGTCAGCGACAGCAGCAGCCAACCCACCAGCAACGCCATCCTGACATGGGCCGATCAGAGCCATGTCAAATGGCACTACATCGCGCCGGGTAAGTCCATGCAGAATGCCTTTATCGAGAGTTTCAACGGCCGGCTGCGTCGTCGATGGTTGCACCCGCGAGTGAGGCGCCGCGCCAAAAAGTCTCGGCAGAAACAGCATGATAGGCGATGCCATGGCAGTTCATGGCCCCTTATAACTGGGGCTGCGATAGGTGGACTGCCATGACAGATTGGGAGGACCGGTTGAAGCGCTCGCAGGCTGGAGACGGGTGTTGCCCGCGAAGTGAGGGGAGCTCTGGGAAGGCCACGGGCAGCGCTAACTGGGCCGCCGGTCTGGGTGATCGGCACGCGGCGCTAGGACTCGCCGCCGCGTGCCGCCGAAACTCGCGCCGTCCGCTCTAGGCAACCCCTCGCCGGATGGGGCCTGTGACGCGAGCGTCGGCCTGTCTGAATGCCATCGCTAGCTTACAAAAAGCTGACCGATACGCTCACCCCTCTCGGTGACGCCGAAGTTGTTCCTGTTTAGAGCGAGTTTGCTGATGGGTGGCACGGAAACGTATTCGCGGCGGCCCGAATTTTCGGCGGTGCCGTCTCGGGCATCATCAGCATGGCGCAGAGCCCGGCCGCGGTAGCGACAAGCATGTACCAAGCGGGCGCAAGCGCGTTCCCAGTAACATGGGTCAGCCAAGCGACGACGAGTTGAGCTGTGCCCCCGAAGATCGCTATCGCAACAGCATAGATCGTCGCGAAGGCGCCGCCGCGGATGCTCTTGGGCAACCCTTCGGCCATACCGACATAGAAGGCGCTATACGGAATTGTTCCGACGAGGGTGAGCGCGCCGAGACCTCCGAGAAGCGCCATGGGACTGCGGCTCTCTACGATCCACAAGAACACCGGATAGGTCATCAGCAGCGCGGCGATCTGCGGCCATATCATGATGGGCCGGCGTCCGGCCCGATCTGCGAGCCAACCCCCCAGGAGTGCCGCAGCAATGCCTACTGCGTTGCTGACGACAGTGGTCGCAAACGCGAGAGGCGCGGCAACTTGCAGGGTGCTCAGCGCATAAGTCGTCATATATTCCGTGACATAGCTGATAATCGTGCAGCTGGCCAAAATGACCAATCCCAAGCTCATCATGCGGCGGCTGGCACGCAATTTCCTTGCAGGCTCGTCGGCGAGAGCCGGCGCTTCAGGTCGGTGCAGCGTTTCGGGCAGCGCCCTGCGCAACCAAAGTCCGAACGGCAGCGTACAGGCACCGAGCAGAAACGCGATCCGCCATCCGTAGGCATCCAGGGCCTCGCTTGTCATGGTGAGGGAGAGTATTTCTCCGACCAGCGCTCCGGCCGTTGCAGCTATTCGTTGGCTGGCAGGCTGAAATGAGACGGCAAGGCCCCGGCGTCCGGCCGGGGCCGCTTCCATCAGATAGGCGGTCGTCGGACCGACTTCGCCTCCCAGGGCGAAGCCCTGCACCAAACGCGCGAAAATAGCCAATAACGGAGCGGCGATGCCTATCGTGTCGTACGAGGGCGTCACAGCCAACACGAGTATCGCGGCACTCATCATGACAAAACTGGCGATCATTGCGGGCCTGCGTCCGACTCGATCCGCGTACGAGCCGATCACAATGGCCCCGATGGGTCTGGTCACGAAACCCGCTCCGAAGGTCACGAGCGACAGCATAAGGCTGGCGAACTGATCCTTCGCCGGGAAGAACGCGTGACCGATCTGGATGGCGAAAAAGCTATACGTCCCGAAATCGTAAAATTCGAGCATATTGCCGATCGTCGCGCCCAACACGGCATGGCTGATCAAGCGTTCATCTGCCGCAATGAGGGTCGGCTTCGAGCTTCGTCGAGTAAATTGTTCAGCCATGCGCTTGGATCCGTCTCGAATACGCCCCTAAAACATTTCGACAAACTATGTGGAGCACCTTGCTCTCCGCATGAGCCAGGAGCGGGCTCGCGCGACTCGCCATCTCAAAAAGCTGGAGCACTGCGGCGCAGCCGTGAGCCTGTACGTGGCCCATTACAATGTTTGCCGTGTCCCTGAAGGCCCGCGGACATCGCCAGCGATCGCGCTCGGCGTCGCGGATCGGGTCTGGGCGATGGTAATTTGTTTGGGCGCAGCGCAACCAGATGGCTACGCTTGAAAGGATAGCCTTGTAGCTCAGAGAATGCCGGCAGCACATGTACCGCTCGAGTTCGTGAATTGGTGTTGTCTTTCGACGCCAGATGATGTCCATGAGCCTGCACGCCATATCGAGCCCGCACCAAGGGCAAGAGTTGCCTTCGCTCTCACGCTCCGCACCACTGCCTCTCGAACTGTCGGCGCCAGAGGCGCATGGCTCTTCCATCGAAACTGAAGCACGACAATCTCAGCTTCCTCGGTCAGGGCTGAAGCTATCGCGACCTGCCGCCACCGCTCCAACGGCTTGCAGACGAGCTCTGGCCCTTTCACAGCAACGTCTTGGACTGCGCAGCAATGGCCCGTGTCCGCGAGGTCGACAAGAAGCATGTTGAGGTGGTCTTCACCAGAACCATCTTCGAGACCGAGCATCCCGTGGCCCAATGCTCGGGCCCCCATGATGTCCGTTGTCAGATCACCCGCGAGCTCGATCGCTCTTGCAAGTAGGGTGCCGGAGCCATCGTCTGCGAACTGGTGGAACATGACGAACAGCGCGATAATTCCGGCGCCCAGTTCAGCGATTGCTTGACTGGCCAATAGTCCGTTGAAACCCCACATGACAGGAAACAACATTACGGCCGGAAGCGATCTGAGACGCCAGCGTTGCGAGAGCCGCGCCTCGCGCACGGCGTGGAATGAAATGACGATGACAGAGCAAAGCGATCGGCAGCTGCTGATGGTGGCTCCAACGACTTGCCGACATCCGAGCGAGCATTTCGGCAAAGGCCCGACCGCTGAGATGGTGGCGCTCGAGTAGCAGTTTCGTAGTTCGAATATGCATTAGTGTGAAAATGGCTTGAACCGCACGTAGCGTCAGGTTGTAGAGTTGAAAAAGCGGCGGCGTAAGAATGGCACGTTGGCGCAAAAGACTAACAGGAAAATCATGAGAGGTCCTGATAGCGAGTGAGTGAGGGGCCAATCACCTCGGCGATGAGGATCGTCGGTGCAAGGGCCCCCGCAGCATTTTCTTGATGTGAGATGTGATGATGTGAAATGGGGGGATGAGTGGTGACGGAGTTGGAATAGCGTTTGCTCGTGTCGAAGCCGCAACGGGAGCCAGGTGACAAGAGGCTGGCAAGCACCAGAATTTTCCAACCACTGCTTTCGCGTTGTGGAGGCAACCAAAGCCTGGTTCCGGATGGCGATGACGACCCTGCGCAACCGCGCAACGCGCCGGCGGCGCACCTGAGAAGGGATCGTACGTTGCTTAACGTCGCCCTAAACGACATTGAGAGCGCGAGCCACATCCGCGCGTTCTCGACCGAAGTGGTCAAGCACGGCAAGCAGTTGCGGATCATGGCGGACCGCGCAATGTTCCTGCAAAAGGCTGCCGCGGACTTCCAACTAAGGTTTATGGCAAGGTTCGAGGAAGACATTCGCACCGGAACATCGTGGGGGTACGCCACGACATGCAACGTGAGCCGCGAAGGGCCTCACGCCTTACGAATACATCTGCAAATGCTGCACTTCCCAACCAGAACGATTTCAATCTCAATCCGATCCAGCAAATGCCGGGACTAAACACCGCGTATTCGGCGTAGGCGCAAGTCGACTGGTCAGCCCTTAACAGGGTGGGCGTTTTCTTTGTAGAAGTTGATGAACCCATTTAGGTTTTCGATTCCGAAGTCGGCGAACGCCTGTCGACCCTAGCAGGACGTCAGACATACTGTACCAATTTGAGGTAATCGTCAGTGAGGACAGGTGAGCCGATGGAAGAAGCTGCGTCTTGAAGGAAGGTATTCAGAGTCCGACTAGCGCGAATGCGGCCTTCGAAAGATGGCCGTGCCGGCGCGCGAGTATGGAGCGCTGCTAATTCGGAACTGACCAGGTCAGCCGCGGCTGAGGCACAATCTGAGGAGGCGAAGCAACCAGCAGACATGACAGCTTGTGCCAGTCCTAGCGTGGTGAGCCAACCCGCATAGACCAGCACGGCACCGTCCGTCTCATTGAGCCCAGAGAGTTCCTCAATTGCAGCAGCATGGATTTGCGCAGCATCAAGAGACAGAAAAAGGTCGGCTATCTCGTCACGTGTCGCTCTAGAAAGAAGGCAGCGGCCGAGATGCGAGAGGAGCGCCTCAGTCGGACCTTCGAAGATGCGGAGAATGCGAGCATCTCGATAGATTTTAGCTACAGGCGTTCCCTCATCGTAACCACGGCCACCTAACAGTTGGACGCATTGATCAGCGACCAGGCCGCACCACTCCGACGATAAAACCTTCGTTGCCGACGCCAAGTGGACGTTGGGCGCGCCCTGCGCTGAGACAAGTCGGCAGGATGCGCCCAGCATTGCCTTCACGACTTCCCGCCGGAGTACCATCTGCTCAAATAGCTGCTCGATATAGCTGTTCTCAATCATGCGCAGCTTACCCAGTCGACGATGGTTTGCATATGAGGCCGCGACCTGGAGAGCGCGCTCAAGGGCCCCAAGACCCATAGCAGCCACACCGATACGCCCGCGGTTCATACTAGATGCTGCTGCTCCCCAGCCGTCTTGATCGCGAGAGAGCACGTAAGCGCTCGGCACCTCGACATCCTGGAACTCCAGAGTATTCTGAATAATGCCACGTAGACCGAGTGTGCGATGCTCGTGCGTGACCTTTAGGCCCGGAGCCTGTCTATCAACTAGTACACCAACGAGCCGACCTTTCGCATCGGGACCAGAGGCTCGCGCAAAGCAAACGATCCAACGAGCCCAGTCAGCGAGGCCGATCCAAATCTTGCGGCCGGAGATGCGAACTCTATCTTCCTGCATGAAAGCCGAGGCCTCTATATGCCGCGGGGCAGAGCCAGCTTTAGGCTCCGTCAAAGCGAAAGCGCAAAGGTCGCCGCGCGTTGCGCCGCACATGATGCGCCTTTGTTCGGGGATGTGCGGTGCCGCTTCGATGCAGGGCAAAGCCAGGAAGTTATGGATGACGAGGGTGGAGGCAGCCGAGACATCGAAGGATGCAGTAGCGGAGATGAGGTCGATGGCCTCCTGCAAGGGAAGAGCTAATCCGCCGTGCTCTGCTGGTGTAGTGAGCCCGAACAGTCCATGCCTTGCGAATATGCTGTGCAGGGTCGGAGGGAATGCTCGACGGTCATCCGCGTCTGCGAAATTCAATTGACTCAGATCATCGATCAAACTGGAATATAGGGTAGGTCCAGCGCCTTCAGCTGTGCGTTCCTGCGCTTCGAATAGGGAGTAAACTTGAGCGGACATAGCCTGCCTCGGACTATCTGGACGATATAAGGCCATATGATTGTGCCCGCGCTTCGCGCCAGTCATCCTCGTGGATAGCTCGATTACACATTGGTATAGGCGGATGCGAGCGCAGTGTAAGCAGATTGCTCCCCGATCGCGAGCGCTGCGCGGGCTCACATCAAGATGCGTCTTGTCCACTCATTCGGCCTGCAATATTGGCTCTGACTCACTTTTGATGCAGTTCGAGGGATGTTTGGCGCATTGATTAGGGGAGAATCAGCGCCATGCAGCAAGCACTCCACCGCTCCAGTCTGGTGCCGCGTGGGTTTGTTGTAGAGAGTGCGTGCTACGAGGGTGATAAGGCCGTCATCACGGTCCGGGCGTCCGGAAGTGTTGGTCTGTGTCCATCGTGCGGGACAGTTTCGCGGCGTATCCATAGCCGGTATCGGCGACGCGTGACCGATCTGCCGCTGTCCGGGCGGATCGTGGAGCTCGTGGTGATCGCCCGCCGCTTCCGCTGTGATGCCGTCCTATGCGGGCGCCAAATCTTCACCGAGCGCTTCGCCGAAGGGGTACTGGCGCCATCGGCGCGACGGACGGCAAGGCTGGACTCCATCGTCCATCACCTCGGTCTGGCGCTTGGCGGTCGACCGGCAGCGGGCTTTGCAAAGCGGCTAATGCTGCCGGTGAGCAAAGATACGCTTCTTCGGGTAGTTCGGCGCCGTAGCCGTCCCCCAGCTCACCCGCTCAGGGTTATCGGCATTGATGACTGGGCTTGGCGGCGCAATCACCGATACGCGAGCATCATCTGCAACCTGGAAAGGCGCCGGGTGGTCACCGTGCTGCCGGATCGTGAACCAGCGACCGCTCAAGCCTGGCTCTCTGCTCACCCCACGATCGCGATCATCGCTCGCGATCGTGGCGGGGGATATGGCGAAGCAGCAGCAAAGGCCCTGCCGCACGCGGTGCAGGTAGCCGATCGTTGGCATCTGATGGAGAACGCCAGTCGGGCCTTCCTCGATGCCGTGCGCAAATCGATGCGCCAGATACGCCTCGTCATCGGTGCGACCACGATCGATCCCAAGCTACTCACGGCCGCCGAGCGCCTCCAGTATGAGGGCTATCTGCGCCGCGAGGAGACCAACGCGGCTATCCTGGCTCTGTCGAAGAACGGCATACCTATCAAGCAGATCGTGCGTCAGACCGGCCATAGCAGGAAGCTGGTGCGACAGGTGGTCCGCGGCGAACGCCACGACGTCTTCCGAACCCGGCAAAGTTCGTTGGATCTGCACTTGCCATGGCTCGACGATCAATGGGCGTCCGGCTGCCGCAATGGAGCTGAACTTTGGCGCCGCTTAACAGCGCGTGGCTTCCGAGGCTCGCTCCGTGTCATCAGCGAGTGGGCAACTCGCAGACGACGGGCTGAAAAGGCCGACGCGCGAAATCTTCAGAGGATTCCGTCGGCCAGAACGATCGCGCGGATAATGACATTCGGCCGGGACTTGCTAACGAAAGCGGAGACCGTCACGGTAGCGGCAATCGAAGCTGGGATACCGACTCTGGTCGAGGCACGCGAGATCATCGCTGAATTCCACTTGATGGTCCGGCGCAAGGTTGAGGCGGGACTGACTCCATGGATCGAGCGCGCCCGCAGCAGTCTCGTCGCTTCGTTCGCCAACGGCGTCGCCAAGGATGGGGCGGCGGTGCGGGCGGCGATCACTTCGCCTGGTCCAACGGACAAACCGAAGGACAGATCACGCGCCTCAAGCTCGTCAGGCGTCAAATGTATGGCCGCGGGAAGATCGATCTGCTCCAGGCCCGGCTAATCGGTGCAGAATAATCGGAGCTGCACCAAAATTGCGTCAGAGCCCAATATTGACCCCCTAAGCCGAGGAAGCGGCGTCCAAAATTTGGAAGCCGATTGACGCTAAGAGCGTAGAGCTGAACCCGCTGCCGCTCAAGAACTGCCTCATGCGAAGGACTGGATGAGATATCGTAGGTTTGGCTGGTGTGGGGAAGGCGGAACCGTTCCCCCGCTACAAATCTGCGATTTTCTTCGCCAAACCACGATTTCCTACGCCTATGCACATGACGATAGCGCTGGCGTCGCTCGCGGACGAGGTGTGCTATCTGGTTTTCGAGCAGACAGACTGGGTTGCTGTAGGGGCGTGCGGGGCGCCATCGGACCAACTCGACAAGTGCCTATCGATAACGTGGTCGTCGTCGGATTGAGGACTCGGGCGAGCAACCGGACATTTGACCCACCTGTCGCCGGATCCTGTTTGCATGAGAACCAGACGGGTTGCCGGATTGGACTAGAAGCTTCGATTTCGCTTTACCAAAAGGAGTGCGGTCATCGGGCTTAGAGCATCGGCTCGAACTGGCAGTGCACGAGCATTTCGGACACCGAGGCATTATTCGGCAGCATGAGCGCCGTCTCGACCAAACGGGCAATGTCGCCCGGCTGGCTCATCTCATGGCGAGGAATCTCGTCGTCGTTCAGCGTCATGTCGGTGGCGACATAGCCGGGGCAGATCACCGTCGCCCGAATGCCCGCCGCGCGACCTTCGCGGCGAATGCCGTGGGTCAGTGCGACAACGGCGAACTTGGTCATGGCGTAGCCGACGTTGCTTCCTACACGCTTTCCCGCGAGGGATCCCAGATTGACGACCCGGCCGTGACCGCAGACGGCCAGATGAGGCAGGGTGGCTCTGACGAGGCGCAGGGGCCCCTTGACGTTGACGCGCCACATCTCGTCGAGTGCGCTCTCGCCATCGTCGGAGACACGGACCTTCGGATTGATGCCGGCCGCGTTGACGATGGCATCGACGCCGCCCCACCGCGCGACCGTTGCGTTGACCCAGGAGATTGGGCTCTTGGCGTCTTCGGCGTCATAGCGGTGCGTCATGAGCCTCTCGCTCCCGGCGAGACGGCTCGGGTCGCGAAGCCCCGCCGATACGCGGAAGCCCGACGCCAGCAGCCGGTCGACGACGGCGCGCCCGATGCCGCGCGACGCCCCCGAGACCATGACAATCCGATTGCCGACCTCTAACATCTGGGTCCGTCTCCTATGGGTGAGCCAGGGGCATCGCGAAATGTAAGGGGACGCGACCGATGGCGAGTAAGAGAAATTCACTCTGCCGGCATCGGGCGTGCTTATGGCTCGCGCGCCCGACGGCTTTCGGCCGGCGATATTGGATGTCCTTATGAGGGCAGAACAAATCCGCTGTATGCGTGCGTCGGCCTCCGCACGTAACTTTCCGCAGCTCTGGCTGACTGCAAGAGAGCCTTGCGGATGGGATTTTCGGACTACCGAACGGCGTTGGTGACGGGCGCGTCCTCAGGTATCGGCGCTGCGACGGTTCGGCGCCTCCGCGCCGAGGGGCTCGAGGTTCATGCGCTGGGGCGTGACGCTCGCCGGCTGGCCAGCCTGTCGACAGAGACCGGATGCCACGCATGTGTGGTCGATGTGAACGATCTCGACGCCTTGAAGCGCCTTGCGAGCTCGACCGCGTTTGATGTTCTCGCCAACAATGCCGGCCAGTCGCGGCGCGGCAATATCCTGGATATGGCGCCTGATGATGTCAACACGCTGGTCGACGTCAATCTGCGGGCGGTCCTGCACCTGACACGCCTCGTCGTGCCGGGGATGGCGCGGCGCAACCGCGGCCACGTGGTCAACGTCTCGTCGATCGCCGGCCACTATGCTTTCGGCGAGAACGCCACGACATTCAATTCATCCGTGGCCTATCACGCGACGAAGGCCGGCATTCATTCGCTGTCGCAGCAATTGCGCGTCGATCTCTACGGCACCTGCGTTCGCGTCACCGAGATATCGCCTGGTCGTGTGGCGACGAGCATCTTCCAGAACCAGAATGCCGCCGACAACCCGGATGCCCGCTTCGTCGGCGGCTTCGAGACGCTCCAGTCCGAAGACATCGCCGAAGCCATTGCGTTCGCGGTGGGGGCGCCGGCGCGGATGAACGTCGCGATGATCGAGGTCGTACCCACGTTCCAGGTCGTCGGTGAATTGCGTTTCGCGAGCCGATCCGAGGCCGCGTGCTTGAAAGACATGAGAAGTGGAGCTGACAATGCCTGAACTCGCAAACCGCCTCAAGACCGTGAAGGTGTCGGCCTCGGCGGCGATGACGGACAAGGCGCGCGAACTCCGTGATGCAGGCGTCAAGATTGTCGGTCTGTCGTCCGGGGAGCCGGACTTTCCGACGCCGCCGCACGCGATCGAGGCCGCGCATCGGGCGGCGCTCGCGGGCGATACGAAATATCCTGCGCAGCCGGGGACCGTCGCGCTGCGGACCGCAGTGCAGCGCAAGTTCAAGCGCGAAAACAGTCTCGACTATGCACTCGACGAGATCCTGATCGCCAACGGCGGCAAGCAGATCATCTTCAATGCGTTATTCGCGACCTGTAATCCCGGCGACGAGGTCGTCATTCCGGCTCCGGGCTGGATCACCTATGCGGACATCGTTCTCCTCGCGGAGGCGACGCCCGTCGCCGTGCCCTGCCCGGAGAACAACCAGTTCAAGCTTCGCCCGACGGACCTCGATGCGGCGATCACGCCGAAGACGAAGTGGTTGATCCTGAATTTTCCCAACAATCCGACGGGCGCGGCATGCACGCGCGAGGAGATGCGCGCGATCGCCGACGTCATGTTGAAACATCCCGACGTCTGGATTCTCACCGACGACATATACGAGCATCTCACCTACGACGGCTTCGAGTTCTGCACCATCGCGGAGGTCGAGCCGCGGTTGAAGAATCGCGTCGTAACTGTGAACGGCGCGTCCAAGGCCTACGCCATGACGGGCTGGCGGGTCGGCTATTGCGGCGGCCCCAAGGACCTGATCGAGGCGATGAACAATGTCCACGGTCAGGCGACCGGCGGAATCTGTACCCTGAGCCAGGCGGCGGCGGTGGCGGTTCTGGACGGTCCTCAGGAGTTCCTCAAGGAGCGCGCGGACATCTATCGCGACCGGCGCGATCTGGTGGTCAGGCTGCTCAACCGGATCCCCGGCATCACCTGCCATAAGCCCCAGGGGGCCTTCTACGTGTTTCCGAACATCGCCGGCTGCATCGGCAAGACCACGAAGGGCGGACGGCGGCTGGAAACGGACGCCGACTTCATCTCGGCGCTTCTGGAAGAGCAGCATGTCGCCGCCGTGCCGGGGGGCGCCTATGGCATGAGCCCGTATTTCCGCATTTCCTACGCGACCGATACCGAATCCCTCAAGGAAGGCTGCCGGCGCATCGCGAGCTTCTGCGAGAGCCTGCGCTGACCGGACATTCGAAATGCCGGGGCCAGCCCCCGGGCGAGGGCGAACGCTGCAGCCGGCGGCATCCGCCGATCAAGATCGGAGCAGTATGCCGAACCAGTTGTCATAATCGATCCTAATGCCCCTAAACGAAGATGTTCTTGGTCCTGTAGGATGCCGACGCATAAGCTTCGTTCTAAAGAGGGGTAGGCCTTGGTATCGCGCAGTCGAGGACGGCCAGCGATGACCACCAGCGACGATGTCGTGGCGGTTTTAGGTGTTGAAGCGCCGCCGGTCGCCCGGCCGAGATCGCGCTGGCGCCTGGCGTTGCCCGTCGGGCTCCTTGCCGTGCCGATGCTGGCCTTCCTGACCTATTTCTTCTTCTATCCGGCGCTGGTGCTGCTGTTCTCGAGCATCCAGACGCAGGACACCCGCGGCATCATCGGGCGCCCGTTCACGCTCGCGCACTACGCGCGCCTGATGAATGTTGAGCTTTATGCGCGCGTGCTTTGGACCACGCTGCGGATCAGCATCATCACCTCTGCGCTGGCGACGGTGCTCGCCTATCCGGTCGCGCTGGTGATGGTCAAGAGCCGTCCGATGATCACGCGGATCATCACGCTGATCGTCATTGCGCCCCTCATCGTCAGCGTGGTCGTCCGCGGATACGGATGGCAGCTGGTGCTCCAGAACGGCCCGAAGGGCATGCTGAACTGGATCCTGATGACGCTGCATATCGTCGATGCCCCGATATCGGTCCTCTACACTGAGGCCGCCGTCGTGATCGGGTCGCTGCACGTGTTCTTCCCGATGATGGTGCTGCCGCTGGCCTCGGCGCTCGGCAAGATCGATCCCAACCTGGAAGATGCGGCCCGCATGCTCGGCGCGCCATGGTGGAAAGTGTTCCTCCGGGTGACGCTGCCGTTGAGCATGCCGGGCTTCGTGGCCGGATTCACGCTGGTCTTCTCGCTCACCGCAGGCTCCTTCGTCATTCCCGCGATCCTGGGCGGCGCCTCGGCGATCATGCTCGGAAACCTGATCGAGCAGCAGATCTTCGTCGTGTACGACTGGCCGTTCGGCGCGGCCATCGCCGTCGTTCTCGTCGGGTTGGTTATGGCCGTGAACGGCTTCTCGATGTGGCTTCTGGAAGGCCGGCGTCTCAGGAGGCCCGAGTGATGGACGAGCGGTTTTCGGGCCTCGGCGCCTTCATCCTCTACACCATCACCGCCGGCGTGATGCTGTTCATCCTGGCGCCGCTCCTTCTCGTCATGGCGGTGTCGGTCTCCGATTCCTATTTCGTGACCTTTCCTCCGCAGGGCTTCACGCTGAAATGGTACGCCAAGGTTCTTCAGGACCGCGACTTCCTTGAGGCGATGAGGCTGAGCATCCTGCTCGCGCTCGGCACGACGGCGGGCTCGCTGCTGTTCGGCGTGCCGGCGGCCTTCGCGCTGGTGCGCGGCAGGTTCTTCGGCCTTGCGGCGATCAAGGGCTTCCTGCTGTCGCCGCTGATTTTCCCGGCGCTGGTCACGGGCCTCGCGCTGCTCCAGGTCCTGACCAAGCTCGGCTCCCAGGACGCGCGGCTCAATCTGCTGATCGGGCACGTCGTCGTGACCTCGCCCTATGTCATCCGCACGGTCGTCACCAGCCTCCAGCTGGTCGACGAGAATCTGGAGGACGCTGCGCGCACGCTCGGCGCCAACCGGTTGCGAACCTTCTGGCGCGTGACGCTGCCGCAGATCGCCTCCGGCGTTGCGGCCGGCGGGCTGTTCGCCTTCATGGTGTCCTTCGACAATTACCCGGTCACCATGTGGCTGGCGAACTCCGAATATTCGCCCGTGCCCCTCGTCCTGATGCGGCAACTGGTCAACGTCTTTGACCCTTCCGTACCCGCGATGTCGACGATCATCATCCTGATGGCGATGGTCGGCGTCCTGCTGCTGGAGAAACTGGTGGGCCTTCGCCGCGCGCTGGCCGCCTGATGTGCATTGGTAGATGGAGGTTGGACCCATGAAGCTGACACGTAGGACTCTCATTCAAGCCGGCGCATCCGCAATTGCCTTCCCGACGATCATCAGCCGGGCGTCGGCGCAGGACGCCAAGCAGCTGCATGTCGGCGTCTACAACTCCGCGCTGGGCAAGCTGATCCAGAAGGAGGTCATTCCGAAGTTCGAGGCCGAGTTCAAGTGCCGCGTCTTCACGATCGAGGGCGCGACGCTTTCCAACATCGCCGCCCTACGCGCGACCCGCGACACGCCGCGCTTCAGCATGATGATGATGGACGACGTCGGTATCCCCCAGGCCAAGCAGGAGGAGCTGATCGACAAGCTCGACGCGGCCAGGATTCCCAACCTCGAAAAGGTCTATAAGCGCTATCTCTTCGAGGATGGCTATGGCGTCGGCTTCTCGATCTCCAGTGCGGCCATGTTCATCAACCCGCAGGTGACGAAGCCGCTCGAGAGCTATGAGCAGATCTTCGAGGCGAAATATCGCAAGCAGATCCTGCTGAACACGCCCAAGAACACCCAGAGCGTGCTGATGCTCATCGTGGCGACGGCGCTGACGACGGGCAAGCCGCTGAAGGAAGCGCAATACCTGGTCGACAGCGGCTGGGACAAGCTCGCATCCCTCAAGCCCAACGTGCTGACGATCTACGACAGCGAGGCCCAGGTGCTGCAGGTGGCGCAGGGCCAGGCAACGATCGGCGGCATCGAATACTCGAAGGCGATCTATCCGCATACGGCCAAGGGTCTGCCGATCGACATGACCTTCCCCAAGGAAGGCGCCTTCACCGGCATCAACAGCATGACGCTGGTCAAGAATGCGCCCGAGCCCGAACTCGCCTGTGCGCTGATCAACCGCATCCTGGAGCCGTCGGTCGCCAAGATGCTGTCCGAGCAGACCCTGAGCGCGCCCTCGGTGGGTGGCATCGACTTCAAGCCGGAGACGGCCAAGTTCCTCGCCTATCCCGACACCAAGGCAACCGATCTCGGGCTGTTCACGCCGGACTGGAAGTTCATCGTTCCGCGCCGCGGTCCCTGGCTGGAGCGCTATAATCAGGTGTTCACGAGCTGAGCGGGGGTGCCATGAAGTCTTCCGAAGTCAGGCTTGATCGCCTCAGCAAGCAATATGGCCGCATGGTTGCGGTCGACGAGGTCTCGCTCGCGATCGAGCCGGGCCACATGGTGGCGCTGCTCGGTCCGAGCGGCTGCGGCAAGACCACCTGCCTTCGCATGATCGCCGGACTGATCCGTCCGACATCCGGCGACGTCTTCGTCAACGACACGCGGATGACGGGCGTTCCGGTGCATCGCCGCAACGTCGGGATGCTGTTCCAGAACTACGCGCTGTTTCCTCATCTGACCGTCGAGGAGAACATCGTGTTCGGTCTGGAGATGCGCGGGATATCCAAGGCCGACGCCGCGAGGAAGGTGAGCGAAGCTCTTAGTCTCGTCCAGCTATCCAGCTTCGGGAAGCGCTATCCGGCGCAGCTCTCCGGCGGCCAGCAACAGCGCGTCGCACTGGGGCGCGCCCTGGTGATCGAGCCGGCGATGCTGCTGCTCGACGAGCCGCTCGGGGCGCTCGACAAGGGACTTCGCGAGAGCATGCAGGTCGAGCTGCGCGCCCTTCAGCGCAGGCTCGGCCTGACCACCATCATGGTGACGCACGACCAGGACGAAGCGCTGACGATGGCCGACAAGATCGTGGTGATGCGCGATGGCAAGCTCGAGCAGGTCGGCTCGGCGACGGAGATCTACCAGCGCCCGGCCTCGAAATTCGTCGCGCAATTCATCGGCGCGTCAAATCTGTTTCAGGGCCCCATCGAGCAGCGAAACGGCAGCGGGGCCGTCATCCGTGTCTCGCCGGAATTGAGCCTTCAGGTCGATGAGATCCCGCAATCGGCGAGCGACGTGATGGTTTCGATCAGGCCCGAGGCGATCGTGGTCGAGCGAGCCGGTCAGAGCCCGGCGGCGCAACGCGCCAACAGCGTGACGGCGCGTGTCGATCAGGCCATCTATCGCGGGTTCGTCAGTCACTACTATCTGAGGACGCCGAGTGGCGGCCAGATCATCGTATTCGAGCAGAACCAGTCGCAGCAGGCCGGACTTCGATACGCGGTGGGCGAAGAGGTCGTGGCGCGGTGGGAGTCGCCCAGCAATCACGTCATTGTTCGTCACTGAAATCGAGGCGAGCGCGACGTCCTGCCGGCAATCGACATCCCTTATACCCGCAGATGAACATCGTCTTGGATCGGCTTGCGCCGCTTGGCTAGATCTATGGGTGGCAGCGCCCACGGGCGTTCGACCAGCGAGGCCCTTTTGTCGATTAATCAGCCCAACGCTCCTTTTGTCGGCACGATCGAGAAAAGCCCGAAGATCAGCCTGATCGGCACGCTTGCGATGCTGGTCGAGGCGCCGGGTGACTTCGACCTGGTGCAGCAGGGACGAATCTGGGCCCTTGCGGATGTGGTTTCCGCTTGGCCCAACGTCCAGGAGGCTGTCATTGGCGTCACCAACGTGATGCTCGTCTTCGAGCAGCCGCCGGCGGATATCGGCATGCTCAGCGCTGCGATCGCCGAGCTGTGGCATCGTTTGCCCGGTCGCCAGGCCGACGGCAAGCTCATCGAGATTCCCGTGGTCTATGGCGGCGAGTTCGGCTTCGATTTGCCGGCGGTTGCGAGCCGCGCCGGACTGTCCGAGCGCGACGTCATCAGGATTCACAGCGAAGGCGAATACACCGTCTGTGCGGTCGCGAGCTCGCCGGGGTTCGGTTATCTACACGGACTCGACACGCGCATTCACATGCCGCGTAAATCGGTGCCGTCGCTCAACATGCGGGCGGGCTCTGTGACCATCGGGGGGATGCAGACAGGCGTCGCGGTGCTGACAAGTCCGAACGGGTGGAATGCCATCGGCTGGGCCTCGATTGCGATGTTCGATCCGAGTTCCGAACAACCCTCGCTGATGCTTCCGGGCGATCGTGTCAAATTCAGGATCGATCGGATCGAGCTGTGATCGAGATCCTGACCAGCCCTGCCTTCAACACAATCCAGGACCTCGGCCGCCACGGCGCGCGTCGGTTTGGCGTCAGCACGTCGGGCGCCATGGATCCCGTCGCGCTCACCGCCGGCAATACGCTGCTCGGCAATGACGATGGTGCGGCCGGCATCGAAATCCAGACCTTTCCGTTCCGCCTGCGATTTTCGGCCGACACCGCATTCGCGCTGACCGGCGCCGATCACGATGCGACGCTGGCGGGATCGGCCGTTCGGCCGTGGTGGTGCACCCGGGCGAAGGCGGGCGACGTTCTCGCGATCACGGCGCCGCGACGTGGCGCGCGGGTCTACCTGACCTTCGGCGGCGGCATCGACGTTCCGCGCGTGTTGGGTTCGCGCAGCACGCATCTGCGCGGCGGCTTCGGCGGGCTCGAGGGCCGTACCTTGCAGGCGGGCGACGTCGTGCCGATCGGGAGTTCGTCGCGCAGCAGCGACAGGCGCTTCGACTTCGGCGTCGCGCCGCCGGATGTCGCGATTCCAGGCGCAGCTGCTGCGGACGACCGCGTGCTGCGGATACGGGTGATGCGGGCCGGCGAGTACGACCTGTTCTCGGAGGCGATGCAGGCGACGTTCTGGTCGACGCCGTGGAAGATCAGCGCCCGGAGCGATCGGGGCGGCTACCGTCTCACGGGCGACAAGCTGACATTGGACGCGCTGGTCGAGATGCGCTCGCACGGGGTGGTCGCCGGCGTCGTGCAGGTGCCACCGGCCGGCGAGCCGATCATCCAGATGAGCGATGCCAATACGGCCGGTGGCTATCCGAAGATGGCCGCCGTGATCCAGGCCGATCTCTGGCGCCTCGGCCAGGCGGCACCGGGATCGGTCATCGCCTTCAGTGAGGTGAGCTACCAGGACGCGGTCGCGGCCATGGCTCCCGTCAACGACTATCTCGCGAAGTTGCGAGCGACCGCGGATCTCTATCGAGCGCTTTGAGTGGACGTCAAAAATAACAAGAGCAGGGTACGAGCATGAAAATCGGCATCAATTCGGACATGGGCGAAGGTTTCGGCAACTATCAGATCTGTGACGACGAGGCGCTGATGGGCATCATCTCGTCGGCCAACGTGGCGTGCGGTTTCCACGCCGGCGATCCCATCATCATGGATCGCATGGTTCGCCTGGCGAAGCAGAAGGGGGTCGAGGTCGGCGCCCATCCCGGCCTGCCCGACCTGCTCGGATTCGGTCGCCGCGTAATCCAGATGGGCGCCGCCGAACTCGAGAAGCACATGGTCTATCAGATCGGCGCCTTGCAGGCGATCGCGGCCAATGCCGGCCATCGCGTGACCCATGTCAGCTTCCACGCCGCGATGGGCAACATGGTCAATGCCGATCCCGACATGGCAGAAATCGTCGCCCGCGCGATTGCGACCATCAACCGCGATTTCATCGTGTTCTCGCAACCCGACGCCGAGATCGTGCGCGCCGCGCGCAAGGTGGGCCTGCGCATCCTGACGCTGTTCCTGGCTGACCGCGCCTATGACGAGAACGGACATCTGGTGTCGCGCAAGCTTCCCAACTCCGTCATCACCTCGACTGACGCGGTGGCCGAACGGGTCAAGCGCTTCCTCGACAGCGGAACGGTAAAGACCATCGAAGGCAAGTCGATCAAGGTCGAAGCCCGTTCGATCCTGATCCACAGCGACACGCCGGGATCAGTCAATCTCGCCGGCACGGTGCGCCGCGTGATCGAAGAGGGCGGCGGTGAGATCACGCCCGCAACCGTGTTGCTCAATTGAGCGGGAGGATCCGTACGATCGGGGTGCCATAGCCGACCATGGCACCAGTCTCCGCAATCACGGCATCGACGGTGCCGGCGGCCGGCGCAACGATCGGCGCGTACAGCAGGCCGATCTTCACCAGGCCGACGATCTCGCCGGCCTCGAACGCGCTGGCCGGGCGCGGCGAATGGCTTGTCCTGCCACGGATGGGCTGCAAGGAAATGTCCCGCAACGTCGGCTTTGGCGATGACAGAATGATCGGTGGCCGCGGCGGCTGTGACGGCGGGGGGCGTAGACGTTGCGATCCCGGCGGCCGTCTCGACAACGAGCTTCAGCGTCAGCCCCTGTTCTTCGATCTCGATCGTGTCGACACCGGACCTTTCGAGGATCTGTGCCAGGCGCGCGATATCGTTCAGCTCTATCGGCATGTTCGGGTCTCCTCGACAAGGCGCACATCGGTCCTGAGCCGATCGAGATAGGCCGACATCTCGGCTTCGACTGCAAGTGCGTCGGTGTAGGTGGTCCGCTCGAACCGCAGCTTGCTGCCGAGCCGCGCCTGCCCGACGCGCCAAAGATCGGCCCGGATCACTGTTGCGATCTTCGGATAGCCACCCGATGTTTGTGCGTCGCGCATCTGGATGATCGGCTGTCCGTTGGGCGGAATCTGAATGACGCCGGGGACGATGCCGTGCGAGCGCTTTTCGATCGGCGCCTTCGGCTTCAGGGCGGGGCCTTGCAGGCGGTAGCCGTAGCGGTTGCTCTGCGACGTGATCTTCCAACTGCTGGACCAGAACAGCTCCTGCGTGGCGGCATCGAATCCGTCATATTCACCGGCGGCGACAACCCGGACGACGGTCTCGTCCGGAGCGGCGTTCGGCCGCGCCAGCGTGATGTCGGCCGGTTCGATCCCGAGTTCGCCGATAGCAGCGATTGACGGGGCGCAGGGCAGGGTGTCGCCGGGCTGAAGGGGCCGTCCGTGCAATCCGCCGAATTCGCCGCGAAACTGCGTGCTGCGCGAGCCCAGCACGACAGGGACCTCGATGCCGCCGCTGACGGCCAGATAGAGGCGAGCGCCGTGGGATATTGCCTTGATGGTCAGAACGTCACCAGCGCGCGCATGCGAGCGCCACCAGGAGGGGATCGCGCGTCCTGCAATCTCGGCCTCGACACCGGCGCCGGTGAGCGCGAAGACCATCTCACGGTCGAAACGAAGCTTGAACGGCAGCATCGGAATTTCGATACCGGCAGCATTCTCGTCATTGCCGAGAAGGATGTTGCCGGCACGAAGCGCGACATCGTCCATCGCGCCTGAGGTGCCGACGCCGAAACGATATTGGTCGAAGCGCCCGAGATCCTGGATGCTGGCGGGCCCTGTAACTGACAGGACCTCGATCACCGGATCACCCGTTCGATCTCGAATCGGATCGTGTCGCCCGGAGCGAGAGCGGCGGGCGTCGGCCAGGACGGGTCGAAGAACGTCCAAGTCGTGTGTCCGATGGCGTGCCAGCCGCTGGGGCCGGGCGAGGCGGAGACGCCAGTCTGCGATCCCCCAATGGAGACCGAGCCGCCTGCGGAGCGTTGCAGCGGCGTCTGCCGCCGCGGCATGGTGATGCGCGGGTCCATGCCGCCGAGATAGCAATAGCCGGGATGACTGCCGAGCGCGAACACCGTGTAAAGTGGGGCGGCATGGATCGACACGACATCGTCGATCGACAGGCTGCAATGTTCGGCAACGGATTGGAGCTGCGAACCGATCTCGCCGCCATAGGTGACCGGCAGCCGGATCTCGCGTCCCCCGATCGCGAGACCTTCCACCGCGTCCCAGGCGTCATTGAGCGCGGCGATCAGGCTGTCGAGTTCGCGGGGAGGGGTCTCGAAGGTCAGCATCATGTTGGTGATGCCGGGTATGGCCTCGCGGATGCCCGACCACTTTGATGCGGTTGCCGCCAGCGCCCAGATCCGTCGTTGGTGCGGCAGGTCGAATGCGCCGGGGGCCTCGAACAGGAGCGCCGACGTGCCGAGCAGGCTGATCTGCGGCCGGTCGTGCGCCGTCATTGCGCGGCCACCTTCGCATTCATCCAATGCTCGAGATGGTGGATGTCGTAGCCGCCGCGGCAGAAGGTTGGATCGGCAAGGATCGCCTGGTGCAACGGCACATTGGTCCGGATGCCTTCGGCCCGCAGCTCGGACAGGGCGACACGCGCTCGCGCCAGCGCTTCCTCGCGCGTGCCGCCGTGTGCAATCAGCTTGCCGACCAGGGAATCATAGTGACGCGGAACGCTGGTACCGGCTGCGATATGGGAATCGACGCGGATGCCGACGCCGCCGGGAACGTCCCAGCGCGTCACTGTGCCGGGCGAAGGGGCAAAGGTGGCGGGGTCTTCGGCGTTGATGCGGAATTCGACGGCATGGCCTACACGGGCGATGTCGCCTTGAGCGATTCCGAGCTTTTCGCCGCGTGCGATGCGGATTTGTTCCTTGACGATGTCGATCCCTGTCGTCATCTCGGTGACGGGATGCTCGACCTGGACGCGGGTGTTCATCTCGATGAAGAAGAACTGTCCGTTTTCGTAGAGGAATTCGAAAGTGCCCGCGCCGCGATAGCCGATCCGCCGGCAGGCCTCAAGGCAGCTTGTGCCCACCCGCTCGATCAGTGCCCGATCGATGCCGGGTGCGGGAGCTTCCTCGACCACCTTCTGGTTCCTGCGCTGGAGCGAGCAGTCGCGGTCACCGAGCCAGAGATGGTTGTCGTGCTGATCGCACAGCACTTGGATCTCGATATGGCGGGGTTTTTCGAGGAATTTCTCGATGTAGACAGCGGCGTTTCCAAAGGCCTTGCTGGCTTCCGCGCGGGTCAATGCCAGCGCCTCATCCAGCGCGCCTTCGTTGCGCACGATCCGCATGCCGCGCCCGCCGCCACCGCCGGCGGCCTTGATGATGACAGGATATCCGATGTCCCGCGCGATTGCGCGAACCTCCGCCGGATTATCCGGCAAGGCGCTGTCCGGGCCGGGCACGCAAGGCACGCCGGCCAGACGCATCGCGCGCTTCGCAGCAACCTTGTCGCCCATGGTGCGGATACAGTCGGCGGGAGGGCCGATGAAGGTAAGACCGGCACGCGCGACCCGATCGGCGAAATCTGCGCTCTCGGACAGAAACCCGTATCCGGGGTGAATCGCCTGGGCACCGCTGACCTCCGCCGCGAGCAGGATCGCCGCCACGTTGAGATAGGTGCTGCTCGCCGACGCCGGCCCGATGCAGAGCGCCTGATCGGCAAGCGCGACATAGCGCGCCGCGCTGTCCGCCTCCGAGTGAATGACGACCGTCTTGAGACCCATGGCCCGACAGGCGCGCTGGATGCGAAGCGCGATCTCGCCGCGATTGGCGATCAGGACCTTGTCGAACATCAGGATGAACCCGCATGACCGATCCGGAACAGGGCCTGGCCTGCCGCGATCTCGTCACCGTTCTCGGCGAGGACCGCAAGCACGACGCCGGGCGCCTCGGCAGCGATGTCGATGAAGGTCTTCATAGCCTCGATGACGCATATCTTCTGTCCGGCCTCGATCCTCGCACCGACCTCGACCAGCGGCGGCTCGTCCGGGGCCGCAGACCGGTAGAAGACGCCGTGCATCGGCGCCGGCACGACGATGTCGGTGGAGACACCGGAAGGAGGGCTGTCCTGATGGTTGGGGGCAGGGGCCGGGGCAAGGGCATGCGCGCCGCTTCCGCTCGCCGGGTGTGCCGGGGCTGGCGGCGCTTCCGCAGACGGACGCTTGAGGATGCGGATGCGGGTGCCGTCCTGCGTCAGGTCCAGCTCCGCGATGGAGGAGCGGGCAACCAGATCCACGAGTTGTTCGATCTTGGGGAGATCCACGGTCACGCTCTGCGTTGACGGCCTATCGCGTTCGGGGCGTTCATGCATTACTCGGCCGGTGGCTTGCTCTTTGCAAAGTTGAGGCCGCCGACGACCTGCTGGGTCGGCAGGACTTCCATGAAGGCGACGTTCATGCGCGCCGGCGATCCAACCGCGAATGCGATCGAATTGGCGATGTCCTCGGGCTGCAGCGCATCATAGTCGTCGAAGAAGCGGCGCTTGGCTTCGGCCAGATCGCCCAGCAGCCGGCCGAAGACTTCGGTCTCGACCCGCGCCGGCGATATCTCGGTGACGCGAACCCTGGTTCCGAAGAGGTCGACGCGCAATTGCTGCGACAGGGAATGAATGCCGGCTTTCGTGGCGTGATACACGGTGTTTCCGCCGCCGAACGCGTAATGGCCCGCGATCGAGGAGATATTGACGATATGGCCGCGGTCGCGACGTGCCATGCCCGGCACGACGAGGCGGGTCAGATGCAGGACTGCGCGCAGATTGACGTCGATGAGTGCATCGACATCCTCCGGCGTGGTGTCGAGGATATTGCCGCGTCGGGACTGGCCGGCATTGTTGACCAGGACGTCGAACTCGGCCGACTTCGCCAGCGCCGCGAGCGCATCGAGGTCGCTGATGTCGACGGCGCAGGGGCGGCAGCCGGTTTTCGCGGCCAGGGCGGTGAGGCGAGCGGCGTCGCGGGCCACGGCGTGAACCTGGAGCCCTTCCGCGCTCAGGCGGCGAACCGTCGCAGCCCCGATCCCCGAGGATGCGCCCGTCACCAGCGCCGTCCGATAATCCGAAAATCCCATCCCAAGGGCTCCTCTGCTACCGTCCAACCCGCGCGAGCGGCGTCGGCTGCAAGGCAAGCGGCGGACGAGTTCAGCACTACCTATAGGCCGCCCGGGTTCCAGGTGGTAAGAATAATTCCTTCTGATCCCATAGCTTCAGCCTATTGCTGCTGCATTGCCCCTGCCTGAATATCCGGAGGCGCCGTATTGGATACCAAGCGTTTGGAGGCCTTCATCAAGGTCGTCGATCTCGGCAGCATGACGAGCGCGGCGAAGGTGCTGAATGTCGCGCAGCCGGCGTTGAGCCAGCACATTGCGAGCCTGGAGGCGGACTTCAAGAGCAAGCTGCTCCATCGCAGCGCCCGCGGGGTCAAGCCCACCGAGGCCGGACAAATCCTCTATCGTTACGCCAAGTCGATCCAGCGCCAGATCGAAGAGGCCAGGCGCACCATTCTGGACAACAAGCCGGAGTTGACCGGCAACGTCACGATCGGCCTCGCGCCGCTCAGCTCGGCGGCACTGCTGGCGACTCCACTGCTGTTGCAGGTCCGTGAACGCTATCCCGGCATCGTGCTGCACATCTACGACAGTTCCGGAATCATGCTCAGCGAGATGATGCTGAAGGGCAGCATGGACATGGCTGTCCTGTACGGCGAACGCCCGGTGACCGGTCTGGATTACAAGCCGCTGATGCGCGAGTATTTCTATCTCGTCGCGCCCCGCAGCATGTATCCGGAGCAGATGTCTTCGGAGGAAGTTTCGGCGGCGGAGGTCGCGCAGTTCGATCTGCTGCTGCCCTATCGGGAATCCTTCCTGCGACAGGCGGTCGAGCGGGTCTGCGCCGAGGCGGGACTGCGCCCGCGCATCGTTGCCGAGATTCATTCGCAGTCGACCCTGTCGTCGGCGATCGCGGCCGGAATAGGGGCTGCAGTGCTGCCCATGTCGATCGCAAAGGAGTTGCCGAATGTCGACGAGCTCTGGGTTCGACGGATCAATGCGCCATCCGCGTCGCAACAAATGTCGTTGTGTATCTCGGACAATGTTGCTTTGTCCGACGCCGCATTCGCAGTCTACAAGATATTGCTGGAAATCATTGTAAAAGAGTGGGGACCATTCGACTGCGCGACGGGTCCGAACGCCGTCATGGCTCCAACAGCAGCTCGGGATGGTTCGCAAGACGAGCCATAACGAAATGCGATGCGGCAATCCTAAAATCTGAATTTGCCGCCCTAAGGCGGTTGGTTATGGAGGTGTAACGGAGATCGCGACTGCAAGGAGGCTATCATGGTGCATGTGATCAGGACATTCGATCGGCCCGCCGCCGAGCTTGTCGAGCGCATCAAGAAGTTTCCTCCGTCCACCCTTCACGAGGCGCAGGGGCGATCGGGCGCGCTGACTTCCCGCATCAAGCCGATCTATTCCGGGATGCGCGCCTGCGGGCCGGCGCTGACCGTGAGCTGCCATCCCGCCGACAACATGATGCTGATCACGGCGATCTCGCTGGCGAGGCCCGGCGACGTGCTCGTGGTGAGCGCGGGCGATCATCCCGAGCAGGGCGGCTTCGGCGAGGTGCTGGCGACGGCCTGCGTCGCCAGGGGCATCGTCGGTCTGGTCACGGATGCCGGCGTTCGCGACGGCCTCGCGGTGCGCAACACCGGCTTCAACGTCTTCTCCTACGGCCTCTGCATGAAGGGCACCGTCAAGGAGACCCTCGGCACCATCAATCAGCCGATCGTCATCGGCGGAATTGCCGTTCGTCCCGGCGACATTGTCAGCGCGGATGATGATGGCGTCGTGATCGTGCCCAAGGAGAACATTGCCGACGCCTGCGTCAAGTCTGCGGCGCGCGAGGAGAAGGAAGCCGGCTTGATGCAGGCGCTCAAGGCCGGCGGGAACATCCTCGAGCTCTCGGGCATCGGCAAGGTGCTGGAGTCCAAGGGCTGCACCTTCGGCTGATCCAGTTCGGGGCCACTCCAGGTGGTAGAGGCGAGGGAAGCGTCGGTCGCAAACCGGAATACGGCGAGTTTGAACTTGAGAACCTGCGTTTTGAGCATCGGTAGAGCGAATTTCCAGTCTTGGGATAATGGGAGCGCCAGCTCGATACAGCGCGGCGCAGCTTTGGCTGATGATCTGCAGCGCCAAAACCTCTGCTGGCAAGTCGCCGGACGAACATAGAAGAGTATGTACCTAAGCTATCACAACCGGCCTCAGTCTGAATGAAAAGCTTGCTATGGCACGAAACGTACCAACTAGAGCGTGATGTTTTTATACGGAAACATACCCTGAATTTTTGAGATAGTTGGCGCACTCCTCCTTGGAGAAGAGGTCGAGGAGTTCGCCGACCTTGCGCCAAGTCGCTTCGACATCACGTGTCTGGGCGGCTCGCATCAGGTGTTTGAGCTTGGCGAAGACCTGCTCGATCGGGTTGAGGTCGGGGCTGTAGGGCGGCAGGAAGAGCAGATGTGCTCCTGTGGCGCGGATGGCGTTGCGCGCCGCCTTGCCCTTGTGACTGCCGAGATTATCGAGGATGACGAGTTCACCTTTTGCGAGGGTCGGCGCCAGTACCTGTTCGATATAAAGGGTGAAGAGCTCGCCATTGATTGGGCCGTCGATGACCCATGGCGCGCTGATCCGATCGTGGCGCAGCGCCGCGATGAAGGTCATGGTCTTCCAATGGCCGAAAGGCGCAGACGCCTGGAGACGTTGCCCGCTCGGCCCCCAGCCTCGCAGCGGCGCCATGTTGGTTTTGATCCAGGTCTCGTCGATAAAGACCAGGCGCGAAGCGTCGATCCTGCCCTGATGGGTCTTCCAGCGCGTCCGTTTACGGGCGATATCGGGACGATCTTGTTCGGCCGGCAGGACCGTTTTTTTTGAAGCTCAGCCCTTCGGCGTGAACGAACGTCCACACCGCCCGCACGTCTGTCTTGATCCCGCGCGCAGCCAGTTCCTCCGTCAGCTTCCGCAAAGTGAATGGGCCGGAGTGAATGCGTTTGCGCAGCCAGTCGGCATTGGTGCCGGACAGAACCGGCTTCTTGTGACCGCCGATCTTGCCGGAGAAACGCCTCCGGTCTCCCGCCGCAAATTCTTCCACTTCGTCACACAGGAAGGGCTGATCTGAAGCGCTTCTGCGATCGAACGAACGGTCTCGCCCGCGTCAGCTCGCGCAAGAGCGCGTTCGCGAATGTCTTCCGAAAGCGGTCGCGTCATCCATGCTGGCCTCCGCTTTCCAGCATGGAGCTTGAATCAGAAATCCTCCCCGCAGGGAATCCGATTCCGGCAAAAAACAACATGCTCTAGGAGAGGCTATCGGAGCATTGGCGTCGCAGAGCCGTATCCATAGAAGGCTCGATGGCTTGCGGTGGCGCCGTCACAAACTAGCTCTGCGCACCACTACACCGCTGTGCAGTCGGCCACGGCAATATCAGTTGGGAATAGCACGCGATACGCAAGCAAAACAGCGAAAGCCGGTGTCTTTGATAGATGTGCCGCGTATGACCGGGATCCAAAGGTACGAAATGATAGATAATGGCGCAGAGCGCCCACCTGTTTACTTCAAATTCTGGTGCAAGACCGGTGGTTTTATGCGTGGTTAGTTATTCGCGCGACGAGTGATGGACGGAACATCGTCTCAGTTGCAGCAAAATGCGGCGCGCGTCAGCGCAACCTAATGCGCTCGCTCGCCACCGCTGACCGCTGGACCCCGCATCATTCATGCGCGCGGACAAACTTCGCTCGGCGGGATTACGAACAATGCCGTGTTCCGCGCTCAGTCCGGCGGTGCGGGCCTGTTCACCAGCGACCTGAACTCCGGCATTGGAAATCCAGCGACAGGTAACATTGTCATTGTGACCGGCAGTACCGAACGTCTGCGCCTGGACACAAGCGGCAATGTTGGCGTCGGCACCAATGTTCCGCTAGCCTCGCTTGACGTGAGCCCGCAAAGACCGACGCCGCAGCCACAAGGTGCTCCTCGCCGGGAGCACTCGCAGGAGGGGCTCGCCTTCGGCGATCGCTATCACTCCCCATCCAGTCGGGTGCCCTTTTAACCGGTCTCGTCGTCGCACTCGTCCTACGTGCCCCCTTCGGGTCGCTATTGCTCACGCGGTCCGGGTGCCATTTGAGTTGGCGATGCGCCTTCGCGCGCCTAGAACTCCTGTGCCCCGGATCAATTTAGGCTTGGAATGTCGCCGCGCATGATGTGACGGTAGCCATGCTCGGTCATCCACAGCGCGACGGTTACGATCGACGGCGATCAGGCCGTGTTTCATGCGGGTAGCGGCATAACGGCGATGTCGGATCCAGAGGCCGAGTACGAGGAAACCCTGAGAAAGGCGCAGCGAATCTGTGAGGCATTTCGAGCTGAGCCATCCAGCGCATTGTGATTTTGATCTCGCCTGCTTTGGCTCCGTCGTACCATGGCGTGTTTGAAAGTCATAGAACTGGCGGAGCAGTTCGTCAGCCGCAATGCGCGTTGCGGCCCGCGCTGCAGCGCTGGTGGCCGAGCCAAGGGCGTGGCCGGCGAACGCTTCGCGCTGATAAAAGAACTAGATCCGGCGCGGCTGGCGCGGAGTGGAGAAGACAAATGACCGTCAGCAAATATCAGTTCAGGCACGAGCTGGGGCAGCTGATCGAGAAGCACATCAGCTTGTTCGAGCACGTTCGAAGACTACGTCCTCATCACCGGAGCGCTGGAAGAGGCGCGGTACAGGTTGGACCTGGAGGCCGAGAAGTTTCCGGACGAGAGGTCGACGCCTTCGAATTGTAGCGAGCGCATCGCGCTAGCCAGTAGAGGACAATACCCGCAGCGGATCTAGACATGGCCCGGGCCGTCGTCATCGTCTTCGGCTGGAGGGGCTGAAATACACTGGAGAAGCCAGCCAAATGCAGGATTTGGGCGTGAATCTGCGAACTCGTTGCATTAATCGGTTGAACGAAACGCTCCAATGTGAAGCCGAGGCGACACACCCGGGTGAGAAAGGAGACTGTTCGTTCGTTTCGTGCAGTGTTGGTCGGAGCAAAGGCGCCCAAAGCGCTGGCAAAGTCAGCGTGCCGGTCTAGCCTGAACAGGGGCAACGCGGATGGGAGATATAATGTTCGAACGTGATGACTTGATCTCTCAACTTCTGCTCTACGTTATTCTGTTGCTTATTCTTGCGTCTCTGATGATTGCTGCATGGCAGACTGCAGGATGACCGAAACTGATCGCCGCGAGTTGCTGGAGGCTTGATCGAGCGCTGTCGTGGCGGGCGAATCGGGTTCGGGCCGGCGGCAGTGGCCGCTGCGTCGTAATCAGTCCATTGCTTAGATCCAATTTTGAGGCTCGTGCTCGAATGTCCTCCCCGAACAAGGTCGCGCTATTCATCGACGGCGCCAATCTCCATGCAACCGCCAAGACACTCAGCTTCGATATCGACTACAAGCGCCTGCTCAAGGAATTACAGAGCCGTGGCAATCTGGTGCGCGCCATTTATTATACCGCCATCATCGAAGATCAGGAGTATTCCTCGATCCGTCCCCTGATCGACTGGCTAGACTACAATGGCTACACCGTGGTCACCAAGGCAACGAAAGAGTTCATCGACGCCTCGGGCCGCCGCAAGGGTCAAGGGCAACATGGACATCGAACTCGCGGTCGATGCCATGGAGCTTGCCGAGCACATCGACCAGATGGTGCTGTTCTCCGGCGACGGTGACTTCCGCTCGCTGATGGAGGTGGTGCAGCGCCGCGGCGTGCGGGTGACCGTGGTCTCGACCCTTTCAAGTCAACAGCCGATGATCGCGGACGAGTTGCGACGTCAGGCTGACGTCTTTACCGATTTGGCGGAGCTGCAGTCGAAGGTTGGCCGCGATCCGTTGGAACGATCGACGCCGCGCGATCGCGAGCCGCGTCTCAATGCCCGGCAAGTCCCGCTGCGCGACAATGGTTCCGTGGACACGGTTTCGAGCGATTAAACGGTATTCAAAATACATCGTACGCAGTCGCCCACTGCTCTTGTCGATCGGCTTATTTCAATATCTGTTTTCATAATGCGATTTGGAGAGGTCCCGTGCGGGATTACAGAATGTCAGACGACCTCGTTGAGGTTTTGCGCATGGCGCATCTTGGTCGTTCGGCGGACTTGGGAGTGTGGTTCAAGCGATACTTGCAGAAGTGTGGTCAAGGCCAGAGGAAGCGAGCCTGGAATTTTCGCCGTAGACTGACATCGCCAATTGCACCGCCACGGCGTCGCGCCTTATTCGCCTTCCTTTATCCGTACTGGAGACTATTGGATGAACGAGAATTTGGCCGCCCTTGCAAAAGGCTCCTCACTGCGGCGCAGCGAAGCTCAAAGTGATATTGAAAGCCTAAAGCTGATCGTGCTCTTCGCGGGATTCGGATTATTGCTGTCGCTGGCCGTCATGATCTGCTGGCCAGAGCTTGGCGTTGAGATAGCTCAGTCACTCTGGATGCTGGATTGGGGCGTGTCCTCATAACTCAGTCGGGACACGGCGGATCAGAGTGCGAGACCGTTGGTCCTAGCAGCGGCGCAAGAGCGGACCGCGCCGGAGGCCTGAGGCTGGCCGGCCGCGGAAATGGAGCTGGCCCAACGCAAGCTGGATTAACTTTGAGCCCTTCCTGATCGCATCGATCAAAGCGGCCCCGAGGTCGCGCGGCGTATAGAGCTATGCGCCGAGTTGGCGTGCACTCGTCCTGCTCTGATGCCGGAACAGCCGAAAAACGGGATCAACAAGACCAGCCGAATTTTTGACGGTGATTTTACATTTCCTTCGTGGCGGCGCGGCGTCCTTTCGCGGGGATTATCACTCCGGATCCGCTGCGACGGTATGTTGTTCCAAATTTCAGCAAGCTCACGACGAGCCTTACTCTAAAGCCACCGCGCGCAATCGGCTCGTGACATCCTGTACGCGCGGCATATCCCACATATTGTCGCGAAGTAGAAAGCGGTGGCTGTTGGTCCGCTCCACAAAGGTCGCGCCAGCAAGAACAATTGAATGAGGAATAAGAGCTGCCTTCAGAATTGAATAGTCTTCCGAGAACAGCAGTCCAGCAAGGAAATCGAATTGTTCGCCCTTCATTTTCCCGAATCGCGGAGAGCTGACGGGACTTGCTGTGCCGCGTTAGACGGCGCCCCTTGATCTGGTAGCGCGTTCCGTCAGTTCCCTCAGCGTCGACGCTGGACTCCGAGTTTCCAAATCGCTTCCAGCCAAACGCACGACAAAACAGGTATTCAGCCAAATCGCCGGTTGGATTGTTTGAGCTGCGAACAATACCGCGCCGCCGCAACTCTTCGGCTATATCCGCATGCAGTTTCAACAGTTCAACCGCAGAAAGCAACTCAAGATCCACGATGCCACTCCCCTGTGGAGTAAAGTCGGGTTAAAGACACCCTCTGAAAGATGCCAGTACTGTCGTTGTCGGGAGATGACCGGATTAGGTCGGTAGATTCCGAACTGGTTGGTAAATTCCGGACTGAGAACCCGAGGGCAACGGCGGTATGAAGGAGCTACGAAAGCGGTGGGGAGAACCCGTTAGCCGAGCGGCGCGATTTTCCCGGACGTCGTCAGGAAAATACTCTCCAGCGGCGGTGCGGCGAGCGCCATCGCGCTCTATCGCGGCCCTAATTGTTACGCAACCGTCGCGGTAGTCCGGGGGGGGGCCAGATGCAAAAATTTTAGCATGCGATCCACATGTAGTGGCAGGAAAATAACTTTGTCATACATTTTGCGCTAAAATCGTGCAGCCCTATGTAGAACGGCTGTGTTCGACGCCGTCTGCCTTCGCGAGGTGGGGCGCCGGAAGTTGAGGAAATGCCGATCTCGGGGGCGGATATGAAGCGTCTGGCGATCTTTCTGGACGGTACCTGGAATACGCTGAACAACAACACGAACGTGTGGCGGCTGAAGTCGCTCACGGCGGAGACTGTCGATCAGCGCGTCTACTACAGTCAAGGCGTGGGCACCCAGCGGGGTGAGGCCGCGCACGGCGGCGTCACGGGCTGGGGCATCGATAACGAAATCATCGAAGCGTATACTTGGCTGATCCAAAACTTCGATGACGGCGATGAGATATTCATCTTCGGGTTCAGCCGTGGTGCATACACGGCGCGCAGCCTGTCGGGACTGATTTGCAAGTGCGGCGTCCTCAAGCTTGGTGCGCCGCTGTCGATCGAGCAACTCTACGCCCGGTATCGCATCTACGACGCGCCGACGATCAGATCGCTGTCGGCGAAGCCGTTGCCGTAAAACGCATCCATCGAGGAGCAGTGGCTGACCAAGTATTCGCGCCCGACCAAGGTAAAGTTCGTCGGAGTGTGGGACACCGTCGGCTCGCTCGGACTCCCCTTGGCAAGCGCCGCAGGCAAGGTCCGCAAGTACCGGTTTCTCGACACGCATCTGCGGCTCGTCAACGAATATGCCTTCCACGCGCTCGCGCTGGACGAACACCGCAAGAACTTCGAGCCGACCTTCTGGACCAGGACCGATAGGGTCGGTCACGAAGGCGCGGCCGAGCGTCGGATCGACAGCGTGGAGCAGCGCTGGTTCGTCGGAGCGCACGCGAACGTCGGAGGCGGATACGCGAGCGACCCGCTGGCGCAGCGGCCCCTGATGTGGCTGATGGACAAGGCCGCCGGCCTCGGGCTCGTCTTCCGTGACCGGGTCGCGATCGACGTCTCGCAGGTGGCGCCGCCCGTTACGGATTCCTACCGCGAGTTTGCGTGGGGTCTCTACCGCATCATCAGCCGCCCCTTCTATCGGCCGGTCGGGCTGGCGCCGGAGAAGGGAACGCAGGCCACGACGTCGCGCATCAACGAGACCATCGACGGCTCGGTGTTCGAGCGCTGGCGCGCGGACGCGGCCTACCGTCCGCCGAACCTCGTCGCGTGGGCGAAGGAGAAGGGCGTCGATCCCACCAAATTCAACAGCCCGGTCCGGGCGACCGACCCTAACGTCGGCGTGCCCTGATGCTCGGCGTCCTATGGCCTTCGTAGCGCCTGATTGAGGATCATAGCTAGGCGGACGCCGGCCCTGCTGAGCTGCAGCGCAGCATCGTTCGTCGCCGTGGTGACGTAGTCGTCGCTCAACCGAAAACTTCCACGCTGGTTGGGCGCGGGAAGTTCGCCATAGGTGTCAGCTTTAGAAATCGCGAACGCCTCCTTGGCCCAGTCACTGGGGCCGCCAGATTGCCACTGCGCCTGCTGCGCGTTGGTGATGTGCCCAATCAGATCCGAAGCGATCGTGCGGGCGTCCGACCCCAGCTGGTCGACGAACTCGGTGTCCCAGAAGTGATGGAGATTACCCGCGCTCAAGCCCGCGGCCGAGACCCGCTTGTCGTTGCCTCCTCGGTCGTGGTCGTCCGAGCTGTGCAACGGCTGATGCAGGTCGCCAACGAAATGGAGCAGGAACTTCAGAGCGACCACGCGTTCTTCCGCGTCCGTGGCCGGATCGGTAAGTTCGGCTGCAAATTGCTGAATTTTGTCGACGACACAATCATCCTTCGGCCCCTCGGAGGCCGGCTTTCCGTTCGGTAGCGCTGGGTGATTGAAGCATGCCTGGTCGAGATTAGGTCCTGTGATCTCAATGTCCACGAAGTGCCACTGCCGCGTACGCTCGCGGGAATTGTCGATGTTGGCATCGCGGTATTTGTCGGCCCAGGTCGCTGCGGAAGCAATATCGTGGGCGGTCAACGGATCGGTATCGGCCGCAAGCAAGGCATTGACGCGCTTGCGGACATCAGGCTCCAGAAACGATTGGGCCACTAGGGCAACCACCTGATGGCCCTCATCGCCCCATGCGTTCGCGCTGCTGACGTGAGCGCAGCTCAACATCGCACCGCACGCCAAGACTGCCAGATGGAAAGCCGTTCGCATATATAAGCTCCTTCAGATGAATGATTACAAAGATGGCTTCAGTTTCGACCCGCGCTTAAGGAAAAGGCTGACGCAACGCGTTCTGCACTTCGGCCAGGCGGATGAAGATCGGATCAGACTGAAGTGCGTTGATCGCGGCCTGGACCAGTTCGACCGGCATGTTGATGGCCCGGGCCAGCGCCTTCAATGCCTCAGGCGAGGAGGCGATGCCCACGAAATCGAGGCTGCCGCATATCCCCGTCTGCCGCAGTTTCGCGAAATGCTCGTCCCGCATGACGCGGTAGAGCTGAGCCTGCGAGATCCAGTTGATGATCAGAAGAAGCTCATAGGGAAGTCGCAGCCAAAGGATAAAAGGGTTCTGACAGGCGAGGACCTCCGCATTGGTGACGTAGAGTTCGGAAAGACGGTCGATCTTGTCCCTATCAAGGCCCTGGATCATCAACAGCGAGGAGTTGCTCGGCAGGGCCTCTATCTTGGGATCCGGCTGATCGCTGAGGACGCTCACCGCCTGCGAAGCACGGCGTACGATCGATGTGATGAAAATGTCGGGTACGAATCCGATTGCGAATGAAAGCAGGATTACCGAAACATTCGCGCCATACTCGGGTGCGATGTGACGGATCACGCCTGCAATGAAACAGGCGGCCAACATGCGCGCCGCGTAATAGTAAAACGAAATCGGGTAGATGTCGTTGTTGTTGATGCGATCGAGGAGGCGCCAGTTCGTATAGATGTAGGCGCCGATGAAGCCGAAGCAGCCAGCCACGAACGTGCCACGCTGATAGCTTGCGACACTCTCCACATCCTTGGGATCAAGCACATTGAAGCCGCCGAGAACGACGTTCGGCAGCGTGAAGTATTCCGGCTTGAAGTACACGGCGTTGGTCATGAGCCAGCAGAAGATGATGACGAATGCGAATGTCAGCATTGGCACGGCGTAGTATTTATCGAGCGTCGCCGGATTGATGGACTGAAGCGTTCCATAAGCGATCTTGAAGAACGCCGTCCCGGAAACGGTCTTGTCGTTCAGCGTGTCGAGCTTGGCCAACTGCCGCTGCAATGAAATTGTCTGGACATAGCAGATCAGCAGCGGCAGGGCCGTAAGCATCATGGAAAGCACGACCAGAATGAGCGGCGCCAGATACAATTGGCGATTCGCAAGCGCGACGTAGGCAAGCAAGCCGCCGCCGCCAACAATGGCGGCAAGAAGAATCGAAATAAGGCGTCGCCACATCGTGGTGATCCAAAAAAGGGTGTCCAATATAAATGACGGCGCACGCCGCCGCTGAGCAAGAAATGATATACGTCAGCCTTGAACGTCTAATGTTCGTTGAGGAAATACTGCGTGATGTCTCCCTTGGTCCCGTTGACGTAGCGGTCGAGCCAGCGGTCGTTCAGGTCAATATGCCCCGAGAAGACCGGCTTGCCCTCGAGCTTGTTCTTCGCCTGCCAGGCGCGATAGCGATAGTGGTCGTAAACGTCTAGCACATGCACCGCATAGGCTTGCGCCAACCGCTTGTCGCCGTGGATGATGAGCATGTTCTCGTCGTTTTCGTAGGACGCCTTGTAACCGAGGTTGTGGCTTCCCGTGACCACGGTGCAGTTGTCGGATAGCGGATCGATCACGACGATCTTGTCGTGGACGATGGCCGTCCCCAGCTTGAGAATCTCAGCTTCGAAATCGCCAAGCGCCGTGCGGGCCCCGAGATTGCTTGCCCGCACGATGTGGGTATGGCGCTCGTCGTAGACATAGGGCTTACGCGCCGCGGCCTCTTCGGGCGTTTCGTCGTCCTCCTCGCCATCCTCGGCCTCTTTGGCCTGATAGCCTGGCATCGCCGTGGGGTCGCTGATGGCGCCCACCACCAGCAGATCGGGCCTGGTCTCACCGGCCTGTCGCGCCGTTTCGATGATGCTGTAGAGGCCGCCACGTGCCGGCAAGAAGGCAAGGAAGAAGATGGCCTGCTCGGCGTCCTGCATCAGTTTGAACAGCGCATCGAGGTCTGGTGGCGCCTTCTTGATGTTGCGCGTCTTGGCCTTGGTGTTCGGCGAAAACCATAGTTGAGCGGCCGATGACGCCAGGTTTGCGGCGACGGCCGTCTGGTCCTCCCGGCGTAAATCGTCGCCTTGGACGTTCTTGCCGCCCGGCGCCGAGGGAGGGTCGGGATCCTCGATCTCGTCGTCGTGCAGACGTTGCCAGTAGGCACGATAACCTTCGGCAATCGCGGCGTCCTCGATAATGATCGAATTGTTGGTCTGCCCGCACAGCCCCAGCGAAGTCCAATTGGTGCTGCCGGTCATGACGGCCTTGGCGTCTCCGTGCTTGTCCAGATAGACCGCAAACTTGTTGTGACCGATATGCCGGTTGTTGAAGAGCCGGTTCTGGACCTCGACCCTGGCAGCCTTGAGGGTGGCGCGTGCCGGTGAATTGCGCTTGTCCCATTCGCCTGTTTCGCGGTCGGCGCTCGAGTTCGAAAGAATGATCCTGACGATCGACTTATTGCGAATGAGCAGATCAATCAATTCGGAATCGTCCAGCTCATAGAGCGCGAGCAGCACCTGGCCACCCTCGTCAAGCGCGCGATCGATCATGCTCTTGAGAAACGCGATGAGATCGCCTGACAGATACTCCCGTATCGTGCTGTGCTGATCCTGCACCTCGGCGATCAGGACATCCTTGTCGAAGGCCTTGTTCTGCTCCTCGATCGCATGGCGCAGCCACTGGCCGGCAATGATCCCATTGTTGAAGGCCGCCTTCACGTCCCCGTAGTCGGACGTAACGACAATCTCATTGGTCTCGACGGCCGGACCAAGATAACCAAGGGAAATCACGGGCCCATCATAGGTCTTCTTCTGCCGCACCGGCACCGGGTCTAGACCGTCCGCCATTCGCCCGACTGGGCGGATCTCGTACTTGACGCGCACATTGTCGGGACGCCGCTCGGCCCGGTCCCGTCGTTTCCGCAGGGTCAGGTCGCGCCAGTTGGTCTTCTGAACGGGCCAGACCCCTGTATCCTGCTCCTTCCAGCCGTGATTGTGCTGGCCTTCAAATGGCACCCAGGCCGACAGAGCGCGGCGTTCACCGGTCTCGGGATAAATCCGGACGATATCGAAACCTAGGCAGCCGGGGAGCATCTCGTCGACGTCCCAGGCGATGAAGGCGACCTCATTGTTGCAATAGGCAACCGCGCGCGTGATTCTACCCATCAGCCCCTCCTGCCAGCTCGCGAGATGATCATCGCGCCGATATATGACAATCTAAAGATGAGCATATAAAAATCGTCTTGCTGCCGAAACGCAGCGAGATATCTCATTGGAATGGTCAGCGCACGGCGACGAGGCTTACGCTGTTTGTCTTCGGCAGGCTGTCTTTGGACGTTGCCATGACAATTGCCTGCGATACCAGATCGAGAACCTGGAGCGAGCGGGCCCCCTCAACCGTGCCGAGCTGCGGCCGTGGTATACCAAGGGAGGGCGCGAAGCTTTGTTAGATTAACGGCTCCTACGCCCAGTTGTGCAGTGGTGGGTTCTTGCCGTTCAGCAGGTAATTGCCAATGAGATGATATTTCCATCGGACAGGATCGTGCAGCGTGTGTGTCCGCGCATTCCGCCAATGGCGATCGAAATTGAAGCTCGTGCGCCGCTGCTCGCTCCGCCAAACTCGAATAGCTTCGAGGAGGCAAACAACGCCACGTCGTTGGCCAGCACCTTGGCTTCGGCAACCGCCACCGAGGCGCGCGCAACGTCTCGCTTCGGAAGGGTTGACGCGGACGCCATCCAGGATCCGGGCGGCACGCTCAACCATCCCATTTGCCGAGTGCACCCGGATCTGGAGGTCGCCGAGCGCCGCAATCGTATGTGGATCGTCCTGCGCGCGCTCGATGCCACTGTCGATCCAGGGGCGCGAGGCCGATCGTGCAAGGCTTACGGCCTCCGCAAAGGAGGCTCGTGCGATCCCCAGGTCGATCGCGGCATGCAGGAGCTGGGCGAGGGACCGCCCAAGCCCGGCTTTAAGAATTTGTGGCGCTCAATGACGTAAGTTGGATTGATCTTGACATTGTCGGCGATGACCGTGCCACTTGCCCGGCTGCATGAACAACATTAACGTTGCTTCTTAACCACACTGGGTGCTCGCCCCGGCCACTTAGACCGCCTTGGACACCAAAGTGATCGTCTCCGCTTTCCCGTCGCCGTTCAAGCGTTCGTGCATTTCCTTGCTTGCCTTGAAAAGCGGAAAGCGCTTCTTATCGACTTGCACAAGCTCGCCCGTTCGCGGATTTTTGCTCATGCGAGCCCGCCGTTGCTTGCTAGAAAAACTCCGAAGCCACGAAGCTCAACCCGATCTCCACGCGCCAGCGCAGCCACGATCGCGCCGAGAATTGCCCCCACGATTTTGTCGACATCGCGCTGATAAAGGTGCGGATTGCGGGCCGAGATACGCTCAACGAGTTCTGACTTGATCATAGACGCTCGCATCAACCTATTCGCGATCAGGCATCTCTTCGAAAGCATTATTGCCTGTCAAGTCGCAACAGATGCCATGACGACCAGAACCCGCCAACTGGAGGGCGGCGTGAGGGTGGAATTCGTCATCGCCAGGTAGCGCTACCATTCCTATCAGCGTGCGCCTGCGACTATTTCCCTGGGACTGTGCTTATCTTGCCCGAACGTGAACGACGGTGTTGCGCTGACGCTCCAAGCTTCGATGTTGATCTAGGAAGCCCTTGACCACGTGTGTTCCACTCTGCGCCATCGGGCCGCCACGCCCACCCTGCGTGAACAAACTTCCGCCCGCTTGACGACGTGGCGATGTCACGCTGCTTCGAATCGGGCCATTTGCGCGGAGATAGTAGAAGTGCGCGCCAACGTTTCAGCCCTTCGCTGCTCTCGCTCATGAAAAGCGCGGAGTGGGAAGCATCGCGTCGCGAAGCGAAAGCTAAGTCGAGGCCTCCTTTCTGGATCCAATCGAGATGAACGGCGGCACCGAAGCGTGCAAGGATTCGGTTTGAATGTCCTTGTGCGGTCGCCGTTTGCGCGAAACGGTAAATCATGAGCAGGCGAAATCCAAATTCTTTGAAAGCTTCAAGACGAGCTTGGCAAGCTCATGCGCAAAACGTCTTGGTTCGGAAACAAATCAATTGCCGCCATTGTTCTCGCGAGAAAATTATTCAACGGACAATGCGCTAGGCTTCACACCACGCAGCGCTGCTGCAGTTATGGTCATGCAAGGTGCTGACTCTCTTGTCCGTTCAACGATCTTCTTCGTCTCTGGTGACCGGCAAGAATAAACCCCCGGCCATCTCACCATCGAAACGAATGGCGCGCGATTGACCTGTGCGACAGCAGCTGCATTGCTATTTTTCCTGGTTACTCGACACTTCGCACAAGTCACACCATCATTCCTGCATCGCAATGACCTTGCGGCCATGAGCATGCGGTATTGGTGATGAGGCGTCGTGAGTTTATCAAATTCTCTGTTGGAACAGCAGCAGCCGCTTCAATTGCGCCACGCGCCGTTGCGCAGGCCGAACTGAAGGAAGTTCGTGTCGGCTACCAGAAGAACGGCGTGCTGGTCATCGCGCGCCAGCAGGCCGCCTTGGAAAAACATTTCGCGTCCCAGTGCATCGAGGTGAAATGGGTCGAGTTCTCCTCGGGGCCTCCGATGATGGAGGCGATGAATGTCGGCAGCGTCGATTTCGGCGCGGTCGGCGATTCCCCGCCGGTGTTCGCACAGGCCGCGGGCGCCGCGATCGTCTATGCTGCGGGCCAGCCCATCACCAACGGCCAGGGCATCCTGGTGCCGAAGGATTCGCCGATCCGCACGATCGCCGATTTGAAGGGCAAGCGTATCGGCTTCACCAAGGGCTCCAGCGCGCATAACATCGTGGTGCAGACCCTGGAGACGGCGAGCCTCACCTATGCCGACATCACGCCGGTCTATCTGACGCCGCCGGATGCGGGCCCCGCCTTTGCCAATGGCAGCATCGAGGCCTGGGCAATTTGGGATCCGTATTTCGCGATCGGCGAGACCAAGCAGGGTGGCCGCATCCTGATCAATTCGCGCGACGTCACCAGGACCAACTCCTTCTACATCGCCAATCGCGAATTCGCGAAGAACCACGGGGCGGTCCTGCAACAGATCGTCGATGTGACGACCGCGGCGGGTAAATGGGCCGAACAGCACCGCGACGAGGTCGCCAAATCGCTCGCCGCGATCACCGGCGTCCCATTGGACATTCAGACCGTTGCGGCCAATCGCGCGAACTTCGTGGTCGGCCCGGTCACCGACGACATCGTCGCGACCCAGCAGGGCGTTGCCGACCGCTTCTACAAGCTCGGCCTGATCCCGAAGCCGATCGTCATCCGCGACATCGTCTGGCGCAACCCGGCAGCTTGATCGTGCCGACCAGCCTTCCTATCCAAAAGGGTTTGAACATGAGGCGTATCATTCAGCGTCTGATCGCAGCCATCGTGCTGTCGATCGGCATCGTCGCCGCCGCGGTCGGCACCTCCTATGGTCAGGACAAGGTGGTCCGCATCGGCTACCAGAAATACGGCAAGCTGGTGCTGCTCAAGAGCAAGGGCACGCTGGAGCCGAAGCTCGCCGCCGACGGCTACAAAGTGGTGTGGACCGAATTCCCGTCCGGCCCGCCGCTGCTCGAAGCGCTCAATGTCGGCGCGATCGATTTCGGCAACACCGGCGAAGCCCCGCCGATCTTTGCGCAGGCCGCCGGCGCGCCGATCCAGTATGTTGCCTATGAGCCGCCGGCGCCGAAGGGCGAGGCGATCCTGGTGCCGAAGGACAGCGCGCTGAGATCGGTCGCCGATCTCAAGGGCAAGAAGGTCGCGCTCAACAAGGGCTCCAACGTCCACTACCTCCTGGTCAAGGCGCTGGAGAAGGCGGGCGTGAAATATTCCGAGATCGAGCCGGTGTTCCTGGCGCCGGCCGACGCGCGGGCCGCCTTCGAGCGCGGCGCGGTCGATGCCTGGGTGATCTGGGATCCGTTCCAGGCCGCAGCGGAGGCGGCCACGGGCGCGCGCACGCTCGCCGACGGCACCGGCATCGTCGCCAACTACCAGTTCTATTTCTCCTCCAAAAAATTCCTCGAAGCCGACCCGAAGATCGTCGACGCCGTGCTCGCCGAGCTCAGCACTGTCGACGATTGGGCCAAGGGCGACATCCATGCGGTGGCCGAGCAACTGGCGCCATCGATCGGTCTGTCGGTCCCCGTGGTCGAGGTCGCGTTGAAGCGGCAGGCCTACGGCATCAAGCCGATCACGGATGCCGTCATCGCCGACCAGCAGCAGGTCGCGGACGCGTTCGTCGCGCTAGGTCTGATCCCCAAGGCAATCAAGATTTCCGACGTGGCGCGCAAACCAGGAACATGAGCAGCACGATGAGCAAGCAAGCGAACGCCAACATCCTCTGGTTCCTGCCGACCCACGGCGACGGCCGTTATCTCGGCACCGGCATCGGCGGCCGCGAGGTCAACTTCAACTATCTGCGCCAGATTGCGCAAGCTGCCGATCAGCTCGGCTATTTCGGCGTGCTGCTGCCGACGGGGCGGTCTTGCGAGGATTCCTGGATCGTTGCCTCCAGCGTCGCGCCATTCACCGAGCGGCTGCGCTATCTCGTCGCCGTCCGGCCCGGCCTGCAATCGCCGAGTGTCGCCGCGCGCATGACGGCGACGCTCGATCGCATCTCGAACGGCCGGCTTCTCGTCAACGTCGTCACCGGCGGTGATCCCGTCGAGAACAAGGGCGACGGCATCTTCCTCGGCCATGACGAGCGCTACGAGGTCACCCGCGAGTTCCTCAACGTCTACAGCGACCTGCTCGCCGGAAAGATGGTCAATGTCGAGGGCAAGCACATCCATATCGAGGGCGGCAAGTTGCTGTTTCCTCCCGTGCAGTTGCCGCGTCCGCCGCTCTATTTCGGCGGATCGTCGGATGCCGGCATCGACGTCGCCGTCGACACCGTCGACAAATACCTTACCTGGGGTGAGCCGCCGGCGCTGGTGGCCGAGAAGATCGCGAAAGTGAGGGATGTCGCCGCTGCGCGTGGGCGAAAACTCTCCTTCGGCATCCGCCTTCACGTGATCGTCCGCGAGACCAATGAAGCGGCCTGGCGTGCCGCGAACGAGCTGATCAAGCATGTCAGCGACGACACCATCGCGCTGGCGCAGAAGAATTTTGCCCGCATGGACTCCGTCGGCCAGCAGCGCATGGCGCATCTCCATTGCGGCAAGCGCGACCAGCTCGAGATCGCGCCGAACCTGTGGGCCGGTGTCGGCCTCGTGCGCGGCGGCGCCGGCACCGCGTTGGTCGGCGATGCTCAGACCGTCGCGGCCCGTATCAGGGAGTATCAGGACCTCGGCATCGATACCTTCATCATGTCGGGCTACCCGCATCTGGAGGAAGCCTATCGCTTCGCCGAGCTGGTGTTCCCGCTGCTCTCGCTGGAGCAGCCCTCGAACGTGACGAAGCTGCACTTCAACGGCGGTCCTTTCGGCGAAACGGTCGGCAGCGATTTCCGTCCGCAGTACCGGGTGTCGCAGTCATGAGCCTGATCGACAGCATTTCGCTCCCGCGCGGCATTCGTTTGCCGCGCGTCGACGGCCTGATCCAGTGGATCGTGCCGCTCGCCATCATCGCGATCTGGCAGGTCGCGAGCGTCACTGGTTTCGTGCCGACCCGGGTGCTGCCGGCGCCGAGCGACGTCGTGCTCGCAGGCTGGAAACTGCTGCTCTCCGGCGAGCTCGTCCGCAACATCTGGGTCTCGTTCTGGCGTGCCTCGATCGGCTTCCTGATCGGCGGCAGCATCGGTTTCGCGTTCGGCCTCGCCAACGGCCTGTCGCAGCTCTCGGCAAAGCTCACCGACACCACGCTCCAAATGGTGCGCAACGTGCCGCATCTGGCGCTGATCCCGCTCGTCATCCTCTGGTTCGGCATCGACGAGAGCGCAAAGCTGTTCCTGGTGGTGCTGGGCGTGTTCTTCCCGATCTATCTCAACACGCTGCACGGCATCCGCACCGTCGATCCGCAGCTGATCGAGATGGGCCGCATCTACGGCATGACCGATGGCGAATTGTTTCGCCGGGTGATCTTCCCGGGCGCGCTGCCCTCGATCTTCGTCGGCATCCGCTTCGCGCTCGGAATCATGTGGCTGACGCTGATCGTCGCCGAGACCATCGCGGCCTCGTCGGGCCTCGGCTACATGGCGATGCAGGCGCGCGAGTTCATGCTGATCGACGTCGTCGTGCTCTCGATCCTGATCTACGCCCTGCTCGGCAAGCTCGCCGACAGCGCCTCCCGCGTGCTGGAGCGTCTGACGCTCGCCTGGCACCCCGCCTTCCAGAAACGTTGAGCAGAAATACTCGAAATCCCATGCAGACAGCGCTTCGTACCTCCCTTCCGGAAACCGAGCTCGCCAGCCGCGCCAATTTCGCGCCGCACGCCCGTGTGGTGCGCGAGGAGTGCCCGACGACGACCGCCGGCCTGCCGCTCAGCATCCGTGGCTTGCGCAAATCCTTCGGGGACAACGAGGTGCTGCGCGGCATCGATTTGCGCATCCCCGCCGGCCAGTTCGTCGCCATCGTCGGCAAGAGCGGTTGCGGCAAGAGCACGCTGCTGCGCCTCATCGCCGGTCTGGAAAAAATCGACGTCGGCAGCATCAGCTTTGGCCAGGATATCCAGCCCGAGGATATCCGCGTCATGTTCCAGGAGCCGCGGTTGCTGCCCTGGGCGCGCGTGCTCGCCAATGTCGAGGTCGGCCTTGGCCGCGATCGCGTCTCCGGCGATGCGCATGCGCGCGCCGAGAAGGCGCTGACCGAAGTTGGCCTTGCCGACAAGCGCGATCAGTGGCCCTCAGTGCTGTCGGGCGGCCAGAAGCAGCGCGTCGCGCTCGGCCGCGCGCTGGTCTCCCGCCCGCGCGTGCTCGCCTTCGACGAGCCGCTCGGCGCGCTGGACGCTTTGACCCAAATCTCGATGCAACGTCTCTTAGAGCGCGTTTGGCGCGACCAGGGCTTTACCGCGATCCTGGTGACCCACGACGTCGCCGAAGCCGTCGCCTTGGCCGACCGGGTGCTGGTGATCGAGGACGGTTGTATCGCACAGGACGTGACCGTCAACGTGCCACGGCCGCGCGAGCGCGGTTCGCCGGACCTTGCCAATCTCGAAGGCTCAATTCTACGCCTTCTTCTCTCGGGTGACGAGCGAGCCTCGATTCAGGGGCTATGGTCAGCAAGTCCGCCATGAATGTCATCTCCCGTCATATTTTGACTGACAAAAACGTCTCGTCTGCTGACTTTCGCGCCGCCATGAGGCACCTGACCGGCGGCGTCAGCGTTATCACAGCCGGGCAGGGCAGGGACATCACCGGCATGACGGTGACGTCGCTCTCAGTCGATCCGCCGGCGCTGATTGTCAGCATCAACCGGCACGCGTCCTCGTTTCCGCTCATCAAGCGCCTCGGCGCCTTCGGCGTGAATCTCCTCAATGCCGATCATCTCGATATCGCCGAGCGCTTTGCTGGCAAGGGCGGCCTGAAGGGCGTCGATCGCTTTGCGGGCAGCGACTGGGTGACGGCGGTCTCCGGCGTCCCGCTGCTGGCGGGCGCGTCGGCTGCACTCGATTGCGAGGTGGAAGAGATCATCGAGCGTCACTCGCATGGCATCGTCATCGGGCGGGTGCGCGGCGTCCGGAGTTCAACCCGCGGTGCGAGCCTGGCGTATTGGCATTCTCAGTACGTAGCGATCGACCACGAAGAGGATGCTATCAGATTAGCTCAGGTCAGCGTGCCCCAGCGAGGTCGATCTACCCCTTGAACGCGAAGCCATCGCATTCGCCGTTGCACACATTGGACCTTCCGCGCGGAACGGTCGGACAGAAACTTAAGTGAGCGGGTGATAGCCCGTTTATCGAGAATTGTTGAAGAGCGCATGAGATTGGTGTCACAGAGGATCGAGCGCGACGCGAGCAATTGCATCGCTTGCCGCTGGTTCTCTGCGGCCACGGGCGGCTGTTGCTCCCGCTGAGCACCTTTTAAGCAGAAAGCGAGAAATAAGCAGGAGCGCCGAATTCCGGCGAACAAACAGCCATGCCCGAAGCTTACATCATTGAGGTCAACGATCGGACTGCCGGCATCATCACACGAGATAGAGGCGGTTTTCGAATTCTTCTCATCGGAGCGCCTGTTCAACCGCCTGGAAGGTCGCCAGTTTCGATCGGCGCGCGATGCGGAGCGCGCCGCACGTGTCTTGCTCTCTCCCGAATCGGCGAAGCGCATCAATGAGAAGTGATCGAAAGATCAAGCCGGGGCTAACACAAAAACCGATTGGTTGTTCATCGGCATCAGCATGGAGAGAATGCCTTCGCTCTGCGGCACATTCGAAATTCCATTTCATTGACGATGCGGCGATCGCGCCGCATGATTTGCGCATCATATCCACGTGGCGAGCGATCGCTCGCATAGCAGGATCGTCTTACAACGCAAGTTCTCAATCGATTGCGCAACGCGAAACGTTGCGTGTGCGGCGCAGTTTTGCCCAGCGCAGGAAACGAGGCTGATGAGAAATCACGATAAACGCGGCGGATCGGGGCTCGATCGGCGGCATTTTTTCCAAGCGGGCCTGTCCGCGGCGTTCGCTGCACCGCTCGGCGGATTGGGCGCGCAGGCTTTTGCGCCGCGCAGCATCGCAGGCGGAATCGACTTCTCGGAATTCCCGCTGTGCCGGACCGCCTCCGACGCACCCGCCTTCACCGGTGCGCCGCGCAAGCTGAAACTGTCGTGGAATGCCGGCGCGGTCTGCCTCGCGCCGGTGCCGGTCGCCATCGAGCACGGCTTCTTCCAGAAGCACAATCTCGACGTCGAGCTCGTCAACTATTCCGGATCGACCGACCAGCTGCTCGAGGCGATCGCGACGGGAAAGAGCGACGCCGGTCTCGGCATGGCGCTGCGCTGGCTGAAGCCATTGGAGCAGGGGTTTGACGTCAAGATCGCCGCCGGCACCCATGGCGGCTGCATGCGGGTGCTGTCGCGTAGCGATTCCGGCGTCGCCAAGCTCGCCGATCTCAAGGGCAAGATCGTCGCGGTCGGCGATCTCGCCGGCCCCGACAAGAATTTCTTCTCGATCCAGCTCGCCAAGCTCGGCATCGACCCGGTCAAGGACGTCGACTGGCGCGCCTATCCCGGCAATTTGCTCAACGTCGCCGTGGAGAAGGGCGAGGTGCAGGCCTTCCTGTCCTCCGATCCGCTCGCCTATCTCTGGCTCAAGGATACTCAATACAAGGAAGTCGCTTCCAATCTCGACGGCGAGTATCGCGAAAAGAGTGCTGCATCCTCGGCCTGCGCGGCAGCCTGGTGCGTGAGGAGCCGCAGGTCGCCCGCGCCATCACGCAGGCGCTGCGCGATGCCGCGATGTTCACCGCGCAGAATGCGTCGGTTGCGGCAAAATCGTTCCAGCCCTACGCGCCGAAGGCGGCCACGCTCGCCGACATCGAGGGCATGGTGCGCTACCACACCCACCATCATCATCCGGTCGGCGACGTGCTCGAAGCGCGAGCTCAAGGCCTATGCCGACGATCTGAAGAGCGTGCAGGTCTTCAAGCCGAGCACCGACACGGCCAAATTCGCGGAGCGCATCTATGTCGACGTATTCGCTGTCTGACGGCCTCGCCTCCGGCGCGCCGCGCCTCCCGCGCGCGCCACTGCTTGCGACCTGGATCAGAGAGTCGGGCGTCGGCGTGCTCGCAAGCATTACCTGGATCGCCTTCGGCCTGTCCTGCCTGTGGTGGGAGGATGTCGGCGACTGGTCGCGGACACATTCGCTCGGCATTGCGGCCTTCATCGTCGCCGCGGTCGCCTTGTTCGGAACAGTTGGTGCCGATTATCTCGGCTCCGCAGGGCGGGGTTTGCGCAAGCGCGCGCCCTGGCTCGTGGCGCTTGGCGCATTCCTGACGATTTGGGAAGTTGCCACTGCAAAGTTCGCCTGGCTGCCGCTGCCGTTCTTTCCGCCACCGCAGGCGATCATCGAGGTCTATACCGACGACCTGCCGAAACTGCTCGACAGCGTCTTTGCCTCGGTCAAGCTTCAGCTCGGCGGTTATCTCATCGGTGCCACGGTCGGTTTCCTGACCGGTGTCTCGATCGGCTGGTCGCGCGCCGTCGGTTATTGGGTGCATCCGGTGCTGCGCTTCATCGGCCCGCTGCCGGCGACCGCGTGGCTGCCGATCGCCTTCTTCACGTTCCCGTCGAGCTGGAGCGCCTCGACCTTCCTGATCGCGCTGGCGACCGGCTTTCCAGTCACCGTGCTGACCTGGTCCGGCGTCGCTAGCGTCAGCAACGCCTACTACGACGTCGCGCGGACCCTGGGCGCAAAGCCGTCCTTCCTGGTGCTGAAGGTCGCGATCCCGGCGGCGCTGCCGCACGTGTTCGTCGGCCTGTTCATGGGGCTCGGCTCGTCCTTCGCGGTGCTGGTCGTCGCCGAGATGATCGGCGTCAAGGCGGGCCTCGGCTGGTACCTGCAATGGGCGCAGGGCTGGGCCGCCTATTCCAACATGTATGCGGCGCTGATCGTGATGTCGCTGCTCTGCTCCGGCGCGATCACGCTGCTGTTTTCGATCCGCGACCGCCTGCTGGTCTGGCAGAAGGGGACCGTGAAATGGTAGCTCTGGCTGAAGCGATCGCGCATCCGGCCGCCGGCGCCGCGCTCGATATCGAGCAGGTCAGCCACGCCTTCGACATTGACGGCGCCGAGCTGCCTGTGCTCAGCGACGTCAGCATCTCTGTCGAGCCCGGCGAATTCGTCGCGCTGCTCGGCCCATCCGGTTGCGGCAAGTCGACCTTGCTGCGGCTGGTCGCCGGTCTCGACAAGCCGAAGGCAGGCAGGTTGCGGGAGGACGAGGATCTCATCAGAAATCCGCATCCCTCGCGCGTCGTCGTGTTCCAGGATCCGACCCTGTTTCCCTGGCGGTCGGTCTGGGACAACGTCGCCCTGGGCCTCGAGGCCCAGGGCATTTTGAAGAGCCAGCGTCACCGCGTCGACGCCGCGCTCGATCTCGTTGGCCTCTCGTCATTCCGCAACGCCTATCCGCACCAGCTCTCCGGCGGCATGGCGCAGCGCGTCGCGCTGGCGCGGGCGCTGGTCAACGATCCAAAAATCCTGATCCTCGACGAGCCGCTGGGCAAACTCAACTCGCTGACCCGCATCACCATGCAGGCCGAGCTTGTCTCGCTCTGGCAGCGCAAGGGATTCACCACGCTGCTGGTGACGCACGATGCGGAGGAAGCCCTGGTGCTCGCCAACCGCGTCATCGTGTTCAGCGACCGCCCGGCACGGGTCAAGGCCGACATCCGTGTCGACCGACCCTATCCACGCCATCGCGGTGATCCCTATCTGGCCGATCTGCGCCGCCAGATTCTTGGCCTGCTGGGGCTGGATGCCACATGGTGACCTCTTTAGCGAAAGGGCGCACGGCCCTTAGCGAGCCCGACTACATCGCACGCGCCGAGGCGCTGGCGACGAGCTTTGCCGCGCGCGCGGCCGAGCATGACCGCAATGGCAGCTTCCCCTTCGAGAATTTCCGCGAGCTCTCCGAGGCGGGCCTGTTGTCGCTGACGGTTCCTACGGTCCACGGTGGGGCCGGCGCCGGCGCACGATACGCCGCGCGCGTGATCGGCGTCATCGGCAAGGCCGATGCGTCGACGGCGCTGGTGCTGTCGATGCACTACATCAATCATCTCGTCATGGCGCGCAGCGCGACCTGGCCGGCGCGGTTGTCGCGCAAGCTCGCGCGCGAGAGCGTCGAAGGCCTTGCCCTCGTCAACGCGCTGCGGGTCGAGCCCGAGCTCGGTTCGCCGGCGCGCGGCGGCCTGCCGGCGACGATCGCGCGGCGCACCGAGACCGGCTGGCGCCTCTCCGGCCACAAGATCTATTCGACGGGATCGCCGATCCTGAAATGGTACCTGGTCTGGGCGCGGACCGACGAGGTCGAGCCGCGCGTCGGCCAGTTCCTGGTGCCGGCGGGCCTGCCGGGCACCCGCATCGTCGAGACCTGGGACCATCACGGCCTGCGTGCCAGCGGCAGCCACGATGTCGTCTTCGAGGATGTCGTGATCCCGCTCGATGCCGAGATCGATGTCCGCAAGCCGGCGGACTGGCGCGCGCCTGATGCCACGCAGGCGACCGTCCACACCGTCCTCGTTGCTGCGATCTATGACGGCGTTGCCCGCGCCGCGCGCGACTGGCTGATCACGTTCCTGAAACAGCGCGTTCCCGCCAGTCTCGGTGCGCCGCTCGCGACCTTGCCGCGGGCGCAGGAGATCCTCGGGGCCATCGAGACGCGGCTCGCAGTCAATGCGCGGCTGATCGATAGTTTCGCCGGCGACTTCGACGATGGGATCACGCTGCCGGCGGCCGAGTCCAACGCGATCAAGCTCGCTGTCACCAACAACGCAATCGCCGCGGTCGAGGACGCTCTCTCTCGACCGGCAATCATGGTCTGACGCGTGCCAATCCGCTGGAGCGGCACTATCGCGACGTCCTGTGTGGGCGCGTGCACACGCCGCAAGACGATTCCACGCGCATCCGCCTCGGCCGCGCCGCATTGGGCCTCTAGCTTTTCCGGAAAACAACCAGGGAGACGGTCATGTCGATCGAGTTCATCGGCTTCATCAGCAACAACAATTCGTCCGAAACCGTCGTCCGCGAGGGGCCGGTGCTCAACCCCACCCACATCGAGACCGTGGCGAAGGCGCATGAGAATGCCGGCTTCGATCGCGCGCTGCTGGCGTTTCATTCGACCACGCCCGACGCGCTCCAGGTCGCGCAGCACGTCCTCAACCACACCGATCGCCTCAACGTTCTGATCGCGCAGCGGCTCGGCTTCACTGCCCCGACGTTGCTGGCGCGGCAGTTCGCGGCGCTCGACCAGTTCTCCCGCGGACGTGTCGCGCTCCACGTGATTACCGGCGGCAATGCCACTGAGCTTCGGCAGGACGGCAACACGCTCGACGACAAGGACGAGCGCTATGCCCGCACCTCCGAATTCCTCGACATCGTCAAGCTGGAGTGGACCAGTGACAAGCCTTTCACCTACAAGGGAAAATACTACCAGGTCGAGAACGGGTTTTCCCAGGTGAAGCCCTATCACCCCCGAGGCATCCGCATCTATTTCGGGGGCGCCTCGGATGCTGCGATCGATGTGGCCGGCAAGCATGCCGATACGTTCGCGCTATGGGGCGAATCCTACGCCCAGGTGCGCGATGTTACATCGCGCGTCCATAACGCGGCGGTCAGGCAGGGGCGGCCGACGCCGCGCTTCAGCCTGTCGGTCCGGCCGATCATTGCGCCGACGGAAAAGCAGGCCTGGGAGAAGGCGGAGGACATTCTGGCGCGCGCGACTGCGCTTCAGGACAAGACCGGCTATCGCAAGCCCGCCGATGGCCACGCCACGGCCGGCGCGCGGCGCCTGCTCGCGCTCGCCGATCAGGGCAGCCGCATCGACAAGCGGCTCTGGACCGAGATCGCAAAGCTCACCGGCGCCAACAGCAACACCACCGCGCTGGTCGGTACGCCCGAGCAGGTCGCCGAAGTCTTTGGCGACTATTACGACCTCGGCATCACCCATTTCCTGATCCGCGGCTTCGATCCCTTGATCGACACCATCGAATACGGCCGCGAGCTGATCCCGCTCACGCGCGAGCTCATCTCGAAGCGGCAGCTCGCACGAGGGGAGGCCGCGGCATGATCAGGCTAATGCTGGCCGGCGCGCTGCTGCTCGGTGCGATCGAGGCCGCGGCGGGACAAACCACCCTCCGCGTCGGAGACCAGAAGGGCAATGCCCAGGCTGTGATGGAAGCGGCAGGCGTTTTGAGGGACGTGCCCTATAGGATCGAGTGGAAGGAATTCGCAGCTGCAGCGCCGCTTCTGGAGGCGCTCAGCGCCGGTGCGATCGAGACGGGGCTCGTGGGTGACGCGCCTTTCACCTTCGCGGCGGCTGCCGGCGCGCCGGTCAAAGCAATTGCGGCAATCCGACAGACGGGGGAGGGCCTTGCGCTCCTCGTGCCAGAGAAATCTCCCATCAAGAGCTTTGATGATCTGCGCGGCAGGAAGATCGCCACCGGACGCGGCTCGATCGGCCACCAGCTAATCCTCGCCGCGCTGGAGAAAAATGGCTGGAAGGCGAATGACGTGCAGATCACATTCCTCACGCCATCCGACGCCAAGATTGCCTATACACAAGGTTCGGTCGATGCGTGGTCGACGTGGGAGCCCTATGTCAGCCAGGAGGAGGTGCTGTTCAAATCGCGCCGCCTAATCACCGCGCAAGGATTGACGCCAGGTCTCAGCTTCCAGGTCGCCACTCCTGACTCCATACGCGACAAGCGGTCTGAACTGACCGACTTCATCCGTCGACTCGCGGCTGCGAGGGCGTGGTCGCTCACAAATCCCAACAGCTACGCCGAGACGTGGGGCAGGTTGATGAATATCCCAACTGTGGTGCCGCTGAATTGGCTGTCGCGGGCAAAAGTGCGCATTGCGCCAATCGACGATAGCGTGACGAGGGACGAGCAGAGCACGATCGACCTCTATTTCCGCTGGGGTCTTATCAAGCGAAAGCTTCGTGCCGATGAAATCGTCGATCGCTCCTTCTCAGACGCGATCTCTAAGGGCGCAGGTTTGTAAGTTAGTCCGCGTATCAAGAACGGATTTGCGAGAGATTGGACTGACACCATTGTGAAGCAGAGCTCGCACGTTGCGAGACCGCGACCATAGCGGAAAAAGTGGTTTGCGGGCGAAAATCTGACTTCGCAGACAGCTGTTGGGATTATAGCGGAGCTTCCGGGCGCTTGTGCTTCGGGCGATTACAGTCGGCTACTGTCTCGACACGCGCTTCCGCTCGCAGCAAAAGCAACTTCATCCGTAGCGCGATTTCCTGAAGGAACGGCTTTTAGCGCTGCCTCCGGGCATTGTAGGCATTGTTGATTGTTTGCTGTACGTCCGGATAGGCTTCAACACAGATATCGCGGGTAAAATCCGGTCATTTTCACTGCGCCGTTGAGGGTACCCAAGTCGCTCGCGTAGTCGTCGGTTGAGGGTGTAGTAGATATCTCTTTAGAGCGATTGCATCCAAAAGTTCCGATGCGGCTAGCGAGTAAAGCCTCATACTACACACGACTAACCAAAGCTCGCATATAGCTCAGTGATCTCTCAGCCCACATTCGACTTGCGACCACATCCAACATCGTCCCCTGTCGACTTCGCCGGAAGGAAGCCACCTCATGAGCAGCGACTCTCAGTCTAAGAATCCGCCGAGGTGGGACTGGCCATTCTGGATGAAGGGCAGCATGCCCAATCCTCTGGATTTCTTTGCGGCGCCCCGGAATTCCGAAGCCGGTCGAGCCTGAGAATGCGTTTCATATGAGCAAACCGCATCTCGATCTTTTTGCGCTCGCGGCACGATTGCTCGAAGGCTTCCGTATGGCCAGGGCACGGACACGATCGCGCACATCTTCGTTGACGTCGCGGGTAATTTTGCGCACGACCGCCGTCGTGCATTTGGGCTTCAAGGCGCAGCCAGAGTAGTCGCTCTTGCTGACCCTGTAGTAAACGATGTGACCTTGATCGATATTGCCGGTGCTGGTCAGTTCGGCGCCACTCGGACATAGACATTGCGCTTCTGGTCGAAGACGAAGTCGGCTCGGCTAAAGGTGCCATCGGGGCGTGCCGACTTGTCCCACACCGGAACGTGCGGCGTGATCTTGCGATCCACTAGCCATCTGAGCAGTCTGACCGCGCCGTAAGCCGTGTCGCCTGCAACCTTTTGGGGCGCAGATCGAAGCGACGCTCAACACGGTCCACCATGGTCTCGGTGACAGCAATCTCAACCGCACGGTTCGCGCGCGTGCCTACCGCATCGAGGATGATCCCGGCCTTGTTGTCGATCAGATAGTTCGCGTGATAAGCAAAGAATGGATCCACGCCCGGCCTCGTAACCCATGTTGCTTGCGGATCGGTGAGCGAGACTTCCTTGGGAGGCTTGCGGCGACGGCTGCCTTCACTTGAACCGCCGCCGTCTTCATCACTGTCCTTATCGCTATTGGCGGCATCAAGCACTGCGATGTACTCGCGACCCGCATGGGATGCTTCCTCCGGCTTTGGCCAGGTAATAGGCGGGTCGCCGGGACGTCGCCTAGTCTTGTTCACATCTGCCTTGATCAGGCTCGCATCGACTGAGAACGCTTCGGCTCCGACCAGCCCCGCCGAAATACACAGCGCCACTACACGCTCAAAAACCCGGCGTAAGGCATCGCTCTCATGGAAGCGTTCGCGCCGCGCCCGGCAGAACACCGAGTGATCAGGGATATGGTCCTCGATGCCGAGCTTGCAAAACCATCTTTAAGCCAGGTTGACCTGGACCTCGGCGCAGAGCCGACGCTCGAAACGAAGTGCAAATACGTAGCCCAAGATCAGCATCCGGATCATGAGCACCGGATCGTGCGAGTAGAATGGAGCGAGCTCGTTGTGCACCCAACTCAGGTCCAGCAAACCGTCGATTTGCCGTACCAGGTGATCAGCCGGCACCACCTTGTCGAGATCAAAGAAGAGCTTCGTTGCGGGGGCGGATCGGGGGCAGTCGACGTTACCGCCCGAATGCCTCGACGACTTCATTGACGAGAGCAACCCTGTTCGGGTGATCGACGTGTTTGTCGACACGCTCGATTTGGCCGAGATGAGCTTCGAAGGGTGGAGCCGGCGGCAACCGGTCGGCCGTCGTATCATCCCTCGGTTCTGCTGAAGCTCTACATCTACGGCTATCTGAACCGGGTGCAGTCGAGCCGGCGGCTGGAACGAGAGGCCGGACGCAATGTCGAGGTCATGTGGCTGCTGGGTCGGCTCGTCCCTGATCACAAGACGATTGCGGACTTCCGCAAAGACAATGGCCTGCCATCGAGAACAGAATGTGATCAATGCAGCATGCCAAGTTCCTCGAGAGTGACGTGCGGCCTGGAAGACGTGCTGTAACCAAATCCAATCGTCTCGATCAGCTACTGAAATTGACGCTTACCCCTCTCCAAACCGAGTCCGTACTCCGATAGAACGCGGTCGTATCCGCCATAACGGGCTGCCTGCTATTCCGAAGCAGGGCTATGCGAAGGCGTTCGGCGATCGATGAAGTGAGGTATCGGCCTGCCACAGCGGTTGGTCGAGATCGCCGGCAAGGAGCGCATCGTCCGCGCGAACGTCGAAGCCGCGCGGCGCGCCTGGCGAGGCCGGCCTTGAGCTCCGTTCGGCGCCCGATGCGCTGATCGAGAAACTTGCGGTCAATGCAAACGAGGACCAGCTTCAGCGGATGATCGAGGACATGGGGTGCATCACGGACGTGCGCGAGTTCATCCGCGAGCACAACATCGAACTTCCGAATTTACCTCTTGGTCGAGCGGGACGCGCCATCACTCGTGATCGGGCCGTCACAGGCGTCGAAATCATCGCGCCCCCGATTCCTTTCTGGAAAGCGTTCTCGAACGGATTCGCGAGATCGCAGACAACCATCCGGAAATCGAAGCCGAGGTTGTCGGCGGCCTAGAGCGTGATGTTTTTATACGGAAACATACCCTGAATTTTTGAGATAGTTGGCGCACTCCTCCTTGGAGAAGAGGTCGAGGAGTTCGCCGACCTTGCGCCAAGTCGCTTCGACATCACGTGTCTGGGCGGCTCGCATCAGGTGTTTGAGCTTGGCGAAGACCTGCTCGATCGGGTTGAGGTCGGGGCTGTAGGGCGGCAGGAAGAGCAGATGTGCTCCTGTGGCGCGGATGGCGTTGCGCGCCGCCTTGCCCTTGTGACTGCCGAGATTATCGAGGATGACGAGTTCACCTTTTGCGAGGGTCGGCGCCAGTACCTGTTCGATATAAAGGGTGAAGAGCTCGCCATTGATTGGGCCGTCGATGACCCATGGCGCGCTGATCCGATCGTGGCGCAGCGCCGCGATGAAGGTCATGGTCTTCCAATGGCCGAAAGGCGCAGACGCCTGGAGACGTTGCCCGCTCGGCCCCCAGCCTCGCAGCGGCGCCATGTTGGTTTTGATCCAGGTCTCGTCGATAAAGACCAGGCGCGAAGCGTCGATCCTGCCCTGATGGGTCTTCCAGCGCGTCCGTTTACGGGCGATATCGGGACGATCTTGTTCGGCCGGCAGGACCGTTTTTTTTGAAGCTCAGCCCTTCGGCGTGAACGAACGTCCACACCGCCCGCACGTCTGTCTTGATCCCGCGCGCAGCCAGTTCCTCCGTCAGCTTCCGCAAAGTGAATGGGCCGGAGTGAATGCGTTTGCGCAGCCAGTCGGCATTGGTGCCGGACAGAACCGGCTTCTTGTGACCGCCGATCTTGCCGGGAGAAACGCCTCCGGTCTCCCGCCGCAAATTCTTCCACTTCGTCACACAGGAAGGGCTGATCTGAAGCGCTTCTGCGATCGAACGAACGGTCTCGCCCGCGTCAGCTCGCGCAAGAGCGCGTTCGCGAATGTCTTCCGAAAGCGGTCGCGTCATCCATGCTGGCCTCCGCTTTCCAGCATGGAGCTTGAATCAGAAATCCTCCCCGCAGGGAATCCCGATTCCGGCAAAAAACAACATGCTCTAGCCGAAGAGTAATTTCAGCCTCTCTGCCGAGATTTGGCGCGCCACGCCTGGCATCGGAGCGCGGCGTCTGGGACGGCGATCTGCTGTGAGCGATAACGCCGAGACGCTGAAGGCGACACTGCTTGCCGAGCGGCACGAGAGCGAGCGGCCGCGCCAGATCAATGAAGGAGCTGCAGCGCCATCGCTTTGGCTGGAACGCGATCGGCAATTGACAGTTCGTGGCCCTGTTGCAGCTATCGATCGGGCTTCAACTATGGCGTCGTCATCTCCTGATTGTGGCGAAGATCGCCCCTATGCAACACAAGGCGGTATTCGCTCTCGGCTTTGTCGGCGACCTCCTCGTGCTCCGGATCTTCAAATATGCCGGCTCAGAATGTGAGCGGGTTAATTTGCCGCCGACGTGATCATTGCCTCGACTTCTGCACGAAAAGCCTGACGCGAGGAGTTCGCGTGAATAGAACATGTGGCCGCCTGGCAGGACCAGGAGCATGACCCGCGGCGCTGAGGCGAAGGCGGGCAACTGAGCGAGGGCCATTTTCGTGGCGAAATAAGGGGTGACAAGATCAAACAGCCCGTGCCCCACCAGCACCTTGATCTTCGCGTCCGTTGCAAGAGCCTGTCGCAGCTCCGACAACGACTCTGGAGGTGTATTGCCGAAATCCCAAGCCTTTCGGACCGCACCGTTGAGCAGTTCATAAGAGCCATCCGGCCGCCACTTGAGCTTGCGCGTCAGGATATCGACGGCAGCACTCGTCATCGGCGGCGAAAGCGCATCACCCGAGGGGTCGCCGAAGGGGTGGGCAGCTGAATGCGGATAGGGATCCAGACCCCTCACCGAGGCGTCATAACCTCCGGTCACCTTGCCGCTGTGGCGATCCAACTCGCGGCGGAATTCGTTAATGTCAATGCGGCCGCCACGTGCTCGGGTGACGCCTTGGTCGATGCCAGTTAACGCGGCGATCTTGTCGGCGATACGGTTGCTGGCCTCGCTATCAGCCTCACCTTTGAGAAGGTCGGCCAGGAGCTCGCCTTGCGCGTAATTTTCCACGTCGGTCAGATCGGAGCCCTTCGCTTGGCTCTTGGCTTCACGGGCAGTAGCGACATAGCTCGGCAGCAGCGTGACATATCGCAGGACCCCGGTCGGACCGTAGTCAAACACCGGCGAGATCAAGATCAAGCCCTTGACTCCGACGCCCTGCCGCATCTGCAGCTGACGCACGACCTTCGGCCCTCGAATGCCGCCATAACTTTCGCCCACGATATACTTTGGCGATAGGAGCCGGTCGTACTTCTCAAGCCAGCGGCGTATGCTCAGCGCGAGGGAGCTGACATCGCCGTCGACGGAAAAGAACTTCTTGCGGACAACCTCGCCGTTCGCGACGAAGCGGCTATAGCCAGTCCCGACCGGGTCAATGAAGACCAGGTCGGTGAAATCGAGCCAGGTTTCCGCATTGGGCTTTGCTTCTAAAGAAGTGGAAGGCGTGACCTCGTCGGCGTTGATCGGCAGTCGCCAGGGACCGGCATTGCCGAGCTGGAGCCAAGCCGAAGATGAGCCGGGTCCGCCATTGAAGAAGAATGTGACCGGGCGCTTCGTGCGGTCCGTCCCGTCGAGCTGATAAGACGTATAGGCGATGTCGGCTTGCGGCTCACCTTTTTCGTCGAACAGGCGGATCGAGCCCGCGGTCGCAGCAAAGCTGAGTACCCGGCCTGGAACATTGAGCGTATGCTTGGTGGTCGAATCCGGCGGCAAGCGATGCAGCTCGCTTGCAGACGATGCGCTCGGTGTTTGTCCCGCCCGTTCGTCGAGACCGCTCTTCTGGACGCCCTGCGCGGAGGCTTCAGGGCGCGGCGGCGGATCGTCGGCCCGGCCGGTCTCCATCGTGCCCCAGGCAAAAAGAGCCAGCGCAAGAGAAGCGCCGCGGACCGTGCTGAAATCAAATTGCATCATGTTTTCCTTTCCCGCCAACCGGTGTGCGCATGGCGCGCACGGCGCATACAACTAGATGACGGTCGAGAAAGAACACCTACTAACTCCAGCAGTATTCATTGCTCCTGAATTCCGTATGGTGATGGTAGTGGCAGGGCCGGTGCTTGCAGATAGCGCTCTCGCGCCGGCGGGCACATCCGCAGAGAGCGAGCTACTGTACGACCTGCAGCAACATCGAAGGGCTGTATGTCATGCCCTGCGAATGAGGTGAGCGACGTCGAGAATGCCCGAAGATCCTCGCTGCAGGCAAATTCTGCAACGCCGGCCTGGTCTGCGAGTCGCCGACGCGGTTTTTTGTCCACGAGAGTGTCTATCAGCCATTCGTGGACACTTGGTCGGCAAGGTCAGGCAGGTCAAGTCGGCAAATGGTCTGGAGAAGGATACGCTGATGGGGCCGTTTTACGGCCTTGCCGCCTACGTCTATACGCAATCGGTCAAGACGCGGCGGATCTGGCGGCGCTCGGCAGCCGCGCCCTGAAGCAGCGTTTGCTGTAGCCATTCGTCGATAAGGGCCGTTCACGCGTTTTCTCGCGTGAACGGCACTTTGATCTAGCCGGCCTTGGAATTGAGATCGACAAAGCGCTCGCGCAGCAGGTTCTTCTGCACCTTGCCCATGGCGTTGCGTCGCAAGGTATCGACGAAGATGACGCGCTTGGGCTGCTTGAACTTTGCCAGCCGTCCCGACAGCGCCTCGCGGATGGCGCGCTTGTCCACGGCCGATCCAGGCGAGCGCACCACCGCGGCCGTGACGCCTTCGCCGAAGTCGGCATGGGGAACGCCGACCACGGCGCTTTCGGCCACGCCCGGGATCGCGTCGATCTCGGTCTCGATCTCCTTTGGATATGATCTGCGGGATATTTTTGATCTATCAGCCCTTCTTGAGTTGCTGGCGCTCCCTAGCGGAGCCGAATTTTATTGAAGATCAGAGCCTTGCAGCAACGTGGGCCACAGGAGCCTCCCAGACAATTGCAGCAAAATCTGGCGTCTGTGGCCCACCCAATTCAACGTAGTAGTCGTGTCAGGGCCGCATCACTCGATAGACGAGAACCGAGTCGCTTGGCGGTCGCTTCTTGATTTGCTCCTGGTCCCAAGGCGTCCTTCAGGATCTCGGTGACATACTCCACTGAGCTCCTTAATCTCATCGCCAGCCAAACCGACATGAGATAGACCGGGCTGAATATGCGAGGCATAGAGGGGCTTTAAGCGTAGCACTTGGGTTTAGATTTTGTCGCGAACATGTGGGGACAGTGCAATGAAGAGGGCGACAGATGTTGCAATATTGGCTGGCATCCGACATCCTCGAAGTCCGGCAAGGACAAACTTTCAGGGCCGGTGAGGGGGCGGCGGTGGAGGGGCTGGCTGCCACAGTGCTGGTACCCGCGCTAACGTCCTTCAAGGACAAATATCCCGGGATCTTCGTCGAGGTCGTCACCGCGCTGCAGACCGCAAATCTGACGCGGCGAGAGGCTGATATATCCATCGGGATCGTGCGCCCGACAGGTCTGCGCCATATCGCCCGGCGAATCGCCAGATGCGACATCTACCTCGAGCCGAAAAGTCTCGAGGAAGCCGATGATCATGTTTTTGTGGACTATATTGGCGATATGATCGAAACCTCCGCACTGAAATGGCTGCATGACACCGTCGGGGAGAGGCGCGTCGTTTCCGCAGCACCAGCCCACTTGTCCAATTGGAAGCCGTCAGGCGAGGCTTCGGCATCGGAATGTTTCTCACTTATCTGGCGGACTTCTGAGCCTACCTTTCAGGCGCGTACTGGAGGTTGAGGCCAGGACAAATCGCGAGTTCTGGATTGCCATCCACGAAGAGTTACGGCACGTCCCCAGGATGGCGGCGGTCTTTGATTTCGTCACTGAAATATTCGGGGCAAACAAGGCGTTCTACCGTTAGGACCTGCGCACCGCAGTCATTTTTGAGGCGGTGCTCGCCGCTACAGCTTCTTTGAGGCCTCGACCGCCGACGAAATGAAGGAATAGGTGAGCCGCTATCCGAAGCGACGAGCTATCGACAAGCCACCCACACGGTGGTCGAAAACTGAACGTCCTAGTCTCGGCGCAGCTCGCAACGTACGGTTATGCGGCAATCCCCCTGACCGCTGACGCGAGACTGTGAACCTCCTCAATCGTATTGTAGTAATGCGGGGATGCGCGAACGATGTCGGAGAGACCTCTCCGCGCTGCATCCAACGGTGTACTTGTTGGTGGCGAGACGGATACGTTGATCTTCTGCCTTGCAAGGCTGCGCATGACCTCGCGTGCGAGCGTACTACGAAGTGTGAACGACACGATTGAAGCGGGACGTTCTCCAAGGTCGTGAAGCACCACGCCAGGGACGCCACCAAGTGCTGCTCGCAATTCATTCGCAAGCTCGCGGCAACGTTGTTCGATCCTCTCGATGCCGATTGAAAGCGCGTAGTCAGCGGCGATCCCAAGTCCAAGCCGCGCCGCATAGTTCGCTTCCCACGTCTCGAATCGTCGTGCGTCGGACCTAAGTTCGTACCGCTCAGGTCCAACCCAAGGTGCGCCGAACAGGTCGATCATAGCCGGTTCAATGTCCTTCAGGAAATCGTCTCGCATGTAGAGGAAGCCTGTTCCGCGCGGACCACGCAAGAATTTCCGACCTGTCGCCGTCAGCATGTTCGCAACCAAGTGCGCGGACGTCGACGGGGATCTGGCCAACAGCCTGGCACGCATCCAGCAGGTAGGGAACACTATGAGCGCGCGCGATGCGTCCCACGGCTTCAACTGGGTTCACCAAGCCGCCGTTGGTCGGTATCCACGTGATGGCGATCAGCCTTACGCGCTCATCAATCATGCGCTCGAGCGCTTCCGGATCCAGAACGTGATTTGCGTCGTCGGGTATAACCTCGACCCGTGCGCCCGTACGACGGGCGACCTGCAAGAACGCTACATAGTTTGCCGCAAACTCTGCGGAGGTGGTGAGAATTCGGTCGCCAGGGCCAAAGCGGAGCGAATAGAAGGCGCGCTGCCATGCCAGAGTGGCATTCTCAGTCAGCGCAATTTCTTCGCGCTTTGAGCCGACTAGTCGAGCAATGCTATCGTATACACCCTCTAACCGCGCCGCGCTTTCGGCGCTCGCTTCATAGCCGCCAATTTCAGCTTCGCGCTGGAGGTATGCGATCATGCCATCGACGACGGGGCTCGGCATCAACGCGGCGCCGGCATTATTAAGATGGATTCGATGTACAACGCCAGGCGTATCCGCTCGCAAACGAACGACTTCGGCATCGGAAAGATCGCCGATCGAGCTTGCAGTTCGCTTCCGAATATCGTGCACCTGAAGTCCCTTCTTCGCGACGCGGTAGAAATACAGATTCGCAGGCACTAACGGTCTTCGATCAGCAAATCTCTGGAAACATACCTGACAGAAGGGCCCAAACCCGCCGTTTTAAGGCCGATAATGCCAAAATCCTTCATTGGCTGCTTCATAGATTGCGCCAAACGGCCTTACGGGTCGGCAAAGTGGTTCGAGAAGATCGTACTTGTTTGCCAGGAGGATGACCTTGGTTCCCACATCAAAGCCCGCGGAAACTCCGTCGGAGACGCTTGCCAATCATCGGCCCTTTCTGCTGCGCAATCGCTCACCTGGCTTGGAACAGGCTCCATGGTGGTGCGACCGCAACGCAGGAAATGAGCCGCTCCGCCTCCTTCAGGCCTGCCCGCGCTATGCACCGACCAGCCTGATTCCTCTGCCGCATACCGCCGAAAAGCTGGGTCTCGGCGAAATCTGGATCAAGGATGAAACACAGCGGCTTGGCATAGGCAGCTTCAAGGGGCTCGGCGGAGCCTACGCAGTGCTGAAGCTCGCTATGAAGCACGTTGAGAGACGGACTGGACGCTCGATTCTGCCTGCAGAATTGTCGGAGCCTGGCGTGCGATCTATGCTTTCACAGCTCACATTTTCATGTGCTTCGGACGGCAACCATGGCCGTTCGGTGTCGGCCGGAGCGAGGCTCATCGGAGCGCGGGCGGTCGTATATCTCCATGCGGGTGTGAGCGACGAGCGGGCCGCTCATATCTCGCGGCTCGGCGCTGCGATCGTGCGCGTGGCTGGAGACTATAACGACTCCGTCGAGGTTGCGGCCAAGGCTGCCTCGCAGGACGGTTGGATCGCTGTCCCGGATACGGTCGGCCCCGGGAGGACGACACTGCTTGCACGTTTGTGGTCCAGGGGTATGCGATACTGATCGACGAAATTATTGCAGCCACGGCAGGACAGTCAAAGCCGTTTACGCATGTTCTGGTTCAGGCTGGTGTGGGAGGTCTTGCAGCAAGTGTGTTCGGCCATGGCTCGGCACGGGGTCTATTCGGGGGCGATACCCATCTTTGGATCGTCGAGCCAGAACGGTCGGCATGCCTTTACGAGAGCGCCCGAGCCAAGATGCCCGTGCGGCTCCCGCCGGGGCCTGGGACGAACATGTCGATGCTCGAATGCCAAAGCCCATCGTTGTTGGTTTGGCCGATTATCGAAGAGCTGACCAGCGGCTACATCACGGTAACCGAAGAAGAGGCCGTGGGCGCGGTTCGTTTGCTTAATGAAGGCGTTTCGGGCGATCAGCGTCTTCGCGTCGGAGAGTCGGGAGCGGCGGGACTTGCAGGCCTCTTAAGGGCGGCCGAAGAGAAGGACCGAAAGAGACTTGGCCTCGATCAGTCCGCCAAGGTTCTGCTCTTTGCCACAGAAGGCCCAACCGACCTATCGGTTTGGAGCGGAAACCAATTGGCATGAGCAGAGCCCGGGCAGTCAGGATACGTCAAGATTGATGCGGGTGGTGAACTTGACCGTCTGCATCGACACATATGTGCTGAACGACTTGATGTTCTTGTCGGGAAAGAATGCTCGCTCGGTGAAAGCCCCATATTCCTCCATAGAACCAGTGTTGACGACCAGAATGAAATCAGCCGAACCTGTTACGTAGTAGCACTGGGTAACCTCAGGATAGGCGCTCATTCAATTCTTAAAGGTGTGCAGAAGATCGAGCTGCTCTTGCTCGAGCGCCACAAGCACGATCGACGTGACCCGTTTCCCGGCGACCGAAGGCGATATGATCGAGACGTCGGACATGATCGCCCCATTTTCGCGCAATCGCCTGAGCCGACGCAGGCAAGAAGTCGGCGAAAGTCCCACGCGCTCTGCCAATTCCTCAGAGGTCTGCAGGTTATTCTCCTGCAGCAGCATGAGAAGCTTCAGATCGAGGCGATCCAGGTCGGTGCGCGTGACAGCCATTTAAAATTCCAATTTGCAGTTTTCTGGCATTTGGGGTCGCAAAACGGCGATTTTAGCCACGAGCTTGTACGATTATATGCACAAAACCGGTTCGAGCAAGTAGTTGCCACACAGGGAGGGTTACATGGTGGATGTAGTCAGGCGGAAGCTACTTCAGGGCACCGCTTTGGCCGGGGCGCTGGTGGCCGCGCGGTCGCTGTTTCCCGCCCCGCAATTGCGCAAATCCCGAAGGGCACAGGTGAAGTCGTGGTCTACGACGGCGGCGGGTCTTGGGGCGAGGCCAAGCGGATCGCCTATTTCGAGCCGTTCGAGAAAGAGACCGGCATCAAGGTTATAGCTCAACCGCGGACCGACACGGGAGCCGTGCGAGCGAGCGTGCTCGCCGGTGCCCCCCGATATGACGTGACGATACTTCCTGGCGGCAAGGCCCCGACTTTCGAGCGGGACAATCTTTTGCTTCCGATCGACTATGGCTACTTCGACAAGGCGGACCTCGACGCGTTCAGTCCGGTCAAGGTCGGCAAGTTCACCGTGCCCGCCATCATCTATTCGCTGTTTATTGCGTACGATGCGTCAAAATTTGCAACCAATGCGCCGAACACTTGGGCAGATGTCTGGGACGCCCAAAAATTCGCGGGACGGCGTTCGCTCATGGCCGGAACCTGGGCGTCGGACGGCGGCACCTTCGAAGCAGCTCTGATGGCTGATGGTGTTGAGCCGTCGAAGCTCTATCCACTCGATTGGGATCGCGCGTTCAAGAGCCTCAGCCGGGTAAAGCCGAATATCCTGAAGTGGTGGAACACCGGGGCGGAAGCTCCGCAGATGATCATTGATAAGTTGATCACGGCTGGTAGCGCCTGGAACGGCCGGGTTTCGGCAGCCAACGAGCAGGGGGCCAAGATCGGCTACACCTGGAATCAGGGAATGCTGCAGTACGACACTTGGGTGGTCTTGAAAGGCACGAAGAATGCGGACAACGCATTCAAGTTTCTCGCGTTCTCAGCGCGAGCCGAAAATCAGGCGAAGTTCGTCCAGCACATCCTCTATGCGCCGCCAAACTCGCGTGCATTCGAGCATGTGCCGTCTGAACGGGCAAAACTCCTGCCGACCTCGCCCGAAGCACGGAAGCTGCAGTTCGTCCAGGACTACGAATTCTGGAACGCTGTGAGCTCCAACGGTAAGGCCAACAATGAAATTGCCGTTGCTCAATGGGAACGTTGGATTTCCGGCGTACGGTAGCTCAAAATGGTGGATGCGAGTCTGGCCATGCCGCATAGCAGAGACAGCCTAGGACGGGTGCGCCTGGTGCCCGTCCTCCTTCTCTTGCCGATCGTGATCCTGTTCTCGGTCGGCTACGTCGTGCCGCTCGCGCAACTCGTGCTCAAGAGCCTCCAGCACGATGGTGCCTGGACGCTTGAGAGCTACATCGAGATCGCCAACTCGCCGGCATTTCTATGGATCGTCGTCAGGACGCTCGCGCTGGCCGCGACCGTGACGATCGTCTGTTTGCTCATTGCTTATCCGCTCGCGTATGCCATATCGAAATGTCCTCCGCGTCCGGCGGCATTTCTGCTTCTTATTGTCACTCTCCCATATTTGACGAGTGTCCTGATCAGAACTTATGCATGGATCGTCCTGCTCAGCCCCAACGGGCCAATTAACCAGCTCCTCTTGCAACTTGGCCTTATCTCCGAGCCGCTGCAAATGGTGTTCAATTCGGTCGGCGTCTATGTCGGCATGGTGCAGGTCCAGCTGCCGCTCATGGTGTTTCCTCTCTACGCCGTGCTGGCGCGCGTTAATCCAAGCCTTGCAAAAGCGGCACAAAGCCTCGGAAGTCCTCCTACTGACGCCTTCCTGAGGGTTACGCTTCCAGCCTCGATGCCAGGCGTGATTAGCGGCTGCACGCTCGTCTTTCTATCCAGTCTCGGCTTCTACATTACGCCAGAGCTTCTTGGTGGTCCTGACAGCTATCTGATCGCTCAGGGCATCAGCCTGCGCGTGCTGATCCTCGGCAATTTTGATGAAGCCGCAGCCCAATCATCGATCTTGATGCTGACGGTGATCGCGGTCTTTCTCATATTTCGTCAGCGGATTGCGGAAGAACTCGACGATCGCCCACATAACAACGTTTCTTCGATCGGCAAGTCGACATCCGGTCTCTCCGCGCGGTGGCCGATACTGGAGCGACTGACGGCGATTTTGCACGGCCCGTCAATGAGGCTGCATGAGGCGTTGACGGTCGTCCTGCGACCCGCGTTGTACGTTAGCGCAGGGCTAACGCTCCTTCTTCTGGTGCTGCCTTTCGTGGTCGTAATTCCTCTTGCATTCAGCGATGCGCCATACCTCACCTTTCCGCCGCCCGGCTATTCACTGCGGTGGTTCTCAAGTTTGCTCAAGAATACGCAATGGCTCGATGCCCTAAGCTTCAGCCTGAGATGGGCAGGACTGTCCGCTCTCCTGAGCGTGGCGATTGGTGTGCCCGCCGCCTTCGCTCTCGTGCGGTACAGGTTCTCTGCTCGCGTGCCTGTCTATCTTCTCCTGATTTCCCCGCTGATCGTTCCTCATGTCGTTATCGCAGTTTCCCTGTTCTTCGCTCTCGCCGGATCCTCGCTGATCGGCAATCCGCTGGCATTTGCCCTCAGCTATACGATCATTGGCGCTCCATATACGGTCGTTGTTATGATCGCGGGGCTCAAGCGGTTCAATCGCACCCTTGAGCTGGCTGCCGCCAGCCTAGGCTCGAGCCCTCTCGTGACGCTGAGAACGGTGACGCTCCCATTGCTGCTGCCGACGCTAGCGAGCGCGGTGCTCTTCGCGTTCATCGTGGGGTTCGATGACGTTGTGTTCGGTCTGTTCCTGAGCGGGCCCACCGCGACGCCGTTGCCCATGAGAATGTGGGACAACATCCGCCTGGAAATCAGTCCCCAGATCGCCGTCATCGCCGTTCTGTTTCTCATCGTGCTTGCGCTTCTGATGCTTTTGCGGCTGTTCGTGGGCGCGGTTGTTCAAGGTCGTCGCCCGCAGGAAGGCCTCCATCGTTGAGCAGATGAAGAGATCGCGCTTGTGCATTGTTCATCCTACGAGGAAGCCAATGACGCCTTTCCTGAAGCAGCCCACTCGATCCAATCTGGGGCGAGGTCTCGCAATCGCAACGGAGCATCGAGCATGAGCCGCGATCTCACTTTCTCCGTCGAGGAGTACAAGCGTCGATGTGACGCCGTCCGAAAATTGATGGCAGAGCGTCGCCTTGACTGTGTCATCTTTGACGAGCCCGAGATGATGTCATGGCTTTCGGGCTATACGGTCTCCGAAAATCTCTGGCGAGCGTGCATCGTGCCGGAATCGTCCGAGCCGTTCCTGCTGGTGCGCAAGCTTGATATGCCCCCGGCGCGGCAGCGCACGTGGATGGATAACATCGTGGGGTTTGGCGATTGGGACAACCCGCTGACGGTGCTGGCGAGCACCTTGCGGGCAATTGGTTCGGTGCCCGCCCGGATTGGCGCTGAGTTTCAATCGAACTCGTTTACGATCCAAAGACTCCAATCGCTTCGCAAGCTCTTGCCGGATACCGAGTTTTTTGACCTTGAGCGTTCGGGATGGGATCTCAGGCGATGCAAGTCGCCGGAAGAGATCGCGCATATGTCCCGGGCCGGTTCACTCTTGGATGCGGCCTTCGACGCGACTATCAAGGAGGTGGCGAGCGGCAAGAGTCAACGTGATATCGCTGCAGCTGCCGCTGCAGCCTACTATCGGCTTGGGTTCGACGATGGCTTTGTTGGGCCTCTCAATGTCGGATCGGGCTGGGATTCGCTGCATGGGTTCCTCGCAGAGCGACCGCTGGTCGATGGCGATATCGTTCATATCGAGCTCCTGCCGCGCTTGCGATTCTATACGGTACGGATCATGCGATCGGTCATCGTAGGGCGCGCAACCGGCGAGCAGCGAGCCACGGCTCAGGCTCTTATCGCGTTACAAGATCGCCAAATCGCCGCGCTCCGGCCTGGCGCGATTGCCGCTGACGTCGACCGCATCGTGCGGGAAGGCGTTGTCGCGGCCGGGTTGCGCGAGACCTACGATAACATCACCGGGTACACGCTTGGTACCGCTCCGCTCGTTTCCCAGCACACGAGTGACCTGTATCGCTGTTTCACGCCTCGTTCGGATTGGGCTATCGAGGAAGGAATGGTCTTTCACATGTACACATCCGCTGCTGGCCTTGCCTTCAGCGAGTCCGTCGTGGTGACTAGTGCGGGTGGGAAGCGATTGACCTCAATACCGCGCAAGATATTCGAGACGAGGCCGAAATGAGCGTCAGCACAGCAATCGTGAGCGAAAAGGTAACGACAGGTGTAGTGACGTCGCAAAGTCAACATGGTTCCGTTTCGGTCAACTCGTTGACCAAGATGTTTGGTCCGGTCAAGGCGGTCGACGACGTCTCACTGTCGATAGAGCCAGGAGAGTTCGTCGCCTTGCTCGGATCGAGCGGGTCAGGAAAGTCAACTCTGTTGATGATGATCGCCGGATTCGAGGTGTCGTCCTCTGGCGATATCATGCTCGACGGCGTACGGATCAATGATGTTCCGAGCTATCGTCGCGGCTTCGGCATGGTGTTCCAGAGCTACGCATTGTTCCCCCATATGACCATCGCTGAGAACATCGCCTATCCGCTGCGGCGCCGGGGCTTGCGTGGCGGAGACGTCGAACGTGAGGTCGCAAAAGCCCTGAAGCTCGTTGCACTTGACGGATATGGTGCGCGACTTCCAAGCCAGTTGTCGGGTGGGCAGCAGCCAGCGTGTCGCTCTGGCCCGCGCTCTTGTTTTCCGTCCGCCCCTGCTGCTCATGGACGAGCCTCTCGGGGCACTTGATCGCAAGCTCAGGCAGCAGCTCCAAATGGAGATCAAGCTGATCCATAAGGAGGTCGGTAGCACGATCATTTTTGTTACCCACGACCAGGAGGAAGCGCTGTCAATGGCCGATCGCGTTGCCGTTCTCGAGCGAGGCCGCTTGCAGCAGTGTGGGACACCGCGTGAGCTATACGAGCAGCCGGCGACTGCATTTGTCGCTGATTTCATCGGTGAGATGAACTTTCTGCCGGTCGAGTTGCGGCAATCTGGAGGCGAGGTCTGTGCCCGCAGCGCCGATCTCGGCATTGACGTTGTGCAGGAGGCCAGTCAGGTGCTGACGTCAGGCGACCGAGGGTTGCTGGCAGTTCGCCCGGAGTATGTCGGCCTGAGACCGGACGAGCGCGCTACCGCGATGGTTTTGGAATCTGCTTACACGGGCACGAACCAAAGCGTGCTCGTGCAGGTCGGGTCCATTCGGTTGACCGCCCGGACTTCGGTGAGCCCCGGACGGCCGCTGTTCCAATCCGGTCAACGCGTCCGCATTGAGATCGAGGCTGCGCATACCCGCGTGTTTCCGGCCCCCAGTTGAGCTGCCTTTGGCGTGCGAGGAGCTACCCGTAATGAGCCGGAACGCCGCAATCTCGCGCGCGAGAAGCCATCTGGCTTCTGGAGACTTCGAGACCGTTCTCTCGCGGCTCGTCGCTATTCCTTCCGAGAGTCAGAACCCGGAGCGAAAACGTCAGCTCGCCGAGTATCTCGACCAGCTTCGCTGCATGCTTGAAGAGTTCGGCTGCGATTGCCAGGTTTTGGCCGCTGCAGGCGCACAATTCCTTTATGCAGAACGCATAGAAGATCCATCATTGCTGACGGTGCTCGGATATGGGCACGGCGACGTGGTTCGGGGAATGGACGCATCGTGGGCCGCAGGAAGGTCCCCTTGGCGTCTCGCAAAGCTCAATGATCGCTGGTACGGACGTGGTGTCGCCGACAACAAGGGACAGCACGCCATCAACATTGCCAGCCTCCGTGCTGTGCTCGAGACTAGAGGTCGGCTGGGGTTCAACCTGAAATACCTGATCGAAATGGGTGAGGAGGTCGATTCGCCTGGCCTCCGCGAACTATGTACGACGCACAAGAAGCTCCTGTGCGCAGACATCTTCGTTGCGTCGGACGGACCGCGCTTGTCCGAGCATCGGCCGACAGTGTTCCTGGGCTCGCGCGGATGTGTTACATTCGACATCTCAATTAATGCGCGCGAGAGCGCATATCATTCGGGCAATTGGGCGGTCTGCTTTCCGATCCCGCAATCCAGCTCGCGCATGCCTTGGCTACGATCGTCTCTCCGACCGGCCGCATTCTGATCGCAGAATGGCTTCCAAGTGAGCTGCCTGATGCCGTCCGGCGGGTCCTTGCCGACTGTGTCGTTGACGGGGGACCTGGCGGACCTGACATCGATCCGGCCTGGGGCGAGCCGGGACTAACTCCGGCAGAGCAGGTGTATGGCTGGTGCTCGTTTGATGTTCTCGCCATCAGTTGCGGAAATCCGCGGGCGCCGGTCAATGCCATTCCCGCGAGTGCCTGGGCGCGCTGTCAGCTCCGCTTCGTGGTCGGCGTTGATTGCGAAGACATCGTGCCGGCGCTTCGGCGACATCTCGTGAAGGCCGGTCTCGACATGGTCCAGGTGACGCCCAGCCCTGACGATGGTGTGTTTCTCGCCACGCGCCTTGATCCTGAGGGTCCCTGGGCCAAATGGGCCCAAGCCTCGATCGTTCGGACGACGCGGAAATCGCCGGCGATCTTGCCCAATTTCGCTGGCTCGCTTCCGAACGACATTTTTGCCAACCTGCTAAATTTGCCCACGTTGTGGGTGCCTCATGCCTATCCTGGATGCCAGCAACATGCAGCCGATGAGCACTTGCCGATCGAGCTCGCGCGTGAGGCCCTGGAGGTTATGGCGGGCCTATATTGGGATCTGGGGGAGCTGGATAGCCTTCCGCCGTGCGACGAGGCTGAACTGATCGGGTGCGGCTTGCCGGTTGCCGGGTGATCGCTTTTCTGCGAAGGCCCTTGCGCATTTTCGAGGTACCGCTTCCCAATCGATACGCCAAGCTCCGTCGAGGCGGCGACGGGCGCCATGTTTGAAACCGGACGCTAGAACGGGGGCAGGGCAGATGACTGACGCATCGGATCATCATGGCGGCGGCAAGCGTTGCCGTTGTTGCGATCCCGGTCCAGCCCAGCCGAGCTTCGAGGCCGCCATGTCGGACCAAGTCGAGCAGACACTGCTGCATGGTCTGTTCCCGCAACCGATCTTGCGCCGTGAAATGCTGCGCAAGGTCGGAGCAAGTGCGATCATCGGGGCGCTGTCGAGCATTCTCCCAATCGAGACGCTGAAGGCGATTGCCCAGGAGCGCAAGCCTCTTGAGAAGACGAAGCTTGCCGTGGCTTTTTGCCGATTACCTGCGCCGTTCCGCTGATCTACGGCGAGAAGCTTGGAAGCTACGGCAAGGAAGGCCTCGAGGTCAGCCTGCAGAAGATCGCCGGAATAGCTTTGATTCGAGACAAGATGCTCAACGGAGAACTGGACATCTCACAGCAGGTAATGCCCGTGCCTCTGACGATGGCCGCAGGGCTTGGGGGCAATGTCCAGTCGATCAAAGTGCTTACCATTCTGAATCAAAATGGAAACTCTCTCGTCCTGGCCAACAAGCACAGGGACAATCGCGATCCGAAGAACTGGAAAGGCTTTACCTTTGCCGTTCCGTTCGAGCAGAGCCACCAGACTTTGGCGCGCCACCGGCAAGACCATCGTCTTCATCACCCATGGCATCGACGAGGCCGTCGTGCTCGGCCAGCGCGTGGCCGTGATGACCTCGCGCCCGGGCCGGATAAAAGAGGTCATCGACATTCCGGTTTCGCTGCGCGAGGCCGACGACGTGCGTTCGCTGCCGGAGTTCGGCCATGTCAGGCAAGCGGTTTGGAGCCTGCTGCGCGAGGAAGTGCAACGTTGTCGCTGCTGGAACTCGCCCACGGGCGTCCGGGGGCTATCTCCGGCGTGGATCGCCGACCATCGCCGATCGCCGGCCGGCTTCATGCTGGCGCGCGCGGGATCGGCGCGTTCGGGCATCGCTCGCTGCTGCTCATCGCGCTACTGTCGCTGTGGGAGGCCGCCCCGCGGCTCGGCTTCGTCGATCCGGTGTTCCTGCCGCCGTTCTCCGAGGTGATCGCCGCCGGCTGGCAGCTCGCGCAAACGGGCGAGCTCTATGACGACGTGTCGGCGAGCCTGCTGCGCGCGTTGAGCGGCTTCCTGATCTCCGTGGCCTTGATCGTGCCGCTTGGCCTTCTCGTCGGTTGGTACGCCCGGCTCGGCAATCTCGTCAACCAGTTCATCGAGATCTGCCGCAACACCGCGCCGTTGGCGCTGCTGCCGGTGTTCATCCTGCTGCTCGGCATCGGCGAGATGTCGAAGATCACCATGGTGATCTACAGCTGCGCTTGACCATTGCTGCTCAACACAATTGCTGCCGTCAAGCAGGTCGATCCGCTCCTTATCAAGTCGGCGCGGACGATGGGCGCGAGCCTGCCGCAACTTTTCCGCAAGGTGATCCTTCCGGCGGCGCTTCCGACCATCTTCGTCGGCATTCGCCTCGCCAGCGCCTCCGCCATGCTGGTGCTGGTCGCCTCCGAGATGGTCGGGGCCAAGGCGGGGCTCGGCTATCTCATCATCAACAGCCAGTACAGCTTCCTGATCCCGCAAATGTATTTCGGCATTCTGGGCATCACGGTGATCGGCCTGGCGTTTAACGCGGTGCTCGAGGCGCTGGAGCGGCGCTTGATGCGGTGGAAGGCTCCGGTCGGGGCGTGAGCGCGATGGATCGATTGCAATCATTTAAGCTGGAGACGTGATCAATAACACTAAAATCCGCCGCGCCGAGCGCAGGTTCGACACCAACGGACCGTCATGGGACGGACTTAGCCCTGGCCAGTTCTTGGCTCGAGTGGGGTTTTCAGTCGCTATCACGGCCGCCGTTGTCGTCGGGACTTTCGTCGCAATCCGCTACATGGCGGGCTTTTATCGATGATTACAGCCAGGCGCAGTGCTCAGAGCATTCTGGCCCGCGAGCTCTCGCGGTGCCCATCAATTCCGCAGTGACCTAATACAAGATCTCCAATATACCAATGGCGGGGGCACATGGGGAGTGTAGCGATGGCAAAGGAACGTGACGACCTCGGGCGTATCGCTAGAGATCGAAATCGACGATTCGGCTGCGATCATAGTTGAGCAGATCGACGACGAGATCACTGTCGCTATCGCGAGCCTTGTGGGCGTTCATTTTCAGGTAACGGCCGATCAGGCGCTCAAGCTCTCTCAGGCACTAAGGCCTGTTTACAGTCGCTAGTTTGCGAGGAAAGCCGCGACGAGATTGAGGAGGCCGGCAAAGCAGGCGTCTGTCTTTTCGTAGCGAGTTGCGATGCGGCGGAATGCCTTGAGCTGGCAGAAGAAGTTCTCGACCAGGTGGCGCCATTTGTACATTTCGGCGTCGTGCGGGATGCGCCCGGCGCGGTCGGCCTTGGACGGGATGACCGCTGCGGCGCCGCGTTGGTTCACATTGGCGCGCAGCCAGTTATTATCGAAGGCCTTGTCGCCGATCAGCGCTTCAAAATCGAGGCCAGTGATCAAAGGCTCGACGCCAATGCTGTCGTGACGCTGGCCGGGCAGCAGGACGAAGCGAATGAGATTGCCGAGTGCGTCGACCAGAGCCATGATTTTGGTAGTCAGGCCACCACGCGAGCGGCCTATGGCCTGATTTTGAGTTCCCCTTTTGCCCCGGTGCCATGTTGGTGGACCCGGACGAGTGTGCCGTCGATCAGGACATATTCGAAATCGGGATCGTCACAGAGAGCTTTGAAGACCCGCTCCCAGACCCCCTTCTGCGCCCAGCGCCAGAAGCGCGTATACACTGTGAACCACTTGCCGAACGCTTCCGGCAGATCTCGCCACGGCGAGCCCGTGCGCGCAATCCAAAGAACTGCTTCGATAAAGAGCCGGTTGTTACGCCCGGTGCCGCCGGGATCACCGGCTTTGCCAGACAATTCCGGCGCAATCCGCTCCCACTGCGCATCGCTCAACATCAATCGAATCAAGGCTGATCTCCAATTTTCAGCCTTGAATCAATTTTCTACTGATTTGGGAATCCTGTCTGTAAACAGGCCTTAGCTGTTGCCGCGGAGAATGCGGAAAAATTCCGTCGGTCAACCGAATGCTGACATGGCGCAGGGGAAGGTCGCCAGCGCGCCTACACTGAGGAAATGGACACATCGATCCTGAGTTCTGCGGGCTACGCGCCGATCGCCCCCGCCGGCGAGCTCTCGCCGCGCAGCATGACTTCTGTCCTTTGGGACAGCGCGGCCTGTGAAACCCGATGGCGTGTTCGAAGGTGGCAACTTCGCGCATGACGAAGCGCCTCCCGGCGTGCCGACGACGATCTGCAGATCCTCACGACGTGTATTTCCGCCCAGAAGTGCGTCGCTTCACAACTCTCGGTGACACGAGCGCGGTCACCGACCACGCCGCACGGATGGCGGGGCAATCTTGGCAGCGCGCCCGGGTCTAAGCATTTGGGCTTAGAACGTTAGACGAGCTACGTAGCGGCGATTTTGATCGAACCAAGGGGACCGCATGAACATCGTGGAATTCGATACCGACGTATCAGCGTTGTGGATGAGAGAAACGTCCTGCAGTTTCGGGTGAGCCGGGCAGATTGAGGCGATTATCCCCACCTGCGACGACTGCGAAGGTCTCGAAGAACTGTGCGGAAAGTGAGCGTGCGGTAGACTGAACAAGCCGGCTTCCCAACTGCGCAAGTTTACCCCCGACCTCAGCGTGCGCTCCGTAGCGCAGGATGGTCCGATCAGGTCCATCGGCCGCGAGAGTCACTTGAGCACCGCCCCGCACGTGGCCCGCCATTCCGCCATTCCCTTGCCCTGACAGCGAAAAAGAGTCGGGCGCCCCGCTCTGATCCAGTTTGACGGTGCCGCTGAAGCGCGACTTGATCGGGCCGATCTTGAGGACAACCATTGCCTGTAGTTTCTTGCGGCTCCCAGGCACGCTAACAACTCGGCAAGTGCTGTAAAAGCCCACAGAAATCAGGCCGCCGCTCGTTCCTTTCTTATTTGTTCTAGGTGGATTTTTGGACTGTTTCTTCTTGGGCAGCTTTTTGGGCGATGGTCTCTTCTCTTACTGGCATCGTGTGCTTCCTGGGCATGTTGGACATGGTAGCTTCGCTTAAGTTACCTACAATTGTTCCGGCCCCAAAATGATGCCTGGGAGTTGACTCCGTTCGGAGTTGTGAGAACCGGCTGCTTGGGATGTGCGGGCTGGCAAGATCGAACGCACTGTCCGATCTTGCAGACATAGCCTATATTTTAGCTTCAGCTCTGCCGTTCATTCAGCCGAAGTCACGGTGTAGCGATCGGCACCGCATCACCCCGTGTTGGGCGCTCATGACCCGGTATAGGCAAGTCGGAGTTCTTCTGCGGTGTTGGTTCCGGAACAATGTGTACAATGCGATAGCTGTTGTCGTGCAGGTACCGCAGGAAGGCGGGCATCATGGCCGCAGTATGTGCCTTCGGGTCGTGAAACAGGATGATGCCCTTGCCCGCAACATCTAGGCGGCTGATGATGAGCTTTAGCTCCTGTTCCGAGGTCATGTCCTCCCAATCGCTAGCCCACAGGTCCGCCCCGAAGACGATCATCCCGCGCGACTGCAAAAGATCGAGCATCGCAGGCGTCGAGTTCGAAATAGGGAAAGCGAAAAAATGGAGTCGAGGGTGTCGTGGTCGAGACCCCATTGAGTGCCATCTCGTCAGCCGCAATGCCGCGGTCGATATCCTCCTTCGCCTGCTCGAAGCTGATTTTGGACGACATCGGATGTGACCAGGTGTGGTGCGCGATGGTGTGGCCTTGCGCGGTCGTGCGCAGGACGAGCTCGGGAAACTCGGCTGAAGACTTGCCGACCAAGAAGAATGTGGCGCGCACGCATTCCTGCGCAAGCGCTGCCAGCACCTTTTGCGTGAACGGCGGCCGCGGACCGTCGTCGAAGGTCAACACGACCTCGTGGTCGGCGAGCGGCAGCGTCTGCGGAAAGCTATTCAGTCCAACTCGCGGATAGGTCTGGGCGTCGAGCGTGAGTACGCGCGCGGTGCCGAGCGCATTCTGGCGCGGACAGTCGGCCGCGTCCGCCGCCGTGATGACGGCAAGCACAACGCTCGCGCCAGCGAGCAGCAGAGCCCATCGAAGCAGACACCTGCCCTCGATGTCGTTCCCGAACAGGTTTCTGGTTGCGGCTTTGAACAAGATTGTCCTGCCCTCGGCCTCAAATAAGGGCAATGGCGAGCAGGCTGGAGCCAATTAGCACGAGACCGGCCGCAGTCAGTCCCAGGAAACCACTGGAGACAAGATCATGATTGCGCATGAATGCCCGCGATTTTACGGCGGAATAGAGATCAAAAATCGCTGCTTAGCAGCCGTTCGTCCGCTCGACACATAAATTATAATTTGAATCTGATGCACAATTCCCGCCGTCATCAGGAAAGAATGCTCTTTTCCAGCAAGAATAGCGGATGCTTCGCAGTCTTGCGGCGAAAGCCAGTAAGATAAGTTGAGAGCTCTATCCGGCGATTGAAAAGGTGCTCGCTGCGGCCGGCGACCGTCATTCAGTGGCTCCGATGAGATTCGGAGATGGTGCGTGTGGAGGCGACAATCGAACGGGCGGGCTAGGCTGGTGTGCCGGCAGGGCCAACTGACTCAGAAGCGCTTAGATGATATTCACAGCATGAAGATTGATGATGGAGCCGCCCGGCTCGAAGCGTTCGACGCTATATCGATTATAGCCTCGACGGATCAGTTGATGGGCCTTCGCCCAATGACGTCTGACGTCAGCCGGAAATTGTCCCTTGCAGTTCCGTTTGCGTGAACGCCTCTACTCCGACCTCACAACGAAGCGATCATAGCAAGTGGTGCGGGGGCCATAGGTTTCCGGCAGGTCGCCTCCGATGCCCCCGGTTTGAGAGCTTGAATCGCGTTCAAACCGTTGTCTTCAACCGGTAAAGACCGGCCAATCGGCATCAGAGTATCTCCAATTGGACAGCCGTTGAAGTCCGTCGCCGTCCCAGAGATGCCACCGCTTAGCACGTCGAGGCCGTTGAGTGCCGCACAAACCTGCTTCGGCGATGCGTCAATTGCCGCATTATCGACGACCCCACCGCGCTCCTTTGTCCATCACCAGATTGAAGGAACGCACGTCCATAACACTGTCCGCTGTTGCTATGATGGAATCCGCTGTTCCGCGCCAGGTGCCGCGGATCCATTTCCCCTCCTTGCCGCTCCCCGACCTATCTTGTGTTGCCTCCTGTTGTCGGTTTTGTCGCATCCGAGACGTGGTATGGCTGGCGTGCCCGGCGCTCTCAGCTAAGCCACTGAATAAAAAAGCAGAGCGGTCTTTCTGTGATTTCCTGCGGAGTTGGCCCGACTTTTGAATTTATCTCTTTCTCAGCGGCAGGAGCTGCCGGCCAGTCATTCATCACTGACTGATCCTCTAAAGGAAGTGACAATGAAAATCGATATGTCAGCCTATGGTCTAACCGAATTAACGCATGAGGAAGCATCCGCAACTTCAGGAGGGATGTTTTGGGGAGTAGCTCTCGGAGTGTTTGGGCTAGTAGCCCTAGCAGCCGCGGGCATAGCGGAAGTGGTATTAGCTATTAAGCGTCGTTAGAACATAAATGGCGCAGGGCGCGTTCGCCCAGAGAGCGCGAACGCGGACGGCAAATATGTTCAATCGCTGTGACGTCGCGGATCGCACCTCGTTCATTGAGCTGAACTTGCACGATCTGTTCGTTGCTGCTCTCGACTTGCATTGCGTTGTCTCGATTGCCGGCTTTGTCACATCCAGGACGGCACGATGTTTCGACTAGCATGGCGCCGTGCTGACAGTTAGACCGTTGAATAGTCAACAGAATGACTTTTCTCGAGCGCTGCTGTGCAATTGGCACGATTTTTGAGTTTCTTCCTTCGCACAACGTCAGCGGCTGCCGACCGGTATGCTGACTGATCTACGCATTTGAAAAGGAGACGACAATGAAGATCGATGTGTCAGCTTATGGTGTAACCGAACTAACTCCTGAAGAAGCATCCGCAACTTCGGGAGGGTGGTTCTGGGCGATTGCGGGAGTTTTGGCCGGGCTAGCGGCAGCCATTGCAGCTGGATTATTCCTCCCTTGATCCGCATACGAAACCAGGAAGGTTGAATGTGGTCGGGGCCATCGCGGGATGACGCCAACCGGGCTTGGACCGGAAGTCTACAAACGGGTCTTGGTCGGTTCGGGTTCTAGCCCCTACCGACCGAACCGATCGTATATCGCTACGAGATCTTAAACTTGCTCGAGACGTTTCAGCTGGACGTCGAGCACTCCTGGTGTCGGATTTGTCGCGTCCGCGACACGGTTATGTTCAGCCGGCGCACCGCGGGGCCACAGTCATCGTCAAAAAATACCGAACGGTTCTTCTGGAGCTCCTCCTGCGGTGGCACGATTCTTGAGTTACTTCCTTTTGCCGCGGCAGGAGCTGCGGAGCGTCAGTCGCTGACTAATGACTTAAAGGTGGAGACAACAATGAAGACCGATATGTCAGCCTATGGTGTGACCGAGCTAACTTCTGAAGAAGCGTCCGCAACTTCGGGAGGGGTGTTTTGGGCAATCGCTTTCGCAATTGTGGGGGTAGTAGGCCTTGCAGTTGCAGCTATAGGGGGAGCGGCCGCAAGCCCGCGCCATTAGAACGTAGGCGGCGGAAATTCTCTATTCTCGGCAGATTAGCAGTTTCCATGGAAACTGCTGATCGTCGTCAGGAAATGAACTTGTTGTATGAGCGATGTCTTACTTCCGGCTGAAATTGTCAGCTACACTGCGGAGAGCATCCTCTCCCGAAGGTCAGGACGATCTCTGCTCATCTACAAGGTCATTTTAATTTCTGTGGTCGCGGCATTGTCGGCGCTGCCACTCATCACCATAACGGTCTCTGTTCAAAGTGCCGGCGCCATTCGGCCCACCATCGAGAAGACACCCCTGATCGCGCCCATCTCAGGGCGCATCTCGCGTATCCTTGCCGTTGAGAACGATGTTGTTGCCCAGGGGCAAGAGATCCTCACCCTCGATGATCAGGTGGTTGAGGAGAAGCTTGGGGCAGTTACAGGCGAAATTCGCGCCAAGGGCGATCTGGCCCGTGACCTCGAGACCCTGATCTCCTCGGGAACAGAGGCCAAGGACCCGATCCACCTGCTGACCGAGTCTGCCACGGCCGAACGGCTGCATTTTCTGAACCTGCTGCGGGAGAACGAATATGCCCGCAGTAACGCCGCGGCAGAACTCGAGCGCGCCAAGCGGCTGCTCGCTGTTGCTGCAGCGCCCGCAAAGGCGGTCGACGACAGGGCGTTCGCGCTGCAGAGCATTGAGGTCAAAGGCGAGATCCTTGCCCGGCGCAAAACCGCCGAATGGAACCAGCAGCTCTTCGACACGAACCTACGCTTAAAGGAGCTCATAGCCCGCTTGCATCAGCTCGAAAACGAACGAGATCTCACCCGCATTCGAGCTCCCGTGTCCGGTGCTCTAGAGCAATTCTCCGGCCTCACCGCCGGTGGCTACGTCCAGGCGGGACAAACTGTCGCTCGCGTGTCGCCGGATGGCGAACTGGTGGCGGAGATCTACGTCTCCCCCAACGACATCGGCTTTGTGCGAACCGGCCAGTCAGTACGGCTCCAGGTGGATGCCTTCAACTACAATCAATGGGGTGTTCTAGAGGCGACAGTGCTCGACGTGGCCCAGGACTTCACCCTCCATGATAGGAACCCGATCTTTAAGGTCCGCTGCGCGCTCTCTGGCAGTTATCTCACGCTCAAGAACGGGGTCATCGGTAAGTTGAAAAAAGGCATGACGGTCCGAGCCCGCTTCCTCGTGGCCGAGCGCAGTCTCTTTCAACTCCTCTACAATGAGCTCGACGATTGGCTCAATCCGCTCCTTGTGGCCCGCTAGTTGTTTCGTTTCCAAATAGCCCGGGCGCTCTATGTCGAGCAAAGTCATCAAATTCAAGCAGCGCGATATCACAGATTGCGGGGCCGCCAGTCTTGCTTCTGTCGCAGCCTTCTATGGTTACAAGCTGCCCTTGTCGCGCATCCGCCAGTATGCCTCGACAGATCGCTCCGGCACCACGGTGTCTGGCCTCACGCAAGCGGCTCAAAAACTAGGGTTCATCGCCAAGGGGGTGAAGGGTGGGTTCGATAGCCTGTACAAGATTCCCAAGCCCGCCATCGCGCACGTCATCGTCAAGGAGACACTGCACCACTTCGTCGTCATCCAGGCCGTCGATGCGAGGTGGGTCGTCATCATGGACCCGGCCTATGGCGAAATCCGCAAGCTGTCGCATCAGGAATTCAAGACGCAATGGACCGGCGTCCTGGTGCTCCTGGTTCCGGCAGGCACCTTCGAGCGACGCGACGAAACCACCTCACCCCTCGCCCGTTTTGCCCGTCTGCTTGCGCCACACAGAGAGGTGATGGTGCAGGCTCTCGTCGGGGCATTGGTGACGACGATCCTTGGCCTCTCCACGGCCATCTACGTTCAGAAGATCGTCGATCATGTGATCACAGCGGGCAACCGCAACTTGCTGAACCTGATGAGCGTCGCCATGCTGCTGATCCTGGTGCCACAGATCCTGATCGATCTGCTCAGACACCAGCTCACGCTGCAAACGGGTCAGAAGATCGATGTTCACTTGATCCTCGGCTACTACAATCACATCCTAAGCCTGCCCCAAAAGTTCTTCGACGGAATGCGCATGGGCGAGATCGTCTCCCGCATGAATGACGCGGTGAAGATCAGGACCTTCCTGAACGACGTCTCAATCAACATGTTCGTCAATCTGCTCGTGATACTGTTCTCATTGGGGCTGATGTTTGTCTATTCGTGGAAGATCGCCTTGGCAGTGGCGACCTCGATCCCACTATACTTACTGGTCTATTGGACCATCAACTGGCTGAACAGGAAGCGCCAGCGGGCCATTATGGAAAATGCCGCCGACCTGGAGGCGCAATTGGTTGAATCACTCGGAGCGGTCTCCACGATCAAGACGTTCGGTATAGAGGGCCTGGCCAATCTTAAGATGGAGACCCGCTTCATCAAGACGCTGCATTCCGTCTACAACTCCGGCCTCATCTCAGTCTTCGGAGACAATGCCTCGACCTTCCTCTCGAGCCTATTCACCATCGTGCTGATGTGGTTCGGTACGACGCTTGCCCTCGATCAGACCATCACGCCCGGCGAACTACTGTCCTGCTACACGTTGCTTGGCTATATTACCCGGCCGATTGCCAACCTGATCGAAACCAATCGGATCGTTCAGGATGCGTTTATCGCGGCGGATCGCCTGTTCGAGATCTTCGATCTGGAACCGGCAAGCGGTGGTGGCATTGATGCCACCAAGTCCGACCTTGGCGATATCTGCCTGGAGAACGTCACGTTTCGCCATGGCGCGCAGCCGAACCTTTTCCGGGATCTCAGCGTCACTTTCGGCCGAGGCGAGATGACGGCCGTGGTGGGGAAAGCGGCTCAGGCAAGAGCTCCCTTGTGGCGCTACTACAGAACGTTTATCCGCTCGAGGGTGGACGCATCCGGGATCGGGCCCTGATGACGTCCAGGACTTCTCGACCGTATCCCTGTGCAGGGTTGTTGCTGCGGTACCGCAATCGATCGACGTGTTCTCGGGCTCGCTGATCGAGAACGTCGCTCTTGGCGAGTTCGAGCCTGACATCGAGAAGATACTGCAAATCTGCGATCAACTTGGGCTGTGCGAGTTGATCAAGCGCTGGCCCGGCGGTTTCCAGGCCTATCTGGGCGAGAGCGGCATACGCCTCTCCGGCGGCGAGAAGCAGCGCCTCGCGCTGGCTCGGGCTTTGTATCGCGATCCGAAGATCCTGATTTTGGACGAGGCGACATCCTCTCTCGACTCGGCTGCCGAGGCATCCGTCGTGCGGCTGATTGACGATCTGCGTCGGGCCGGCAAAATCATCATCGTCATCTCCCATCGTCTCAGTACCATTTGTGGAGCCGACAAGATCGTCGTCTTGGACAAGGGACGGGTTGTTGCGCAAGGAAGGCACGCTGAGCTGCTGAGAGTCGAAGGCGCCTACACTCGTTTGTGGCGAGCGCAAACCGGAGTCAGCTAACAGTTCGGGTGAGGGGCATCGCAGAGTGTTGTCGAGATCTTGCGATAAACCGAACGCGCTGACGGCGCCGCTCCGGATCGTGACCTCTGTTGTTGTGAGATTCGCTACGCTGGCCGCGCCTGCGCTTCTTCTGCTCTCGTACAGCTCCAATTATGGTCATGGCTGCCTCCGGACCAGACAAATGCAAGTGGCCGCCCGGTCAGCTTCTCGTCAGGTGGATGCGGCATACGCGACGTACTGATGCTCGTGGAAGAGGCGACCAGTATCGGCGAGCTGGTCGTCGGCTTCGCACTGGCACGAGCTTCGGCGGCACGCGGTGCATGCTCCACGGCGTGGCACCGCGTGCCGATTTTCACCGTTGTGGCGGCACGGCCTCTCGAATTGCAGGACGGTCGTACCGCTGGCGTTGTAGCGCGAGCGCCGCTTATCGAGCGGGCGAAACTCAGCAAGGCAACGAACCTCACGCGCTCGCGGCCGGCCGAAGCGTTGCGTCTCGTGGTGCTTGCGCCACGCGGCTGCCTCGCTCTCACCGACCTCGTCTTTGTCCGGCGCATCTTGTCTTGGATGAGCGCCGCACGCCGCCGGCTGTGGCTCTTTGTTCGGTCAGTTCTTCGATCACGATCAGGACGAGACTCGACCTGCTCGCGCGTGATCCCGGCGAGGTGCCGGGCCGCTTCTTTGAGATCGAGGAGCCGGGGGCTTCGTCGCTAAGACGCAGATCAGACATGGCGGTGAGCGGTGATGTCTATGGGCGCACAGTCGCAACGTGCTCAGTCAACGGTGCCGATCTTGCGGAGTGGCTTGTGCGGGGTGGGCTCGCGCTCGATTGGCCTCGCTACTCCAAAGGCAATACGACAGCGCGCAACGCGAAGCCGAACACGCGGGGCGCGGCATGTGGGCGGGGAGTTACGCCGCGCCCTGGCACTATCGGGCGTGCATCAATCAGAGCGGCAAGCCGGAAGGCTGTTCGGAGGACGCGAACACCTATTCCTGATGAGGGCGAGCAATCCTTGCAGCTCAGGCGGAGGTCCGTAAATATCCTTGCAACTGATGCGGGCGCCTACAGGATGAATGACAGCGAGGCGCGGGGCCTGGTGCTCAAGCGGTTTTACGACCTGCGGGAAACGAGGGCCATCTTGAATTGGCCGGCTTCGCTGATCTTGAGTTAGCATCTCGCGACCTTGGCAAAGCGCTTGAACAGCTTGCCGGACAAGGGTCTGATAGATTGGAAGCCCCGCAAACCGTCAACGACGAGCACTATAGAGTATGTGGTCATACACGCGAGAATCACCGGCGAAGGGACAGACGTAATTGAGGGGCGCGCAATACCGCCAACAGCAATTACGCTCGACGGAAGCATCAACATCCACGGCTCGCAGGGCGTGCAAGTTGGGGGCCAAGGGTACATTCAGAACGTCAGTTTGAATCTCGAAAGGTTGAACAACTATATTGACAGTTCGAACGCGAGCACGGTCGAGAAGGAAAAGGCGAAGAGCTTGCTGAAGCGGGTCTAGGAAAACCCGCTAGTAAAGGGCGCGTTTGAGTGGGGCCTCAAGCATTTTGGAGGCGGCTAGCCACACGGCGATGGGTGGTTGAATTCTTCGGGGCTAAGGGCCCCGACCTAAATTGAGACCACTCAGTTGGTCGCCTCTTGTTTATCCGCGAGTGCCACTGAACCTTGGCCTAAGCTGTTCAGACTAATCCGTGCCGGAATTTTGCAATCACCTTCCCGGGGGCTGGACAGCGCCGCCTGCACTTATTTCGAGCGTTGGCGTTGCTGTTTCGCTGTCATAGACCCGCAATCAACCCGTCGTAGATTACCGGTTTCCGGCAAATTGCTAGTCGGACCGAACGAGAAGATGGGCTTGCTCATATCGCGCGGGCGACCTTTTGAGCTGTGAATTGTTCAGTATTCGGGTATTCGGCACATGGCGTACGACACACCTACGGTGCAGTTGCTCCGCACCATTCTCGATGAAGTGCTCGCGAGCCCGGCCTTCACCCGTCAGCAACATCGTTCTGCGGTGGAGGTCGCGGAGCGCATTCTATGGCTTGCTTCGCAAGGCGAGCGGGAACCAGCGGCGATCAAAGAGCATGTAATGAACGAGTTCTTGGCATGGGCTGCCGCGTAACCGCTTGGCCGCTTGGCTAGGAACGGTTCAGGCCGCCTCGTGAGTGAGGGTGGCTCTCGCGCGTGGCGCACCTTCGGGAATCTGGAACCCCTCAAAATCAGTCGAGTTACTTCCGCAGTTAGCATTGCGCTCGATGAGAGAAACACCATGCCCCAAACAGACTCAGACGAGATACGCGCCCGCGCATACAGACTTTGGGAGGAAGCCGGGAAGCCTGAAGGTCGGATAGACGAGCTTTGGTACGAAGCGGAGCAACAGTTGAAGGAAGAGAGAATCCGCCACGAGCTTAAGACGCCAGACACTCTCTGACGCCCCGTCCATCCCGAGTGCGTTGATGGACTACCTACCCGAACTGCAGCGACTTGAGCATCCGCTCGAATTGGCTCATCGGGCTGTCCTGCTCGAAGCATTCGCCCGGGAGATCAGCGATAAGCTTCGCAGACTGAAAGCGGCAAGGTCACCGGGACCGCGCAACGCAAAATGTTCCCCCTTTGAAGTATATTTGATGCGCGATTGAAACGCGCACCGCCGCTCGTTGGTTTGGAGGGTAATCGAAACTGCTCTCGGAGGTCCCCATGAGCGACGAGGATATGGTCGTCCTGGCCGGATTAGCTGGCTTAGCCTGGTGGACATACGTCTTTCTGCCTCTGGTCTATTTCTATACCTGAAGGACGGGTTGTTTGGTGGACGTTGTGAATGACTAGCTCTTTCGGCGCGAACTCTTCTTCGCAGTGATCGCAGCGGGCGGTTTCGTGCATGCTGCATTGCCTACATGCGAGGTGACGCGGCGAGCGGACAGGCTGGATGCTACGCACCCATTTAGTACCCGGCTGGGCGGGCCAACCTGTCAGGCTCGTTCAGACAGTGCGAATCGTGCGAGGGAGCCCGGGCTCCTATGTGCGTGGAGATTGCGACGCGTTCGTGGCACTCGTTCTAATTGGCCTGTTCGCTTCTGGACGAAAATGTGTAGGGCCGTACGTGCTTGCCCGGGAAATCTGTTACCCCCGTGTTACCCGGAGGCTCAAAACGGTCTACGACACGTGATCAGTATTGAGGCGATTTTCTAAGTTATTTGGTGAGCGCGCTGGGGCTCGAACCCAGGCCCCCGTGATTAAAAGTCATGTGCCAACGCATTCTTGGTAGGGGTGGGCGAAGCATGACTGCGGCGTCTCAGTCGCAACCAGCGCTTCCTTCAACCGACAAAGTCGCCAGCTTCCGCAAAGGCAGCTAACTGTGTTGCTAATAGTGGGGTTATAACCAGTGGTTTGACCGAGCGAATGGCATGGTTTGCCGCATGAAAACTGGTGCACTTGTGGCCTGCAACGTGCGTCGGATCCGTCTGAAACGCGGTATTTCGCAAGAGAAATTGGCTTACGATACCGGGATTGACCGCTCCTACATCGCCGGTCTTGAGCGGCAATCGAAAAGCCCGACGATTGATCTTCTCGACCGCATCGCCGAAAGGCTGGGCGTTCATGTGTCCGAATTCTTTGTTCGGCCATCGAAACGTGCAGGGACTCCCAAGACCTTGCCTAAAGGGCGCAAACCACCCCGTCCGCATCGTAGGAAGGAATAGCTATCATGCGTCGATGGGAGAGAGCGAAGTGTCGTTTGCTCCCGCTGGCAATCGCCACTGCTGTTGGCTCCGTTGATGACGGCCAACGACGAGGCACTAATGGTCCCAGTGATGCCGATGCCGGGGAGGATGAAGTTGCCCGCAGTGTTCATGTAGCCAGTGGTGGTGCCGCCAGTGGTGAAACTTTACATGGCCGGTGGTGTTGGCGGTGACCTTGGTGGTGCCGGAAGCCATGCGGGGCTGGACGGATGAGGCGTGGACTGCGGCCGTAGGCGAGGCCGAAGGGCGGCACCGCGCGTGCGCTATACTACCATTTCCACGTATCGGGGCTCGTGGCAGTAACAAGCACCCCGATTCCGTAGCCGCTGATGGTGACAACGGCATAGGTGTCCCCGTCGTAACAGTTCAGCTGGTACTCCCTGAATCGTTCTGACCAGCGCCAATAATCCCGGGTACCACTGGACGGGAAAAACTGCTTTCGCGGCCAACCCCTGCCAGGCTCAAGCCCGTTGACGTCGAGCTTGATCTCGTTTCCGCCACTCCTCCGTGGCCCTTCAGCTTTTCATTGGTCAGATTCACCAGGAAGAATTCGTGCCGTCCGCCGCCCTTCATTGCTCCCTTTTCGCCTTCTCTTTCCTTACTCATCACCGGCCCTCATGGCTCCCCTCGGCGCGAACGGCAGATTCGCCGGAGTCTGCTGACGTGATCCCGCCGTCTCAACTATCTGATCTGGTGGGCTGGCAGCCACATCCGGCCCGCAGTTCGCGGATACGGCACGCTGCCGTTCCCGCTTGCGCAGGGTTACCGGATCATGCGGCTGTGCAATCGCGCCTTGTACGAGGTCACCGACATACGACCTGATGGCGTTGCGCGTATCGAAGTGAAGGTCGTCCAACTCGGCACCGCAAAGGATGAGTTCTAAATGGCGATAGAGCGCATCCAATACGCCCCGCGACAGGGCGCAACGTATGAGCTGTCTCTCGATATCTTGGTCCCGGCGCTCGCAGGCGGCGACGACCCGCCAGCCGTAGAACGGAGCGGGCTTCGGTTTGCATGGAGCGTGCATTGCGCGAAACCGCTGTTCTACATGCGAACGAGAACGACACCACCGACAAGCATGGCGGCGCCGGCGACGCGGATCGCGCTCACCTCGTGGATCGGAACGCCCAGCAGACCGAAGTGGTCGAAGGCGATCGATCCAAGCATCTGGCCGGCGAATAGAAGCGCAAAGAAGGTGGCGGCGCCAAGCTTCGGGACGAGAAAAATCCCGAGGCCGATGAAGATCGCACCGAACAGGCCGCCGCTCCAGGCGAACCAGGATATCCGCGATGCCGCCGCGATCGTGGGTGGAGCTTCCTGCAGCAGCAAGGCCAGCGCCGCTATGCAGACCACGCCGAAGAGATAGCTCATGAATCCCGACCAGGCGGTGGAGGCCAGCCCGACGCGCAGATTGGCATTGGGGGCCTGCTGCACGACGAGACTGATCCCGGCCGCAATAGCTAAAGTCATTGAAAAGGCGAGTTTCAACATCTGATGCCCGAATTCTTGCGCTCGGCTTTCGACCATCGCACGTGTTTAGCCCCGCAGCGGGATCAGTGGCGCGACATCACGGTCCTGAGGATTATCACTTGCACCAAGCCCGGCGGAGACTCCGACACGATCGGCCTCAGGACGGTTTTGACTCATCTTGCGCTTACCCTCGAAGCGACTAACCGGGACCCGGAGCCCGACGATGCCGCGAAGTTGCGACGCGATGAAGTCGGCCGGCGCGTCCGAGACGGCCCACGGCTTGGCGCGGACCTCTTCGTGCTTCCGGGTCAGGCGCGTGACGACTTCCAGCAGGCGCTCCGGTTCATGGAAGAACTCGACCGGACCGTAGGCATGAACTGCGACGTAGTTCCAGGTCGGCACGACCTTTCCTGTCTCCTGTTTGGTCGCGTACCACGACGGCGTCACGTACGCCTCCGGTCCATTGAAGATCGCCAGCGCTTCGCCGATCGGTAGCAGTTTCCACTGGGGATTTGCTCTCGCGAGGTGCCCGTAAAGCGTACCGTGCTCGCCCTCGCTTTGGTCGAGGAAAAGCGGCAGAGGCGTCGCAACCGGCCCCTCAGCCGTCGCGGTGACCAGGTTGACCAGACGGGCATTCCGGATGGTGGTCCGGATGCTTTCGATGTCGTCGTCCTTGAAGGCGGGGGGTACGTACATGGCTCATCTCCGTTCGGCCCGGAGATAGGGCAAATCTGGTCTGTGCAGAACGACCAGTTTTGTACGATTTTGCTAGTCCAGTTATTGCTCCCGGATTTCGTCGATCGCGGCGGCGAGAAGCCTGCAGCCCTTGTCGATTTGCCGCGTCTCCAGAGCCGAGTAGCCCATGATCAAGCCGACTGCGTCCGGACGCGCGCGGCCTTGCCGCCTTCGGTCGAACAGCGCAGATATCGGATAGATACCGACGCCCTTGGACCGGGCCGTTCGGACCAGCGCCTCTTCCGATCGCTGTGGCAGATCGTCGAACCAGGCGACTAGGTGCAGGCCGGCCGCTGCGCCCTCGATCCTGACCCGGTCCCCGAACCGCCGGCGCAACATATCGAGCAAAGTTTGGCGTCGCTCGGCATTCCGTCGCCGGACGCGCCGCATGTGGCTGTCATAGGCGCCGCTCTCCAGCATGGACGCCAGCGCCTCCTGCTCGGCGAGCGGCGTGTGGCGGTCCATGATTTGCTTGGCCGCGGCGAAGGCCGAGACGAGTGCGAGCGGAACGACCATGTATCCGATCCGCATTGTCGGCGAGAGCGTCTTGGAGACAGTTCCGAGATAGACGACGTTGTGGCCGCCTTCGAGGGCGTGCAGCGGCGGCACGGGCTTCGTATCGTACCTGTATTCGCTGTCGTAGTCGTCTTCAATCACGCAGGCGTCACGCTGCCGGGCCCATGCCAAGAGTTCGTGCCGTCGCGCGATCGGCAAAACGCCGCCGAGCGGGTACTGGTGCGATGGCGTGACGTAGGCGAGCCGCGCGTCGATGCCGGCGAGCCGGGCAGTCTGGAGACCGTCTCTATCGACGGGAACGGGCACAGGGGCCGCACCGGTCGACGAGAATGTGTGACTGGCCATCAGATATCCAGGATCTTCCATGACGAAGCGGTCGCCGGCATCGAGCAACAGTCGCGCGCAAAGGTCGAGACCCTGCTGCGATCCGTTGACGACGACGATCTGATCCACGCTGCATCGGACGCTCCTCGATCGCCAAAGAAATCCCTGCAGCGCGGTCCGAAGCCGCAACGCGCCGCTGGGATCGTCGTAGGCCAGTCGGGCCGGGCGTCGAGTAACGGCAGCAATGATGGCTTTCTTCCAGGCGAGAACCGGAAAATCGGCCGGCGAGAGGTCGCCATACCGGAAGTTCACGGCGGGATGGCCAGACGGCGCGGTCCACTTCGGCGGATCTTTCCGCAGTCGCTTTCCAAACTCCGAGAGGGGAACGACGTGCGTCGGTAGTGCATCCACAGCGCGCGATTTGCTGCCTCCTACCACGGACTTCGCGACCCGTGGGCGTGCGCCGTGGCGAACTTCGATGAAGCCTTCGGCGGCCAATTGTTCGTATGCCACCGTCACCGTCGATCTCGAGACGCCGAGTTCGCCGGCGAGAGATCTGGACGACGGCAGCACGCCATGAGTCCCATACGTCCGCGCCAGTATCTGGTCTCGCAAGTCTTCGTAGATCCGGCGGGCACCTATGCCCTCAGTCTGGCGTCTCAGAGCGGATTTTATTTGGCCCATCCAAGCATCCGAAAAACTAAAAATCGTCCAGTCCAGTTTGGAGGTTGCACGAGCGGTTGCCAAGCCGCTGGGCGTTAATCGAGGCCACAAATTTCGGTCTCGAGGATGCCGTTGCCAGGAACTGCTGCAGATCCTCGCGAAGATTTTTGAGGAAGGCTGCCGCACCTTGCCCCGTATTCGACCTGGGCAAGCAGCTTCGGCTCGACCCAGATGCCTTTGTGAGCGATGGGCTGCATCTTCCGGATGGGCGGCTTCACGCGCGTCTGCAAGTCGGCGGCGGAGGCCTTGTCGAAGCCGTGGTCGACCTTCGCCAGCGTAGACGAGATCGTCACCCTTCCGCCGGCCGAGGCAGATGTCGTCCCATTTGCCTTCATCGAGCCGGAAATCAAGTTCGATGGCTACCCGCCCAGGTCCACCTGGCGAACGAAACCGTCATGGTCTTCATTCGCCGCGCCAACAATTGGACAGGCCGCTTCAAGAAGGTCTCCGATGACGCTTGGCGCGTCAAAGCGAGGTCGGTAATCCGCGATGGCGAGGGGTCGTCCCGGCGTCGGATGGGACGACGGACTTCTCGGTCCTGCAGAACGAGTTGATGGGGGGCCAGACGCGCTGCGGGCAACGCGTTCGACGGACTTCGCGTCCACTGATCGCTTCTACTTGATCAGGGCAACCGCGACACGCGCACCAATCTGATAAGCAAGGCCAGCTTGAGTACGCGCGGAGCACGGCGCGGTGCGGCGCGCCTGCGAGAGCGCGTCGCCGACCGTGTACGCGGTCGCGCCGCCCCTCGGGCGCGGCAACCGCGCGATGCCCGATGATTGCCTTCCATGCGGGCGTCCCTCCAGCAGGACGGCAACGGGGTTGTTGAGGAGTCCGCCCGCTCCCGTGCGCGACAGCGCCGGCAGCGCGCCCGCTACATGACACTGGAAACCATCGCGCCCTTGAGCGATGATCCCGCCGTCAGCTTCCCGGCAATCGCCGGCTGACCTGTCCGGCCCATGCCGGCGAACATGGTGGCCCACCGACAGCTACACTACGCCCCGTCGAGCCGCTGAGCGTCACGACGGCGCATTGTCGGGGAAACCTATGCGCGCGGGCCTCTACCAGGGTCGGCACGCGCCGCGGGCGACCAACGCGTCGCGGTAGGCCGCCGAGGCGGCGCCCAATCGCTGACGGCTGCAGATCAAGCGCAGGCACGCGCCAACATCGGCGTCACGGGCGACGCGGCATGGACGACATGGGCACCGACAGTGACGCCCGGCAGCGGCGCATTCACCACCGTTTCTGCGGCCGGTGGTTATCAGGTGATCGGGAAATTCGTTTACTTTTGCGTCACAATCACAATTACAGCCAAGGGCACCGCATCGGAGACAATGTCGATACCGTTGCCCACCGGTACGGCCAAACGCGCTGCAAGTGTTCTCGCAACCGAGACGGCGGTCATTGGCTGTATGGGTTTTGGTCGTATTGCCTCTGGCGGTAGTAGCGTAAGCGTCATTCTGAAATACGATAATACGACTTACATCGGCAACGGCCACGTCGTAACGATTATCGGATTCTATGAACAGAATTAGGCGGGCGGTTTACTATGAGCGATATGGGAGAGACGGCCCCGGCTTCAGGGGGCGGTTGAGGGATGGGCCGGGGCCGCTCCGCCAGCTCGGGGTGGAGCCGGCAAGACTCAAGCGAGAGTGAGCAGTTTGGTTCCTGGCTCTAGCTGCGGGAAAAGTCTTCCGGGCGACTCGTCATTCGCTGCGGACCTAAAGCGGCCCCACGGGACCCCCACGGCCGCAAGCCTCTGAAGGCAGACACGATCCGCGCGTCACAAGGCATGCTCGATGCCCTCACAAACGGAGGAGTACGATCATGCCTGACGAAGACAGCCTCTCCACTAAAGCTCGTCGCACACCATTGCCCTCGGCCATCAGCCGCCCCGGTCCAATGGACTAAACCGCTCGCGCGGTAAATGCCGCGAAATGCTGGCACTGACACCTTACTCACAAACCTCAAACACGGCCATGATCTGGGAACTTACGGAGATATGCCTCGGAGCATTGCTCGGCTCACTCACCGTCGTCGGGCTCATGTATTGTTGTCATGGGAATTGGCTTCGTCCTGTCCTTCTTTGATGGTGTGATGAAGCTGCCGCGCTAGAGTTCTAAGGCGCTCACTAGTTCAACATCGCTATAAGCGTCTACCCCAATTACCCTGACGACAACCCCCTTGGTCAAGAATACCAAATCACCGTACACTACACTTAAGTCGTCCGCAGTGATTTCCACCGATTCGTTATTACGCCGCGTTACCTTCCAAGTGTGTTGAACAACGCGATTCGTTGTTTTCCTTGCTTTCACCGTCTTCCTTGCTTTTGCCACGCTTAATCTCCTGCCGCGCTATACTGGCCTCATATGACGTTCTCTAAAGAACAGCAACAGCTTGCCCGCAAGTTATTCATCGAGGAACGCCGTCAGAAAGCCTGGGGGCTGCCTGCAACGCGGATTTTGTGTCGGGGCGCAGCAGGCCGACTTTGAAAAACTTCAAAAGGAAGACGCCGATCTCGAAGCACACATAACAGAACTCGACAGCGCCGTGGACTAACACACGAAAGACAACCGCGACAAGCGCAAGACACTCCAAGAACGACGCAACATCGTTGCAAAGCAGAGGAAGGCCTGCGAGAGGCCGCCCAGCAGCTCCAGCAGGGAATGCATCAGCTTTCCGCGAACGTCGAGAATGACCTCGCGCTCGCCAACCATGTCGAGATGTGGGAGTGGAAAGAAAGCAATGGACAATCGTAATTATTGACTGAAACGACCGCTCGTAAAATGGCCACCGCCACGGCAATCCTTCCAGGAACCGCATAAGTGCCATTTCTACCTTCGCTATACGTGATGTCGCACTCAGCTCCCATCCTTTGTCCCAATGTCTTGGCGTACTCTGGATTTCTCGTGGTGCAGACTTCTTGCTTAGCTGTTCCGTTCTACCCTCGACAGCCGACATTCAGCCGGACGGCGGAGCTTGTCGGTATGGGCCACGAACAGACATGCCCGCATTCGATCAGGCCTACCAGGCAGGATCAGTTGGGCTTGATGTTGGCCGCCCGGATCCTCGCCGCCGCGTTCACGATCGCCTCAACCAGAATGTCGGCGAAGCGGCCCCGGAGCCGCCAACGGGGTAGTGTCCGCCTTGAAGTAATAACCGTAAATCGGAACCATCTGCGCGCAAGTGACGCAATGACACTAATTACGCCGGCCTGACTACAAATCGTGTGATAGCAGGCGATAGAAAATCGGACTTATGATCCTTTCCTAGGCACCAATCTCATTGAATTTACTTAGATATTTCAACTTTTTTTACCCTACACATACATGTTTTCCCAAATCGCAATTCTTTTGGCGGCCGATGCGAAACGTTGAAGGGTTCGGATTGAGCAGCGGCCGAAGTCCTGCGCGTCGCTCAATTCCTATCGACGAGCTTTCGATACAGAGATTGACCCGCTGAAAGATTTCGTGTGCAATTTGACAGCACTGTCGGTTCGGTCGCCAGCGATAGCTGTTTCGTAGACTTCTCAAGCAACAGACCTCCTTTAAATTCCATCGCCGAGGTAGACGTGACCAACAACGACTTGGAGGACAGGTCAGGTTCGGGTTTTCGTCGAAGGTTTTCCGTTTCTCGCCGGCTTTTCCGTGGTCACAGGCTTCTCCGTCGTCGCTGGCTTCGTCGTCGTCGCAGGCTTCTCCGTCGTCACGGGTTTTTCCGGTTTTTCGGCCGTCGCACGGCGACCAAGCAGATCGAACTCGAACGGCTACGGATCGCGCTTGACGGTACGAAGACCACAGAGCAGCGCCAGTTTGAGTTTGACTGGTACAAGGCTCGTCTTGATTTCTGGAAATTCGTTCTCGGGAGTGTCGTAGCGGCTATAGCTATAGCGCTCATTCCGCCGCTGTTTCAGTACGGAACGGCCTATCTCGAACAAAGAAAAGGCGAGACCTTCCTACGTAACGAGGTCATTCGGCAATTCGTGTCGTCGGCACAGAGACATCGAAAACCGAATTCGCCTCGCACACTATTTGCGCGTGTTGCTGACACACCGTTTCGCGAAGGTTGGGATGAATACCATCGGAATCTTGTCAAGACACGCGAGGACCTTCAAGAAGGGCATGAGCCGACTTGAGCTTTTTGTCTCCGGAAAGCTCCTCAGGCCTTTCGTTTCCGAAGATCTGCTGGAGAGGGTTCGCAACCCGGTAAAGTTCAAGATCAACCGAGTTGTCGCCTACGGCTTTGATTCCGACACGCTGATCGACATCGCGGAGGCGGTGATCCGTGCTGATGGCGCCGGGGTCCTGCAGCGCCAGCAGTTTGCGATCGCTTTTCAATGCCGGCTGATCAACTCAAGTCTGACGAGAATCGGCCTTATCGCGCTGATCGATGAGGCGACAGGGTACCAGTACAAGCGTGAGAGTGACGAGCTTCAACGCATCCTGGAAGCCTACGTTCTTCCGGAGCATCGCCCATGGACCACTGCAATTCCGCCCGACTTCATGAAGGAGCTTCATCGCGTGCATGGCTGGAAGCATACGTCGAATAACCGCGGCCCCCGCTATGCGGGAACACTGATCCGAAAGCTGATCTACGAGAAGATGCCGTCTCCCGTTTTGCCGGCTCTCGATGCGTGCAATCCCTCAAACGAGAAACATCGCCGCAAATACAAGCATCATCAATTCCTGACTGATAAGATCGAACTCGAGCACTTCAAGACTCAAGTCGTGAGCGTAATGACGCTTCTGCGTGCCTCGCCTGACAAGGCGACCTTTCAAATCTTGCTGGAACGTGTCTTCGGCAAGCAGCTAACCCTCGACCTTGGCGAGGAGAAGCAGACAAATTCCTCGAAAGCGGCGTGAGAGAAATGCAATGAGCGCGGATGCCGGCTCGTTCAGCAGCTTTAACTCGAAGGTACAATCATGACCAAGGAATATGGTACGTCCGTGCGATCCTCTACAGGAGGCGCTGCTCAGTCGGGCCCGAGCTTAATGGGGTAAGCTCGGGCAACCTCTGCGGATCGCTTGAGCAACGAGGGGCCTCGTCTTCTAACCTCGTAGCTGCTCTCGTCAGCTGCCCGACCATACTCACGCAGGCTCCGAAGCAGGTGCCGGCCCCGACCCCCGTCACCCACGCGCCCAAGACGTAATTGTCAGTGTCTCGCCGGGCGCCATGGAGCTTAGTGGTGCTTTGCCGGTGCTATTGCTCCTGTCCCGGGTAGCGCGTTCAAGTTAATGATCCTCTGCGGATTCCGACGAAAAAAGCGCGAGGCGAACCCGCTTTCTCGACACTTGCACATACCTCAATCAGCCTCGCCACAGCCGTCAAGGCTTGATTCGTACGTGGCGTGAGGTTGTAACCTGAGACCGAGCGCGCGGCCAATTTCCAAATTGAAGCCGGAGCTGGACGGGTTGTTTGAGATGAAAGCGGACGTCTTGCGTCTATACGGGCCAGGTTCAAACCCGACGTGCCGCACCGCTCTTTCAAAAGGAGGGTGCGGGTAATGAGCGAACAAAGAGAAGGGGGAGGACTGTCGTTCTTTGGCTTTGTTGCGGTCGTCGACCTGAGCGAACGGCTTAGCTCCGGGTCAGCTATGAAGAGTTACCTCATCTAGGGAGAGTGATGTGGAGTCCAACTATAACGAATGGTTCAATACGGACGCTTGGATGCATCAATACGCTGCTTTGCAAGAGCAGCAGCGGGCGAGGCAAGAGTCGGATCATATTCCTGCGGATCGTCGGATTATCGCGCCAATCTCATCAGGGTGACGGCACAGCGCGCGGTGGCAGGGATGGCGTGATCATGGGTTTCTTTTCGCCGAGCACTTGCAGCGCACTCGGTGAGTTCTCCCCACTGCGAGGACCTCGTGTCCTCGCGACCTTTTGCGCCGCATTCATCTAGCCAGGAGCAAATCGATATGAGCTGGAAAGCCCCAAAAATCGTCGAATTACCGGTCGGTCTCGAAATCAACATGTATGCGTGCGCCGTTCGCAAGGAGGTAACCAGAAAGCTGGGAGCTTGAAGACAGATCCTATCCTTGCGGTCAACGATCGGAGTGAGCACTACCCTCGTAAACAACACCACACCTTAGGCAATCTCAAGGAGGAGACAAGATGTCGATCACGATGACTCATAACGCCAAGTCTGCCGCTGAGGACCGTACTCAGCCGTTGGCGAATTTCAAACTTGCAGCAGGAGTCACTCTGGCGGTGCTAGCGCTGATGGTGTTCTGGCGCATCTTTCAGCAGGTCTATGCTTGGAGTGCCGGCCTGGATTCGACTGAGCCCGCGTTCGATGCCGCCTGGATGACGTTGCTGAAGGTTGAGCTTAGCGTCATCCCTTTGCTCTGGGTGGTGACCTGGGCGTATCTATGGTTCACGCGAGACCGCAATCTTGGCGCGCTCAAACCGCGGGAAGAGCTCCGGCGTTACTTCAATCTGGTCCTGTTCATCTTCGTCTATGCCTTTTGCGTCTGGTTCGCTACCAGCTTCTTTGCCGAGCAGGACGCCTCATGGCATCAGGTTGTGGTCCGGGATACAAGCTTCACGCCGAGTCACATCGTGCTGTTCTACGGCACCATGCCACTCTACGTGCTGTTTGGCGTGGGATCATTTCTGTACGCGATGACGAGGCTGCCGAAGTTCGCAACGCAGATCTCAATTCCATTCGTGCTCGTGGTTGTAGGTCCGTTTCTAATATTGCCGAACTTGGGCTACAACGAGTGGGGTCATGCCTTCTTCCTGATGGAAGAGGTGTTCTCCTATCCCTTGCACTGGGGTTTTGTCGTGATGGGCTGGAGTGTGCTGGCCTTGGGTGGGCTCCTGATCCAGATCGCGATGCACATGCTTGAAGTGATCGGGCGGCTTTCCCAAGAGGACGAAGTTTCGGTCGCCACCCAGCGCTGAAACCGCTTATGAACCATTAATTGCTGACAGCCCGGCATGTGCAAAGCATGCCGCCTTGCAATCATGTCGGGCGTCGGTTTCCAGGAAGGTCGATCTCAACTCGGTAAAAGAATTAGGAGGAAGCCATGCAAGGAGGAACGTCTGTGAGACTGTATGGGCTCGAATGGCCTAAAGAGTCAGCAAGAATCTCAAGAGTGTTTGACCTTCTCGTCGCCGCCATCCTCTTTCTGGCCGTCTCCGGCGCATTCCACCTGCATTACATGCTGACCGCAGGGGACTGGGATATGTGGATCGATTGGAAAGACAGACAGTGGTGGGTCACCCTTAACTCCAATTATGGCCATAACATTCCCTGCAGCTTTGCAGTATGTGTTTTGGACGAAATTTAGACTTCCAATCGCCGCTACATTTGCGGTCGTTTGTCTCCTGTTCGGTCAGTGGATAAATCGATATTTCGGTTTCCACCTGTGGTCGTACTTTCCGATGAGCGAGGTCATTCCAGCGCTGCTGATGCCTGGCGCACTCAGTCCTCGATGTCGCTCTTTTGCTGACCGGGAATTGTTTGTTCACGGCGATGTCCGGCGCCTTTGCATTCGCACTGCTTTTCTACCCGGCTAACTGGTTTTGGCTGGCGCCATATCGGCTACCCGTAGAAGTGATGGGGCAGCTTGTTTCCGTGGGCGATTACATCAGCTATGCCTTCACCCGCACCGCCCTGCCTGAGTATATCCGGCTGATAGAGCGGGGCACGCTTCGAACTTTTGGTGGCCACTCAGCCATTATCGCGTCCTTTTTCTCGGCGTTCGTATCCATACTGATGTATTTGGCGTGGTGGCATATCGGAATGCTCCTCGCTCGTGTGGTAACGACGCCAAACACCCTGAAAAATTTCATGGGGCTCACCGATAAGGATGAGCCAGCTGAGACAGCCCAAAAAGCCATAGACGGCACCAGCCTGCAAGGGCGCTTCGCCGCAGCCGAATGATCCTGCTGGGACTGTGGAGGACTCCAAATGAGAACATTCTGTTTCCGCAAAAGCTCATGCGTGCGTGTAATCTTATCGGCAGCGGCGGCGATCATGCAGATCGGAATACTGACCTTCATCCCAGATGCTGCTCTGGCGCATGGTGAGCGCAATCAGGAGCCGTTTCTGCGGATGCGAACGGCTCATTTTTACGATGTGAAGTGGAGCACGAACGAAATTCCCGTGAACGGTGAAATCGTTGTCACCGGCAAGTTCCGACTCTTCCCGATCTGGCCAGTCAACCTACCCCTTCCCGAAGCGGCCTTTCTGGGAAACGGGACGCCGGGCCCGGTGCTAGCCCGAACCGAGAGCTACATTAATGGTGTCCCAGCAATTCAGTCCACCAAACTGGAGTTGAACCGGGACTATGAATTCAAAACAGTGCTCAAAGGACGAGTGCCAGGCCACCATCACGTCCATCCGATGATCAACGTGATGGGAGCCGGGCCGCTGCTCGGACCGGGAAACTGGCTGACGGTGACGGGGAACGAAAGCGACTTCAAGCTTCCAATCAAAACTCTCAGTGGCGAGACTATCGATAATCTCGAAACCTGGGGCCTTGGCAGGGTGTTCTTCTGGCATGGCTTGTGGGTTGCGATCGCCATCGTGTGGCTTGTCTGGTGGTTGCGCCGGCCGCTCCTGCTGCCTCGTTTTCGCGCGTTGACGGAAAAAGGCGGCGATCGATCTCAGCTCGTTACCAGCACCGATCGCCTATTTGGGGCCGGTTTGCTCGTGGCGACGATTCTCATCGTATTCTTCGGCTTTCAGGCGACCGACACCGCTTATCCAAGGACCGTGCCGCTGCAGGGATCCCGTGCAACCGTCGAGCCTCTACCGGAAGTGCCTGAGCAGGTCAAAGTTGTGGTCAACAAGTCAAACTATGACGTCCCTGGCCGCTCGCTTCGTATGAACGTGACACTGACGAACAATGGGAGCACGTCAGCACAGCTTGGCGAGTTCTTAACTTCCAATCAGCGCTTCATCAACCATGAGGTTAGCCAGGCAATGGCGACGGTGGATCCGAATTACCCCAAGGAATTGCTTCCTCCGAATGGGCTTAAGGTGAGCCACACCCGACCGCTCAAGCCGGGTGAAACGAAGACAGTCGATATCGAAGCGGCCGACGCGGCATGGGAGACGGAGCGCTTGAGTAGCCTGATCAACGATCCGGACAACACGTTGGGAGGACTGTTGTTCTTCTATGACGAGCACGGCAAACGGACAATCTCAAACGTCAGCGGCCCCATGGTCCCTGTATTCACCGATCCCGATAACCGCACGGCTGAGAATCCGAAAGGAGGTCCGGGTTGAACATCGTAAAAGCCGCAGTGCTTGGAATTCCATCTTTGCTCCTCATCCTAGACTGCGGTGGGGCGCGGCCAGCGATTGCACACGGGGGAGTATCGATGGAGAAAGACGTGTGCAAGCTTCGCGCTGGGCCCTATATGATGCATTTTACCGGATACCAGCCGGCCAAGCAGGGGAATCAGGAATTTTGCGAGGACATTCCGGAAATCGGCCGCACGGTCATCGTCTTGGATGCCGTCGGCGATGTGCTACGTGATCTGCCCATCGAGGTGCGGTTGTTGCGAGACGCCGGCAACGACGTAGACAGCGAGGCCGTCCTTCGAATCCCGCCAAAACAATATCCGACAGGCTCACTATCGTTTCAGTACACGTTCCCCGAATCCGGGCGCTTTGTGGGCCTCGTGACAGTCGGCGACGGACCGAAATACGTATCGAGATTTCCGTTTTCGGTTGGTTACGGCAACGGGATTTGGGTCCGATATAGGGACAGTTTCGCAATCGTTCTAGGAACGCTGGCAGCCGGGGCCGCCCTGTTTTGGTACTCCACGTTGCGCAAGGAAAGCTAGGCTAGCACTTTGTCGGCCGCTGTCCGGCAATAAGGGTCACACTCATGTCTCACGAAAAACACGGAAACAAGAGCGATTACATCCGAGTAGCGACGGGGCCGTCACTCGATCATGCTGGCACGCCAAACTTGACCGCCGGCACCGGCAGGGCGCGAACTAGGCTGATTCAAGGGACGGTAAAAGAACTCTCGTCCGCAAGCAGGCGTCCGGTATCAGCGCTTGGCATCACGTTGCTGTGCGTTGGCCTCGTGTGCCTGCCGACGGCTGCCTCTGCACATGCCGCTCTCGTGAAGTCCGATCCCGCGAGCCGGTCAGTGTTAGCTCATTCGCCGCAGCAGATCGAACTGTGCTTCAACGAACGCATAGAGCTCAAGTTTTCGAAAGTGGAGCTCAAGAACGCCAACGGTCAGTCGCTAACGCTCGGCGATTTGAAAGCAGGCAATGATCCGAAGTGCATGGTAACGGCAGTATCTGACATGAGACCGGGCAGCTATTCGGTTCATTACCGCGTGCTCTCGCAAGACGGGCATGTGGTGGACTACGGCTATCAGTTCACCGTCGAGCAACGTTAGGCATGCGGAATGACGGTATTGTTTCCAGCTCTGTGCAAGGCCATCGCTGACATTGCGCTTGCATGGGTCATAGGCGGAGTACTCTTTCTGTTGCTGGCAGCGCCGGCTTCCGATCCGTTCCTTGCCGCTTGGCGAAGACGAGTGCAGGTGAGCTTTCTCTGGGCGGCCGGCATTCACCTCTTCGCTACCGCTGGGTTATTTATCGCTCAAGTCGCGATTGCGACAGATATGGCACTATCGGAGATAGTAGCGGCTGGCCAGACGCTGGAAAGCTTCGGATTTGACACACATTACGGTCGGATCACGCTTGCAAGGTTAGCGCTCTCTCTTCTTTTGCTGCTGCCGACAGCGATCCTAATTCGCGGCTGGTCGAGGGAGCAGCAACGTTTAGTTTCAATCGTGACAGCCGGGACAGCAGCACTGATCGCGCTGATTGGTCCACTTGCTGGACACGCCGCCGGGGAAGACGACAGCCGTTGGCTCGTTCCGACCCATCAACTTCACGTGCTCGCGGTTTCGGCTTGGCTTGGGGCCTTACCGGCTTGGATCTGGCTGGTGGCTTCGGTCGCTGTCACCCCCACGGAGACTCGGCGCGTCTATGTCGCAGCGACGCTGCGACGTTTCTCCCAACTAGCAATCGGTTTCGTGGTCGTCGTCGTCGCATCAGGTTTGGTGCTCGCGTTTAGCTCCGCTAGTTCGGCTGGCGAGTGGCTTGGCACGACCTACGGTCAACTAGTTATAACGAAGCTTGCTCTACTTGCATGCATCCTGTTGGTGGCCAATCGGATTCGCACGCGCTTCCTACCCGTCATGGAAACCGTAGGAGCAAAACCCGCGGCTTTTCTTGCAGGAGCTGGATGGGCAGCAACTGAATTCTTTTGCGGTGTTCTGATCGTCGGCTGCGCAGCCGCGCTCTCTTCAGTCATACCAGCACGACATGATCAGCCCATCTGGTGGCTGCCGTTTCGCTTTTCGATCGAAGCCACGTGGCCGGCGTGGCCGACGCCCGTTATCGCGGCGGGCGCCTTCTCACTAGCACTATTGTCACTCTTCTGGGGCCTGCTCGTTTGTTTGAGAAAGCCGCAAAAGGTAAAAGCAGTTGCAGCAGGCGCCGCCGCCGTTATTTCGGTCGCAGGCGGTCTGTGGCAGATATCCGTGCAAGCCTATCCCGATACTTACCGCCGCCCGTCGGTTGCCTATTCGACGATATCAATAACCAATGGAAAGCGTCTATTTGCCCAGAATTGTGCGGCTTGCCACGGCAGCGGAGGGCTTGGCGATGGTCCGGCGGCATCGACCCTTCCCAAGCCGCCCGCGAATTTGAGCGAACCGCATACTGTGCTGCACACGGCCGGCGACATGTTTTGGTGGCTTAGCCATGGAATTCCAAAAAGCGGCATGCCCGGATTTGCTGATGTATTGGACGAACAGGCCCGCTGGGATGTGATCAACTTCCTGCGGACGTTTTCAGAGGGATTTCAGGCGCGCCTCCTGTCGCCTGAAATCGTACCCGATCATCCGTGGCTGGGGGCTCCAAACTTTTTCTTAGAGGACGAGAATGGGGCGGAGAGGGAGCTGAAGGACTTCCGTGAGCAAAGCAATGTGCTGCTCGTGTTTCCCGAAAAGTCCGACGCAATGCGCGTTGAACAGCTACGCCTTGAGCAGAAAAGATTCCGGAAAGAACGATTGTGGGCGATTATCGTGTCGCCGGACGCAAAGCTGGCGGCGGGCGTCCCAAATGTCCGGCATGGAGCACAAGAGGTTAGAGAAAGTTACGATCTGCTCTCCCGGAGCACTACAAATCGTGGAGATCCCAAGCGTTTGGAAATGGGAAGACATTCCATGGAATTCCTAATCGACAGGTTCGGATACATCCGTGCGCGCTGGTTGCAAGAGGAGGACGAATGTGGTTGGCAAAATTCCGACGAGCTGATCTCGCAGGTCCGAGTTCTCAATAGAGAATCCAAAATTCTCCCGCCACCCGCTCAACATGTGCACTGAATTAGTGGAAATCTTTCAGGGCTCGCAAACAAACGAGGAAAGCATGCAAATATCATCCCGTCCCAACCGGTTTGGCGATCGATTCGAACAGTTCATTTGGTGCATGATTCTTGTGGCTGGCGCTCTGGTCGCGGCTCCAGCCCACGCACAACACCATGAGCCGGGCATGCACCATATGCACGGGTCTGACGGTGCGCCTGTTGCGAGATCGGGAAATACCGGCGAGCTGCCCGCATTGAAGATCCTCCTGCCGCAATCGGGTAATACCATCGGCGAGCGTGTTGCTTTCGTTTTCCAAGCCGACGATAACATCGCGGAAATGACCATGAGCTCTGCCAATCCGAGCGTTCATCTGCATGTTGCGATGGACGAAACCGAGCTCATGCCAATGGTAGACCAGCTGATCCAGCTTGGTGATGGCCGCTATCTCTATGTTTTCGATCTCCCTGCCAAGCCTGGTCCGCACACAATAAGACTCTATTGGGCGGATCCGCAGCATCACACAATCTCCGAGACGGTACAGACCCTCAACGTGGTTGTGAAGGAATCAAAATGAGCAAGCCGTCAATCATTGGGGGCTTAGGTGTGAGCCATTATCAGGAAAGTCTTGCGCGTGCGCTAGCTGATTCGGAAGGATTTTGGGCGGAAGCTGCGAAGGAGGTTGATTGGATCGAGTGGCCGAGAAAGATCTTCGATCCATCAATGGGCATCTACGGCCGTTGGTGCGCCGGCGGAGCGGTCAACACTTGCTACAACACGCTCGATCGCCATGTCGCACATGGCAGCTGGTCGGCGGCCGTTCCGGCGAAATGTGGATCACGCGGTTCTTCGCCGCGCAGTTCCTCGGCGGCTTCAATGGGCGCCTCCTGCAATGCGACGCGTGACGAGCGCTGATCTGACGTGAGTT
>NZ_JBPUGF010000002.1:0-20924 GCF_051547705.1 Bradyrhizobium sp. BR 1432 | reverse complement strand
GCCATCGTGAAGGTTAACTGACTACCCAGTGAACCTCCTCGCAGCACCTCTCAGCGACGATCGTATATCGCTTCAACACGCTCATGTCGCGGCCACCAGGGTGTCCATGCACTTGCCAAAGTCCGGAAATGAGGTCCGAAAGCAGGCTCCGCCGACCACGCGCGCACTTAGCTGGTGCGCCAAGAGTATCACCTGCGCAGTCATGGATAGCCGATGATCGCCGAACGATGGGACGTTGGCCTGTGGCTTAACACTTTGTTGTCCCCGCATACGAATATCAAAGCCATTAACGTCCACTCGGAGTCCGAGCTGTGACAACATTTCGTGTGTCGCCGCAATGCGGTCTGTCTCTTTGAACGTAAGCTCGAAAAGATCACGGAAGGTCGCCTCGCCGGGAAGCAGGCGGCATATGGCGGACGCCAGCGGAATCTCGTCGATCATGGCATGGAAGGTCTCTTTGTTATCGAGATCAACTGCCCGCAATATGCCTCCGCCGCGTAGCTGCAGGGTCCCAATTGGCTCTCCGCACGCCATGCCAGCCTGTTGAATTTCGAGGTTAAAGCCGCACCTGGCCATCCATTCGAAGAAGCCCAGCCGGGTACGATTGAGACAGACGTCCCTTATCTCAAACACGGCCTCCGGATTAGTCCGATTGATCAGCCAGAAAAGCGCAGCGATGTAAGCGATGGCGGACGGATCTTTAGGTACCTTAGCTTGCCCCGGCATCAGGAAATGTTGGGGCACATAGCTCACGCGATTGTCTGCCTCATTGACTGCGTCCCCAAAACTGGCAGCCATAATCTGGGTATGATTTCTAGCGAGCACTGGGTATTCGATTACGACGCGGCGGCGCCCAGCAATTCCGGCGAACATCAGTGCGGATACGGCCTGTGCGCTTCCAATGCGCGTCCGCACCTCGCCGCCTTTAAAATCGCCGGCGAACACGCGTATCGGCAGGGAGCCGCGCTCGCCGAGGTACTCCAACTGACCTCCCATTTGCATCAAGGGATCCACGATCCAATCAAATGGCCTCTTTCTGAGCGTCTCATCTCCATCAATAATGCAATTCCTACCCAAACCCACGAGGGCACCAATCAACAACCGGGCTGCCGCGCTGGAAGGCCCGAGCTGGACGGTGGGAACGCCCGTCTTAGGAAGATCCCACAAGCTGCCGCGCACAATAGTCTTCCGAGCTTCCTGATTGTGTTCAATATCGATGCCCAGATGGTCCAATGCCTCCACGAGCAGCCGCACGGCCGCTCCCATATTTAGATGGTCGATCTGGACAGGCTTGTCGGACAGGGCTGCAAACAGCAACAGCCGATGACTGATTGACTTATCCGAAGGAAGGCATTCATTCACGCGGAGCCAAGAGGTCCGGCTGTTGTTGATAACTCCACCAACCTCCACATCCGGATAGCTGATCACGACCTGGGGCTCCTATAGGTGTCGGGGTTGATCAGCTCTTCGTCCGTGCGTAACTCCGCAAGCACATACCTTTCGCCAGCACTTGGCCCAGACGGGATCGGACGATTCATCTGTTCGTAGTGACGTCTCCAGATTCTTCTTGCGCTCAAGCCCAAGGTTGAAGCCGGCCAGATCGATCGGCCATCGATCGAGCAGTCCGGCATCCGCTGCGTATTCGAAGATCTCGGAGCCTCTCTTTGTCCGGACGAGGACCCGCGCGTGTTTGGCGACTGTGTTGCCGTTTAGGCTTGCGCCGAATATGTTGGGATCTCCGTCGCAAACGCTGACGTCGGCCAAGCCGCTCATCCAATCTCCGCACGAAAGGCAGCGATGGGTCTTGTTCTCCTTGAGCTTGTTAAGGATCTGCCAAAACTCCACCGAGCGTTTTTCTTGATCGACGTCCGTCGCTTGGAATTTACCGGGATAGGCGCCCTCACGATATTTTACGTTTAGGGTCCGCTGTGGATCTCCAAGAAGAACATCGGAGATGATGCTGGATGTCCCGGCGGGCAACGTATTTGACGAGCATGCCGTTTCGATGATCAGCACAACACGTTGCTTCGCCCAACGGCCGATCGCGGTTTCTTGCCGTTGCAGTTTGCGAATAGCCTGCACATGGCACGCTAGACCTACCACGGCGATGTTTTCATTTGGAACACGGTCATATGTTTCGCGAAGCGCATTGAGATACGGCGCCAGCTGATACGTTGATTGCGAGTTCGCGATAACCGCATCTTCCGCGTCCGACACAACCGGACTGGCACGCCATCCCTCCGCTGGATCCCGGCCCATTGTCAAAATGTGCCGCACGTCAAGCCGTGCCTTGGACGCCAGCAGAAGAGTCGTGACGGCCCCGCCGCTCGAGGAGACGCGCCGAATCTCCTCCGACGACGAATGCGCTCCAAAGAAAGCGGTGAAAATGCCCAACCAGCGTTCATCCGCCGTTCGATGGCGGCCATAGATGTGTATTTCGGATGTATCCGTTTCGGGATCTAGCCCAGGACACACCGCATGACAGTGATTGCAGTCGGCGCATATGGCGGTGTCGAAGTCGAGTTTCGGCCGGACACTATCCTGATCGAATTGAATGAGATTGTGGGGGCATACCAACCCACACGCACCGCAACCGGTACATAGCTCGACAGCCAATACCTCTTCAAGGAGCTTTGCTACTGACAAGAACCCCTCCCTTCGAGGTCGAGTTCCATCTTTACGATTTCGAGCTGTACAGCGCTGTTGCCTCTTGTAAACACGCCTTGCCCCACGGCGCGGAAGCCGTATTTCTCATAGAACTTCACCGCCGTAAGAGTGGCTTCGAGATAGGCCTTCGTCGCCCCGGATGCTGCGATCCGTTTTAGGGCCGCTTGCAAGAGTTGCTTTCCGACACCACGAAAGGATCCGTCTTCAGCCACAAAAAGTTTGGTGACCTCAAAGCCATCGATTTCCACGAAGCCGACGATGCGATTGCCCTCAGCGACCCAGATCAATTCTTTTTGGATGGCATCGAGGTAGATGCTTGGGTCCCGACCATCGAGCCACATCGCAAGCTGCGCCGCCGAGTATTCCTGGCGACACAGGGTCTCGACGGAATTCCGGTGTACCCAGAATATTAAATCGACGTCCGAATTCGGTTGCGGGCCTGATCCGTATAGCTGGTACGGTCATGTCGTCCTCCTGCAGTCTGGTTGATCGGCCCTGACGTCGCGCATGTGAAGACCTTTCGGAAAATTGAGCCCGGCAAATCGAAGCTGAATCGTGGGCGTCTACAACTCGACCGGTTGCTTCGTTGACTCTAGCGCTCGCGCAATTGCCGCTTGCAGCAATTCGACAAACTCATCGCCATAGATGGCGTCGTCGTAGTCAATGCTCACGACAAGATTGTCGCGAGACAAATAACCGGTAAGCTCCAGGTGATGGCTGGGGGCACCATGCAGTGTCTTCATCGAGAATTCATTTACGGTCCAGTCACCGCTGGCCGACATCTCGATGTCGCCCAGAAAATTATAACTTACGTCGCAATCATAGATGCCGACCGCCCGCCGCGTCGTCTCCCGTCCAAAGAACTCATTGCCGAAGGTATGCGCTATTGGCTTTACACGCGCCAAATAGTCTGCGACCTCCTCGACCGCTCCAGGCAAATCGTCGCGATGCACGCGCATTACCAATGGGAAGATAATCGTGAACCAGCCAAATGTGCCGTGTGTCTCGACCCTTGCCCCGTCCACTTCTCTGCCGGAGTCGAGAATATGAAGCTTCTGGTACTCGTTGCCGCTGAGCGTAGCGAAGGCTGTCGAAATGGCGGCGAGCAGCAGATTGCTGGTGCGCGCGAGCCGCGACGCTCCCTGCCGCAGAAGGCGACTTGGAGAGAGCCAAGCTGGATCGTCTTCCGTTTGACTCTATCCTTTGGCGGAAACGGGCTATTCGGTCCCACTAAGCTTTTCTCGCAGCGGTCCCAGGGAAGGGACCGCCAAAACTCAGATGCGCGGGCAAGCTCGAGTGCATCCTGATAGTGTGCAACCCAGGCCGAATACTGCGGCGCAGTCGACCAGTTGTGTATATCCTCTACGTCGCCATGCGTTCCGTCCGCCAATTCCGACAGCAGCAGGATCCATGAATAGCGGTCAACATAGAATTGATGACAGGAGATGATGATTTGTGACGAGAGCTCCCGTTGCACCACAGTGACTGAAATGGCTTTCCCGTTCGCCAGCGAGATTCGCGCTTCGTTAGCCGCGACGGCGGCTTCGATGGTCGGGGTTCCAGCCGCGACGTCGACTTGCCAATGAGGCCCGGCCCATTCATTGGTATGTCTGACGAGTACGGCCCGAACGACAGCCACAAGCTTTTCGACGCCAACGGACGCCGTGCAATCGAGCACACAGGTCTGGCACCACTGATCGGAGATCGGGAATCCCACGCGTTGCGAGAAATCGGCGAGTGGGGAGGATCCAATTTCCCATTTCCTTCCTCGCCCCCGTAACGCCCGTGTCATCGCTTCTCGACCATGTCAGCTCTCGGATTGGGGTGTCCGAGAGCAGCTGTTCGAGGCCAAGTTGGAGGCCCCGGCGTCTCAACGCGGTGATCAGTTGCAACGCTCGCAAAGAGTCGCCGCCATTCTCCAGGAAGCTAAGGCTGGGCTCAACCACCGCACCACCAAGAACCCGCGCGGTCTCCTGTTCCAATGGGGTCGAATTTTCGGCCGATGACGGCAGAGGCCGCTCTCAACTCAAGGCTTCCAAGATCGCAGCGCGGTCCAGCTTGTTGTTCTTATTCAATGGCAGCGCCGGCAGCATCAGGAAATGCTTTGGCACTTTATGTCCAGGCAGTTGCCCGGAAAGCTGCCGGCGCAACTCAATGCTGTTCATCAGCCCGGACACAGGCACGACCGCCGCGAGCACCTGCTTCTCTTCACCCTCATCAAGGGCGAGCACGCACGCATCCTTAACGCCGTCCAGGGCACGTACTGTGGCTTCAACTTCGTGCAAGCTCACTTTCTGACCACTAACTTTAATCACCAGAGTCCCTTCGTCCGGTGATTACGATGTGCCCGTCGTCATCATAATAGGCCAAATCACCGGTCGAATAGTATTCCCCGTCCATGGCGGGATTGGTCGTGGTGATCTCGATGGTTGTTCGCGACGAGGGGTCAAACCGCCTTGCTATCAAGTCCGACTGGACAACCAGTTCTCCGACTACACGCGGCGCTGTTACCTGCTGGTCATCCTTCAGGAGAGATACCGAGACTTCGCTCAACGGAATGTGCGAGCGGCCAGCTGTCCTCCATCGCGAATGTGCCATGCTGATGCCGCGCATACAAAGCGGTTGTGCATTCGGTCGGTCCATAGGCGTTGTACAACATGGATGATGGGGCAAATGCGGCATTGAAACGCGCAATGTCGCTTGCATAGATTAACTCACCTCCCAAAACCAGTTTCTTGGCGTTGGCATAGCCGCCATCCTTGTCAGCGTACAAACGCCTGAAGTACGGCACCGTCATGTGGAGCGTGTCGATATTGTGCGTCTCGATAAATTGCTTGACCTCGTCGAATTCATGTTGCCTGGGGCTGATCGTACACAAGGTACCGCCCTGCTGGAGATCTCACGAAAATATCCATTAAACCGGCATCCCACCCGGCGGACGCGAGCTGGAGGACGCGGTCGCCTGGCTGTACGCCAAGGTAACCAGCGTAGTTCGTGATGTGCGCATCGAGCGATGCGTATTGTCTGCAGAATGACTTTAGGCTCTCCTGTTGTTCCGCTGGTAAGGATTGCGTAATCTGAGCAACTCAATTTTAGAGGAGGGTAAGGCCCTACACCTCGCGCTATGTCGCGGTGAAACATGTCCTGCGCAATATCGATGACAGCAACTCCGGCTACTGCCGCCGGCTGTGCGGAGCCACTGCAGTTAACCAGGAGCGATGCGTCCAAAGCTCTTATGATGTGGTCAACGGCGCCGATCGGCGTGGCCTGGTCTACAAACAGAACCCGCGACCCGCTGGAGAGCGCAGCCAGAACGCCGACATAAATATGTAATCCGTGCGAACCATACACAACGACGACGTCATCGCCTCGACCGGCGGCGTTCATTCTCTCAGCCGTAGCTGCTACGTAGCCGCGCACTTGTTTGAAGCTATATATGCCTCGAGCATCGATAACCGCGACGGCCTCGTTGTCTTGGGCGCGAGCGTTTAAAATATTCGAACAAGGCTAACTCTCCCCTGCTGGACCCGCGTAAGTCAAACGGAAGACAATGCGTGGCTGAGAGACGAGACAAACTTGTCGATTTCGGCCTTTGTGATTGTGAGGGGAGGAGTCATTTTGACGGTGGAGGCGCGTTGCCCGCCCGTTCTTACGATCACCCCAAGTTCTTCCAGCTTCTCGCGAAGACGCACGCTAATCGGGACAGACTGTTGAGCACCTTCCCGGTCATTCACGTCGCACGCGAGCATAAGGCCACGACCGCGGACCAACGTGATACGAGGGTCTTCTTGCGCCAACTGCTTGAGGCGACTGCGGAGATAACCGCCGATTCTGTCGGCGTTCTCCCACGGGCGCTCTGAAAGATAGAGGTCAGCCACCGTACATGCCACCGCGCACGCCAACGGCATGAATGTAAATGTCGATGAATGCTCAGAGTAAGTCAGTAGATCTACGAGTTGCGGATCGCCGATGATCGCTGAAATTGGCAGGCCGTTTCCAAGCGCTTTACCGACGACCAACAGATCCGGCAGCATTCCTGGGCGGCTAACAAACGGACTGCCGGTGCGGCCAAATCCTGTGTAAATCTCATCGAAGATCGTTATAACGCCGTACTCAATTCCGAGTTGGAGGATCGTTTCAAGGGTCCAGAAAGGCAACGCATGAATGCCTTCGGCCGCCTGGATAGGTTCGACGATGATCGCCGCAGGCAGTTGGCGCCGCGCCTTCAGCGCGTCCAGGTATGTACGGAATGAGCTCGACCAACCCGACAAATCCTCATCGAGGTCGGCGTAGCAACTCTCAAGGGAAACACTGGGATAGTCCACCGCATCTGCCGAAACATGCTTTCGAAAGAGCTTGTTCGACGATACGGCCAGCGCGCCTTGCGTTTTACCGTGGAACGCGTTGCTGAAATAGAGAACGGAACTGCGGCCCGTCTTAGCGCGCGCGATCTTCAGCGCAACCTCGATACCTTCGGCACCAGTCACGGCGCCCATAACTGAAGCGCGCTCGAAAGGAACCAGGCGAGCCAGCCTTTCGACCAAAGAGTGGCGATGGGGGTTGTCGATGTTCCAACCCGTATGGATCAGAAGTTCAGATTGCCGCTGGATTGCCTGAATGATTTCCTGGCGCCCATACCCGAGATTTGCGGCGCCGCTGCCGCCCGACATATCCAGGTAGGCCTTGCCTTCGGAATCATACAGGTAACAGCCACTGCCGCGAACAACAGACGGCGACCTGCTATTCTGCCGCCTGACAGAGATCGATCTTGCTTCACAGTACATAACGCCACCGCTTTAAGGATAGGAGAGGTCGGAAATCGATTTGGCCATCCGCACTTACCAGCAGCATTGCGAGACGGCCGATGGCGCGTGCTCCCGCATCACCGGAGCGCCGTAACCCAACCGACCCCCGCTAGAATCATCAGCGCGCCGAACCCCTGCGCGAGGCCGAGCCGGTCACCCAGGAAAGCCACGCCCATACCTACCGAAAGGACCGGCCCTAGGGCCCCAATCAAGGCCATCCGATTGGCGCCGATCCGCGTCATTGCCTAGTCGACGAGATACACCGGTATAATTGTCGTGATCAGGGCCATCCCTGCGGTTAGCGCGTAGACGCGCCAGGACACGAGCAGGGCCGTAACGTCCCTCGTGAGCGCAAATTGAAGAATGCATGCGGTCGAGCCAACCAAAATCACAAACGACGCTGTCCGAAGCGAGCCGACACGATGCCCCACACTGCTGTTCAGCACGAGATAGAGCGCATAGGTAGCCGCACTAAACCAGGCCAAGCCTGCGCCTCGAACCATCTCCGATCCGGAAATCGATGCACCGCCGATCAGAAGCGCCAAGAGGCCGGCATAAGTGATGACAAGCGCTCCAACCTCGGAGACCGTTGGCCACCGCTTCAGGATCAGGAATTGAAAATACCATCACAAAACTTGGATAGCTGTAGGTTATCAGCCGGCTGGTTCCTGCCGACAGAAACTCCAGACTCCAGAAATCCAGGTAGCTCGACACATAAAATCCGGAGACGCCCATCAGGAGCAGGAGCGATCTTCTCCCTCATCGTCAGAGCAGTGCTGTCCGATCGCGGCATCTGTCCGCCCGAAAACAAGCAGAAGTATTGACGCAATCGGCCAACAATAGGCCATACGCATTGCGAGAATTCGTGATCGGATCTTGGAGCTCTACGTAAGCGAGCTTCACGAGCACAGGCCGAACCGAAATGCAGGCGATCCCGACAACGCCGAAAGCTGCACCGACAAGATTTCGACGAGCGGGGAGGTCTGGTGCGAACCGGTGTTTCAAAGAGAGGCTGATCATCATTCTCAACTGAAGAGCATCACGCATATTACTCTTTGCAGCGCACGTCTGACGCTACGAGGAGGATTGAGCCTTAACACGCAAAACCTGCGATTGCACGCCTCACGCTTCTCTACTTGCCCAAAATGTTTTCGTTCAACCCAACAAAAAAACTTATGCAGGGCGGAGCCGGCTGTGCCCTGCTCAATTTGAGCTGATGGCAATTTTCCCGGGATCACTGCCCTGGAACGTCCACAGAATGATTGAAGCAGAGTTCCAGCGAACGAGGCCAAAGGCAGGCTCCTCGCAGAAGAGAGAAGACATCGTTTGATGTGTGTTCGCCGCAGTGGTCCGCCCGACGAAGAGCTCACGCGAGTCTCTGCAAGCGGAGGGGAAATCCGTTCAACCGCGATCGATTGCTCTCGGTACAAAGTGTACTGAGGCTTTCTAAATTGTCCGGTGTGGCGGCGTCTGCGCCAGAATATCCCGCTATGACAACGAGCGTTCTGTCGACTTGGACGAGAAGAATTCCGAGCGGAGGTTGGAGAGCCAACAGCCTCAGATCGCCATTCACGAAAGCGGACAACTTGCTCGCAGTTATCCAAGTCTCTGGGACAGATCAAATAGTATGCGTCGTCCGCGCTAACTTCCATGTTGAGAGGCTTCACCAATGAGCCTGAAAGCAGATCCGGCTCCGCAACCCAGCCTCGTGCGAGAGCAATTCCTGATCCTGCAACAGGCCGCTTGAATTGCCAACAAGCTGTCTCCGAAACGGAGTGTCCAGCTTCCGAAGCCGCGTCTCTTCTCCGCACATTGAAAGCCACGATAGCCAATCAGACCGGCTTGCTTGGCCGTGGGCGCTGGCTGACACCTCCAATAGTTCAAATCTCTTCAAATCGCTCACACGCCGCAGGCCTTCTGTGGAAGCAGATTCGGCTGCATTACCGGAAATATGGAGTTGTTCTCCAGAAATTCCTGCCGCGTGTTGTTATCGCGTTTGCCGGTACCAATTGCGATCGATACGCTTCTTACTTTACCCGTCATTTCCGGCGGACCAGCGCCTATGTTCAAACGCAGGTGGATGTTCGAGTGTCGCCGGCTAAACTCCTTAATGCGTGGCATGAGCCATTTCGCGCCTATGCACGGAGGTGCGTAGACTACTAATTCATCCTCCGCCAATCCGTGAACGGTATCGACCATATGCTCCATTTGGGACAACAGACTTCGGATCGGTTGGTAGAGAGAGTTCCCCGTAGCCGTTAACGCTACAGTGCGAGCGTTTCGCGAGAAGAGCTGCACGCGAAGCCGTTTCTCCAGCATCTTCACCTGATGACTTATTGCCGCTTGCGTAAGGTGCAGCTCGTCAGCAGCTCTCGTAAAGCTCAAGTGGCGGGCGGCGGCTTCGAAGGCCTGCATTGACTGGCACGATGGGAGATTCTTCCGCGTCATTCCGTACGCTAGTCCGCTGCTTCAGCTCTTACCTTAGATCGTATTCCTGTTTTTATGCTACCGCGCCACACCCCGCAACGCAACATGATCTCCTTTTCAGTTTGTTCGGAGCGCGCCGAGTCGTGTGCCGATTTTCTTCAATCACTATGCGTTGTCAAAGACGTCGATATGACGCCGCAAGTCCAGCAGATCTTGCAATCTCGGCCTGCATAGACAATCCACGCTTTCGTGCTATGCGCTTGGAGTGTGACGAGATCGCTTGCGACAAATCTTTAGTAGCTTTTCCGCGCAATAGCCGATGCAATGCAGCAATGCTGCGAATTCACAAAAAAAACGCACAACATGAGCGCAATGGTAGGTCTATGTAAGTAGAGACAGTGCAGGCACCACATTCTTGGCGCTTCCTCTAATCGGTGTCTTATGTCTAAGACTAGGGTGCGAGTCCTGTAGCAGAAGGTGCTCGCGGCGGTGGCGGGATGTTTTCTCGTCAAGCCAAGTTCAGACCACTGCTCTTCGGCACAATCTCCTGTCTCTGACAGCTTTCTCGCACTGACCGCGGCCTGTCTCCGGGCCTGTGGAATTTCGCGATCTACGCTGAGGCGATCACCACGTCCCAACATCGAAGCCTCCGCCAAGCGGCAGAGACGCTCAGGATCAAACGGTCAACGCTCAATCGTGCGCAATCTCGAACAAGCAGCACGCTCTTCGAGCGCACTAATGGCGGCACGCGACCGACCATCAAAGCTCAGGAATTCCTCGATGCTGCCCGTCGCATTTGAAGTCGAGACGATCGAAGGACCCGAGAGCGAGCAACTCAAATTCAGTTCGAGCACAGCGGCACTCCACGCACTCTGATCCGCGGTGTCCCGTTTGCGTTATGAGGACACGCACGCCCTAATCCAGAAACCAGATTGACTGAGCTATCTCAAAGCCCAGCTCCGGCCAGCAGATTATGGCGACCAGCGACAGCAATAATCCGAATGCCGCGAAGAGCACGATCAGCTTTAGGTTTTCGATATCACTTTGGGCTTCGCTACGCCGTAGTGAGGAGCCTCTTGCAAGGGCGGCCAAATCCTCGTTCATCCAATGGTCTCCAGCGCGGGATAAAGGAATCAAATCTTAGAAGGCGCGACGCCGTGGCGGTGCAATTGGCGATGTCAGTTTACGGCGACAATTCGAGGCCTGCTCCCCTTCGCCTTGACCAAACTTCTGCAAGTACCGATTGAGCCAAAGTCCCAAGTCAGCTGAACGACGACGGTGCGCCTTGCGCAAAACCTCAACGAGGTCGTCTGACATCTTGTAATCCCGTACGGGACCTTCTTCCGAATCGCATTATGAAACGGGTGTTGAAACAAGCCGATCGCCGACAGTCTACTTGGGCTGGCCTCGAATAGATCATCGCTCAGCCGCGCCCTTTTTCGAATTGCTCGACGGCAAACAGAAATCGCGTCGGGACCGCGCATCTGCGCAGCGCTAAGGCCACATGATATGCTTTCGCCTCATTTCCTCCATCCGATCTGAGGCTAATTTCGCGTGATCTTCGGGCAGCCCGATATCGGTTCTTAGGCGGTCACGTACGGGAAATCCATTGATTCGTCTGCACTCGTCCATGGTTGCACGGCGTAGCCAAGAACAAGAAAATTGCGGGAGCCGCCAAGGATCCCATTTCGCAAATTCCGAGACGTAGGCGTCTCTTGCGACGCCTGTCGGCGGACCAATTTCCTTTCCAAATAGCAATTCCTTGATTTCACATCTGTACTAAAATACCCGGAACGTCCTGTTTTGTTGGTTCGATCGGCCTGTCACGATGATCGAATGGAAAGCCGAAGACGGTGAACAGCATGGTCCTTTGCTATCGCATCACGAATATTGAAGGACAGATCAACTCGTCGCGCCGAGTCGGATCCGGAGGGCTTGGCTTTGCTTACGCAGTCGCTGGCGGCGCAGATCCAGTATCCTAAATGGCACCTGGCGGAAGCAGTCATGCCATGGAACAGAAGGTGGGTGAAGCGTCTGCCGGAGGCCTGCGGTCCGATTTTCTGCACTCAGCGGCATACTCTGGCAGCAATGCTGCGCAGACGCGAACAGAACGCACATCCGATTGTAAGCGCAATTCTAGTCTCGCAGCACCGATCGGAGGGGATCGTCTGTTATCGGTGGGCGGTTGCGCGAGACGGCTTCAGTGGTCACATCTACATTCTGCGGCCTGGTTGTGTCCGTTGCGTACGAGCTCGCGCGCCGAATGAGAATGTCACCTGCAGTTCAAGGAGATGGGGCTGGGCGTTGTCCTGGCGCGCCTCGCGCAACAGATTCAGAAGGACAGCAGGACAGAACTGCGGCCGCTGTCGAATTCTGCTGACGAGGCGTTTTCTTCTCTGCGCGGCCTCGATCAGGCTGTCTTCGCTAAGAAAAAGATCGACGCACTCGATCAATTTGATAGAAGCAGACAACTGCCGGCACCATAGATCGCAAGATCAAGATTTCATTCGCATGACGCAAAGAGTGAACAGGCGCTGAAGCGCCGTCGTCGATCGTTATGCCGAATTCACGTGATCGTCAGCAAAATGTTGTTCTAGCAGGGGTTGAATACTGTCCTCCGATCGAATACGCAAATCGCGGGCGGGTAGCTCGGTTGGTAGAGCAGCTGACGCTTAATCAGCAGGGTCATAGGTTCAGAATCCTATCCCGGTCACCTCTCTGGAGGCATCGAAAGCAGGGTTGTCGAACGCTTTCGGAAGACAAGTGGCAAGCGGGAAATCGAGCGACTAGACAAAGTCTTGCGCTTCTAAGCGAAGCCCTTCACGCTCCTGATCAAATCAGTGATCTTTCGCAACGTCTTCAACAAAACATCGGTAGACCCGCGCCTACGATGTTTCGCTTGCAGTCCTGACGATCGATGTATCCCAAACAGGACGGAGAATTCCGTCTCGTTGCCTCGCCTCCGCACTTCAGAATGTCGCTGCGACAAACCAAGCAGCGTTGCGTCTTGAAGGCGACACCAGCACTTACCTTCAGGTAGTTCTATATATGGAATGCTACTTCCAAGGTGTCGAGGTGGATCGTCACCTGATGACCCTCGGCCTCCAACTTCGATGGCAATGGTGGAGCGATAGCGATCAATCCCGCCGTCCTTGATGGCAACAATTACGGGATGGTGACACTACCTCGCCTCGACATGAACAAGGACCTGGCCGCAAACTACTCCTAACGTTGAACCACACACCGATGCGAGTAGCCGGCGCAAGTTATCCCCCTTACACATAGCCCATTTGGAGAGCGGTACGCGCGAGTGCGGGACTGTTCTGAATTGTGATCTCCGCATTTCCCAGGGTGATAAAGCTTGCACGCATGAGCTGCGATGAACTTGACGTAGCAACGTGGCGGGAAGCCTAAGACATTTACGCCCTCTTCGCCTGCCGTTGATATCACGCGAACTGCGCGAAGAGCGGGACGAGATCATGCGTGTGTCGAAAGTCACGCCGGATCTCGTCACCGATCATGACAGTGGTTCCACATGCTCTTTTTATGTAGATCCTGCGCGGAGCTCGGTCCCTGCAACCTTGGTCAATTCGTCTCCGCCTATGCTTGTGATCTGGGGTACACTGTGGTCGTCTCGCTCTCCGGCGTGCTCCGTGATGCGACCACCGATCAAAGCACTCTGTTGGCCGTCATCCAGCTCGGCCCAGAACCCATCGGTCGCCACGAGCAGCGGCGTGTCGTCTAGCGATCGAGCAGAAGGCTGGCTCGACGAATTCTCGCGAGCGGAAGCTTCGCGTGAGGCGATGACGAGCGCTATCGTTCGCCAGGTCGCCGATCGTGGTCGGCGTCACTGCGTTGGCGAGCGTGTGCGGTTGGACCAGCCAACACATCGGACCCGCCGGCGCCTGAAGGCCGACTAGGCAATCGCCTGCGTGCAGAACGAGAGCGGCTTGATTCGCGCCGGCATGCATCAGGATGTAACTCGCCGAATCCCTCCGAAACTGTTTCGACCGTTCAGCATGGGTCGCACGAAGCTGCGCTTTGAGGACCGCTGCGGTGATGTCCTCGTCCGTCGACACGTACCAGTCTTCCATCCGGCACGCAGGCCCCGAAACTGCCCAGGCGAATTGGGAGTGCCTCTCAGGAGATCGCGCAAAAAAAGCATCGTCGAACTTTGCCTCGGTTGCGGAGACGATTGGGTGGGGGCATCACTGTCTCGCTAGAAGCGCAGGGTAGCAATCGAAGGACAATGGTCCGAGATCGCCAGCAACGGATCGGGATGGCCTTGGCCGGCCGGGCGCGTTCCCCGAAGCGGCCGATCGCAACCTTGATGGCAGGCTCAGGGACCGAAAGGCTTGTGCTGACGAGCATCTGGTCCAACCCGATCGGATTACGGCACCCGAGGCTATCCGCGCGCGTCAAAGGCTTGAGGGCGTCCTGATCGAACAGCTCCCGCTTGGAACGCTCGCAGAGTTGCTTTGCGACAGCGTTGACGGGGCATTCAGGCTCCAGGTGTGCAAGAGCACTGGAAGCGGGAGCACCATCATTTACCTCGCTGTACAGGCTGCGAACGAGGACGCCCGTGGATAGGGAAGAAGCAGGATCGCTCCCATCGGAGCGCACGGCGGATTTTGTGATGGAGTTTCTCTATGCGAAAGATTGCGGTTGAAATCGCCCATCAGAATGACCGGCATACCTGCGGAGCTGGTCTCCAGCCAATCCTCGAGCGGACGCACTTGCCGCTGGAGGATCGGGCATGCGTCGCCGCCGCCATCGAGCTTGCCGCGGTTTTCGAGCGGACTAACGCAAGATGACTTGAGGTGCACCGTCATGACACGCAGGCGCTTGCCATCGATCTGAAGCGTCAGCGATAACCCCGGGCGTACCTGATCCGTCACAGCGAGGTCCGGAATCGACAAGGTAGCAGCGACGGCACAGTCGGAGCCCGTCCCTAGGCTCCGCTTCCAGGCTATCGCGAGCCGCTGGACCTTGAAGTTATCGAACGAGCAGATCTCGTAATCAGCACCGTTGTTGGGCAGAACTTCGCGCACAGCGGTGGCGCCGCTCACTTCCTGAAACGTGATAATATCCGGATCAAGGTTCGTCCCGATAAAGCTTCTGGAGTTGCTGAGCGCGCTTCTGATGGGCAGCTTCGGTTACCGGCACGCATCTTGAAGTTGGCTTGGTCGACGTCGCATGGGGCTTCACGGCGATGTCCCATTTGATCTTGGCGTTGCGCCCCCCACTTGAGCTCCGAGCGCGGCTTGGTCGCCCCGGCAGTCGACGGTTCGAACAGGCCGCTCGCGGGATTGAGCGCGAACGGTTGGCCGCAATCGCGGATCCAATCCTTTGCTTCGGCCTGGCTCAAGTGCCACCGCAGATTCGACGTCGCGATCTTGACATCCCGCCCCTGCACAGCTTGCGCTGTTCCAAACAGGAAGACGAGGGCTAGCAGGACAAATCGACGGATACTCATGCAATGCTCCAGAGGGTTGCTGGCAGACAGGCACTTACTCGGATTGGAATGATCGAACTGGATGAAGGTTTCCATTCGCCTGCTGCATGCCAGCCGGGCGGATGGGATCTTGGTTCCTGCCACCCAGCCATTGGGAAGCTTGCCTATGGCTCCCTCCCCGCGCAGGACGCTTTCGCGCGTGGCCTTCGTATCGATGCCCCACGCGTGCTCGATCGCAAAGCGAAGCTCATCGGCTAAGCATTCCACCGCCCAACAAAGGTCATGCCTGTCGCGGCTCGGGAATTCTTCCGTCTGCGGTGATCTGCCTGGCCGACGAGACCCGCGGCATCGCGGACGCCGACATCGCCTACCATCTCCAACTTGCCCCAACGCAATTCCCAAAATCGCTTGGTCGGTTGCTTCCACGTTTCACCCTTCGGGTCGAGCTCCCACTCGGTCAGGCGCTGGGCCTGCTGAATGGTCTCGAAAAACAGATCGAGCTTTCTCTGCAAGAACGGCTTTTGCGCCTCGATCCTTCGGGTAAGCGCCGCCTGGTTTCGCGCTTCATCGCGTTCCGCTGCGGTCTCAGCCTGCTTGTTACACGCGATTCACTGAGGAGGCGGGCTTGCTCAGTCTGAAACTCGTAGACTTTCCAGCTCGGCGATCGCGGCACCGGCGACAGTCCACGCCGCAACGGCGATCACCGTAGAGCGCTTAGAAAGCCGGAGAAGGGTAGACGATCGTTTGGCTTGGGCCATGGCTGCAATCACATACTTTCAATCAGGGTTGGATGGCCCAACGCAACGACCATCCATCGAACAGGTGAACAGCAAAAGTACGGCAACGTCGAACAAACAAACTGATATTTCCCTCCTGGGCGCTAAAGGAAGCGCTCCCTCGCAAGCGAGGCCTTCGTGCCGCTCTTGTAGGCATCCTTTACCCATTCGTCCCGCGTTCGCTTGAGCACGAGCGGATCGGTCTCTGAACCGGCCTTAGGTTTTTTCTTCTTCTCGTGCGTCTTGTTCCAAATCGCGCGGGCACGGTAATGACTGTAGAGACGCATGAGTTCGGCGACATACGCTTGACTGAGCCGAGTATTGCCCTTGATCTCGAGTACGTTTTCGTCGTTTGAATTTTCCGATGACTTGCTGAAGTTGGGCGAACCTGTGTAGATAGTTGGCGCCTCTGTATCACCGTCAATCACAATAAATTTGTGGTGCACATGAATGGGTGGCGGGCCGCTCGATTTTTTCTTGGCGGCTTTCTTTGCGGGCTTTGTTTTTCCTTTAACCGCCGACACGTCATAGGGCGTCGTATCGATCGTCTTCAGTTCGGGCAGGAACCCTCGCGGCGCGTTCGCGCCGAAAGCTGTATAGGGAAGCGTGTCCGGGTTGGTTTGCGAGCGGTGGAAGATGGTCGCGGCAATCTCGGGAAGCTTGCGCTTCTCGCCCTTCTTGGTCGGCTTATCGGGGTCATCGATGCTGTTGAGCAACCCGTAGATGAGATGCTTGGACGAGTCTCCCTTAGCGAAGATCGCCTCCATGAGTTCCTTGTCGGAGGCCGTCTGCATCCAGAACAAGATGGATGATTTGGCCTTCTTGACAGCAGCCGTCACCGTATCGAGAAACTTCCGGCTTTCTCCCGGCTCGGGCAAGAAGAAGACCCGCATCTCCGTGCCGTCGACGTCCGTCACCTCATTCCAGTCCGGGGCGTCCATATCTTTCTTGCCGACATTCTTGGCGAGAAGGTTCGCGCGTTCGGCGTAAAGGGCGGCGAGCTCGCGCGAATGGATGATATGAAGAAGGTTGGCCTGCACCGTTTGAGCTTCGGGCGTAAAGTTAGTCGCGCCTATCAGCACGGCTTGCTCACGCTTCTTCCGGTACGAAATGATGAACTTGTCGTGCATCAGCTTAGAAATCGCATCGCGCTTGTGGATCGAAATATTGGGCCGCTGCTCCGCTATCAAATGCGCTGCCGCGCGCGACTTCGTGTCGTCGGCCTTGTCAAAATAGATAATCGAGCCACGTCCCTTGAAAGCCTCGAACGCCGGAACGATCCACCGGTTGTCCGACAGATGATAAATGGCGCATTCAAACGCGTCGGCTTTGGTTCAGGATTTGGGGAACGGCGTTTTGTAAGCCGTTGGCCAACCAATCCATCTGCTTGTCAAGCGGCTTGTTCCTCTGCTTGGCAAAACTCTGCGCGCTCACGACAGCGCGGTTAAAGTAGGTCGCAATCTTCCCCTCAAGCGGTCTCGGCACCGTAACCAACCTCTTACCAGCAGCGTTGTGCTGGAGTTTCAAATCGTCCGGGCCCGTGCCAAGGACAGGGATGACAGAATACTCGAAGGTTTTGCCCTGATCCTCGATATTGACTCCGCCGTCCCACCAGTTGAACTTCTGAATGGGCGCTTCGTCACTTCCCTTCGGGCGGGCGTCCTCCGCCAGAGGGACGAAGTCGAGTTTATTGAATAAATACTGCGGCTTTCCGTCGCGCCCGTAGCCCGGATTGCGCTGGATGGTGAACCCAAGGAAATCCTTATGTTCTGCGCCATCCTTCCAGTCGAAGGCTCAGAAGCACGCAGCTCGGGCTTGCATAAGCTTTGACCGTCACCGCCGTAACCACGACCGCTCCCCCGCCTAGGGCAGCGTCATGCACGAATATGCCCCTCGCGCAATACGTGCACGCCGTGTATAATGCCCGTTCGTACGTTCCGCGCCGTATACTTTTGTCATATTGCACATTGGAGATTTTGCGATGAGCGTCACTGTGCCTAGCTCACTGTATACTGCTCAAGATTTGCTCGGAGGTTTTCAACCCGTGGGACCCGATCGGCTTCACACTCTCTCGGGATTTTGCCATCTACCGCGAGTTCGCAGCCAATGGCGGGCCGTTCCCCGCTTCGCTCGCCGTCCGGGCCGCGCAAGCCGAGCATGATGCCGCTGTCGCACATGCGCTGCGCATTTTTCTGAAAACAGTTCAACGGCCCCTTGTGGGAATTATGGGAGGGCACAGCCTTCCGCGCGACCACTCGGCCTACAAGGCAATCGCCTATCTCGCGCGCGACATCGCCCGAGAGCATTTTCTCCTGGTCACGGGTGGCGGTCCTGGCGTGATGGAGGCGGCCCATTTGGGCGTTGCGTTTTCGTCTTTCGACAGTGTTGGGCCGCTTGACGAGGCTATCGGACTGATAAGCGCCGTACCGAAAGCGCCCATTCTCGACGAACTCTTCACGGACACATGGACCATCAAGGACGAAAAGCTTGGCGCGATCGACGATGCACGCAAGTGGCTGAAGACGGCGCTCGAGGTGCGGGCCAAAGCGCCGGAAATCCTCCCCGTCAGCCTGGCCATCCCGACCTGGCTTTACGGCGCGGAGCCTACTATGCCGTTCGCAACGCACTATGCGAAATACTTTCAAAATAGCTTGCGTGAGGAAGCCCTCGTCAACAACTCGCGAGCCGGCATCGTGTATGGCCGCGGCGGTGGCGGAACCATGCGGGAAATCTATCAGGACGTGGAACGGAACTACTATGCAAAGACGCTCGATGAAGTCACTCCGATGGTTTTCTTCGATGCGGACAAGTATTGGGAAACCGATCCCGTGATGGGCGAGGCGCGAGCCACAACGTCCAGCATCAATGTCAAAGCCCACCATCCGCCCTATCCTGATGCTGGGCCTTATATCGGAAAAGCGGCCTAAACCAGCAGTCGAGGCCTGCCTCGATGAGAAGCTACTCTTCACCACGGACCACGCATCAATCATCAAGGCAATTCGCGGACATCAGAGGAAATCCCAACAGAATCTCACCTTCGCACTTGCGGCTGAGCCGATGAAGATCGGAACGCTCAGAATGAACCGCAGGTAGTCGAGGGGACTTCCGGTTCAGCTCGAGAGATATGCCGCTTAAGCTGAGTATTAGAGATCGTTGAACACACGGTGGGCGCGCCGGTGATATATTGGCGTATGCGTCTTCCGGAAGCGAGCACAGCAGATTTCCTCGGCGATCCGTGGTAGTTCGAGAAGTCGAGCCGTTCGTACGCAATCCATCGCCTGGCTTAGAAATGGGCCGTTTGTAGCGCAACACCTGCGAAACTGGGTCCAGAAGGCGTACGGCGCCCCTTCCAGCGCGCCGTCGCTGCGTATCCAAAGAATCGGCAGTTGGCGGGGCTGGGAGCACCGGTTTCTTGCGATTGATCGAGCGGGAAATCCCGAAGCGTGTTGCATGAATTCCGAGAACACCAAGCTTTGCGATATTACCAAACAGGATATCTCGGCAAAGCTGGCGCGGCTCAGCGATACGCCATCGCGGGACAGAAGCACGCAGCCGTGTACCTCAAGACGTTCTTTGGGCAATCGACCAGCAGTCCCTCGCCGCCAATTCGCTCCAGTCGTTCAAGCAAGGCAAGGCGAAGCGCCGCAAACGCGTGTTGAACGATGACGAACTGCGGGCCGTTTGGGTTGCGGCCAGCCAGGTCGGCAGCCCCTTCGGCGCGATCGTGAAGCTTATTCTCCTCACCGGTCAGCGGCGCGGCGAGATCGCGGCGCTCCTCGATCTCGTTCTTCTCCCACAATCAGCAGACGGTCACGCTGCCCGGCTCGCTCACCAAGAAGCACCTAGAGACACACCTTCCCGGTCGAACAGATGGCGGCAGCACTCATCTCCGCGCAAATCATGTCGGACGACCGCCGCGGGCAGCGCCCTCCTCTTCCCCTTCTCGCACCTCGGTCGAGCGGCCTTTAGTGGTTGGTCCAAATGCAAACGCGAGCTTGATAAGCTCGCCAACATCGCGCCTCGGACGCTGTACGACCTCCGCAGAACGTTCCGCAGCGGACTGGGCCGGCTCGGTGTTCGGCCAGACATCGCCCAGCGCTTGGTCAACCACGTCCCATCTCGCAGTGATATGGAAGAGACCTACGATCTTCGGACCTACCTGCCGGACGTGCGAGACGCGATGGAGAAGTGGGAAGCGAACGTCGGTACAATTATCGCCCGACCGAACGTTCAGAGTCCGGCCAACTTGCGGCTTGACGGTAGACAACGTTAAAAATCTCCTGCTCTTCTTTGTAAACCTTTCCAGATGCAACTGCTTCGAATGCCCGTTCGACTGTCGCCTCCACGCGCACCATCTCCAAATCTCATCGGAGCCACTAAATCACGGTCGCCGGTCACGCAGCGAGCACCTTTTCAATTGCCGGCTAGAGTTCTCTAGCTTAGCCTTATTGGTTTTCGCCGCAAGACTGCGAAGCATCCGCTAATTGCGCTGGAAACGCGCATTCTTTCCTGATGACAGCGGGAATCGTTCATCAGATACAAATAATAATTTACGTGTTGAGTCGACGAACGGCCAGCTAGGCAGCGATTGCTGATTTCTACTCCGCCGTGAAATCGAGGGCATTCATGCGCAATCATGATCTTGTCTCCGGTGGCTTCCTGGGACTGACTGCGACCGGCCTTGTGCTACTTTGCTCCAGGCTGCTCGCCATTGCCCTTATTTGAGGCCGACGGCAGGACTATCTTGTTCAAAGCCGCAACCAGACACGCGCTCAGGGACGACATCGATGGCAG
>NZ_JBPUGF010000001.1:0-7279 GCF_051547705.1 Bradyrhizobium sp. BR 1432 | reverse complement strand
AAGGTTAACTTACTACCCAGTGAACCTCCTCGCAGCACCTGTGTTTGTTAGTCGCTTTTTTTTTGGAATTTTTTTTTTGGAATTTTTTTTTTGCGCTAACAACCTCCTGCCGTTTTGCCCGTGCATATCGGTCACGAACAAATCTGATTACTAAACACAGTAGCCTGGATTTGTTCTATCAGTAATCGACCTTATTCCTAATTAAATAGAGCAAATCCCCTTATTGGGGGTAAGACATGAAGATGCCAGAAAAACATGACCTGTTGGCCGCCATTCTCGCGGCAAAGGAACAAGGCATCGGGGCAATCCTTGCGTTTGCAATGGCGTACCTTCGCGGCAGATATAATGGCGGTGCGTTTACAAAAACAGTAATCGACGCAACGATGTGCGCCATTATCGCCTAGTTCATTCGTGACCTTCTCGACTTCGCCGGACTAAGTAGCAATCTCGCTTATATAACGAGCGTGTTTATCGGCTACATCGGTACTGACTCGATTGGTTCGCTTATCAAACGCTTCGCTGCTAAAAAAGCCGGAGTAGAAGATGGTAGAAATCAATAATCAACGTAAGGCGTTCCTCGATATGCTGGCGTGGTCGGAGGGAACTGATAACGGACGTCAGAAAACCAGAAATCATGGTTATGACGTCATTGTAGGCGGAGAGCTATTTACTGATTACTCCGATCACCCTCGCAAACTTGTCACGCTAAACCCAAAACTCAAATCAACAGGCGCCGGACGCTACCAGCTTCTTTCCCGTTGGTGGGATGCCTACCGCAAGCAGCTTGGCCTGAAAGACTTCTCTCCGAAAAGTCAGGACGCTGTGGCATTGCAGCAGATTAAGGAGCGTGGCGCTTTACCTATGATTGATCGTGGTGATATCCGTCAGGCAATCGACCGTTGCAGCAATATCTGGGCTTCACTGCCGGGCGCTGGTTATGGTCAGTTCGAGCATAAGGCTGACAGCCTGATTGCAAAATTCAAAGAAGCAGGCGGAACGGTCAGAGAGATTGATGTATGAGCAGAGTCACCGCGATTATCTCCGCTCTGGTTATCTGCATCATCGTCTGCCTGTCATGGGCTGTTAATCATTACCGTGATAACGCCATTACCTACAAAGCCCAGCGCGACAAAATGCCAGAGAACTGAAGCTGGCGAACGCGGCAATTCTCTGACATGCAGATGCGTACAGCGTGATGTTGCTGCGCTCGATGCAAAATACCACGAAGGATAGCTGATGCTAAAGCTGAAAATGATGCTCTGCGTGATGATGTTGCCGCTGGTCGTCGTCGGTTGCACATCAAAGCAGCTGTCAGTCAGTGCGTGAAGCCACCACCGCCTCCGGCGTGGATAATGCAGCCTCCCCCGACTGGCAGACACCACTGAACGGGATTATCTGCGCCCTCAGAGAGGCTCATCACTATGCAAAAACAACTGGAAGGAACCCAGAAGTATGTTAATGAGCAGTGCAGATAGAGTTGCCCATATCGATGGGCAGAATCATGCAATTATCTGTGAGCAATACACACGCGCTTCCAGCGGAGTATAAATGCCTAAAGTAATAAAACCGAGCAATCCATTTACGAATGTTTGCTGGGTTTCTGTTTTAACAACATTTTCTGCGCCGCCACAATTTTGGCTGCATCGACAGTTTTCTCTGCCCAATTCCAGAAACGAAGAAATGATGGGTGATGGTTTCCTTTGGTGCTACTGCTGCCGGTTTGTTTTGAACAGTAAACGTCTGTTGAGCACATCCTGTAATAAGCAGGGCCAGCGCAGTAGCGAGTAGCATTTTTTTCATGGTGTTATTCCCGATGCTTTTTGAAGTTCGCAGAATCGTATGTGTAGAAAATTAAACAAACCCTAAACAATGAGTTGAAATTTCATATTGTTAATATTTATTAATGTATGTCAGGTGCGATGAATCGTCATTGTATTCCGGATTAACTATGTCCACAGCCCTAACAGGAATATTATGCGGGAGTGTCCGGGAATAATTAAAACGATGCACACAGGGTTTAGCGCGTACACGTATTGCATTATGCCAACACCCGGTGCTGACCAGAAACCGGACGTTATGATTTAGCGTGGAAAGATTTGTGTAGTGTTCTGAATGCTCTCAGTAAATCAGTAATGAATTATCAAAGGTATAGTAATATCTTTTATGTTCATGGATATTTGTAACCCATCGGAAAACTCCTGCTTTAGCAAGATTTTCCCTGTATTGCTGAAATGTGATTTCTCTTGATTTCAACCTATCATAGGACGTTTCTATAAGATGCGTGTTTCTTAGAATTTAACATTTACAACCTTTTTAAGTCCTTTTATTAACACGGTGTTATCGTTTTCTAACACGATGTGAATATTATCTGTGGCTAGATAGTAAATATAATGTGAGACGTTGTGACGTTTTAGTTCAGAATAAAACAATTCACAGTCTAAATCTTTTCGCACTTGATCGAATATTTCTTTAAAAATGGCAACCTGAGCCATTGGTAAAACCTTCCATGTGATACGAGGGCGCGTAGTTTGCATTATCGTTTTTATCGTTTCAATCTGGTCTGACCTCCTTGTGTTTTGTTGATGATTTATGTCAAATATTAGGAATGTTTTCACTTAATAGTATTGGTTGCGTAACAAAGTGCGGTCCTGCTCGCATTGTCGGAGGGAAATACAACCGACAGATGTATGTAAGGCCAACGTGCTCAAATCTTCATACAGAAAGATTTGAAGTAATATTTTAACCGCTAGATGAAGAGCAAGCGCATGGAGCGACAAAATGAATAAAGAACAATCTGCTGATGATCCCTCCGTGGATCTGATTCGTGTAAAAAATATGCTTAATAGCACCATTTCTATGAGTTACCCTGATGTTGTAATTGCATGTATAGAACATAAGGTGTCTCTGGAAGCATTCAGAGCAATTGAGGCAGCGTTGGTGAAGCACGATAATAATATGAAGGATTATTCCCTGGTGGTTGACTGATCACCATAACTGCTAATCATTCAAACTATTTAGTCTGTGACAGAGCCAACACGCAGTCTGTCACTGTCAGGAAAGTGGTAAAACTGCAACTCAATTACTGCAATGCCCTCGTAATTAAGTGAATTTACAATATCGTCCTGTTCGGAGGGAAGAACGCGGGATGTTCATTCTTCATCACTTTTAATTGATGTATATGCTCTCTTTTCTGACGTTAGTCTCCGACGGCAGGCTTCAATGACCCAGGCTGAGAAATTCCCGGACCCTTTTTGCTCAAGAGCGATGTTAATTTGTTCAATCATTTGGTTAGGAAAGCGGATGTTGCGGGTTGTTGTTCTGCGGGTTCTGTTCTTCGTTGACATGAGGTTGCCCCGTATTCAGTGTCGCTGATTTGTATTGTCTGAAGTTGTTTTTACGTTAAGTTGATGCAGATCAATTAATACGATACCTGCGTCATAATTGATTATTTGACGTGGTTTGATGGCCTCCACGCACGTTGTGATATGTAGATGATAATCATTATCACTTTACGGGTCCTTTCCGGTGAAAAAAAGGTACCAAAAAAACATCGTCGTGAGTAGTGAACCGTAAGCAGGTGCTGCGAGGAGGTTCACTGGGTAGTAAGTTAACCTTAGCAATACGGTTATGAAGGTTAACTTACTACCCAGTGAACCTCCTCGCAGCACCTGCTTACGGTTCACTACTCACGACGATGTTTTTTTTGGTACCTTTTTTTCACCGGAAAGGACCCGTAAAGTGATAATGATTATCATCTACATATCACAACGTGCGTGGAGGCCATCAAACCACGTCAAATAATCAATTATGACGCAGGTATCGTATTAATTGATCTGCATCAACTTAACGTAAAAACAACTTCAGACAATACAAATCAGCGACACTGAATACGGGGCAACCTCATGTCAACGAAGAACAGAACCCGCAGAACAACAACCCGCAACATCCGCTTTCCTAACCAAATGATTGAACAAATTAACATCGCTCTTGAGCAAAAAGGGTCCGGGAATTTCTCAGCCTGGGTCATTGAAGCCTGCCGTCGGAGACTAACGTCAGAAAAGAGAGCATATACATCAATTAAAAGTGATGAAGAATGAACATCCCGCGTTCTTCCCTCCGAACAGGACGATATTGTAAATTCACTTAATTACGAGGGCATTGCAGTAATTGAGTTGCAGTTTTACCACTTTCCTGACAGTGACAGACTGCGTGTTGGCTCTGTCACAGACTAAATAGTTTGAATGATTAGCAGTTATGGTGATCAGTCAACCACCAGGGAATAATCCTTCATATTATTATCGTGCTTCACCAACGCTGCCTCAATTGCTCTGAATGCTTCCAGAGACACCTTATGTTCTATACATGCAATTACAACATCAGGGTAACTCATAGAAATGGTGCTATTAAGCATATTTTTTACACGAATCAGATCCACGGAGGGATCATCAGCAGATTGTTCTTTATTCATTTTGTCGCTCCATGCGCTTGCTCTTCATCTAGCGGTTAAAATATTACTTCAAATCTTTCTGTATGAAGATTTGAGCACGTTGGCCTTACATACATCTGTCGGTTGTATTTCCCTCCAGAATGCCAGCAGGACCGCACTTTGTTACGCAACCAATACTATTAAGTGAAAACATTCCTAATATTTGACATAAATCATCAACAAAACACAAGGAGGTCAGACCAGATTGAAACGATAAAAACGATAATGCAAACTACGCGCCCTCGTATCACATGGAAGGTTTTACCAATGGCTCAGGTTGCCATTTTTAAAGAAATATTCGATCAAGTGCGAAAAGATTTAGACTGTGAATTGTTTTATTCTGAACTAAAACGTCACAACGTCTCACATTATATTTACTATCTAGCCACAGATAATATTCACATCGTGTTAGAAAACGATAACACCGTGTTAATAAAAGGACTTAAAAAGGTTGTAAATGTTAAATTCTCAAGAAACACGCATCTTATAGAAACGTCCTATGATAGGTTGAAATCAAGAGAAATCACATTTCAGCAATACAGGGAAAATCTTGCTAAAGCAGGAGTTTTCCGATGGGTTACAAATATCCATGAACATAAAAGATATTACTATACCTTTGATAATTCATTACTATTTACTGAGAGCATTCAGAACACTACACAAATCTTTCCACGCTAAATCATAACGTCCGGTTTCTTCCGTGTCAGCACCGGGGCGTTGGCATAATGCAATACGTGTACGCGCTAAACCCTGTGTGCATCGTTTTAATTATTCCCGGACACTCCCGCAGAGAAGTTCCCCGTCAGGGCTGTGGACATAGTTAATCCGGGAATACAATGACGATTCATCGCACCTGACATACATTAATAAATATTAACAATATGAAATTTCAACTCATTGTTTAGGGTTTGTTTAATTTTCTACACATACGATTCTGCGAACTTCAAAAAGCATCGGGAATAACACCATGAAAAAAATGCTACTCGCTACTGCGCTGGCCCTGCTTATTACAGGATGTGCTCAACAGACGTTTACTGTTCAAAACAAACCGGCAGCAGTAGCACCAAAGGAAACCATCACCCATCATTTCTTCGTTTCTGGAATTGGGCAGAAGAAAACTGTCGATGCAGCCAAAATTTGTGGCGGCGCAGAAAATGTTGTTAAAACAGAAACCCAGCAAACATTCGTAAATGGATTGCTCGGTTTTATTACTTTAGGCATTTATACTCCGCTGGAAGCGCGTGTGTATTGCTCACAATAATTGCATGAGTTGCCCATCGATATGGGCAACTCTATCTGCACTGCTCATTAATATACTTCTGGGTTCCTTCCAGTTGTTTTTGCATAGTGATCAGCCTCTCTCTGAGGGTGAAATAATCCCGTTCAGCGGTGTCTGCCAGTCGGGGGAGGCTGCATTATCCACGCCGGAGGCGGTGGTGGCTTCACGCACTGACTGACAGACTGCTTTGATGTGCAACCGACGACGACCAGCGGCAACATCATCACGCAGAGCATCATTTTCAGCTTTAGCATCAGCTAACTCCTTCGTGTATTTTGCATCGAGCGCAGCAACATCACGCTGACGCATCTGCATGTCAGTAATTGCCGCGTTCGCCAGCTTCAGTTCTCTGGCATTTTTGTCGCGCTGGGCTTTGTAGGTAATGGCGTTATCACGGTAATGATTAACAGCCCATGACAGGCAGACGATGATGCAGATAACCAGAGCGGAGATAATCGCGGTGACTCTGCTCATACATCAATCTCTCTGACCGTTCCGCCCGCTTCTTTGAATTTTGCAATCAGGCTGTCAGCCTTATGCTCGAACTGACCATAACCAGCGCCCGGCAGTGAAGCCCAGATATTGCTGCAACGGTCGATTGCCTGACGGATATCACCACGATCAATCATAGGTAAAGCGCCACGCTCCTTAATCTGCTGCAATGCCACAGCGTCCTGACTTTTCGGAGAGAAGTCTTTCAGGCCAAGCTGCTTGCGGTAGGCATCCCACCAACGGGAAAGAAGCTGGTAGCGTCCGGCGCCTGTTGATTTGAGTTTTGGGTTTAGCGTGACAAGTTTGCGAGGGTGATCGGAGTAATCAGTAAATAGCTCTCCGCCTACAATGACGTCATAACCATGATTTCTGGTTTTCTGACGTCCGTTATCAGTTCCCTCCGACCACGCCAGCATATCGAGGAACGCCTTACGTTGATTATTGATTTCTACCATCTTCTACTCCGGCTTTTTTAGCAGCGAAGCGTTTGATAAGCGAACCAATCGAGTCAGTACCGATGTAGCCGATAAACACGCTCGTTATATAAGCGAGATTGCTACTTAGTCCGGCGAAGTCGAGAAGGTCACGAATGAACTAGGCGATAATGGCGCACATCGTTGCGTCGATTACTGTTTTTGTAAACGCACCGCCATTATATCTGCCGCGAAGGTACGCCATTGCAAACGCAAGGATTGCCCCGATGCCTTGTTCCTTTGCCGCGAGAATGGCGGCCAACAGGTCATGTTTTTCTGGCATCTTCATGTCTTACCCCCAATAAGGGGATTTGCTCTATTTAATTAGGAATAAGGTCGATTACTGATAGAACAAATCCAGGCTACTGTGTTTAGTAATCAGATTTGTTCGTGACCGATATGCACGGGCAAAACGGCAGGAGGTTGTTAGCGCAAAAAAAAAATTCCAAAAAAAAAATTCCAAAAAAAAAAGCGACTAACAAACACAATCTGATGGCAGGTGCTGCGAGGAGGTTCACTGGGTAGTAAGTTAACCTTAGCAATACGTAA